>NZ_LMRH01000001.1:0-1699778 GCF_001425965.1 Sanguibacter sp. Leaf3 | reverse complement strand
GTTGAATGGTTGTCCGGCGGCGACCTACTCTCCCACACAGTCTCCCGTGCAGTACCATCGGCGCAGAGGGGCTTAGCTTCCGGGTTCGGAATGGGACCGGGCGTTTCCCCCTCGCTATGACCGCCGTAACTCTATTGGGTTGTCAACCGGTTCTCGGCCGTTACCCGAGAACCGCACAGTGGACGCGTAGCACACAAAATTTGAGTGTTATCAAGTTGTCGGCTTATTAGTACCGGTCAGCTCCGAGAGTCGTTAGTCCTCTCTTCCACATCCGGCCTATCTACCCAGTGGTCTGCTGGGAGCCTCTCGARGGTCAAGCCCTCATGGAAACCTCATCTTGAAGCAGGCTTCCCGCTTAGATGCTTTCAGCGGTTATCCCTTCCGAACGTAGCCAACCAGCCGTGCTCCTGGCGGAACAACTGGCACACCAGAGGTTCGTCCGTCCCGGTCCTCTCGTACTAGGGACAGCCCTTCTCAAGTTTCCTGCGCGCGCAGCGGATAGGGACCGAACTGTCTCACGACGTTCTAAACCCAGCTCGCGTACCGCTTTAATGGGCGAACAGCCCAACCCTTGGGACCTACTCCAGCCCCAGGATGCGACGAGCCGACATCGAGGTGCCAAACCATGCCGTCGATATGGACTCTTGGGCAAGATCAGCCTGTTATCCCCGGGGTACCTTTTATCCGTTGAGCGACGGCGCTTCCACAAGCCACCGCCGGATCACTAGTTCCGACTTTCGTCCCTGCTCGACCTGTCAGTCTCACAGTCAAGCTCCCTTGTGCACTTGCACTCGACACCTGATTGCCAACCAGGCTGAGGGAACCTTTGAGCGCCTCCGTTACATTTTAGGAGGCAACCGCCCCAGTTAAACTACCCATCAGGCACTGTCCCTGATCCGGATTACGGACCGAGGTTAGATGTCCAGAGCGACCAGAGTGGTATTTCAACGTTGACTCCACGAACACTGGCGTGCCCGCTTCACAGTCTCCCACCTATCCTACACAAGCCGCACCGAACACCAATACCAAACTATAGTAAAGGTCCCGGGGTCTTTCCGTCCTGCTGCGCGTAACGAGCATCTTTACTCGTAGTGCAATTTCGCCGAGTTCACGGTTGAGACAGCGGAGAAGTCGTTACGCCATTCGTGCAGGTCGGAACTTACCCGACAAGGAATTTCGCTACCTTAGGATGGTTATAGTTACCACCGCCGTTTACTGGGGCTTAAATTCTGAGCTTCGCCTTGCGGCTAACCCGTCCTCTTAACCTTCCAGCACCGGGCAGGCGTCAGTCCGTATACATCGTCTTGCGACTTCGCACGGACCTGTGTTTTTAGTAAACAGTCGCTTCTCCCTGGTCTCTGCGGCCCTTGCACGCTCCCCCAGCAAGTGGGWTCACGCTCCGGGCCCCCCTTCTCCCGAAGTTACGGGGGCATTTTGCCGAGTTCCTTAACCATGATTCTCTCGATCGCCTTAGTATTCTCTACCTGATCACCTGAGTCGGTTTAGGGTACGGGCGGCTTGAACCTCGCGTCGAAGCTTTTCTYGGCAGCATAGGATCACCAAATCCCCACCTAGGGTGGGTCCCGTCAGATCTCAGGCTATATGAACAGCGGATTTGCCTACTGTTCGCCCTACGTCCTTAGACCGAGACAACCGTCGCTCGGCTTGGCTACCTTCCTGCGTCACTCCTGTTAATACGCTTACCTACTACAAGTTCGGGTCCCGCGCTCCCCTGAGTCCTCAGCCCCGAAGGGCCTGTGGACCAGGCTTGGGCGGTTAGCATCACCTGGCTCGGTATGGGCGGTTCTTCGCCGGTAGGAGAATATCAACTCCTTGTCCATCGACTACGCCTGTCGGCCTCGCCTTAGGTCCCGACTTACCCAGGGCGGATTAGCCTGGCCCTGGAACCCTTGATCATTCGGCGGACGGGTTTCTCACCCGTCTTTCGCTACTCATGCCTGCATTCTCACTCGTGTAGGCTCCACCACTGGGTTACCCCGCAGCTTCACTGCCCACACGACGCTCCCCTACCCATCCACACACCTGGACCACGAAGGCCTGGTTATYATGTGAATGCCACAGCTTCGGCGGTGTACTTGAGCCCCGCTACATTGTCGGCGCGGAATCACTTGACCAGTGAGCTATTACGCACTCTTTCAAGGGTGGCTGCTTCTAAGCCAACCTCCTGGTTGTCTGTGCAACTCCACATCCTTTCCCACTTAGCACACGCTTAGGGGCCTTAGCTGGTGGTCTGGGCTGTTTCCCTCTCGACTATGGAGCTTATCCCCCACAGTCTCACTCCCGCGCTCTCACTTACCGGCATTCGGAGTTTGGCTAACGTCAGTAACCTTGTAGGGCCCATCGGCTATCCAGTAGCTCTACCTCCGGCAAGAAACACGCGAGGCTGCACCTAAATGCATTTCGGGGAGAACCAGCTATCACGAAGTTTGATTGGCCTTTCACCCCTACCCACAGGTCATCCCCCCAGTTTTCAACCTAGGTGGGTTCGGTCCTCCACGCGGTCTTACCCGCGCTTCAACCTGCCCATGGGTAGATCACTTCGCTTCGGGTCTAGACCCAGCGACTCATTCGCCCTATTAAGACTCGCTTTCGCTACGGCTTCCCCACACGGGTTAACCTCGCCACTGAGCACTAACTCGCAGGCTCATTCTTCAAAAGGCACGCTGTCACCCCTGCTAAGGAGGCTCCAACGGATTGTAGGCACACGGTTTCAGGTACTATTTCACTCCCCTCCCGGGGTACTTTTCACCTTTCCCTCACGGTACTTGTCCGCTATCGGTCACTAGGTAGTATTTAGGCTTATGAAGTGGTCTTCACGGATTCACACGGGATTTCTCGGGCCCCGTGCTACTTGGGATCCCCTTCGGGAGGTCACGTCATTTCGTCTACGGGGGTCACACCCTCTACGCCGGGCCTTTCAATGCCCTTCGACTATAACGAGACTTTCTGACTCCCTGACAAGCCGGCAGACTCATCTGAAAGGTCCCACAACCCCGCCCATGCAACCCCTGCCGGGTATCACACATGAACGGTTTGGCCTGTTCCGCTTTCGCTCGCCACTACTCACGGAATATCTCTTCCTGTCGGTACTGAGATGTTTCACTTCCCGACGTTCCCTCCACACACCCTATATATTCAGGTGCGGGTAACACGACATAACTCGTGCTGGGTTTCCCCATTCGGAAATCCTCGGATCACAGTTCGTTTGCCAACTCCCCGAGGCTTATCGCAGGCTACTACGTCCTTCATCGGCTCCTAGTGCCAAGGCATCCACCCTGTGCCCTTAAAAACTTGACAACAAAAAATTGCAAAGAACCAAAGATAAATCTTTGATCTTACAAAGATGCTCGCGTCCACTGTGCAGTTCTCAAGCTACGGACGATCCCACCCAACACCACCGCCTACCCCCGAGCAAAGCTCAAGAGCGGTTCAACTGGTTCAGGGTGACCCGTGTCGTGGCAACACACCATGCTGACAAGACGCCCGTGCCTTCAGGACCCAACAGTGTGCTCATGTCCCCASCCCTTGAACCGATCCGTTCCAACCAGACGAAGCTGGTGTACTTGCATCGACCCTCAAGCTGAGTCCTAGTCAATGTTCCACCCGTGAGCAACCACCCACACCCTCATTCGGAGTGTGGAAGTGGCCACCTGAACCCKRCCGGGGTAGTCCCCGRMWCRAGCCAGTGTGTAGCTCCTTAGAAAGGAGGTGATCCAGCCGCACCTTCCGGTACGGCTACCTTGTTACGACTTAGTCCCAATCGCCAATCCCACCTTCGACGGCTCCATCCCACAAGGGGTTAGGCCACCGGCTTCGGGTGTTACCGACTTTCGTGACTTGACGGGCGGTGTGTACAAGGCCCGGGAACGTATTCACCGCAGCGTTGCTGATCTGCGATTACTAGCGACTCCGACTTCATGGGGTCGAGTTGCAGACCCCAATCCGAACTGAGACCGGCTTTTTGGGATTCGCTCCACCTCGCGGTATCGCAGCCCTTTGTACCGGCCATTGTAGCATGCGTGAAGCCCAAGACATAAGGGGCATGATGATTTGACGTCATCCCCACCTTCCTCCGAGTTGACCCCGGCAGTCTCCTATGAGTCCCCACCATAACGTGCTGGCAACATAGGACGAGGGTTGCGCTCGTTGCGGGACTTAACCCAACATCTCACGACACGAGCTGACGACAACCATGCACCACCTGTACACCAGTCCGAAGACGCACACATCTCTGCATGATTCCGGTGTATGTCAAGCCTTGGTAAGGTTCTTCGCGTTGCATCGAATTAATCCGCATGCTCCGCCGCTTGTGCGGGCCCCCGTCAATTCCTTTGAGTTTTAGCCTTGCGGCCGTACTCCCCAGGCGGGGCACTTAATGCGTTAGCTGCGGCGCGGAACTCGTGGAATGAGCCCCACACCTAGTGCCCAACGTTTACGGCATGGACTACCAGGGTATCTAATCCTGTTCGCTCCCCATGCTTTCGCTCCTCAGCGTCAGTAGTGGCCCAGTGACCTGCCTTCGCCATCGGTGTTCCTCCTGATATCTGCGCATTCCACCGCTACACCAGGAATTCCAGTCACCCCTACCACACTCTAGTCTGCCCGTACCCGATGCAAGCTCAAGGTTGAGCCTTGAGTTTTCACACCAGACGCGACAAACCGCCTACGAGCTCTTTACGCCCAATAATTCCGGACAACGCTTGCGCCCTACGTATTACCGCGGCTGCTGGCACGTAGTTAGCCGGCGCTTCTTCTGCAGGTACCGTCACTTTCGCTTCTTCCCTACTGAAAGAGGTTTACAACCCGAAGGCCTTCATCCCTCACGCGGCGTCGCTGCATCAGGCTTTCGCCCATTGTGCAATATTCCCCACTGCTGCCTCCCGTAGGAGTCTGGGCCGTGTCTCAGTCCCAGTGTGGCCGGTCGCCCTCTCAGGCCGGCTACCCGTCGACGCCTTGGTGAGCCATTACCTCACCAACAAGCTGATAGGCCGCGAGTCCATCCTTGACCGAAAAACTTTCCAGACGCCGACCATGCGGTCGCGTCTCGTATCCGGTATTAGCCCCGGTTTCCCGGAGTTATCCCAGAGTCAAGGGCAGGTTACTCACGTGTTACTCACCCGTTCGCCACTGATCAACCAGAGCAAGCTCTGATGTCACCGTTCGACTTGCATGTGTTAAGCACGCCGCCAGCGTTCGTCCTGAGCCAGGATCAAACTCTCCGTAAATGTTTGCTATCAACCCGAAACCAGTTAACAACCATACGAAGCAAGCCTCCCTGCAAAGAGAGAACTTGATTAATCAAGGCTACAAACCGAAAACTTGCGTTTTCAATTCATACCAAATAAACCTTGCCACCAGACCAGCCCCGACCGAAAAGCCGAGCACCAATCCAAGACAAGGGGTCTTGGCATTGACTATTAAGCACACTGTTGAGTTCTCAAGGAGCGGACGCGCATCACCCGTTCACTCATTACTGAGCGTCTGGCGTGAGGTGAGTTCTCAAGGAGCGGACGCGCATCACCCGTTCACTCATTACTGAGCGTCTGGCGTGAGGCAACCGTTCAAACTTACCCGACTCGCTTCCCTGCGTCAACTCGCCGTTTCCAGCGCGYTAACCCGGTCAAGCGGGCCTGGTGAAGACTACCTGATCTTCGCGGCCCCTCGAACCACTCTTCCGAGCTGTCCGAACCGCAGCCAGACAGTGTCACCACCGTCCGAACCAGGCCCTCCACACTACCAGGCGCAGGCGAACCTGCGAAGCCTTCATGCAGAGGATGCCGAACCCCGGGACCAGCCACTTCGCGCCGGCTCCGAAGAGCTTCGCAGTGGTGTCTGTGTCTCCCAGTCGGGCTGACGTCNGCCTTCATGCAGAGGATGCCGAACCCCGGGACCAGCCACTTCGCGCCGGCTCCGAAGAGCTTCGCAGTGGTGTCTGTGTCTCCCAGTCGGGCTGACGTCCAGAACATTACGGTGGTGTGAACACGAGCGTCAAGCCCGCTCCCGGTGACCGCAGTCACTCTCCGGTCTGCCGCACACTACCTAGACGCAGATCGGCCCCCGTCCGGGCAGGACGGGGGCCGACGGCACGACATGGTCAGGTCAGGCGCGCGCCTTGACGACCCCGAGCGTCTTCTTCCCGCGGCGCAGCACAGCGGCGCGACCGTGCAGGAGGTCCGACCCGGACAGCACGGCGTCGTCTCCGACGACCTTCGTGTTGTTGACGTAGACCCCGCCCTCCGCGACGGCCCGACGAGCGGCGCCCTTCGAGGCGACCAGACCAGCCGCGACCACCAGGTCGACGATCAGGTCCCCGGGCGCCCCGTCGGTCTCGGGCAGCTCGGCGACCGCCGCCACGAGGGTCTGCTCGTCGAGGCTCGACAGCTCCCCACGTCCGAAGAGCGCCTGGCTCGCCGCGATCGCAGCCTCGGTCGCGCCAGCACCGTGGACCAGTGTGGTGACGTCGCCGGCCAGTGCACGCTGAGCCTCACGGGCCGCAGGCCGCTCGGCGACGGCGGCCGCGAGCTCGTCGATCTCCTCAGCCGTACGGAACGTGAAGATCTTCAAGAACCGCACCACGTCGGCGTCGTCCGAGTTGAGCCAGAACTGGTAGAAGGCGTACGGGCTCATCATCTCCGGGTCGAGCCACACGGCCCCGCCCTCGGACTTGCCGAACTTCGTGCCGTCGGCCTTGGTGATGAGCGGCGTCGTGAGCGCGTGGACCGAGCGCTGCTCGGACTTGCGGATGAGCTCGACCCCCGACAGCAGGTTGCCCCACTGGTCGTTGCCGCCGGTCTGCAGCGTGCAGCCGTGACGACGGTTGAGCTCGAGGTAGTCGATCCCCTGGAGGATCTGGTAGCTGAACTCCGTGAAGGACAGACCCTCGCTGCTCTCGAGCCGGCGCGCGACGGTGTCCTTGGCCAGCATCGTGCCCAGCCTGTAGTGCTTGCCGATGTCCCGCAGGAAGTCGATCGCTGTCAGCTCACCCGTCCAGTCGAGGTTGTTGACCATCTGCGCGGGGTTGTCACCGTCGAAGTCGAGGAATCGCGAGATCTGCGAGCGCAGACGCTCGACCCACTCGGCGACGATCTCCCGGGAGTTGAGGACCCGCTCCCCCGACATCCGCGGGTCGCCGATCAGTCCGGTCGCCCCGCCCACGAGCGCGATGGGGCTGTGCCCGGCGAGCTGCAGGTGGCGGAGCAGGAGGAGCTGGACGAGGTGTCCGTGGTGCAGGCTCGGTGCTGTCGGGTCGAAGCCGCAGTAATACGTGACCGGGCCGCCGTCGAGCGCTTCGCGGAGCGCGTCCATGTCGGTGGTCTGGCTGATCAGCCCACGCCAGGTGAGCTCATCGAGAACGTTGGTCACTGCTGCTCCTCGTCTAGGGGTTGGCCCGACCATTCTGCCCTCTTCAGCGTCGGCGCGGGGACACGGCCCTGTAGGCGGAGACCGTCGGCTCCCCGGCGAGCCAGAGCCTCCAGGGGAAGAGCTCTCCGTCTCCCCCCGGACCGCTGACGCCGACCCGGGGACCTCGCACGACAGCACCAGGCTGGACAGCGGATGTGCCGACCGATGCCACAGTCGGCTGCGACGTAGAGACAGAGAGCGTGAGACACCCTCCGGGCTCGAGCAGGTCCGCCCCGTCATGGTCGACCCCGACCCCCAGCGCGACCGCGAGCCGGGCCGGACCGCGGGCCAGGTCGCGCGCAGTCTTGGCGACTCCGCGCTCTGTCCGTCGGGCCAGTGCGAGCGGCTCCCCGTCGATCACCTCGGCTCCCCGCAGGAGCACCGCAGACGGAGAGCCCTCAGGTCCCGCGACGACGTTGAGGCAGGTGTGCAGCCCCAGGTGCCTGTAGGCGTAGAGGTGCCCGCCCGGCAGGGCCATCGACCGGTTCCGCAGGGTCACACCACGCGCCGCGTGCGAGCCCGGGTCGTCGAGGCCGCCGTACGCCTCGACCTCGGTCAGCCGGAGCGTCACAGACCCCTCGGGCGTGCTGTGCGTGAGGTGTGCGCCGAGCAGGCCTGCTGCGACGTCGAGGACAGGTCGTGCGAACCACGCGCGACCTGGATCGTGCTGTGCCGGGGAGACCGCGGCGCTCACGCAGTCTCCGTCGGTCCGAGCCCGGTGATGTTCCCGGAACCGTCGAGCCGGACGTGGCTCCGCTCGGCCGTCCGGTGCTCCGCGTAGAGACGGCGTTCTTCGACCATCCAGGTGGTCCACTGGTCCCGCGCGCCGTCACCGTCGCGGAGCATGCCGCGCTCGAGCCGCACGTCGTCCTCCGCCTCGACCCAGATGATCACCGGCGAGTAGGGCGCGGTCGTGAGTGCTGCCGAGTTGCAGCCCTCGACCACGAGGGTGTCCGCGAGCGGCACGGTGTGCCGCTCGGCATAGAGGCCCAGCGGCCAGTCGTACCTGCGGTACCGACCCGGGACCCCGTGGGCCAGCGGCTCGAGGACCCACTCGTGCAGCTTCTGGGCGCCCTCGGCGAGCCCGGTCCACCCTGGGTAGAGGTCGTCCATGTGGATGACCTGGGCGGGCAGCGCCCGGCCGAGCTGGTCCGCGAGGGTCGTCTTGCCGGAGCCTGCAGGCCCGTCGACGCAGACCAGGCGCATGCCGCCCAGACCTGCCGGGGCCTCGGCGACGACCTCGAGGATCAGGTCCAGGACGTCGGCGGGGACGGTCATGAGCCGTGTCCGTCGTTCGTGCTCATGCCGTCCCCGTCCATCGTGCCTGTCGTGCTCTTCGTGCGTGCCGTGCTGGTGCTGCTCGCTGCGTCCTCCCAGGAGGACTGCTCAGCCGTTGACCCAGAACCTGTACTCGGCGATCTGGACCTTCGCCGCCTCGAGCTGCTCCGCCACGCGGACCGGAGCGGTCCCGCCCGCGGCGTCGCGCGAGCGCAAGGAGCCCTCGACCGTCAGCACCTCGCGGACACCTGGCGTCAGGTGCTCGGAGATCTCCGCCAGGTTGGCGTCGCTGAGGTCCCACAGCTCGATCCCGCGGTCTTCGCACACCCGGACGCAGGCACCCGCGACCTCGTGGGCCACCCGGAACGGGACACCCTGGCGGACGAGCCACTCGGCGATGTCTGTCGCGAGCGAGAAGCCCTGCGGGGCGAGCTCGGCCATGCGACCGGTGTCGAAGGTGAGCGTCGAGACCATCCCGGCGAAGGCCGGCAGGAGCACCGTGAGGGTGTCGACCTGGTCGAACACCGGCTCCTTGTCCTCCTGCAGGTCGCGGTTGTACGCGAGCGGCAGGCCCTTGAGGGTCGTCAGCAGCCCCGTGAGGTCACCGACCAGACGCCCGGCCTTGCCGCGCGCGAGCTCGGCGATGTCCGGGTTCTTCTTCTGCGGCATGATGCTGGACCCGGTCGAGTAGGCGTCGTCCAGACGGACGAAGCCGAACTCCTTGGTGTTCCAGACGATGATCTCCTCGGCGAACCTCGAGAGGTCGATGCCGAGCATCGCCGAGACGAAGGCGAACTCGGCGACGACGTCGCGGCTCGCGGTCCCGTCGATCGAGTTCTCGACCGCTCCGTCGAAGCCGAGGTCGGCGGCGACGGCCTCGGGGTCGAGCCCGAGGGACGACCCGGCCAGGGCACCCGACCCGTAGGGCGAGCGCGCAGCACGGACGTCCCAGTCGATGAACCTGTCGACGTCGCGCAGCAAGGGCCACACGTGCGCGAGCAGGTGGTGCGCGAGCAGCACAGGCTGAGCGTGCTGGAGGTGCGTGCGACCGGGCATCGCGGCGTCCGGGTGCGCAGCAGCCTGCTCGACGAGGGCGTCGGCGACGTCGAGCACCAGCCCGCCGATGACCTTGCCCTCCTCGCGCAGGTACATGCGCACGAGCGTCGCGATCTGGTCGTTGCGCGACCGGCCGGCGCGCAGCTTGCCCCCGAGCTCGCTGCCGGCTCGCTCGATGAGACCGCGCTCGAGCGCGGTGTGCACGTCTTCGTCGGCGAGCAGCGGGAGGAAGTCCCCCGACGCCACGTCGGCCGAGAGGACGTCGAGCGCCTCGAGCATCGCCGTGAGCTCGTCCTCGGACAGCAGACCTGCCGAGTGCAGGACCCGCGCGTGAGCCCTCGAGCCCTCGATGTCGTGCTGGGCGAGCCGCCAGTCGAAGTGCGTCGACTGCGAGAGCGCGGCGAGGGCCTGGGAGGGGCCGCCGGCGAACCGGCCGCCCCACAGGCTCACGGGTGCCGCACCGGTCGCACCGACCTGCGTGCCCGCAGCCGCCTCGACGGCTGCGGGCTCAGTCGGGGTCGACGAGGGGTCCGACGGAGTGAGGTCCGTCATCTCAGGCCTTCGACCCGGGGAGGTCGGCACCGGTGAGGTCCACGCCGTTGCCGAACTTCACGTCGCGGGCTGCCGAGAGCTTGGCGGTGAGGCCGAAGATCTCGATGAAGCCACGAGCCTGCGACTGGTCGAAGGAGTCGCCCTCGTCGTAGGTGGCGAGGTTGAAGTCGTAGAGGCTCGCCTCGGAGCGGCGGCCGGTGACCGTCGCGCGGCCACCGTGCAGGACCATGCGGATGTCGCCCGACACGTAGCGCTGGGTGTCGTCGATGAAGGTCTCGAGGGACTTCTTGAGCGGCGAGAACCACATGCCGTCGTAGACCAGCTCGGTCCAGCGCTGCTCGACGGTCCGCTTGAAGCGGGCCTGCTCGCGCTCGACGGTGACGTTCTCGAGCTCCTGGTGCGCGGCGATGAGGGCCATCGCGCCGGGGGCCTCGTAGATCTCACGAGACTTGATGCCCACGAGACGGTCTTCGACGATGTCGATGCGGCCCACGCCCTGGGCGCCGGCGCGACGGTTCATCTCCTGGATCGCCTGGAGCGGCGTCACGGCGACACCGTCGAGGGCCACGGGGATGCCCTGGTCGAAGGTGATGACGACCTCGTCGGCGACCGGCGGGAAGGTCGGGTCGTCCGTGTAGCTGTAGACGTCCTTGGTCGGACCGTTCCAGATGTCCTCGAGGAACCCGGTCTCGACGGCGCGGCCCCACACGTTCTGGTCGATCGAGAAGGGGTTGTGCTTGGTCGTCGCGATCGGGAGCTTGTGCTGCTCCGCGTAGGCGATGGCCTTCTCGCGGGTCAGCGCGAGGTCACGGACCGGTGCGAGGCACTTGAGGTCCGGGGCGAGCGAGGTGATGCCGACCTCGAAGCGGACCTGGTCGTTGCCCTTGCCCGTGCAGCCGTGGGCGACGGTCTGCGCGTCGAACTGACGGGCGGCACGCACGAGGTGCTTGACGATGATCGGGCGGGAGATCGCCGAGACCAGCGGGTAGCGGTCGAGGTACAGGCCGTTGGCGCGCAGCGCCGGCATGCAGTACTCCTCGGCGAACTCGTCACGGGCGTCCGCGACGTACGCCTCGACGGCGCCGCAGTCGAGGGCTCGCTGACGGATGACCTCGAGGTCTTCACCGCCCTGGCCGACGTCGACGGCCACCGCGATGACCTCGGCTCCTGTGCGCTCGGCGATCCAGCCGATGGCGACGGAGGTGTCCAGGCCGCCGGAATAGGCGAGCACGACGCGTTCTGTCATGGCACTTCACTTTCTCAAGATGGTGAGGGACAAAGTCTGTCATCCGTCGAGGCCACCGCTGGTCGGGTGGTCGTCTGGCGGACGGCGGGCTCGGCCGGAGGTCCGGTCGAGCCGTGGTCTCGGGGTCAGGTGCTGTCGCTCGCGAGCCCGACGAAGCGGGCGGCGAGCTCGTCGCCGCCGCTCACGTCACGGGCGATCACGAGGACCGTGTCGTCTCCGGCGATCGTGCCGAGCACACCTGTGAACACCGAGTGGTCGATCGCCGAGGCGAGGTACTGGGCGGCGCCGGGCGGGGTGCGCAGCACCACGAGGTTCCCGGACGCCTCGGCCGAGACGAGGAGCTCTCCGCAGAGCCTGGAGAGCCTGGCGGCGAGGAACTCGGCGTCGGCCGTGGTCTGCACGGTACGGTCGCCACCCTCGCCGGGGATCGCGTAGACGAGCACCCCGGACGAGGTGCGCACCTTCTCGGCCCGCAGCTCGATGAGGTCGCGCGAGAGCGTCGCCTGCGTCACGTGCAGGCCGTCGGCGGCGAGCGCCTTGGCGAGCTCCGCCTGGGAGTGGATCTGCTCGCGGGCGAGCAGGTGCACGATGCGCGCGTGCCGTGCCGCCTTGGTGGCCGGCACGCTCCCGACCGGGACGGCGGCGAAGGTCATGACTGCCCCAGGAGCCACGTCATGAGCGCCTTCTGCGCGTGCAGCCGGTTCTCCGCCTCGTCCCAGACGACCGACTGCGGCCCGTCGATCACCTCGGCGGTGATCTCCTTGCCGCGGTAGGCCGGGAGGCAGTGCAGGACGAGCGCGTCGGGCGCCGCGTGGGCGAGCAGCGCGGCGTCGAGCCTGTAGGGCACGAAGGGCTCGGCGCGCTCGGCGGCAGTGGCCTCGTCGCCCATCGAGACCCAGGTGTCGGTCGCCACGGCGTCAGCGCCGGCGACGGCTGCGGCCGCGTCGGAGGTGACGGTGACGGACCCGCCTGTCTGCTCGGCGATCGCCGCCGCGGCCGCGAGGATCTCGGCGTCAGGCAGGTACCCCTCGGGTGTGCCGACCCGCACGTGCATGCCGGCTGTGACTCCTCCGAGGAGGTAGGAGTGCGCCATGTTGTTCGCGCCGTCGCCGACGTAGGCGAGGGTCTGACCGGCCAGGGCCGCGACCCCGCCGCGATGCTGGGCGATCGTCACGAGGTCGGCGAGGATCTGGCACGGGTGGAAGTCGTCGGTGAGCGCATTGACCACGGGGACCCCGGCGACCGCTGCCATCTCGTCGATGCGCGACTGCGCGTGGGTGCGCCACACGATCATCGAGACCTGGCGTCCTAGGACGCGGGCGGTGTCGGAGATCGACTCCCGCACACCGATCTGCGCGAGGTTGCCGTCGAGGACGAGAGGGTAGCCCCCGAGCTCGGCGATGCCTGTCGCGAAGGAGACCTGGGTGCGCAGCGTGGGCTTGTCGAAGATCACCGCGACGGCCTGCGGGCCCGCGAGGGGCTTCTCGAGGTGCCTGTCGGCGCGCAGCCGCAGCGCGAGCTCGAGGACCTCGGCCTGCTCGGCAGGGCTGAGGTCGTCGTCGCGCAGCATGTGGCGGATCGTCTGGGCGGTCATCGTCAGGCCTCCGTGGTGAGGTCGGCGGGGTCGGTGGGCAGGGCGAGCTCAGCAGGCAGCCCTTCGAGGAAGGCGACGAAGTCGTCCACCTGCTCGCGGGTGAGGATCAGCGGGGGCGCCAGGCGCAGCGCCGTCGGCGTGACAGGGTTGACGATGAAGCCCGCGTCGAGGGCGCGGGAGGCCACGTCGGCCGACACCGGCGCCGCGAGCTCGATGCCGACGAGCAGGCCTTCGCCGCGCGTCCCGACCACGAGCGGGTGCCCGGTCTCGGCGAGCCGGCTCCGCAGGTGGTCGCCGACAGCCGTGACCGAGGCGAGCAGGCCGTCACGCTCGATCACGCCGATGGTCGCGAGTGCCGCGGCGGACGCGACAGGGTTGCCGCCGAAGGTCGTCCCGTGCTGGCCGCGTCCGAGCAGCGCCGCTGGTCCGTGACCGTAGGCGACGACGGCACCGATCGGGAACCCTCCGCCGAGACCCTTGGCGAGCGTGACGACGTCGGGGACGATCCCGCCGCCGAGCTGCGGGAGCTGGTGGGCGAGCCACGAGCCTGTCCGGCCCATGCCGGTCTGCACCTCGTCGAGGATCATCAGCGCTCCGTGCTCACGGGTGAGCTCGCGGGCGCGCTGCAGGTAGGACGCGGAGACCGGCCGGACACCGGCCTCGCCCTGGATCGGCTCGAGGAACAGCGCGGCGACGTCGCTCGTGGCGGGGTCGCCGGCGAAGGCCGCCTCGAGGGCGTCGAGGTCACCGAAGGGCAAGAACTCGACCCCGCCGGGCAAGGGCTCGAAGGGCTCGCGGTACGCGGCCTTCGACGTGAGGGCGAGCGCCCCCATGCTGCGACCGTGGAAAGACCCCTCGAGCGCGAGGATCCGCGGGCGCCCCGTGCGGCGGGCCATCTTGAAGGCCGCCTCGTTCGCCTCCGTCCCCGAGTTGGAGAAGAAGACGCGCGAGCCTTCGGGCGCCGCAGCGAGCTCGAGCAGCCGTTCCGCGAGCGCGATCTGGGTCGGGGTCCCGAAGAAGTTCGAGACGTGGCCGATCGTGCCGAGCTGTGCGCTGATCGCCGCGGTGAGCGTCGGGTGCGCGTGGCCGAGGGAGTTCACGGCGATCCCGCCGAGGAGGTCGAGGTACCGGCGACCGTCGGCGTCCCACACGTAGGCGCCCTCACCACGGACCAGCACGCGCTGGGGCGGGCCGAAGGTGTCCATGACGGCCCCCGAGTAGCGAGACGTCCACTCGGCACCGCTGCCGGGACCTGCGAGGTCTGCGGTCGTGTCGCTGCGGGGGTCGAGGGCGCTCACTGCGGGTCTCCGTCGGTCGTGGGGGTGGTGGTGCCGGAGCTGATGGCCGGCGCCGAGATGGTCGGCGGGTTGAGCCTGCCGTCGCTGTCGGGGACGACCATGGTGCCGATCCCGCGGGTGGTGAAGACCTCCATGAGGACCGAGTGCGCGACCCGCCCGTCGATCACGTGGGCCTCGCGCACTCCCCCGCGGACGGCACGCAGGCAGGCTTCCATCTTCGGCACCATGCCCGACTCGAGAGACGGCAGCAGGGTGTCGAGCGCGGAGGCCGTGATCTGGCTGACGAGGGACGTGCGGTCAGGCCACGAGGTGTAGAGGCCCTCGACGTCGGTCAGCACGATGAGCTTGCGGGCGCGCAGTGCGACCGCGAGCGCGGCGGCGGCCGTGTCCGCGTTGACGTTGAGCACCTGGGTGGGGTCGAGGATGTCGGGGGCGACCGTCGAGACCACCGGGATGCGCCCGGCGTCGAGGAGGTCCTGGACGGCGCGCGGGTCCACGTCGACGACGTCCCCGACGAGCCCGACGTCGACGGCCTCGCCGTCGACTGTCGCGTGGCGGCGGCGGGCACGGAGCAGTCCGCCGTCTTCACCGGAGAGCCCGACGGCGTGCGGGCCGTGGGCGTTGAGCAGCCCGACGAGCTCGCGGGAGACCTTGCCGGTGAGCACCATGCGGACGACGTCCATGGCCTCGGGCGTGGTGACGCGCAGCCCGCCGCGGAACTCGCTCTCGATGCCCAGGCGTCCGAGCATCTCGGAGATCTGCGGTCCGCCGCCGTGGACGATGACCGGCCGCAGGCCGACCTGGCGCAGGAAGACCATGTCTTCGGCGAAGGCCGCCTTGAGCGTGTCGTCGATCATGGCGTTGCCGCCGTACTTGACCACGACGAGGGCGCCGTGGAACTGGCGGAGCCACGGGAGGGCCTCGAGGAGGACCTCGGCCTTCTGGGAGGGGCTGAGGTCTTCGCCGACGTCGATCCCGCTGAGGTCGAGCGGGGCGTCGGGTGCGCTGGGGGTCTGGTCGCTCATGAGGAGTACGCGCTGTTCTCGTGGACGTAGTCGTGCGTGAGGTCGTTGGTCCAGACCGTGGCCGTGGCGTCGCCTGCGTGCAGGTCGACGAGCACCCGGACCTCGCGCTGGGCGGCGAGGTCGACGAGGTCGCGGTCCTCGCCCACTCCCCCGGCGCGGCACACCTGGACGCCGTTGATCGACACGTCGAGGGTCGTGGCGTCGAAGCTGGCGACAGACTCGGGGACGGTGCCGACGGCCGAGAGGACGCGGCCCCAGTTGGGGTCGTTGCCGAAGACAGCTGCCTTGAAGAGGTTGGAGCGGGTCACGGCCCGGGCCACCGCGACGGCGGCGTCCTCGGAGTGCGCGCCGACGACCTCGACGGCGATGTCGTGGCTGGCGCCCTCGGCGTCGGCGACGAGCTGGCGGGACAGCGAGGCGCTCACCTCGGTGACGGCTGCGGCGAGCTCGTCGAGGGTCGGCGTCTGCCCGCTGGCACCCGAGGCGAGCAGCACGACGGTGTCGTTGGTCGACATGCAGCCGTCGGAGTCGACGCGGTCGAAGGTCGCCGTGGTCGCGGCGCGCAGGGCGGCGTCGGCCGTCGCGGCGTCGACGACGGCGTCGGTCGTGATGACCGAGAGCATGGTCGCCAGGCCGGGTGCGAGCATCCCGGCCCCCTTGGCCATCCCGCCGACGGTCCAGGTCCCTGTCGTGGTCTCGACGGTGACGACGGCGGTCTTGGCGACGGTGTCTGTCGTCATGATCGCGTGCGCGGCGTCGGTCCCGCCGTCGGTGCTGAGCGCGGTGACTGCGGCGTCGACGCCCGGGAGCAGCTTGTCCATGGGCAGGCGGACACCGATGAGTCCTGTCGAGCAGACGATCGTGTCCCCCGCGGAGACGCCGAGGGCGTCAGCGGTGTGCTCGGCGGTGCGGTGCGTGTCGAGGAAGCCCTCGGGTCCTGTGCACGCGTTCGCGCCGCCCGAGTTGAGGACGACGGCGCTCGCGCGGCCGTCGGCGACGACCTGGCGGGACCAGGTGACAGGGGCGGCGACCACGCGGTTGGAGGTGAAGACCGCGGCCGCGACGTCGAGTGGGCCGTCGTTGACGACGAGGGCGACGTCGGGCTTGCCCGTCGACTTGAGGCCGGCGGCGGTCCCTGCGGCCCGGAAGCCCTGTGCTGCGGTGACGCTCACGGTGCGACTCCTTCGGTGGTCAGGCCCAGGACCTGCGGGAGGCCGAGCGCTGTGTTGATCGACTGGACGGCGCCGCCTGCGGTGCCCTTGACGAGGTTGTCGATCGAGGTCACGGTCACGACGCGGCCGGCGCGCCGGTCGAGGGCCACCTGCACGAGGGCTGTGTTCGACCCGGCCGTCATGGCTGTCGTGGGCCACTGCCCCTCGGGGAGCAGCTCGACGAAGGGCTCACCCTCGTAGGCGTCGGACCACGCGGACCGCAGCTGCTCGAGGGTGGTGCCCTCGGCGCCGCCGGCGAGGCGGGCGGTGGCTGTCGCGAGGATGCCACGGGACATGGGCACGAGGACCGGCGTGAAGGAGATCGTCACGTCGCCGGCCCCGGCGACCTGGAGGTTCTGCACGATCTCCGGGATGTGCCGGTGCGTGCCGCCGACGGCGTAGGGCTGCGCAGACCCGAGGGCCTCGGAGGCGAGCAGGTGCGTCTTGAGGCTCTTCCCGGCGCCCGAGTACCCGACCGCGAGGACGGCGACGAGGTCGTCGGTGCTCAGCAGGCCTGCGGCGACCCCAGGCTGGAGGCCGAGCGTCACGGCGGTGACGTTGCACCCCGGGACGGCGATCCGCCGGGTGGAGGCGAGCAGCTCTCGCTGCTTGGTGTACTCGACCTGGCTGTCCACGGTCGAGACGCGCAGCAGCTCGGGGAGCCCGTAGGTCCACGTGCCTGCGTGCTCGGAGCCGTAGAACTCCTGCCAGGCGGCGGGGTCCACGAGGCGGTGGTCTGCGCCGAGGTCGACGACGAGCACGTCGTCAGGCAGCTGGGCGGCGATCGCGCCGGAGGCGCCGTGCGGGAGGGCGAGGACGACGACGTCGTGGCCCAGCAGGTGCTCGACGGCCGTCGGCAGCAGCTCGCGGTGCGCGAGGGAGCGCAGGTGCGGGTGGTGGGCACCGAGCAGGGTGCCCGCGTTGGAGTGGGCGGTGACCGCCCCGACGGTGAGCTCAGGGTGCCCGGCGAGGAGACGGAGCGTCTCGCCTCCGGCATACCCGCTGGCTCCGGCAACTGCCACGGTGAACGTCATGTGCATAACAATACACAAGACTGTGAGTTGATACAGCCGCCCTCGGTACAGACCTCTACGCTGGGACGATGACTGCCGCACCCCTCACCCTCGCACCCCGCCCCGACGTCGACCACCGAGGTTTTGTCCTCGTCCTGGCCGGGGGCGGCTACGCCCACCGCGCCGAGCACGAGTCCGTCGACGTCGTCGCGTGGCTCTCCAGCCACGGAGTCGCGAGCGGCTATCTCGACTACGCGATCGCCCCCGAGCGCTATCCGACAGCCCTCGACCAGGTGCTCACCGCCCTCGCCGAGCTCCGCGCCGGCGTGCACGGCGAGATCACCGGTCCTGTCGCCGTCCTCGGCTTCAGCGCCGGCGGGCACCTCGCAGGCACCGTGCTCACCGCGACCGACGACGACGTCGCCCGCGTCCAGGCTGCCGCCGCACCAGGACTGACCGTCTCCCGCCCCGACGCCGCGGTCCTGTGCTACCCGGTGACCTCGCTCGTGCGGACCCCGCACGTCGGCTCCCGCGAGAACCTGCTGGGCGAGCACGCCGACGACGCCGGGCTCGCGAGCGCCCTGAGCACCGAAGAGCGCGTCGACGCCTCGACGGGGCCAGCATTCCTGTGGCACACCGCGGACGACGAGACCGTGCCGGTCAGCCACAGCCTCGGCCTCGCCGCAGCCCTCGGCGAGCACGGCGTGCCGTACGAGCTGCACGTCTACCCGACAGGTCGTCACGGCCTCGGCCTCGCGCCGGGCAGCGGTACGGTCGAAGAGTGGACCACCGCCGCGCTGCGCTGGCTCCACGAGCAGGGCATCGGCCCGGTCCAGGACGCCTGACGCGCAGCCACACCCGATCCGAGCGAGGAGCACCATGACGCCCGAGCAGCACCCCGAGAACCAGACCATGCACGCCGTCGTCGCGACCGCCGCCGGCGGGCCCGAGGTCCTGCGTCACGACACCGTGGACGTCCCGTCCCCGGGACCTCACGACGTCCTCGTCCGGGTGGCCGCTGCGGGCGTGAACTTCATCGACACCTACAGGCGCTCGGGCGTCTACAGCATCGACTACCCGAGCATCCTCGGGTCCGAGGGGTCCGGCGTCGTCGAGGCCGTCGGGTCAGAGGTCTCCGACGTCGCCGTGGGCGACCACGTCGCCTGGTCCGACGCGCCCTCGTCCTACGCCGAGCTGGTCGTCGTCCCGGCGGCCCGGACGCTGCACGTCCCCGGCGACGTCGACCTCCAGGTCGCCGCAGCCCTCCCCCTGCAGGGCATGACCGCCCACTACCTGGCGACCTCGACGTACCCGCTCGGCCCGGGCGACACCGCCCTCGTCCATGCCGGAGCCGGCGGGGTCGGCCTGCTCCTCACCCAGCTCGCGGCAGCCCGCGGGGCGCGTGTCCTCACGACGGTCTCGACCGAGGAGAAGGCTGCGCTGTCACGGGCCGCCGGGGCGAGCGAGGTCGTCAACTACCGCGAGATGACCGACCTCACGACCGAGCTGCCGGCCCGTGTCCGCGAGCTCACAGGCGGTGCGGGCGTCCACGTCGTCTACGACTCCGTCGGCAAGGACACCTTCGACGCCTCGCTCGCCTCGCTGCGCCGACGCGGCATGCTCGTGCTCTTCGGCGGGTCCTCGGGCCAGGTGCCGCCCGTCGACCTCCAGCGGCTCAACGCAGGCGGCTCGCTCTTCGTCACCCGCCCGACCCTCGGCGACTACGTCGCGACCCGTGAGGAGCTCGTGCTCCGTGCCGGCGAGCTCTTCGACGCCGTGCGGGCCGGGACCCTCGACGTGCGGGTCGAGCACACGTACCCGCTCGCCGAGGCGGCCGAGGCACACCGTGCGCTCGAGGGCCGACGCACGACGGGGAAGGTGCTGCTGGTCCCGTGACCAGCGCGAGCCGTCTCCACGGCAGCCACCGCGACCCCGACACCCACGGACGAGCGACAGCCGGGTCGGGCCGAGCGTGCTCCGAGCGCCCGGCTAGGCTCGTCGCATGAACCATTCCTGGGCCGACGGCGGCTACGAGAGATCCGAGCCCGGTCCGTCGCGCGGAGCACGGATCGCCCTCACAGTCCTCGTCGTCCTGAGCACGGCGGTCGGCGCCGCGTGGTACGCCAAGGTCGGCATGGACCAGTCGAAGCAGGAGTGCTACGCGCAGCGCCCCGCGGGCATCAGCATCTCCGAGGTGACGACCACCTTCCGCTGGCTCCCGCCGGGCTACGACTGCAGCTACGTGCAGGACGGGACAGTCTGAGCCTGCTGTAGCCAGTCACGGACCGAGGTCTCGCCCGCGACTGAGCCACCCACACCTGGCGCACGACTCACGCCCCAGCCTTGTCAGACCACGCACGAGGGCCGGTACCCCAGGATCGCTCCTGAGGTACCGGCCCTCGTGTCGTCACCGGCCGCGTGCGGGGTCAGCCCTCGTACATGGTCGGCTCTCGTGCGTGGTGGGCAGAGCCGCTGTCAGGCGCGCAGCTCGGCCCCGACCCGTGCGGCGGCCGACGCGACAGCCGCCTCACGGACGGCGACGGCGTCCTGCGCCGTGAGCGTGCGGTCCTGCGCACGCAGCCGCAGCGAGAAGGCGAGGGACTTCTTGCCCTCCCCGAGCTGGTCACCTGTGAACACGTCGAAGAGACGCAGGTCTTCGAGGAGCTCTCCAGCACCGTCGCGCACGGCGTCGAAGACGTCCTGCGCCGGCACCTTGGCGTCGACCACGAGCGCGAGGTCTTCCTTGGCGAGCGGGAAGGTCGAGACCGGGGCCGCCTGGCGGGGCTCGGTCGGCGCTGCCGCGACGAGCGCGTCGAGGTCGAGCTCGAAGGCGACGGTCCTGGCGGGCAGCGACAGCTGCTCGAGGACCTTCGGGTGCAGCTCACCGGCATAGCCGACGACTGCCCCGTCCGCGAGGGTCACCGCTGCGCACCGACCCGGATGCCAGGGTGCCCGGTCGTTCGTCGAGACGAGGTCGACGTGGGCGCCCACCCGGTCCGCGACGAGCCGGACCGCCGCGACGGCGTCGGTCCAGTCGGCTGCCCGGCCTGCACCCCACCAGCCCGAGAGCTCGATGGAGCCGGCCAGCACACCGGCGACGAACCGGGGCTGGGCGGGGACGGCCGCAGCGACCGCTGCCAGCTCCTCGTCGCTCGGACGCTGCCCGACGGGGAGCGCCGGAGCAGCCGGGGCCCCGACCACGGGGAGCGTGACGAGCCCGAGCTCGAAGAGCGCGAGGTCGGTGCGCCCGCGGGCGACGTTCCGTCGCGCGGTGTCGAGCAGGGTCACCAGCAGCGACGACCGCATCTGCCCCTTCTCGGCCGACATCGGGTTGACCAGGGTCAGCATGGTGCGACGCTCGTCGTCAGCGGCGAGACCGAGCTCGTCGAGCTGGTTCTGCCCGACGAAGGGATAGCTGAGCACCTCGACGAGACCGCTCTCGGCGAGCCCGCGCGCCACCGAGCGGCGCGCGCGCTGACCGCGGGTGAGACCACGACCGGCCGGGGCGACGGGGAGGATCGACGGGATCTGGTCGTAGCCGACCAGGCGCGCGACCTCTTCGACGAGCTCGGCGGCACCGACGAGGTCGGGCCGCCAGGACGGCACCTCGACGGAGAGCAGACCTGCCGCTGCGTCGACCTCGGTCACCGTGCACCCGATCTGCTCGAGGGTGCCGACCACCTGGTCACGCGTGTAGGGCACGCCGACGAGGCGCTCAGGCTCTGACAGGAGCATCTGGAGCGCCGGACGGGGGGCCACGACGTCGAGGTCGCTGACGGCCGGGTCGGCCGTGCCACCCCCGTGCTCGACGAGGAGGTCGACGACCCGCTGGGCCGCCACGTCCGCGAGCCTCGGGTCCACGCCGCGCTCGAAACGCTTCGCGGCCTCGCTCGGCAGCCTGTGCCGACGTGCTGTGCGGGCGACCGAGACCTGGTCGAAGTGCGCAGCCTCGACGAGCACGTCGGTCGTCGTGTCGGAGACCTCGGTCTCCGCCCCGCCCATGACACCCGCGAGACCGAGGACGCGCGCCCCACGACCCCCGGCGCTGTCGGTGATGAGGAGGTCTTCGACGTCGAGCACGCGGTCCGTGCCGTCGAGGGTCACAAGCCGCTCCCCCGCGGTAGCCCTGCGCACCACGACGGGCGCGACCAGGGTCGAGAGGTCGTAGGCGTGCAGGGGCTGGCCGAGGTCGAGCATGACGTAGTTGGTCACGTCGACAGCGAGCGAGATGGGTCGCATGCCCGCCTGCGTGAGCCGGCGCTGCATCCAGGCCGGAGACGGCGCCGTCGGGTCGATCCCGCGCACGACGCGCGTGACGAAACGGTCGCAGCCCGGGACACCGTGGACCGGGGCGTCGTCCTCGACGACCACCTCGAACCCGTCGGCGGTCGCGGCGGGCAGCTCTGCGGTCGCCAGACCCGGGTCGCTGAAGGCGGCTCCCGTCGAGTGCGCGTACTCCCGGGCGACACCGCGCATCGAGAAGCAGTAGCCGCGGTCGGGGGTCACGTTGATCTCGAGGACCTCGTCCCCGAGACCGAGCAGCGCGACGGCGTCGGTCCCCGGCTCGACGTCAGGGTGCACGGCCGGGTCGAGGACGATGATCCCGTCACCGCCCTCCCCGAGACCGAGCTCGCTCGTCGAGCAGATCATGCCGTCGGACACATGGCCGTAGGTCTTGCGGGCCGCGATCGGGAACGGGCCAGGAAGGACGGTCCCGGGCAGCGCAGCGACGACGAGGTCACCCTCGACGAAGTTGTGCGCACCGCAGATGATCCCGCGCGGGACCGTGGGCTGACCGTCGTCGTCGAGGGTGTTGTGCGCCCCGACGTCGACCTGGCACCAGTTGATCACCTTGCCGTTCTTCTGAGGCTCCTTGACGAGCGAGAGCACCCGTCCGACGACCAGGGGCCCGGTCACCGCCGCGCCGTGGACCTCTTCTTCTTCGAGCCCGACGCGCACGAGGTCGGCCGCGAGCTGCTCAGCCGTCAGACCGGCGGGCAGCTCGACGTGCTCACCGAGCCAGGACAGGGGGATCAGGGGCATCAGAGGTCCATTCCGAAGTGCTGGGAGAAGCGGACGTCGCCCTCCACCATGTCGTGCATGTCGGCGATGCCGTGACGGAGCATGAGCGTGCGCTCGATGCCCATGCCGAAGGCGAAGCCTGTGTACTCCTGCGGGTCGATGCCCGCCGCGAGGAGCACGTTGGGGTTGACCATGCCGCAGCCGCCCCACTCAATCCAGCCTGCGCCGCCCTTCTTCTGCGGGAACCACAGGTCCATCTCGGCGCTCGGCTCGGTGAAGGGGAAGAACGAAGGACGCAGACGCGTCTTGGCGTCAGGTCCGAACATCGCCTTCGCGAAGTGGTCGAGCGTGCCGAGCAGGTGCGCCATCGTCAGGCCCTTGTCGACGGCAAGCCCCTCGACCTGGTGGAAGACCGGCGTGTGCGTCGCGTCGAGCTCGTCGGTGCGGAACACCTTCCCGGGGCACGCGATGTACAGCGGGAGCTCGCGCTCGAGCAGCGTGCGGGCCTGGACCGGCGAGGTGTGGGTGCGCAGCACGAGACCAGAGTCGCCGTCCTCGACCCCGGGGGTCCGGGCGAAGAAGGTGTCCTGCATCTGGCGGGCCGGGTGGTCCGGGCCGAAGTTGAGGGCGTCGAAGTTGAACCACTCGGCCTCGACCTCGGGCCCCTCGGCGATCTCCCACCCCATGGAGACGAAGAAGTCGGCGACGCGCTCCTGGATGAGCTCGAGGGGGTGGCGAGCACCCTCCAGACGACGGTCGACGGGGAGCGTCACGTCGACGGCCTCCTCGACGAGCACCCGGGCGTCACGCTCGGCCTCGAGCTCGACCTGGCGGGCGGACAGCGCCTGGTTGATCCGGCCGCGGGCCGGGCCGAGGATCTTGCCGGCGGTCGCCTTGTCGGGGCCCTGGAGGCCGCCGATCTCACGGTTGGCCAGGGCGATCGGGCTGCGGTCGCCGGTCACGGCTGTGCGCACGGCGCGCAACGCGTCGAGGCTGTCCGCGCCGGCCACGGCCTGCAGGGCTGCGTCGACGGCAGCCGAGACGGCGTCGGCGTCGAGCGGTGAGATGGCCGTGGTGCTCGCCGTGGGTGCAGCCTGCGCTGCGGGGTCAGGGGTGGACATACGTGCCTTCCGGGCTCGGTCGTACGGTCGTCGCGGTCGGGTGGACCCGCGTCGATCTTAGTCTCAGGCGTCTGCGCCGCGGCGGCGGCGGACCTGCTCACGGACGAGGTACACGCCCACGACGAGCAGGAACAGCCCAGAGGTGGCCAGGAGCTGCTGGCGGGCGGTGTCGTCGAAGAGCATGAGCACCACGATCGCGGCCAGCGCAGCGAGGGTCACCCAGGTGAGGAACGGGAAGGCCCACATCTTCAGGGTCAGGGTGCCCTCGCGCTCGAGCCGTGGCCGCAGCCGCAGCTGGGAGACGGCGATGAAGGCCCAGATCCCGAGCAGGGTCGCGCCGACGGCGTTGAGCAGGATGCCGAGGATCTGGTCGGGCAGCCACGCGTTGAGGCCGACCGAGACGAGACCGAAGACGATCGAGGTCCAGACGGCGCGGTTCGGCACACCCCGTCGGCTGACGCCCGTGAAGTACCGAGGGCCGTCGCCGCGCTGCGACAGCGAGAAGACCATGCGAGACGTGCCGTAGACGTTGGCGTTGAAGGCCGAGAGCAGCGCGATGACCACGACCGCCTCCATCACCCTGCCCGCGCCGGGCACGCCGGCGATGTCGAGGACCGAGACGAAGGGACCGGCGACGAGCTCGGGCGAGCTCCACGGCATGACGAGGATCATCACCGTGACGGAGCCGATGTAGAAGAAGAGGATGCGCCACACGACGCTCGCGGCTGCGCGGGCGATCGACCGGGCCGGGTCCTCGGACTCCGCGGCGGCGATCGTGACGATCTCGATCCCGCCGAAGGCGAAGAGCACCGCGAGCAGACCTGCCGCGATGCCTGCGACGCCGTTGGGCGCGAAGCCGCCGTCGCTGAGCATCGCCTGGATTCCCACGGGCTGACCGACGTCGATCACGCCGGTGAGGACGAGCGCCCCCACGACGAGGAAGCCGATGATCGCGACGACCTTGATGGTCGCGAACCAGAACTCGAACTCTCCGAAGCGCCGGACCCCCGAGAGGTTCACGACCGCGAAGAAGGTCACGAAGACGAGCGCCACGACCCACTGCGGGATGCCCGGGAACCACCCGGAGACGATCTGGGACGCACCGGTGATCTCGACACCCAGGACCATGACGAGCATGAACCAGTACACCCAGCCGACGGTGAAGCCGGCCCACCGGCCGATGCCGACCTCCGCGTACGTCGAGAACGCCCCGCTCGACGGGACGGCCGAGGCCATCTCCGCGAGCATGCGCATGAGCAGCACGACGAGCGCACCGGCCACGACGTACGACACCAGGACCGCGGGCCCGGCAGCGGCGATCCCGACGCCCGTCCCGAGGAACAGCCCGGCACCGATCGCCGAGCCGAGGCCCATCATGGTGAGGTGGCGGACACGGAGACCGTGCCCGAGGGGAGCCTGGACGGCCGGCATGGGATTCCTAGCGTTGGGACGCGAGGGCTAGCGCTGGGCGCGCGAGCTCGCGTACAGACAGACGGTCGCGGCGGTCGCCAGGTTGAGCGACTCGGCGCGACCCCGGATGGGGACACGCACCACGGCGTCGGCGAGGCCACGCTCGGCCTCGGTCAGACCCCAGGCCTCGTTGCCGAAGATCCAGGCAGAGGGTGCGCGCAGGTCGGGGACACCCTCGGGGGCGTCCCCTGCGACGTCGAGCAGGTCGTCGAGGTCGTGGGTGCCGACGCCGTCGGCGGCGAGGGTCTGCAGACCCCCGAGGCCGAGCGCCGCGACGGCCTCGTCGAGCGGGACGCCCGTGACGACGGGGAGGTGGAAGAGCGACCCGGCGGTCGAGCGGACCACCTTGGGGCTGTGGATGTCGACGCTGTTCGTGGTGAGGACCACGAGGTCGGCTCCGGCAGCGTCGGCCGCGCGGATGACCGCTCCGGCGTTGCCGGGGTCACGCACGTTCGAGAGCACGGCGACCAGCCGCGGGCTCTGCGCGAGCGCCAGCTCGAGCGCGGCCGCAGGGCCGTCACCCGGGTCGGGGAGGTCGAGGACCGCCAGGACGCCCTGGGCGTCCGGGCTCATGGCCTCGAGCACCTCGGGCGTCGTGACGTGGAAGTACACGCGCGCCGCCTCGGCGTCGGCCACGATCTCGCGGTACCTGTCGCGCGACTCTGCCGTGAGGTAGACGTCGCGGACGGACTGCGGGCTGTAGCGGACGGCCTCGCGGACACCCTGCGGTCCCTCGACCAGGAACCGTCCGGTGCGTGAACGCGCAGAACGCCCAGACAAGGACCGGACCATCTTCACCCGATCGCTGCGGGTGCTGGAGATCTCGGTCATCGTCTGGGCGTCTGAGGTGTCTGTGAGGCGCCGTGCAGCAGCACGGCGCCAATCACGACAGGCGTCAGGCCGCGACCTTGGGCGCGTTGACGTCGGCCGGCAGAGCGGCCTTGGCGAGCTTGACGAGCGCGTTGAACGCGGCGACGTCGGAGACGGCGAGCTCAGCGAGGACGCGACGGTCCACGAGGATCTCAGCAGCCTTGAGGCCCTGGATGAAACGGTTGTACGTCATGCCCTCGGCGCGGGCCGCAGCGTTGATGCGCTGGATCCAGAGACGACGGAAGTCGCCCTTGCGCTTCTTGCGGTCGCGGTAGGAGTAGGTGAGGGAGTGGGTGACCTGCTCCTTCGCCTTCCTGTAGAGACGTGAGCGCTGGCCGCGGTAACCGCTGGCGCGCTCGAGAATTGTCCGACGCTTCTTGTGGGCGTTGACCGCCCGCTTCACGCGTGCCACGTGATGCTCCTTGCAGTTGGGTGCTGGAAATGAGGTCTGTCAGCGAGCCTGGGCCCGCCGGAGGTCACTTGCCGAGCAGCTTCTTGATCTTCTTGACGTCGGCGGCGCTGACGACCAGGTCGCCAGACAGGCGGCGCTTGCGTCGGCTCGACTTGTGCTCGAGCAGGTGGCGCTTGTTGGCCTGCTCGCGCATGACCTTTCCACTACCGGTGATGCGGAACCGCTTCTTCGCGCCGGAGTGCGTCTTGTTCTTCGGCATGGCTGCCGTTTCTCCTCGGGTCTGGTCAGGTGTCAGGTTCAACACTCGACGTCGGTCTGGTCAGAGCCGGTGGGCTCCGCCTCGGTCAGGTCCTGGACAGCGTCCGGGACCAGGCCAGGTGGTCGTGCAGCGTCACTCGCTCTTCTGAGGAGCAGGCTTGGCGCTCGGCCTGGGTGCTGCCGGCCGAGCCGCAGGCGGCTTCGGCGTGGCGGGCTTGGCCACAGGCTTCGGGGTGGCTGCAGGCTTGGGGGCTGCAGCAGGCTTGGCGGCCGCGGCGGGCTTCGGGGCTGCGGCAGGCTTGGACTCCGCTGCAGGCTTCGCAGCCGGAGCAGCCTTGGCCGGAGCCGGTGCTGCGGCGGCGGGAGCCTGTGCAGGAGCCGGGGCCTGGACCGGAGCAGCCTTCGGTGCGGCGGCGACAGCCTCGGTGGCTGCTGCGACCTGCGCCTCGAAGTCTTCGGAGGCCGACGGGTCGGCAGGCTCCTCGACGCGGGCAGGACGGGCCGCACGAGGCGACTCTTCCTCGGCGCGCCGACGCTGCTCGTTCTTGGCCTCGGCCTTCTTCTTGGTCGGCCCGAGCACCATGATCATGTTGCGACCATCCTGCTTGGGCATGCTCTCGATGAAGCCGAGCTCCTGGACGTCTTCTGCCAGGCGCTGGAGCAGACGGACACCCATCTCAGGGCGAGACTGCTCACGACCGCGGAACATGATCATGACCTTGACCTTGTCGCCCGCAGAGAGGAAGCGCTCGACGTGGCCCTTCTTGGTGCCGTAGTCGTGCGGGTCGATCTTCAGGCGGAAACGGATCTCCTTGAGAACCGTGTTGGCCTGGTTCCGGCGAGCCTCACGAGCCTTCATGTCCGACTCGTACTTGAACTTGCCGTAGTCCATGAGCTTGCACACCGGCGGGCGTGCGTCGGGGGCGACCTCGACGAGGTCCAGGTCAGCGTCCTGTGCAAGGCTCAGGGCGACCTCAATGCGTACGACCCCGACCTGCTCTCCACCTGGGCCGACGAGTCGGACCTCGGGGACGCGGATCCGGTCGTTGATGCGAGGCTCGCTGATGTGATGCTCCTTGAAACTTGTCGGAAGCTCGTCAGGAACGGGAAAGGCCCCCATCCCTGAGCACAGGGTGGAGGCCTGGACGTCCGGGTCGCACGGTCCGTCGAGAGACGGTCGGGCGACGCTACGGCGTGCTGCACCGAGGTGCTGCTCGCCGTTCGGACCAGAACCCGGAATCTGTCGCTGCGATCGTGCTGGGCACGATCCGGTCTGTCGAGACTCAGGTGGGAGTGGCTCCACTTGTGCACCGGGCGCCCGTCGTGCGGATCTCTGAGTGCTCTGAGCGAGACTCTGAGACCGTTCGACACTCGTCCGGTCGGTCAGCGGCCAACACTACCACCAGGTCGCCCGTCATGGAACCACCGCGGGAAACCTCTGCGCAGGGTCACGCAGAGCCGATCTGCACCGAGCGAACCTGGAGACGATCCAGTACTGGAATCATTCCAGAAAACCTGCTTTCATGGAACCCATGACGATCTCCGAGCTCACGACCGAGGGTGACCAGCTGCTGCGCAGCCACGGTCTGCGTGTCACGGCGACACGTCTCGCGGTGCTCGACGCCGTCGCGCAGGCACCTCACTCGACCACCGACGCGATCTTGGCCCGGGTCCGCGCGACCCTCGGCACAGCCTCCACGCAGGCCGTGTACGACGTCCTCGCGGCGCTCACCTCAGCCGGTCTGCTCCACAGGATCGAGCCGGCAGGCCACCCCGCGCGCTACGAGCGGCGGGTTGGTGACAACCACCACCACGTGGTCTGCCGCAGCTGCGGCAGCGTGGCGGACGTCGACTGCTCGGTCGGCCACGCGCCGTGCCTGGTGCCCTCGAACGACCACGGCTTCGTCATCGACGAGGCAGAGGTCGTGTTCTGGGGCACCTGCGGAGACTGCCTGCGCAGCCCCGCGTCTCCCGCCTGACCCCGTCTGACCCGCTGGTCGACGATCCCCAGCCGGTCCCCCACACCTCCTGACGCACGACTCGCCGCACCCCGAAGAGAAGGAAGCCCCCATGACAGACCGCTTCACCACCTCCCAGACCGGAACCCCGATCGCCAGCGACGAGCACTCGCTCACCGCAGGGCCCGACGGCGCAGCCGTCCTGCACGACCGCTACCTCGTCGAGAAGCTCGCGCAGTTCAACCGCGAGCGCATCCCGGAGCGCATCGTCCACGCCAAGGGCGGCGGCGCCTTCGGCACCTTCGAGGTCACCGGTGACGTGTCGGCGTACACCTCGGCTGCCGTGTTCCAGCCCGGCACCGTGACCGAGACGCTCCAGCGCTTCTCGAGCGTGGCCGGCGAGCAGGGCAGCCCCGACACGTGGCGCGACGTCCGCGGGTTCTCGGTGAAGTTCTACACCTCCGAGGGCAACTACGACATCGTCGGCAACAACACCCCGGTGTTCTTCATCCGCGACGGCATCAAGTTCCCGGACTTCATCCACTCGCAGAAGCGCCTCCCCGGCTCTGGCCTGCGCGACGGCGACATGCAGTGGGACTTCTGGACCCTCTCCCCCGAGTCTGCGCACCAGGTCACCTACCTCATGGGCGACCGCGGCCTCCCCCGCTCCTGGCGCGAGATGCCCGGCTTCGGCTCGCACACCTACCAGTGGATCAACGCCGCCGGTGAGCGGTTCTGGGTCAAGTACCACTTCACCTCGAACCAGGGGAACATCGAGATGGAGAGCGCGGAGGCCGAGCAGATCGCCGGGGCCGACGCCGACTACTACCGCCGCGACCTCTACGAGGCCATCGAGGCCGGGAACCACCCGTCCTGGGACGTCCACGTCCAGGTCATGCCGTACGAGGACGCCAAGACGTACCGCTTCAACCCCTTCGACCTCACGAAGGTCTGGCCGCACGCGGACTACCCGCTCATCAAGGTCGGGACCCACACGCTGAACCGCAACCCGGAGAACTTCTTCGCGGAGATCGAGCAAGCGGCATTCTCCCCCGCGAACACTGTCCCCGGCATCGACATCAGCCCGGACAAGATGCTCATGGCCCGCGTGTTCTCCTACCCGGACGCCCAGCGGTACAGGGTCGGGACGAACTACAACCAGATCCCGGTCAACGCCCCGAAGGCTCCTGTGCACAACTACTCGCAGGACGGGTCGCAGCGCCACGGCTTCAAGGCCGCGTCCGACCCGGTCTACGCGCCGAACTCCTTCGGCGGCCCTGTGGCCGACCCCGCCCGCGCCGCGACAGGGTCGTGGGAGAGCGACGGCGAGCTCGTCCGCTCCGCAGCCACCCTGCACAGCGAGGACGACGACTTCGGTCAGGCCGGGACGCTCTACCGCCACGTCTTCGACGACGCGGCGAAGGCTCGCTTCGTCGAGACCCTCGTCGGGCAGGGTTCTGGCATCACTGTCGACCGCGTCCGTGAGCGCTTCTTCTGGTACTGGACCAACGTCGACGCCGCCCTCGGCGCCACGCTCCGTGAGAAGGTCGGCTCGATCGAGTCGGCCAACGAGTCGGCCGAGCCGATCGGCATCGGCGCCGACCACGCCTGACGCCGTCCCGGTGGCAGCACGCTGACACCGGCCCCGACGGCTCGACCACGGGCCCAGGACCTCACGGTCCTGGGCCCGTGGTGCGTCTCGTGGCGACCAGGCAGGTCGCCAGCCGGGCCCGACCTCGTGGACACTAGTCACATGACCGACGAGCACACCCACGAAGCACACTCCGTCGACGACCTCGCGCCTCAGGCCACGAGAGACATCGCCGACGTCGCCGCCGTCGAGGTGATCACCACCGCCGCCGTCCACCTCATGAGCGCTGCCGCCGTGAAGTGCGGGCTCGCCGCCGAGCCTGGTGCCGCCGACCACCTCGACCTCGACGAGGCCCGCAAGCTCATCAACGCCCTGGCCGCGCTCGTCACCACAGCCGCCCCCGACATCGGGAACCAGCACGCCAGATCGCTGCGCGACGGGCTCCGCAGCCTCCAGCTCGCCTTCCGCGAGGCCTCCGTCTACCCGGACGCCCCGGGCGAGGGACCGGGTGAGAGCTTCACCGGGGCGGTCAGTTGACCGGCAGCCCGGGCGGACCCGAGGACGGCGCCGTCCCGCCGTCCTTCCCGCCCGCCGTCCGGTGGCCCTCCCCCACGGCACCGACCAGCACCGGCGACGCCGACCATGACGACACGGACGCCACGGACGACACCCCGACCCCCCTCGCGAGCACCGCAGGCGCGAGCCGTGGTGGGGCGGACGCCGGTGATCCGACCTCTCCCGAGGACAAGACCGCAGAGCGCAAGGATCCCGGGCACGAGCACGGCCACCACCTCGACCGCAGAGACCGCCGACGCCGCCGAGGCCGCGTCGCGATCGTGCTGCTCTCGGTCGCGCTCGTCGCCGCGCTCGCCGGTGGCGGATATCTCGCCGTGCTGTCGAACCAGTGGAGCGAACGCTCCGGTGAGTGGGAGGCGCAGTCGCGCGACCTCGGCCAGCAGGTCGCAGACCTCACGACAGACCTCGAGGGCATCACCAGCGACCTCACGAGCACTCGCGACCAGCTGACGACGGCGCAGCAGCGCATCACCGAGCTCGCCGACGAGAAGGCACAGGTCGGCGACGACCGCGAGACGCAGCGCATCATCGCCTCCGACATCCAGGCCGTGGCCGAGGCCGCCGTCGACGTGTCGTCGAAGATGGGCGACTGCGTAACAGCGCAGAGCACCCTGCTCGGCTATCTCGCCGCGCCAGACTCGACGACGCCGGAGATCCTGCAGCAGGCGACCGACGACACCAACAGCATCTGCACGACCGCCGTCGACAGCTACACGGCGCTCCAGCAGGACCTGTCACAGCCGTGACGCGCCGATCAGCGACGCGCCGTGCGCTCGTGACAGGGGTCCTCTGCGGCTTCTTGGTGGCCGGCTGCGGGACCGTGCCCGAGCTCCCCGGCCCCATGCCCGAGTCTGTCGTCCCGACGCGCGGCGCCGGCAGCCTCCCGGACGAGACAGGCTTCTTGTCCCCCGACGGGTTCGACGCCGCTCAGCGCATGGCGGTCCGGGTCCGCAACGTCGGGTGCGAGGGCGTGATCCGCGGGACAGGGTTCGCGATCGACGAGCGTGTGCTCATCACGAACAAGCACGTGGTGGAGGGCAACCAGGACCTCCAGCTGAGCACCTACGACGGACGAGACGTCAGCGTCACGGCGTCGCAGAGCGCGGCGCTGGCCGACCTCGCGGTCATCAGGACCGCCGAAGACCTCGCGACCTACCCGGCCCTCGCGCCGACAGACCCCGAGCCTGGGGACGCCGTGACAGTGGTCGGCTACCCCAACGGCGGCGCGCTCACCGTCACCAAGGGCACGGTGATCGAGTACACCTCCGACCCGCTCAACGTCACGCTCGGGCAGGTGCTCCTGACCGACGCGAGCGTCGAGCCGGGCAGCTCCGGGTCGGCCGCCCTCGACTCCGAGGGCAAGGTGATCGGCATCGTCTACGCCAAGAGCAGCGACGGCCTGAGCTACCTGGTACCCGTCAGCACCCTGCAGGACCTCCTCGCTGACGACAGCGGCTTCGAGGCCCAAGAACCGCTGGCCTGCTGACCTCGAACGCTGCAGGCCCGTGAGCTGCTGGTCTGCTGCGCACACAGGTTCAGGAGGCGCGACCGATCCGCAGCTCGAGGGAGTCGACCCGCTCTCCGACGGTCTCGTCGGCCCCGAGCGCGGCGTTGACCTGCGCGAGCACGGCGTCGAGCTGAGCACGGGTCAGGCCTGGGTCGATCGCGAGGACGACAGCCACCTCCTTGGACCGGCCCGGCTCTGCCCGGACCCGGACGACCGAGGGAATCCCTTCGAGGGCACCCGTGATCGCCTGCGCCACGAGCGGGTCGACGACCCCGTCGACGACGGCGGGCTCCCAGACCTGCCCCCGCGCGACGGCCCAGACGGCCGGGCGTGGGACGAGGGCGCTCGCCGGGCCTGCGGGGTCGACCACGAGGAGAGCCCACTCCTCGCTGACAGCCGAGAGCGCGGCACGGACGGCGTCGGCGGGCACGGGGCGGGCACGCGGGTGCCAGGCGGCCATCGCCGCGACCGAGGAGAACACGGGGAGCGCGCGACGCCCGTCGGGCGACTGGAGCGCGACGACACCTGCCGAGGCTTCTTTGTCGACCTTCAGACCGTCGGCCGTGGTGCCCTCGGCGTCGACCTCGGCCATGATCGGGATGAGCACCCGGACCTGGGCGAGGCGAGCCACGACTGCGGTCAGCGGAGCCCGTCCCTCAGTGTGCTCGACGAGCAGCCTCGCGAGCTCGGGGTCGGCTGTGCCGTCGTCCCCGGCGAAGGGCGAGGCACCGGGCAGCGCCCGCCCTGCGCCCTCGGATGCTCCGTGCTGCTCGGTCGCTCCGTGGCCCTCGTGGGCAGTCGCACCGTGGCCCTCGTGGGCAGTCGTGGCGTCGTGCTCGTGGCGCGCGTGCCCGTCACGGCCCCCGTCGTGGGCCGGTCCGGGGACGGGAGTGGTCACGGACGGCCTGCGACGTCGAGCGCCTGCGGCAGCGTGAACGCACCCGCGTACAGTGCCTTGCCGACGATCGTGCCCTCGACGCCCGAGCCGACGAGCTCGCGGAGCGCGACCAGGTCGTCGAGGCTCGAGATGCCGCCGGAGGCGACGACGGGGGCCGACGTCCGGGCGGCGACGTCGCGCAGCAGCTCGAGGTTCGGTCCGCGCAGCGTCCCGTCCTTGGTCACGTCGGTCACCACGTAGCGTGCGCAGCCAGCCTCGTCGAGGCGGGCCAGGACCTCCCAGAGGTCGCCGCCCTCCTGCGTCCAGCCACGCGCGGCGAGCGTGGTGCCGCGCACGTCGAGACCGACAGCGATCGCGTCGCCGTGCTCGGCGATCACCCGGGCGGTCCACTCGGGGTTCTCGAGCGCAGCCGTCCCGAGGTTGACGCGGGAGCAGCCTGTCGCGAGTGCGCGCTCGAGCGAGGCGTCGTCGCGGATGCCTCCCGAGAGCTCGACCTTGATGTCGAGGCGCCCCACGACGTCGGCGAGGAGCTCGGCGTTCGAGCCGCGCCCGAAGGCCGCGTCGAGGTCGACGAGGTGCACCCACTCGGCGCCACCGGACTGCCAGTCGAGCGCAGCCGTCAGCGGGTCGCCGTAGGACGTCTCCGACCCGGCCTCCCCCTGGACGAGCCTGACGGCCTGCCCCTCGGCGACGTCGACGGCGGGCAGGAGTACGAGACGGTCAGTCATGGTTGAGATCCTCTCGGGACCGGTGGTCGTGGATGCTTCAGGGGTGTGCAGGGCGCGGTACCACCGCACAGACGGTGTTGGCGCCAGGTTGACGCGGCGACCGCCCCGCGGGTGCAGAGACCGTCGAGCGACGTCTGCGGGCGGCCGAGCAGGTCAGAGCGAGCCGAGCCAGTTGCGCAGCAGCTGCGCCCCGGCGTCGCCCGACTTCTCGGGGTGGAACTGGGTGGCCGAGAGCGGTCCGTTCTCGACCGCGGCGACGAACCTGCCACCGTGGTCGGACCAGGTGACCTGCGGCGGCTTGAAGCGGGCGTCGACGGGCTCGCCTGCACCGAGGTCGAAGCTCCGGGCGGCGTAGGAGTGGACGAAGTAGAAGCGTTCGTCCTCGATACCGTCGAAGAGCACCGAGCCTGCGGGGGGCTCGACGGTGTCCCACCCCATGTGCGGGACCACGGGCGCCTCGAGCCTGTCGACGACGCCGGGCCACTGCGCGAGGCCCTCGGTGTGCTCACCGTGCTCGTCGCCCGCGTCGAACATGATCTGCATCCCGACGCAGATGCCCAGCACCGGGCGCCCTCCAGAGAGACGACGCTCGACGATCTGCCCTCCGCGGACCTTGGCGAGGCCGTCCATGACAGCTGCGAAGGCACCGACCCCGGGGACGACGAGGCCGTCGGCGACCGAGGCGACCTTCGGGTCGGCGGTGAGCTCGACGGCTGCGCCGACCCGCTCGAGGGCGCGGACGGCCGAACGGACGTTGCCGAAGCCGTAGTCGAGGACGACGACCGTAGGTCTGCCAGCCATCTCAGCGCCTCCCGCGGGCTCGGCCCGTCGCGGCGAGGCTGCGGGCAGCCTTCCACCGCGAGATGCCCTTGCTGGACACCGCGCCCTCCACGTCTGCGGCCGCGACCGCCCCGAGGAGGACGTCTTCGAACTCGTGGGGTGCACCGTCGAGCACGAGGGCTGCCGGGAGGTCTTCTCCACGGACGCCGGCCTGCCACTGGCTCGCGGCGATGTGCCCGTCGGTGACCTCGAAGAGGATGAGCGGGACTGTCTTGACGAGACCTGAGACCGAGCGCGCGAGCTCTGCCGGACGGTCGCCCGACGGGTCGCGCAGGACCGCGTAGGCGCCGATGGGCGACGGGACGGCGTCGACGACGTGCTTGCCCATCGCGCAGGCCGCAGCGAGCGCGTCGGCTGTCGCGACCTGCGTGAGGATGGCGGCGACGCTCACGGCGCGCTGGTCGGGGCTGCTCACAGTGCTCCCTTGGTCGACGGGATGCCCTCGACGCGCGGGTCCGGCTCGACGGCTGCGCGCAGGGCTCGGGCGAGTGCCTTGAACTGCGCCTCGACGATGTGGTGCGGGTCGCGGCCGGCGAGGACCCGCATGTGGATGCAGATCCCGGCGTGGTGCGCGATCGACTCGAGCACGTGACGGGTCAGCGAGCCCGTGAAGTGCCCGCCGATGAGGTGGTACTCCTGCCCTGCAGGCTCCCCCGTGTGCACGAGGTACGGGCGACCGGAGACGTCGACGACAGCCTGGGCGAGCGCCTCGTCGAGCGGCACGAGGGCGTCGCCGAAGCGGCCGATGCCGGACTTGTCACCGAGGGCGATCCGGAGCGCCTCACCGAAGGCGATCGCGGTGTCTTCGACGGTGTGGTGGGCGTCGATGTGGGTGTCACCGGTCGCCTTGACCGTGAGGTCGATGAGCGAGTGCTTGCCGAGCGCCGTGAGCATGTGGTCGTAGAAGGGCACCGACGTCGAGATGTCGGTGCGGCCCGTACCGTCGAGGTCGATCTCGACGAGGACGCTCGACTCGCTCGTGGTCCGTTCGACGCGTCCACGACGCGTCCCCTGTGCAGCGTTCACAGCCCTGCCACCTCCACCAGTGCGTCCTTGAACGCGATCATGTCCTGCGGTGTGCCGATCGACACCCGGAGCCAGCCCTCGGGCCCGGTCTCCCGGATGAGGACGCCTCGGTCGAGAAGACCCTGCCACACGGCGTGCCGGTCGTCGAACGTGCCGAAGAGCACGAAGTTCGAGTCCGACTCGGCGGCCTGGAGAGGCCGCCCGTCGAGGGTCTGAGCACGCAACCACGCGACCGTGGCGTCACGCTCGGTCCTGAGCGAATCTACCTGGGCGAGCAGCGCTGGCGCGTGCGCGAGGGCGGCGCGGGCCGTGGCCTGCGTCACTGCTGACAGGTGGTAGGGCAGCCGGACGATGCGCAGGGCGTCGACGAGGTCGGTCGAGCCGGCCAGGTATCCGACCCGTGCCCCTGCCAGGGCGAAGGCCTTGGACATGGTGCGGCTCACGGCGAGGTTGGGGTAGCGCTCGAGCAGCTCGAGGGCCGAGGGCACACCGGCCCGGCGGAACTCCGCGTACGCCTCGTCGACCACGACCACGGCGGGCGAGCCGTCCACGTCGAGCTCGAGCGCAGCCTCGCAGACCGCCTCGATGGTCGAGAAGGGCATCGCGGTGCCCGTCGGGTTGTTCGGGCTGGTGAGGATCACGATCGAGGGCGTGTGCTCGCGCAGTGTGGCGACCGCGACCTCGGGGTCGAGCGTGAAGTCTTCTTCTCGACGTCCGGCGACCCAGCGGGTGTGGGTGTCGCGCGCGTACTCGGGGTACATGGAATAGGTGGGCGCGAAGGACAGCGCGGTGCGCCCTGGACCGCCGAAGGCCTGCATGAGGTGCAGCATGACCTCGTTCGAGCCGTTCGCGGCCCAGACCTGCTCGGGGGCGACGCGCACGCCGGACTCCTGCGCCAGGTAGTCCGCGAGGTCGGACCGCAGCGCCGGGAAGTCCCGGTCCGGGTAGCGGTTGAGCGTCGACGCCGCAGCAGACACGTACTCCGCGAGCGTCGCGACGACCTGCGGACCGGGCGGGTAGGGGTTCTCGTTGACGTTGAGCAGGTGCGGGACGTCGATCTGGGGCGCGCCGTAGGGCACCTCGCCGGCGAGGTCGGGGCGCAGAGGCAACGTGATCGGGGTGTCGGCTCGTGGAGTCACAGGACCATTCTAGGAAGGATCACGGGACTCAGACGCCGGTGTCCACAGGGGGCACCTCTTCCGTCTCCGACGCACCGGGTCGTCCACAGGACCACGCGAGGTCGACCTGTCCACAGCGCCGCTCTCGGCTGTCACACGCTCGCGCAGAAGTCCTTAGGCTTGCTGCATGACCTCCGACGGCGACACCACCCCGGCCGACGACAGCCCGGACCTCGTCTCGATGCCCGAGAGCGGCATCCCGGCGTCGTCTCCCCTGCCCTTCAAGCCCAAGGGCCCCAAGCGCTGGGGGGTCGAGCCCGACTGGTCCAAGCTGCCGTCGACGCCCCGCCGCCGTGTCGTCGTCGACGACGGCCCGGCGTGGGGCACGTCCTCGATGGACGCCCGCCGTCTGGTCTCGGGCACCCCGGACGACGTCGCGCCGGCAGCACAGCCGACCACGACGGCAGAGCCGGCCCCGGCGTGGCAGACGCCGGGGTTCGCCCCCGAGCCCGACGAGGACGAGACCTTCACCGGACAGCCCGCGGAGCCGGACGCAGTGCCGCTCCTCGAGGACGACGAAGGCGACGAGATGTTCGACGAGGACGAGGACGACGAGGAGATGCAGCCTGCTCCCGAGACGGTCACCGCCCCCGAACCGGAGACCGACACAGCGCCCGTCACCGCACCCGTCACCGAGCCGGCACCCGTGCACGGCTCGCCGTCCGAGCCTGGGCTCGCACAGACCCGGTCCGCAGAGCAGCGCTCGACCGAAGAGCACAGCCCGCACACCCCGACCGACGCGAGAGAGACGACAGACCACCCCATGGCCGACCGCAGGACCTTAGGCACCGACGAGGCGACGGCCACCACGCAGGCTGCACCCGCGGCACGCACGAACCACGACCCCTACGGCGAGGACCCTTACAAGGACGTCCCCTTCTTCGACGAGCCTGTCGACGACGCCTGGGGCGAAGAGATGGCCGCGGCCGCGGCCGGACGTGTCGACCCGGTGGACGGACGCCGGACGTCGGGGGCGCGTGGCGAGCGCGTGGCGGCCCCGGCAGCACCAGCCCGCCCCGCCGCAGTCCGGGTCCGCCCGGGGGCCGACGAGGACCTGCGCCCCGAGGCCGAGGCTGCGCTGCGCCGCCTCGTGGGCCGCGACGACGCTGTCCTGCGCGACGACCAGTGGACGGCGATCCACGCTCTCGTAGCCGAGCAGCGCCGAGCCCTCGTGGTGCAGCGCACCGGGTGGGGAAAGTCCGCGGTGTACTTCGTCGCGACGTCCCTGCTCCGCGCACGAGGTTCAGGGCCGACCATCATCATCTCGCCGCTGCTGGCACTCATGCGTGACCAGATTGCCGCGGCCGGGCGCGCCGGTGTCCGTGCGGCGACCATCAACTCGGCCAACGTCACCGAGTGGGACCAGATCCACGAGCAGATCAGCAACGGAGACATCGACGTCCTTCTCTGCTCGCCCGAGCGGCTCAACAACCCGGGCTTCCGTGACGAGGTGCTCCCCCGCCTTGCTGCGGACGCAGGTCTCGTGGTCATCGACGAGGCTCACTGCGTCTCCGACTGGGGTCACGACTTCCGACCTGACTACCGCCGCATCCGGACACTGCTCGCCGAGCTCCCCGAGGGCATCCCCGTGCTCGCCACGACGGCCACGGCCAACGCACGCGTGACCCAGGACGTCGCCGAACAGCTCGAGATCACCGGAGAGGGTGCGGGCCGCAGCGAGGTCCTCGTGCTCCGCGGCGGTCTGGACCGCGAGTCCCTGCACCTCAACGTGCTCCGCCTCGGCGACCAGCCGACCCGTGTCGCGTGGCTCCTCGAGGCCCTGCGCTCGACCGAGGGCTCCGGCATCGTCTACTGCCTCACCGTGTCGGTCGCCGAGCAGGTCGCCGCACAGCTCAAGGCTGCGGGCCTGCCCGTCGCGGCCTACACGGGACGCACCGACCCGACCGAGCGGGAGTCCCTCGAGGCGGACCTCAAGGCCAACCGCGTCAAGGCCCTCGTCGCGACCTCAGCCCTGGGCATGGGCTTCGACAAGCCCGACCTCGGCTTCGTCGTGCACCTCGGCGCCCCCAGCTCGCCGATCGCCTACTACCAGCAGGTCGGTCGAGCCGGCCGTGGGGTCGACAGCGCGCTCGTCGTGCTCCTGCCCGGTGAAGAAGACCAGCGGATCTGGGAGTACTTCGGCTCGCTGGCCTTCCCCCGCGAAGACCAGGTCCGTGCAACGCTCGACGCCCTGTCCCACGGGGGCACCCAGTCGGCGCAGGCCCTCGAGACACAGGTCGACCTCACACGGTCGCGTCTGGAGATGATGCTCAAGGTCCTCGACGTCGACGGAGCAGTCAAGCGGGTCAAGGGTGGGTGGGAGTCCACGGGCCAGGGCTGGACCTACGAGGCTGACCGCTACGCCCGCGTCGAGCAGGCCCGCCTCGCCGAGCAGCGCACCATGCTCGACTACGAGTCGACCGACGGCTGCCGGATGGCCTTCCTGCGCCGCACCCTCGACGACCCAGACCTCCGCCCCGACGAGCGGTGCGGTCGCTGCGACAACTGCGGTGGCTCGACGCTGCCCGCCGCACCGACGACCGAGCACGTGGCACAGGCCCGCAAGGCCATGGACGTCCCTGGGGTCGTCGTCGAGCCCCGCAGCATGTGGCCCACAGGGATGGCGACCCTCGGCATAGACCTCAAGGGCAAGATCTCCCCCGCCGAGAAGACCGAGCCTGGCCGGGCGGTGGCGCGCCTCGACGGGCTCGGCTGGTCGCAGCCCCTCCGGGAGCTCTTCGCGTCCACGACCCCGGACGGCGAGGTCCCCGTCCACCTCCGACGCGCCGCGGCGCAGGTCCTCGACGCGTGGGACGGGCTCCGGGTCGACGGGGTCGTCTGCGTGCGGTCGACGACGCGACCCGTGCTCGTCGAGCACCTCGCCCGCGGGCTCGCGAAGTACCTGGACAAGCCCTTCGTCGGATTCGTGGGACCTCTCGGCGGCCACGAAGCCCCACCCCGCCACGACGTGAACTCCGCCATGCGCCTCGCCGGGGTGGCGCAGCGCCTCGGCCTCGACCTGACACCCGCAGCGAGCGCAGGCCTGGCAGGACGGTCGATCCTGCTCGTCGACGACCGTGTCGCCTCCGGGTGGACGCTGGCCGTGGCTGGCCGTCTGCTGCGCCAGGCCGGCGCAGGTGCGGTCCTGCCCTTCGTCCTCGCCCAGCAGTAGCCCGGCGACGACCAGCCCCGCCCGCACCCACCCGACCGGGCAGGTGCGGGCGGGATGGATGCGTGCACGAATCTCGTCCAGGCGGGGTTCGACCGGCCAGGCCCACCGAGTGCGTCGTCCGTCACGAACAGCCCTCCGAGGACCGATCCTGTGACCTTAGTCCTAGGTCCGTGCGGCACCTGACCTGGAAACTTGCGACGCCCTGTCTCGGACAGGCCGTCCCTCCGGTCCGTCCCGACCGCGCCACCACCACACCCGGTCTCCGCGACCGGGCCTGGAGAAGATCTTCATGACGTCCTCGACGCCCACCCCTGCCCTGCGTCTGATCGCCGACCCGGGGCCGCTCGGTCTCGCCGGCTTCGCGCTCACCACCTTCGTGCTCTCGATCTTCAACGCCGGGCTCCTCGACTCGAGCCTCGAGCCTGTCGTCCTGCCTCTCGCGCTCTTCTACGGCGGGCTCGTCCAGCTGCTCGCCGGCATGTGGGAGCTCGTCAAGAACAACACCTTCGGCGCCCTGGCGTTCTCCTCCTACGGAGCGTTCTGGATGTCCTTCGCGGCCTACGTGAAGTTCGTCGTCCCGGGCCTCCCGGCAGACACGGCCCACCAGGCCACAGGAGTGTTCCTCCTCGCCTGGACGATCTTTACCCTCTACATGACCGTCGTGACGCTGAAGATCTCGGTCGGGCTCATGAGCGTGTTCGTGCCCCTGTCGATCACCTTCGCGCTGCTCACGGTCGGCGCCTTCGCCCAGGCCGAGAGCGTGACGCACGTCGCCGGCTTCTTCGGTCTGCTGACCGCCGGGACGGCCTGGTACAACTCCTTCGCCGGGGTCCTCAACCAGACGTGGAAGCGGGACGTGCTCCCGCTCGGCGTCCGCAGCTGAACCACCCACGTGCGGCTGGACCACCCGCTCGTCCCTGAACCAACCGCTCGCCTGGCCCCGGACGCTGTCGCCGGCCCCTGAGAGGGCAGTCTGGCCGCTGCTCGAGCGGCTGCCAGAGGAGCACCGTCAGAAGAGCACCGTGAGACGAGCACCGAGACGCCCGGCCAGGATCTGCTGGCCGGGCGTCTCTGCGTCGTACCCGAGCGACCAGGTCACAGACTCATGTCCAGCACGACGCGCCCGTCGATCGCGCCCGTCGTCATCCTGGCGAAGATGTCGTTGATCGCGTCCATCGGCTGACGCTCGAAGGTCGTCGAGACGACGCCCCGGCTGAAGAAGTCGACGGCCTCGAGCATGTCGAGCCGCGTGCCGACGATCGAGCCGCGGACCGTCAGACCGCGCAGGACGGTGTCGAAGATCGACAGCGGGAAGTCGCCCGGCGGGAGCCCGACCAGCGACACCGTGCCACCGCGCCGCAGCATGGACAGCGCCTGCGGGAAGGTCCTCTCGCTCACGGCCGTGACCAGAGCCGCCTGAGCACCGCCGACGAGGTCCTGCACAGCCTCCCCAGGGTCGCCGTCGCGGTAGTTGACGACCAGCTCGGCCCCGTACGCGAGAGCGCGCTGGCGCTTCGCCTCGGTCCCGGTCACCGCGATCACGCGGAACCCCATGGCGGCCGCGTACTGGATCGCCATGTGCCCGAGCCCGCCGATGCCCGACACCACCACCCAGTCCCCCGGCCGCGCGCCGGTGACCTTGAGACCCTTGTACACGGTGACACCGGCACAGAGCACCGCGGTGATGCCTGCGGCGTCCGCGCCCTCAGGGATGCGCGGCGCGTAGCGCGTGTCGACGATCATGTACTCCGCGAAGGACCCGTCGACGGAGTAGCCCGAGTTCTGCTGGCTGGCGCAGAGCGACTCCCAGCCCCCCAGGCAGTCCCGGCAGACGCCGCAGGCTGTCGCCAGCCAGGCGTTGCCGATGCGGTCACCGACACGGACACCCGCCGCCGACGGCCCCAGCTCGACCACGCGGCCCGAACCCTCGTGACCCGGGATGAAGGGCGGTACCGGCTTCACAGGCCAGTCGCCACGGGCTGCGTGCAGGTCGGTGTGGCACACCCCGCTGTAGTCGACCTGGACGAGGGCCTCGAAGGGCCCGGGGACCGGGATGGGCACCTCCTCCACGACGAGCGGTGCTCCCAGCTGACGGACCACAGCTGCCTTCATCGTCTCGGGCACGTCCAGGCTCCTTCGGTGAGGTGCCCGACGTGGCTCCAGGCAAGCCCACGAGCGGCGTCCCGACCTGCACCCCGAAGCACGGTGTGACTCAGACCACGAGCCTAGGTGGACTCGTCGCCCTCCGGTCGGGACCTTCATCCCGTCACCGAGAGCCGGGCCGGGTGCCTACTCGTCGACCGTGGGCAGGTCGACCGTGAACGCCGTCCCGATGCCGACCTCGCTCGTCACGTCGAGCCGCCCGCGGTGCGCGACGACGATCGCCTTGGTGATCGCGAGCCCGAGACCGATCCCAGGGACCGAGGCCGACGTCGCCGTCGAGGCTCGGAAGAACCGCGTCGAGAGCTGGTCCAGCTCGGTGTCGGGGATGCCGATGCCCGTGTCGCGCACGGTGATGGTCGCCCGCTGGTCGTGGACGACGAGCGAGAGCGTCACCAGACCGCCCGCCGGGGAGAACTTCACGGCGTTCGAGAGCAGGTTGTCGACGGCCTGCCCGAGCCTGGTCGCGTCTCCGCGGACCACCGTGCTCGCCGACTCGTCCATCACCACCCGCATCTGCACCGAGGCAGCCGCGGCGACAGGCTCGAAGGTCTGGGCCGCGGCTCGCAGCACAGCCTCGAGCTCGGTGCTCTGGTTGATGATCGGGAACCGGCCAGCCTCGACCTGAGCCGTGAACAGCAGGTCTCCGACCAGGCGCAGGAGCCGCTGCGCGTTGCGCTCGGCGACGTCCAGGTACTGCGTCTGCTCGGGGGTGAGCGGACCGTCTTCTTCGTCGCGCAGCAGCTCGAGGTACCCCAAGATCGAGCTGAGCGGGGTGCGCAGCTCGTGCGAGATCATGCCGACGAACTCGTCCTTGAGACGCTCGAACTCACGAGCCTTGGTCATGTCGGTCGCCACGAAGAGATAGCCGACGACGTCGTCGTCGTCCCCGATCCGTTGCGTCGCCGCGACCTGGACGGGCAGCTGAGACCCGTCGGGCCTGACGTAGGTCCACTCCCGCACGTCGGCTGACCCCGTCCCCACGTCGCGGACGAGGACCGCGAAGGCAGCCTCGTCCTCGAGAGGCGTCGCGTCCCCGACCGTGGCGACCTGCTCGCGGAGCTCGTCTGCGACGTGCACGTCGGTGATGACCAGACCGGCCTCGAGGGCCTCGTGCTGCGCGACCCCGAGCATCTTGCAGGCTCCGGGATTCCACGAGTCGATGCGGCCGGTCAGGTCGGTCCCGATGATCGCCTGCTCGGTGACGGCGTCCCAGAGCCCGGAGAGCTGGCGGCTGACCGCGTTGGCTCGGGTCTCGTTCGTGCGGGCCTCCTGCGAGGCGCGCACGGCGTCGACGAGCAGAGAGTCCCGTTGCGCCACGGTCGCCCGCGCGTCGTCGAGCTGGAGCCGCAACCTGCGGGCGACCTCGTTGATGACGAGGGCGACCAGGCCGTAGACGACGGGCGAGAAGAGCACCCGGACGACGTCGGCGCTCTGCTGGAAGTCGGTCAGCAGCAGGGCCGGCCCCTGAGAGGTGGCGACGAGGGTGAGGGCCGCGAGGATCGCACTGCCCCGCCCGGCCGCCAGCGCGATCCACACGAAGGGCACGAAGAGCATCGCCGAGTACGGCGAGCCGACCCCACCTGTCCCGTACCGCACGAGGCCGAGGCCCACGAGCGAGACGATGGGGATGAGGACGGCGAGACGGTCGTCGTAGGTCTTCCACGGCAGCACCACGGCCGCCACGGAGATGGCCACGACCACGAGGACCCCGGAGACCACCATGGTGGTGTCGGAGAGGGCTCCCGAGAGCGGGAGCGTCACCAGTGCGAGCGCGAGCGCCGCCAACGTCGGGAGCTGGTAGAGGAGCAGACCTGATCGACCAGCCGAGGCCCGTCCGAAGAGCGGGTCAAGCGTCACCTGGTGCTCCGATCATGGACCGGATGATCTCGGACAGCGTCCGCGGGCTGAAGGGCTTGCGCACGAAGGTGTCGGCGCCGGTCAGGACCGCGGACTGGCGTTCGAGCAGGTACACGGAGGCCGAGACCATGATGATCCGGACCTGGGACAAGGAGGCGTCGGCGCGGATGCGCTCGGCCACCTCGACCCCGGTCAGCCCCGGCATCGAGATGTCGAGGACGGCCAGGTCGACGTCACCCTGCGCGATCCGCTGCCAGGCGTCGTCGCCGTTGTCGAAGGACCCGACGATCTCGACGCCCGCGCGCCGAGCGGCGATGGACACCAGACCGAGGATGTCGGCGTCGTCGTCGGCGATCACCACACGTGCTGGAGCACTCATACGAAGAACACCTCTCGGACGACCATGATCACGGCGATCACCGCGACGGCGAGCAGGGCGTACGGGACCATCATGCGCTCTGCGCGGCGGTCCCGGTCGATCTCTCGCTGGAGCTCTTCTCGGGTCGAGCGGTTCATGCGAGGATCCGTCCTGTCTTCTCGGTCTTGTCCCACGACGCGTCGGCGTGCCGGAGCTCCTTGACGTACGAGTCGACGGTGATCGCGCACAAGATCGGACCATACCCCACCAGGTAGACCAGGACGGGCGACACGAACCGCCCGGCCCGGGTCCCGTCGACGACCTTGATCAGCCAGGCCCCGAGCATCGACAGCGTGATCCACGAGTAGACGAACAGCGTCCAGGCCCGCAGGCTCCCCTCGCTCACCTCGACACCGAAGAGCGCCGGGACGTCGTCTTCGAGGAGTCCCGGGAAGAAGGTCGCGACGGTGATGACCACCGAGACCAGACCTGGGAAGAAGATCGCCTCACGCAGGGTCTTGCGGCCTGTCACCGGGTCGAGCGCGATGGTCACCACCATCGTGAAGATGTAGGTGCACGCCGCCAGCGCCCAGAAGGTGCGGAACACCTGCGCGGACACGGGGCTCTCGAGGAAGTACAGACCGACGAGCCCGACCGAGGACAGCACCATGGCGACGGGCTGGAAGGCCACGCCGAACCAGACGAGACCGAAGTCGAGGCTGCCGAGGCGGTTGCCCTCCTGCTTGCGGAACCAGAGCTTGCGGTACATGCGGGTGATGTGGACGTTGCCCCTGCCCCAGCGCAGACGCTGCTTCCAGAGCGCGGCGACAGCCTGCGGCTCCTCGGCGAGCACGACGGCGTGCGGCTCGAAGACCACCGTGCGACCGGCCAGCTGGGTCTTGAAGGTCGTCACGGTGTCCTCGGCGAGGGAGCTCGTGTCGATACGACCACCGAGCTCCTCGAGGTTCGCCCGCGAGTGCAGCTGGGCGCCGCCCGCGAGGCAGGCCACGGCCCCCATGACGTTCTGGGCGCGACGGGAGGCAGCCTGCGAGAGCGCGTACTCGAGGGCGATGAACCGGGTGAGGTAGTTCTTCTTCAGGCTGCCCTCGCGGATGTACGCCGTCACGGCGCCGACCTTCTCGTCGGCGAGGTGACGGGTCATCTTGCGCAGGGAGTCCGGGAGGTAGACGACGTCGGCGTCCATGATGAGCAACGCCTCCATCCAGTCGTCCTCGAGGATGATCGCGATGCCATGGTTGAGCGTGTGGGCCTTGCCCTCGCCGCCCTTCGCACGGCGCAGGTGGAACACCTGACCGGGGTACTGCCTGGCCTTGGCCAGGACGACGTCGGGGGTGTCGTCGGTGCTCGCGTCGTCGACCACGTAGACGCGGAGCGCGTCGGCGGGGTACTCGAGGGCCATGAGGTTGTCGATCGACGTGCCCACGACAGCGCCCTCGTTCCAGGCGGGGATGACCACCGCGACGCGCGGCAGGTACGGCGCGGCCTTCGCGTAGTGGTTGCGGAAGGCGTGGAAGGGGATGAGCACGAACTGGTACCCCATCGCGATGATGGGCAGGGCGCCGAGGGCGACGAGGACGAGCAGCACGTAGGTCAGGGTCGTCCCTGCCACGCTCGAAGAGTCAAGCACGAGGGCCTGCCGTCCCGGGGGTCTGGTGCGACGGCACAGCCGACGGCTCGGTGGCAGGCAGGGTCTCGCCCGAGACCGCGGCCTCGAGGATCGACGGGACACGGACGTACCGTCCGACGTCGCGGGCGTCGTGGCTGTCGGTCGCGACGACCAGCCGGGCTCCGGCGTCGAGGGCGGCACGCACCGCGCGCGGGCCCGGGCAGGCCCACTTCTCGTTGACCTCGATCGTGCTGCCCGTCTCGCGCGCGGCGGCGGCCCAGGCGCGCAGGTGCTCGTCGCTGAGGTCGGACTCGTCGAGCCCCACCTTCGGCAGGATCGAGAACCAGTGCGCGAGCTGGATGCCTGGCTGGGCCGTCATCGCGGCGATGCTCGCCTCGACGAGCAGGGAGACGGCGTCGGCGGGGCTCAGGCCGTCCGCGATCCGCTCTCGGGTCTGGGTGGGCGACCACGGGCCGTCGGTCCCGGGGAACTGGTGGTCGCCGACCAGCACGACGTCGAGAGCCCCGCGGCCCACGACGGCGTCGGTGGGAAGGTCGAGCCGGCCTGTCACGTCGAGCAGCTTGGTCTCGACCCCGCACCGGACCACGAGGCCGTCAGGCACGTCGAGGGCGCGGACGGCTGCGACCATCTCGGGGACCCAGCCGGTCGACGACCTCACGTGGTCGACGAAGGTCACCTCGGTGAGCCCGACCGTCAGCGCGGCCGCGAGGTTCTCGTGGACCGTGCTCACGGCGTCGTCGGAGAAGGTCGAGTGGACGTGCCCGTCGACAGTGGTCGAGGGCAGGGGGCTGCGTGCTGCTGCGGGGCCGTCGGTCACTGCTCCGCCCACGCCTCGTCACGCCCGGTGACGGCGGAGGAGACGATCTCGTCGACGGGGAGGAACACGTCCTCGAGGAAGCGCACGTTGGCGAGCTCGACGAAGTCGACGTGCTCGGGCACAGGGTTGCCGAGCAGCAGGTCGAGGTACAGCGAGGGCATGTCGACGCCAGCCGCGATGGTCAGCGGCATCGCCCCGGGGAACCGAGGGTTGATCTCGAGCAGGGCGGGCACGCCGTCCTTGTCCCGACGCAGCTGGACGTTGGCGACGCCGACGAGACCGACGGCGCGTGCGGCGGCCGAGGCTGCCTCGACGAGCTCGGGGTCGCGGACGGTCCGCCCGGCGATCGAGACACCGGAGTCCACCCGCTCACGGGTGCGCGGGACCGCGGCGACCACGTGGCCGTCGGGCGCGGCCAGCACGTCGACCGAGTACTCGGCTCCGGGCAGGTGCTCCTGGATGATGAGGTCGGAGCCTGTGCCGATGTCCTCGAGCTCGTCGCGGTCGTCGACGAGGCGCACCCCGCGGGAGCCAGCACCACGACGGGGCTTGACGATGACCGGGAAGTCCCAGGGTGCTGCGACGCCGTCGGCGTCGAGGAGCTCGGTCGCCGGGACGCGCAGGGCACCCTCGCAGGCGATCGCCAAGGCGTGCTTGTCGAGAGTGCTGGCGAGCGTCTCGGAGCTCGGCGCAGCGATCTGGATCCCGTGCGCCGCGAACTCGGTGCGGCGGGCGGCGAGGCCCTCGAGCTCGACGTCGACTGTCGGGAACAGCACGGTGATGCCGTCGTCACGGCACATCCCCAGGACGGTGTCGACGAAGTCCGCCGCCGCTCCGCGCGGCACGATGCGGCGGTGGTCGGCGTCGACGAGGTACAGACCGCTCGCCCACCCGTCCATGTCGGCCGAGAAGACCTCGACGTCGCTGCGGCGCAGCAGAGAGCGCACGACGGCGACCCCTGCGGGCCCGCCGGTTCCGGTGACGAGTACTCGGGTCATGTGTCGGTCCGTCCTGCGTGAGAGTCGGACAGCCGCGTCGCAGCGGTCCTGGAGAGCGGGGAGATGTCGGCCGTGTCGTGCACGACCTCGAGGGGCTCGCAGTAGTCGCCGCCGCCGAACCTCGACCAGTAGCGCGCCGTCGCGATGACGAAGCCCGGCTCGAGGTAGCCGCGGATGTCGACCTGGGAGCCGTAGCTGGCGAGCAGCGCGAGCTTTGCGTCGGTGAAGCCGTCGATCGGCACGAAGCGGGTCGGTCTGAAGTCGATGGTCGCCGACGGCGACTGGAAGCAGCAGACCGTGCGCACGCTTCGGGTGGCGACGACGGCCGCCGAGTGCACGGCACGGTGGTCTTGATGCCTGTCGTTGATGCTGTGCGTGTAGACGATGTCCGGTCTGACCTCGGCGACGACCCTCTCGATGATCCCCACCGTCGGGTCGGCTGCGCTGATCCGGGTGTCTTCGAGGTCTTCGAGGAAGAGGCGGGCTCCGAGCCGCTCGGCTGCCAGGAGCGACTCGTCCTGGCGGTCGCTGACCTCGCCGCCACGAGACCCGCGGGACAGCGTCAGCACCACGACGGTGTCGCCGGCTGCCCGGTGCGCCGAGAGGATGCCTCCTACCCCGATCTCGACGTCGTCCGGGTGGGCCCCGATCGCGAGCACGACGGTGGGCCGCTGAGCGGCACGTCGGACCCGGCTCGCCTCGACGATGCGGGTGACGACCTCGACGAGGTGCGCGGCCGAGATCGGCTTGGTGAGGAACTCGTCGGCGTCGTTGCGCAGCGCTGTCACCGCGTAGTCGACCGAGGCGTGGGCCGTCATGACGACGACGGGGACGTCCGGGGACTCGGCACGGAACCTGGCGAGCAGCTCGAGACCGCTCACCCCGGGCAGCTCGATGTCGGTCAGGACGAGGTCGGGGTCGAAGTCGTCGAGCCTGGCAGGGAGGTCGCGAGGGTCGGCGATCGCGAGCACCGTCGCACCGGCGCGCTTCTCGAGGACCGTGGTGAGGAAGAGGAGGACGTCGGGGTCGTCCTCGATCACGCAGACCCTGTACTGGCCTGTTGTGCCCATGTCAGGACAGCCCTTCGTTCGTCGTACCTGCCTGCAGGACGTCCTGCCTGGCCGTTCGGTCGGCAAGGTCGTGCACGTCAGGGTACGGAACGCCCCACGCCGGACTGTGCACGGCGCACGACATTGTCCACGGTACGTCCCAGACCGCGCGACGGAGCGTCGCCTCGCGGATGAAATCACCCGGTCCAGATGTGACGTCCGCCCCTCTGGTCTTTCAGAACCTCACCTGGACGGCCTCACCGTGGGCCGGGAGGTCTTCGGCGTTGGCGAAGGCGACGATCTTCGAGGAGATCTGCCCGAGCGCCTGCTCGGTGTACTCGACCACCTGGACGGCCTTGACGAAGCTGTGCACCCCGAGCCCGCTCGCGAAGTGGGCGCACCCACCCGTGGGGAGGACGTGGTTCGAGCCCGCCATGTAGTCGCCGAGGGCGACCGGGGAGTACGCACCGACGAAGATCGCGCCGGCGTTCGAGATGCGCTCCGCGACAGCAGCCGCGTCGGCCGTCTGGATCTCGAGGTGCTCGGCCCCGTAGGCGTCGACCACCTCGATCCCCTGCTCGACCGAGTCGACGAGGACGATGGCGGACTGCGGACCGGCGAGGGCCTGCAGGACACGGTCGGAGTGCCGGGTGCCCTCAGCGCGGTCCTTGAGGCGGGCCTCGACAGCGCCCGCGAGCTCGACCGAGGACGTGACGAGGACCGAGGCGGCGGCGGGGTCGTGCTCGGCCTGGCTGATGAGGTCGGCCGCGACGTGGTCCGGGTGCGCCGTGCTGTCGGCGAGGATCGCGATCTCGGTCGTGCCGGCCTCGGCGTCGATCCCGACGACCCCGCGGACGAGCCGCTTGGCGGCCGCGACGTAGACGTTGCCGGGCCCGGTGACCACGTTGACGGGCTCGCAGAGGGTCGCGCCGTCCTGCTCCTCGGTGCCACGCGCGCCGTAGGCGAACATCGCGACAGCCTGCGCGCCACCCACGGCGTAGACCTCGTCGACGCCGAGCAGCGCGCAGGCCGCGAGGATCGTGGGGTGGGGCAGTCCGTCGTTCTCGCGCTGGGGCGGGCTCGCGACGGCGAGCGACGGGACACCGGCCTCCTGCGCGGCCACGACGTTCATGATGACCGACGACGGGTACACGGCGAGCCCACCGGGGACGTAGAGGCCCACCCGGCCCACGGGCACCCAGCGCTGGCGGACCTGTGCGCCGGGCGCGAGGTCGACGACGAAGCCCTGGGGGCGCTGGGCGCGGTGGACCGTGCGCACGCGCGAGATCGTCTCTTCGATCGCCTCGCGGACCAGCGGGTCGAGCCCGGCGAGCGCGCTCTCGAAGGCTGCGGCCGGGACACGCAGGTGGTGCGGGCGCACGCCGTCGAAGCGCTCGGCGAGGTCGCGGAGCTCGTCGGCGCCGCGGCTGCGCACAGCAGCGATGATCGGGGCCACACGCTCTGCGGCGTCTTCGACCCGGACCTCGGCACGGGGCAGAGCCTCGACGAGCTCACGGGCGGAGAGGGAACGACCACGCAGGTCGAGTCTGTTGATCACCCGACCATCCTAGGCTGGTCTGCTGCGCGCTGACAGACGCGGTCACCGGCTGTGGTGCGCCGCCCGGCCTGGTCGCGAGAAGATGGACCCATGGACCACGTAGAGATCAGCGACGACGTCATCCGCCTCGGGCAGTTCCTCAAGCTGGCGAACCTCGCCGAGTCGGGCGCGCAGGCGCGCGAGCTCGTCGCCGACGGAGAGGTCTCGGTCAACGGCGAGGTCGACACCCGCCGAGGACGCCAGCTGCACAAGGGCGACGTCGTGGTCGTCGACTCCCCCACAGGCCGTGCGAGCGCGACCGTCGCCTGAGGCGACCGGGCGCTCGAGGCCGCGTGAGGCGACCGGCGCTCGGGCTGCAGCCGGTCTCCGGTGCGCTCAGCGCGCCATGTAGCTCGAGCTCATGACCCGGTCCGGCGTGATGACGACGACCACGCGGGCCGGGTTCTCCCGCGGGACCTTGTAACGGCGGGCGTAGCGCTGCTCGGCCTCGAGGACCTCCTCGGGCTCGGTGAGCACGGAGGCTGGGCCCTCGAGGGTGATCCACCGGCCACCCTCGACCTGGCAGACCACGGCGCGTGACGGTCGGCCGTCGGCGGCGGGCCGCCCGGCGTTCTTCGCCTTGACGGTGGTCCCGCTCGTGATGATCCGGACCACGCCGGCATCGGGGTCCCAGGTGAAGCCCACAGGGACGACGTGGGGCGAGCCGTCGGCCCGCAGGGTGGTCAGGGTGGCGAGGTGCCGCTCGGTCACGAACACGTGCTGCTCAGGAGTCAGGTGGATCACCTGGCGAGTCTAGGCACGCCCGGGGCCCAGCGCCCGGTCGGCGACCGACGTCACACCGACCTCACACCGCAGGGCCGACGTCGTCGCCGACCCCTGGCCTCGCGGCCGCCCTCTCTCGCTCGGGGCGGCCGCCTCCACCTACACCGTGAGGCAGGCCGGCCCGAGCAGCGCCTTCAGCTCACCCGACAGCGCCGAGGACTTCGCGACCCTGTACTGGTCGTGCGCCTGGACCACGGTCGTCTTGCCGGGCTCGGTCACGTGGATCCGCACCTGGGCGTCACCCGGGTGCGTCTTGAGGGCGTCGCGCAGCTTGACCACGATCTGCTCGAGGCAGCGGTTGCGCGGGATCGTGATGATCAGCGGAGAGTCTGACCCCGTCGAGATGTCCGGCAGCGAGACCTCCATGGCCTGGAGCTGCATCGTGTCGTCCCGGCGGCGCACCCGGCCGCGGAGCACCACGACCTGGTCCTCGGCCAAGATCGTCGAGTAGGCCATGTAGGTCTCGCCGAAGAACATCACCTCGACACCACCGTCGAGGTCTTCGATCGTCACGGCGGCCCACGGGTTGCCCTGCTTGGACATCTTGCGCTGGAGCGAGGTGATGAGCCCGGCGATGACGACGGTCGACCCGTCCGGGCGGTCTTCGTCGGTCAGCAGCTTGGCGATCGACACCTCGGCCGCCTGCTGGAGCACGTGCTCGAGCCCGGACAGCGGGTGGTCCGAGACGTAGAGACCGAGCATCTCGCGCTCGAAGGCGAGCAGCTGCTTCTTCTCCCAGTCGGGCAGGTCGGGGATGTCGACGCTGAACGACATCCCGTCGTCGCCCTCGTCGCCGAAGCCTGCGAAGAGGTCGAACTGTCCCTCGGCCTCCTTGCGCTTGACCCCGATCACGGAGTCGACGGCCTGCTCGTGGACCACCTGGAGCGCCCGGCGGGGGTGGTTGAGGGAGTCGAAGGCCCCGGCCTTGATGAGCGACTCGATGGTCCGCTTGTTGCAGACGACCGCAGGCACCTTGTCGAGGAAGTCGGTGAAGGAGGTGAAGGCCTCCTTCTGCTCCCGGGTGGCCACGATCGCGTCGACGACGTTCGCGCCGACGTTGCGCACAGCGGTCAGCCCGAAGCGGATGTCCTTGCCGACGGCTGTGAAGTTGGCGGACGACGAGTTGACGTCCGGCGGCAGCACGGTGATCCCCATGCGACGGCACTCGTTGAGGTACAGCGCCGACTTGTCCTTGTCGTCGCGGACGCTGGTCAGCAGGGCGGCCATGTACTCGGTCGGGTAGTTGGCCTTGAGGTAGGCCGTCCAGTAGGAGACCACGCCGTAGGCGGCCGAGTGGGCCTTGTTGAAGGCGTAGTCGGAGAACGGCAGCAGGATGTCCCACAGCGCCTTGACTGCGGCCATCGAGTAGCCGCGCTCGATCATGCCGCCCGAGAAGCCCTCGAACTGCTTGTCCAGCTCGGACTTCTTCTTCTTGCCCATCGCACGACGCAGGATGTCTGCCTGGCCGAGCGAGAAGCCTGCGACGATCTGCGCGATCGACATGACCTGCTCCTGGTACACGATGAGCCCGTGCGTGGTCCCGAGGACCTCGGCGAGCGGCTCTTCGAGCTCAGGGTGGATCGGCACGACCTCTTGCAGGCCGTTCTTGCGCAGGGCGTAGTTGGTGTGCGAGTTCGCACCCATCGGACCCGGGCGGTAGAGCGCACCGACAGCCGAGATGTCCTCGAAGTTGTCAGGACGCATGAGCTTGAGCAGCGTGCGCATGCCGCCGCCGTCGAGCTGGAACACCCCGAGCGTGTCACCGCGGGACAGCAGCGCGTAGGTGTTCGGGTCGTCGAGGGTCAGCGCCTCGAGGTCGACGGGGTCCTTGCCGTTCATCACGATGTTCTCGAGCGCGTCGTCGAGGATCGTGAGGTTGCGCAGACCCAGGAAGTCCATCTTGATGAGCCCGAGCTCTTCGCACTTCGGGTAGTCGAACTGCGTGATCACGGCGCCGTCCTGCAGGCGCCGCATGATCGGGATGATGTCGATGAGCGGCTCGCTCGACATGATGACACCGGCTGCGTGGACGCCCCACTGGCGCTTCAGGCCCTCGATGCCCTTGGCCAGCTCGACCACGCGCTGGGCCTCGGGGTCGGCGGCGTGCACCTGGCGGAACTCTTCGGCCTCGTTGTACCGCTTGTCGGCCGGGTCGAAGATCCCGGTGAGGCTGATGTCCTTGCCCATGATCGCGGGCGGCATCGCCTTGGTGAGCTTGTCGCCCATGGCGTAGGGCAGACCGAGCAGACGGCTCGAGTCCTTGAGCGCCTGCTTGGCCTTGATGGTGCCGTAGGTGACGATCTGCGCGACGCGGTCTTCGCCGTACTTCTCCGTGACGTACCGGATGACCTCACCGCGACGACGCTCGTCGAAGTCGACGTCGAAGTCGGGCATGGACACACGGTCCGGGTTGAGGAAGCGCTCGAAGATCAGCCCGTGCACGAGGGGGTCGAGGTCGGTGATGCGCATGGCGTAGGCGACCATCGAACCCGCACCCGAACCACGACCGGGTCCGACACGGATGTTGTTGTTCTTGGACCAGTTGATGAAGTCGGCGACCACGAGGAAGTACCCCGGGAAGCCCATCTGGGTGATGACTTTGGTCTCGAAGTCAGCACGCTCGCGCACCTCGGTCGGGATGCCGTCCGGGTAGCGGTACTGCAGCCCGGTCTCGACCTCCTTGATGAACCACGAGGTCTCGTCCTCGCCCTCGGGGGCGGGGAAGTTCGGCATGTAGTTCGCCGCGGTGTTGAAGGAGACCTCGCACTGCTCGGCGATGACGAGGGTGTTGTCGCAGGCCTCGGGCAGCTCTTTCCAGAGTCTGCGCATCTCGGCAGCAGACTTGACGTAGTAGCCGTCGCCGTCGAACTTGAAGCGGTCCGGGTCTGTCAGGGTCGAGCCCGAGTTGATGGCGAGCAGCGCCTCCTGGGAGCCGCTGTCCTCCTGGCGGACGTAGTGCAGGTCGTTCGTCGCGACGATCGGCGCCCCGATGTCCTTGGCGAGGCGCAGCAGGTCCTTGAACACACGGGTCTCGATGTCGAGCCCGTGGTCCATGAGCTCGACGTAGAAGTACTCCTTGCCGAAGATGTCCTGGAGCTCGCCTGCGGCCTTGACGGCCTCGTCGTAGTGCCCCAGGCGCAGACGCGTCTGGACCTCGCCCGAGGGGCAGCCTGTCGACGCGATCATCCCGGCGCTGTAGCGCTCGAGGAGGTCGCGGTCCATGCGGGGCCACTTGCCCATCTGGCCCTCGAGCGAGGCGAGGGAGCTCGCCCTGAAGAGGTTGTGCATGCCCTCGTTGTTCCGGGCCCACATCGTCAGGTGGGTGTACGCACCGCGAGCCGACACGTCGTCGCTCGCCTGGCTCGCGTCGCCCCACCGCACACGGGTGTTGTCGAAGCGCGAGGTGCCGGGAGTCACGTAGGCCTCGACGCCGATGATGGGCTTCACGCCGGCGTCGGTCGCCTGCTTCCAGAAGTCGTAGGCCCCGAAGAGGTATCCGTGGTCTGTCGTCGCGATCGCGCTCTGCCCGACCCGCTTGGTCTCCTCGAAGAGGTCTCCGAGGCGGGCTGCCCCGTCGAGCATCGAGTACTCGGTGTGCACGTGGAGGTGGACGAAGTCCTCAGAACGAGGTGGCGCAGACGACATGCGACGAGTCTAGATCGCCTCGGCGGACGACTCGCCGGAGGCCGGTGTGGGACTTCTCCCACGTCCGGGGGCTGGACAGGATCAGGCTGTGCCGTCGACGGTCTTGACGGCGTCGCGGTGCCAGATGTTCTCGTCGAGATAGCGGTGCGAGTCGTCGACGACGTAGCCCTGCCGCTGGTAGAAGCCGATGGCCTGCTCCTGCGCGCTGAGCTCGACCCGCACCTGCGAACCCCGAGGGGTCCGCTCGGCGGCGAGGGTCTCGAGGGCACGCATGAGCACAGCACCGACCCCCGAGGAGCGCCACGGTGCACGCACCGCGAGACGGCCGATGTGGAGGGCGTCAGGGTGCTCGGCGTCGGTCAGGAGCCGGCCGGTGCCCACGGGCTCGGGCGGCTCGACGCTCGTGTCCACGACGATCACGTGCTGGGTGGTCGGCGCGCGGTCGGCCACGTCGAGCTCGGAGTCGGCTGACACGCCCTGCTCCTCCACGAAGACCTCGAAGCGGATCGAGAAGGCGGCCTGGAGCTGCTCCTCGGACGACACCGTGAGCACGCGCAGCGCGCTGCGGTCTCGCGTCGCTCCGCCGCCGGCGGTCTGCCTGGCTGCGGACCTGTCGCTCTGCACCTGGTCGCCGGCGGGCCGGTCGGCAGGAGTCTGGGCGTCGGGGGTCTGGTCGGCGGCGGTCATCGGTACGCCCCGCGGACGACCTCGAGGGCTGCGGCCAGGTCGTCCGGGTACTCGCTGACGACCTCGACCCACTCCCCCGTCGACGGGTGCTCGAAGCCCAGCCGCTTCGCGTGCAGCCACTGGCGTGTCAACGAGACCTTCTCCGCGAGGCGCGGGTCGGCGCCGTAGGTGAGGTCGCCGACGCAGGGGTGGCGCAACGCAGAGAAGTGCACCCGGATCTGGTGGGTGCGGCCGGTCTCGAGGTGCACCTCGACGAGGGAGGCGGCCGAGAGCATCTCGAGCACCTCGTAGTGGGTCACCGAGGGCTTGCCGTCGGCGACGACCGCGAACTTGTAGTCGTGGTTCGGGTGGCGCCCGATCGGGGCGTCGATGGTCCCTGTGGTCGGCTCGGGGTGTCCCTGGACCAGCGCGTGGTAGACCTTCTCGACGGTGCGCTCCTTGAAGGCGCGCTTCATCACCGAGTACGCGTGCTCGCTCTTCGCGACGACCATGAGACCTGAGGTCCCCACGTCCAGGCGGTGGACGATGCCCTGGCGCTCCGCGGCACCTGACGTGGCGATCGTGTATCCGGCCGCTATCAGCGCACCCACCACGGTGGGCCCTGTCCAGCCGACCGACGGGTGCGCGGCGACACCGACGGGCTTGTCAATGACCACCACGTCGTCGTCGTCGTACATGATCTTCATGCCGGGGACCGGCTCGGCGACGACCACGGGACCGGCCTGAGCCGGCGTGTCCGGGAGGTCCACCTCGATCCACGCGTCCGGGGTGAGCCTGTCGGACTTGCCGACCTGACGACCGTCGACGCGGACGCCGCCGTCTGCGGCGATCTGGGCAGCGACGGTCCTCGACAGACCGAGCATCCGCGCGAGGGCGGCGTCGACCCGCTCGCCGACCAGACCGTCCGGGACGGGCAGGGTGCGCGTGGTCATCGTTCGTCCCCCGGCTCTGTCGGGGTCACCGGCGTGTCCGTCTTCTCGGCGACCACGTCCTCGTCCCCGCGCCGTCCGTCCGGGCCGATGCCGCGCAGCGCCAGGTAGCCGATGAGGACCGCAGCGACGACGATCGCGATGTCTGCGACGTTCCCGATGAAGGGCCCGTAGTCGATGAAGTCGACGACGTGCCCCGTGAGGAAGCCGGGCTCGCGGAACAAGCGGTCCCCGAGGTTGCCGAGCGCGCCTCCCAGGACCAGCCCGAGCGCGAGGGCCCAGGCTGTCGAGCGGATCTTGCGGGCCGTGACGATCACGAACACGACCACGCCTGCGGAGAGCAGGCTGAGGATCCACGTCTGACCGCTCGCGATCGAGAGCGCTGCGCCGGGGTTGTAGATCAACCTCAGCTGGATCAGCTCGCCGATGAGCGGCTTCGGCATGGCGCCGACCTCGAGGGCCGACTGCGCCCACATCTTGGTGAGCTGGTCGACGAGCAGCACGACCGCGGCGAGACCGAGGATCCCTGCGAGGACCCTGCCTGTCCGGTGGGTCGCGGGCGCTGGTGCGGCCTCAGCCGCACCCCCCGACGAGATGCTGTCGTCTGGTCCGGTGTTGTCGTCCTGATCGATCACCCGTGAAGTCTCCCACGGGCACAGACCGTGCGAAGAGCCGTCCCGCTCAACGGCGCTCTTCGCGCTGCTTGCAGGTGACGCAGAGGGTGGCACGGGGGAAGGCCTGCAGACGAGCCTTGCCGATCGCCTCGCCGCACGACTCGCAGGCACCGTAGGTCCCCGCGCCGATACGGGCGAGCGCACGGGCGTTCTGCGCGAGCAGGTCGCGGGTGTTGTTGACGAGGGTGAGCTCCTGCTCACGCTCGAGGGCCGACGAGCCAGAGTCGGCCTGGTCGTCCCCGGCACCGTCACCGGAGTTGCGCAGCAGCTCGGAGAGCTCCTGGTCCGCTGCCGTGAGCTCGGCGCTCAGGCGCACGTTCTCGGCGATGAGGTCGTCAGCGAGCGTCTCGACCTCGGCGCCGGTCCAGGGCTCCTCACCCTCACGGACAGGGAAGGACTTGACGTCCTCGGAGAGGGTCGGGAACTGGTCCTTGGCGGGGGCGTTGCTGATTGCGTCTCGGATCGACATCACGGCCTCTTTCGTAGAAGTGAGCCGAGGTTAATCGGCACAGCCGGTGCACGCAATCCACCACGCCGCATTGCGCGGAGAGGTGAATCGCGGGCACCGGCTGGGGGCCGTGCGGTCGTGCAGGCGCGGAGCGCAGGGGCGTCAGATGCCCTGCTTGTCCTGACCAGAGGGGCCGCCGCTCGGGAGCGCGCTGCCACGGTTGTCGAGGTCGCCGAGCAGGTTCTGCAAGTAACTCTTGAGACGGGTGCGGTAGTCGCGCTCGAAGATCCGCAGCTCGTCGATCTTGCGCTCGAGGAGCGAACGCTCCTGCTCGAGCTGGGACAGCGTGCGAGAGGAGGTCTCCTCGGCCTCGCGGACGATGCGGTTGCCCTCGCTCTTCGCCTCGGCGATGAGTCGGTCACCCTCCTCCTGGCCGGCACGGACGTGGTCGTCGTGCAGCTTCTGGGCCATCTGGATGATCCCGGTGGCCATCTCGGGCTCGCGGGGCGCCAGGGCCGGGGCGGCGACAGGGGCGGGCTCGGCCGCCGGTGCCGGCTTGGGCTCCTCGGGAACCTTCTCGACCGAGACCGGGCGAGGCTCGGAGGCCTGCTGCGCGTTCGCGCGGCTGAGCTCCGCGACGCGCCGCTCGGACGCCTCGAGCTTGGCCTTGAGGTCGTCGTTCTCTGCGTACAGCTCGCGGAGCGTCGTGAGGACCTCGTCGAGGAAGTCGTCGACCTCGACGACGTCGTACCCCTCTCGGAACTTCGTCGCCGGGAACTTCTTCGTCAGGACGTCATCTGCAGTGAGCAGTGCCACCATCGTCATCACCTCTAGTACTCGCGCTGGTCTTTTCGGTCAATCCACCGACCGCCACAGGTCACGCTAGCGGACGATTGCTCGTGCGCGCGCCCTGCGACCCTCTCCGGTGGGGTGGAGCAGTTACGAAGTCGTCGTCCTCCTCGGGGCAGATCCCCTCATCTCGCCCCCAGGACGAGCAAGAGCTGCAAGAGGAAGGAGACCCCGAAGAAGAGGATCAGCATGCCGACGTCGAGCCGGATCTGGCCGATCGTGAGCGGCGGGATGTACCGTCGCAAGAAGCGCAGGGGCGGGTCGGTGAGGCTGAACACCACCTCCGCCAGGACCAGCACGACCCCTCGGGGGCGCCAGTCACGGGAGAACACCTGCACCCACGAGAAGATGACCCGTCCGAAGAGGGTCAGCAGGTACAGGAAGCACACGAGCGCCAGCAGGTTGAAGATCACGTGCTAGCTCTGGTTGTAGAAGGCTGGGCCGGAGGTCTTCTCCTGCGCCTGCTCCTGGCCAGCCGACACCTCGACGTGCTCGGGCGAGAGCAGGAAGACCTTGCTGGTCACCCGCTCGATCGCGCCGCGCAGCCCGAAGATCAGACCTGCCGAGAAGTCCACGAGGCGCTTGGCGTCCGCGTCGTCCATGTCGGAGAGGTTGATGATCACCGGGGTGCCGGAGCGGAAGGCCTCGCCGATCACGCGCGCGTCGTTGTAGGAGCGGGGGTGCACGGTCGTGATGCGACGGAGCTCGGACGAGGCGACGGCCTGCACGTGGCTCTCCCGTCGTGCGACGGAACGGTTGATCGGGGTCACCTGGGCCTCGTACTCCTCAGCCACGTCCGCACCTACCTCGTCGTAGTCGTCGTACTCGTCGTAGTGCTCCTGCTCGACCTCGCCTCGATCGTCTGCGAGGCCTAGGTACAGCATCGTCTTGCGCAGCGCTCCAGCCATCGCCATCTCTCCGTTCCGCGTCAGTCCGATCAGCCCTTCTCCGGGACTCCCGGATGCTGACGGTGGAATCACGCTATCCCAGCGCTCGGGAGCCGCGTCCGCGACACGCCCGACGACAGACCACATTCAGGTCTGTGACCTGCGGGCTCCGACGACACCTGCGAAGCGGCCTGTCACCAGGCCGTCTGCGCTCGCCCGGCGGTGCGAGAAGAACGCGTCGTCCGTGCGGGTGCAACGTTCCACGTGCACCACCTGCGTGACACCGGCGTCGGCGAGCTGGGCCAGGACCCCGCGCGGCAGGTCGAGCCCCGGGGTGCCCCAGCTCGTGGTCGCCCCCGTGGCGGGCACCGCCGCCGCGACGCGCTCCCGCAGGTCGGCAGGCACCTCGTAGCAGCGGCCGCACACCGACGGACCGACCGCCGCACAGATCGAGGCGATGTCGGCCCCGGTGGCGACCATCGCCCGGACAGCCTCACCGACCACACCGAGCTCGACCCCCGGCCGGCCCGCGTGGACCGCCGCCACGACGCCCGACGAGGGGTCTGCCAGCAGGACGGGCACACAGTCGGCGACGTAGACGCCGACAGGGGCGTCGACGGCCCTCGACACGAGGGCGTCGGCCTCGGTCGACGCTCCGAGGGCCGGAGCAGACGGGACGCCTGGGCTGCCGCTCCCTGGCAGGACGGCGACAGCCCGCCCGTGGACCTGCGAGACGAAGGTCACGCGGGCTCCCGCGGCCTGGTCGACCAGCTCCCTGTTGCGGCTCACGTGCGCAGGGTCGTCCCCCACAGACGTGCCGACGTTGAGGGACGCCCAGGGTGCTCTCGACACTCCCCCGGCCCGTGTGGTGAAGAACGCACGGATCCCGGGCCCGAGGTCGACCTCGAGCACCGGGATCTGTGGTGCGTGCTGCATGGGGTGCGGTGTGCTACTTGAGGAAGTCCGGCACGTCGAGGTCGTCGACGCGGCGACGCGGCGGCTCCTCCTCGAAGATCCGGGGGACCTCGAGCTGACCGGTGCGCTGCACGGCGTCAGGGTCGGTCGACATGTAGGCCGGGACCGGTCCCGTCGCCCCGGGCTCGGGCTGCCAGGCCGGGGCCGCAGCGGCGGGGCGCTGCTGCTGCGAGGGGTCCACGGGCGCAGCGTCCGAGGAGTCGAAGCCGGAGTCGAGCGGCACCACGGGGCGCGCGAGCGCGTGCACACCCGTCGTCGTGGGCACGGGCTCGGCAGCCGCGGGCGCAGCCTGCGACGGAGCGTGCTGCTGGGCAGCAGGCTGGCCCTGGGCCTGACGCACGTCCTTGCGGGCGTGCGGCGAGCCGCCGTCGAAGCCTGCGGCGATCACCGTGACGCGGACCTCGTCACCGAGGGCGTCGTCGATGACCGTACCGAAGATGATGTTCGCCTCGGGGTGCGCGGCCTCGTGCACCAGTCGGGCGGCCTCGTTGATCTCGAAGAGGCCGAGGTCGGAACCACCCTGGATGCTCAGCAGCACGCCGTGCGCACCGTCGATGCTGGCCTCGAGGAGCGGCGAGGAGATCGCGAGCTCCGCAGCCTGGACCGCGCGGTCGTCGCCGCGTGCCGAGCCGATGCCCATGAGAGCGCTGCCCGCGCCCTGCATGACCGACTTCACGTCGGCGAAGTCGAGGTTGATCAGACCCGGTGTGGTGATGAGGTCGGTGATGCCCTGGACACCCGAGAGCAAGACCTGGTCGGCCGAGTGGAAGGCGTCGAGCGCCGACACGTTGCGGTCCGACATGGAGAGCAGGCGGTCGTTCGGGATGACGATGAGCGTGTCGACCTCGGCGCGGAGCGCGTCGATGCCGGACTCCGCCTGGGTCGCGCGGCGGCGTCCCTCGAAGGTGAACGGGCGCGTCACGACACCGACGGTCAGCGCGCCGAGCGAGCGGGCGATCCGGGCGACGACGGGTGCGCCACCCGTCCCGGTGCCACCACCCTCGCCCGCCGTCACGAACACCATGTCGGCGCCGCGCAGGACGTCCTCGATCTCTTCTTCGTGGTCTTCGGCAGCCTTCTTGCCGACCTCGGGGTCGGCTCCGGCGCCGAGCCCACGGGTGAGCTCGCGGCCGACGTCGAGCTTGACGTCCGCGTCGGACATCAGCAGCGCCTGTGCGTCGGTGTTGATGGCGATGAACTCGACACCCTTGAGCCCGACCTCGATCATCCGGTTCACGGCGTTCACTCCGCCGCCGCCGATGCCGACCACCTTGATCACTGCTAGGTAGTTTTGCGGAGTTGTCACGTCCGTGCCTCTCGATCTGTGAACCCTAAACCTTCACCCTCAAGTAGAGGGTTATAGTTATGTCAGGTTGTGCTAGGCGTGACGCTATGCGGGCGGCACGCTCGGAATCAACGACCCACCCCGCGTGTCGGGCAGATACTTTCTCTCTTCGGCCGCGGCGACCCGTTCATGAGCAGCCGCGGTCCTGTCCTGCGCTGTCCTGGCACGGCTCGCCTCGCGTGCGGACCCACCTCACCGGGTGATCGGGAAGGTCGGTGCCGACACGTCGAACACCTGGGACCCCGCGCTCACCTCGTTGCCGCGCAGCGTCGCGAGCACCTGCACCTTGAGCGCCGAGTCCGACGACGCACCCCACTCCACGACCACGCCGCTGCGCAGCGTGAGCGTCACGGCGTCCTGGGTCTGGGCGGCGATCGAGCCGACCTCGGCCGAGAGCTCGGGCGGCAAGGACTCGAGGACGGCCAGCGCGGCGTCGAGGGTGCGCGTGTCGTCACCCGTGAGCGGGATGGTGATGACGGGCAGCTCGGCAGGCGCCTCGGGCACCGTCGAGACCGTCACCGCGTCACGGTCCAGCAGCGCGAACCCGCCCTCGACGGGCACCGACGCGACAGGCTCACGAGCCACCACCCGGACCGACAGGCCGCTCGGCCACTGGCGCACGACGGATACGTCACGGATGTTCTGGACGCCCATGACCTCGTCGTGCACGTCGGAGGTGCTCAGCAGCGCGAGCGAGGTGCCCTCGTGCTGGGCGACCACGGCCACGACAGCCGCCATGTCCACTGTCGTGCCGCTCCCCTCGACCACGAGATGGTCCGGGTCGAAGGCGAACAACGACGACGCGAAGAGGACCCAGGACCCACCGAGGAGCAGCGCGACACCGACGGTCCACGCGGCGACCTTGCGGACGAGCCTGTGCCGTCGCATCGACTTCTGCTCGGCGAGGCGCTCGGCCATCCCGGTCGAGAGGACGGCGACCTTGGGGGCGCCGACGACCGGTGAGGGGCGGGAGACCGGTGCGGCGATCTGAGAGCCGGTCTCCGGGCGTGCGCCCCGGGAACCTGCCCGGCGGCCCGTGGGCACCAGGGTGCGTCCGGTCGACGGTCCTCCGCCGGTCGAGGGCGGAGGGGGTACAGGGCCCGGGCGCGTCGTCGAGCCGTCTGTCGACGGTCGCGGGCGGGGAGTCGACGAGACCGAACGGCCTGTGGGCTGCGGTGCGGGCTGGCGCGACGTACCCGCACCTGACGCCGGTGCCGAGGTCCGAGGGGTCCGGCCTGTCGCCGGTCGAGCAGACGACGGTCGACCAGAGGTCGGCTGACCTGATGCCGCCCGCACCGACCCTGTCCGGGCCTGGGTCTGGGAGCCTGTGCCGGAGGCACCGGGAGCCGCGGGGCGCCGTCGCGGAGCGCGCCCCTGCGCCGGGCCGTCGTGACTCTGCCCGCGCTGCTGGGACTGCGCCTCGGGTCCGCCAGCCTTCGGGGGACGCTTCTCGCTCCCCTGCGCCGCGCGGCCGGAGGTCGGGCGGCTGGTCACGGGGCGGCCCTGTGCTCCCCGGTCTCCCACGCTGCCGGCCGGTGCGCCGCGGTCGGGCTCCTCACCGGCTGCCCGGGGACGCGGACGCGGTGCCGACGGTGGTCTCACACCGCTCCCTCGGCCGGGCGCGCGCCCTGCGCGGGGCCCTCCGCCGGGAGCGAGCCCTGCTCGACCCGGGTCCGCAGCACGTCGAGCACCACGGCACCCATCTCCGTGACGTCACCGGCACCGACCGTCAGCACGAGGTCCCCCGGCTGCGCCCGTCCGGCGAGCGTCGCGGCGCCCTCGGTGCGGTCGGCGACGACAGAACCGGTCCCGGTCATCCGCTCGACGAGCAGCCCGGGCCCGACGGCGGGGTCAGGGTCTTCCCGGGCGGCATAGATGTCGCAGACGACCACGTCGTCGGCGAGGTCGAGGGCCTCGGCGAACTCCTGGGCGAAGATCCGTGTCCGGGAGAACAGGTGCGGCTGGAACAGCACGCGCAGCCGTCCGTCCCCCACGAGGGCGCGAGCAGCGCGGAGCAGCGCGGCGACCTCTGTCGGGTGGTGCGCGTAGTCGTCTACCACGTGGACGCCGCCGACGGTGCCACGGGACTCGTAGCGGCGGCCTGTGCCACGGAAGGCCCACAGCCCGGCAGCAGCTGCCGCCGGGTCGACACCCAGGCGGACCGCGACGAGCAGCGCCGCCGTGGCGTTGAGCGCGTTGTGAAGACCCGGCGCGCGGAGGCGGACCGTGAGCGAGGCAGCCCCGGTCGCGGCGGCGGCGTCGGCCGCCCTCCCGGCGAGCGTCACCTCGAAGGAGCTCGTCCCGTCGTCTTCGACCCTGTACCCGGAGACGAGGGCGTCCGAGCCTGCAGAGGTCCCGTACGTGACGACGGCTCCGCCTGCGGCGCCGTGGCGTCGCGCGAGCTCGGCAGCGCCGGCGTCGTCGGCGCAGGCCACGAGGACACCACCGGGCACGACGTGCGCGGCGAACTCGACGAAGGCCTGCTCGAAGGCCTCGCGCGTCCCGTAGTGGTCGAGGTGGTCGGGCTCGACGTTGGTCACCACGGCGACCGTGGGCCTGTAGGCCAAGAAGGAGCCGTCGGACTCGTCGGCCTCGGCGACGAGGACGTCCCCGGAACCCGAGTGCCCACCCGGGACAGCGCCGGTCTCGGTCAGCACCGAGCCGCCGATCGCGAAGGAGGGGTCGAGACCAGCCTCCCGCAGGACGACGGCGGTCATCGCGGAGGTGGTCGTCTTGCCGTGCGCCCCTGCGACCGCGACGGCGCGGGACCCTGACATGAGGATCGCGAGGGCCTGCGACCTGTGCAGCACCCTCAGGCCTGCAGCGTGTGCAGCGACCAGCTCGGGGTTCTCGGGGCGGACCGCGCTCGAGAGCACCAGGGTCTGCGCCCCTGCGACGTGCGCTGCGTCGTGGCCGACCCACACCTGGATGCCTGAGGCCACGAGGGCGTCGGTGACAGCGCTGCGGCGGGCGTCGGTCCCCTGCACGCGCGCGCCGCGGGCGGCGAGGAGCTGCGCGACGACCGACATGCCGGCCCCGCCGATCCCGACGAGGTGCACTGTCCCGAGGTCGGCGACGGTCAGACCCTCTGTGCTCGACGTACTCATCGTCCACCCTCCTCGGCAGCGCGCTCGACGAGGGCGACGACGGCCGCCGCGGCATCCGGGACGCCCACACCGGCCGCGGCTGCGGCCATCCGCGACAGGGCGGCGGGATCGGCCACGAGCGGCAGCACCTCGGCGCGGACCCACGGCGCCGTGAGGTCGGCGTCGGCGACCAGCAGCCCTCCTCCGGCCTCGACGACGGCGGCTGCGTTGAGCCGCTGCTCCCCGTTGCCGACGGGGAGCGGGACATAGACGGCCGGCAGACCGAGCGCGGCGAGCTCGCAGACGGTCCCGGCGCCCGAGCGGCAGACCACGAGGTCCGCGACGGCATAGGCCAGGTGCATCTCGTCGAGGTACTCCCGGACCAGGTAGCGGGGCACCCCGTCGACGGCGAGGCCGGCGACCGCCGCCTCGACGGGCTCGGACTTGCCTCGCCCCGTCAGGTGGAGCACCTGGACACCGGCCGACGTGATCTCGGCCGCGAGGGCAGAGATGGTCTCGTTGAGGCGCTGCGCGCCGAGGGACCCGCCCGTGACCACCAGGACCGGCATGCTCGGGTCGAGGCCGAGTCGCTCGGCCGCGGAGCGGCGCGAGGCTGCGGCGTCGGCCGCCCGCTCCTCGACCAGGGCGGCGATCTCGCGGCGCAGCGGCAGCCCGGTGACGACGGCGCCCTGGAGCGCAGTCGAGGGGAAGGTCACAGCCACCGCGCGTGCCCAGCGAGCACCGAGGCGGTTCGCGAGGCCGGGACGGGCGTTCTGCTCGTGGATCACCACGGGCACGCCACGACGCCGAGCAGCCAGGTAGGCCGGGGTCGAGACGTAGCCCCCGAAGCCGACGACCACCTGCGCGCCGCTCGAGTCGATCGCGTCGCCAGCAGCCTTGACGGCCGCGCGCAGACGTCCGGGCAGCCGGAACCATGCCGCGCTCGGGCGGCGGGGCAGCGGGACCTTCGGGACGACCGCGAGCGGGTAGCCGCGGCTCGGGACCAGCTCGGCCTCGAGGCCCTCACGGGTGCCGAGCACGGTGATGGAGACCCCGGGGCTCGTGCGCGCGACCTCGTCGGCCACGGCGAGCAACGGGTTGACATGGCCGGCGGTTCCGCCGCCGGCCAGCAGGACAGACTTCAGCACGTGCTTCTCACTTGTCGTCAGAGGTGGTCGGTCGTCCGCCGCGGCGCCAGGTGGCTCCGCCCACGACGGCGATCGAGCGGCGGACGACGCTCGACCTGGCGGCGAGAGCCTCACGGGCACCGGGCTCGTCGCGCGCGAAGGAGATGACGATGCCGAGGGCCAGCATCGTGGCGATCAGGGCCGAACCACCGGCCGAGACCAGCGGCAGCGGGACCCCGATCACCGGGACGAGCCCGATGACCACGCCGATGTTGATGAGGGCCTGGCCGATGATCCAGCAGCCGATGGCAGCGGTGGTGATCTTGACCATCGGTTCGGGGTGGCGACGGATGATGCGCACCATCGCGATCCCGAGGATCGCGAAGAGCAGCAGCACCAGCAGGGTCCCGAGCAGACCGAGCTCTTCGCCGATCACCGCGAAGATGAAGTCGTTGTGCGCCTCAGGCAGGTACGACCACTTCTCGCGGCTCGCGCCGAGGCCGACCCCGGCGAAGCCGCCCGAGCCGAGCGCCTCGAGGCCGCGCTGGGTCTGGTAGCCGATGCCCGAGGGGTCGGCCGTCTCCCCGCCGAAGATCGCGAAGATGCGCCCCGCGCGGTTGCTCGTGCTCGCCGCGATCGCGACCAGGCCAGCCGTGGCGACGGCGAGGACTGTGAAGATCCGCATCGGCACGCCCGCGACGAACAGGGCTCCCGCGACGAGCAGGACGAAGATGAGGGCTGTCCCGAGGTCCTTGCCGACCATCACGAGACCGACGACGACACCCACGGCCGGTCCGGCCGGGATCGCCACGTGCTTCCAGTCGTGCAGCAGGTCCTGCTTGCGTGCCAGCACCACACCGAGCCACACGGCGAGGGCCACCTTGGAGAACTCTGAGGGCTGGATGGTCAGGCCCGGGCCGAGGCTGATCCAGTTGAGGTTTCCCTTGGTGCCGACCGCGAGCGGCGTGAAGATCAGCAGCTGGAGGAAGATCGCCACAGCCAGCGCCGGCCACGCGATCCGGCGGTAGCCGCCGGGACGGATCCGCGAGGCGACGATCATCAGCGGCAGGCCCATGAGCGCGAACTGCGCCTGGTTGAGGAACACCTTGTACGGGGAGTCCCCGGCCGCGAGCGAGTCGACGGACGAGCTCGAGAGCACCATGACCAGACCGAGCACGAGCAGCAGGGCGCTCGCGCCGACCATGAGGTAATAGCTCGTGACCGCGCTGTCCCAGTGGGAGGCCCACGAGTCTCGCAGGGTCTGACGAGGGACCGCCGAGGCGGTCTGGCCCTTGCGCTCGATGCTCGGGCTGGTCATCGCCCGTCTCCGACCCGCCCGAGGAGGAGCCGGGTCTGCTCGGCGAAGGCGTCGCCGCGCGCGGCGTAGGACGCGAACTGGTCCATCGAGGCGCAGGCAGGGGCGAGCAGCACCGTGTCACCCGGCCGGGCCAGTCCGTGAGCGGTCTCTACCGCGCGCTGCATCACCGTCCCAGTGTCACCAGGATCGACCTCGACCACGGGGACGTCGCCCGCGTGTCGACCGAGCGCGTCGAGGAGGGCGCTCCTGTCGGCGCCGATGAGCACGACAGCACGGAGCCTGTCGGCACGTGTGCGGACGAGCTCGTCGAAGGTCGCCCCCTTGGCCAGACCACCGGCGACCCACACGACGGTCCCGGGCGCGAAGCCGCCGAGGGAGGCCGAGGCGGCGTGGGCGTTGGTGGCCTTGGAGTCGTCCACGAAGGCCACGGTCCCGGCGCCGCCCGCGGCGGGGACCTGCGCGACCGTCGCGATGCGGTGCGCGCCCGGCCTGAAGCCTCGCAGCCCCTCCCGGACCGAGCCCGCGTCGACACCGTAGGCGCGTGCCAGCGCCGCGGCGGCGAGGGCGTCGAAGACGACGTGGGAGGGCACAGCCCCGTCGGGACCGGCCAGGTGCGCGAGGTCGTCGAGCGACCCGAGCTCGGCGGCGCTGTCGTGGCGACGCGGGTCGTCCGCGGGGACGTGGAAGGCCCTGTCGCACAGCACGCCCTCGACGAGACCGACCCCGGAGCGCCCCGGGGCGCCGACGGTCACACCGACGGCGCGCGCTCCCTCGACGACGTCGGCGTCGCGCACGAGCTGCTCGGTGAGGGGGTCCTCGACGTTGTAGACGCAGGCGACCTGGGCCTGGTGGTAGACCTTGCCCTTCGCCGCGGCATACTCCTCGAAGGTCCCGTGCCAGTCCAGGTGGTCGGGTGCGACGTTGAGCACCGCGCCGGCCAGCGGCGACATGGACGTGGTGAAGTGGAGCTGGAAGCTCGAGAGCTCGATCGCGAGGACCTCGAGCGACGGGTCGACCACGGCCTCGACGAGCGGGCGTCCGACGTTGCCGACGGCTGCCGCCGCGCGGCCGTCGGCCTCGAGGATCGAGAGCAGCATCTCGACGGTGGTCGTCTTGCCGTTGGTGCCGGTGAGGGCGAGCCACGGCGCGGGCTCGCCGGTCGCCGCGGACGGCACGCGCAGGCGCCAGGCCAGCTCGACCTCGCTCCAGACCGGGACACCCGCCGCAGCGGCGTCGACGAAGACCTGCGAGGTCGGGCGCCACCCGGGCGACGCGACGACGACGTCGAAGGTCGCGACCTCCTCGGCACCGATGGATGCGAGGTCGGCCTCGGGGTCCCCTGCGTCGAGCGTGACCACCCGCGCGGCGCGCGTGCGCAGCACCGAGGCCACGGCCCGGCCGGTGACGCCGTGCCCGGCGACGAGGACCGCGAGCTCGGTCAGCGGACCCAACCCACGACCCACTCTGCGTAGAAGATCCCGAGGCCGAGGGCGGTGAAGAGCGCGGCGATGATCCAGAACCTGATGACGATCGTCACCTCACCCCACCCCGACAGCTCGAAGTGGTGATGGAGCGGAGCCATCTTGAAGACCCGCTTCCCGGTCATCTTGAAGAACCCGATCTGGATCACGTCCGAGAGGACGACGAGCACGAAGAGGCCACCCATGATGATCGCGAGCAGCTCGGTGCGCGAGAGGATCGACAGACCGGCGAGCGCACCACCGAGGGCGAGTGAGCCCGTGTCGCCCATGAAGATCTGGGCTGGCGACGCGTTCCACCAGAGGAAGCCGAAGCACGCACCCATGATCGCGGCCGCGACGATCGCGAGGTCGAGGGGGTCACGGACCTCGTAGCAGCGTGGGCCGACCGAGCCCGCGAACTGGCAGTTCTGGTTGAGCTGCCAGATCGAGACGATGACGTAGCCGCCGAAGACGATGAGCGAGACGCCCGTCGCGAGGCCGTCGAGACCGTCGGTGAGGTTCACGGCGTTGGACCACGCGGTGATGATGAGGTTGGCCCAGAGCACGAAGAGGATGAGGCCGAGGGTCACCCCCGCGAAGGCGAGGTCGATGTTCGTGTCACGGATGAACGACACGCTCGTGGACGCCGGGGTCCGCAGGTTCGCGTTGGGGAACTGCAGGGCCAGCACGGCGAAGGTGATCCCGACGATCCCCTGACCGACGATCTTCCACCGCGCGGACAGACCGAGGCTGCGCTGACGGGAGATCTTGATGTAGTCGTCGAGGAAGCCGACGAGCCCAAGGCCCGTCATGAGGAAGATCACCAGGACCGAGGAGACCGAGGGCAGACGTCCTGAGACGATCGACGCCGCGGCCCAGCCGGCGAGCGTCGCGCCGATGATCACGACACCGCCCATGGTGGGCGTCCCGCGCTTGGTGAAGTGGGCTGTGGGCCCGTCCTGACGGATGAACTGGCCGTAGTTGCGCTTGACGAGCAGCTTGATGAACAGTGGGGTCCCGAGCAGCGCGACGAGCAGCGAGACGGAGACGGAGGCGAGGACGGCGATCATGCTGTCACCGCCGTGAGGGAGTCACCCAGGCGCCACAGACCAGAGCCGTTGGACGACTTCACGAGGACCACGTCACCGGAGCGGAGCTCGTCGGCAAGGAAGCGCTCGGCGGCGGCGACGTCCTCGACCTCGACGACCTCCTTGCCCCACGAGCCTTCCTGGGTCGCTCCGTCGGCGAGGCCCGAGGCGCCGGCTCCGACGACCACGAGCAGCTTGATGTTGAGGCGGACGACGAGGCGCCCGATCTCGTCGTGCTGGTCACGCGAGTCAGGTCCGAGCTCGAGCATCTCGCCGAGCACGGCGACCGAACGACGGTCGCGCCCGGCCACGACGGCGAGGGCCTTGAGAGCCGCGCGCATCGAGTCCGGGTTCGCGTTGTAGGAGTCGTCGATGATCGTCACGCCGTCGGCGCGGTCGGTCACGGCCATCCGGTGCGGGCTCGCCGGGTCGGACGAGCCGACCAGCGCGGCGGCCTCGGTGAGGTCGACCCCGAGCTCGACGGCCGCGGCGAGGGTCGCGAGGGCGTTGGTGAGGTGGTGCTCGCCGACCAGGCGCAGGGAGAGATGCTCGGTCCGCTCCCCCGCGGCGACTGTGCACGAGACACGGCCGAGCCTGTCGATGGTCACGTCGGTCGCGCGCAGGTCGGCGTCGCGGACGGTGCCGAAGGTGACGACCCGCCCTGGGGCGAGGTCGCGCATGGCGACCACGCGCAGGTCGTCGGCGTTGAGCACGGCGACGCCTCCGGGGGCGAGCCCGGTGACGATCTCGGACTTCGCCCTCGCGACGCCCTCGATCCCGCCGAAGCCGCCGAGGTGCGCCGAGCCGACCGCGAGCACGATCGAGACGTCGGGCGGTGCGATGCCGGTGAGGTAGGTGAGGTCCCCGGGGGCGGAGGCGCCCATCTCGAGGACCAGGTAGCGGGTCTGCGCGTCGGCCTGGAGGACCGTCAGCGGCAGGCCGATCTCGTTGTTGAACGAGGCGCGGGGCATGACCGTCGGCCCGCTCGCCGACAGGACGTGCCCGAGGAGGTCTTTGGTGGTCGTCTTGCCGACCGAGCCTGTCACGGCGACGACCTGGAGCGCCCCGTCCGCCCGCAGGCGACGCAGGTGCTCCGCAGCCAGCAGACCGAGTGCCCGTGGCACGTCGTCGACGACGACGGACGGCACGCCGTCGAGCTCACGGCTGGCGAGGACCAGCGCGGCACCGTCGGCGACCGCCCCGGCGGCGTGGTCGTGCCCGTCGGAGGTGTCTCCGGCGAGAGCGACGAAGAGCGCACCTGCGGACACCGTGCGCGAGTCGATGACGGTAGGGCCGTCGACCCGCGTCGTGGGCGGGGCGGCGAGCCTCCCTCCCGTGAGGTCCGCGACCTCTGCGGCAGTCAGATCGATCACTCGCTGTGCTCCTTCGTCGTTCGCTGCGCGCGGTCGGCGACCGCTGCGCGTGCTTCCACCCTGTCGTCGAGCGGGTGGTCCACCCCGTCGATCTCCTGCCACACCTCGTGGCCTCGCCCGGCGACCAGGACCGTGTCCTCGTCGTCAGCAGCCAGGACTGCGGCACGGATCGCGAGGGCGCGCGGGGCCGCCTCGAGGACGTCGACGTCGCGGCCCGGGAGGGCAGCGGCGGCGGCCTCGCGGGCACCGTCGAGCACCTGCGTCCGGATCCCGGCGGGCTCTTCGGCGTGAGGATCGTCGTCGGTCACGACGACCACGTCAGCACCCTCGACCGCGATCCGTCCCATGACGGGACGCTTGGTCGTGTCCCGCTCCCCCGTGGCTCCGAACACGACCACCAGACGGCCGGCCGTCGTGGGCCGGAGCGCCTCGAGGGCGAGCGCGAGAGCATCAGGGTTGTGGGCGAAGTCGACGACCACACGGGGGCGGTCGGCAACCTGCTCCATCCTGCCAGGGACGGCCGGGGACATCCCCCCGGCGGCCTCCAGGGCGGCTGTGACAGTGCCCACGTCGACGCCGGACTCGACCACCATGACGAGGGCGAGAGCGGCGTTGGCGATGTTGAAGGACCCGGGCAGCGTCGTGCGCACGCGCATGCTGCGTCCGTCGCTGTGGGCGACGGTGAAGGTCGTACCCGCAGGGCCCTCCTGGACGTCCCGGACCGACCAGTCCCCCACGGGGGTCCCGCGCCGTCCGACGCTCAGGGTCACCACGGGGATGTCTGCGGTGGCAGCCAGCCGCTGGCCCCACTCGTCGTCGACCACCACGACACCACGACGCGCGCGCTCGGCCGTGAAGAGCTCGGCCTTCGCCGCGAAGTACCTGTCGAGGTCGCCGTGGAAGTCGAGGTGGTCCTGGCTGAGGTTGGTGAAGCCGACGACGTCGAAGTGCAGGCCGTCGACCCGGCGCTGGCTGATCGAGTGCGAGGAGACCTCCATCGCGAGGACGTCGACCCCGTCTTCGCGCATGGTCGCGAGCACAGCCTGCAGGCTCGCGGCGTCGGGTGTGGTCAGGCGGCTGGGGAGCACCCGAGAACCGGAGCGGGTCTCGACGGTCCCGACCAGCCCGACGGTGCGCCCGAGCGCCGTCAGGAGGTGGTCGAGCAGGTAGGTCGTGGTGGTCTTCCCGTTCGTCCCGGTCACGCCGAAGCTCGTGAGCGCCGTGGAGGGGTGGTCGTAGAAGAAGGCCGCCGCCGCTCCCGCTGCCCGCTGCGGGTCGCTGCCCGCCGGGAGGAGGACGACAGGCACGGGGCGCTGGTGCGAGGGCTCCCCGACGGCGGTCTGCTCGGCGCGGAGGATGTCCAGGCCTGCTGCGTCGGTCAGCACCGCGACGGCACCGGCGTCGAGCGCCGCCTGCGCGTACCGGGCACCGTGCGACCGGGCTCCGGGGACCGCGACGAAGAGGTCGCCAGGCTGGGCCTCGACGCTGCCGAGGACCACGCCGGTGACGGGGAGGTCGCGGTCGGCCGGGTCGACCGAGCCCGAGACGGCGACGGCGAGGTCGCCGAGAGTTCGCGGCTGCACGGAGGCAGGCCGCAGCGATCCGGGGGCGGAAGTCATGGGGGCCAATCTATCGCGGGAACCTTCCGGGCACCGGGGCGGTCTGCCTCGGTGCCCACGGTTCACCAGGTGGTGGGGTAGAGCTCGGGCGTCGAGCCCGAGGGCACCACGCCGAGCTGCTGCAGCGCGAAGGACGTGACGTCGGAGAACACCGGGGCGGCGGACACCCCGCCGAACTTCGCGTACTCCGTGGCCGTCGGGTTCTCGATGAACACCCCGACGGCGAGGCGTGGGTCGTCGACGGGCGCGACGCCGACGAAGGAGGCGAGGTAGGCGTCGAGCTTTCCGTCGGCGCCGGGGATCTGGGCTGTCCCGGTCTTCCCGGCCACCCTGTAGCCGGCGATCTCTGCGTTCTCGCCCGTGCCCTCGAGGACAGCGGACTCCATCATCTTCAGCACGGTGCCGGCAGTCTCGGGCGAGACGGCCTGGACCGGGTCGGCCAGCGGGCTCGGCGTGTAGACGCCGTCGGCGCCCGTGGTCCCTGCCACCAGGTGCGGGGTGTTGCGGACCCCGCCGTTGGCCATGGTCGCGAAGACGTTGGTGGCCTGCAGGGCTGTCGCTGCCATGCCCTGCCCGAAGAGGACGGTGTACTGCGTCCTCCCGTCCCACGCGTCGGCGTCGGCGAGCAGCCCGCGCTCTTCGCCGGCGAGCTCGATGCCGGTCTTCTCTCCGAAGCCGAACTTGGTGAGGTAGTCGTGGCGGACCTGCTTCGGGATCTGCTCGCCCACCATCACGGTGCCGGTGTTCGACGACTCCGCGAGGATGCCCGTGAGGGTCCAGGGCTCGTCGCCGTGCTCGTGGGAGTCCTTGAAGGTCTGCCCGTTGGAGGTCGTGTAGTTGTACGGCACGGTGTACTGGCTGGTCGGCGTGGCGACCCCCGTCTCGAGGGCCGCAGCCATCGTGACGATCTTGGCCGTCGAGCCCGGGTCGAAGATCGTCGAGATCGCCTTGCTGCCACCGAAGCCCGTCGGCTTGTTGGGGTCCATCGCGCCCGAGTCTGCGAGGGCGTAGATCTCTCCGGTCTTGACGTCCATCACGACGACGAAGCCACCGCTCGCGCCCATCTTGGCGACCTGCGCGTCGATCGCGGCCTGGGCCTTCCACTGGAGGTCCATCCGCAGGGTCGTCCGCACGTCGGTCCCGGGGACAGCAGCCTTGGAGGACTGGACCCCTGTCGGGATCGCGTGCCCACCGAGCCCACGCTCGTAGGTCCGGCTGCCCGCGACGCCGGCGAGCTGCTCGTCGAGCGCGTACTCCAGGCCAGCCATGCCTGTGCCCTCGGCACCGACAAAACCGATGAGGTTGCCACCCGTCGTGCCCGCCGGGTAGGACCGGCGCGGAGCCTGCTCTGCGAACATGCCCGAGATGCCGAGCTCTTTGATGGCGTCCCAGGTCTCGGGAGCCATGTCACGCTCGAGCATCTTGTACTTGCTCGTGCCTGAGAGCTTGGCGGCGAGCTCGGCCTCGGGCTCTCCGAAGATCGGTGCGAGCAGCCGGGCAGCCTCGACGGGTCCGCCGACCCTCGCGCCGTCGACGGTGTGGGTCCAGTCGGCGATGAGGACCTGGTCGGCGAACACGTCGTAGCGCGTGACCGAGGTGGCGAGCACGTTGCCGTCGGCGTCCGTGATCTCACCACGGACGGCCGGGATGGTCGTCGTGTTCATGCGCCCCTCGAGGGCCTGCGCCGCAAGAGTCTCCCCCTGGTACGCCTGGACGTAGACGAGACGACCGGAGAAGAGCGCGAGCGTCGCGATCACGGCGATCGACAGCACCCGCACCCGCGTCAGCGGGTTGCCGACACGCGCCTGGCTGAGCCTGCGCTGCGTGACGGCGTCGAGCCTGCCGCCGACCCGAGGTCGGGCAGGGCTGCGGTCGGCGCCGATCCGAGCGCGGGCACCGCGTGGGGTGCGTGCGGGTGCTGCAGCACGAGCCGGGCGACCGGCGGACGCAGAGGTCCGGGCCGCAGGCGCAGCGGCGCGCACCGGGCGGCTCGCTCCTGCGCTGCGCGGAGCGCTGTCGGACGACCTCGCCGGGCGCGGCGTGCCCGAGCCAGCCGCCTGAGCGGCCGGGCGGGCACCGCGGACGGGTCGTGCGGCGGGACGGTCAGCGGAGGTGGCCTTGGCCGAACCGTCAGCCTGACCTGAGTCCTTGGCACTGCGGCTGGCACCGGGAGAGGTGGGGCGTGCGGTCGGACGGCCTGCTGCGCCCTGCGGACGGCCCGCGCCTGCTGGCGTGCGACCCGTGCCTGCCTGCGTCCGGCCGGTCGTGGCGTCCCGACCGGTGCGCGCCGCCCCGCGGGAGGTCGCCCCCGCGGCACGCGGAGTCTTCTCGGTGTCTGCGCCGGACCGGGGAGACCTCGGTGCTGACGAGCGTGGTGCCGACGAGCGTGGCGAAGCCGAGCGTGGTGCAGCACCAGACCTGGAGGTCGGTCGGGCGGCGCGAGAGCCCTGCGGCTCGTCGCGCCCGTCAGAGTCCTTCGACCGCGTCACTGCGCTGCTCCTGCGCCGCTCGCACCACCGAAGATCATGAGGTCGGAGAGCCGCAGCACACCCGGGTTGGGGCTCTGGACCATGCCCAGCTCGGTCGCACGGGCGGCCAGGGCCTGGGGCGAGGACAGCGCGTCGATCTGCTCGCCGAGCTGGTCGGCGATCTCCGCCTCCCGGGCGATCTCGATCTGGATGTCCCGGGCTGCGTAGGCCTCGTTGTTCATGACGGTGTTCATCACGAGGGTGCCCAGCAGCGCCGCCGCGAGGAGCCCGATGCAGAGCAGGACGAAGGGTGCGCGGCTGCGCGTCTGGGCAGGTGCCTGGACGAGCCTCAGACGCTCGGAGGGCCTCGGCAGAGACGGTGCCGGGAGATCCCGTGCCGGGAGGGCGCGTGCCGCCCCAGACTGTGCAGTGCTCATGGTCAGCGCTCCGTCCTGGTCTTCATGTGAGGGGGTGTCGGCCGGAGCCGTTCTGCGGCGCGCAGCCGCACCGAGGCAGACCGCGGGTTGCGCTCGAGCTCGGCCTCGTCGGCCTCCTCGGCGCCACGGGTGAGCAGCGAGAGGTAAGGCTTGTGAGACTCAGGCTCGACCGGGAGGTCGTGTGGCGCGCTCGAGACAGCGCCACGGCCGAGCTCCCGCTTCGTCAGCCGGTCTTCGAGCGAGTGGTAGGACTCGACGACGATCCGTCCGCCGACGGCAAGAGCCTCGACAGCGGCCGGCAGAGCGCGCTCGAGGACCTCTAGCTCGCCGTTCACCTCGATGCGCAGCGCCTGGAACGTGCGCTTGGCCGGGTTGCCCTGGCCCTTGCGCGTCGCCGCCGGGATGCACGCGCGGACGAGGTCGACCAGGTCCGCCGAGCGCTCCCACGGCTTCGCGTCACGCTTGGCGACGATCGACCGGGCGATCTTCGAGGCGAACCGCTCTTCGCCGTACTCCCGCAAGATCCGGGTGAGGTCACGCTCGCTGTAGGTGTTGAGGACGTCGGCTGCCGTGAGCGAGGCCGTCGAGTCCATCCGCATGTCGAGCGGGGCGTCCTGGGCGTAGGAGAAGCCGCGCTCCCGCTCGTCGATCTGCAGGGAGGAGACACCCAGGTCCATGAGGATCCCCTGCACCCCGGTGAGCCCCTGGGCGGCGATCACCTCGCCGATCTCGTCGTACACCGCGTGGACCCCGGTGAACCTGTCACCGAAGCGAGCGAGCCGCGCACCGGCGAGCTCGAGCGCCTGCGGGTCGCGGTCGATGCCGATGATCCGGACCTCGGGGAGCCTCTCGAGGATCGCCTCGGTGTGACCGCCCATCCCGAGCGTGCAGTCGACATAGACGGCCCCCGGGGCCGACAGTGCCGGAGCGAGGAGCTCCACGCACCTGTCGAGCAGGACCGGGAGGTGACGGTCCGAGGTCTCACGCGCCTCAGCTCCCCCGGCAGCCAGGTCGGAGGGGGAGGTCTCGATGTCGGTGGTCTCTGAGAGAGTCGTCTCGTCGCGGTCGACGGGGTCGCCCGGAGCGGGGGCGTCGGTGTCGTGATCGCTCACCCTGCGACCTCCTGTCCTGAGTCGTGCTCGACCTGTCCGGCGCGCCCGGCGTCCGCCGGTCGTGATGTGCTGCTGTGCCCACCTGCTGGATCAGGTCTCCCTCCGCGACCGTCTGACACCGGGGAAGTGCGTCAGACCGGGCGGGAGGAGGCCTCATCCAGCGGTGGTGCGTCTAGAACCTCAGGCCTGGCACGACCTCTTCGGCCGTGTCGGAGTACCCGGCGACCTGCTCTGCCAGATACGTGTCCCACGCGGCTGCGTCCCAGATCTCGACGCGAGTACCTGCGCCGATCACCGCGACCTCCCGGTCGAGCCCTGCATACTCGCGCAGCGCCGCCGGGATCGAGATCCTGCCCTGCTTGTCCGGCATCTCGTCGCTGGCTCCGGAGAGGAAGACACGCAGGTAGTCGCGCGCCTGCTTGCTCGTCACCGGGGCCTGTCGGATCTGCTCGTACATGCGACGGAACTCGTCCATCGGCAAGAGGAACAGGCAACGCTCCTGTCCACGCGTCATGACCAGCCCTGGGGCGAGCTGACCGCGGAACTTCGCGGGGAGGAGCAACCGTCCCTTGTCGTCCAGACGAGGGGTGTACGTCCCGAGGAGCAGTGTGGACGACGCGCCGAACAGTTCAGTCACTGCGACGCCTCCCCCGGCTGCTCCAAGTGGCTCCACCGTACTCCACTTCCCTCCACCACGCGGCGGCAATCACAGAAAATTCACCCTTGACGCGGCATCAGCACAGGTCACAGCGGTGGAGGGATGTGGAGGGCGCGGCGCGCGCGGGTGCGCCGGTGGCGCGTCCAGCGGCATTCAAGCGCCGCGACCACCGAGCAAAGTAGTGCAGAGCGGGCGAATCGACCTGGATCAGGGGGCGAGAAGGCATCGGCGGCGTCGCCGAGGCCATCTGGGCGTCAGGGTGGAGCGAAGTGGGGGGCCGCTGGGGAGCGAGGTGGAGGAGCGCCCGGCGATGATCACCGACGCGTGTCGCTCGACACCCCAGTGCGCTCCGGGAGCACGACAGCGCGGGCTGGGCGTATGAACGCCCAGCCCGCGCTGGAGAAGATCTCTAGGTACTGACTGTGGAGAGCTAGATCATCGGAGCGAAGAGATCTGCCGACCTACGATCTAGGCCGCGGTGCCTTTGAGCGTCACTGCTCGTCGCGGCGCTTGTCCCATCGCTCTTCCATGCGCTGCATGAAGGGCGCCTTGCCGGCCTTGCCTCCGCGCTTGGTCTTCTGCTGCTTCGCGGCCGGTCTCACGGTCCCGTCGGGCGAGACCACGCCGACCGGGCCGTTGGACTTCGACGGCTGGGCGAAGGCGTAGGCGACGGCGGCGAACATCACCGCGAAGCCGACCACTCCCACGACGGGCACAGACTGTGCCACACCGATCACCAGCGCGAGGAGACCGAGGATCAGCCCTACCCCCGCGATCACATAGCGGACCGAAGACCGCTGGGACGTCGTCTTCATACTTGTCGCAAGGCGCGGATCATCAGACGTGAGCTCTCGCTCCATCTGCTCCAGAACACGCTGCTCGTATTCGGACAGAGGCATCGCAACCCCCGCACTGTTCGATCGGACCTTGTCAGAGTTCAGGATAGTTCGACATCCGGCACAACGGTAGTCGAGCGCTGTGAGGAAGTCGTGGCGACCGCCGCCTGCCGGATGGCCGAACGGCCGAAGCGCAGACGCACCTGGTCGATCGCGGCGTCAGCCAGTCGCTGCTGCTCGGTGTCACCCGCGACGGCGTCTTCGAGGGTGAGCTGCAGAGCGGCGCTCCCCCGCGCCTCGAGACCTTCGCCCCGGACCCCCACGAGCCGGACCGGCAGGCCCTTGAGGTCGACCGAGGAGACGAGCTCGCGGGCGACCGCGTAGATCTCACGGACGCTGTCCGTCGGCGAGACGAGAGACCTCGAACGGCTCAGGGTGCGGAAGTCGCTCGAGCGCACCTTCACGCTTATGGTCCGCGCGAGGTACCCCTGGGCCCGCAGCCTGTCTGCACACCGGTCAGAGAGCTCGAGGAGCTTGGACTCGACGACGCTGAGGTCGGTCACGTCGTGCCCGAAGGTCGTCTCGGCCCCGATGCTCCGCTCGCGACGCGTCGGCTCGACAGGCCTCGGGTCACGTCCCCACGACAGGTCGAACAGGTGGGCGGCAGCAGCAGTGCCGACGGCCTGACGCAGCACGAGCGGATCAGTCCTGGCGAGCTGCTCGACCGTCGTGATGCCCCACGCGGCGAGGTTCTTCTCGGTCTTCTCCCCCACGCCCCACAGCGCACCCACGGGCAGGGAGTGCAAGAACCGGACCGTCGACTCGCGCGGGACGAGCATCATGCCGTCAGGCTTCGCGTGGGTCGACGCCAGCTTCGCGACGAACTTGGTCGAGGCCACGCCGACGGAGCAGGTCAGACCCAGCTCGCGGTAGACCCTCGCTCTGATCTTCCGGGCGATCTCGCTCGACGAGCCCAGTCGACGTCGGGCACCCTCGACGTCGAGGAAGGCCTCGTCGATGCTGACGGGCTCGACGAGGGTCGTGACCTCGCCGAGGATCTCCATGACAGCCGTCGAGGCGTCGTGGTACGCCGTCCTGTCGGGCTGGATGAAGACAGCCTGCGGGCAGAGGCGACGTGCTGTGGCCGCGGGCATGGCCGAGTGCACGCCGAAGGCTCGCGCCTCGTAGGTCGCAGCCAGGACTACGGACCGGTCCGAGCCACCGACGATCACCGGGCGCCCCTTGAGCTCAGGCCGACGAGCCACCTCGACCGAGGCGAAGAACGCATCCATGTCGACGTGGAGGATCGAGCAGTCCGAGTCTTTCTCGCCGAGGTCACGCGGGACTGTCGTCGACCGCGGACCCTTGCTCATGCGCTCACCGGACCGTCGACGAGCATGCCGCTGCGCGCGAGCGGGACCTCGGCGTCGTCGACCCAGGCGCCGACCTCGTCGCGGAAGTCCTCCGCGGCGGCGACCCAGCGAGCAGCCCCCTCTTCGTCGACGGCGTCGAACCGGCCGGCGTCGATCGAGGAGCGCAGGTGCGCCCCGGAGGCGAAGAACGACGCCCACGGGACGAAGTCGTCGGAGGCCGCCGAGAGACGCTCCCACGCGCTGCGCGTGCGTCCGCGCGGCGGCCGGGTGCCGAGGACCGCGAGGACGGCACCCGAGACCCTCAGCGCCGCCATGTGCGCGTGGGTGAACCGCTCAGCGGCATCGGTGGCCAGCTGTGCGGCCACGAGCTCGGCGTCAGCACGGTCCAAGAGGTCGCTGGCAGCCTGGCGACGCAGAGCCGAGGTCAGACCCGCAGCCTCAGCGGAGACAGGTGCTGCCGAGACGGCGTGCGGAGCTCGGGTGGGCCGACCGTGGCGTGCTGATCGCGACGCGCCCGCTGAAGCCGTCCCCAGAGCGCGTGCTCCTGATGTCGCTGCGGTCATCCGTGTCGCTGCCATGTCGAACCTCCTTGCTCAAGTATCGAACACCTGTTCGAACGAAGTCAAGAGGTGGTCGCCTCTCGGTGCTCCGCCGGTCCCCTCCCGCCCGCCTAGGCTTGCGGGATGGCACGCCGAACCTCACGCCGCTCATCCTCCTCCGGACCACTGACACAGACCGGGCAGCCTGACCTGCCCGCAGGGCCCGTCGAGACGTCCTCGGGAACCGTCGAGCTCGTCCTCGACCGCGACGACCACAGGTCCATCACCGTCATGCTCAACGGCGTCCCGAGCTCCTTCATCGATCTCGACGACCCGACCAACGTGGGCTTCGAGTACATGGAGATCATGTCGGCGGTCCTCGACGACAGGACCGAGGGGCCGCTCGACGTGGTCCACCTCGGGGCCGCAGGCTGCGCGATGGCCCGGTCGGTCGACGCCCGCCGGCCCGGTTCACGCCAGATCGGCATCGACATCGACGCCCGGCTGCTGGAGCTCGCGCGGTCGTGGTTCGACCTCCCCCGCTCACCCCGTCTGCGCCTGCGCGCCGGCGACGCCCGGGAGCAGCTGGCCACGCTCGCGACCTCGAGCGTCGACGTCGTCGTCCGAGACGTGTTCGCCGGCGACAGCACGCCGGGTCACCTGCTGACCGTCGAGTTCGTCGTCGACGTGCTGCGCGTCCTGCGTCCAGGAGGCCTGTACCTCGTGAACTGCGCCGACAAGCCTCCGCTGTCCACAGCCCGTGCCGAGGTCGCCACGATCCGTGCGGCGCTGGACAGCGTCGCGACGGACAGCGTCCCCCGCACCGACGACGACCTCGCCCTGATCACCGAGCCCGCGGTGCTCAAGGCGCGCCGGTACGGCAACATCGTGCTCGCCGCGACGGCTCCGGGCGGCCCTCGCGACGGGGACGGCCTCGCCAGCGCGGGCCTTGCGCGTGCACTGCGCAGTCTTGCGGTCCCGGCGCACATCCTCTGCGGCCCGGACGAGGTGTCACGCTTCGCGGGGACAGCGGTCCCTCTCATCGACCCCGCACCGCCCGCCTGACGCAGCACGGCCCGGTCGCCATCCCCTCCAGAGGTGATGGCGACCGGGCCGTGCTGGTGGTGCCGGGCTCAGGTCAGGACGACTGCCCGTCGGGACCCTGCTGGGCGAGGAAGCGCTCTAGCTCTTCGCCGATCTCGTCGGCGGTCGGGATCTCTGCGGTGTCGGCGAGCAGGCTCTGGCGCTCGGCCGAGATGGTGAAGGCGTCGTACTGCTCCTCGAGCCCTCGGACGACCTCCGCGATCTCGGGGGACTCGGCGACCTGACGCACGACCTCGGCACGAGCCTCGGTCGCCGCCTCCTCGAGGGTCTCGAGGTCCAGGTCCAGCCCGGTCGCGGACTCGAGCTTGTCGAGGGCCACCAGGGCTGCGGGCGGGTAGGTGGACTGGGCCAGGTAGTGCGGCACGTGGACGGCGTAGCCCACGGTGTCGTGGCCGCGCTCCGAGAGCCTGAGCTCGAGCAGGTTCGCCGCGGTCGCCGGGACTGTGACGCGCCCGAACCACGGCGAGGCGTCGGGGATCAGCTCGTCGCGCGAGGCGTGCGGTGTCGCGGACAGCAGACGGGTGTGCGGGATGCCCATCGGGATGCCGTACGTGCCCACGGTCAGCGAGACCCGGAACCTGTCGACGAGGGACAGGACGGCCTCGACGAAGCGTTCCCACTGGACGTCGGGCTCGTTGCCGTGGAGCACGAGGAAGGTCGTCCCCTCGCGGTCTCGTGCGACGTCGATCGCGATGCTCGGGCCCGAGTACTCGGTCCAGCGCTGGGTGTCGAAGACGATGGTGGGCCGCTTCGACCTGTAGTCGACCAGCTGGTCCGCGTCGAAGGTGACCAGGCGGGTCGTCTCGCCGAGGTCGAGGATGTGCTCGAGCGTGATCTGCCCGACGTGCCCGGCGTCGACGAACCCGCGCAGCGCGTTGACGAGCACGGGCCCGGTCCCCGCCTCGTCCGGCGAGAGCCGGAGGGCGGACTCGACTGTGGCGTCGACCGTGTAGAGCTCCTGCGGATCGAGCATGGTGGGCCTCCTGTCAGCCTCGACGCACCACCAGGCTCAGGCCTGACCGGTGACGTCACGAACGTCGTCTGAGGACCAGAACACCGCCGCGCCGGAGTTTCTTCCCGCAGGCCAGACCACGACCTCCGGTCGTCGGTGCAGCTCTCCGCAGGGTCCGGGACCGATCAGCGCGAGGGCAGCCTGACGACGGTCACGAAGAAGTCGTCGATCTGCCGGACGACCTCGATGAACCTCTCGAAGTCGACGGGCTTGGTGACGAAGGCGTTGGCGTAGAGCGAATAGCTGCGCGCGACGTCTTCCTCGGCCTCGGAGGTCGTGAGCACGACGACGGGGATGCGGCGGAGCTCGGGGTCTTCCTTGAGCTCGGCGAGGACCTCTCGGCCGTCCATGCGCGGCAGGTTGAGGTCGAGCAGGATGAGGTCGGGCGTCACGGCGTCCGCGTACTCACCGCGCTTGCGCAAGAAGTCCATCGCGGTGACGCCGTCGTTGACGACTGAGAGCCGGTTGGCCACCTTGTTGTGCTCGAAGGCCTCGCGCGTCATGAGGACGTCGCCCGGGTCGTCTTCGACCAGCAGGACCTCGATCACTCCGGGTGCCACGGTCATGAGCTCTCCTCGTCGTGCTGTCCTGGTCCGGGCAGGTCGCCCGTCCCTGCGGTCGTCGTCGCGGGCGTGGTGCCGTCAGCACCCTCGGCCTGGGACTGGTCCTCGGGCCCCGCAGAGCCTACCTCGCGGGGGTCTGGCAGCGTCCAGCGGATCGTCGTGCCCTGCGAGACGTCGGTGTCGAGCCAGATCTCACCGCCGTGGAACTCGACGATCTTCTTGCACAGCGCGAGGCCGATGCCCGTGCCCTCGTAGGCGTCCTTGGCGTGCAGCCGCTGGAAGATCACGAAGACCCTGTCGGCATACTGCTGGTCGATCCCGATGCCGTTGTCGGAGCACCACAGCTCCCAGGCGTCCTCGCGGCGCACAGCCCCGAGGATGACGTGGGGCGTCCTGTCGGGGTGCCTGAACTTCAGCGCGTTGCCGACGAGGTTCTGGAAGAGCTGGACGAGGAGCGTCTGCTGCCCGAGGACCACGGGGAGGTCGCCGACCTCGACCTGGCCGCCCGACTCCTCGACGGCGGCGTCCAAGGTCGTGACCGCCGTCGCGCAGGCCTCGACGAGGTCGACCTCGACGGCCTCGCCCGCCGACCGCCCGACGCGCGAGAAGCCGAGCAGGTCCTGGATGAGTCGTTGCATCCGCTTGGCACCGTCGACCGCGAACTCGATGTACTGGTCTGCGCGCTCGTCGAGCTCACCGCCGTAGCGCTTCTGCAGCAGCTGGGTGAAGCTCGCGACCTTGCGCAGCGGCTCCTGGAGGTCGTGCGAGGCGACGTAGGCGAACTGCTCGAGGTCCCGGTTCGAGCGTCGGAGCTCTTCGGCCTGCTCGAGCACCTGCTCGTGCGCCTCGGCGATCTCGGCCCGGGAGCGGGCCTCGGAGGCCATCCGTGCCACGAGCTCGACCCGCATCGCGTCGACGGCGTGCGCGAGGGAGGCGATCTCGCCAGGCCCTTCGGTCCGCACCGGCAGGTCGAGCTCGCCGGTGCTCACCGCCTCCGCCTTGGCCGCGAGGTCGGCGAGAGGCTCGAGGACCCGTCGGCGCAGCGTCCGCCACGTCCCGACAGCCACGACCACGGCTGCACCCGCGAGCACGACGACGGCGAGGAAGAGGTTGCGCGTCCAGGCAGCGAGGGCGTCGGAGGCCTCCTCGCGGCCCGTCTCGAGGACGGTCTCGAGGTCGAGGGCCGCGTCGCGGGCGTCGGCGAGCAGCCGCTCGCCGCGTTCGACCGTCGCGTCGCTGACGGCGCCGGGTCCTTCGACCGAGACCTCGGCGACGGCAGGGTCCGCGAACTGAGAGCGCCAGGTCGCGACGAGGCCGAGCGTCCTGTCGAGCGCGACGACCACCTCAGAGTCGGGGCCGTAGTCCTCGAGGAACGCCGTCCGGATGGCTCGGGCAGCCTCGGTGTCGGCGGTCCTGTAGGAGCCGAGCGCCGAGTCGACACCCGACTGCAGGTAGGCGTCGACGGCCGAGCCGATGTCACCGATCCGTGAGGTGAGCCCGTCGGAGTAGGAGATCGCGCTCGCGTAGATGTCGGTGACCCTGTTCTGGTAGTGGACCACCTGGAGCAGGGAGTAGACGGCGTACAGCAGGATCACCAGCAAGACCGCGCCGGCACTGACGACGGTCACGCCGAGCTGACGGCGCAGCGTCGATCCTGCCCGCCGCTCAGGGGTGCGACGCCTCAACTCCACTCCTCCGAGTCGGCCAGGGTCGCGGACCGCTGCCCGTGCCCGGCGTCGCAGCCGGGCCAGCCGAGGATCAGCACGGCCGCGTCGTCGACGAGGCGTCCACCGTGCACGGCATGGACGGTGCGCAAGATGCGCTCGACGAGCTCCTCTGTGCCGTCGCGGAACTCGGCGCTCACGGCGGCGAGGAGCCCGTCGATGCCGATCCGCGAGCGCCCGCCGCGGTCTCGGCGGTCGGCGTCGTGGGGACGGTCCTGGTCGTCGCCGGGGTCGCGGACCGTGGCCTCGAGCAGACCGTCGGTGTAGAGCATGAGCCACCAGCTGCCGGCGAGCTCGAGCCGCTGGGACTTCCAGGGCGAGTCGACAGGGATGCCGAGGGCACGGCCGCGGTGGGTCGGCTCGATGGCACGGGACTGCTCGGAGACGAGGATGGGCGCGTGGTGACCGGCGAGGTAGAGCTCGGCCGACGACCTGTCGGCCGAGATGACCAGCTGGCAGAGCGTCGTGAAGGTCTCGGGCCGCGAGCGCTCGTCGAGCATGACGCGCTCGAGCAGCGGGAGGATGCGCTCGGGGTCGATCTCGGCCAGGACGAGGGTCCGCCAGGCGGTGCGCAGGGTGGCTCCGAGGGCAGCCTCGTCGGGTCCGTGGCCGGCGACGTCGCCGATGATGCAGGCGAGCGTGCCGTCGGCGCGCTCGACGACGTCGTAGAAGTCACCTCCGAGCAGGCCGTCTCCCCCGGGCAGGTAGCCGACGAGGACGGAGAGCCGTGGGTCGACGATCGAGGGTGTGGGCAGCAGCGCACGCTCGAGGCGGGCGGTCTCGCGGGCCCGGACCGAGCTCTTGTAGATCGTCCGTGCCTGCTCGTCGGAGAGCCGGCGCTGGACGGCGTAGCGGACCGACCTGGCGAGGAGGTCGGGGTCGACCTCGTGCTTGACGAGGTAGTCCTGGGCCCCTGCTGCGACGGCGTCGACACCGAGGTCAGAGCTGGTCATGCCGGTGAGGACCACGAGCGCTGCGCTGGTCCCCGTCGCGTTGATGCGCTCGACGCCCGAGAGGCCTGTCGCGTCGGGGAGGCCCAGGTCGAGGAGGACGCAGTCGACGTCGAGCCGACCGAGGGCCTCGTCGATCGATCGCGCGCGGTCGAGGGTCACCTCGAGGGCGCTGTCGGCGAAGAGCTCTTCGACCAGCATCGCGTCGCCGTCGTCGTCGTCGACGATGAGCACCCGGACCGGGGCGGTCTCGCCGGTCGACCCGTCTCTCACGCTCACCGCACTCCTCCCCCCAGACGAATATCCGCTGATCTTAGTCGCCACGGCCCTCCCGGCCCATCTGCGCGGCGCGTCGGGGTGCCACGATCAGCAATAATGGACGGTCGCGAACGTGGGACTGCGGCACCAGCAGCCTCCAGTCGCCATCTCATCTCCGTACCCCCGCGAGGGAAGGACCAGCGTGACCGAGCAGCCCGACGAGATCAGGGTCGAGCAGGACACCCTCGACGTCCTCTACGCACGGCTGGACGAGCTGCGCGCCGTCACGCGCGAGCGCCTCGCCGAGGTGCGCCGGTCCGGACCGAGCGGGTCCCCCCAGAACCGCAGCGAGCGCGACGCCTTCGCGACGCTCTACGAAGACCGGGCCGCGCTGCTGGACGCCGTCGAGGACAGGCTGTGCTTCGGCCGGCTCGACTTCGACGACGAGACCACCCGGTACATCGGGCGCATCGGGCTGACCGACGAGCAGCACTCCTCGATCCTCACGGACTGGCGTGCCCCTGCGGCCCAGGCCTTCTACAGGGCGACGGCGGCCCAGCGCGACGGTGTGCTGCGCCGCCGGCACCTCGTGACGTCGGGTCGTCGCGTCACGGGTCTCGAGGACGAGGTCCTCGACCTCTCGGGTGACGCCGCCTCGGACCTCAACCTCTCGGGCGAGGGCGCGCTGCTCGCGGCACTGTCTGCGGGGCGCACAGGGCGCATGGGCGACATCGTCGCGACCATCCAGGCCGAGCAGGACACCATCATCCGCTCCGACCTGCAGGGTGCCCTCGTGGTCCAGGGTGGCCCCGGCACGGGGAAGACCGCTGTCGCCCTGCACCGCGCGGCCTACCTGCTCTACGCCCACCGTCGTCTGCTCGAGCGCTCGGGTGTGCTGCTCGTCGGCCCGAGCCAGTCGTTCTTGCGGTACATCGACCAGGTGCTCCCCTCGCTCGGCGAGACCGGGGTCGTGAGCACGACGATCGCCGACATCCTGCCCGGGATCGAGGCGCGCGGGACCGAGGACCCGAAGGTCGCCGAGATCAAGGGACGCTCGGTCTTCGGCGCGATCGTCAGGCGCGCGGTGAGCGCACGCGAGCGCGTCCCCGCGCAGGACACCAGGGTGCGCGTCGACGGATACGACCTCGTGATCCGGCGGCGCGACATCCGTGACGCCATCGCGAAGGCGCGGCGTCACCGCAAGCCGCACAACCTCGCGCGGGTGACCTTCGTCCGCGAGATGCTCAACCGTCTCGCGGCGCAGTACACCGAGCAGCTGAGCTATTCGGTCGAGTCGGACGAGCGCGGCGAGATCCTGGAAGAGCTGCGCAGCACGAAGGAGATCCGGGTCGCGCTCAACCTCGCGTGGATGCCGATGTCGCCCCAGAAGCTGGTCGAGGACCTCTACGCCAAGCCGCACAGGCTCGCCGAGGCCGCCCCCGAGCTCTCAGCAGCCGACAGGGCCGCACTCGTGCGGGCCCCGGGCTCGCCGTGGACCGAGGCCGACGTGCCGATCCTCGACGAGGCTGCCGAGCTGCTCGGCGAGGACGACCAGGTGGCCCGGGCGCAGGCGCGCCAGGACGCGGAGCAGCGTGAGGAGCGGCTCGAGTACGCCCGTCAGGTGCTCGAGGGCTCGGGCGGGAACGGCATGGTGAGCGCCGAGGCTCTCGCCGACAGGTTCGCGACCTCTGGTCCCTACCTGACGACCGCAGAGCGTGCGGAGAAGGACCGCAGCTGGACCTTCGCGCACCTGGTCGTCGACGAGGCCCAAGAGCTGTCTGCGATGGCCTGGCGGATGCTGGTGCGCCGCTGCCCGACGCGGTCGATGACCATCGTCGGAGACGTGGCCCAGACGTCCTCGCCCGCTGGGGCCCGCTCGTGGGACGCGACGCTCACGCCGCTGCTGCGCGACTCCTGGCGCCTGACCGAGCTCACCGTCAACTACCGCACGCCCGAGGAGATCGCGTCGGCCGCGCAGCGCATGGCCGTCGAGGCCGGGCTGCCCGTCTCGAGGCTCACGTCCGCGCGCGAGGTCCCGGCCGCCCTCACGGTCCACAGGCTCGCGGCAGACGAGGTGCGTGCGCACACCGTGGAGATCGCTGTCGGGCTGCTCGCCGACATCCGCTCGGGCGGCGCGGGACAGGTCGCGGTCGTCGTGCCGGCCGCGGAGGTGGCCGACGTCGAGAAGATGCTCCGGGAGATCCCCGCGGCTGAGTCCGCAGGTGACGGTCTGGTGGTCGCCTCCGCCCGCGAGGTCAAGGGGCTCGAGTTCGACGCCGTCGTGCTCGAAGAACCGGCTGCCCTCGTCGACGGGCCCGGCGGCGCGTCAGACCTGTACGTCGCGATGACCCGGCCGACCCGCTATCTGCACGTCACGCACTCCCGGGACCTCCCTGCGGGCCTCGTCGGCTGACCCCCGTGGGCGGCCTCGCCCCGGGGCGCCAGAGCCATCCGTCCACGTGCCAAGACCGTTTTGGTCGCAGCGCGCGGGGGGAGGACGATGGCTGCGTGCTGAAGGCCCTCCTCCTTGAAAATGTCCACCCGCTCACCGTCGAGATCTTGGCCGCCCACGGCGTCGAGGTCGAGGTCCGGTCTGGCGCCCTGGACGAGTCCGAGCTGATCCACGCCCTCGAGGGCGTCCACATCCTCGGTATCCGTTCCAAGACGCAGGTGACCGACGCGGTGATCGCAGCCTCTCCGGAGCTCCTGACGATCGGTGCGTTCTGCATCGGGACCAACCAGATCGACCTCAGGTCGGCTGCGAGCCACGGGGTCGCGGTCTTCAACGCGCCGTTCTCGAACACCCGGTCCGTCGTCGAGATCGCGCTCGCCGAGATCATCTCGCTCACCCGTCGCCTCACGGAGCGCGACAAAGCGCTCCACGCCGGGGTGTGGGACAAGTCGGCCGAAGGCTCGCACGAGGTCCGTGGGCGCACGCTCGGCATCATCGGCTACGGCAACATCGGCACCCAGCTGTCGGTGCTCGCCGAGAACCTCGGCATGTCCGTCGTCTTCTACGACACCTCGGAGAAGCTGGCGCTCGGCAACGCGCGTCGCCTCGGGTCTCTCGACGAGCTGCTCGCCGTCGCCGACGTCGTCACGCTCCACGTCGACGGCCGCAGCGGCAACGCGGGTCTCTTCGGCGCCCAGCAGTTCTCGCAGATGAAGCCCGGTGCGATCTTCCTCAACCTCTCGCGTGGCTTCGTGGTGGACACCCACGCCCTGCGCGAGGCGATCTTGTCCCACCACCTCGCGGGTGCGGCGATCGACGTGTTCCCCGAAGAGCCGAAGAAGCGCGGCGACGCCTTCGAGTCTGAGCTCCGTGGCCTGCCCAACGTCATCCTCACCCCGCACATCGGTGGTTCGACGCTCGAGGCGCAGGAGGCGATCGGCGTCTTCGTGGCGAACAAGATCCGCGACTACGTCCGCTCGGGCTCGACGACCCTGAGCGTCAACCTGCCGAACCTGGCTCTCGAGAGCTCGACAGGTGTCGCTCGCGTGGCTCACCTGCACCGCAACACACCGGGCGTCCTCGCCGAGGTCAACCGCACGCTCGCCGAGCACGGCACCAACATCGAGGGTCAGCTGCTCGCGACCCGCGGTGAGGTCGGCTACGTGGTGACCGACGCCGGCTCGAGCGTCGAGGCTGCTGTCGTCGAGGCGCTGCGGGCGATGGGCCAGACGATCAAGCTGCGGGTGCTCACCGACATCAAGGGCTGAGCCGCTCCGGCCGGGCCGCATCCCCCGGAGGGACGCCCGCAGGGGGCCCGCTCAGCACGGTGGCGTCGCCGCTCCGCGGGGCGGACGCCGCCCAGTATCCGGCAGACAGCAGACAGCAGACAGCAGACAGCGAGGGTGGTACGGGAAGATCCCGTACCACCCTCGCTGTCTGCTCTAGGCCCGGCTGCTGCCGGGCGCACGCCTGGTCACCCAGACTTGCGGCGGAAGGTGCGCTGCGTCTTGCCGATCGGCTCGGAGCCGTGGACGCTGCCGGTGTTCGTGTCACCCTCGGAGGTCAGGTGCCGAGCCGCGTTCTTGCGGTCGAGCGCCTCTTTGAACTTCGCCTTCGTGTCCGCGCTGATCGCGGTCTCGGGAACTTCTCGGTCCTGAGTCATCTGCTCCGGCCTCCTCGTCTCGATGTCTGCCGATGCAGACCAACCCTCCCGCAGCCCGGCGTAGGACGCCAGGCATTTCTCTCGCCGACGTGGTCGCCACGAGAGACAGGGACGGCAGCCTCGAGTATCGCAGCGGTACCGTACAGTCATGCGCTCCCCCGCCGACGACCGTCACGACAGCCTCCCCGTCCGCCGTGTCGGTCGCTCTGGTCTCGGCGTCTCCGCGCTGAGCCTGGGGCTCTGGCAGAACTTCGGCGACGCCGCACCCGCCGACGACCAGCGGTCCCTCGTGCTGCACGCCGTCGACTCAGGGGTCGTGCACTTCGACCTCGCGAACAACTACGGCCCACCACCGGGGTCGGCCGAGACGGGCTTCGGCCGGATCCTGAGGCGCGACCTCGCCGCGCACCGGCACGAGCTGAGCATCAGCACCAAGGCCGGGTACAGGCAGTGGCCCGGCCCACGCGGTGAGGGCGGCTCCCGCGGATATCTGCTCGCCTCGCTCGACCAGTCGCTGCGCAGGCTCGGCATCGACGAGGTCGACATCTTCTACAGCCACAGGTTCGACCCGAGCACCCCGCTCGAGGAGACGATCGGTGCGCTCGACACTGCCGTGCGGTCCGGCCGAGCCCTCTACGCGGGCATCTCCTCGTACTCGGCGACCCGGACGCTCCAGGCGCTCGAGATCGCCGACGCCCTCGGGCTGCGGCTCACCGTGCACCAGCCGTCGTACTCGCTCCTCAACCGGTGGATCGAGGTCCCGGACGACTCAGGTCGCTCGCTCGTCGAGGTCGCGGCCGCGGCGGGCACGGGCCTCGTGACCTTCTCTCCCCTGGCCCAAGGACTCCTGACCGACCGGTACCTGGACGGCGTGCCGGCAGACTCGCGCGCCGCGAAGGGGACGTCCTTCCAGCGGCAGTACCTGTCGGAGCAGAACCTCGCCTCGGTGCGCAGCCTGCGGGACATCGCCCTGCGACGTGGTCAGACCCTCGCGCAGATGGCCCTCGCGTGGTGCCTGCGGGACGAGCGGGTGAGCGCGGTCCTCGTCGGCGCCCGCACGACCGCGCAGCTCGACGAGAACCTGGCAGCGCTCGAGGCACCCCCGTTCTCGGCCGAGGAGCTCGACGCCATCGACGCGGCTGCGGTCGAGGGCGGGCTCAACCTGTGGGCGTCCCGCTCGAGCGAGCTCTGAACGGTCCAGCCCTCAGGCCACGCTGCAGGTGAGACCGGGTCGACCGACGATCAGTCCTGCGAGGACGCTGCGTCGCGGTCGTTCTGCTCGTGCTCGGCACGCAGCAGGTTGATCGCCGCCTCGAAGTCTTCGAGGGAGTCGAAGGCCTGGTACACGGAGGCGAACCGCAGATAGGCGACCTCGTCGAGCTCACGGAGCGGCCCGAGGATCGTCAGACCGATCTCGTAGGCGTCGAGCTCGGCGATGCCGGTGGCCCGCACGCTCTCCTCGACACGCTGGGCGAGCAGAGCGAGGTCGTCTTCGCTCACGGGTCGACCCTGGCACGCCTTGCGCACCCCGTTGACGACCTTCTCGCGGCTGAACGGCTCTGTGACACCAGAACGCTTGACGACAGAGAGGCTCGCGGTCTCGAGCGTGGTGAAGCGCCGAGAGCACGCAGGGCACTGCCGGCGGCGACGGATCGACGCGCCGTCGTCCGAGGTTCGCGAGTCGACGACCCGGGAGTCCGCGTGGCGGCAGAACGGGCAGTGCACAGTGGCCTCCATCTGGACGTGCTCGGATGCCACGGCTCCGCGGCACTCGCAAGGGTACGCGCGTCTCCGAGACCTGCGCACATACCCCACCAGCCGGCGCCTGGAGACAGAGACGGAGGTGGTCGTGGTCGACCACCTCCGTCCGGGACGCCCCCGTCCCCACAGTGCCTGGACGACTCGCCTCGTCATGACACCGGCGTGCTGTCGGAGTACCTGGTGATGACCACCCGTGCACCCCGCCTCACAACCCGGCCCCCAGCCGGTTGATGAGGTAGTCCTAACTTAGGGCGACCTAAGAGGGCGAGCAACTCTCCTCAGCTGCCTTCTCACATGTCGAGACGATGTCGCGGGTCACCGAGCCGGGACCAGGATGCGCTCGCCCACCTCGAGGGAGGCCGTCGACCGACCGTTGAGCTCGACGAGCATGTCGACCACGTCGCGGCGGTCTTCGCCAGGGAGCGCGACGGCGCCGGCGATCTGCCACAGCGTCTCCCCCGGGGCCACGAAATGGTCAGCCACGGCGACGGGCTCGGCCGGGGCGCTCGCGAAGGCGCGGTCGCCGAGGAACATGCCGACAGCGACGAGCGCGACAGCGAGAGCCGACAGCACCCACCACCCGCGCCGGGTCAGGCGGAGGTCGCGGAGCGAACCCTCGCGAGAGGCCGTCGCGGCGGACGAGCGCCGCCCGTCACCGTCTCGCACCAGGCGCAGCTCTGGCCGGGGTGTCAGCACCTGTGCGGTGTGGGCCATGTCGACTCCTCTCCTGATCGTCGTCGGTCGGGGTGACCGGGCGACGCGTTCGAACATGTGTACGTCGTACAACTGTACGAAGGATCGAGAATATTGCAAGGGGTCTGGCGCGACACGCTCGAACAGGTGTTTGAAGTCGTGGGGGCCGGGCCCTACTGTTGAACCACCAGCAAGGACACTCGACCACGGGCCACCGACATTGCTGCCGCTGCTGCTGGCTCCGCCTCAGCGCCGGCGCGACGACGACCACCCGGGGCAGGGACGACCAGACCGCAGCACGCAGCACCGACCGGAGGCCCGACGTGAAGACGCAGGACAGCACGCCGTCAGGAGCGACCACGACCGAGGGCGACGGCGTGAGCGCTGCTGCCACGGACCCTGTGTCGGTGATCGGCGCGGCGGACGGTCTGACCCCGCGGCAGCGCGGCGTGCTGGACACGATCCGCACGTCGGTCGAGACGCGCGGCTACGCGCCGAGCATGCGCGAGATCGGTGAGGCCGTCGGGCTGACCAGCCCGTCGAGCGTCAAGCACCAGCTGACCACCCTCGAGCGCAAGGGCTACCTGCGTCGCGACCCGAACCGGCCGCGCGCGATGGAGCTCGTCACCCAGGGGCCCGCCGCCGACTCCAGCACGACCGAGCTGACCGGGCGCACCACCGGACGCACGCTGCGCTCGGTCCCCCTGCCAGTGCGTGCGTCGACCGACGAGGACCAGGACAACCACCCGTCGCCGTCCTACGTGCCTGTCGTCGGCCGCATCGCCGCGGGTGGTCCGATCCTCGCGGAGCAGATGGTCGAAGACGTCTTCCCCCTCCCCCGTCAGCTGGTGGGAGACGGCGAGCTGTTCCTGCTCAAGGTCTCCGGCGAGTCGATGATCGACGCCGCGATCTGCGACGGCGACTGGGTCGTGGTGCGCCGTCAGCCCGTGGCGGAGAACGGTGAGATCGTCGCCGCGATGATCGACGGCGAGGCGACCGTGAAGACCTTCAAGCGCATCGACGGGCACGTGTGGCTCATGCCTCACAACGACGCGTTCTCACCCATCCTCGGCGACGAGGCGACCATCCTCGGCCGCATCGTCACGGTCCTGCGCAGCCTCTGACAGGGACGCGCGGGCCGTGGCCCGGCTGGCCAGCCAGCTCCCCAGCACGCAGCAGAGCGCCGCACCCCACGAGGGGTGCGGCGCTCTGCTGCGTGCTGGGGGTGCGGGTCAGACGCCGAAGCGGCGAGCGACCTCCTTGAGGGAGGTCGCCGAATGCTGGAGCCCACGGATCTCGACCGGGGAGAGCGGGACCTGCAGCTTGTCGGTCACGCCGTGCCGTCCGACGATCGAGGGGACCGAGAGGCAGATGTCGCTGATGCCGTAGTAGTCGTCGAGCAGCGTCGAGACGGGCAGCACGCGGTGCTCGTCGTTGAGGACGGCCTCGATGATCCTGGACCCGGCGAGCGCGACGGCGTAGTTGGTCGCCCCCTTGCCCTCGATGATGCGGTAGGCGGAGTTGATGACCTCGTGGGCGATCTCGTCGCGGACCTGGGCAGTGAGGGGCTCGCGGCCGTCGATCGCGTCCCACTCGAGCAGGGGCACCCCACCGATGGTGGCCGAGCTCCACAGCGGGATCTCGCTGTCCCCGTGCTCGCCGGCCATGTACGCGTGGACGTTCTGGACGGCGACCCCGCAGTGCTGGGCGATGAGGAACCGCAGGCGGGACGAGTCGAGCACGGTGCCCGAGCCGAAGAGCTGCGTGGGGGGCAGGCCTGAGATCTTGAGCGCCGCGTAGGTGACGATGTCGACGGGGTTGGTCACCATGACGTAGGTGGCGTCGGGGGCGACCGCGAGGAGCTCGGGGAGGATCTTCGACACCAGGCTGATGGTCGCCTCGGCGAGGTCGAGCCGGGTCTGGCCAGGCTTCTGCTTGGCACCGGCCGTCACCATGATGATGTCGGCGTCGGCGCAGACCGCGACGTCGTCAGAGCCCACGACCTCGGCCATCGGCATGAACTGGATGCCGTGGGACAGGTCGAGCGCCTCTGCCTCGACCTTGGCCCGGTTGATGTCGTAGAGGGCGATGTGACGGGCGGAGCCGCGCATGAGCGCGGCGTAGGCCATCGTCGAGCCGACGGCGCCGGCTCCGACGACCGCCACCTTCGTGGTCTTGCGCGTGCGGGGCGTCTCGTCGGGTGCTCGGTGGGTCTCAGGCTGGCTCATCGGTCCTCCATGAAGTCGGGCGCTGGTGAGAGGCGCGCTGGGATCAGCCTAGAGCCGAGAGGCGCTCGAGCGCAGAAGTGGCGACCTGTCGGTCGGTCGTCCGCCAGAAGTCGGGCAGCGAGCTGACCAGGAACTTCCCGTAGCGAGCCGTGACTAGGCGGGGGTCCAAGATCGCCACCACCCCCTTGTCCTCGACAGTGCGCACGAGCCGCCCCGCGCCCTGGGCGAGCAGGAGCGCCGCGTGGGTGGCCGCGACCTGCATGAACCCGTTGCCGCCGTGGCTCTCGACGTAGCGGGCGCGTGCCGCCTTGACGGGGTCGTCGGGCCGAGGGAACGGGATCCGGTCGATCATCACCAGGCGGCAGGACGGACCCGGGACGTCGACCCCCTGCCAGAGCGAGAGGGTGCCGAACAGGCACGTGGCCTCGTCAGCAGCGAACTGCTTGACGAGGGTGGGCAGCTGGTCGTCACCCTGGCAGAGGATCGGCACGTCCAGGCGCTCCCGCAACAGCTCGGCCGCGCGCTCCGCGGCCCGGCGCGAGGAGAACAGCCCGAGCGTCCGCCCGCCGGCCGCGGTGATGAGCGCAGCCATCTCGTCGACCTGGTCGTCGGTCGTGCTCTGCTGCCCCGGGGTCGGCAGGCTCTTCGCGACGTAGAGGATGCCCTGGCGCGGGTAGTCGAAGGGGCTGCCGACGTCGAGCCCGCGCCACCGCGGCGCAGGCCCGCTCGACTCCGTGCCGTCAGCCTCGGTCGCCGCACGCTCGAGGCCGACCGAGCGGGCGACGGGGTCGAAGGAGTCCCCGAGCGCGAGAGTCGCGGAGGTCAGCACGCCGACTTTCTCGCTCCACAGGTTCGTCCGGAGCAGCCCGGACACCCCGAGCGGGGCGGCGTGCAGCTTGGACATCCCGGCACCGAAGCCGCCCTCGGCACCTCGTGAGCACCAGAGCACGTCGAAGCCCGTGGCCTCACCGGTCATCCGCTCGGCGATCTCGAAGATCTGCAGCATGCTCGACTGGGCCATCTTGAGGCCCGAGTCGGCTCCGCCCTCACCGCCCCCAGCCCGCGGTTCGGGCTTGAGCTCGCTCAGCACGCCGCGGGCGGCGTCGCGGACGCCCGCGACCGCGAGACGGGCCCCCTCGGGGAGCCCGTCGGGGAAACGCTCCGCGGGCAGCCCGGCGACGAGAGAGCCGAAGTCCGAGGTGGCCGCGTCCAGGTCGGTGGTCAGCACACCGCCGTGGCGGCGAGCCTGGCGCGCTGCGTGCTCGATCGAGGCGACCGAGAGCTCGACTGTCGCCGCGGCGGTGACCCTGTCGGCCAGCTCGTGCGCCTCGTCGGCCACGACGACCGAGTGCTCGGGCAGGACGTTGGGCGAGCCCGTCGCCGCGATGCCGAGCATCGCGTGGTTGGTCACCACGACGTCGGCCTCGCGGGCCAGGGCCCTGGCCTGCTCCGGGAAGCACTCCTCGATGAGCGGGCAGCGCTGGCCCAGGCACTCGAGCGAGGTCACCGAGACCTGGCGCCACGCACGGTCCGGGACGCCGGGGACGAGGTCGTCCCGGTCACCGGTGTCGGTCGTCCGTGCCCACTCGCGGAGCCTGACGACCTGCTGCCCGAGGCTCGCGGCCTCCGCCGCCGGGACGGCCTCGCCGCCGGTGAGCGGCTCTGCAGGGCCCTCGGAGCGGGGCATGTCGAAGAGCGTGCCCGCGTCGTCGGCCGGGTAGCCGCCGTCGATCTTGTGCAGGCAGGCGTAGTTGTGCCAGCCCTTGAGCAGGGCGAGCGTGGGACGGCGGGGCAGGTGGTCCGCGAGAGCCTCGGCGACCAGGGGGAGGTCGCGGGACATGATCTGGCGCTGGAGCGCGAGGGTCGCGGTCGAGACGATCACGCGCTCGCCGGCGTTGACGGCGTGGTGGACGGCCGGCACGAGATAGCCGAGCGACTTGCCGGTGCCGGTCCCGGCCTGGACCAGCAGGTGCTCGCCCGAGGTCATGGCGGTCGACACGGCCTCGGCCATGTCGTGCTGCCCGTCGCGGCGGCCGCCGCCGAGTGCGCCGACGGCGAGGTCGAGCAGCGTGTGCACCTCGTCGGCCGAGCCTGTGGTCGTGGCGTGCGGGGTGTCCTTCACCCGAGGAGTCTACGGTCCGGGGAAGGCCTCATCGAGACCGGCCCCGGACCGTGGGTGCTCAGGAGCGGACGGCCACGGCGGCGAGCTCTGCTGCGAGCTCGTCGTCCACCCGACCACGCAGCAGGGTGCCCTCGCCGACGTGCTCGAGGTGGTCGATCTCACCCTCGAGGTGCACGCGGTTGACGAGGTCTCCCCGGCTGTACGGGACGATCAGGTCGACCGTCACCCCGGGGTGCGGGAGCGCCGCCGAGATGAAGTCGAGCAGCTCGGTGATGCCCTCCCCCGTGTGCGCAGACACCACGAGGGTCGTGCGCTCCCGGCTGCGCAGCCGGGCGATGGTGTCGGGGTCGGCGAGGTCGGCCTTGTTGAGCACGATGACCTCGGGGACGTCGAGCGCCCCGGGGATCCCCTCGAGCACGTGCCTCACGGCAGCGATCTGACCTTCGGGGTCGGGGTGCGAGGCGTCGACCACGTGCAGCAGGAGGTCGGAGTCGGCGACCTCTTCGAGGGTCGACCTGAAGGCCTCGACGAGCTGGTGCGGCAGCGACCTGACAAACCCGACGGTGTCCGCGAGCGTGTACACCCGCCCGTCAGGGGTCTTGGTGCGTCGCACCGTCGGGTCGAGGGTCGCGAAGAGCGCGTTCTCGACGAGCACACCGGCACCCGTCAGGGCGTTGAGCAGGCTCGACTTGCCGGCGTTGGTGTAGCCGGCGATCGCGACCGACGGGATCGCGTTGCGCTTGCGCGAGGACCGCTTGGTCTCGCGGGAGGGCGCCATCGCGGCGATCTCCCGGCGCAGCTTGGCCATGCGGTTGCGGATGCGACGACGGTCGAGCTCGATCTTCGTCTCACCCGGTCCGCGCGAGCCCATGCCTGCCCCGGCGCCACCGACCTGGCCACCGGCCTGGCGGGACATCGACTCTCCCCAGCCTCGCAGGCGCGGGAGGAGGTACTCGAGCTGGGCGAGCTCGACCTGGGCCTTGCCCTCTCGGGACTTCGCGTGCTGGGCGAAGATGTCGAGGATCAGCGCTGTCCGGTCGACGACCTTGACCTTGATGATGTCCTCGAGCGCACGACGCTGGGACGGGGCGAGGTCGCCGTCGACGATCACGGTGTCGGCGGCGGTCCCGGCGACGACGGCCGCGAGCTCGGCGGCCTTGCCCGAGCCGAGGTAGGTCCCCGGGTCGGGGGTCTGGCGGCGCTGCAGGAGGCCGTCGAGCACCTGGGACCCTGCGGTCTCGGCGAGCGCCGCGAGCTCGCGGAGCGAGACCTCGGCGTCGGCCGCGTCGCGGGCCCAGAGCCCGACGAGGACGACCTTCTCGAGGCGCAGCTGGCGGTACTCGACCTCGGTGACGTCCTCGAGCTCGGTCGAGAGGTTCGCGACACGTCGCAGCGCAGACCGCTCGGCGAGGTCGAGCTGGTCGCCGTCGTGGGCGGAGTGCTGGGTCCCGCCGTCTGCTCGTGCCGTCCCCGCCCGCGCGAGGACACGGGCGACGACGTCGCTCGCGATGTCCCGCGCCGACGGTGCCGCGACGCCGACGTGCTGGTCTGTCGTCGGCGACGGACCCTGAGCAGGTTCGGGGCGCGGTTCGTGGCTGTTCGTCATGCACGTCCTTCGTGGATGGTGGTGTTCGTGTCCCTCTAGGTTCCCACGAGGGCCGCCTGCGCCGAAGACTTTTTGCGCACAGATGAACTGCTGCGGCCCGGCTGGGCCTACGATGACGCGTTGTGAGCGATCAGACCCAAGACCACTACTTCACCGCTGAGCCGGCCTCCTCTGCCGAGCGCCGGGCACTCACCGTCGTCCTCGACGGCACGAGCGTGGACGTCGAGACCGCAGGGGGCATCTTCTCGCCCGGCCGGCTGGACCTCGGCACCCAGGTGCTCCTGCGCACGGTGTCCGGCCCGCCGACGGGCGACGTGCTCGACCTCGGGTGCGGCTGGGGGCCCGTGGCGCTGACCATGGCGATGCAGAACCCGCAGGCGCGGGTGTGGGCCGTCGACGTCAACGAGCGCTCGCTCGACCTCACGCGCCGCAACGCGTCACGGCTCGGCCTCGACGGGATCACGGCGTGCACGCCCGACGACGTCCCGGCGGACGTCCGTCTCGCCCAGATCTGGTCCAACCCGCCGATCCGGGTCGGCAAGGAGATGCTGCACTCGATGCTCGACAGGTGGCTGCCGCGCCTCGTGCCCGGCGGGTCCGCCTACCTGGTGGTGCAGCGCAACCTCGGCGCGGACTCGCTCATGGGGTGGATGAACGACCGCTACGACGGGACGACCGAGGAGGTCCGGACGCCCGAGGGCGCTCCCTTCGAGGCCGTGGCGACCAAGCTCGCGTCGGCCAAGGGCTTCCGGGTGATCGAGGTCGTCGCGGGCTGAGGCCCGCTGCTGCGCGGGCGGTCAGTCCCGGCGCACCGTGCCCTCGGCCACGAGCACCGCGGGTCCGGCGAGCTCGACGTGCCCGTCGTCGAGCAGGGTGACCCGCACGGTCCCGCCGGGCACGTCGACGAGCCAGACGTCGGGTGCCTGCGGTCCGGCCCACGCGCGGACCGCGAGCGCCGCCGCGCAGGCACCGGTCCCGCACGAGCGGGTCTCCCCCACGCCGCGCTCGTGGACGCGCATGCGGACCCTGCCGACGACGGTGCCGTCGACGCTGGTCTCCTCGCCGAGAGGGACCACGAGCTCGACGTTGGTCCCATCGGCGGGCAGCGGGAGCACGTCGGGCGCTGTCGTGAGGTCGGCGCGCTCGAGGTCGTCGAGGCTCGCGAGCGCGACGACGGTGTGCGGGTTGCCGAGGTCGACGCTCAGTGCGGGTCTGGGGACCTGGGCGTCGGCAGGCTCGAGCCCGGCGACGGTCACCTCGGCGTCGAAGCCGTCGCTGACCGCGGAGTCTCCCCCGGGGAAGGACCAGACGCCCATGTCGACCGCGTACCAGCCGCTGTCTTCCTTGCGGACCCGCCGAGCTCCGGCGCGCGTGCCCAGGACGAGGTCGCGCCCGTCGGCGAAGGTCGCCAGGCCGAGCTCTTCGAGGTAGGCGGCGAAGACGCGGACGCCGTTCCCGCACATCTGGGCGACGGACCCGTCGGCGTTGCGGTAGTCCATGAACCAGTGGGCTGCGGGCTCGTGGGCGAGCACAGCCTGTCCCTCGGGCAGGGCCGACGAGGGGACCACCCGGATGACGCCGTCTGCGCCGATCCCGGCGCGGCGGTCTGCGAGCGCCCGCACGAGCGCCGGCGTGAGGTCGAGGAGCGCCTCGCGGTCGTCGAGCAGCACGAAGTCGTTCTCGGTGCCGTGGCCCTTGGTGAAGGGCAGGGGCGTCGTGGGGATCGTTCCTGGCGTCATGAGCCCAGACTACGGCGCACGGGTCCGTCCGCGGGCGGGGGCGGTGTCCCGCGGTCGGCCGACGCGACGACGGCGAGGGCCTCCTCGACGAGGGTGGGCGACTCGGCCCGCAGCCAGTGCACGCGCGGGTCGCGGCCGAACCACCCCATCTGCTTGCGGGCGAGCCGTCGGGTGTTCGCGACGATGTCCGCCCTGGCCTGGTCGAGCGTGGTCTCCCCCGCGAGGTGGCGCAGGATCTCGGCGTAGCCGACGGCGCGCGACGCCGTAGTGCCCAGGCCGCGGTCCGCGAGCGCGACGACCTCGTCGACGAGGCCGCGCTCCCACATGGCGTCCACGCGTGCCTGCGCGCGGTCGTCGAGGAGACCGCGGTCGATGTCGAGGCCGATCTGCACGGCAGGCCTGACGTACTCCTGGCGTGGGAGGTTCGCGGAGTACGGGGCCCCGGTCAGCTCGATGACCTCGAGAGCGCGGACGATCCGGCGGGTGTTGCGGGGCTCGACGGCCGCAGCGGCAGCGGGGTCGCGCTCGGCGAGCTCGTCGTAGAGACGGCGGGTGCCCTCGGCCTCCGCACGTGCCTCGAGAGCAGCACGGACCTGCGGGTCGGTCCCCGGGAAGCGCATGTCGTCGAGGAGGGCTCGGAGGTAGAGGCCCGAACCTCCCACGACGAGGGGACGTGCGCCCCGGGACTCGATCGCGGCGAGGTCTGCGCGCGCCTGGGTCTGGTACGTGGCCACGGACGCGTCGTCCTGGACGTCAAGGACGTCGAGCTGGTGGTGGACCACGCCGCGGCGCTCGTCGACGGGCACCTTCGCCGTCCCTACGTCCATGCCGCGGTAGAGCTGGTAGGCGTCGGCGTTGACGATCTCCGGTGGGGAGAAGTCCCCGCCCGCGCCTTGGAGAGCCTCGGCGAGATCGAGGGCGAGGTCCGATTTTCCGGTGGCCGTGGGGCCTACCACTGCGACGATCAGCACACCGAGACGGTACAGGCTCGCCGGGCCGGGCCCGAAGCCCTTGGTGCTTGTCGCCGTGTGGACCTAGGGTGAACGGGAATCAGCAGACGGCCGCGGCGTCCTCGACCGCGGCACCCTCGCCAGCACCGCCCGACCCCGCTCCCGGGGCCGACAGCGGCGCCCGCCCCGCCGAGGGGCCGACGGCACCGCCTGGCACCACCAGGAGCACGGCGCCGTGGCACCAGCACGCACCGACACCACCCCAGGAGAACGACACGATGGGCTTCTTCAACAAGCCGGAGACTGCTCCGGCACTCGCCGCCTCCGGCGACAACGCACCGCTCACCCGGGCGCGCATCGAGTCCTTCCTCACCGAGCAGGGCTGGAACTTCGGGATCGACCCTGACGGCGACGTCGGGGGCCAGTGGGACGACAACGTCTTCTACTTCTTCCTCATGGGCGAGTCCCAGGAGGTGCTGCAGGTGCGCGGGCGGTGGAAGCACTCCTTCCCGGTCGCCCGCGAGGCGGAGTTCGCCCTCCTGCTCAACGAGTACAACCGCGACCTCATCTGGCCCAAGCTCTACGTCAGGGCCGAGGACGACGAGATCGGCGTGTACGCCGAGGTCTCGACGGACCTCGAGCACGGTGTGAGCGACGCGCAGCTGGGCCAGCTCATCTCCTGCGGCCTCTTCACGGGTCTGCGCTCCTTCGAGCGGCTGGCCGAGCGCCTCGGCATCCCCGAGGAGTGACGGCCCGCGCATGAGCCAGACCTTCCAGGTCGACCTCGGCGGGATCGTCGACCTCCTCGCCCGCCACCTCTACAGCAGCCCTCGGGTGTACCTCAGGGAGCTCTTGCAGAACGGGACCGACGCCATCACGGCGCTGGCCGAGGTGGGTGCCTCGTCCCCCGGCGTCTCGTCCCCTGGAGACCCGTCGTCGGCGGGTCCGGGGGCGACCACCCCCCGGGTCACCCTGCGCTGCCGTCCCGACGGCAGCCTCGAGGTGACCGACACCGGTGTGGGGCTGACCTTGGCCGAGGCCGAAGAGCTCCTCGCGACCATCGGGCGCAGCTCCAAGCGCGACCTGGAGATGGGCACGGGCCGCGAGCAGTTCTTGGGGCAGTTCGGCATCGGGCTGCTGTCGGCCTTCATGGTCGCCGACGAGATCGAGCTCGTCTCGCACTCGGCCCGTCACCCCCAGGCCCCGGCCGTGCGGTGGACAGGTCACGCGGACGGGCGGTACACGCTGGTCGAGCTCTCCGACGACGACCCGAGGAGACCTGAGCAGCCGGGCAGCACGGTGCGTCTCGCGCCGCGCCGAGACCTCGAGCACTGGCTCGAGCCCGAGACCGTGGCGGCCCTCGCCGCCGACTACGGCTCGCTCCTGCCCGTCGAGCTGCTGCTCGAGGTCGAGGGCGCTGACGGCTCGGTCCGGTCCCGCTCCCTCAGCGAGCCCGTGCTCCCGTGGGAGCAGACCTACGAGACCCCCCGAGCGCGGGAGCTCGCCCTGAGGTCGTACTGCGAGTCGGCCCTCGGGTTCACGCCGCTCGCCTCGATCGACCTCGACCTGCCGCTCGCCGGGCTGAGCGGCGTGGCCTTCGTGCTGCCGACGGCGGTGTCCCCCACGACGAGCAGCGCCCACAGGGTCTACCTCAAGCGGATGCTGCTGGGCACCAAGGTCGACGAGCTGCTGCCGCCGTGGGCCTTCTTCGTGCGCTGCGTCGTCAACACCACCGCGGTGCGCCCGACAGCCTCGCGGGAGGGCCTGTACGAGGACGACGTGCTGCTCGCCACCCGTGACGCTCTCGGCGCCCGGATCCGCCGGTGGACCCTCGAGACCCTCGCGCTGCGCGACGCGGGCTCGGCCCAGCTCCTCGCCGTGCACCACCTCGCGGTGCGCGCCCTGGCCCTCGTCGACGACGACATGCTCGACCTGGCCGTCGAGGTGCTGCCCTTCGAGTGCACGACGGGCCAGGCGACCCTCGCCGAGATCCACGAGCGCTACGGCCAGATCCACTTCACACCGACGGTCGAGGGATACCGGCGGATCGCGCCTGTCGCGCACGCCCAGGACCTCCCCGTCGTCAACGCCGGGTACGTCTACGACGCCGACCTCCTCGAGCGCGTGCGCACCCGCAGGCCGTCGTGGACCGTCATGCCGGTCTCGGCCTCGGACGTCTCCCAGGTGCTGCTCCCCCTCGAGCCGCTGCGTGCCCTCGAGACGACCGACGCTCTCGTGAGCATCCGTGAGGTCCTCGCAGCAGGCGGGTGCGACGTGGACCTGCGGACCTTCGAGCCTGCGCAGATCCCGTCGATGCTCCTCGACGACCGCGACGCAGACCACGAGCAGGAGGTCACCTCGACGGTGTCCGAGGCTGCCGACCTGTGGGGCGGCGTCCTCGGGCAGTTCTCCAAGCCGCAGCACCGACGCCGGCTCGTGCTCAACGACGCCAACCCTGCCGTGCGCGACGTGCTCGACGTCGCTGACCGGGTGGTCCGCGAGGCTGGTGCCCAGGCGCTGTACGTCACGGCGCTGCTGCAGTCCGGCCGCCCGCTGCCCGCCCACGAGGCGAACCTCATGACCGATGCGCTCTCGACCCTGATGCGCAGCGCCGCCGCGCCGCGAGACCCGGAGCGCCACGACCACCTGGACGGGGGCGCAGCCTGATGGCACGCCAGCTCGACGACATGAACCGCGCGATCATGAAGGCCCGTGACCTGCCCTTCGGCTCGGCTCGCAACGAGGTGGCCGCGGCGCTCGTCCGCGAGGTCACCACCGAGGGCCCGCAGGAGGCACGCGCCTTCGCGCTGTTCGCCCTCACCGAGTCCTACGCCTTCTCCGACGAGGTCGAGAAGGCGTACCTCCCGTTCACCCAGTCCGTGAGGCTGTGGGACGAGCACCCCGAGCTGTTCGACCAGCACGACGTGCACTCCCTGTTCTGGTCGTTCAAGTGGATGGTCGGCAACCTCATGGAGTTCCCGGCCATCCCGGCCGCGCAGATCACCTCGACGCTCGACGACATGCGTCGCCGCTACCAGCTGGCGGGCAACGGGATGAGCGCCGTCAACCACCTCACCTTCCAGTGGCACCACCTGCTCGGCGACGACGAGCTGCCGGCCGCCTACGAGCGGTGGATCACGACCGAGCGTGACGACTTCTCGCAGTGCCCGGCCTGCGAGCCGGGCGACCGCACCGCCTACCTCTTCGAGGCTGGCCGCTACGAGGAGGGCATCCGCCTGCTGGAGTCCGCCGAGGCCACGTCGGCCTCGTGCCACTCCGAGCCGGCGGACAGGCTCTCCCAGCTCCAGCTCGCCTATCTCGAGGTCGGGGACGCCGAGGGCGCGGCCAGGGCGCACCGGCACGGCCTGCAGAGCCTGCCGACGAGCGGTGAGCTTGCGGGGGCGCAGGGGCGACACGTCCAGCTCCTCGCACGGTCGGGCAACCACTCTGCGGCCTGGAGATTCCTCGACAGGTCCGCCGGGCTGCTCACGAAGGCCGAGACCCCAGCCGACAGGCTCTCGTTCTTGCTGCACGCCGGGACCGGGGTCAGCGTCCTGCGACGGCACCACCCGCTGCGGGCCGTCTCGTACCCAGGGGTCCCGGCGACGACAGTCGCCGAGCTCGACGACTGGATGCACGGAGAAGCCCTCGCGCTCGCCGCCGCCTTCGACAGGCGGGGTGGCACCAGCGCCTCGACCGAGCGTGTGCTGCGCGCCTGGTCGGGTGAGCACAGCGAGCTCCGCGTCGACCTCAGCGTGCTCACAGGCCACGGCGCGGACCTGCCCGCGGGACGGGGCGGCGACCTGCCTGCTGGACGGGACGAGGTCGCAGGCTCCGGTGCGCCTGACACGCCCGCGGGCTCCGCGGCCGCTGCCGCACCGACGGGGTCGACAGGGTCGCCCGTGGGCGCAGACCATGGCACAGGTGCGGGCGACGTGCCCGGATACCTGCTGGACGAGACCGAGCACGACGGAGCGCCTGCAGGCGCTCCGTCCACCGTGCCATCGGCTGAGCCGTCGCGAGACCAGACCGCTGGCCGCGCCGGTGTCGGACCCGACGCGCTGGTCTCGGCCGCCGAGAGCTCGACAGCGCGGGGCGAGACCGTCAGCGCCGCGCGGCTGTACGCGCAGGCGGCTGAGATGTTCGAGGCGATCGACGAGCCGGAGGCTGCCGGGTTCGCCCTGGCCGAGGCAGCAGCCCTGGCCAGCTCGCTCGGAGACGACGAGGGGGCCGAGTCCTCGTTCCGCGAGGCCCTCGCGCTGCTCGCCCGCGCCGAGACGGGCATCGAGTACACAGGACCTGTCGCCAGGGCCTACGCACGGGTCTGCGTGTCTGTCGGCGCCGTGCCGACGGCCGTGTCCGTCCTCGGGCCGCTCGTGGCTGCCGCAGAGATCGAGACGGCTGCGGCGCGCGGAGCGGTCCAGGCCGTCGCGGGGGCCGCGGAGGCCGAGATGGCCGACGAGGCCACGACCCGAGCGCGTCGCGCGACGGTCCTCGCGGCGGAGCACGCCCAGCTGCTCGACACCCTCGCTCGTGCGCAGGCCTCCGCAGGCCAGACCGACGAGGCCACGGCAGCAGCCAGGACCGCTGCCGAGGCCTTCGCCGAGCTCGGGATGGTCGAGGACGCCGCCCACGCCTTCTGGCTCGCCGGTCGGCTCGACCGCGCCGAGGGCCGCCTCGAGGACGCCGTCTGGCTCCTCGAGTCAGCAGCGGAGGGCTTCGCCATGGTGCGGTCGACAGCGCCCCGTGCTGAGGTCACGGGCGAGCTGGTCGAGGTGCTGACAGCACTGGGCCGGACGTCCGAGGCCGAGGACCTGGTCCGACGCCTGTCGCTCTGAGCAGCCGCTCAGAGACTCGAGGGAAGCCTGCGTGCCGCTGGGCGCAGGGGCGCTGGGCGCTGGGCGCTGGGCGCTGGGCGCTGGGCGCTGGAACAGGCTCAGTCGACCAGAGCGTCCGTGCTGACCCGCGCGACACCCAGCCGGTCGCCCAGCGTGCGGACCCTCGCGTGCGCTGCGGCGAGCGCGGGTCGCGCACCGGCGGGCAGCTCGGCCTCGTCCGACCCCGTCGCGAGCAGCACCAGCCTGCGCCCTGGGAGCCTTGCCGACACCACGGCCTCGAGAGCGTCGAGGGCACCGTCCGCACCGTCGTCGGCGGACCCGGCGACCTCGATGGTCTCGACGGCCCCGTGCCAGCCCGCCAGCCTCAGCAGCGTGACGGCGACGGTCGCGGTCACGTCGAGGGTCGGCCTCACGTCGACGGTCGGCCTCACGTCGAGGGCCGGCGAACCACCGCCGACGCCGGAGCCTGGCCCGCCGGGAGCGCTGGAGGTCTCGAGCCCGAGAGCGCCGAAGTCGGGCTGTGCGTCGACAGCGATCATCGGCCGACGGGCAGGCGCGACGACGAGCACGTGGGGGTGGTCGGCCTCCGCGCCCGCCCCGAGCCTGCTGAGTCCTGCCTCCTCGAGCAGCGAGGTGATCCGGGCGACGACGACCGCGCGAGCCCGCGCGGACACGTCCGTGCGTCCTGACGCACCGGGGAGCAGCACCGGAGACAGCGTGAGACGAGCGAGGATGGCGTGCATCGTGTCACCGTACGTCAACCACCTGACCGTAGGCCGCCGAGCGGACGCGGGTCCCAGGACCGGCTGTAGGCTGGACCGATGGGGCTCTTCAAGGACCGGCGTCACCGCAGGACGGGTGGCCTCTCCGGCACGCACGCCTCTCACGAGGCCCAGGCCGCCGTCGGCGGGGCTGACAGGGACGACGAGCAGCTGCGTCTCGACGTCGAAGCGGTCATCGCCCGCGAGCTCGGTGCAGCGACAGGTCTCGACCAGGTCCACGGCGTCCGCCCTGTCACACGGGCACGCGTCATCGAGTGGATCAGCGACTACGGCTATTCGTACTTCATCGACTCGGACGGGGACGTCGGAGGGCTGTGGCACTCTCGGCTCTTCTACTTCCTCATCTTCGGGTCCCGCTCCGAGATCCTCCAGGTCCGTGGCCAGTGGAACCGTGAGATCAGCATCGAGCGGATCGAAGAGGTCCTCGACCTCTGCAACGAGTGGAACACCGACCGCATCTGGCCCAAGGCGTACTTCCGGGTGCGCGACAACGGCATGATCCAGGTCTACGCCGAGATGTCGGTCGACCTCGAGCACGGTGCGACCGACGAACAGCTCGACAGGCTGCTCAGCTGCGGGCTCAGCACGGCCGCGATGCTCTTCGACTCCCTCGACGCCCACTACCCCGACCCTGCGAAGGCGGCCCCATGAGCACCCCTGCGCCGCGTCGCGCGTGGCTGTCGAGGCTGCTGTCCGTGCTGCCCGACGCCGTCCCGCGCCAACGGACCGGCCCGCTCCCCGCCGAAGAGACCAGCGCGAACCTGCTCGACGTCCCGACGACGGTCACCCGCGACAGGCTGGCGTCGTACCTCGGGTCGCGCGGGTACACCTTCCGGCTCGACGAAGACGGTGACATCACCGGGACGTGGGACGGCAACCGCTTCTGGTTCATGCTCCTGGGCGTCGACAAGGACATCATCCAGGTGCGCGGCCGCTGGCACCGCCCTCTCGCCGAGTCGAACCGGGTGGCCACGCTGCAGATCGTCAACGACTGGAACAGGGACAGGATCTGGCCGAAGGCCTACGTGCGCCGTGAGAACGGAGCCCTGTCGCTGTACACCGAGCACTCGGTCGACTTCGGCCCTGGAGCGACGCAGGACCAGATCGACGAGACCCTCGCAGGTGGCCTCGGGAACTCTCTCCAGCTGTTCGCCTCGGTCGCCGCATCGCTCAGGCCGCAGGTCTACGAGGACGACGGCGACATGGACGACAACGACGGCCCCGTCGACGACGACTGAGCACGACGACGGCTGAGCACGTCAACCACCGAGCTCGCGAACGACGGAGCATGACAGCGGTCGACCCGCTGACGTGCACGGTGCCGGTCGGACCGCGTCAGCTGCGGCGCAGGACGGGCATCCCGAGGACCACGGGCCCACCTGCCGGTGCGGCCGCGTCGCCGTGCGAGTGCGCGTCGTCTCCGAGCCCGGCCCTGGCTCGCTCGCGAGCCGCCCACGCGTCGCCAGACCGGGTGCGACGGACCGCGTAGACCCGGCCACCGGCCGAGGTCACCCCGTCGTGCCCGACGGGCTGCTCTCCAGCGAGGACCGAGTCGGCGACCAGGTGGTAGGGCGCAGACCCCGTGACCTGGACGGTGACGACGTCGCCGGGACGAGGAAGCTCCGGATCGATGCTCTCGCTCAGGCGCGGGTCGTCGACCGGCGCTGTCGGTCCGTCCCGCAGGGCGTGGGTCAGGTGAGCGGGGACGGCGAGGTGCACGAGGCGGTTGTCCTGGGCACGCCCGGTGAGCCTGTGCGTCGCGCCGTCCTTGCGTCCCGCACCCTCGGCGACCAGGACCTCGACGGTGCGGCCCACCTGCCGCGCGCTCTCGCTCGCGGAGACCGAGTCCTGGAGCGCCATGAGCCTCTCGTAGCGCTCCTGGACGACCTCCTTCGGCACCTGGTCCTCGAGCGTCGCGGCGGGGGTACCGGGGCGCGGTGAGTACTGGAAGGTGAAGGCCGAGGCAAAACGGCTCGCCTCGACCACACGCAGCGTCTCGCGGAAGTCCTCTTCGGTCTCCCCCGGGAAGCCGACGATGAGGTCTGTCGTGATCGCCGCCTCAGGCATCGCGGCACGGACGCGGTCCAAGATCCCGAGGAACTTGTCGGACCTGTACGAACGGCGCATGGCGCGCAAGATCCTGTCGGACCCGGCCTGGAGGGGCATGTGCAGCTGCGGCATGACGTTCGGCGTCTGCGCCATCGCCTCGATGACGTCGTCGGTGAAGGCCGCGGGGTGCGGGGAGGTGAAGCGCACCCGCTCGAGACCGTCGATCTGCCCGCACGCCCGCAGCAGGTGCGCGAACGCGCCGCGGTCTCCGAACTCGACGCCGTAGCTGTTGACGTTCTGGCCCAGCAGCGTCACCTCGATGGCGCCCTGCGCGACGAGCGCCTCGACCTCGGCGAGCACCTGGCCCGGACGCCTGTCCCGCTCCTTGCCCCGCAGGTGGGGCACGATGCAGAAGGTGCAGGTGTTGTTGCAGCCGACGGAGATCGACACCCATCCCGCGTACACGGACTCTCGGCGGGTGGGCAGCGTGGACGGGAACACCTGGAGCGACTCGGCGATCTCGACCTGCGCGGCCTCGTTGTGCCGAGCCCTCTCGAGGAGCACCGGCAACGCATCGAGGTTGTGGGTGCCGAAGACGACGTCGACCCACGGAGCACGCTCGACGATCGTGGACCGGTCTTTCTGCGCGAGGCAGCCGCCCACGGCGATCTGCATCCCAGGACGCCTGCTCTTGACCCCTGCCAGCTGGCCGAGGTTGCCGTAGAGGCGGGTCGCGGCGTTCTCGCGGACCGCGCAGGTGTTGATGACGACGACGTCGGCCTCGTCCCGGGACGCCGCCTCGGGGGTCGCGCGGCTGTAGCCGGCCTGCTCGAGCATGCCGGACATGTGCTCGGAGTCGTGGACGTTCATCTGGCACCCGAGGGTACGGACGACGTAGGTCCGGGGGGTCTCGTGGCCGGTGTCCGACGGGGTCTGGGTCAGCGCGTCGAGCGGCAGGGTGTTCGATGACATCGGCCCCAGTTTACGACCCGCGCGAGGCATCGGCTGACGACTCTGGAGCCCCTGACAGGCCGTGCCCAAGGTCGGCGGGCTGGGATCAGCCGGCGGTCGCGTGCGCGCGGAGCTCACGGACCACGGTGATCGAGATCTCCCCGGGGAAGCTCAGCGCAGCCTCGATGTCTCGGGCGATCTCGCGGGCCAGGCCGGGCAGGTCGGCGTCGGGGACGGCTGCCGGCTCGACGACCACCCTGAGCTCGTGGCCGCTCGCCAGGGCGAGGGCGCGCACGACCCCGTGGTGCGCTGCGGCGAGACCCTCGAGCCGCTCCATCCGTTCGACGTACCGTTCGAGCTCGTCACGGCGTGCACCGGGCCGCGCCGCCGAGCTCGCGTCGGCCGCCTGGACCAGGACGGCCTCGACGGTCTCGGCAGCGACCTCGCCGTGGTGGGCGGCGACAGCGTTGACCACCTCGGCGGACTCCCCCGCATCACGCAGCAGGTCCGCACCCGCAGCCGCGTGGGTACCGCCAGCCGTGAGGCTGCGGGCCTTGCCGATGTCGTGGAGGAACGCGGCGCGCCGCGCGACCTCGACGTCCGCCCCGAGCTCGGCCGCCAGGGCAGCCGCGACGAGAGCAGCCTCGACGCTGTGCTCGAGGACGTCCTGGCCGTAGGAGGTCCGGAGCCGGAGCGCACCGACGACGACCACGAGGTCGTGGGGCAGGCGTAGCACCCCGGCGCGCTCGGCGGCGTCGTGCCCGGCCGCGACAGCGCGGTCGTCGCTCCCGGCGAGGGCGAGGGCGTAGGCGGACTCGATGCGCTGCGGGTGGATCCGCCCGTCGTCGAAGAGCATCTGGAGGGTCGCGTGCGCGACCTCTCTGCGCTCGGGGTCGAAGGACGAGAGCTGGACTGTGGACGAGTCGTCGTCGACGAGGAGGTTGACCCCGGTGACAGCCTCGAAGGTCCGGATGTTGCGTCCTTCCCGTCCGATGATCCGACCGCGGAGGTCGTCCGAGGGCAGCGGGACGAGGGTCACCGCGACTGCCGAGCTGGTGGGGACGCTCAGGCGTTGCACGGCAGCGGCGACGATGCGTCGCGCGGTCTGGTCCGCCGTGCGCCGCGCCGAGGCCTCCGCCGTGCGGACGGTCGCCTCCGCCTGGCGGGTGGCCTGCGTCCGGAGTACGTCGGTGAGCCTGGCGAGCGCGTCCTCCCGGCTCAGGCCAGCAGCGCTCTCGAGCTCTCGCTCGACCTCGGCCTGACGACCGGCGAGCTCCTCCGAGGCGAGCCGGGCCGCTCCGGCGGCGGAGAGGACCTGGTCCTGGTGCCGCGCCTCGGCAGCCTCGAGCCGTGCACGGCGAGCAACGAGGTCCTTCTCGAGTGCTCGGACCTCGTCGACCCGCGCCCTGGACTCTTCGTCCCTGCGGCGGCTGTCGGCACGCAGGTCCGCGACGTCGTCAGCTGCCCGGGCACGGACCGCCGCTGCCTCGCGACGGGCGGTCTGGACGAGCAGGAGCGCGACCAGGCAGGTGAGGAGCAGCGCGAGGACGACTCCGAGCTCTGCACCGGTCACGGCGGGGCACTCCTTCGAGGTTGGGCGGGCACCTCGGACGGGCGCGGGTCCCATCATCACCGACCGCCGCTAGATCCAGTCGTCTCCAGGGCCCGTGTCGCCGAGATCGTCCTCCGTCGACCCGCCGTCGTCCGGGATCGCCGGCTCCTCGGCGAGCACGCTCTGGATCGCCTGCATCGCGACACCTGAGGAGTAGCCCTTGCGTCCGAGGGCTCCGAGAGCCCGACGGATACGCACAGGGCGGTCGAGCGACGCGGTCTGCCGGAGCTTCTTGCGGGCGACCTCGACGGCTGCACCGGCCTCGTCGGCGTCGTCCACCTGCGCGAGAGCCTCCTCGGCGACCTCCCCGTCGATCCCCTTGCGGCGGAGCTCCTGGGCGATAGCACGCCGCGTCTGGCCACGCTCGGAGAACCGCGTCCGGACGATCATGGCCGCCAGCTGGGCGTCGTCGAGGAGCCCGACGTTCTCGAGCCTGTCGAGCAGCTCGGTGACGATCTCAGGTTCTTCCCCGGCCTTCAGCAGCCGCTCTTCGAGCTGGTGCCTGCTCTTGGCCGTGGCGGTGAGGATCTTGAGCGCACGGTTGCGAGCGCTCTCGATCTTCTCGGCGTGGGACAGCGCAGAGACCGCAGCCCTCTCCTCTTCCCCAGGAGCGGTCTGCGGCCTCTGCGAGCCTGTCGAGCGACTCAGGAGTCGCTCTTCTTCCCCTTGGCAGCAGCCTTGGCGGGCGCTGCGTCGATCGGCGCTGGGACGGCCGGGGCGTCGACCTGAGCGCCCACGCCGAGCTTCTCCTTGATGCGCTTCTCGAGCTCGTTGGCGAGGTCGGGGTTGTCCTTGAGGAAGGTGCGGGCGTTCTCCTTGCCCTGCCCGAGCTGGTCGCCGTCGTAGGTGAACCACGAGCCGGACTTGCGGACGAAGCCGTGCTCGACACCCATGTCGATCAGCCCACCCTCGCGGGAGATGCCGTGACCGTAGAGGATGTCGAACTCAGCCTGCTTGAACGGCGGGGCCATCTTGTTCTTGACGACCTTGACGCGGGTCCTGTTGCCGACGGGCTCGGTGCCCTCCTTGAGGGTCTCGATGCGTCGGATGTCCAGGCGGACCGAGGCGTAGAACTTCAGCGCCTTTCCACCTGTGGTCGTCTCGGGCGAGCCGAACATCACGCCGATCTTCTCGCGCAGCTGGTTGATGAACACCGCGGTGGTCCCTGAGGAGCTGAGCGCACCGGTGATCTTGCGGAGCGCCTGCGACATGAGGCGAGCCTGCAGACCGACGTGGCTGTCACCCATCTCGCCCTCGATCTCAGCCTTGGGCACGAGGGCCGCGACAGAGTCGATGACGATGATGTCGATCGCACCGGAGCGGATCAGCATGTCGGCGATCTCGAGGGCCTGCTCTCCGGTGTCCGGCTGCGAGACCAGCAGCGCGTCGGTGTCGACGCCGAGCTTCTTCGCGTAGTCGGGGTCAAGAGCGTGCTCGGCGTCGATGAAGGCGGCGATGCCACCGTTGCGCTGGGCGCTCGCGACGGCGTGGAGGGCGACCGTCGTCTTACCGCTCGACTCGGGGCCGTAGATCTCCACGACGCGGCCGCGCGGGAGCCCACCGATGCCGAGTGCGATGTCCAGCGCGATCGAGCCGGTCGGGATGACCTCGACGGGGGCGCGGCCTTCTTCGCCGAGCCGCATGATCGAGCCCTTGCCGAAGTTCCGGTCGATCTGTGCGAGCGCCGCCTCGAGGGCCTTCTCGCGGTCTGCTGGTGCGGGCATGTCTGCCGCCTCTCCGTCTGTGAGCGGTAGCCCGCTCGGTGTGGTGCCTGTCGTTGGTGAGGACGCTACGTCCACCCACTGACAACGACCTCTCGGCCGTGCGGACCTGTGGACGACGCATCAGAAGAGGCGCCCTGCGGACAACGATAACCGAACATCTGTTCGAAGATCCAGTGCGGCCCCGGCGTGTCTGCGGATGCTGACCGACGGCGCCCGTCAGCGCCCGTCAGCGCGGCGGCGGTGCCGTCAGCGCCCGTCGGCGACCGTCAGCGCCCGTCGGGACCTGTCAGCGCGGCGGCGGTGCCTGCCGGAACCTGTCGTGCCCCCAGCGGCGCTCGTCGGGCACGTCCATGGCGTCGCACAGCGCGTGCCACACCACCCGCGGCTCGACACCGGCCTCGATCGCCTGGGCCGCTGTGCGGTCTCCGAGGGCGGTGAGCATCTGGTCGTCAGCCAGCGTCCGCCCGTACCCACGGCCGAACACCTCGTCCACCAGGTCCCAGAACTCTCTGTTTCGCACACCAGTAGGGTGCCACGTCCGTCGTGTGTCGGCGGGACCAGACACAATGTCAGGGTGGCCACACCAGAGCAGGACGAGACGTCGAGCGGCACCCGCCCTCCCGCAGGGAGCGCCCGCACGACCCCTCTGAGCGGCTTGCGTCGCTTCAGCCCCGCCACGCAGGACTGGTTCGACGGCGCCTTCCACGCGCCGACCGCCGCACAGACCGGCACCTGGGACGCCGTCGCGGTCGGCCACCACGCCCTCGTCGTCGCACCGACAGGCTCGGGCAAGACGCTGGCCGCCTTCTTGTGGGCGCTCGACGGGCTCCTGGACGCCTCAGGTCCCGAGCCCGACCCTGCTGCTCGGTGCCGCGTGCTCTACGTCTCACCCCTCAAGGCCCTGGCCGCCGACGTCGAGCGGAACCTGCGGTCTCCGCTCGCCGGGGTCCGGCAGGCCGCAGCGCGCCGCGGCGAGAGCATCCGTGAGGTCCGTGTCGGCACCCGCACCGGGGACACCCCGGCGAGCGAGCGCCGCGCCTTCGCGACCACTCCCCCCGACATCCTCATCACGACACCGGAGTCGTTGTTCCTCATCCTCACCTCAGGGGCCAGAGAAGGCCTCCGAGGTGTCACCACGGTGATCCTCGACGAGATCCACGCCGTCGCCGGCACCAAGCGCGGTGCCCACCTCGCCGTCTCGCTCGAGCGGCTGGACGCCCTCGTCGAGGCTCCGGTCCAGCGGATCGGGCTCTCGGCGACAGTCACCCCGGTGGCGGCCGTGGCAGCGTTCCTCGCAGGGGGCAGGACTCCGTCCGAGGGTGGTCGACCTGTCGACGTGGTCCAGCCGCCGGCGTCGAAGACGATCGAGGTCGACGTCGTGGTGCCGGTCCCCGACCTCGCCGACCTGCGGTCGGCGCCGACGGTCGGAGGTGGACCTGAGCAGACCGGCCCGGTCGCCTCTGCAGTGAAGCCAGACCCGCAGGGCCTCGACGCCTCAGGCACCTCACCCGCAGCCGGAGCACCCGCCGCGAGCACCGACAGGTCGGGCACGTCCCATCCTGCCCCGGGCGTGCCGGACCTCTCCGGCGCTGCCGCAGGGCCTCGGGCCCGACCCTCGGTCTGGCCCCACATCGAAGAACGCGTGGTCGACCTCGTCGCGGCTCACCGTTCGACGCTCGTGTTCACCAACTCCCGGCGCGGCGCCGAGCGGCTCACCTCTCGCATGAACGAGGTGTGGGCCGAGCGTCAGGGTGAGGGAACCGTCGACCACGGCGAGGTGCACCCAGCGCTCGTCTCAGGTCAGTCTGGTGCCTCGACCGGGGCACCGGGCGTCCTCGCCCGCGCCCACCACGGCTCGATGAGCCGCGCCGAGCGCACCCACACCGAGACCGAGCTCAAAGAAGGGCGGCTGCCCGCTGTCGTCTCGACCTCGTCTCTCGAGCTCGGCATCGACATGGGTGCCATCGACCTCGTCGTCCAGATCGGCTCGCCCCCGTCCGTCGCGAGCGGGCTCCAGCGGATCGGGCGCGCAGGGCACCAGGTGGGCGCTGTCTCGCACGGCGTCGTCTTCCCGATGCACCGAGGTGACCTCGTCCCGTCGACAGTCATCGCCGGGCGCATGCGGACCGGGAGCATCGAACCCGTGCACGTGCTGCGCAACCCCCTCGACGTCCTGGCGCAGCAGATCGTCGCGATGGTGGCGACCGAAGACTGGCACCTCGACGAGCTCGCGACGGTCCTGCGCCGCTCGGACCCGTACACCACCCTGGGCGACCGCACGCTGCGGGCCGTCCTCGACATGCTCGCCGGCCGGTACCCGAGCGAAGACTTCGGCGAGCTCCGCGCGCGCATCGTGTGGGACCGCGTGACGGACACCCTCTCTGCGCGGCCCGGCGCGCTACGGCTCGCTGTCACGAGCGGCGGGACGATCCCCGACCGCGGGCTCTACGGGGTGTTCCTCGCCTCCGGCGCGACCGACGCGACAGGCGACTCCGGGGCACCACGAGGTGGCAAACGGGTCGGCGAGCTCGACGAGGAGATGGTCTACGAGTCACGCGTCGGGGACACCTTCACCCTCGGCTCGAGCACGTGGCGGATCGAGGACATCACTCCCGACCAGGTGCTCGTCAGCCCGGCGCCCGGTGTGCCGGGCCGGTTGCCGTTCTGGAAGGGCGACTCCCCTGGACGGCCTGCCGAGCTCGGCCGCGCCATCGGCGCCTGGGTCCGCGAGGCGACAGGACCCGCCGGAGCCGCCGGACCCGCCCGAGGGCCCGGAGCTTCCGCGGGGGCCGAGGCGTCACGTGCGGACGACAGCCCCTGGGCAGGGCTCGACCCCTGGGCGACCGACAACCTCCGCGCCTACCTCGACGAGCAGCGCGAGGCCACGGGTGTCGTCCCCGACGACAAGACGCTGCTGGTCGAGAGGTTCCGCGACGAGCTCGGAGACTGGCGTGTGGTCATCCACTCCCCCTACGGCGCGAAGGTCCATGCCCCCTGGGCGCTGGTGCTCGCCGCGCGGATCAGGGAACGCTTCGGCATCGACGCCGCGGCCATGCACTCCGACGACGGCATCGTGCTGCGCATGCCGGACGTCTCCGACCCCTTCGCCGAGCTCCCCGACGGCACGAGCACCGACGGGTCGCGGGACCAGGTCGACCTCGCCGAGCTGTTGCTCGACCCCGAGGCCGTCGAGACGGCTGTGCGCACCGAGCTCAGCGGCTCCAACCTGTTCGGCGCACGGTTCCGCGAGGCCGCCGCACGAGCCCTCCTGCTCCCCCGGCGCCGGCCCGACAGACGCCAGCCGCTCTGGCAGCAACGCCACAGGTCGGCCCAGCTGCTGAGCGTCGCCTCGGGGTTCCCTGACTTCCCGATCGTCCTCGAGGCGATCCGCGAGTGCCTGCAGGACGACTTCGACGTCGCGTCCCTCGTCTCCCTCATGCGAGACGTCGAGAACGGCACCGTGCGCGTCGTCGAGGTGACCACGCGGACACCGTCGCCCTTCGCCCAGTCCTTGCTGTTCGGGTACACGGCTCAGTTCCTCTACGACGGAGACGCCCCGCTCGCCGAGCGCCGCGCGGCCGCGCTGACCCTCGACCCGGACCTGCTCGCCGAGCTGCTCGGCAGCGACGGCAGCTCGCAGATCGCCGACCTGCTCGACCCCGACGCCGTGGTCCGCACCGAGCAAGAGCTCAGCGGGCTCGCGCCCGAGCGGCACGCCCGCCACGGCGAAGACGTGTGGGACCTGCTCCGTCGCACCGGACCGCTGACCACCGCCGAGGTGGTCGAGCGCACCCGCGAGGACGTCAGGTCCGAGGCGCCGGCGTGGCTCGACGCGCTGGCCGCGAGCCGGCGGGTCATCCAGGTGAGGATCGCAGGGGTCGACCCCGCAGAGCGGTGGGCCGTCGCCGAGGACGCCGGACGTCTGCGCGACGCCCTCGGTGTCGCGCTGCCCGTCGGGCTGCCCGAGAGCGTCACGGAGCTCGTGCCCGACCCGCTCGGTGACCTCGTGAGGCGGTACTCCCGCACGCACGGCCCCTTCGCAGCACGCGACCTCGCGGCACGGTACGGGCTCGGGGTGGCTGTCGTCGCAGACGTCCTGCGACGCCACGTGCAGGCGGGGCAGCTCGTCACGGGACGCCTCCGGCCCGACGTCCTCGGCGGGACGGGCGAGGAGTACTGCGACGCCGACGTCCTGCGCACCCTGCGCCGCAGGTCTCTCGCTGCCCTGCGCGCCGAGGTCGAGCCCGTCCAGCACCCGGCCCTCGGTGTCTTCTTGCCCCGCTGGCAGTCTGTCGGCGGCCTGCGAGGCGTCGACGGGCTCTACAGGGTCGTCGAACAGCTCTCAGGTGCACCCGTGCCGGTCTCCGCCCTCGAGTCCCAGATCCTCCCCGCCCGTGTCGTCGACTACAGACCCTCGATGCTCGACGAGCTCACCACCTCGGGCGAGGTCGTCTGGTGCGGCCACCACGAGCTCCCGGGCGGTCGGGGTACGGCGGACGCCATGGTCAGCCTGCACCTCGCCGAGTCGGCCCACCTGACGCTGCGCCCCGTGGAGACCGACGACGCACCTCTGACCGAGCTGCAGGCGGCTGTCCTCGGGCTCCTCGAGGCAGCGGGCGGGTTCTTCTACCCTCGGCTCGCCTCGTCGCTCGAGCACCCCGGCCCCGACGTGCTCGCGGCGCTCTGGGAGCTCGTCTGGTCCGGCCAGGTCACCAACGACACCCTCGGCCCCCTGCGCGGCCGGCTGAGCGGTCGCCGAGCGGCGAGCAGGTCCACCCCGGCGGCCAGGCCGCGACCGCTGAGCCGTCGTCCGCGCTTCTCCTCGCTCGGAGCCACCGCCTCGTCGCTCCGAGAGGCAGCCGCCGACCCGTCAGGTGGCGGGAGATGGTCTGCCCTCCCGGTGCGCGACGTCGACACGACCCGTCGCGCCCATGCGCTCGCGACGGTCCTGCTGGACCGGCACGGTGTGCTCACCCGGGCCGTCACCGGCGCCGAGCAGGTGACCTCGGAGTACAGGGGGGTCTACAAGGTGCTCGGCGCCCTCGAGTCGGCCGGTCAGGTCCGTCGCGGGTACTTCGTCGAGCATCTCGGGGGGTCGCAGTTCGCGCTCCCCGGCGCTGTCGACCGGCTCCGCACGGCCGAGAACGACAGGCTCCGAGAGGCCGAGCGGACCGATCCGCCGACAGCCCTGTGCCTGGCCGCGACCGACCCCGCGCAGCCCTACGGCGCGGCGCTCGCCTGGCCTGCCTCGCCGGGGGCTGACGAGGCAGGGCGTTCGGGGCACCGACCGGGACGCAAGGCTGGGGCGCACGTCGTCGTGGTCCGCGGTGAGCTCGCCCTGTACCTCGAGCGCGGGGGGCGCAGCCTCCTGACCTTCAGCGACGACCCTGTCGTGCTCGACGCGGCCGCCCGAGCGCTCGCACGCGCCGTCTCCGACGGCAGGCTCGGCAAGGTGACGCTCCGCAGGGTCGACGGCGACGAGTCGCTGACTGTCGGCGGTTCGAGCCGCACCGCTGGCGTGGCTGCCCTCGTCGGAGCGGGCTTCGGCCCAACGCCCTCCGGCCTGCGGCTCTCCGGTCTGCCAGCAGGCCGTCCTGCGTCAGGAGCGGCCCGTGCCTGAGGGGGACACCGTCTACCTGACGGCCCGCCGGCTGGACGAGGCGCTCAGCGGCACGGTCCTCACCTGGGCCGAGCTCCGGTGGCCGAACCTGGACCCGACCGCTCTGTCCGGAGCCACGGTGCTGCGCTCTCGCGCCTACGGCAAGCACGTCCTGACGACCGTCGACACCGGGTGGACGCTCCACACCCACCTGCGGATGGACGGCACGTGGCGGGTGCACAGGACAGACCCCGCCGCGCGCCTGGCCCGGAGCCCGACGGTCCGCGCCGTGCTCGCCAACGAGACCTGGACCTGCGTCGGCGACAGGCTCGGCATGCTCGACCTGGTGAGGACCCGAGACGAGCACACGCTGCTCGACCATCTCGGCCCGGACATCCTCGCGCCAGACTTCGCCAGCTCGCCCGACGGGCTCACCGCGGTGATCCGCAGCTATCAGGAGCAGGGGGCCCGACCCGTCGGAGACTGCCTGCTCGACCAGACGCTCATGGTCGGTGTCGGCACCCTCTTCGCGGCCGAAGGCCTCTTCGACCAGAAGATCTGGCCGTGGACCCCTGCGGCCGAGGTCGACCTGCGCCCGCTCCTGGGCAGCATCCGGCGCAACCTCGGACGAGGGATCGCTCGACCTGTCGACGGTCGGATCGTGCACGTGCACTCGAGGTCAGGCTCTCCGTGCCACCGCTGCGGCACCACGATCGTCCGCGGTCTCGCGGGGGTCGCCCCGATGGAGCGCCCGATGTTCTACTGCCCGACGTGCCAGCCTCCGCCGCCCGGCCGGGCCTGAACGAGCGCGGGCTCCCGCGGACCTGAGCAGGGACTCGAGACAGAAGACGATCAGGCCGCGCACCCTGGGGTACGCGGCCTGATCGAGGTCGTGCGTGCGGTCTGACCGCGGGGCCCCGGAGGGCCGAGCCGTCAACCGATCGGCTGGAGGTCCTTCACGGGACGCCCGAGCTGGTCCCGACCCATGGCGGCAAGGTCTGCCGGGACGGTGTCGGGGATGAGCAGACCCTCGGCGACCGCGATGCGGTCGCTGACCTCTCGCAGGATCGAGGAGAGGGGGATGTCGAGAGCCTCGCAGATCGAACCGAGGAGCTCCGACGATGCTTCCTTCTGGCCTCGCTCGACCTCGCTGAGGTACCCGAGCGACACCCGTGCTGCCGAGGACACCTCGCGGAGCGTGCGTCCTTGAAGCTGGCGAGCATCTCGCAGTACGTCACCGATCTCGCGGCGTAGTACGACCATCTGACGTCCTCCTCTCGTGTCCGGTGCTGGCTGTGGTCTCATGATGACGCTCCGTCGTCCGTCCGGTCGTGCGGACGTCGACGCTGCGTCTGTTCTACCGTACCCTGATCGACCGACAGGCTGCCCTGCGAGGGGAACACCGACGCCAGATCTCGACGGTCTCGTCACATCGGTCCGGCGGTCACCACGATTTGTCATCACGCCCTGTCCAACGCGACGGGCTGCCCCGTTGTTCCCGCGCTGCACCAGGTGGGACAGGGTTCACCCCGCAGACAGCACCTCGTCGAGCAGACCGAGCGCAGCCTCCACGCTCGCGGCCCGGACCACATCGCGCGGTCCCTCGACCTGGAGCCGGCGGACGCGAGGTTCACCCGTCCCGTCGTCGACGGCGACGTACACGGTGCCCGGGGCGACGCCGTCCTGGGGGTCGGGGCCCGCGACACCTGTCGTCGACACGCCGACGTCAGCGCCCAGACGCGCGCGGACCCCGGCCGCCATCGCGAGAGCCACGTCGGGGTCGACAGCGCCGCGGCGCGCGAGCAGGTCCGGGTCGACGTCGAGAAGCCGTGCCTTGAGCTCGGTCGCGTAGGCGACCACGCCACCTCGGAAGACCGCCGACGCCCCAGGGACGTCGACCACGCGCGCGGCGAGCGCCCCTCCGGTCAGCGACTCAGCCGTGGCGAGCGTCCGCCCGGACGCCGCCAGCAGACCGACCAGCCGGGTGGGGCTGGCCGCAGGGATGCTCACGGCTGCTGCGAGCCGTGCCGCACGGTCTCGGTGCCGTCGGCACCCGAGAGCCGCTGCTCTGCCCTGTGCTCGCGGACGACGCGCCATCCCTGGAGGGCGTAGTCGACACCCGTCGCGATCGTGACGACGAAGGCAGCCCCCATCGCCAGGTTGCCGACCCACCCGACGAAGGCGGGGAGGTGGTCGAGCGGGAGCAGCAAGATGGGGATCGCCACGGACTGCAGGACGGTCTTGAGCTTGCCCCCGCGCGAGGCCGGCATGACGACGTAGCGCAGGATGACCATCCGCATGAGGGTGATGCCCAGCTCACGGACCAAGATCGCGATCGTAACCCACCACCAGAGCTCTCCGAGGACGGAGAGCAGGACGAGCGCCGTCCCGATGAGGACCTTGTCGGCGATCGGGTCGAGGATCTTGCCGAGGTCTGTCACCAGGTCGTTCTTGCGGGCGAGGTAGCCGTCGAGCCTGTCGGTGATCGCCGCGACCCCGAAGATCACGACGGCCACGAGCCGCCAGGTGACGTCGTCGCCGCCCTCCTGCATCAACGCCCACCCGAAGACGGGGACGAGGGCGATGCGCACCATCGTGATGATGTTCGCGATGTTCCACGGCGACGCTGTCTGGGTACTCACCCGACCAGCGTAGGCGCTCGTGAGTCAGCCTGCGCCACCCCACGGCGACAGCCAGTCCGCGGCTCCTCCGTCAGGCCGCACGATCGGGCGCGTCCCTCGCGACGCCAGACCCGCCGTAGAGGACCTCCCCGCGCGGGCCTCGCCCGGCCAGCACTGAGCACACCGACCTCACCGGACCGGGCCGCTCCAGCCGTCGTCCTCGGTGTCGGCGCTGTCGTGGTAGTCCACGGCCGTCGGTGGCATGTTCGCGCTGAGGTCTTCGTAGTGCGAGGCCGGCGGCTCGTCGGCCTGGGCGTCGAAGGGTGCACCTGGCCCCTGGGACGCGCCGCCAGCGGCCCCGCCGTCTCCGCGGAGCATCGCGAGGGTGGCCGGGAGGTCGTCGGGCTGGACCATGACGTCGCGCGCCTTGGACCCCTCCGACGGGCCGACGATCTCACGGGACTCGAGCAGGTCCATGAGGCGCCCAGCCTTGGCGAAGCCGACCCGCAGCTTGCGCTGCAGCATCGACGTCGACCCGAACTGGGTGGTCACGACGAGCTCGGCGGCCTGCAGCAGCAGGTCGAGGTCGTCGCCGATGTCTTCGTCGACCTGCTTCTTGGTCGCCGTGACGGCGACGTCGGCCCTGTAGACGGGCTTGAGCTGGGCCTTGACGTGCTCGACGACGGCGTGGACCTCGCTCTCCCCCACCCACGCGCCCTGGACACGGATCGGCTTGGACGCACCCATCGGCAGGAACAGGGCGTCACCCTGTCCGACGAGCTTCTCCGCCCCGGGCTGGTCGAGCACGACGCGCGAGTCGGCGAGCGACGACGTCGCGAAGGCGAGCCGCGACGGGACGTTGGCCTTGATGAGCCCGGTGACCACGTCGACGCTCGGACGCTGCGTGGCGAGCACGAGGTGGATGCCTGCCGCGCGGGCGAGCTGGGTGATCCGCTGGATCGACGCCTCGACGTCGCGGGGGGCGACCATCATGAGGTCGGCGAGCTCGTCGACGACGATCAGCAGGTAGGGGTACGGCGCGATCTTGCGCTCGGAGCCGGGCAGCGGCTTGACCTTGCCGGAGCGGACCGCGGCGTTGAAGTCGTCGATGTGCTTGTACCCGAACATCGCGAGGTCGTCGTAGCGGGCGTCCATCTCGCGGACGACCCACTCGAGGGCCTCGGCAGCCTTCTTCGGGTTGGTGATGATCGGGGTGATGAGGTGCGGGATGCCCTCGTAGATCGTCAGCTCGACACGCTTGGGGTCGACGAGCACCATGCGCACCTCGTCAGGGGTCGCGCGCATGAGGATCGAGGTGATCATCGAGTTGACGAAGCTGGACTTACCGGCTCCGGTCGCCCCGGCCACGAGGATGTGCGGCATCTTGGCGAGGTTCGCGACGACGTAGCCACCCTCGACGTCTTTGCCGACACCCATGATCATCGGGTGCTCGGACCGCCGCGCGACGGCTGAGCGCAGCACGTCTCCGAGCACGACGGTCTCACGGTCGGTGTTCGGGATCTCGATGCCGATCGCGGACTTGCCGGGGATCGGGGAGAGGATGCGGACGTCGGCCGAGGCGACCGCGTAGGCGATGTTCTTGCTGAGCGCGGTGACGCGCTCGACCTTGAGGCCAGGACCGACCTCGACCTCGTACCGGGTGACCGTCGGGCCGCGCGTGAAGCCGGTGACCTTCGCGGCGATGTCGAACTGCTCGAAGACCGTCGTGAGGGCCTCGACGACCCTGTCGTTCGCCGCGGAGCGGACCTTGTGCGGCGCGCCCTTGACCAGGGTGTCCTCGTCGGGGAGCACGTACACGGTGTCGCCGTCGAGCATGGGCTGCTCGCCGGGGGGCACGGCGGTCGTCGGAGGTGCGTCGAAGACCCGGGCGGTGCGGTCTTCGACGACCGTCGCGATCGCCGCGGTCGGGGCGTCCGAGGGTGCCGCCGGGCGTGAGGCGTCGGAGGGGTCGTCCTCCCCGTACACGACGGCGGCCGCGAGCATCTCGGTCTCGGGGTCGGCGTACACGTCTCCCCCGTCGGCGGCGGCGTTCTCCAGCAGCTCGCGCTCGAGGGCTGCGGCGCGCTCGAAGGCCTCGTCGCCCACGTAGCCCCCGGGGAGCACCGTCGTGGAGTCGTCGGCGGTCTGCTCGCGCGACTTTCGCGAGCCGCGGACCCGTCGCGGCTTCGCAGCCGGCGCGGGCTCGGGGTCGGTGCCGTCGTGGCGCGAGACGCCCTCGGCGAGGTGGAGGTCGTCGTCGTCGTGCTCGACGTCGGCTGCGTCGCGGCCGAGGCCGTGCTGGTCGTTGCCGGTGAGCCTGTCGTACACGCCGCGCAGCCGCGTCGGGATGGCGTGCACGGGTGTCGCGGTGACCACGAGGACGCCGAAGAAGGCGAGCAGCAGCAGGATCGGCACGGCGACCCAGGTGCTCAGCCCTGCGGAGAGGGGGTGCCCGACCGCGTAGCCGACGATCCCGCCGGCCTCGCGCAGCTGCTCGAAGCCTTCTGCGGGGACGGGCCGTCCAGATCCGATGTGCACCACGCCGCAGACCGCGACGGTGATGGCGCACAGCCCGATGGTCATGCGGGAGTTGGCCTGCTCGCGGTCCGGGTGGCGCATGATGCGCACAGCCATGCCGAGCAGCACGACGGGCAGCGCGATGGCCACGACGCCGAGCGTGCCGGCGACCAGGACGTGCAGACCCTCGGCGACCGACCCTTCGACGCCCCACCACTCACGGGCGGCGACGACGAGGGCGAAGGCCAGGAGGACGAAGGCCAGCCCGTCGCGCCTGTGGGCCGGGTCGAGGTCACGTGCTCCGCGGCCGACCCTGCGGGCCGTGCCTCCGAAGAGGTGGGCGATGCCCATGAAGAAACCACGCACCGCCCGGACGAACCACGGGGGGCGGGTCTCGACGACGGGTGCCTTCTTGGCAGCGGTCCGGGGGGCGGCTGTCTTGCCGCCCCTCGCGCCACCCGAGGTCGAGCGAGGGGTGGGGGTAGTCCGCGTAGCCATAGGCGCCAATCTATCCGTGCTCAGGCCGCGAACGACGGAGCCAGGCGGTGCGTGTCCACCACCTGGCTCCGTCAGGGCACGGGACCGTCGGCGCGAGCCGAGGTCCCGTCAGGTCACTTGAGGCCGAAGTACGCCTCGGTGTCCTTGTTGACACGGTCCCAGCCGCTCATGCGCCAGACACCGCCGTCGATCTTGTCGGTCGGGACGGTGATGCAGACGTTGCCCGTCACCGACGCGTCGGTGTAGAGCTCCTGGCCGGTGTCGAGCTCGTTCGGGAGCGGTGCGTAGCCGCACTTGTCCTTGTAGGTGACGCCGTCGGCCGAGACGAAGACGTACTCCAGCATGTACAGCGGCTCGCTGCCCTCACCCAGGAAGGTGACGGTCACGGGCGCCATGAGGAAGCTGTTCCCGTCGGTCGGCGCGTAGTAGTCCGACACGTCGCCCGACGCAGAGATCTCGGTCCAGGCATCGGTGTTCGTCGCCGCGAAGGAGGTGGTCCACTCGCCGAGCGGGGCGGTCTCGCCGGGAGCGAGCGGAGAGGTGCGCGAGCCACCGTCTCCGGTCACCGGGGCGGACGCCTCGTCGGTCGGCTCGACCGTCGGCTCGTCGGTGGCGTCGTCGGTCGTCGGCTCGTCGGTCGGCTCGTCCGTCGCGTCGTCGGTCGTCGGCTCGTCGGTGGGGTCCTCGGTCTCGGCGGCCGTGGAGGACGTGGTCGGCTTGGGCTCCGGGTCGTCGCTCCCGCCGAGCACGCCCGTCGCGAAGAGGACGGCGATGATGGCACCGATCGCGACGATCGCGATGATCACGGGGATGAGCCACTGCTTACCGCCCGATCGCGACGGTCCGGAGCCGTCAGGACCACCGGCGCCGGGGCCGCCGGGACCTGCCGGACCCTGCTGCCACGACGGAGCCGAGCCCTGCGCCGACCACGGCGCCGGAGGCGCCGTGGGGACAGAGCCGCTCGGCGGGACAGCGCCCGGCTGAGGGGCTCCGGGGGCCTGGTAGGTCGGCATGACCGACGTCGCGGCGGACTGGGCGTCAGGCTTGGAGAACCGTGACACGTCGTCGGAGGCCCCGGCCGGGCCACCGTCGGCGCCGTCCTCGACCCAGAGCTGCCAGCCCGGGGGCGGCGACGGCCACGAGGGGTCCGGGCTCCAGCCGGGCGGGGGCGTCCAGCCTGCAGGGGCAGGGGGCCAACCCGGAGGGGGGTTGAAGCGTGAGGTCATGGGGGGTCCTCCCAGGTGGTGGAGCTCGGCATGCTTCGCGGAATCGCTGTCAGGGTATACGCGCGACAGCGCCGCGTCAGGTCAGCGGGGAGAGGTCCCCACCTCCCGCGACGACAACGCGTCGAACATCACCCGCGAAACAGGCCCCGGTGGCGGTGCACGCCCACCCCGGTCAGCCCGTCACAAGGCCTCCCGCAGGGATGGAAGACCCCCCGCTGCCAGAAGCCGTCTACAGCGAGGCAGAGCCGTCGAGCAGCCCGACGGCGCGCAGCGCAGCGCGCACGGCCTCAGCCTCGGCCTGCGTCGCCCCGACCTGCGGGAGCCTGAGGTGCCCGTCAGGGATGAGTCCGAGGTCGACGAGCGCCGACTTGATCATCACCACGCCGAAGCCGCCGCCCATCACCGCATCGATGACCGGCACGATGCTGACGAACAGCGACGTGGCCCGCGCGTGGTCCCCCGCCTGGAAGGCCTGCCCGATCTCGACGAGCTCGCGACCCACGACGTGCCCCACGACGCTCACGAGACCCACGGCGCCGTGGGCCAGGAAGGGCAGGTAGAGGGCGTCGTCGCCGCTGTACCAGGCGAGACCCGTGCGGGCGATGTTCTGCGCGGCGGCGTAGACGTCACCGGTCGCGTCCTTCACGGCCACGATCTTGTCGTGCCCCGCGAGCCGCTCGTAGGTCTCAGACGTGAGGCGCACACCGGAGCGGCCCGGGATGTCGTAGACCATGACGGGCAGGTCGGTCGAGTCGGCGATCGCCGTGGTGTGCTGGACGATGCCCTCCTGCGAGGGGCGGGAGTAGTAGGGCGAGACGACGAGCAGCCCGTGCGCGCCGGCGGCCGCCGACTGCTCGGCCATGCGGATCGAGTGGTCGGTGTCGTTCGAGCCGGCCCCCGCGACGACCACAGCGCGGTCTCCGACGGCGTCGACGACGGCGCGGACCAGGTCGGCCTTCTCGGGAGCGTGGGTCGTCGGGGACTCTCCGGTCGTCCCGTTGAGCACCAGGCCGTCGTGCCCACCGTCGACCAGGTGCCTCGCGAGAGCGACGGCGGCGTCGAGGTCGACAGCACCGTCGGGACTGAAGGGGGTCACCATCGCGGTGAGCATCGTGCCGAAGGGACGGGTGCTGGAGGTCGGGAGCGCCATGGTCATAACCTACCCGTCGCGGCCCCCGTGCCGGGACCCGGAGACCCGCTGCTCGCGGCTACGCCGAGGCTCCTCGCTGGTCCGGTAGGGTCTTGGCGCGCGGCCGAGGGCCGCATCACGTCCAGCAGGGGGCCACCGTATGAGCACGACCATGTCCAGACGCCGCATGATGGGCGCGTCCGCGCTGACGATGGCGGGGACCGTCGGCGCCGTCCTCACAGCTGAGGCCCTGACGGGGATCGCGCCGCACCGCGGCCTGTCCCCCACCGACCGTGTCGCGCCGCGCCCCCAAGACTCGACGGTCGCGTGCCGCACCGAGGTCTTCTGGCGGGCCCACCCTGCCGAGAGGCTCGTCTCGCTCACCTTCGACGACGGACCCGACCCGCGCTGGACCCCGCAGGTCCTCGACGCGCTCGCCGTGCACGACGCCCGGGCGACGTTCTTCCAGATGGGCGACGCCGTCGTCGAGCACCCCGAGATCACCCGGGACGTCCACGACGCCGGTCACGAGATCGCCAGCCACGGGTCTGGGCACCTCGACCTCAGCACGATGAGCGTCGACGCGATCCGCGAGAACCTCGGCTCGACGCACGACGCGATCGCCGAGACGACCGGGACCGCACCCACGCTCGTGCGGCCGCCCTGGGGACGGATCGACGCACCGGGCCTGCTCGTAGCCTCAGAGCTCGGGTACGACGTGGCGCTGTGGTCGCACCACCTGCCGACCGAGAAGGCGGAGAAGGTGGTCGACACCGACGTCGCGACGGCGAGCCCGGGCATGGTCGTGCTCTGCCACGACGGCCGCGGGACCCCCGCCGACTCGTTGTACGTCGCAGTGCGCAGGCTGCTCGCCGAGCTGACCGACGAGGGCTACACCTTCGTCTCCGTGTCCGAGCTGCGCTCGGCGGAGCAGGTCGCGGCCTGAGGGAGGTCGGGCGCCTCAGCCGAGCGGCGCTGCCCGGCGGTGCTCGACGAACCTGAACCGGAGCCCTGTGCGGGACTGCGTCCAGCCGTCAGGACCGCTCTCGTCTCCGACGACAGGCTCGGCCACCCAGCCGTCACCGATCTCTGGCGCGTACGTGTCCCCGTCGACCTGCGTGTCGATCTCGGTCACCACGAGGAGGTCGGCGACAGCGAGCGCCTGCCTGTAGACCTCGCCGCCGCCCATCACCCAGACCCGAGCTGGCGAGCGGTCGGCCGCGACGGCGAGCGCCTCCTCGAGCGACCCGACGACCTCGGCCCCTTCGAGGGCGAGCCCTGGTGCGCGGGTGAGCACGATGTTCGTACGGCCGGGCAGCGGGCGGAACCGGCTCGGGAGCGAGTCCCACGTGGCGCGCCCCATGACGACGACCGACCCCGCGGTCGTCCGGCGGAAGTGTGCGCCGTCCTCGGGCAGGTGCCAGGGCATCGTCCCCCCGGCGCCGATGACCCCGCCGCGCGCCTGGGCCCAGACGAGGCCCACCTGCTGCGCCGGGCTCATACCGCGACCGGGGCCGAGATCGTCGGGTGGTGCTGATAGCCCTCGACGACCACGTCGTCGAAGGTGTAGTCGAAGAGCGACGACGCCTTGCGCAGGGCGAGGGTCGGGAAGGCGTAGGGGGTCCGGGTCAGCTGCTCGGTGACCTGCTCGACGTGGTTGTCGTAGACGTGGCAGTCCCCGCCGGTCCAGACGAAGTCACCGACCTCGAGCCCGACCTGCTGGGCGACCATGTGCGTGAGGAGCGCGTAGCTCGCGACGTTGAAGGGCACCCCGAGGAACAGGTCGGCCGAGCGCTGGTACAGCTGGCACGAGAGCCTGCCGTCCGCGACGTAGAACTGGAAGAAGGCGTGGCACGGCATGAGCGCCATCTCGTCGAGGTCTGCGACGTTCCAGGCCGAGACGATCATCCGTCGGGAGTCGGGGTTCGTACGCAGGGTCTCGAGGACCTGGGAGACCTGGTCGACGTGCCGGCCGTCGGGTGTGGGCCACGAGCGCCACTGGACGCCGTAGACCGGGCCGAGCTCGCCGTCCTCGTCAGCCCACTCGTTCCAGATCCGCACGCCGTTGTCCTGGAGCCAGCGGACGTTGGAGTCGCCACGCAAGAACCACAGGAGCTCGCCGACGATCGATCGCAGGTGGACGCGCTTGGTCGTCACGAGCGGGAAGCCCTCGGAGAGGTCGAAGCGCATCTGGTGCCCGAACACGCTGCGGGTCCCCGTCCCTGTGCGGTCTGCCTTGCGGGTCCCGTGCTCCATGACGTGGCGCAGCAGGTCTTCGTACTGCGTCGGGACAGCGGGCGAAGGGAGCTGCAGAGGCGAAGACGTCATGGCGTCCAGTCTAGGCCCGGGCTGGTGGGTGACCTGGGGCACGTCGCTCCCGCGCAGCCCGGGCAGACGACGTCTCCTCTGCGTCTCCTCGGGCGACCGTGGCACCCCCGTGCCCATACTGAGGGATGAGCACCTCACCCCTGTCCCCCTCCGTCGCAGCCCACCTCCCCACGTCGATGCTCGTCGACGGCCGCTGGCAGCCCTCGAGCACCGGCGCGACCTTCGAGGTCTGGGACCCGGCGACCGAAGAGTCGCTCTTCGACGTGGCCGACGGCTCGCCCGACGACGGCCTGCGGGCCCTCGACGCCGCGCACGAGCACGCCGAGGTCTGGCGTCGCACGTCACCGAGGACCCGTTCCGACGTGCTCCGCGACGTGTTCGACGCCCTGACCCGCAACGCCGACGACGTCGCCGCGCTCATCACCGCCGAGTGCGGCAAGCCACTCGCCGAGTCGCGGGCCGAGGTCACCTACGGTGCTGAGTTCGTCAGGTGGTACTCCGAGCAGGCGGTCCGGGTACCCGGCCTCGTGCGCACCTCCCCCGCCGGCGGTGGCACGCAGATGATCCACCGCAGGCCCGTCGGCCCGGCGCTCCTCATCACGCCCTGGAACTTCCCGCTGGCCATGCTCACCCGCAAGATCGCACCTGCGCTCGCCGCGGGCTGCTCGGTCGTCGTCAAGCCTGCCCGGCTGACTCCTCTCACCACGCTCTACGTGGCCGAGCTCGTGCGCGCCGCGCTCGTGGCGCACGGGCTGCCCGGCGGGATCCTCAACGTCGTCCCGACGTCGTCCTCGCGGGACGTCACAGGTCCGCTGCTCGCCGACCCTCGCCTGCGCAAGCTCTCCTTCACTGGGTCGACCCCTGTCGGACGCTCGCTGCTCGAGAGCGCCGCGGGCGGCATCCTCAAGACGTCGATGGAGCTCGGCGGGAACGCCCCGTTCCTCGTCTTCGCCGACGCTGACCTCGACGCTGCGGTCGAGGGCGCCATGATCGCGAAGATGCGCAACTCCGGGCAGACCTGCGTCGCAGCCAACAGGTTCCTCGTGCAGGAGTCTGTGGCTGCCGAGTTCACGGACAGGCTCACCGCGGCCTTCGACGACCTGGTGGTCGGCCCCGGGAGCCGGGACGGCGTCACCGTCGGCCCGCTCATCGAGGCCGCAGCCGTGGAGTCTGTCGGCTCGGTCGTCCAGTCGGCGGTCGACGCCGGAGCCCGCGTGCGCACAGGCGGGTCAGCGCCCTCGGGGCGCGGGCACTTCTACCTGCCCACGGTCCTCGACCGTGTCCCCCGTGACCACGCCGTCGTCACGGAGGAGACCTTCGGCCCCGTCGCCCCCGTCGTCACCTTCGGCTCGGACGACGACGGGATCGAGCTCGCGAACGGCACCGAGTACGGCCTGGTGGCCTATGCGTACACCCGTGACCTCGGCCGCGCCCTGCACCTGTCCGACTCGCTCGAGGCCGGGATGATCGGCATCAACCGTGGTCTCGTCTCCGACGCGAGCGCCCCCTTCGGAGGGCTCAAGCAGTCGGGGCTCGGCCGAGAGGGCGGGGAGGCTGGCCTCGACGAGTACCTCGAGACCGTCTACGTCGCGATGTGAGCACCTCGGGTCCGGCTCCGGGCGGTCGCTGACGAGACGCAGCCGGTAGGGTCGCGCCATGGCACTGTTCACCGAGTCCGCAGACGTCTCCGTCCGCCCGTCCCTGCCCGAGGACGCCGACCACGTCGTCCGCATCCAGGTCGAGGCCTGGCGGGCCGCGCACGGGAGCGCTCTCGGCGACGAGGCGCTCGCGGACCTGGACGTCGCCCAGATGCGAGAGCGCTGGGAGACGGCGATCACCTCTCCGCCCGGCCGGGACTTCGCTGTCCTCGTGGCCTGCGAGCGGGCTGACGTCGTCGGCTTCGTGGCGGTCGCGCCAGGTCAGGTCGTCGCGCTCGAGGTGCTGCCGACCGCCCAGCGCTCCGGGCACGGATCTCGGCTGCTGTCTGCTGCCGTGGACAGGCTCCGTGCCGACGGGGCCGAGGACCTGAGCACCTGGGTGCTCGAGGGCGACACGGCGCGCGAGGCCTTCTTCGCAGGGGCTGGGCTGGCCGAGGACGGCCGGACCCGCGTCCTCGACGTGGCGGGGCGTCCCGTCGCAGAACGACGGTGGTCGGCGTCCCTCGACCGCTAGCCTGACGCGTCCCTCGCCTGTCCGCCGCCGCTGCGCCGAGCAGGTGGCGCGCGCATGCTCCGGCTCAGGGTCGCATGTCAGCGGGTGCGCTGCTCCGCGCGGAAGAACCCTGCCGCCGTGCGCAGCGACGACCTGGCGCGCTTACGGTCCCCCGAGGCGTCGTAGGCGAAGGCCAGCAGGTACCACGCACGCCAGCTCTCCGGCTCGGCCTCGACCCGCGCCCTGTACGCGCCGAACTGCTCGTCGGCCGCGGACCTGTCGATCCGGCCGCCTGGGGAGCGCGGGAGCGTGTCGACAGGCAGCTCGCCGTCCGCGGCGAGACGGTCCGCCATGCGCTGGACGACCACGCCGGTCCACCACTCGCGGGCCACGAGCGCGACCACGAGCACCGGGACCACGGCCACACCGAGGCCGAAGACCACCGCGACGGGCTCACCCGTCTGCACGAGGGCCACAACCCTGCCGAAGACCGCGACGACGTACAGGGCCAAGAGCGCCGTGACGGCGACGGCGCCGAGGAGCGGGCGGATCTTCACGAGAGGTCGAGGACGTTCTCCAGGCCGACCGTGAGGCCGGGCCGGCTGACGACCTCGCGGATCGCGAGGAGCACGCCGGGCATGAAGGACTTCCTGTCGAAGGAGTCTTGGCGGATGACGAGCTGCTCCCCCTCGTTGCCGAGCAGGATCTCCTCGTGCGCGACGAGACCGCGCAGCCGGACGGCGTGCACGCGGACGCCGTCGACGTCGGCGCCACGCGCGTCGAAGCCTGTCTCGGTCGCGTCGGGGCTCGGCGCGACTCCGGCTTCCCGGCGTGCTGCGGCGATCGCGGCGGCGGTGTGCCGGGCGGTGCCGCTCGGCGCGTCGATCTTGTCCGGGTGGTGGAGCTCGACGACCTCGACCGACTCGAAGAACCTGGCGGCCTTCGCGGCGAAGGTCATGGCGAGCACAGCACTGAGCCCGAAGTTCGGAGCGATGAGCACCCCGACCTCGGACCCGTGGTCGGCCCGCGCAGCCAGCTGGTCGCTGATGCGCCCACGGCTCTCGTCGGTCCAGCCTGTCGTCCCGACGACGGCATGCACACCAGCATCGACGAGGGTGCGCACGTTGGCCTCGGTCACCGAGGGCACCGTGAAGTCGACCGCGACGTCGACGCCGTCGAGGCTCGCCGCCAGGTCGTCACCGGCGCGCACCTGCGCCACGAGCTCGAGGTCGGGTGCTGCGTCGACGGCGGCGCAGACCGCACGTCCCATGCGGCCGTCGGCGCCGAGCACCGCGACCCTGATCGTCTGAGAGGGCTGTCCAGTCACGGGCGTCAGCCTATAGGCCCTGGCTCAAGCCCGACGTCCCGGGTGTCGATGCTCCGGTGTGAGATCTCTCAGAAGTCTTCTGTGGTCCGCGTGCGCTGCGGCAGCCACTGTCTGCGCAGCAGCAGCAACGCAGTCGCTCGCCTCGTGGTCCGTGTTCTTCGCGGAGCCTGTCGTGGACACGCTCGTCCGCGCCGGGTCAGATGCTCTGCTCACCCCGTACACCGGATGGACGACCAGCACGTCGCTCGTCGTGACCGTGCTGTCGTGGGCCGTCTCGAACCGCGACGGCGCTCGGTGGTGGTGGCCGAGCGCGACGGGTTCCGGGCTCCTCGCCGTCTGGACCGCGGCGGCCTGGCTGGACGGGGTCCACAGCACCCGCGCCCTGCGCGACGGGCTGCCGTCGCAGACCTGGTTCGCCTGGCCCGGGGACGGCACCCCGCTCCACCAGGGAGACCTCATCGCCACACCCACGTGGTCGCTCGACCTGCTCTCCGCGACCGGACCTGCCATCGTCGCGGTTGCGCTCTGGGTCGGTCCTCTGCTGCTCCGCACCTTCGAGTCGCCTGCGTGGGCAGGTCGTCCCCGGGTGGGCCTGCGGGAACCGTCTCACGACGGTCGCCTCGGCGCGGACGCGATCGGAGTCCACCCTCGAGCCGTTCTCTCTGGCTCAGCCGTCGTCCCGACCGCACAGTGGACGAGCACACCCTCTCCGCGCTCGGTCCTCGCCCGCGAGGTCGACCGGGCGACGCACGTGGCGGCTGCTGTCGTCGTGCTCCTCTGCGGTGGAGCGGTGCTGCTCCAGGCGGCAGGCGGGATCTTCTTCGTCTCCTCCTCCCTCGGAGCGACGGGGTGGCCTGTGCTCCTCGACCCCGGGTTCCTCGTGGTCGCCGCCACCCTGGTCGCTGCCTGGGTCCTCGGCTCACCCCCGGCGCTCTCGAGCGGCGTCTCGTCGGCCTGGAAGGGCGCGGTCGCGGTCCTCCTGCTCGCCGTCGCCGTCGCCTCTCTCCTGGTGCGCCTCGACGCCGACCTGCTCGTCCTGGTCGCCGGAGCGTGCGGGGTGCTCGTGGCCTCGACACGGACCATCGGCTCGGCGCGCGCGCTCCACCTCCTGGTAGGAGGCGACATCGGTTCAGCGGACTTCTGCGGAGACCAAGACCAGCACCTCGCCCTCGGAGACAGCCCCGCTGCCGGCCCGCTGATCAGCGAGACCGGCGTCGCGCACGTCGCCGCGCCAGACTCTGCGACCCCCACGACGAAGCCGCCGTCAGAGAGCGTCGCTCCCTGAGGAGCGAGGCTGCCTGACGGCGGCTTCGTCGTGCTGCTGCTGCTGTGCGGTGACGTGTCGTGACGTCGTCTCGGGCCAGATGACGGGCCCCGAGAGTCAGTCCCCGAAGGGCCCCACGCGCACGGTGGACCGCGGTCGTGCCGCGAGGTCCTTGGCGAGCGCCTGGACGTCTTCGGCGGTCACGGTGCGGATCCGCTCGAGCGACTCGGCGACGCTCAGCAGCTCCCCGGTGACGAGGTCTGCCTTGCCGAGCCTGCTCATACGTGAACCCGTGTCCTCGAGCCCGAGGACCAGACCGCCCGAGAGCTGCCCGATGCTCCGCGCGAGCTCGGAGGCGGTGATCCCGGAGTCGGCGAGCTTCTCGAGCTCGAGGACCATGAGCTCGCTCACCTCGTCGATCTTCGCCGGGGCACAGCCGGCGTAGAGACCGAAGGTCCCGATGCCGCCGTGCCCTGAGGCGAAGGAGTAGGTCGAGTACGCGAGGCCGCGCTTCTCACGGATCTCCTGGAAGAGCCGCGACGACATCCCGCCGCCGAGGACCGCGGAGAGCACCGACATGATGAACCGGCGGTCGTCGGTCGCAGAGATCCCTGTCGAGCCGATGATCACGTTCCCCTGCTCGACCGCCCGACGGACGGTGAGCTCGGTGCCGACCTCGCCGACACCTGTGAGGTCGGCGCTGTCGCGCCGCGCACGCGGTGTGGCACCTGCAGCCAGGTCCCAGCCACCGTCGGTCAGCGCCTGCGACACCTGGTCGCAGAGCGCGTCGTGGTCGACGCCGCCAGCAGCCGAGACCACGAGGGTCTCGGGCCTGTAGTGCCACTGGTAGTGCTCCCACACGGCAGCGCGCGGGACGGCGCGGATCGTGTCGGGGGTCCCGCCGATCGGCCGACCGAGCGGGTGCCCGGCGAGCACCGCGGCGGCGAACTCTTCGTGGACGACGTCCGACGGGTCGTCGTCGTTCATGGCGAGCTCTTCGAGGATCACGCCGCGCTCGGTCTCGAGCTCGTCCTCGTCGAGGCGGGCCGAGGTGACCATGTCGGTGATGACGTCGACAGCCATCGGCAGGTCGGAGTCGAGCACCCGGGCGTAGTAGACCGTGTGCTCTTTGCCGGTGCCGGCGTTGGCCTCGCCGCCGACGGCGTCGAAGGCCTCGGCGATGTCCATCGCCGTGCGGCGCTGGGTCCCCTTGAACAGCAGGTGCTCGAGGAAGTGTGTCGAGCCGAAGTGGCCGCTCGTCTCGTCGCGCGAGCCGACGCCCACCCAGGCACCGATGGTGGCTGACCGCAGGCCCGGCATGTGCTCGGTGAGCACCCGGACCCCGCCGGGCAGGACAGAGCGACGGATCGTCGCCCCGTCCTGCCCGGCGGTCAGCTCGTTCGCCGGCGAGCCGGCGGGGTCGAGCGGAAGGTTCCAGGGCACGTCAGGCGTCTGCCTGACCAGCCTCGGCCTCGGTCTCGTCGACCACGGCGTGGAGCGAGAGCTTCCCGCGGGGGTCGACCTCACCGATCTCGACCTGGACCTTCTGGCCGATGCTCAGCACGTCCTCGACGTTCTCGACGCGCTTGCCACCGACGAGCTTGCGGATCTGGCTGATGTGGAGCAGCCCGTCCTTGCCCGGCGAGAGCGAGATGAACGCACCGAAGGGAGCGATCTTGACGACAGTCCCGACGAAACGCTCGCCGATCTCGGGCACGTGCGGGTTGGCGATCGCGTTGATCGCCGCGCGGGCGGCCTCTGCGGAGGGGCCGTCGGTGGCACCGATGTAGACGGTGCCGTCGTCCTCGATGGAGATGTCCGCGCCCGTCTCCTCCTGGATCTGGTTGATCATCTTGCCCTTCGGGCCGATGACCTCGCCGATCTTGTCCACGGGGACCTTGACCGCGATGACGCGAGGAGCGTGCGGGCTCATCTCGTCGGGCACGTCGATGGCCTCGGCGAGCACGTCGAGGATCGCGAAGCGCGCGTCACGGGCCTGGGTCAGCGCACCGCCGAGGACCGAGGCGGGGATGCCGTCGAGCTTCGTGTCGAGCTGGATGGCCGTGACGAACTCACGGGTACCGGCGACCTTGAAGTCCATGTCGCCGAAGGCGTCTTCGGCTCCGAGGATGTCGGTGAGCGCCGCGTAGCGGGGCTGGCCGTCCACGGTGTCGGAGATGAGACCCATCGCGATGCCCGCGACGGCTGCGCGCAGCGGCACACCGGCGTTGAGCAGCGAGAGGGTCGAGGCGCAGACGGAACCCATCGAGGTGGACCCGTTGGAGCTGAGCGCCTCGGAGACCTGGCGGATCGCGTAGGGGAACTCTTCGCGGGTCGGCAGGACGGGGACGAGGGCGCGCTCGGCGAGTGCACCGTGCCCGATCTCACGACGCTTGGGGCTTCCCACACGGCCGGTCTCACCGGTCGAGTACGGCGGGAAGTTGTAGTTGTGCATGTAGCGCTTGCGCGTCTCCGGACCGAGCGAGTCGATCTGCTGCTCCATGCGGAGCATGTTGAGGGTGGTGATGCCCATGATCTGGGTCTCGCCACGCTCGAAGATCGCGGAACCGTGCACGCGGGGGACGACCTCGACCTCGGCCGAGAGCGTGCGGATGTCGGCGAGCCCACGACCGTCGATGCGGACACCGTCGGTGAGGACGCGCTGGCGGATGAGCTTCTTGGTCACGGAGCGGACGGCTGCGGACAGCTCCTTCTCGCGTCCCTCGAACTGGTCGGCGAGGGCTGTGAGCGCCTCGGCCTTGACCTCGTCGAGGCGGGCCTCGCGGTCCTGCTTGTCCGCGATGGTGAGCGCCTGGCCGAGCGGCGTGGCGACCTGCGCCTCGATCGCGGCGTAGGCGTCGTCCTGGTAGTCCAGGAAGAGCGGGAACTCACGGACCGGCTTCGCAGCGCGGGCGGCGAGCGCGGCCTGGGCCTCGCAGAGCTGGCGGATGAAGACCTTCGAGGCCTCGAGGCCCTCGGCCACGACCTCTTCGGTCGGGGCAGCGACGCCCTCGTCCTTGATGAGGTTCCAGGAGTTGTCGGTGGCCTCGGCCTCGACCATCATGATCGCGACGTCGTCCCCGGCGACACGACCGGCGACGACCATGTCGAAGACGGCCTTCTCCTTGTCGGAGTACTTCGGGAAGGCGACCCACTGGCCGTCGACGAGCGCGATGCGGACAGCACCGACCGGGCCGGAGAACGGCAGGCCGGAGAGCTGGGTGGACAGCGACGCGACGTTGATCGCGAGGGTGTCGTAGGCGTCGTCGGGGTGGGCGGCGAGGACGGTCACGACGACCTGGACCTCGTTGCGCAGGCCCTTGACGAAGGTCGGGCGGAGCGGGCGGTCGATGAGACGGCACGTGAGGATGGCCTCGGTGCTGGGGCGTCCCTCGCGACGGAAGAACGAGCCGGGGATGCGGCCCGCGGCGTACATGCGCTCTTCGACGTCGACCGTCAGCGGGAAGAAGTCGAACTGGTCCTTGGGGTGCTTGCCGACCGTGGTGGCCGACAGCAGCATCGTCTCGCCGTCGAGGTACGCGACTGCCGACCCGGCAGCCTGGCGGGCCAGGCGGCCCGTCTCGAAACGGACGGTGCGGGTGCCGAAGCGCCCGTTGTCGATGACTGTTTCTTCGAACTCGATCTCGGGACCCTCCACGGGTGCCCTCCTGTTCTGCGAGTGTCCGCGGCGCACACCGCACGGCGGTCTTCGATCGAGGCCTACGGACGTCTCGCGCGCGTGCGCGGGTCCGGGGGCCACTACCGAGGACCGGACGATGCGGTCGGAAGCGGACGGTGGGTGATGAGTGTGCAGCGATTCCTCAGTGATACCGAACTAGCCCGGCCCCAGAGAATGGGACCGGGCTAGATATCACGCTATCAGCGACGGAGGCCGAGGCGCTCGATGAGGCTGCGGTAGCGGTTGATGTCGACCTTCTGGAGGTATCCGAGGAGGCGACGACGCTTTCCGACGAGGAGGAGCAGACCACGACGGCTGTGGTGGTCGTGCTTGTGCTCCTTGAGGTGGTCGGTGAGGTCGAGGATGCGCTGCGTGAGCATCGCGACCTGGACCTCGGGGGAACCGGTGTCGCCCTCGGTGGTGGCGTACTCGGTCATGATGCGCTGCTTCGTGGCGTTGTCGAGGGGCACGGCTCTCCTAGTGTGTTCTCGTTGCGCGGTGCTCCGGGGCATGTCCACCCGAGCTCTCTGGTTCCGCGGCCGATCTAACGGCTGTGCAAGTCTAGCAGGGCCGGGAGGGAGGGCCTGACACCCCTCCCCCGCCCCCCGTGCGCCCCGCGCGACCTCCTGCGCGTGGATGCAGCCCTGTCGAGATGCCCCGCCGAGAGCACCACGTACCGGGGACCCTGGACCGGTCATCCGTGGTCCGGCGCCGGCACCCACGAGGCGACGACCACGGCACCGACGGCCACGACAGCCTGCGCGACGACGAGTCCCCACGACGCAGCCCCCACGACGACCGCCACGGCGAGCGGCACGACGACGACCAGAGCGAGATCGGGTCCGCGCAGCGCCGACGACACCGCCCCCGTCGGCAGGGCGCCGGCCGGGGTCGCGAGCAGCGGGGCGGACCAGTCGGGCGGCCTGCGGTACGCACCCCGGACAGCAGCAGCCCCGAAGCCCGCACCCGCGAACAGGAGGAGCAGCACCCACGGACCGAGCGGTGCGCCGGCCTCGACGACAACGGGCGCGAGGGCAGCGAGCAGCACCACGCCCGAGACCACAGCGGGGAAGACCGTCCGCAGCACCCGGGTGGTCCGTGACCCGAGGGGCAGCATCGCGTCGAGCGCGGGTGACACGTCAGCCTCGCTGGCCCCGCGCGCACCCGTCTGCGCGGCGCGGAGCCCGACGACAGCCGTCACCACGACGAGACCGGCCCCGTCCCGCAGGGCGGGGACCTGCTGCGCGACGACCGCAGAGCAGGCCAGGGCAGGTACCGCGAGCAGCAGACCCGGGGTGCGGGTCAGCGCGAGGGCCTCGGCGACGAGCAGAGCTGTGCGAGGCCCACGGACGACGCGCAGCCGCCGAGACGGTCGGCGGGTGCGTCCGGCCCGGCCCCGACCGAGAGCACGCGCCAGCTCGCGGGTGTCGAGGGAGAGCGTCGCGGCTCCGGCGTGCTGCGCGGTCCCAGCACGCTCGGCGAGCACCGACGCGCTCAGCCGACCGAGCGACCGTCGCCAGACGAGCACGACGACCAGCGCTGCGGCGGCGAGCACGACGGCGACGAGCCACAGACCCGAGGTCGGCGCCGGACCGGCGACGCCTCCGTCGTCCGACCCCGACCACGGGCCGCTGCCGACGAGGATCCACAGGACACCGAGCACGGGGACCAGGGCGACCACGCCATCAGCGGCACGCCGGGCGGACCCGGCGATCCCGCGAGCCTGCAGGAGCCCGACCGCGGCGACGAGGAGCGCGCCGGCCCCCGCGCCGACCAGCGCGACGCCCCCGAGCGCAGCTGCCGTCACCGGGACGCCTGTGACACCGGCGACTGTCGTCGCCGCGACCGACGTGCCGACGGTCCAGGTCGCGAGAGTGCTCCACCAGCTGCCGACGAGCAGGCCAGACCTGTCGACCCCCGTCGGCACCCACCACCGCACACCGGCGTCCGAGACGCCGACGGGTCCGAGCCGGGCTGCCAGGCTGACAGAGAGCGCACCGACGACGGTCCAGAGCATCGCCCGGACGGCGTCGAGGGAGAGCACCATGTCAGGATCCTGCGCATCCGACGAGAGCGTCACGACGCCGCGCACGGCGTCGGCGATCCCGACGACCAGCCCGACGGTGACCGCGACGCACACGACCGCGTAGGCGACAGAGCTGAGGACCTCGACGGCACCGCGGCCCGAGCGGGCAGCGGCGGCGCGAGCTGTGAGCCTGCGGATCTCTCGCCCGGTGAGCTGCTCCTCGGGGTCTGCCGTGAGGGTGCGCATCTCAGAGCCCGGCGGCGAGGAGGTCGGCCGCCTCACCGGGCGCGACCAGCCGGCTCACGCCGTCTCCGACGAGCAGCGCCGGGCTCCCTGTCTCCCGGAGCAGCGTCTCGTCGTGCGTGGCGTAGAGGACGGCCCCGCCCCGGGCGGTCTCCTCACGCAGCAGGCCGGCGAGGTCTCGCCGCATCCGGACGTCCAGGCGCTGCTCGGGCTCGTCGAGGACGAGCAGCTCTCGCGGTCTGACGAACCCGGCTGCGAGCAGCAGGCGCCTGCGCTGCCCGGACGACAGCGCCTCGGGCACGGTGTCGGACTGGTGGGAGATCCCGAAGACCTCGAGCACCTCGTCGACCACGCGACCTGCCTCCGGGACCCCGAACCCGCGCGCCGTGAGCACCAGGTGCTCACGCGTGGTCAGACCGGGGAAGTAGGCGTCCGCGTCGAGGACCCCCGCCACTCCTGCCCGGAAGCGTCGGTCGCGCTCGTCGACAGCGCGACCGAGCACCTCGACCCGCCCTGACACGGGCGCGAGCAGACCCAGGACCGTCCGCAGGACAGTGGACTTGCCGGACCCGTTGGACCCGATGACGGCGAGGCTCTGCCCGGGCCGCAGCGAGAGGTCGACGGGCGCGCAGACCTGGACGTCCCCGTAGCCGACGACCAGAGAGGTCGCCGCGACGACCGCCGGGCCCGCCACGCTCCCCTGCGGCTGGGTGCCCTCACCCGCCACCCTCTACAGCCCCGAGGCGCCAGGCTGGTCTGCGGCGTCGGCACCGTCCGCGGTCTGTCCGCGACGAGGCTCTGCGCCCAAGATGTCGCGCGCCTGCACGACGTCGGCGGCCATCTGCTCGACGAGCGCGTCGAGGGAGTCGAACTTCAGGGTCGGCCGGAGCCTCTCGACGAGCTCGACGAGGATCTCCTCGCCGTAGAGGTCGAGGTCTGTCCGGTCGAGCACGTAGGCCTCGACACGGCGCTGGAGCCCGTCGAAAGTCGGGTTGGTGCCGATCGACACGGCTGCGGGCAGCGGGGTCTGGTCGCCGGAGGACGGGCGGACGACCCAGCCGGCGTACACGCCGTCGGCAGGGACGATGCCCTGCGCGTCCTGGCTCAGGTTGGCCGTCGGGTACCCGAGGTCCCGTCCGCGCGCGTCACCGTGCACGACCTCGCCGCGGAGCCTGTGCGGGCGCCCGAGCATCTGACCGGCGGCCCGGACGTCTCCGGCGAGCAAGAGCTCGCGCACGGCGCTCGAGGACCAGCGCGGCGCCGGGCCGTCGCCGACGTCGTCGATCACGTCGACGACGAAGCCGAGCCTCTCGCCGATCTCGACCATCGTGTCCAACGAACCAGAGTTGCCGAGCCCGAAGCGGACGTCACGGCCCACGGCCACGCAGACGGCTCCGAGCGCGTCGACGATGTAGCGCGACACGAACTCTTCGGGCGTCAGCCCGGCCAGCGACAGCGAGTACGGCAGGACGAGGACGGCGTCGATGCCGGTCTCCTCGAGGAGCAGCAGCCTGTCCTGGAGACCGGTGATGAGCGGTGGCGCCTCGTCAGGCCTGTGCACCTGGGCCGGGTGCGGGTCGAAGGTGATGGCCACGGAGATCGCGTCGAGCTCGGCGGCGCGCTGGACCAGACGGCCGAGGACCTGCACGTGCCCCGCGTGGACGCCGTCGAAGTTGCCGATCGTCACGACGGACGGTCCGACCCCTGCGGGGATCTGGTCCAGGTCGGTCCACAGCTGCACTGAAGGCTCCTCGGGCGATGTCCGGGTCAGGTCGCCTGAGCCGGTGACGGGCTGGTCGACGTGCGTGGCACGACTGGACAAGGGTGCCACGCCCGACGGGGCAGGACGCAATCCGGTGACGGTCCGGGGACCAGGTGGCGGTGCGCAGGGCAGTGTCCTAGGTGGTCGTGCCCTTCGAGGTCTCACCCTGGGAGGGCGCGAAGACGATCACCGGCTTGGCCTTCTCGTGGCCGCTGCGGGTCACGTCCTCGACGAGGGCTACGAGCTCCCCCGAGGGTGCGACCGCCGCGGTGGTCCCCGCTGTCCCCGAGGCCTCGAGCCACTGGCCGTAGGACAGCGCGACGACCTCCTCGGCCGTGAGGTCACGGACCGGGAAGGTGGCGCGCGCTGCGTCGGCGAGCGGGATCGTCGCGAGGACCCCGTCCGCGTCCGTCTGCGACTCGAGGGCTTCGAAGGAGCGGGCTGCCTCGATGGTGTAGCCGCCGACGCGCGTACGTCGCAGCGCCGTGAGGTGCCCGCCGCAGCCGAGGTCGGCGCCGAGGTCGCGTGCCAGCGCACGGATGTACGTGCCCGAGGAGCAGACGACGGTCACGTCCACGTCTACGACGGTCACGCCGGTCCCCCCGACCGGTGCGTCCGCGCCGTCCACGAACTCCGAGGCGTCCGAGACCTCCGAGGCGCCCTGCCCCTGCGCGAGGTCCACCTCGACCTCGCGCAGCGCGTGGACGTCGAAGCGGCTGATCGTCACGGCCCGTGCGTCGAGCGTGACCTCTTCGCCCGACCGCACGAGAGCGTAGGCCCGCTTGCCGTCGACCTTGATCGCGCTCACCGAGCTGGGGATCTGCTGGATCTCCCCCGTGAGCCGCGCGACCCCCGCCGCGACAGACTCCGCCGTGACGCCTGCCGCGCCGGGCGTGGAGGTCACCTCCCCCTCGGCGTCGTCCGTCGAGGTCGTCTGGCCGAGCCGGATGGTCGCCGTGTACTCCTTGTCCGCACCGACCACGTAGGTGAGCAGCCGGGTCGCACGGCCGATGCCGAGGACCAGGACGCCTGTCGCCATCGGGTCGAGGGTCCCGGCGTGACCGACCTTGCGGGTGCCGGCGAGACCGCGGGTCCGTGCCACGACGTCGTGGCTGGTCCAGCCGGCGGGCTTGTCGACCAGCACGAGGCCGTCAGGAGCCGTCGGGCGGCGAGGACGGGCAGGGCGGTCGGCGCGGGTGCGTCGCGCGCCAGGCGTGGGTTCTTCAGACATCGCGTCGTTCCTCTCGCGCGCCACGGGCGGTCTCGCTCCGGGGTCGTGCCACCCGCGCAGGCCCGGGGGCCGGCGGGTGGCGGGGCGTCTCACCGCACGACGGTGGCAGCCGGGCGGATCTCGTCCGCCCGGCTGCCAGCCACGTCGCCCGGTCTTCGCTGACCTCGGTCAGCGGCGGTCTCTGGGCGTCCCGCCCAGGGAGACCACGTCAGGCCGTCGGGGTGGGCGTGCTCTCGTCGTCGTCTTCGTCGTCCCCGTGCTTGTACGGGTCTTCGTCCCCCGCGTACGTCGCGTTGGCGCGCAGGGCGGCGAGCTCGGCGTCGCGGCGACGGGCCTCGAGGAGGGCCTCGCCGAACTTCTCGGCGATCTCGGGGACCGAGTCGAGGTGGAACTCGAGCGTGGGGGTCAGCCGGATCCCGGTCTGCTTGCCGACCTCGGAGCGGATCATGCCCTTGGCGCTCTCGAGGGCTGCGGCCGTGCCGGTCCGTGCCTCTTCGTCGCCCATGACTGTGTAGAACACCGCGGCGTTCTGGAGGTCACCGGTCACGCGGACGTCCGTCACCGTCACGAAGCCCAGACGCGGGTCCTTGATCCGGGTGTCGAGCATCTGGGCGACGATGACCTGGATGCGGTCGGCGAGCTTGCGTGCCCTGGGGTGGTCGACCATGACAGTTCCTTTCGTCCTGCAGCCGCGCGGGGCGCTGCATCGTGCACTGCTGGTGAGATGAAGATGCCGGTCCCGCCGCCGCACCACGAGGGCGCGACGGCGGGACCGGCAGGGTGAGGCCTTACGAGCGCGGCTTCTCGCGCATCTCGAAGGTCTCGATGACGTCGTCCACGCGCAGGTCGTTGAAGGACCCGAGGCCGATACCGCACTCGTAGCCCTCGCGGACCTCGGTGGCGTCGTCCTTGAAGCGCTTGAGCGACTCGACCGAGAGGTTGTCCTCGACGACGGTCCCACCACGGAGCACGCGCGCCTTGGTGTTGCGTCGGATCGTGCCGGAGCGGACGAGGCAACCCGCGATGTTCCCGAACTTGGAAGAACGGAAGATCTCGCGGACCTCGGCGGTGCCGAGCTGAGCCTCTTCGTACTCGGGCTTGAGCATGCCCTTGAGCGCTGCCTCGACGTCGTCGATCGCCTGGTAGATGACGGAGTAGAACTTGATGTCCACTCCCTCACGGTCGGCGAGCTCGGCCACGCGCTCACCGGTCTTCACGTTGAAGCCGATGATGACGGCGTTGTCGACCGTCGCGAGGTTGACGTCGTTTTGCGTGATCGCACCGACACCGCGGTGGATGACGCGCAGGTCGACCTCGTCACCGACGTCGATCTTGAGCAGAGCGTCCTCGAGCGCCTCGACGGCACCGGAGACGTCACCCTTGAGGACCAGGTTGAGGGTCTCGACCTTGCCCTGCTGGAGCGCCTGCGTGAAGTCCTCGAGGCTGATGCGCTTGCGACGCTTGGCCAGGAGGGCTGCACGCTCGGCTGCCTCACGCTTCTCGGCGATCTGACGAGCCGTGCGGTCGTCCGGAGCCACGAGGAACGTGTCACCGGCGCGGGGCACCGAGGTCAGACCGAGGACCATGACCGGACGTGCCGGCGTGGCTGCCTCGACGGGCACACCGTGCTCGTCGAACATCGCACGGACGCGGCCGTAAGCCGTACCGGCGACGATCGAGTCGCCGACGTGCAGCGTCCCCGACTGGACGAGGACCGTCGCGACGGCTCCGCGGCCCTTGTCGAGGTTGGCCTCGATCGCGACACCGCGTGCGTCCTTGTCCGGGTTGGCCCGGAGGTCGAGCGCAGCGTCGGCGGTGAGGATGACGGCGTCGAGCAGGTCGTCGATGTGCAGACCCTCGCGGGCAGACACGTTGACGAACATGGTGTCGCCGCCGTACTCCTCAGCCACGAGGTTGTACTCGGTGAGCTGCTGGCGGATCTTGTCGGGGTTGGCCGACTCCTTGTCGATCTTGTTGACCGCGACCACGATCGGCACACCGGCGGCCTGGGCGTGGTTGAGCGCCTCGACCGTCTGGGGCATGACGCCGTCGTCGGCTGCGACCACGAGGATCGCGATGTCGGTCACCTGGGCACCACGAGCACGCATGGCGGTGAACGCCTCGTGACCCGGGGTGTCGATGAAGGTGAGCGCGCGGTCGACGCCCTCGTGCTCGTGGTGGACCTGGTAGGCACCGATGTGCTGGGTGATGCCACCGGCCTCGCCCGAGACGACGTCCGTCTTGCGGATGGCGTCGAGGAGGCGGGTCTTACCGTGGTCGACGTGACCCATGACGGTCACGACGGGCGGACGAGCCTCGAGCTCGTCGTCGCCCTCGGCGTCCAGCTCGGCGTCGAGGTCGATGTCGAAGCCGCCGAGCAGCTCGCGGTCCTCTTCCTCGGCCGAGACCATCTCGATGACGTAGCCGAGCTCCGCGGCGAGAGACCCGAAGGTGTCCTCGTCGAGGGACTGCGTCGCCGTGGCCATCTCACCGAGGTGGAACAGCACGGTGACGAGGCTGGCCGGGTTGGCGTCGATCTTGTCGGCGAAGTCGTTGAGCGACGAGCCGTGACGCAGACGGACGACGGTGCTGCCGTTCCCGCGAGGGACCTGCACACCACCGAGCGACGGAGCCTGCATCTGCTCGAACTCTTGACGCTTCGCGCGCTTCGACTTCCGCCCACGGACGGGACGACCACCGGCACGGCCGAAGGCACCCTGGGTGCTGCCGCGACCGGCACCACCAGGACGACCGCCACCACCGGGACGACCTGCAAACCCACCGGGTGCTCCACCCGGAGCGCCGCCGGGACCACCGGTGCCGCCACCGGGACGACCCTGGTAGCCACCACGGGCACCGCCCGGAGCGCCACCGGGACGGCCACCGCCGCCGCCGGCACGCTCGCCGGGACGACCCACGGCCGCGCTGCGGCCGGGCATCATGCCCGGGTTCGGTCGCGGTGCGCCGGGGCGAGGCGCGGGGGGACGAGGTCCGCCCGAGCGCTCACCGGTGTTCGCGGCCGGGGCCGACGGGTTGACGTTCTCCGTGCGCTCTGTGCGCTCGGGACGCTGTCCGGGCCGGGGCATGCCCTGGCTCGTCGCGAAGGGGTTGTTCCCCGGGCGCGGCGTGCCGGAACGCGGCTTGTCAGAGCGCGGCATCCCCTGGCTCGTCGCGAAGGGGTTGTTGCCGGGACGGGGCGTACCGGGACGCGGGGCGGGCGTGCCGCTCTGCGCCGCCGGGCGCGGGGTCTCCGACGGAGCCGGGGCGGCAGGCTTCTCAGCCGCTGCGGCGGGGGCTGCAGGCTTCTCGGCTGCCGGGGCAGCAGGAGCCGCCGGGGCGGGCGTCGGGGCCGGAGCCGGGACGGGTGCCGACGGTGCTGCGGGCGCAGCAGCAGCGGGGGCCTGCTCGGCCGGTGCGCTCGGGGCGGGCGCGGCCGGAGCCGGCTTGCCGGGGCGCGGGCCGGACGGCTTGCTCGCCGCTGGCTTCGCTGCACCGTCCTGCTGCTGCGCCGGGAAGGCGTCGCGCAGCTTGCGAACCACGGGGGGTTCGATGGTCGATGACGCTGAACGGACGAACTCACCGAGCTCGGTGAGCTTCGTCATGATGGTCTTGCTCTCCACCCCGAGCTCTTTTGCGAGCTCGTAGACGCGGACCTTAGCCACAACTCTCCTGTCTTGGTCCACCCAAGGCAGGGAGGACCGTCGTTAGTGCTGGGAACTCATCGCTGAGTACTCATCGGGTGCCCATCGGCTTCTAACCCGCTTCCTTGTCGACGTGTCGTGCTCGCGGAGGACAGGGGCCCTGCCGCGATGGTCAAGCCGTTGATGGTGATGTCGTGCGGGACGCGAAGTGCACGCTGGAACGCCTTCCGGGCGATCGCTCGCTCGGCGCACCCGGCATCGTCGTGCAGCCAGGCACCGCGTCCAGGTCGTACCTGCCGGGGGTCTGCGACCACGCCAGGGCTGGCGCCGTCCTCGTCTCCTCGGCTCATCACGAACCGGATCATCTGCGACTGGGCATCTCGCTGCCGGCAACCGACGCACGTACGCACCGGTCCGACGGGCTCCGAACCGAGGTTCTGGGGCTCAGCAGACCGAGCAGGTACACGCGAGGAGGCCGGGCGGGGTGACCCAGACCTGTCCAGTCTAGCGTGCTGTCCCACGTCTGCTGACCTACCGGGCGTCCGGAGCCTGCGCCGGGGCCTCGTCTGCGCCGCCGCCGTCGGACCGGATGTCGATGCGCCAGCCCGTGAGCTTGGCGGCGAGACGGGCGTTCTGCCCCTCCTTGCCGATCGCGAGCGAGAGCTGGAAGTCCGGGACGATCACACGAGCAGCACGAGCGTCTGCGTCGACGACAGTCACCGAGATCACAGTCGCCGGCGACAGCGCGCTGGCCACGAAGGCAGCAGGGTCGTCGTTCCAGTCGACGATGTCGATCTTCTCGTCGTGGAGCTCGGCCATCACGGCGCGCACGCGCGAGCCCATCGGGCCGATGCACGCACCCTTGGCGTTGAGGCCGGAGACGCGGGCACGCACGGCCATCTTGGTGCGGTGACCGGCCTCGCGGGCGATCGCGACGATCTCGACGGAGCCGTCGGCGACCTCGGGGACCTCCATCTCGAAGAGCTTGCGCACGAGGTTGGGGTGCGTGCGGCTCAGCGAGATCTGCGGGCCCTTCATGCCGCGCGACACGTCGAGGACGTAGGAGCGCAGACGCTCGCCGTGGACGTACTTCTCGGTCGGCACCTGCTCGTGCGCGCCGAGGATCGCCTCGGTGCCGCCGACGTCCACGAGCACGACGCGCGGGTCACGGCCCTGCTGGATGATGCCCGAGACGAGCTCGCCCTCCTTGTCGCGGAACTGCCCGAGCACCTGGTCGTCCTCGGCGTCGCGCAGGCGCTGCATGATCACCTGGCGGGCCGTCGAGGTCGCGATGCGGCCGAAGTCGGACGGTGTGTCGTCGAACTCGGGGCCGAGCGTGCGGACGATCCGCGTCGTGGGCTGAGCCTCGTCGCTGTCGTCGTCCTCGTCGAGGTCGTCGCGCAGCGCGACGGGCTCTTCGGTCTCGATGTCCTCACGCGCCCAGACGGTCACGTGACCTGACTTCCGGTCGATCTCGACCCGCGCGGTGCGCTGAGCGCCCGGGGTCCGCTGGTACGCCAGCGCCAGCGCCTGCTCGATCGCGGAGACCAGCACGTCGAGGCTGATCTCCCGCTCGCGCTCGAGGAGGCGCAGCGCGCTCATGTCGATGTCCATCTCAACCCTCACCATCTGTGCGGTCGGTGTCTTCCGAACCGTCGAAGTCTTCGAAGTCGCTCTCGTCGACGGCCGCTGCCCGCTTGAGCTCGACCTCGACCTGCCCGCTGCGCACGTCCGCGAACGGCACCTCGTGCGCGGCGCCGTCGGCGGCCTCGAACACGAGGACCTCGCCCTCGACGGCGGTGAGGCGCTCGGTGAACGACTCCCCCTCGACGAGGTCGACGGCGACGAGGCGGGTGCGTGCGCGCTTGAAGTGGCGCAGCTCGGTCAGCGGGCGGCTCGTGCCGGGGGACGTCACCTCGAGCGTGAACTTGCCGGGGAGCGCAGGAAGGGTGTCGAGCGTGTCGGAGATGACCCGCGAGACCTCGGCGACCTGGTCGAGCCCGAGGGCTCCGGTCTGGTCTTCCGTGAGGTCCAGGACCACCCTGACAACTGTGCGCGCGCCCGCGGGCGCGACCTGCACGTCTTCGAGGACGAGGCCTGCGCTCTCGACTCCTGGTCGGACCGCGTCCGCCACCTGCTCAGCGATCGGCGATGCTGCCATGTCTTCACTCCCTGTCGGCTCCACAGCCCACCAGGCATGGATCAGACCGGTGTGCTGTTGTTCTCAGGGCAAGCGTACCGAGTCCGTCGGCGGGTACCGGACGACGGCACCGGCTCGCGCGCCGACAGGCCCTCCCTGGCGGCGGACGGACGGCAGGACGGACGGCAGGGCAGACCGGTGGTCTGCGACGGTCGTGGCATCATCAGGGGCGATGAACACCGCCGCAGAGCCCCAGTCCTCGCCCGTCTGCGGCGCGCCGTCCGCGCACCGACGGCCGGCCCAGCCCCGCCCGGAGCGCCAGCGCCGCCAGACCCGCCAGGGGCGGTGGTCCGCAGCGACCGTGATGATCAGCACAGTCCTCGCGCTCGTCACGATCACGGGCTGCGGCATCCGCCTCGAGTCCGCGGCGCCGCAGGCGCTGGTCCCCGACTCCGACGAGATCTCCCGGCAGGCTGCGGTCGCCGATGCGCTCCTCGTCCAGGAGGAGGCCGGGGCGACGCTCACGACGGTCGAGCAGGGCTCCCCCGTCGCCGTGGTGCTCACCGACATCGAGCTGCTCGCCGGCGAGCACGTCGAGGCCCTGGGCGGGGAGTACGTGTCCGGTCTCGGCGACGAGCCGACCGACGCCGCCACGGCCGTGCCGCAGGACCCGACCGACGGGCAGACCGAGCTGCCCCCGGAGTCCGTGACCGACGACCAGGGCACGATCGACCCCTCGATCGCCGCGAGCCCTGCAGAGACCGACGGTACCGACGGCCCTGAGGGCACTGACGGCACTGACGGCACCGACCCTGGAGGAGCGCCCGCCGACGGGAGCACGACAGAGCCCCCGTCCGTCGAGCGACTCGTGCTGCTGCTGACCCAGTCCGCCGACAGGTCGCGGGCCGCTCTCGGCACGCCGAAGGACCCGGCGCTCGCCAGGCTCTTCGCGTCGGTCGCGGCAGCCCACCTCGACCAGGCCCGCACTCTCGCAGCCACCGCCGGCATCGAGGTGCCCGCGACCGAGTCCTTCACCACCGTGATGCCCTCGGCGCTCCCGAAGAACCTCGCAGCGGCCGACCTCTCCACGCTCGTCCAGGCTGAGGACTCGGCGGGCTTCGCCTACGAGGCGATGGCCGCGCGGCTGACCGCGGACGACCGGGCGACCGCGCGCAGCCGTGCCGCTGTGCACCGTGCCCGGGCGCAGACCTGGGCCGAGCTCGCATCCCTCGACGCCACGGCCACAGACCCACGTGCTGTCGCCTACGACCTCCCCGATGCGGCCGACGGCAGCCCTGCCCTGACGAGCCGGGAGACCATGGCCGCGCTCGCCGCGACCATGGAGTCCTCGCTCGCCGACTCCTACGGGACCTTCGTGGGGCAGGTGGACGCCGAGGCACGGGCGTCGATGCTCGACCTCCTGGTGGACTCCCACACTGCCGCGAGGGCCTGGGGAGCACCTGCGGTCGCGTTCCCCGGGATGCCCGAGCTCGCAGGCTGAAGCGGCCGCAGGTCACCGGAGGGCACTCCGGTGCCACGCACGACAGGGAACGCGCTGCAAGGCCACGCACGAGAGCGAACGCACCTCAGTCCCGAGAGCGAAGGCACTTCGATCCACCCGCGAGAGCGGACGCACCGCGAGGACCACGCGCGAGAGGCCGGCCATGTCGTCACGACATGACCGGCCTCTCGTGTGCTCAGGCGTGTGGGAGCGGAGCCCTCCGACTGGTCAGAGCGCCTCGACCATCGCGATGATGCGCTCGGGCGCCTCGGCGACCGGCACGGAGACGGCCTCGCCGCCGACGCGCGGACGGACCTCGACGACACCGTCGGCCAGCCCGCGGCCCACGACCACGACGAGCGGGACACCCAAGAGCTCGGCGTCGGCGAACTTCACACCGGGCGACACCTTGGGACGATCGTCGTAGAGCACCTCGACACGCTGCGCGGACAGGGCCTGGGCGATGGTCTCGGCGGCCTCGAAGACCGCCGGGTCCTTGCCTGTCGCGACGACGTGCACGTGCGCCGGTGCCACGTGAGCGGGCCAGGCGAGGCCCTTCTCGTCGTGGTTCGCCTCGGCCAGCGCGGCGAGGGCGCGCGTGACGCCGATGCCGTAGGAGCCCATCGTCACGGTGACCTGCTTGCCGTTGACGTCGAGGACCTTGAGGCCGAGCGCGTCGGCGTACTTGCGGCCGAGCTGGAAGATGTGACCGATCTCGATGCCGCGGGCGAGCTCGAGCGGACCCGAGCCGTCCGGTGCGGGGTCGCCGGCCTTGACCTCGGCGCACTCGATGGTGCCGTCGGCGACGAAGTCGCGCCCGGCGACGAGGTCGAAGACGTGCTTGCCCTGCTCGTTCGCGCCAGTGATCCAGCTCGAGCCCGTGACGACCCGCGGGTCGACGAGATAGCGGATCGCGGTGTCGTCGCCCGTGTGGGCGCGACCGAGGACCTGCGGGCCGATGTAGCCCTTGACGAGCACAGGGTTCTTGGCGAAGTCGCCGTCACCGGCGGGCTCGGCCTCGGCCGGGGCGAGCGCGGCCTCGAGACGCTTGAGGTCGACCTCGCGGTCGCCGGGGAGACCGACGACGAGGAGCTCACGGGTCCCGTCCGGGTGGACGACCGAGAGCACCACGTTCTTCAGGGTGTCCGCGGCGGTCCACTCGCGCCCGTCGGCACGCGGGTGCTCGGCGTTGGCGAGCGCGACGAGAGACTCGATGGTCGGGGTGTCGGGGGTCGCCTCGACGTGGGCCGCCGGGGCTCCGGTGGCGTCGATCTCGGCGGGGGCTGTCGTGGTGACGGCCTCGACGTTGGCTGCGTAGCCTCCGGGCGAGCGGACGAAGGTGTCTTCACCGATCGCTGTGGGGTGCAGGAACTCTTCGCTGCGCGAGCCGCCCATGGCGCCCGACGTGGCGGCGACGATGACGTACTCGAGACCCAGACGCGTGAAGATGCGCTCGTAGGCACCACGCTGGGCGAGGTAGGACGCCTCGAGGCCCGCGTCGTCGATGTCGAAGGAGTACGCGTCCTTCATGACGAACTCGCGACCGCGGATGAGACCCGCGCGGGGGCGAGCCTCGTCGCGGTACTTGGTCTGGACCTGGAACAGCGTGACCGGGAGGTCCTTGTACGAGGAGTACAGGTCCTTGACGAGGAGCGTGAACATCTCTTCGTGGGTGGGGGCCAGCAGGTAGTCGTTGTCGCGACGGTCCTTGAGACGGAAGAGGTTGGGTCCGTACTCGGTCCACCGGTTCGTCGCCTCGTAGGGCTCGCGCGGCAGCAGCGCCGGGAAGTGCACCTCCTGGGCGCCGACGGCCTGCATCTCCTCACGGACCACGGCCTCGACCTTCGCCAGGACGCGCAGCCCGAGCGGCAGCCAGGTGTAGATGCCTGGCGCGGCACGGCGGATGTAGCCAGCGCGCACGAGCAGGCGGTGGCTGGCGACCTCGGCGTCAGCCGGGTCCTCGCGGAGGGTACGGACGAACAGGTTCGACAGGCGGAGCAGCATGCCACGAGCCTAGTGCGTGCACGCGACAGGTCTGAACATCTTTCTCGGCCCTGTGGGCGGTGCCGCGTCCAGCCTGTCTGGTGACGGGCTAGAACAGCACCGTCGCGTAGGTGCCGACCTGCTCGAAGCCGACGCGGCGGTACGTGGCGAGGGCGCGCTCGTTGAAGCTGTTGACGTAGAGCGACACCAGCCGCGCAGAGTCGGCGAGCGTCGACTGGACCACGGCAGCCATCCCGGGCGCCGCCCGGCCGGTACCACGGTCGAGAGGGTCGACCCACACGCCCTGGATCTGCGCGACGTCACGGGTCAGCGCACCGATCTCGGCCTTGAAGACGATCCGGCCGTCAGGCTCTGCGGTCCGCGAGAGGAAAGAGCGGCGCTCGGCGACGAGCATCGAGACGCGCTCTTCGTAGGCGCGCCCGGAATAGGTCATGGGCGAGTAGCCGACCTCTTCCTCGAACATCCGCACGCAGGCTGGCAGGAGGTCGGGGAGGTCCGCCGCGACGGACCTGCGGACGTCGGGGTCTGGCTCGACGAGCGGAGGGCCCTGGATCACCATGGACGGCTGCTCGGTGCGCACCGACCGGGCGGGACCCCAGTAGTCCTCGAGACGCCGCCACAGGCCGAGGGCCGCGACGGCTGGCCCGACGATCGAGGAGCAGCGGCGGCCCTGGGCGCGGGCCTGCGCGGCGAAGGCGTCCAGCACCTCGGCGCTCGGTTCGGGGACCACGGGGACGAGGTTCGCCCCGGACCAGCAGGCCGCCGTGATCGGGCCCTCGGCCGGGAACCCCCACGCCTTGCCCCCTGTCCGGGCGAGCCCGCTGACTAGCGCGGTCTCGACCCGGGTCGCCGCCAGGACGGAGGCGACAGGGTCGACGGCGCAGAGCGCCGCGAGCTCGGGGAGGTCGCCGTCGCCGAGCTCACGGACGAGCGGGAGGCCCGGAGCAGGTCGGTGAGTCCTCACAGCTGTCAACGCGACCTCCTCCGGGCCGGGCCGCGCGCGGCGCGCGTCCCCGGGCTTCGTGCTGGGTGTCAGCCGACCGAGACCACCGGGGCGCCGCCCTCGGCGGGACGCTCCATGGTCTCGGCGATCCGCATGGCCTCTTCGATGAGGGTCTCGACGATCAGCGCCTCGGGGACGGTCTTGACGACCTCTCCCTTGACGAAGATCTGGCCCTTGCCGTTGCCCGAGGCGACACCGAGGTCGGCCTCACGGGCCTCACCGGGTCCGTTGACGACGCAGCCCATGACCGCGACGCGGAGCGGGACCTCCATGCCCTCGAGGCCGGCGGTCACCTTCTCGGCGAGCGTGTAGACGTCGACCTGAGCGCGACCGCACGACGGGCACGAGACGATCTCGAGCTTGCGGGGGCGCAGGTTGAGGGACTGGAGGATCTGGATCCCGACCTTGACCTCTTCGACAGGCGGTGCGGAGAGAGAGACACGGATCGTGTCGCCGATCCCCTGCGAGAGCAGCGCACCGAAGGCCGTCGCGGACTTGATGGTGCCCTGGAACGCCGGGCCGGCCTCGGTGACGCCGAGGTGCAGCGGCCAGTCGCCAGCCTGCGAGAGCAGCTCGTAGGCACGCACCATGACGACGGGGTCGTTGTGCTTGACCGAGATCTTGAAGTCGTGGAAGTCGTGCTCCTCGAAGAGCGACGCCTCCCACATGGCCGACTCGACGAGCGCCTCGGGCGTCGCCTTGCCGTACTTGGCCATGATGCGGGGGTCGAGCGACCCGGCGTTGACGCCGATGCGGATCGAGACGCCCGCGTCGCGCGCCGCGTTCGCGATCTGCTTGACCTGGTCGTCGAACTTTCGGATGTTGCCCGGGTTCACGCGGACGGCCGCGCACCCGGCGTCGATCGCCGCGTAGACGTACTTCGGCTGGAAGTGGATGTCGGCGATCACGGGGATCTGCGACTTCTTCGCGATCGCCGGGAGGGCGAGCGCGTCGTCCTGGCTCGGCACGGCGACACGGACGATGTCGCAGCCCGACGCTGTCAGCTCGGCGATCTGCTGGAGGGTCGCGTTGATGTCTGTCGTCGGCGTGGTGCACATGGACTGGACGCTCACCGGGGCGTCGCCCCCGACGTCAACCTTGCCCACCTTGATCTTGCGGGTGGGTCGTCGCGGAGCGAGGACGGGTGGAGGCGCTTCTGGCATACCAAGGCTGATCGGGAGGCTCACCTCCTCAGTATCCCCCGTCGCGCCCGTCCAGGACACCCGGGCGACGGATGTTCGTCCGATATCACACGGTCGTACGAACACCTCACATGAGCTGGACGGGCCTGACGATGTCGACGTACGCGATGATCGCGCCCATCGCCGCCATGACGACGAAGACGCCGTAGGCGAGGGGCATCATTCGGGCGGTGTCTGCAGGCGCGGGGCGAGGCCTCCCGCGCACCCTGGCCACCTGCCGTCTCGCACCCTCGTAGAGCGCGCCGACGACGTGACCGCCGTCGAGGGGCAGCAGCGGGACGAGGTTGAAGGCGAAGAGCGCGATGTTGAGCCCGGCGACCATCATCAGCAGGTCGGCCGTGCGCAGCGCCGTGTCGTAGCCGTCGATCTGGGCCGAGGCGATCTCGCCCGCAAAACGCCCCACGCCGACAGGGCCGACGACCGAGGTCGGGTCGCGTTCCTCGAGACCGAGAGCGACCTGGGCGATGTCGACCATCCGCGCTGGCAGCGTGACGATCACCTGGGCGGTCTGCGCGAGCCTGTCGGCCAGCATCCCCGGGACCACGGTGACCGACTCGGGCTGCAGGCCCTGCGTCGGGCCGATCCCCAGGAACCCGACGCTGCGCGTCTGCGGCTCGCCGTCGCTGCCGAGCACCGGGGCTCCCGACTCGTCGAGCACGGGACGGTCCGCGACCACGGGGGTCACGACGGACTCGACACGCTGGCCGTCACGCTCGACCACGACGTCGGTCGGGGTGCCTCCTGCGGCGCTGATGAGCGCGGCGAGCTCGTCCCAGTCTGTCGTGGCCTGCCCGCCGAACTCGACGATCGTGTCACCCGGGAGCAGGCCTGCTGCGGCAGCGGGGGCGAGCTCGGAGCCTTCTGTGCACTCTGCGTCGCTCGGGGCCCCGACGGGCAGCACGCACTGCGAGACCGAGGCGAGGGTGGTGGTCGGCCCGAAGGTGCCGAAGCCGACGACCACGGCCGTGAAGAGCACGGCGGCGATCACGAGGTTCATGAAGGGGCCGCCGAGCATGACGACCAGCTTCTTGGGAGCCGAGAGGTTGTAGAAGGCGCGGTGCTCCTCCCCCGGCACGATCTCCTCGGTGCTCGCGTCGCGGGCAGACTGGATCAGCTCGGCGATGCGCCCGGTCTTGCGCTCGGCCCGCGGGTCTCCCGGCGGGTACATGCCGACGAGCCTGACGTAGCCGCCGAGCGGGATGGCCTTGAGGCCGTACTCGGTCTCCCCCCGGGTCCGTGACCACAGCGTCGGACCGAAGCCGACCATGTACTGGCTGACCCTGACGCCGAACTTCTTGGCCGGGACCATGTGCCCGACCTCGTGCAGGGCGATCGAGACGAGCAGCCCGCCGAGGATGACGAGCACGCCCACGAGGTAGGACATCTGGACTCCTGACGGATCGGCTCTGTGCTGTACATGCGGCGCGGTCACGCAGTGCTGCGTGCGTGCGGCGCTCGTGGAAGGGTACCGCGCACAAGGTCGCGGTCTCGGTGCGGCATGCGTGGCCCGGCCGCCATGATCACCCGGTCACCTGGGAGCGGCCTGCACGTCGAGAGCCAGGCCTAGACCCGGTGCCGCCCGGGCGTGCGCGCAGGCCACCGGTTCCCGTCCGATCAAGGACAGGGGCTGAGCGCCCAGACATCTGCGACCACCTACTGGCGGCCCGGCACGGAGCTCTCGGTCGCTCAACGTTCCGCGAGGACCTCGCGTGCGCGGCCGCGTGCCCACGCCTCGGCCGACAGGACGTCGTCGAGGGAGAGCTCACCCCCGTCGGCCTGGTGCTCGCCGACCACACGCTCGACGGTCTCGACGATCTCGAGGAAGCCGATGCGACCACCGAGGAAGGCAGCGACGCACTCCTCGTTCGCAGCGTTGAAGACCGCGGGGTGCGTCGCTCCAGCAGCAGCCACCTGGCGGGCGAGCCGGACAGCACCGAAGAGCGTCTCGTCGAGCGGCTCGAAGGTCCACGCGACAGGGCTCGACCAGTCGCAGGGTGTCGCGACGTCGTCGAGGCGCTCGGGCCAGCTGAGGCCCAGGGCGATCGGCAGGCGCATGTCGGGCGGGGAGGCCTGCGCGATGGTCGATCCGTCGCGGAACTCGACCATCGAGTGCACGACAGACTGCGGGTGGACGACCACGGTGATGTCCTCGACGGCGACGTCGAAGAGCAGGTGGGCCTCGATGAGCTCGAGCCCCTTGTTCATGAGCGTCGCCGAGTTGATCGTGACGACGGGGCCCATCGACCACGTCGGGTGCGCGAGCGCCTGGTCGACCGAGACCGCCTTGACGTCGTCCCGGTGCCACCCGCGGAAGGGTCCGCCGGAGGCCGTGAGGATCAGCCTGCGGACCTCGTGGTGGGAGCCGGAGCGCAGGCTCTGGGCCATCGCCGAGTGCTCGGAGTCCACAGGGACGATCTGGTCGGGACGCACCCGTGCGGCACGGACCAGCGGACCACCCACGACGAGGGACTCCTTGTTCGCCAGCGCCAGGGTCGAGCCGGAGCTCAGCGCGGCGAGCGTCGGACCGAGGCCGACAGAGCCGGTGATGCCGTTGAGCACGACGTCGGCTCCCGAGCCGGCCACGGTCGAGGCCGCGTCGGGGCCGGAGAGGATCTCGACCTGCGAGGCACCGCCGGGCCGACCGGCGGACAGCCGGTCCAGGTGCTCGCGGAGCGCAGGCACCGCTCCCTCGTCGGAGACGGCGACGACCTCGACACCGAGGTCGAGAGCCTGCTGGGCGAGCAGCTCCGGCTGTCCTCCCCCGGCTGTCAGCGCCGTGACGCGGTACCTGTCGCGGTGCCGTGAGATGACGTCGACGGCCTGCGTGCCGATCGAGCCTGTCGACCCGAGGAGGGCGACGGTGCGCACGTCACTCGACACCGAGCAGCACCTCGACAGCGCGAGAGAAGAAGGCGTCGACGGGGGCCTCGGCGTAACCGCGCCTGCCGGTGCGGCGGCGGAACCTGGCGCGGCGGATCTCGTCGGCCGTGATCGGCTCCGTCTTGTCGAAGTACTCGACGAGGCGGTCGCAGAGCTCGTCGACGTCGTCGCGGTCGTAGGCGGGCTCGCCCCGGCGGGCAGGCTCGAAGCGCTCGCCGTCCGGACGCCCGAGACGGCCGTAGAGCGACCTGGCGCTCTCGGCGAGGTCCTCCATCCAGCCGGCTGACCCGCGGGTCACCAGGACCTCCTGGCGCGCCCGGGCGACGAAGGCGCTCTCGAGCCTGTCGAGGGCAGCATCGACCTCGTCGGTGTCGTAGCCGCCGCGTGCCAGGTCAAAACCAGCCGACCGGATCTCGCGGCTGGTGAGGTCCTCGTCGCTCTCGCCCTCGTAGACGGCACGGGCGTGGTCGAAGAACTCGTCGACGTCCTCCTGCTCGTAGCCGAGCTTGAACCGAGAGACCGTCGAGAACATCTTCGTCATGCTGACTCCTCCGCTGCGAGCTGCCCGCAGGCGCCGTCGATGTCACTTCCCCGGGTGTCACGGATGGTGGTCGGGATGCCGTGACCGCGCAGGCGCGCGACGAACTCGTCCTCGACGTGCTGCTCGCTCGCGGTCCAGATCGAGCCCGGGGTCGGGTTGAGCGGGATCGGGTTGACGTGCACCCAGCCCTGGCCGCGGGCCGTGAGCTTCTCGCCGAGCAGGTCGGCGCGCCAGGCGTGGTCGTTCATGTCCTTGATGAGCGCGTACTCGATGCTCACGCGGCGACCTGTCGCGTCGAAGTAGCCGCGTGCGGCGTCGAGGACCTCGTCGACGGACCAGCGGGTGTTGATCGGGACGAGGTCGCTGCGGAGCTCGTCGTCCGGTGCGTGCAGCGACAGCGCGAGCGTGACCGGGATGCCCTCCTTGGCGAGCTTGTTCATCGCCGGGACCAGGCCCACAGTCGAGACGGTGATGTTGCGCGCGGACATGCCGAGACCGTCAGGGGCAGGAGCCACAGCCTGGCGGACTGTGCCGATGACAGCCTTGTAGTTCGCGAGCGGCTCACCCATCCCCATGAACACGAGGTTGTTCAGGCGGGTCGGGCCACCGGGGATCTCGCCGTCGGCGAGCGACTTGGCGGCCTGACGGATCTGCTCGACGATCTCGGCTGTCGAGAGGTTGCGGGTCAGTCCGAGCTGGCCTGTCGCGCAGAACGGGCAGGCCATGCCGCAGCCCGCCTGGCTCGACACGCACAGCGTGGTGCGGCTCGTGTACCGCATGAGCACCGACTCGACCTTGACCTGGTCGTAGAGGTGCCACAGGGTCTTGACGGTCGTGCCGCCGTCGGCCTCCATCGTGCGGACCTTGGTCAGCAGCGGCGGGAACAGCGCGTCGGTGAGGACGTCACGGCTCCCGGCCGGCAGGTCGGTCATGTCCTGGGGGTCGGCCGTGAGGTGCGAGAAGTAGTGCGTCGCGAGCTGCTTGGCGCGGAACGGCTTCTCGCCGAGCTCGGTCACGGCGGCGACGCGCTCCTCGGGCGAGAGGTCGGCGAAGTGGCGCGGGGGCTTCCCGCGGCGGGGCGGGGCGGCCATCTGGAGCGTCAGCGGGGTCTTGAGGCCAGCCTGCTGGGCTGCGCTCAGTCCGGTCGGGCGCTCGGTGGTTGAGCGTTGAACAGCCATGGTCACAGATCCAGTCGGTTGGTGATGAGTGGTGCGGTCGTGCAGGTGGTGCTGCAGTGCAGGTCGTGCGTGTGCGGGTCGTGCGGTCGTGCGGGTGCTGCTGCCGTGCCGGTGGTGCGGAGCCACGGCAGGAGCGCCACGTCCAGTCTGCCGTGGTTCCGGCAGGCCGTCACCTGTCGTCAGGCGGCGAGCTCAGGCCCTACGGAGAGCAGCAGGTAGACGAAGGGCGCCGTGAGGAGCATCGAGTCGAGCCTGTCGAGCACTCCCCCGTGCCCTGGGAGCAGCGAACCCATGTCCTTCAATTCTAGGTCGCGCTTGATCATCGACTCGGCGAGGTCTCCGAGCGTCGCGGTCAGAGGTGTCAGCAGACCGAGCGCCAGACCGATGACGGGGTTGTGGTCGAGCAGCAGCACCGCACCCACGAGACCGACCGCCATCGCGAGGACGAAGGACCCCGCGAGCCCTTCCCAGCTCTTCTTGGGACTGACCGACGGCGCCAACGGGTGCTTGCCGAAGAGCACACCCGCCACGAAGCCGCCCACGTCGTTCGCGACCGCGAGCAAGATGAACACGAGCACCTGCCAGTGCCCGTCGTCCGCTGCGAGCATGAGCATGACGAAGCCGCCCATGAGCGGGAGGTAGGTCGCTGCGAAGATCCCCGCAGCCGCGTCCCGCACGGCTCCGGTCCCCCCACCGTCGACCACGCGCCACACGACCAGGCCCGCCGCCGTGAGGACGAACGAGACCATGAGGGCCTCGGACCCCGCCCTGTAGGTCGAGACGAGCATCCCCGCAGACCCGACCCACAGCGGGAGCAGCGGGATGTGGATCCCGCGGCGTCCGAAGGCGTGCGAGAGCTCCCAGAGCGCTGCGCCGATCGCGACCAGCGCGAAGACGATGAAGACCTCTTTGCGGATGAACAGCGACCCGAAGACGACGAGGAGCAGGCCGACGCCGACTCCGATCGCGACCGGGAGGTTGCGACCTGTGCGAGGTGCTCGCACGACGGCGTCGGAGAGTGGAGAGTCGACCATCAGACTTCGAGCAGCTCAGCTTCCTTGGAGGCGAGGAGCGCGTCGACGATGTCGACGTGACGCTTGGTGATCGCCTCGAGCTCCTTCTCCGCGCGCACGCCCTCGTCCTCGCCCGCGTCGCCGTCCTTGACGAGCTTGTCGAGCGTGTCCTTGGCCTTGCGACGGACAGCGCGCACCGAGACGCGGGCATCTTCTGCCTGGGTCTTGGCAAGCTTGACGTACTCCTTGCGACGCTCGGCCGTCAGGACCGGGAGGACGATCCGGATGACGTTGCCGTCGTTGCTCGGGTTGACGCCGAGGTCGGAGTCGCGGAGCGCGCGCTCGATGGCCGGAAGCGCCGTCTTGTCGAAGGGCACCACGAGGATGGTGCGCGCCTCAGGGGTGTTGAAGGACGCGAGCTGCTGGAGCGGAGTCTGGGCGCCGTAGTACTCGACGGTGATCCGCGAGAACATCGCGGAGTTCGCGCGCCCCGTCCGGATGCTCGCGAAGCCGTTCTTGGCGACCTCGATCGCCTTGTCCATCTTGTCCTCAGCCTCGAGGAGGGTGTCGTCGATCACCGGTACTCCTTCATCACGATCTCGGCGCCACGCTCACCGCATGGCAGGGCTCTGTGCACAGGTCGGCAGGCTCTCAGCCTGCGGTGACCAGCGTGCCGATCTTCTCACCCAGCAGCGCGCGGGTGACGTTTCCGGGCTCGTCCATGCCGAACACCCGCATGTGCACGTCGTTGTCGCGGCACAGGCTCAGGGCCGTGGCGTCCATGACGGCGAGGTCGTTGACGAGCGCATCGGTGTAGGTCAGGGAGTCGAGCTTGACCGCGTCGGGGTCCTTGCGCGGGTCGGCAGAGTAGACGCCGTCGACGCCGTTCTTGCCCATGAGGACCTCGTGGCAGTGCGTCTCGAGGGCCCGCTGGGCTGCGACGGTGTCGGTCGAGAAGTAGGGCATGCCCGCGCCGGCGCCGAAGATCACGACGCGGCCCTTCTCGAGGTGGCGGATGGCGCGCAGCGGGATGTACGGCTCGGCGACCTGACCCATCGCGATGGCGGTCTGCACGCGCGTGCTCACCCCGGCCTGCTCGAGGAAGTCCTGGAGGGCGAGGCAGTTCATGACGGTGCCGAGCATGCCCATGTAGTCGGCCCGCGAGCGGTCGAGACCCTGCTGCGAGAGCTCGGCGCCGCGGAAGAAGTTCCCGCCGCCGACCACGATCGCGACCTGGACGCCCTCGGCGACAGCGTCGGCGATCTCTGCGGCGACCCTGCGGACGACCGCGGACGCGAGCCCGATCTGGCCACCGCCGAAGGCTTCGCCCGAGAGCTTGAGGAGGACCCTGCGAGCTCCGCCGGTGCCCGTCCTGGGGTCGTGGCTGCCGTGGTAGTCCGTCGAGGCGTTCGTCACTTCTGTTCCCATCGTCAGGTCACTTCTCCCACCGTGTGCGCGATGCCCGGCCCGCGAGGTCGCGGGCCGGGCATCGGCGTCGTTCAGTCGATCAGGAGCCGACGCGGAAGCGCACGAACGCCGTCGCGGTGCCGCCGACCTCTTCGAGGGTCTTCGCGACCGACTTCTTCGGGTCCTTGGCAAGGGGCTGGTCCAGGAGGACGACGTCCTTGAAGAACCCGCCGAGGCGGCCTTCGATGATCTTCGGCAGAGCAGCCTCGGGCTTGCCCTCGTTGCGCGAGGTCTCCTCGGCGATACGACGCTCGTTGGCGACGGTCTCGGCGGGGACGTCCTCGCGGCTGAGGAAGCTCGGGGCGATCGCGGCGATGTGCTGCGCGATGTCCTTGCCCACGACAGCCCCGGCCTCGTCGGTGCCGACGAGGACACCGATCGACGGGGGGAGGTCCTTGCTCGTGCGGTGCAGGTAGCTGGTCACCTTGGGAGCAGAGACGCGAGCGACGCGGCGCAGCACGATCTTCTCTCCGAGGGTCGCAGCGGTCGACGCGACGAGCTCGGCGACGGTCTCGCCATCGACGTCGGCGGCCAGGGCGGCCTCGACGTCGGTGGCACCCGACGCGGCGACGGCCGCGAGGACGCGGTCGGCCAGCGCGATGAACGCGTCGGACTTCGCGACGAAGTCGGTCTCGGAGTTGAGCTCGACGACGGTGCCGACCTCTCCACCGTCGGTGGGCTCGACGACCAGGGCGACGAGGCCCTCGGACGTGGCGTTGCCCTCACGCTTCGAGACGCCCTTGAGCCCCTTGATGCGGATGATCTCGAGAGCCTTCTCGGCGTTGCCGTCAGCCTCGTCGAGCGCCTTCTTGACGTCGAGCATGCCTGCACCTGTGCGCTCGCGGAGCGCCTTGATGTCAGCGGCGGTGTAGTTCGCCATAAGTTGTGTCCTTCGGGTCTAGGAGCTGGATCAGGGTGCGGGTGGACGGCCGGGACGAGCCCGGCCGTCCACCCGGGACGCTGTCTACTACTTGGACTCTGCCTCGGCGGCCGGGGCCTCGACCTCGGCAGCAGCCTCGGCGGCGGGCGCCTCAGCAGCAGGTGCCTCGGCGGCGGGCGCCTCAGCAGCGGGAGCCTCGGCGGCCGGGGTCTCGGCTGCAGCGTCGGCCGCGGGGGCCTCGGCGGCCGGAGCCTCGGTCGCGGCAGCGTCCTTGGACGCACCCTCGAGGAGCTCGCGCTCCCAGGCGGCGAGAGGCTCGGCCTCGGTCGCCTCGGCGCCACCGGACTTGCCGGCGTGACGGGCGATGAGGCCCTCGGCGACGGCGTCGGCGATGACTCGCGTCAGCAGCGCGACGGCGCGGATGGCGTCGTCGTTGCCCGGGATCTTGTAGTCGACGACGTCGGGGTCGCAGTTGGTGTCGAGGATCGCGACGATCGGGATGTGCAGCTTGCGCGCCTCGTCGACAGCGAGGTGCTCCTTGTTGGTGTCCACGATCCACACGGCGGAGGGGATCTTCGCCATGTCGCGGATGCCGCCGAGGGTGCGGGCGAGCTTGTCACGCTCGCGGCGCATGATGAGCAGCTCCTTCTTGGTGAAGGCGCTCCCTGCGACGTCGTCGAAGTCGACCTGCTCGAGCTCCTTGAGGCGCTGCAGACGCTTGTTGACGGTCTGGAAGTTGGTGAGCATGCCACCGAGCCAGCGGTGGTTCACGTAGGGCATGCCGACACGAGCAGCCTGCTCGGCGACGGGCTCCTGCGCCTGCTTCTTGGTGCCGACGAAGAGGATCGACCCACCGTGGGCGACCGTCTCCTTGACGAACTCGTAGGCGCGGTCGATGTACGACAGCGACTGCTGGAGGTCGACGATGTAGATGCCGTTGCGCTCCGTGAAGATGAAACGCTTCATCTTCGGGTTCCAACGACGGGTCTGGTGTCCGAAGTGGACACCGCTCTCGAGGAGCTGGCGCATGGTCACGACGGCCATGGCACTTCCTTTCGGCACGACCGGGATCATCCCAGCATCGTGCACAGTCTTCTGCGGCACGAGGCCGCGTTCCGGTTGTCGGCGAGCACCCCGGTGGGTGACGCCCCTAGCACCTCAGACCTGGGCACCGGGTTCTCCCCGGACCGCGCCCACGTCTGGCGACCGGCGGGGCCGGTCGGTCAGGTGCGTGAAGTCGATCTCCGGCTCGTCCGGCTCTGCACGGTCCGTCGTGCCTCGGTGCGGGTCCTCTCAGACCAGCGTCCCGGGCCACGACGGCTACCTGCAGGCAGCACGAACACGGCGGTCGCACCGTGAAGTCTACCGGACATCCACCCTGTGGAGGGCCACGCTCGTCCACCGCTCCCCTGACGGGCCTGGCCCGCCGGGGACGGGTCCAGCACCCTCGACGCATGACACGAACTCGCACCACCGCACCGGAGCGCTCGAGACGTGCACGGATCGCCAGGGCCATCGTGCTCGTCCTCGTCTGCGCCAGTGCCAGTGCCAGTGCCAGTGCACCGTCATCGGCCGCAGCGGCCTCAAGTGCGTCAGTTTCGTCAGTTGCGTCAGGCAAGTCAGTTGCGTCAGGCGCGTCAGGCGCGTCAGGCGCGTCAGGCGCGTCAGGCGCGTCAGGTGCGTCAGGTGCGTCATCGTCTGGCACGACCCCGGCTGACAGCGAGCCCACGTCGTCCGGAATGGTCCTGCCGGTCGGGACCATGCCCCCGGGCCCGGTCGACCGGGCCGCTCTCGTGTCGTCAGGTCTCCTCGTCTCCGACGTCGACCTGCCCGACGCACCGTGGGAGGCCGGGCACCGCGGCGTCGACCTCGCTGCCGCCTCTGGGGCGACTGTCGTGGCCCCAGCCGCCGGTGTGGTCACCTTCGCGGGGGTCGTGGTCAGCAGGCCTCTGGTGGTCGTGACACACCCAGACGGTCTGCGGTCCACGCTCGAGCCGGTCGACCCGAGACTCGCTGTCGGCACCTCGGTCACCGCGGGAGAGCCTGTCGGCACTCTCGGCGACGGGGCGTCGTCGCACTGCGCACCTGCGGCGTGCCTGCACTGGGGCGTGCGACGCGGAGACGTCTACCTCGACCCGCTGGTCCTGCTGGGAATCGTCGAGCCGGTGGTCCTGCTCCCTGTCAGGGACTCAGGCCCCCTCGCTGCGGGACAGCTTCTCCCGCAGCCTGCCCATCGCGGCGGTGTGCATCTGCGAGATGCGCGACTCGGTCACACCGAGGACCTTGCCGATCTCGGCGAGGGTCATGCCCTCGTAGTAGTAGAGGACGAGCATGATCTTCTCGCGCTCGCCGAGCTGGTCCATCGCCTGGGAGAGCAGGAACTTCGTCTCCTTGGACTCGAAGGACCGGGCCGGGTCTGTGGCGCGCGAACCCTGGGCGACGTCCAGGTGCCCGACGGGCTCGAGCTGCTCGCTGGCCCCGAACACCTCGTCGAGCGCGACGAGGTTCACCGTCGAGACGAGGTGGCGGATCGACCGGAGCTCGCTCGCCGGGATCTGCATGTGCTCGGCGATCTCGGTGTCGGTCGGCGCCCTGTGCAGCGTCCCCTCGAGCTCCGCGTGGGCGCGGTCGACAGCGCGCGCCTTGGAGCGGACAGAACGCGGGACCCAGTCGGAGGCACGGAGCTCGTCGAGGATCGCGCCCCGGATGCGAGACGTGGCGTAGGTCTCGAACTTGATCTCGCGGTCGAGCTCGAACTTCTCGATCGCGTCGATCAGCCCGAACATCCCGTAGGAGACGAGATCTGCGTGCTCCACGGTGCTCGGGAGCTTCATCCCGACGCGGGACGCGACCGAGGTCACGAGCGGAGCGTAGTGGAGGATCAGCTGCTCACGGAGCATCGCGTCGGCGCAGCCCTTGTACCGCTGCCAGACCCCGGCGATCTCGCGAGCGGCTGCTGACGCGGCAGCGGTGGCGGCATCGACGGCGACGCTGGACGCGACGACCACGGTCCGGCGGGCGTCCCTGTCGAGACGCTCGTGGAGCATGCCGGACCGCGCGGGTCGTGAGGACGTGTCATGGCTGGGTTCAGCAGCACGAGCGAGGACGGACACCTGAGCGGCGGTGTCGACGGCGTCGGAGACGGCCGTGGTGGAGCTGTCGCGCGAGGTCGGCTCCGCGAGCAGCGTCGCACCCTGGGGCGAGACGTGCTCGTCGAGCGTGACAGGGCTCGGTGCGGTCATGAGGTTCTCTGCTTCGATCATGCGCGAGGGTGCGCCAGCTGGTAGGACGACCTGAGACGTTCGGCCGAGACGTGCGTGTAGCGCTGCGTGGTCGAGAGGGTCGAGTGACCGAGGACCTCTTGGACGGTCCTGAGGTCAGAACCACCGTGCAGCAGATGAGTGGCAGCGCTGTGGCGCAGGTCGTGAGGCGCGACGTCGTCGACGGCCGCAAGAGCCGCGAGCCTGTGGACAGCCTCACGGATCTGCCGTTGGCCCCAGCGCTGGCCCCGCTGACCGAGGAAGACCGCCGTGGCACCGCTCCCACCAGCGAGGGTGGGGCGCCCGTCCTCCAGCCACGACCGCAGAGCATCTGCTGCAGGGACACCGAAGGGTACGACGCGCTCGCGGTCTCCCTTGCCGATCACCCGGAGCGAGCGCGCATCGAGGTCGACGTCCTGGAGGTCGAGAGAGACGAGCTCTCCGACACGGGCCCCGGTGGCGTAGAGCAGCTCGACGCAGGCCCAGGCCCGAAGATCGGCAGGGCTGCCGTCGACGGCGAGCTCACGGGCGGTCTCCATGAGCGTGGCGGCTCCGGTGACTGCGAGGACGGTCGGCAACGACCGGGCGACCTTCGGGCTGCCCAGACGCACGGAGGGGTCTGTACCGACGCGGCCGGTGCGCTCGGCCCAGGCGTAGAACGACCTGACGGCAGCACCACGACGAGCCACCGTCGACCGTGACAGGCTCCGCCCAGCCATCTGCGCCAGCCAGCCACGCAGCGTCGCGAGGTCGACGCCTGCGAGGCCTTCGGCCCCTGACTCCTGCGCGAAGGTCGAGAGCTGTGCGACGTCCGAGAGATAGGCCCGGACCGTGTGGTCGGACAGGCCCCGCTGAGACGTCAGGTGTGCGGCGAAGTCCTCGAGGACACTGTCGTCGTCGAGGCTCGGTGCTCCGCCGGCGCTCTGCTGCATGGGCAATACGGTGGACTGTCCGGGCGTCGCGTTCAAGGACCCACACGGATGGAGTTTGAGACGGCTGTCACCATTCCTTGGAAAACCGAGGAAATCAGACGCCGGTCGTGGTGCGGCCGGAGGAACTTCACCCTGCCCGCATCCCTTACCATGCGGTCGGTCCACCCGCGCCGGTCGACACCTCAGGCTCTGAGGGCGTCGCTGCACTCCCCTGACCAGGGCGAGGACCGCGCCGGGCCAGGCGCCGAAGAGTCAGCTCGTCTCACACCCCCTGACCAGTTCGAGGACCACCCTCGGGCCGAGCGCCAGGGCGGCGGCGCTCCTCCTCGTCGGGGCGCCTCCGAGCCGTGATCCGACTGGCGGGATGCTGCGGACGCGTCGTCACGGCGACCAGGCGACCAGGCGTCCACGCCCACGCCCACGCCCACGGTGGTCACAGCAGACCGCCCGGTCGCTCCTGGTCGCCGCGCAGTCATCGACCACGGCCCGCGCGCCTCCAGCCCGCCTCGCTCCGGGCAGCCTGCCCTCTGAGCTCGAGGACCCCCAGGGCAGACATGACCTCGTGGGGTGCCAGCCCCGAGGACCGCGCCAGCGCCTCGACCGTCGCGGGCCTGCGGACAGGGAGGGCGTCGAGCGTCGCGATGGCACCGTCGTCGAGACCGTCGTCGGGACGAGCACCGCTCTCGTCCCGACGCGCCTCCTGCTCTGCGAGCTCGGCTACCCCGTCACCCGCCGCACCTGTGAGCTCGAGGACCTCTGCGACGTCCGTCACGCACACGGCGACACCCTCCCGCATCAGGCGGTGGGACCCAGCCGAGGCAGCCGAGGTGACGGGGCCAGGGACGGCTCCGACGGGTCGACCGAGCCCGGCGGCGAGCCGAGCCGTCACCAGCGACCCTGACCGCCACGCCGCCTCGACGACGACGGTCGAGCGCCCGGCCGCTGCGATCAGCCGGTTACGCCTGAGGAACCTCACCCGGCTCGGGACCGCGCCGGGCGGCACCTCGCTCAGCAGCAGACCGCCCCGGTCGACGACTGCCCGCAAGAGGGCTGTGTTCCCCGCTGGGTAGAGGCGGTCGACACCGCCTGCCAGGACGGCGACGGTCACCCCGCCCACGGCGAGCGTCGCCCTGTGCACCGCTGCATCGATCCCGTACGCACCTCCGGAGACCGTGCCGCGGCGAGCGTCGACAAGACCCGCAGCCATCTCTGCCGCGATCCGCTCGCCGTAGTCGGTGCTGGCCCGCGCGCCGACGATCGAGACCGCCTCCGCGAGCGCCTCGTCGACCCTGACCGTTCCCCGTACCCAGAGGCAGAAGGGCGTCTCGTCACCCAGGTCGTCGATCTGCACCGGCCACTCGCGGTCACCCGGGACGACCAGACGTCCACCGAGCCGTCCGAGGTTCGTGAGGTCGACCTCCGGGTGGACCCGGCCCACGCGCAGCGCCCACCGCCCGGCTGCCGACAACAGCCGTCGCTGCGCGGCCGGGTCGTCGACGCCGAGGACCTCGCACAGACCGACGACCCCGCGTCGCACCGATGCTGGGGACCCGAGCACGTCGTCCCGCGACGGCTGACCAGTCGCTCCACCCTGCTGATGACGAGTGCCGGTCGGAGCTGGTGCTGCTGACCCTGCCGGTCCCGCGAGGGCGGCACCCACTCTCACGGTCGGGCCGACCTCGCCCCGTCCGGCCGGCGTCACCGGGGCCGCGGACGGGGGTGGCTGGCCCTGGGCCACAGTCGCCCTGGTCAGCGAGGCCCGAGTGGTCGAGACCTCTCCAGCAGGCGACCAGGTCGGCCCGCCGACTGCCAGGCTCTCCACCCACCGGAGGGCGTCGACGGGCCCCACCGCACGCACCAGCGCCCCGGCGGTGCTGTCCGCCGGCTCGGCGATCCGGCTCCAGGCCGCCCGCGCCAGCCGCTCCTCGTCGTCGGCACTCCCCACCCCCGCGCTGCTCCCCGCGCTCACAGCCCGTGCCCCCGCGTCCGGAGCATCAGGGCACGTCCGATGTCGTCAGGCTCGGGGCTCAGACGGCCGGCGAGGTCAGCCAGCGTCCACGCGACCCGCAGCACCCTGTCGGCGCCCCGCAGGCTCAGCGTCCCCCTGTCGAGCGCCGCGTCGAGATCCCGGAGGAGCACGCGCCCGTTCCCGATCTTGTCTCGCAACCAGGTACCCGGCACCTCGCTGTTCGTGGTCCACCCCGCGGGGCGCAGCCGCTCACGAGCAGCCTCACGCGCCTGGAGCACCCGCCGCGCCACGACGTCCGTCCCCTCGCGGACCGTCTCGTCCATCGCATCGAGCCGGGTCACGGGGTGCACCTCCACCTGCAGGTCGACCCTGTCGAGCAAGGGGCCGGACAGCCTCGCGAAATACCGCCGCCGGGCCATCGGCGTGCAGGAGCACTCGAGCCCCTTCCCGATGGACAGCCCGCACGGGCAGGGGTTCGCGGCGAGGACGAGCTGGAACCTGGCGGGATACCGTGCGCTCCCAGCCGCCCGCTGGATCACGAGCTCACCGTGCTCGAGAGGCTGCCGGAGCGTCTGCAGGACCCGTGGGGAGAACTCAGGTGCCTCGTCCATGAACAAGATGCCGCGGTGCGCCCTCGAGGCTGCACCTGGTCTGGGTGTGCCGCTGCCACCGCCCACCACGGCTGCCGGCGTCGCGGTGTGGTGGGGGTCTTCGAAGGGCGGCCTGTCCAGCAGGCCTCGGGACGCGTCGAAGGTCCCCGCCACAGAGTGCACAGAGGTCACCTCGATCGCCTCCGACTCCGTGAGCGCCGGGAGCAGGCCCGGCAGCCGCTGAGCCAGCATCGTCTTGCCGGTGCCCGGCGGTCCGACCATGAGGAGGTGGTGCCCACCGGCGGCGGCGACCTCGAGCGCGGCACGGGCGGACGCCTGCCCCACCACGTCGCTCAGGTCGCCGAGGTCGGTCCTGACCTGAGCCGTGACGAGACCTCCCGGCCGGACCCCGACGTCGGGCGGGACGACGACGTCCGCCCCGTAGCGTGCGACGACCTCTGCGAGCCTGTGCGCACCGTAGACCTCCATGCCCGGCACCAGACCTGCCTCGGCGGCGTTCGCCGCTGGGACGACCACCCGGGTGACACCCGCCGCCGCTGCCGCCGCGACTGCGGGCAGGACCCCACGGACCGGGTGGACCCGTCCGTCGAGCCCGAGCTCACCGAGGTGGACGGTCCGGGCCAGGCCCTCGTGGCGGACGAGACCCGCCCCCGCGAGCATCGCCACGGCGATCGCGAGGTCGTAGCCCGACCCGGACTTCGGCAGCGAGGCAGGTGACAGGTTGACCGTCACCTTCCGCTGGGGCAGCACAAGACCCGTCGAGGCGACGGCGGCGCGCACGCGGTCACGCGACTCGGCCAAGGAGGTGTCGGGCAGGCCGACGAGCGTGAAGCCCGGCACCGACGCTGCGAGATGGGCCTCGACCTCGACGAGATGCCCCGTCATCCCGACGAGGCAGACTGCGAGCGTCACCCCGAGCCCCATCAGACGACCCCGACCAGGTGCTCGAGCCGCGCGGGCTCGTCACGCACCAGCAGGACCGCGACGACGTCGATCCGCACCGAGAGCGGCCGCTCGGCGAGGGTCTGGACGACCCGCCCGGCCAGCCACTCCCCCGCCAGACGACGCAGCCTGGCGAGCTTGACTGGCGTCACCGCCTCGGCTGGATGGCCGTACCCGAGACCCGTGCGGGTCTTCACCTCGACGACCACCAGCTCACGCCCCTCGAGGGCCACGATGTCGATCTCGCCACGGGTGCCTCGCCAGTTGCGCTCGACGACCACCCATCCCGCAGCGACGAGCATCTGCGCCGCGAGATCTTCGCCGTAGCGGCCCACTGCAGCCCGGTCTGTCCTGTCCACGTCCATGTCGTACCTCCGAGACAGACCATGCGCCGGAGACCGTCACCCAGGCGACGAGACACTGTCGACCTGTGGACGACGGGTCACGATCACCATCTGTGGACGGACGGCGGAGGAGGACGCAGATGTGGAGCACTGTCATAAGCCTACAGAAAGCCCTATAGTCACTTTTGACTCAAAGATGAGATGGCTGGCATTCGCGCTGGGCCCAGAGCCCTGGCTCGGGCTGGCCGCGCGCAGTGGCTCTGAGGCTCTAGACGCGCGCCGAGACACGGAGGGCACGATGACCACCCGGGAGACACTCCTTCTCACCCCACCTGCAGCACCAGGGTCAGGCCGTGACCGCTCGCTCGGCAGGCGTCTGGAGATCCTGAGCCGCATGCCGTGGCTCGCGAAGGCAGCACCTGGAGACATCCGGGCCGTCGAACCGTTCGTCCGATCGCGCCGATACCGGCCCGGAGAGCTCGTCTACGGTGTCGGCATCCCGGCAGACCACCTCTTCTGCGTGGTCTCGGGTGCCGTGAGGTTGGTCCGGACCTCGACCCACGGGCGGGATGTGGTCACAGACATCCTCGGCCCCGGAGACAGCTTCGGAGGACCGGGTCTGCTGGGCCACCTCCTGTACCCAGACAGTGCCCAGGCGATGGCCAGGACACAGGTCTTGACTATCCCTGCCGACAGGCTCGTCGAGATGATGGACCGGCGGCCCGGGCTCGCACGGGCCGCCCTCGAGGAAGCCCTCCACCGCGTGGAGCAGACGCGTCAGACGATCCGCCGGCTGTCTGCGGACAACCCTCAGCAGCGCGTCGCGGCGGTCCTGATGCTGCTCGCCGACAAGTTCGGGACCGAGCAGGACGGTGCGCTCGTCCTCGCGCCCTCCCTCACCCGGGTCGAGATGGCGGCATCGACGGGGCTGAGCGCGGAGACCGTGAGCCGGGTGATGAGCCTGCTCCGCGACGACGGGATCATCGGCACGGGCCGCCACTGGACGTCCGTCCTCGACAGGGGCCGGCTCGCCGAGATCGCAGAGGGGTGAGAGCCGGTCACGCGGCACCGCAGGACGAAGCCCAGCACTCGACGCAGGAACACCGACGACAGGAGACGACAGACATGCGCATCGTGATCGGAGCCCCAGCCAACGGGGCAGCACTGCGAGACACCCTGAAGGCCTACCTCGGAGCAGACCACCGGGTCGGCGAGGTCGTCGACGTGTCCCGGGCGGACTCAACCTATCCAGCCGTGTCCTTCGCCGCAGGGAAGGCGATCGCCGAGGGGCGCGCCGACCGCGGGATCCTGGTCTGCGGGACCGGGGTAGGGACCGCGATCGCCGCGAGCAAGGTACCGGGTGTCCGCGCGGCGACAGCCCACGACCTGACGACGGTACGAGGTTCTGTCGAGAACTACGACGCCCAGGTGCTGTGCATGGGGCAGGACGTCATCGCCGCAGCCGCAGCCGTCTCGCTCGTCGACCTCTGGCTCGACCTGAGGCACGACCCAGCGAGCAGCTACGCCACGAGACTCGTCGAGATCACGGACTTCGAGGCGTCGACGACGCAGTCCTGACCAGCGCAGCAGGGACGACCAGGATCTCCGGCCTCGCGAACCTGGTCGTCCCCGCCTCCTCCGACCACCATCGAGCAGTACGTGATCTGGATCATGTACCGCAGGCAGACGCCTCGATACGTTCATCTGGTTGACGAGCATTCTTGGCCGGTCTGCCTCGAGGACGAGACGGACGGGGCAGCGGGACGATCCCCCGGCTGAGGGGTCCGTGACGGCACAGGCGCCGGACGGCATCCTCGGCCACCTCAGAGCACGCAGCGCCACGACGCGGTCGACATCCTGAAGATCACCGGCTCCATCGCGGGCGCGGGGGTCTCACGAGCATCGCTGGACGTCGGCCCAGGCGCATCATCTGCCGGGTCGCCGAGCAGCCCTGAGCAACGGAGAGAGCAGTGGACGACCCGAACTTTCCCCTGTGGCTGCAAGCCACTCACCTGATCAACTTCGTGCTGATCGGCATCCTTCTGCGCAGCGGGTGGGAGATGCTCACCTCGCTGCCTAGGCTGTGGTGGCGCAACGACAGCAAGCCCGGCACCGAGTGGCTGAAGTTCACCCGCCGTGAGCTGCCTCAAGAAGAAGGCGTGTACACCTCGCTGATGGACGAGCGGAGCGCGAGCCCGGTCTTCACGCTCCCCGGTCGCAAGAACATCGGACTGGCACGCCACTTCCACGGGCTCGGCGTGATGCTGTGGATGCTCAACGGGATCGTCTACGTCGCCCTGCTCTTCGGCACAGGCCTCTGGCGACGGATCGTCCCGACCGAATGGTCGGTCTTCCCCGAGGCCTGGGCCTCCCTGAAGATCTACGCGGGGCTCGGCACGCCGGGCATCGAGCACTTCCAGCCCTACGACGCGCTCCAGATGCTCGCGTACACGGGCGTCCTCTTCGTGCTGGCTCCTCTGCTCATCGTCACGGGGCTGGCGATGGCACCAGCGGTCAGGTCGAGGTTCCCGCGGTTCGTGAAGCTCCTCGGCGGGCACCAGGGCGCACGGTCGCTGCACTTCATCGCGATGGTCCTCATGACGCTGTTCATCGTCATGCACGTCGGCCTGGTCTTCCTCGTCCACGCCGAGTACAACCTGCCGCACATGATCTTCGGGGTCACAGACACCGCCAGGTACGCCCAGGCCTTCACGATCGCGATCCTCACGATCGTGGTGGTCTTCGCCTTCTGGATCGGGCTGAGCTACGCGTCGCTCCTCGATCGCCCGCGCACCCAGAAGATCCTCGTCGCACTGACCGAGCCGGCACGCAGGTTCGGGCTCGGATGGATGCGGCCACGGATGCAGGACCAGACCGTGTACACCGAGAAGGACCTGTCCGAGTTCCACTGGACGAACGGGCTGCCACCCACGCAGGACGAGTCGCCCGAGTGGCTGGCGCTCCGGGACGGCGGATGGTCGGACTGGCGCCTCGAGATCGGCAGCACCCTCGACGGCAGCTCCGTCACGGTGTCGCTCGACGACCTCAAGGCGATGCCGAAGACGGAGTACATCGCGGTCCACACGTGCATGCAGGGCTGGTCGGCGACCTCCCGATGGACGGGGGTGCGACTGGCGGAGGTCCTCGACCTCCTCGGCCCACGCCCTGAGGGTGCGAGGTACGTGATGATCACCTCGCACGGCCTCGCCCAGGAGATGTGGGACCACCGACCGCGGGAGCCGTTCTACACCGTCCTCGACCTCAAGATGGTCGCAGAGGCCGACACGATCCTTGCCTACGAGCGCAACGACCGTCCCCTGGACATCCACCTCGGCGCACCGCTTCGACTGCGGGTGGAGTCGAACCACGGCTACAAGATGGTCAAGTGGGTCAGGTCCGTCGAGTGGATCCGCGACTACGCCGACTACGGTGACGGCCGCGGAGGCACTCGTGAAGATGGCGCCATGCAGGCCTTCAACGGCGTGATCTGAACCAGGAGGCGACGAGGTGATGAGCACGATCTTCCCCGTCGCGGGGATGACGACCCACCGCGACGTGCTCAGGGTCCGTGCCGCGATGTACGCACTTGCCGGCGTCGGGGGCTTCTCCGCTGAGCTCACAGGCACCGGTGCTCGCATCATCCTCAAGCACACGGACGACGTCGTGCTCGACGCTGACGTGGTCGACCGAGCGCTGCGCACGGCGGGCAGGTACTCGGTCGCCGCTCCGGCATGACCTGTGGACCGAGACGGTCTCGCCCCCGCCGCGCGGGGGCGAGACTCTCTGGGCGCTCCGCGCCTGGAGGGACGTCAGAGGTCAGGCCGCACCCCAGCCGTCGCCCCACCCCTGCTCGCACTGGGACTCGGGGAGCGCCTCAGCACGAGACGTCCCCGACGCACTGCCGCGCACACGTCACGCGGACTCTCCTGCGCCTGGTGGGACGCGAGCGGGGAAGCTCGCGACGAGCTCGGTGTCCGCACCGACCACACCGAGGGCGGCCGCGCCGCCCGGGTTCTCCAACGGTCCGCTCCTCCCGTCGAGGGTGACGGCGAAGAAGTCCGCGTTGTCAGCCAGGAAGGGCTCCAGGTCCGGCGGCAGGTCGTCTTCGTAGAAGATCGCCTCGACCGGGCAGACGGGCTCGCAGGCCCCGCAGTCGATGCACTCTGACGGGTTGATGTAGAGGGACCGTTCACCCTCGTAGATGCAGTCGACGGGACATTCTTCGACACACGCCCTGTCCAGGACATCGATGCAGGGTTCGCCGATCACATACGTCATCTGTCTCAGCTCTCTCGTCGTCTCTCGATGGACCTCGATCACGGTGATCGAGGGTGGGCCAGGCCTCGGTGCCACCTCCGCAGACCTCGCGGGTAGGCGTTCTTGGCACTCGAGGCACGGACCTCGGAAATACGCTCAGATCTGCGCTCTGCTCTCCTCTCTGGTTCAGTCCGGGTCCTCTTTCTCCTGCCGTGCCCGGCAGGACGTGGACCGGCAGGACGGTCGTCTCGTCACCCGGCGACCTCGAGGATCCCGTGCGCTCCGCGCTCGGCGTCGACCATGCGGAGCGAGACGAAGGGGTAGTGCCCGGCCTCGGCCGGGACCAGCTCGACGAACCCGCCCTGCGCGGGTCGCAGTCCTAGGGTCTGCGCTCCGCCGGTCGCCCCGCCGGAGCTGTCAGCCCCCACGACGCGCACGTCGAAGACCATGCCCATCTGCCGGTGACCGGCGACGGAGCACCATCCCGACAGGTCGTCTCCGACGACCCCGACCTCGACGCGCGCGGACTCCTGCGGCGCGAGCCGCCCCGAGCTCGCCCCCGTCTCGAGGACGAGGTCGTGGACGCTGTCGTCGGTGTTGGTCACGACGAGGACCAGCTCGTCACCGGCCCGGACGTCGACCGACGACGGCTCGAACCGCATGTCGCCGAGCTCGACCGCGACCTGGACCACAGCGCCGGTGGGTGGCACACCAGTGGCAGCCGCTCCGGCGCCGAGCCGCTCAGGGTCTGCCGCGATCCCCACCACGACGACGAGCGTCAGGACGGCACCAGCCGCGAGGACCTGCCCGCGCTGCCCCCGGAGCCTCGAGGGGACACGCACAGCACCGCCCAGGCCGGGAAGACCGCTAGACGTCACGATCGAGACGGTCGGCTGCCGCCGCGCCCGTCGGGCGAGGACCGCGACACGGACGAGGAGGACAGGTGTCCAGACCAGCGCGGCCACGACGACTGCCGATGCTGAGACCACGAGCAGACGCGGACCGGGGAGCAGGCTCAGGGCGAGGCCGCCGTTGACCAGGACGAGCCTCACGGTCCCCCAGCTGTCGGCGACGGCGTTGGTGACCCTGACCACAGCGGGACCTCCGCCCAAGATCATGGGGACGAGATAGCTCGACGCGCCGAGGAGCACCTGGACCGCGAAACCCACGACGACGAGGGCGAGCAGTTCCCCCACCCGCACCTCGACCTCGGGCCATCCTGCTGCGAAGACCAGCACGACCAGCCACGCGAGGACAGAACCGCACCACCACAGCGACGCTGCGGCCACCGACCGGGTCGCGAAGGAGCCGGGCCTGCGCCGCCTGGCCTCGTCGACCAGCGGCACGGCGCTGCGGACGAGCCCCGCGAGATAGGCACCGAGACCGACCGCTGCGAGCCACCGCAGACCGAGCACGGCGCCTGTCACCACCAGGACGAGACCGAGCACCAGGGCGACGAACCCCTGGCGGGCCGGGCGCGCGCCGCCGGGCTGCATCCGGACCCTGAGCATCGTCGGCCAGAGGGTCACGAGGGTCCCCACGACCGTCAGGCCGACCCATCCGAGCAGCATCGCCCCCACGTGGGCGACGTAGAGGCGGGAGTGGGCCTCCCCTGACGCCCGGCCCAGCAGGACACCGAGGGCGATCCCGACCGGCAGGCTCGCAGCGGCGACGACGAAGAACCAGGTCGTCCACCCCAGCATCGATGTCAGCGCGCGACGGCTCTGGTCCCACAGGACGACGCCGTGCCAGACGGCGACGAGCCCCACGAGCACAGCGCCTGCCACGACCACGGCCAGGCTGCCGACGACCGTACCGACGACCGTCGTCGTCGCACCGACGGTGTGCGTGACGAGCCGGATCGCCTGGTCGCGGTGCCCACCGCGCAGCGCCCGTCGCCTCACTGCCTCGGCGAAGTGCGCGCTCCAGATGAGGATGGCTGTGCTGACGGCCCCCAGGAGCAGCGTGTGCACGACAATCCACCGAGCCTCCGGGACACCGCTGTGCACGAGGGCGACCAGCGCAGCGGCGACCAGCCATCCGAGGACGAGGGCATTCACCCGGAGGTGCCAGCGAGATCTCACAGAGGCGTCCGCGGGTCAGACCGCGACAGGAGGGACGAGGCTGAGGTGCCAGGCCGAGAGGCCAGGCTCGGCGTGGCTCGCGACGAACCCGGCGGGCCAGCAGACCTCGGCCGGCCGGAGCCTCCGAGAGGGGTCGCGCTCGGCCTCGTCCACGGTGATCAGGACCTCGTTCACGGGATACCTCCAGCTGCGGGCCGCGACTGCCCGTCCGAGATCCCCCGGAGACTGGCGGCGTCAGTCATATATTCTTACACTGATCTCCGTGGATATTGATCGGACCGCGAAGACTCTTCCTCACGACGGCCTGGGCCCAGCACCCGTGCCCGAGGCAGCGATGTCGACATCAGCGATGTCGACGTCTCGACGAGCGCTGCTGGCCGCGCTCAGGTCGCAGTCGCAGCCGACCACCCTCGTCGCCCTGGGCGGCGCCACAGGCCTGCACGTCAACACGGTCCGGGAGCACCTCGCGGCCCTCGTCGACGCCGGCCTGGCCGTCCGCGGCAGCAGCGTGCCGGACGGACGCGGAAGACCAGCCGCGACCTACGTCGCGACGGGCGCTGAGCATGCTCTGGTGAGCTCGGAGTACACAGGTCTCGCTGCAGCGCTGGCCTCGACGATCCGGCGCACGAGCAGCACACCGGACCGCGATGCCGCGGTCGCGGGCGCCGAGTGGGGTCGCGACCTCGTGCGCAGGTCGCCGCCAGCACCCGAGCACGACGCGGACCCGCGCAGGCACGTGGTCACGCTGCTCGCTCAGCTCGGCTTCGCGCCGCAACCCGGCGGGCAGCCGTCGACCACCCTGCTCACCCGCTGCCCGCTGCTGACCACAGCCCAGGCCTACCCCGACGTGGTCTGCGCCGTGCACCTCGGCATCGTGCAGGGGGTGCTCGACGCTGACAGAGCCGACGACGTGAGCGCCGAGCTCTTCCCGTTCTCCGACCCTGGGGCGTGCAGGCTCGAGCTCAGCAGGGGCGACGGAGCCCACGGGTGACGTCGGACGCTCCGACCACCGCAGGCCCACCCCCGCCACCAGAGCAGGCCTGCGGGCCGAGGCACCACCCCCGCCGCGACCCGCCCGGCGACGCAGCCGCGTCATCGCGCGCGGCGAGGCAGCAGCGTCATCGCGCCCGAAGAGGCCGCAAGATCATCGCGCCCGGAGAGGCTGATCAGACGGTTCGACACCCGTGACTGTCGTCAGCAGGAAGACGGAGTCTTCTTCGGCCAGCACTGCGTGCCGCAGGTGGGTCAGCACCGCGATCTCCCCAGCCGCCATGGCCTCAGCCTGCCCGCCCGTGACGCGCACGCGACCGAGGAGCACCTGCAGGCTCGCAGCGTTCGGCGAGTTGTGCTCCGCGAGCTCGGTCCCCGCCGCGAGGGCGATGAGCGTCTGCCGCAACGGCCCGTCGTGCAGCAAGAGCTCGGCACTGCGGCCATGGTCGGCAGCACGTGCCGCCTCGAGGTGGGACTGGGCAAGACGTCCGAGATGAGCCATGGTTCCCTCTGGGTGCAGATCGCAGGCGAACCTGCCCGGCACAGTCGCCGCCGCAGGGTGCGCTGGCGAGCTCCAGGCCGACGGTCCGCGCCCCGCGTCAGGACGGGCGGCACGACCGGCGTGAGCATCACGCACGAAAGAAGCATACCGGACACCTCGCCCTTCACGGACGTCGTCCAACCATCGGGTGTCGCGCAGGACGCCGACGCCGACGCCGACGACCATCGGTCCAGACGACCCGGTCGGTCCCGGGTCCGCCGCCGGACCCGACGACGCCCCGGCATCCGTCCGCTACAGGTCGAGCTCTGCCTGGGCCAGCTCTTCGACGTTGACGTCCTTGAACGTCACCACGCGCACAGACTTCACGAACCGCTTCGAGCGGTACACGTCCCACACCCAGGCGTCGTTGAGCCTCAGCTCGAAGTACACCTCTCCGGCAGCGGACCGCACCTGCAGGTCGACGCTGTTGGCGAGGTAGAACCGCCGTTCGGTCTCCACGACGTAGGCGAAGAGCCGCACCACGTCGCGGTACTCGCGGTACAGCGCGAGCTCCATGTCGGTCTCGTAGTTCTCCAGGTCCTCAGCACTCACTGGACCATCATGGACCATCCGGGGCGGCGCCCGCCGCCGCAGCCACCCCTGGGAGACGCCAGCTGACCCTGTGGAACGGGCTCGGGCCGTGCTCCGACAGTGCTGCGACGTGCTGGGCGGAGCCGTAGCCCTTGTTCCCGATCCAGCCGTAGTGCGGGTGCTCCTTCGCCAGCTGGACCATCGCCGCGTCGCGTTCGCACTTGGCGACGACGCTCGCCGCGGCGACCGACGCGCACGAGAGGTCGGCCTTGACCCGCGTGTGGACTGTCGGAGGCAGATACCCCGCAGGTGCGGCGACCTCCTCCCCCTCGAGCATCGTCAAGAGGTCCGGCTCGGGCTCGGTCAACCAGTCGTGCGAGCCGTCGAGCAGCACGAGGTCGACGGGACCCGAGATCTCGGAGACCGCGACGAGGGCACGCTGACCGGCGAGGCGCAGGGCACGGATGATGCCCATCGCGTCGATCTCCGCGGCGCTCGCGGACCCGACAGCCGTGGCGACGGCCCACTCGTCGATGAGCGGCAGGTACTCGGTACGAGCCCGGGCTGTCAGCACCTTGGAGTCGGTGAGGCCGACAGGGCAGGGCCCTGTCACCCGGTCCACCACGCACACACCCACGCTCACAGGACCAGCGAGAGCTCCGCGGCCGACCTCGTCCATCCCGGCGAGCCGCGCCGTCCCGGAGGCGAGCAGCGTCGACTCGACCGCGAGGTCGGCGAAGACCGGTGGGACTGCGGTGCGCGTGCTCACGGTGCCGGGACGTCCTCGAAGGTCTCTCCGGGGTTGCGCAGCCAGCCGAGGTGGTCGAAGGGCCAGACCTTGACGAAGGCCGTGCCGACGACGTTGTCGACGGGGACGAACCCGCCGCCGGGGCTGCCGGCGTTGTAGCGGGAGTCGCTCGAGTGGGCACGGTTGTCACCCATGACCCACAGGAAGCCCTCGGGGACCGTCTGGTCGAACTCGAGCAGCGACGGCGCGGAGCCCGGCTTGATGTACGGCTCGTCGATCGACTGCCCGTTGACCGCGACACGACCCTCGGAGTCGCAGCAGGTGACGTGGTCGCCCTCGACCCCGATCACACGCTTGACGAGGTGCTCGCCCGAGTCCTGCGGGAGCAGCCCGACGAAGGTCAGCACGTCCGTGACGCCCTGCTGGAAGGCGTTGCGCTGCGGCTGAGGCGTCCCGGCGAGCCAGGTACCCGGGTCCTTGAAGACCACGACGTCGCCACGGTGGACGTCGAAGACCCCGGGGACCATCTTGGACACGAGGATGCGGTCGCCCTCGACGAGCGTGTCCTCCATCGACGAGCTGGGGATGAAGAAGGCCTGGACGAAGAACGACTTGATGACCCACGAGAGCACGAGAGCGCTCACGACGATGATCGCGACCTCGCGCAGGAACGAACCCTTGCGCTTCTCGGCGGTCGCTGCACCCGCGTCGGTCGAGCCGTCAGGGTGCGCTGCGTCAGGAGTCACTCGCATACTGTCCCACTTCCTGGAGGTGATCATCGAATGCTCTCGGTCCGCGAGTCGCGGCGTGGGCCCACGCCACCCTCGGCGGGCACGCACGAGGGCGGCCACCTCGGTGGCCGCCCTCGTGTGAGAACCGTGCTGCTCCTGCGGCTCGTCAGACGAGCCGCACGAGGATCACTTGGAGACGAAGTCGCGCTTCTCCTTGATCTTCGCCTTCTTGCCGCGAAGCTTGCGGAGGTAGTACAGCTTGGCGCGACGCACGTCACCGCGGGTGATGACCTCGACCGACTCGATCGACGGTGCGTTGGCGGGGAACGTACGCTCCACCCCGACACCGAAGCTGATCTTGCGGACCGTGAAGGTCTCGCGGACGCCGCCGCCGACGCGGGCGATGACAACACCCTGGAACGCCTGGACACGCGAGCGCGTGCCCTCGACGACCTTGACGTTGACCTTGACCGTGTCGCCGGAGCGGAAGGCCGGGATGTCGGTACGCAGCGATGCTGCGTCGACGCTGTCGAGCGTGTTCATGTTCTCTCCCCGTCCTGCCACAGGTCAGGTACGTCTCGTGGGTCCGGCTGCGCGAGGCTGCCGTGCCCATGGTGATGAGTGGATGTGGTGCCTCACCGGTCGCAGGACCGGCATCCCGTGAGGGTTGCCGTGCGACGATCGATCAGAGCAGTGAAACAGCTGTGTTGGACGCCCCTGTGGCAGTGTCCGGTCCAGCGTGCACCAAGGGTTGATTCTGCCACAGCCCGACAGGTGAGCACTACCCGCCCGCCGAGCGGCCCGATCACGCCCCGCCTGTCAGGCCTGGTGGAACCGGCCGTCCTCGCCGGGGAGCCAGCCGTGCCCGGTCAGCAGCGCGCGGTCGGCCTTGTCGAGCATGCTCGGGTCGAGCGCCTCGATCATGTCCGGACGCCGCGCGATCGTGCGCTCGATGGCCCTGTCACGGCGCCAGCGGGCGATCTTCGCGTGGTGGCCGCTGAGCAGCACCTCAGGGACGTCGAGGCCCTGCCAGCTCGGCGGCTTGGTGTAGACGGGGTACTCCAGGAGCCCGGCCTCGCCGTGCGACTCCTCGACGAGGGACTCGGGGTTGCCGATCACGCCGGGCAGGAGACGCGCGACGGCCTCGATCATGACGAGCGAGGCGACCTCGCCGCCGTTGAGGACGTAGTCCCCGATCGACAGCTCGCGGACGGTCCCGCCGGCCGCCCGGTGGTGCTCGGCGACGCGGGCGTCGATCCCCTCGTAGCGCCCGCAGGCGAAGACGAGCGCGGGCTCGAGGGCCAGCTGCTCGGCGACGCGCTGCGTGAAAGTCTCCCCCGACGGCGTGGGGACGACGAGGGTGGCGTCGGGCGTGAGGACGTCGGCCAGGGCCGCGCCCCACACGTCCGGGCGCATGACCATCCCGGCACCGCCGCCGAAGGGCGTGTCGTCGACGGTGCGGTGGCGGTCTGTCGCCCAGGACCGCAGGTCGTGGACCGTGAGGTCGAGCAGACCTGACTGCGCGGCCTTGCCGACGAGCGAGAGCTCGAGCGGGGCGAGATAGTCCGGGAAGATCGAGACGACGTCGATGCGCAACTCAGCGACCACCCTCGGACGCGTCGGTGCTGTCGGCGCCGTCAGTGCCCTCAGTCCCCTCGGTGCTGGGCTCCTGAGCATCTTCAGCCTCGGCGGCGTCTGCGGCTGCTGCCGACCCCTCCTCGGGGATCGCCACCTCGAGGTTCGCGGCGTCGCGGGCGAGCAGCCCGCCGGGCGGGTCGAGCACGACGCGTCCACCGGCCACGTCGACGACCGGGACCATGACGCGGACGAAGGGCACGAGCGTGCGGGTGCCGTCGGTCTCGCGCAGGACGAGCATGTCGTGGGCCGGGAGGTGGTCGAGGCCGACGACCTCCCCGACGACGGTCCCGTCCAGGAGCTCGGCGCGCAGACCGGCCAGCTCGTGCGGGTACCAGGCGTCTTCTTCGTCCGAGGAGTCGACGTCGACGACGAGCTCGATGCCGCGCGCCTGCTCGGCCGCAGTGCGTCCCGAGATCTCCGCGAAGGCGACGTGCCAGCGGCCGTTCTGCACACGGGAGGACACCACCGTGAGCGGTCCCGCCGAGGCGGGGATCGTGCGGAGCACCTGACCGTCGGCCAGGCGGAGCTCGGGGTCGTCGGTGCGCAGGTCGAGCGCGACCTCTCCGCGCAGACCGTGAGCCCGGCCGATCGTGGCGACTGTCAGTTCCATTCCCACTCCTCCATCGCGCCCCGGGTGCGGGGCTCCAGACGCACCGAGGCCCGGCTCACCAGTGGTGGCCGGGCCTCGGTCTACAGACTTGTCTGACTGCCTGAGGCAGTCAGCGACGATCTACGTCGACGACGTCTACGCGCACTGAGGAGTCCCCAGCGAGCGCGCCGATGACGGTTCGCAGCGCACGAGCGGTGCGACCCCCACGGCCGATCACCCGTCCGAGGTCGTCGGGATGGACCCGGACCTCGAGGAGCTCGCCACGGCGCAAGGCCTTGGCGTTCACCTGCACGTCATCGGGGTTGTCCACGATTCCGCGCACCAGGTGCTCGAGAGCGTCGGCGAGCATCAGGCCTGCTCCTCCGCGGAGGCGTCAGCCTCAGGGGCAGCGTCAGCCGATGCGGCGGCGGCTGCAGCAGCCTTCGCCTCGGACGCCTTCGCCTTGGACTTCTCGGCGTCGGCCGCAGCAGTGGCGACAGCCTCTGCGACGGACTCGGCCGACGGCTTCTCCTTGGTGCGGAGGGTACCCTCTGCGCCCGGGAGGCCCTTGAACTTCTGCCAGTCACCGGTGATCTTGAGGAGCGCGGCGACCTGCTCGGTCGGCTGTGCGCCGACTCCGAGCCAGTACTGTGCGCGGTCCGACGTGATCTCGATGAGCGACGGCTCCTCGGTCGGGTGGTACTTGCCGATCTCCTCGATCACACGACCGTCGCGCTTGGTGCGCGAGTCGGCGACGACGATGCGGTAGTACGGAGCCCGGATCTTGCCGAGGCGCTTGAGACGAATCTTGGTGGCCACTGTGGTGGTCTCTCCTGGTTCTGAAGGTGGTGGACTGCTCACCGCTCCGGCGGGGTGCGGTGTGATGAGCTGGTCCGAGACACGACACTGTCCGGAGAGAGGGGCCGGGCATGCCGAGTACGCGGCTGATTATGCCAGACCGGCAAGAGTGCCCGCCACCTCCTGGGAGGGCGGGTTCACGGTCGGCTGCGTCACCCTCCTGGCCGATCGCTCACGTGGCTCGTGCAGCACGCTCACCGGGCGCCACGAGAGCGCCTCTCACCACGACCGCCAAGGGCGCCGCGAGCACCGTGACGTCGTGCCGCGGGTGCGACGGATAGACGACGAGGTCGGCCGACGGCGCGTCGAGCAGGCCCGGCATCCCCAGGTACTCCCGGGTGCGCCAGCTCGCCGCAGCGAGGACCTCCGGGGCGGGCACGCCGGCCCGCACGAGCTCGGCGCACTCCTGCGCGACCAGCCCGTGCCCGAGGGTCCCGCCCGCGTCGGTCCCGACGAGCAGCCTGACACCGGCCTCGTGGAGCGCGGCGACGTGCTCGTACCGCCGGGCGTGCATCCGCCGCATGCGGGCCGCGTAGACCGGGAACTTCGTGGCTCCTTGAGCAGCGATCTCCTCGAAGCGCGCGACCTGGAGCAGCGTGGGCGTCACCGCGACACCGCGACGGACGACCTCGGCGACCTGGTCGTCGGTCAGCCCGGTCCCGTGCTCGAGGCAGTCGACCCCGGCGGCCAGCAGGTCGTCGAGTGCTTCGGTCGAGAAGGTGTGGGCCGTGACGCGGGCTCCACGGGAGTGGGTGACGGCGACGGCCTCGGCGAGCAGGTCGGCGGGCCACAGCGGGGTGAGGTCGCCGACCTCGCGGTCGATCCAGTCGGCGACGATCTTGACCCAGCCGTCCCCGCGGTCGGCCTCCTGGGCGACAGCGTCCGGGAGATCCGCGACGTCGTCGAGCTCGCGTCCGTAGCCGCGCAGGTACCTCTTGGGACGGGCGAGGTGGTGACCAGCCCGGATCAACCTCGGCAGGTCGTCCCGCTCGTCGATCCACCGGGTGTCAGCAGGCGACCCGGCGTCGCGCACGAGCAGGACCCCGGAGTCGCGGTCGGCGACAGCCTGGGCCTCGGCCTCGTCGCGGCCGACCGCGCCGTCGGGGCCGAGGCCGACGTGGCAGTGCACGTCGACCAGACCGGGGACGGCGACCCCGTCGATCCGGACGGTCTCCCGGCCCTGGGCAGACGGGCCTGCAGGCCGCTCGAGCGTCAGCCGCCCGTCGACCACCCACGCGTCGCCGACCTCGTGATCGTCACCGAGCACGACGGTCCCGTGCAGGTGGATCGTCGGGAGGTCGACCGTCCGGCTGCTCATCGCAGAGGTCTGCTCAGCGGCCGAGGAACTTCTCGAGGCCCGGGGGCAGCTCGAGGGGGGCCTCGTCCTTCGCAGCCCCACCCATGCCGAAGGCCGAACCTGTGGGCGTCGAGGGCCCGGCGGTCAGTCCCTGCTGCTCGGCGACGCGCTTGGCGGGGTTGCCCGAGCGGCCCTTCTTGTTCTTCTTCGCCGGTGCCTGACGACCACGCTGCTTCTTGCCGCCCATGCCGGGCAGGTTCCCCATGCCGGGCATCCCCGGCATGCCGCCGCCGCGGCTCATCTGCTTCATCATCTTCTGCGCGCCGGCGAAGCGCTCGAGCAGCTGGTTGACGTCGGTCGTGGTGACGCCCGAGCCCTTGGCGATGCGCGCGCGGCGCGATCCGTTGATGATCTTCGGGTTCTCGCGCTCGCCCGGGGTCATGGACCGCACGATCGCCTCGACGCGGTCGACCTCGCGCTCGTCGAAGTTGTCGAGGGCCTCGCGCATCTGCCCCATGCCCGGGAGCATGCCGAGCATCTTCTTCATCGAGCCCATGTTGCGCATCTGCTGCATCTGGACGAGGAAGTCGGCGAGCGTGAAGTCCTTGCCCGACGCGAGCTTGTCGGCCATGTCCTGCGCCTGGTCGGCGTCGAAGGCCTTCTCGGCCTGCTCGATGAGGGTGAGGACGTCACCCATGTCGAGGATGCGCGAGGCCATGCGGTCGGGGTGGAACACCTCGAAGTCGGTGAGCTTCTCACCTGTCGAGGCGAAGAGGATCGGCTGGCCGGTGACGCGGGCCACCGAGAGGGCCGCGCCACCGCGGGCATCACCGTCGAGCTTGGACAGCACGACACCCGTGAAGCTCACGCCCTCGGCGAAGGCCTGGGCCGTCGCGACGGCGTCCTGGCCGATCATCGCGTCGATGACGAAGAGGATCTCGTCCGGGTTCGTCGCGTCGCGGATGTCAGCGGCCTGCTGCATGAGGTCCGCGTCGACACCCAGGCGACCGGCGGTGTCGATGATGACGACGTCGTGCTGGCGGGACCGTGCGGTCTCGACACCGGCGCGCGCGACGGTGACGGGGTCACCCGTCGAGACGCCCGACTGGCCCTCGGCGCCCTGGTTGCCCGGGTCGGGCGCGTAGACCGGGACCCCGGCCCGCTCGCCGACGACCTTGAGCTGGGTCACGGCGTTGGGGCGCTGGAGGTCGGCTGCGACGAGCAGCGGCGTGTGGCCCTGCTCGCGGAGGTTGAGCGCGAGCTTTCCGGCGAGGGTCGTCTTACCGGCACCCTGGAGGCCGGCGAGCATGATGACCGTCGGCGGGTTCTTCGCGAGGTTGAGGCCGCGGCTCTCGCCGCCGAGGATCGCGACGAGCTCCTCGTTGACGATCTTGACGACCTGCTGGGCCGGGTTGAGCGCCCCGGAGACCTCGGCGGAGAGGGCGCGCTCGCGCACGGTCCCGGTGAACTCACGGACGACCGAGACCGCGACGTCGGCGTCGAGCAGGGCACGGCGGATCTCCCGGACCGTGGCGTCGATGTCGGCCTCGGACAGTCGTCCCTTGGTCCGCAGGTTCTTGAACGTCGACGTCAGTCGATCTGACAGGGTGGCGAACACCGTTGCAATCCTCACCGTTCGCTGGAAGTGGCTGAAGGGTCAGACTACCGGGTGATCCTCCTGCGCGGCTGCACCCGGGCTCCCGGTCCCCGCAGGACGGTCCCCCGTCTGGGCGCCACCGTCGGGCACGCCGAGCGCGACCGCAGCCCGCCTGTAGAGATCGTCGACCAGGCGGGCGCGCCACGTCGTCCAGCCGTTGGGGCCCAGGGACGAGGAGTCTGCCTCGGTGAGCCCGCGCAGCACCTCGAGGAGGTCGGCGCGGTGGTCGACCGCCTCGAGCAGCTCGTCGAGGGTGGCCGGGTCGTCGGGGTCGCTGCTCACGGCGAGCCTGGAGAGGGTCAGGTGGTGGGCGACCATCCGCTGGACGTCGGCCACGACGGCGTCGTCGAAGCCCATGCGCCCGACCACGTCGGGGATCAGCCGCGCCCCGGTGACCGAGTGGTCCTGCGCACCGGCCCGCTTGCCGATGTCGTGCAGCAGCGCCGAGAGCAGCAGGACCTCAGGCAGCGCGACGGTCTTGCGCCAGCCGCGGGCCCGCGCGGCCACCTCGATGAGGTGGCGGTCGACGGTGTGCCTGTGCACGGCGGCGCGCTGGGGCCGGTTCCGCACGCCGACCCACTCCGGGATCCAGGACGTGACCACCCCGGCCCTGTCGAGCGCCTCCCAGACCGGCACCTGCGCGGCTCCCGACCCGAGCAGGGTGAGCAGGGAGGCGCGGGCCTGCCGCGGCCACGGCCGTGGCAGCGGAGGGCACTGGGCCAGGCTCGACGCCGAGACGGGCGAGAGCGCCAGGCCTGTGCGCGCGGCTGTCGCGGCGGCGCGCAGGGCGAGCAGCGGGTCGGCGGCCGGGGCGGCGTCGACGGCGAGGACGAGCTCGCCGTCGTGCTCGACGAGCCCGTCGCCGACAGAGCGCAGCCGTGGGGCGGCACGACGTCCACGGATGAGGAACGGTCGCGAGACGAGCGGTCGCTGGAGCGCCTGGCGGGCGCGCCGCAGCGTGGTGTCGAGGCCGTAGGAGATCTCGCGGCCGGCGTCGGCGAGGCTCGCGAGGAAGTCGTCGGGGTCGGAGTACCCGCAGAGCACGGCGACCTCGTCGAGGTCGGCGAGCCCGAGCCGGTTCGTGTGGCGCCGGGTGGTCAGCTGGAGGGCGTCGCGGGCGTCGAGCAGGTGCGAGTACGCACGGTCGACGGCGCCGTGGGGCCTGTCGGTGAGCCACGTGGCTGCGAGGGCCGTGAGGATCACGGCGTCGCGGATGCCGCCGCGGGCCTCTTTGAGGTCGGGCTCGATGAGGTAGGCGAGCTCGCCGTGGCGGGTCGCGCGAGTCTTGGTCGACGCGACGAGCTCGGGGAGCCTGCGCCGGGCGGCCGCGCGCCAGTCTTCCAGGACGGCGGACGAGGCCCTGTGGGCCACGACCGAGTCGCCGGCGATGGGACGCACGTCGAGCATTCCCATGGCCGCGGGGAGGTCTTTCGAGGCGATCTGGCGGCACTGGGCCAGGGTGCGGACCGAGTGGTCGAGCTCGAGGCTCGCGTCCCAGATCGGGTACCACAGGGCCTCGGCGAGCTCTTGGACGGTCTGCGCGGAGTGCGAGCGTCCGTCGTGGACGAGGACGAGGTCGAGGTCGGAGACCGGGCCGAGATCACCCCGCCCGAGGCTGCCGACCGCGGCGAGCGCGATGCCCGCAGTGTCGATCTCGGCTGTCGCGGTGTCCCAGAGCTCGGCGAGGCGGGTGCTCGTGAGCTCGACGAGGGCCGCGCGACGGGCCCTTCCCTGCTCGGCCGGGACCGGCCGGAGGGCGGCGGTCATCGCCTCGGTCGCCGCTGTCCCACGAGCCGGCGCTGTCGCCGGGCCCGCGGGCCCGCTGAGGGACATCGCGAGGTCGATCATCTCGGACCTGAGGTCCCGCACCCCGGCGGGGTGCGGGACCTCAGGTGAGCCGTGCTGGCTGGGCTGGTCCGACATGGTGCTCCTCGTCCAGCCGAGCCGAGCGGGGCCGTGGCCCCGTTGCGCTGCTGCGTGTGCGTGATGGTGCGGGAGATGCTCCGACGCCGCTGCGGACGGCGGTCGTGCCTGCCGTGCGCCGCCCTGAGCCTGTGGCCAGGCCTGTGGTCAGGGCGGCGCAGCGGCCGTGGGTCACAGCGCTGTCGCGCCGTGCTCCCCGGTGCGCACCCGGGCGACGTCGTCGACCGGGACGGTCCAGACCTTGCCGTCACCGATCTTGCCGGTCTGCGCGGCCTGGACGATCACCCCGGTGACGACAGGGGCGTCGTCGTCCTCGACGAGGACCTCGATGCGGACCTTCGGGACCAGGTCGACCGTGTACTCGGCGCCGCGGTAGACCTCGGTGTGGCCCTTCTGGCGGCCGTAGCCGCTGGCCTCGCTGACGGTCATGCCGCGCACGCCTGCTGCCTCGAGTGCCGACTTCACGTCGTCGAGACGGTGGGGCTGGATGATTCCTGTGACGAGCTTCATGACCTGACCTCCTTGATGACCCGGCCGCCGCCGAGGGTCTCGTATGCCGACTCTCCGTGGACCGCGAGGTCGATGCCGCCGACCTCCTGGTCTTCGGTGATGCGCCAGCCGAGCGTCGCCTTGATGGCGAGGCCGACGACGAGGGTGACGACACCGGAGAAGATCACCGCGAAGAGTGCGACGACGACCTGGATGACGAGCAGCTTGCCACCGTCACCGTAGAACAGGCCGCCCTCGGTCGCGAGGAATCCGATGCCGATGGTGCCCACGAGCCCACCGACGAGGTGGACGCCGACGACGTCGAGCGAGTCGTCGTAGCCGAAGCGGTACTTGAGGCCGACCGCCAGGGCGCAGAGCGCACCGGCGACAGCACCGAGGATGATCGCGCCGACGGGGCTGAGCGCTCCGGCGGCCGGGGTGATCGCGACGAGACCGGCGACGACACCCGAGGCGGCACCGAGCGAGGTGGCGTGGCCGTCACGGATCTTCTCGGTGACGAGCCAGCCGAGGATCGCGGCCGCTGCTGCCGAGGTGGTGTTGACCCAGGCGAGGCCCGCGGTCTCGTTGGCACCGAAGGCGGAACCGGCGTTGAACCCGAACCAGCCGAACCAGAGGAGCGCCGCACCCAGCATGACGAAGGGGAGGTTGTGGGGGCGCATCGGCTCCTTGCCGAAGCCCTTGCGTGCACCGATGAGGAGCACGAGCACGAGGCCCGCGACACCGGCGTTGATGTGCACCACGGTCCCACCGGCGAAGTCGATCGGGGCGACTGTGGCCGCGCCGTCGGTGACGCCGAAGATCTTCGCGGCGAGGCCGTCCTCAGAGCCGCTGAGGAATCCGCCGCCCCACACCATGTGGGCGAGCGGGAAGTAGGCGAGGGTCACCCAGATGCCCGTGAAGACGAGCCAGCTGCCGTACTTCACGCGGTCGGCGATCGCACCGCTGATGAGCGCCGTGGTGATGATCGCGAAGGTCACCTGGAAGGCGACGTCGACCACCTGCGGGTAGTTGCCGAGCGTGCTGGAGACAGCCGCTCCGGACTCGTCGAAGATCGTGCCCGAGAGGCCGAACTGGTCGAAGGGGTTGCCGATGATGCCACCGATGTCGCTGCCGTAGGACATCGACCATCCCCACAGGACGTAGACGACGCCGATGATCCCCATCGCGCCGAACGACATCATCATCATGTTGAGCACTGACTTGGCTCGCACCATGCCGCCGTAGAAGAAGGCCAGCCCTGGCGTCATGAGGAGCACGAGAGATGCTGAGACCAGCATCCACGCGGTAGCTCCGGTATCCCATTCCATCGGATCATCTCCCATCCCGGCCCGGCGGCCGGTCAACGACAACTGTCGAGGTCTGCCGTTTCGGGGAACCCGCCGCTGCGTTACGCCGAGGTGACAGGAACGCCCCGCACGTAAACATCGTGTTTCGTGCGGGGCGTCCGGGACGATCTGTCAGTGTCCGAGGAGTGGATCGGGGCGTCTCAGCCCTGGAGGATCCCGTCGACGAACTCTTCGGGGTCGAAGGGCGCGAGGTCGTCCGGGCCCTCGCCGAGACCGACCAGCTTGACCGGGACACCGAGCTCGCGCTGCACGGCCACGACGATCCCGCCCTTGGCGGTCCCGTCGAGCTTCGTCAGGACGATGCCTGTCACACCGGCGACCTCGGCGAAGACGCGCGCCTGGTTGAGGCCGTTCTGACCGGTCGTCGCGTCGAGCACGAGGAGCACCTCGGTGAGCGGGGCCTCCTTGGTGATGACCCGTGAGATCTTGCCGAGCTCGTCCATCAGCCCGGCCTTGTTCTGCAGACGTCCGGCGGTGTCGACGAGCACGACGTCCACGCCGCGCTCCTTGCCGGTCTTCACGGCGTCGAAGGCGACGGCCGCGGGGTCGGCCCCGTCTTTGAAGGACCTGACGGTCTCGACACCGACACGCTCGCCCCAGGTGGTCAGCTGGTCGGCCGCCGCGGCGCGGAAGGTGTCGGCAGCCCCGAGGATCACCTCGTTGCCGTCGGCGACGAGGACGCGGGTGAGCTTGCCGACAGTCGTCGTCTTCCCGGTGCCGTTGACACCGACGACGAGGACCACCGCGGGCACCTTGACGCCGTCGGTCGTGGTGGCGCTCGTGCTCAGGCTGCGGTCGAGCGTCGGGTCGACGAGCTCGACGAGAGCGCTGCGCAGCATCGCGCGGACGCTCGCGGGGTCTTTGACACCCTGCACGCGGACCTGGGTCCGCAGGGTGTCGATGAGCTCGGTCGCAGGCCCTGCGCCGACGTCGGCGAGGAGGAGGGTCTCCTCGAGCTCGTCCCAGTCGTCCTCGGTGAGGTTGTCGCGCGAGAGCACCGCGAGCAGCCGTGCGCCGAGCGGAGAGCCGGAACGGGCGAGGCGCTCGCGCAGCCTGACGAGGCGTCCGGCGGGCGGCTCGGGGACGTCGACGACGACCCCGGGCACGGCGACGTCAGGGTCGACCCCGACCTCGGTCTCCGTCGGCGGGAGGTCGAGCACGTCCGTGGCGCTGGCCGGGCGCGTCGCGGCGTCGTCGTCGGTCCGGTCGTCGTCGGTCCGGGCGTCCTCGATCTCGGCGCGGCGCTCGGCCGGCGGCAGAGTCTTCGAGCGTCGGGACGCCGAGACGCCCACGAAGCCGAGGCCCGCGAGGAGGAGGACGGCGAGAGATATCCAGAGTGGCAGCAGATCGTTCACCCGAGCAGTCTCTCAGGTGGTGGCGCCGGTCGGCACCAGGAGGGCGTCGACACGATGCCCTGCCTCACCGGCTGCCCCGCCAGTCAGCGCCTCTCGGCCCCCGACCGCACCTGTGCACCTGATCGCACCTGTGCACCTGACCGAACCTGGGCACCCGGCCGAAGCTGGGAACCTGGCCGCAGCTGCTGGATGATCTCCTGGATCTCGTCGGCGTCGACGTACGCGCGCTGCTCGGTCCGGGTCGCCTCGAAGAACTCGTCGACGGTGGTCGTCGACCCGCTGCTGCCCGTGAGGTCGTCACGCGAGGACGCGCTGTCGCCGTCGCGGTCCAGGAGGGAGCGTGCGCCTGCGCGCGCGTCGGAGACCAGGCGGGTCAGGACGGCCCAGGGGCTGCGGTCGGCAGGTGCTGTGCGCTCCCGGGCGTCGGACTCGTCGGCCGCGATGGTGCCGGCGACGACGAGGACCACGGCGGCGATGACGATCGCGACCAGGAGCCAGAGGTACACATTCATCATGAGACAGTCGTACCACCAGGAGCGGGCGCAGGTCGGACCTCAGGGTGTGATGTCGGGCGAGTCGGGCGACCCTCACCCAACCTCTACACAGAGCGCGCTCCGCGCACTCTCCCTGAGCCCCCGCAACCGCTCTGCGGAGCCGGAGAACACCTGCCTCGGACGGCCGCCCTACTGCTCGACGACCTCGCGGATGCGCTGGCTGATGACGGTGGTGACGCCGTCCCCGCGCATGGTCACGCCGTAGAGGGCGTCGGCGATCTCCATGGTGCGCTTCTGGTGCGTGATGACGATGAGCTGGCTGTCGCGCTGCAGCTCGACGAAGATCTCGAGGAGCCGGCCGAGGTTCGTGTCGTCGAGGGCGGCCTCGACCTCGTCCATGACGTAGAAGGGGCTCGGACGGGCCTTGAAGATCGACACGAGGAGCGCGACAGCGGTGAGCGACCGCTCCCCGCCCGACAGCAGCGAGAGCCGCTTGACCTTCTTGCCGGCGGGGCGGGCCTCGACCTCGATGCCCGTGGTGAGCATGTTCGCGGGGTCGGTGAGCACCAGCCGACCCTCGCCGCCCGGGAACAGCCGCGGGAAGACCTCGTCGAACTGCGCGCTCGTGTCGTGGAAGGCCTCGGTGAACACGCGCTCGACGCGCTCGTCGATCTCCTTGACGATCTCGAGGAGGTCGGCGCGGGACCGCTTGAGGTCGGCGAGCTGCTCCGTGAGGAAGGTGTGGCGCTCCTCGAGCGCGGCGAACTCTTCGAGCGCGAGAGGGTTGACCCGTCCCAGCTGGGCCATCGCCCGCTCGGCCGACCGCAGACGCTTCTCCTGCTCGGCACGGACGTAGGGCCGTCCGACGGGCACGTCGCCCTCGTCCGAGGCACGCGCCTGGGCCCGGGGGGCGGGCGCGGGCCGACCGTCGGTGTTGTCGGTGGCGGCGGCGGGCTCGTCGTCGGCCGCGCCGCGCCCGTCGGCCGTGCTGACCTCGTCGCGCGCGTCCTGCTGCGCGTCGAGCACCGCGCGCTGCTGCATCGCGGTCTCGGCGTCGATCACGAGCCTGTGCGGACCGAACTCCTCGACGAGGACGTCGGGGTCGGTCCCGAGCTCGTCGACGGCGCGCTGCCGCAGCGCCTCGACCCTCAGCTGCTGCTGGGCGCGCGCGACCTCGTCGCGGTGCGCGACGTCGGTGATCGACCTCAGCTCTTCGGCGAGGCCTTCGGTGCGCTGACGGCACGCGACGACCTCGGCGTCCCGGGTCCGCCGCTCTGCCTCGGCCTCGTCGCGCCGCTCGGTCGCGAGCGCGACCGACACCGCGCAGTGCCCGAGCGCGCGGGTGGCGCCGTCCCGCACGGCCTCGGCGACCACGACCTGGCGCCTGCGCGCGGCCTCCCGGCGCTCTGCCTGAGCCCTCGCCTCGCGCTCGGCACGGGCCGCACGCTCGAGGGACTGCGCACGGCCGGACAAGGCTCTGGCCCGCTCTTCGCTCGTGCGCAGACCCAGGCGTGCCTCGGTCTCGGCCGCGCGGGCGGCTGTCGCGGCGGCTGCGGCCTCGTCCCGTGCCTGTGTGGCGGCGGCGATGGCGTCTTCTGCCTCCTGCGGGTCGAGCTCGGCGGCCTCGAGGCGCTCGACGAGCTCGACGAGCTGCGTCTCGTCCTCTTCGAGGGTGCGGGCGGCGGCCTCGATGCGCTCACGGGTGCGGTGGGCCTCGGCGGCCGCAGAGCGGGCTGCAGCTCCGAGCTGTCCGAGACGCTCGGCCGCTGCCGAGTGCGCAGCGTCGGAGGCGTGCAGACGGTCTAGTGCGAGGTCGGCGCGTTCCTGGGCCGCGCGGACCTCGTCCTCGACGACGGCACGGAGCTCGGTGGCCTCGGTCGCACGCCGGGACGCGTCCGCCTCGGCGGCCCGCGCCTCGTCGAGCGCCGCCTGGAGGTGCAGGAGGCTCGGGGCGGCGGCTGACCCGCCCCAGGCCCTGTCGGCGGCGAGCAGGTCGCCGGCGCGGGTCACGACGGTCCACGAGGGGTCGACCTCGAGGACCCGACGGGCCTGGACGAGGTCGTCGACCACGACGACACCGTCGAGGGCTGAGACGAGGCCGGGACCGACGGCGGTCGACACCGAGACCACCGACGAGGCCAGCACGGCACCGTCGGGGACGGCGCGGGGGTGGCTCGTGGCGCCGGTCGTGTCCTGAGCGGTCGGAGCAGCCTCTCCTCCACCCAGCACGAGGCTCGCGCGCCCGGCATCTTCGGTGCGCAGGTAGCGGATCACCTCGACGGCGGCGTCGGTCGAGTCGACGGCGACGGCGTCGGCGAGCTGTCCGAGGGCCGCCACGACGGCGTCGGCGTACCCGGGCTCGATCGTCAGCAGCGCGGCGACCGAGCCGACGACGCCGTCGAGAGCGTCTGCGGCAAGGACTGCGCCTGCTCCGTCCTTGCGGGTGAGGCTGAGGTCGAGGGTCTCGCTGCGGGCAGCCCACGTGGACCTGTCCTGCTCGGCCTGCGCCGCCTCGGCCTCGAGGGCACGGAGCCGCGCGAGGGCGGCGTCGAGGGCCTCGACGGCTTCTTCGTGCTCCGCGTCGAGGCCTTCTTGGCCGTGCTCGACGTCGGTCACCTCGGCCTCGAGGGCCTCGAGCTCGCTGGTCGCGCCGGTCTCCCGGGTGGACACCTCGGCGAGGGAGTCCTCGAGGCGGGCGATCTCGGCACGGGTCGCGTCCACCCGTGACTGCTTTGCGGCGACCTGCCCGGCGAGCCGCGCGAGTCCCTCGCGGCGGTCTGCCGCGCCACGGACGAGCGCAGCGAGCTCACGCTCACGAGCCGCCGCGTCCGCCTCGGCCTCCGCGCGCTCCTCGGCGCTGCTGGCGAGCGCGTCCTGGTGGTCTTCGACCTCCGCAGCCAGCTCGTCCTCGGTCTCGCGGGCCCGCTCGGCCTGCGCGTCGAGCTCGTCAGGGTCCTGGCCCTGCCGGTGCGCGACAGGGACGGAGAGCAGCCTGACCCGTTCGGCCGCGAGGGTCCGGGTGCCCTCGAGCCTGTCGCGCACCGATCCGAGGGCGTACCAGGTCGCGCTCGCCTCCGCGGCGGCCGGGCCTGCAGCGGCGAGACCAGCCTCTGCGGTGCGCAGCGCGGTCCGGGCCGCCTCGAGCGCGCTCTCGGCCTCCGCCTGCCTCAGCCGCAGGGCGCTCTCGTCAGCCATCTCCTGCTCGAGGGACGCCGTGAGCTGGGCGAGGTCGTCGGCCAGCAGGCGCGACTTCGCGTCGCGCAGGTCGGCCTGGACCGTCGCTGCCCGGCGGGCTGCCTCAGCCTGACGGCCGAGCGGGCCCAGCTGGCGGCGGATCTCCGCCGTGAGGTCGGTCAGGCGCAGCAGGTTCCCCTGCATCGCGTCGAGCTTGCGGAGCGCCTTCTCCTTGCGCTTGCGGTGCTTGAGCACCCCGGCGGCCTCTTCGATGAAGCCGCGGCGCTCTTCGGGCGTCGCACGGAGCACGGCGTCGAGCTGCCCCTGCCCGACGATCACGTGCATCTCCCGGCCGAGGCCGGAGTCGGAGAGCAGCTCTTGGATGTCGAGCAGGCGGCACGAGGATCCGTTGATCGCGTACTCGGAGCCACCGTTGCGGAACAGCGTCCGGCTGATCGTCACCTCGGCGTACTCGATGGGCAGGGCGCCGTCGGTGTTGTCGATCGTCAAGGACACCTCGGCCCGGCCGAGCGGCGGGCGGCCTGAGGTCCCGGCGAAGATGACGTCTTCCATCTTGCCGCCGCGCAGGGTCTTGGCGCCCTGCTCCCCCATCACCCAGGCGAGGGCGTCGACGACGTTCGACTTGCCCGAGCCGTTCGGGCCGACGACGCAGGTCACGCCGGGCTCGAGGTTCAGCGTCGTCGCCGAGGCGAACGACTTGAACCCGCGCAGGGTGAGGGTCTTCAGGTGCACGCCCCTGAGACTAGTACGGGCCCGCCCACACGATGGTGGGCAGGCCCGTCAGGGAGCGGCTCGGGTCAGAGGGCCGGGAACCAGAGAGCGATCTCGCGTGCTGCGGACTCCTCGGAGTCCGAGCCGTGCACGAGGTTCTGGGTCACCTTGAGGCCCCAGTCGCGGCCGAGGTCGCCGCGGACGGTGCCGGGCGCTGCGGCGGTCGGGTCGGTGGCGCCGGCGAGCGACCTGAAGCCGGGGATGACACCGTGCCCCTCGGCCACGACGGCGAGCACCGGGCCGGAGAGCATGAACTCGACGAGAGGCTCGAAGAACGGCTTGCCCTCGTGCTCGGCGTAGTGCTCGGCGAGCAGCTCACGCGTGGGGTGGACGAGCTGGACGGCTGCGAAGGTGTAGCCCTTCGCCTCGATGCGTCGCAGGATCTCCCCCGACAGCCCACGACGGACACCGTCGGGCTTGACGAGGACGAGCGTGCGGGAGACAGCAGGTGCGTTCGTGGTCATGCGCACACCCTATCGTCGGAGGTCGCGCAGGCTAGGTCGAGGACTCGCAGCCCGCCGACGCCTGGCCTGCCCAGGGCTCTGCCGTCCGACCAGATCACCGGTCACCGTCTGTGCCGCTCGAGTGCATGCCTCTCAGACGTTCGGCGCCTCGTCAGGGTGCGCGGCGTCGTACTCGGCGCGCTCGCGGTCGATCTTCGCCCCGAGCCAGAGCGAGACGACCCAGAGGGCGATGAAGACGACGGCCACCGGGATCATCAGCGGGATGACGATGCTGATCGCGAGGACGGGCAGCTGCACGAGCGACCCGGCGATGTAGCCGCCCGGTGCCGCGACGGTGCGCGACAAGATCACCAGGACGAGGGCGAGGACCCCGCCGACGATCCACACGGTGCTGGCCGGGACGTCGATGAGCCGCGAGGCCGTCAGCGTCGCGAAGAGCACGACGAAGGCCTCGAGGACGAGCATCGTCGAGGTGAACTGCGGCTTGGCAGCCTTCTTCGGGACGATCCTGGGGACGCTGGGCTGCTGCGCAGCCCCCTCCCCTCCGGGGGTGCCGGAGGGGTCGGGGGCTGCGGAGGACGGAGTTGAGCTCACCCGGTCAGGATACCGACGGTCGGGCCTGTGCCGTGTCGTCGGTGGTGCGCTCACCCGAGGCTGCGGAGCCGTCGGCCGGGTGGCCGTCCGCGTCGAGGAGCACGGGCTCGCGCTCGTCGTCCGACGCCGGGGTCACGTCGTCGGTGCTGGGGTCGACTGCAGGGACCGGGGCGCCGCCTGCTGCCACGGCCTCGCCGCGAGCGACCATGCCGGCCTCGTTCGACAGCTTGACCTCCTTGAGGAACAGCGTGAGCAGGAAGCCGATGACCAGCAGCGGCACGAGGTACCAGAAGGCCGGCGCGAGCGAGTCGGCGAAGGCGTCGATGACGCCCTGCTTGAGCGGCTCGGGCAGGACGGCGACACCCGCAGGGGTGACACCCGTCGGGTCGAGCTGAGCAGCCTGCTCGGGCGGGACCGACGCGGCGACCTCGACGAGGTTGTCGCCCAGGCGTCCTGTGAAGATGGTCGAGAAGACCGCGACGCCGACGGCGGCACCGATCTCGCGGAAGAAGTTGTTCGAGCTCGTGGCCGTCCCGATCTCCTTCGGGTCGACCGCGTTCTGGACCGCGAGGACGATCGTCTGCATGACCAGGCCGAGGCCGGCCCCGAGCACGAAGAGCATGAGGCCGAAGACGACCATCGACGTGCTGCCCGAGATCTGGGTGAGCATGACCAGGCCGATCGTGGCGATCGCCATGCCCGCGACGGGGTACTTCTTGTACCGGCCCGTCTTGGTGATGAGGATTCCCGAGGTGATCGCCGTGAGCATGAGCCCGGCCATCATCGGCAGCATGAGGAACCCGGACCCGGTGACCGAGACCCCTGCGGACATCTGCAGGAAGGTCGGGAGGAAGCTCAGCGCGGCGAACATGCCCATGCCGATGACCAGGCCGACGCTCGTCGCGATGGTGAAGGTCGGGTTCTTGAAGAGGTGCAGCGGGATGAGCGGCTCTTCGGCGCGGTGCTCGACGATGATGAAGAGCGCCGTCGAGGCTGCGAAGGTGAAGGACAGGGCGAGCAGGCCGCCGTGCGACCAGTCGTAGCTGTCCTGGCCGCTCCAGCTCTGCCAGCTGGTGACGAGCACGAGGCTCGAGGTCGCGAGCACCATGAAGAGGATGCCGAGCACGTCGATCTTCTTGGTCGAGCGGTGCGTCGGGAGCTTGAGCGTGCGCCACGCGACGATCATCGCGGCGAGACCGATCGGGATGTTGATCCAGAAGCACCAGCGCCAGTTGGCGTGGTCGGTGAAGAGACCGCCGAGCAGCGGGCCGATGACCGCGGAGATGCCGAAGAGTGCGCCCATCGGTCCCATGTACTTGCCACGCTCGCGCGCGGGGACGATGTCGGCGATGATCGCCTGCGACAGGATCATCAGCCCACCACCGCCGAGGCCCTGGATGCCGCGCCAGGCGACGAGCTCGCCGAAGCTCTGGGCGAAGCCGGCACCGGCCGAGGCGGCGGTGAAGAGCCCGATCGCGATGATGAAGGGCCAGCGACGACCCCAGAGGTCGCCGAACTTGCCGTAGAGCGGCATGACGATCGCGATCGCGAGGATGTAGGCGGTCATGAGCCAGCCCTGGTGCTCGACGCCGTTGAGCTCGCCGACGATGGTCGGCATCGCTGTGCCGAGGATCGACTGGTCGAGGGACGACATGAACATCGAGGCGAGCAGCGCGCCGAAGATGGTCCAGACTGTGCGCTGATCGAGGACGACCAGCGGCTTGTCCCCTGCGGGGGCGGGTGGTGCGGAGGCCATGAGGAACCTGGTTTCTGGGCGGGGTGAGACGTCTAGGAGTCTGACGGGGCGAGCAGCGTGCGGAGCTCGGCGGTGACGTGGGGAAGGTGGCTGGAGGGCTCGCCGACGCTGCCGTCGAGCTCCCAGCGGGTGAGGGTGGACCTGACGAGGAGGATCAGCAGCGAGCTGATCATCTTCTCGGTCGCCCCGGGGTGCGCGGCACCCGTGCGGCGGGCTGCGAGGACGGCGAGCTCGGTCGTGCGCTCCTCGAACCAGGCGATCTGGCGGACGAGGAGCGCTGGCTCGCGCTGGGAGAGCTCCATGACGAGAGCCATCCTGTCGAGGTCGACCGGAGAGCTGTCGAGCATGTCCCCGACGACGGCGGCGCAGTCGTCGAGGAGGTTCCCGGTGGGCCCGCCGGCGGCGAAGACCTCGGCGGACCCCGAGGAGAGCGGAGTCTCCTGGATGCCGAGGACGGCGTCGACCTTCGAGGCGAAATAGTTGAAGAAGGTCCGGGGCGAGACCCCGACCTGCTCGCAGATCATCTCGACGGTGACGGCGTCCAGACCGAGACGCCCGACGAGCTCGTGAGAGGCGGCGACCAGCGCCTCGCGGCGCGCCGCCTTCTTGCGCTCGCGCAGGCCAAGGGCCGGCGTCGGGTCGGTCGAAGAGGTGAGCACGCAAACACGTTACACAGGCTGCACTTTTGCAGTCAATGCAAGAAAGGCGCCGACCTGGTGGCGTCGGTCACGTGGTCAGACCTCGCCGAACCCACCCTCGATGGCCGTCGCGACCACGTCGATCGCCTGCTCGGCAGCCGGTCCTGTCGCGCTGAGCACGAGGCCCTGCCCGCCCGTCGCGCCCAGCTTCATGATCTCCAGGACGCTCGCACCGTTGGCACCGTTGATGGTGACGGCTGCGTCGAGGCCGGCGATCAGCCGTGCCAGGACGGCTGCGGGTCGGGCGTGCAGACCGAGGGGGTTGCGGACCACGACGGTCCGCTGGGCGACGTCGCCCGCGTCGTCGACGGGCGAGTGGGGCGCCTTGGGCTCACGGACGGCGAAGGTGCCACCCGCGTGCTCGGCCGAGTCGAGGACCTCGGCGACGGTCCCGGAGCCGTGCGCCGTGACGGCGGCGGCGACGGCGCCCTCGACGAAGGGCGCGTCCGCGAGGACGACCTTCTCGGGGCCTTCCTCGAGGACCTCGAGGACCGACTCGACGGTGAGGATCGCCGAGCCGAGGTCGGCGAGCACGACCACTCCCCCTGCTGCCGACAGTCCTGCCGTGACGGCCTCGAGGACCCTGTCGTAGCTCGTCCCGAGCTCGCCGGAGTCCGTGCCGCCGGCGGCGAAGATCCGGACACCCGGAGCCATCTGCGCGGCGAGCTCGGCCACGCCGTCGGCGAGCTGGCGCGAGTGCGAGACGAGGACCAGTGCGACCCGGGCGCTCATGCGACGCCCCCGGTCGTGGTGCTGGAGTCCGTGCCGGCGCCTCGAGCGGCCGTGACCGCAGCCTGCAGGATCAGCGCCGACGACGCCGCACCGGGGTCTTCGTGCCCGATGCTCCGCTCGCCGAGGTACGACGCCCTGCCCTTGGTCGCCACGAGGTCTGTCGTCTGGGTCGCGCCGGCCGACGCCGCCCTGGCCGCGGCCTCGAGCACCTCGACGGGGCTCGCGCCGGCGTCTGCGGCGGCGACGGCCGCGTCGACCGCCGGACCCCAGGCGTCGACCATCGTCTTCTCGCCCGGCGCGGCCTTGCCACGGGCCGTGATGCCCTCGAGGGCGCCCTCGAGGAGCGCGACGACGGCGTGCGCGTCGAGGGTCGCCAGACCGCTGACCTTCGCGGCCCGCAAGAACGCCGTGCCGTAGAGCGGACCGGAGGCCCCACCGACCGACGACATGAGGGTCGTCGCGACGGTCTTGAGCACGTCGGAGACGAGCTCGGGTGCCACGTCGATCGAGTCGAGCTTGGCGACGACGGCCTGGAAGCCTCGCTTGAGGTTCTCCCCGTGGTCGCCGTCACCGATCTGCCGGTCCAGCTCGACCAGCTCGTCACGCGCCGCCGTGATGGCCGCTGCGCTCTCTCGTGCCCATCGCTGTGCCCACGCCACGTCCAACGTCATGCTTCCCTCAAGCTCTCTCTCGACTGCTCCGGTGCACCCCTCGGGGCGCACCGTGTCCTGCTGACCATGCTGGATCTCTGCTCTGCCCTGACCTGGACACCCAACGCCGCACCGGGTGCGGCTCGGTCGCTCGTACCCGTCGCCTGTGCTCACCAGTGCAGCGCAGCGGTCCGCACAGGGGCGTCCCACAGCTGGGTGAGCTCGTCGTCGAGCCGGAGCACCGTCACCGACGCGCCCTGCATCTCGAGCGACGTGACATAGCTGCCGACGAGAGACCGCGCGACCGTGACACCTCGTCCTTCGAGGAGCCGGCGAGCCTGACGATAGACCACGTAGAGCTCCGACTGCGGCGTACCGCCCATTCCGTTAACGAACAGCAACACGGACTCCCCCGACCCCAGGCCGAGGTCGTCGACGACGGGGTCGAGCAGCATCTGCGCGATCTCGTCGGCCGACGCGGCGGGGATGCGGTGACGGCCGGGCTCCCCGTGGATGCCGATGCCGATCTCGACCTCGTCGTCCGCGAGGTCGAAGCTGGGCCGCCCCACGTGCGGGACCGTCGGCGCGGCGAGGGCGACGCCCATCGAGCGGACCTGGGAGCACACACGCTCGGCGATCGCCGTCACGGTGTCGAGGTCGTCACCGCGAGCAGCACTCGCCCCGGCGATCTTCTCGACGGCGAGGGTGCCCGCCACGCCGCGGCGGCCGGCTGTGTAGAGCGAGTCTTCGACGGCGACGTCGTCGGTCACGACGACAGTGCGCACGCTCGTGCCCTCGTCCTCGGCGAGCTCGACGGCAGTCTCGAAGTTGAGGACGTCGCCCGTGTAGTTCTTGACGATCGCGAGGACCCCGCGCCCGCCGTCGGCGGCCGCGAGGGCAGGCTGGATCTGGTCGGGCGTCGGGGAGGTGAAGACGGCCCCGGGGACCGCGGCCGTCAGCATTCCCTCGCCGACGAAGCCCGCGTGCAGCGGCTCGTGGCCGGCACCGCCGCCCGAGACGAGACCGACCTGCCCCTGGACGGCACCTCCCTTGCGGAGGACGAAGAGGGGGTCGGTGCGGATCTCCACGATGTCGTCGTGGGCCCACCCAAATCCTTCGACAGACTCTGCGACGACGTTCTCCGGGTCGTTGATGAGCTTCTTCACGGCACTGCTCCTCGTCGCGCAAGTGGTGGACCTGTCAACAGCATTCAAGCACCGTCGAGCCACGAGCGCGTCGTCCGGGACGGAACCTCACCTGATGCTCACCCTGAGACGAGCCGAGCACCCACCCCGGTCGGGGCAGGTGCTCGGCTCGTCGGGTGGGTCCTGGACCAGACCAGGACCCGGGCCAGCCAGCCTCAGGTGAGCCCGGGGACCGCCAGTCTCAGGTGAGCCCGAGGAGCGTCCGGGCCTCGGCCGCGAGGATCACCGAGCCGGTGACGAGCACGCCCGTCCCCGTCCCGACCCCGATGAGGTCTTCGCTCTCGGCGCGGCCCGCAGCCACGTCGATCGCCTCGTCGAGACGCCCTGCGGACCTGACACGGTCCTCACCGAAGATGTCGACCGCGATCTCCTCGAGGTCGTCGACGTCGTGCGAGCGCATCGAGCTCGACTGGGTGACCACGACCTCGGCGAGCACGGGCTCGAGGAGAGAGAGGATCGTCTCGGCGTCCTTGTCGGCCAAGATCCCGACGACACCGACGAGCCGCGTGAAGTCGAAGGACTCTTCGATGGCGTCGACGAGAGCGCGCGCTCCGGCCGCGTTGTGCGCGGCGTCGACGAGGATCGTCGGGCTGCGCCGCACGACCTCGAGGCGTCCGGGCGAGTCGACGCCCTGGAAGGCTGCGCCGACGACGTCACCGTCGAGAGCCCCGCCGCCCGAGACGAGAGCCTCGGTCGCGGTGAGCGCGAGCAGCGCGTTGTGCGCCTGGTGCGCCCCGTAGACCGGCATGAAGATCTCGGTGTAGAGACCTGCCGGGGTGCGCAGGCTCATGAGCTGGCCGCCGACGGCCGCGAAGCGCTCGGCCACCTCGATGTCGGTCCCCTCGCGGACGATGTGCGCGCCCCGGGCCGAGGCGATCTCGACGATGACGTCCTCGGCGAGAGGGTCCTGCTGGGCGAGCACGAGGGTCGCACCGTCCTTGACGATCCCGGCCTTCTGCGCGGCGATCTCCTCGACGGTCTCGCCGAGCCACTGCTGGTGGTCGAGGGCGACCGGCGCGATGATCGCGATCTCCGCGTCGACGACGTTGGTCGAGTCCCACAGCCCGCCGAGACCGACCTCGATGATCGCGACGTCGACAGGGGCGTCGGCGAAGGCCGCGAAGGCCATCACGGTGAGCACCTCGAAGAAGGACAGCTTCGGGCCGCCCGCCGCCTGCGACGAGGTGTCGACCATCTCGACGTAGGGCTGGACGTCTTTCCACACCTCGATGAAGCGCTCCGCGCTCAGCGGCTCGCCGTCGATCGCGATGCGCTCGGTCACCGAGGTGAGGTGCGGGCTGGTGAAGCGCCCCGTGCGCAGGCCGTGCTCGCGGACCAGCCTCTCGGTCATGCGCGACGTCGAGGTCTTGCCGTTGGTGCCGGTGATGTGGATGGTCCGGAACGCCTTCTGCGGGTCGCCGAGGAGCTCGCACACCTGCGCGACGCGGTCGAGCGTCGGGTCGATGTCGTGCTCCGGGGCGCGCGAGATGATGCTGCGGTAGACCGCGTCGAGCTCGGCCTGGACCTCGGCCGAGACCTCGGGTCCGGTCGGGCGGCGTCGGCCGTTCTGGCGGGTGCTCATGCGGGGGTGTCTCCTGTCGACGGCACTGCGGGTGCTGCGTGTCCTGCGGCCGGGGCGACCGCGACGTGGCGCTCCTGGTCGGGCGACGTCTCGACGGTGATCTCGACCGCGAGGGTCTCCTTGGCGATCAGCTCGCGGTGCGCGGCGACGGCGTCGAGCCGGTCCGCGGGGACCTCGAGCGTCAGCACGATCCTGTCGCCGACGGTGAGGTCGGCGGCCTTGCGGGCGTCCTGGACGTCACGGACCACGTCACGGGCGTAGCCCTCGGCGAGCAGCGCGTCGTCGAGCGCGAGGTCGAGCACCACGAAGCCACCGCTCGGCAAGACCGCTGCGGCGACCGTCGACGGGGCGTCGGAGTCGGTGCCGACGACCGTGACGAGCTCGTACTCGCCCTCGACGAGCGGGACGTCGCCGTCAGGCGTCGTCACGACGACCTCGTCGCCGTCGAGGCGCCAGGCGCCGGACTTCGCAGCCTTGATGGCCGCCTGGACACCCTTGCCGAGGCGCGGGCCGGCCGCACGGGCGTTGACGTTCAGGCGCTGGGAGATGCCGAAGCTCTCGGCCGCCCCCTCGTCGAGCGGGCGCAGGTCGACAGCCTTGACGTTGAGCTCCCCGGCGAGCAGCTCGCTGTAGGGCGCGAGCGCCGACGGGTCGTCGACGACGACGGTGAGCGTGGCGAGCGGCTGGCGCACGCGCAGCTGGTTCGCCTTGCGCAGGCCGAGGCTGAGCGAGACGACCGAGCGGACGCGGTCCATCGACGCGACGAGCGCGTCGTCGACCGCGAGCACCTGACCGTGCTCGGTGCGCGCACCTGACGGGTCGACCAGGGTCGGCCAGTCGGTGAGGTGCACCGAGCGACCGCCCGTGAGCCCGCGCCACACCTCTTCGGTGAGCAGCGGGGCGAGCGGCGCCATGACACGGGACAGCGTCTCGAGGGCGGTCCACAGGGTGTTGAACGCGTCGGCGTCCTCTCCCCAGAACCTGTCGCGCTGCGTGCGGACGTACCAGTTGGTGAGCACGTCGAGGTACTGGCGCACGGACTCGCAGGCACCCGAGACGTCGAAGGCGTCGAGCTGGGCCTGGACGTCGGTCACGAGGTTGCCGGTCAGCGCGAGCAGGTACCGGTCCATGTCGACCAGACCGGAGACCTCCTCGGGCTCGACGCGGCGCGCCGTGAGGCCCTCACCGCCGTTCGCGGCGCCCGCGTACAGCGTGAAGAAGTAGTACGTGCTCCACACCGGCAGCAGCACCTGACGGACCGAGTCGCGGATGCCCTCCTCCGTGACGACCAGGTTGCCGCCGCGCAGGATCGGCGAGCTCATGAGGAACCAGCGCATGGCGTCGGAGCCGTCGCGGTCGAGGACCTCGGAGACGTCCGGGTAGTTGCGCAGCGACTTGCTCATCTTGCGGCCGTCGGAGCCCAGCACGATGCCGTGCGAGACGGCGTTGCGGAAGGCCGGACGGTCGAAGAGCGCCGTCGCGAGCACGTGGAGCGTGTAGAACCAGCCGCGGGTCTGCCCGATGTACTCGACGATGAAGTCGCCCGGGTAGTGGTGCTCGAACCACTCGGTGTTCTCGAAGGGATAGTGCACCTGGGCGAAGGGCATCGAGCCGGAGTCGAACCACACGTCGAGGACGTCGGGGATGCGTCGCATGGTCGAGGCGCCCGTGGGGTCGTCAGGGTTGGGCCGGGTGAGCTCGTCGATGTACGGGCGGTGCAGGTCGGTGACGGGCACGCCGAAGTCTGCCTCGAGCTCGGCGAGCGAGCCGTAGACGTCAGTGCGGGGGTACGCGGGGTCGTCCGAGACCCACACGGGGATGGGCGTGCCCCAGTAGCGGTTGCGGGAGATCGACCAGTCGCGGGCGTTCGCGAGCCACTTGCCGAACTGCCCGTCCTTGATGTGCTCAGGCGTCCAGGTGATGTCCTGGTTGAGCTCGACCATGCGGTCGCGGAACTCCGTGACGCGCACGAACCAGCTCGAGACGGCCTTGTAGATCAGCGGGTTCCGGCAGCGCCAGCAGTGCGGGTAGGAGTGCTGGTACGTCTCGTGGCGCAGCACGACGGCGCGGCTGGCGGCGTCGGTCCGGGCGAGCGGCCCGGTGCCGTCCTTGAGGTCTTTGATGACGTGGGGGTTCGCGTCGAAGACCTGCTGGCCGGCGTACTCGGGGACCTGCGTGGTGAAGCGGCCGCGCCCGTCGACCGGGACGACGGTCTGGATGCCCGCGTCGAGGCAGACCGCCATGTCGTCCTCGCCGAAGGCGGGGGCGAGGTGCACGAGGCCCGTACCGTCGTCGACCGTGACGAAGTCTGCCGCGAGGATCTGGTGCGCGTGCGGGTTCTCCGCGTCGTCGGCGAAGTAGTCGAAGGCCGGGACGTAGCGCGTGCCGGCGAGCTCGGAGCCCTTGACGGTCCGCAGGACGTGGGCCGAGTGGTCGTCGCCGAGGTCGAGCTCCTTGGCGTAGGCACCCAGGCGCGCGGCACCGAGGACGACCTCGTCCCCTGCGAGGACCGAGCCCTCGCCCGGGCGCACGACGACGTAGTCGACGTCGGGACCGACGGCGACGGCGAGGTTGGACGGCAGGGTCCACGGCGTGGTCGTCCAGATGACGAGGCGCTGGGCTGTCGGCGCGCCCTCGGCGTCGAGCAGGCGCAGGGCGACCGTGAGGGCCGGGTCCTGACGCGACTGGTAGACGTCGTCGTCCATGCGGAGCTCGTGGTTGGACAGCGGGGTCTCGTCGCGCCAGCAGTACGGCAGCACGCGGTAGCCCTCGTAGGCGAGGCCCTTGGTGTGCAGCTGCTTGAAGGCCCAGATGACCGACTCCATGAAGGTGACGTCGAGGGTCTTGTAGTCGTGCTCGAAGTCGACCCAGCGCGCCTGGCGGGTGACGTACTGCTTCCACTCCTCCGAGTACTTCATGACCGAGGTGCGGCACGCCTCGTTGAAGACGTCGATGCCCATGGCCTCGATCTGGCTCTTGTCGGTGATCCCGAGGATCCGCTCGGCCTCGAGCTCGGCCGGCAGCCCGTGGGTGTCCCAGCCGAAGCGACGCTCGACACGCTCGCCGCGCATGGTGCGGTAGCGCGGGACGACGTCCTTGGCGTAGCCGGTGAGCAGGTGGCCGTAGTGCGGCAGACCGTTGGCGAAGGGCGGGCCGTCGTAGAAGACGAACTCGTTGTCACCGTCGGCGCCTGCGGGCCGGGCGTCGATCGAGGCCTGGAAGGTGCCGTCCTGCTTCCAGTACGCGAGCACCTGCTCCTCGAGCGCGGGGAGGTTCGGGGAGGCCGGCACCCCCGACTGCTCGGGGCGGTGCTGCGGGTAGGACGACGGCTGCGACGCGGTGACGGTGCCGTCAGCGTCGTGGGTGTCCGGGTGGCTCGACATGGCGGGGCTCCTGGGTGGTCCGGGTGTTCACGTGCCGTGCGAGGACGACGTGCGCCTGCGCGCCTGCCGCGGTACCACCCCGCTTGCCGTCCGCGAGGGACGACCGCTCTGCCGGCGCCCCGCGAGGGGCGACCACCGTGCTGGCTGTGACGGGCCGTCCCCGTCCGGTTCTACTGGGGTCTCGCTCTCTGACCTCGGGACCGAGCAGGGCTCGGGCACGAGACGAGGCCGCGAGGCCTGTTCTTCCGGAGGCTCGCCGGTGATGGCCGGGTCGACGCCTGTCCGGTCAGTGTACCTGGGCCAGGCGGCGGGCTGAAGGGGCGCGGTGCGCGTGGGCTGGCACCGGGGCAGTCACCGGGACGGGCGCCAGGGTGGGCGCCGGCGTGGTTGCCGCCGCAGCGAGGACGAGCGGCACGGCGGCCACGGGCTGCTCCCCCGGGACGGTGGCGGCTCGGCTCGACGAGGCCTGCGTGCTGCCGCCGCGCAGGCGACGCAGCGAGAAGGCCGAGATGTCCTGGGCGACGAGGGACTCGATGGTGACGACGGAGAGGTCGAGGGCTGTGACAGACATGTGAGGTCCTTGGGGGTGCGTGGCTGGACGCATCCCGGACCAGGGGCAGGTACGACGGTCCTCAGACGACTGAGGGGACCTGCGGGTGGTCGACGGGATGCACTGCGGAGGAGGTCAGAGCCTCAACAACACACAGCAGCTGCGCACAGCGCACCGCAGACCGGCGCGTGCAGGGCACGCGCGGCGGAGGTCTGGGTGGTGGTCACCAGAGCATGGTGCCAGGGGCACGGTCCGGTGCGCAAGGGGTGGGACGGCCGGACCCAGGACGAGAGGCAGCGCCGTCTGGCCCAGGCCGTTCCACGCGGACGACCTGCGGCCTGAGGGAGGGTGCGGTGCTGCCTCACCCTCCCCCGGCCACCGGAGGCCCTCTCAGCTCTTCCGAGCGACCAGCGTGTTCGAGGCCTGCGCACGCGGACGGATCATCAGGTGGTCGATGTTCACGTGGTGCGGGCGGGTGAGCGTCCAGGTGATGGCGTCGGCGACGTCGTCGGCGGTCAGCGGCTCCTCGACCCCGGCGTAGACCGCGTCGGCCTTGGCCTGGTCGCCGTCGAAGCGGGTGAGCGAGAACTCTTCGGTGCGGACCATACCCGGTGCGATCTCGATGACGCGGACCGGCTCCCCCACGAGCTCGAGGCGCAGGGTGTCGGCGATGACCCGCTCCCCGTGCTTGGCGGCCACGTAGCCGGCACCACCCGGGTAGGTCCCGTGCGCGGCGGTCGAGGTGAGGACGACGACGTCGCCGCGCCCTGAGTCCCGGAGCGCCGGGAGCAGCGCCATGGTGACCTGGAGGGTGCCGAGGACGTTGATCTCGTACATGCGGCGCCAGCGCTCGACGTCCGAGGCCTCGACCCTGTCGGTGCCGAGCGCTCCCCCGGCGTTGTTGACGAGCGCGTGGACAGGACCTCCGGCGGTGACCTCGGCGGCGAGCCGGGCGACGTCGTCGGCCACGGTGAGGTCGGCGACGACCACCTGCGCACCGGTCTCCTCCGCGAGTGCGGCGAGCCGGTCCGCCCGCCGGGCGACGGCGACGACGTCCCACCCTGCGCGGCGCAGGTGGCGGACCGTCGCAGCACCGATGCCTGAGGAGGCTCCGGTGACGACAGCGCGGAGAGGCGTCGAGCGGGCGACCTGCGTGCCTGCGGGATCGCCAGACGGGACGGGCTGGGACGGGTCGGTCTGCTGCTGGGGCACGGGTTCTCCTCGAGGACGAGCGGGTACCGTACTGGTCTAGCACGTCGGTGCTGGCCGGGGCTGTACGTGCTCGCCACCGCCCCAGCGCGGTCGGCTCGTACTGACCCGCGTCGCACGGCGGCGTCGGGTGCACCCGCTGCACCTTCGCCGCTCTCGTCTCCCGTTCGTCTCACCCCCGTCAGGAAGGTCCACAGCTCATGACCGTCGGATTCATCGGCACCGGGAACATGGCGAACGCGATCGTCCGCGGGATGGTGGGGTCGGGCGGCTTCCCCGCCGACGAGGTGGTGGTCTTCGACCGCAACGCCGACAAGCGCGAGCTGCTCGGCGCCGACCTCGGCGTGCGAGTGGCCGGCTCGGCCGAGGAGCTCGTGGACGCCTCGGACGTCGTCGTCGTCGCGGTCAAGCCGCAGGGGATCCCCGCGCTGCTCGAAGGTCTCGCCGGGCGGATCGCGGAGCGGCGACGGGTCGTCGTGTCCATCGCCGCGGGCACACCGCTCGCCAGGCTCGAGTCCTTCCTGACGACCGACGCTGCGCCCGGGTCGGACTCTGCTGTCGTGCGCGTCATGCCGAACGTCAACGCGATGATCGGCGCTGGCATGTCCGCTGTCACCGGCAACGCTGCGGCGACAGCCGACGACGTGGCCACGGTCGTCGCGATCTTCCAGGCTGTCGGCGAGGTCGTCGAGATCCCCGAGTCGCAGTTCTCCACCTACACGGCCATCGCGGGTTCGTCCCCGGCCTTCACCTACCTGTTCATCGACGCGCTCTCCAGGGCTGCCGTCGCGGGTGGCATGCCCAAGGCGCAGGCCACCCAGATCGCCGCCCAGGCTGTGCTGGGCTCGGCGAAGATGGTCCGCGAGTCCCCGAAGAGCCCGTGGGACCTCATCGACACCGTCTGCTCCCCCGGCGGGACGACCGTCGCCGGACTGCTCGCGCTCGAGGACCGCGGGTTCTTGTCGACAGTCGCGCACGGAGTGAAGGCGACCATCGACCGCGACAGGGAGATGAACGCGGGCGGCTGACCTGCAGTCCGGCTCTCCTGGTGGGGCCGCGGGTAGGGTATCCCCAGATCCCGGACCTGATTTGGCCTGGTGGCGTGCCCGCTCGATGGGGTGCTGATCGTCGGTACGCAGTAGCCGTGCCTCCCGCTGACCACACCTCATCAGGAGTCTCCTCGTGCTGCCCAGCCGTCCCCGTGCACACCGCCGCCCTCTCGTCCCTCTTGCGTCTCTCGCCCCTCTCGCGCTCGTGACAGTCGCGGCGTTCACGTTGGCAGCCTGCTCGGCGAGCAGCGCACCGGCCACGGGGAACGCTGCGGACAGCTCGTCCTCGGGCGGGGCGACAGCCTCGTCGGGGACCAGCACGTCGGCCACGACGTATCCGTTGACCCTCGACAGCTGTGGCTTCGAGGTGACAGTGGACTCCGCGCCGCAGCGGGTCCTGACGATCAAGTCGTCGACCACCGAGATGCTGCTCGCCCTCGGGCTGTCCGACAGGATCGCCGCGACGGCCTTCCTCGACGGCCCCGTCCCCGAGTGGTTGTCCGACGCCGCGGAGGGCAACGACGCCGTGACCTCGCCGCTCTCGACCCAGGCGCCCGGTGCCGAGGCCGTCACCGAGGTGGAGCCCGACCTGGTCTACGCCGGGTGGGAGTCGAACCTCACCGCCGAGAGCGCCGGCGACCGCGGGACCCTCGCGACGCTCGGCGTCGCCAGCTACGTCTCACCGTCGGCGTGCAAGGGAGAGGCGTACATGCCCGACCCGTTGACCTTCGACGACGTGTTCGTGGACATCACCGAGGTCGGGACGATCTTCGACGTACAGGCCTCCGCCGCCGAGCTGGTGGCCCAGCAGCGCGCCGAGCTCGAGGCCGTCGTCCCCGACGAGCGGGGCCTCACAGCACTCTGGTACTCCTCCGGGACCGACATCCCCTACGTCGGGGCGGGCATCGGGGCGCCGCAGATGATCATGGAGGCCGCCGGTCTGACGAACGTGGCTGCCGACGTCCACGACACCTGGACCCCCTTCGGCTGGGAGGACGTCGTCGCGGCCGACCCCGACGTCATCGTGCTCGTCGACGCCGCGTGGAACACCGCGGACAGCAAGATCGCGATGCTCGAGGAGAACCCGGCGACAGCCAACCTGAACGCTGTGCAGGAGCAGCGGTACGTGGTGATCCCCTTCGCCGCGACCGAGGCGGGGGTGCGCAACGTCTCCGCGGTGTCTGACGTCGTCAAGCAGGTCGGGGCTCTGACCGTCGGCACCGACGACAGCGCTGCTGGCTGAGATGGGCCGGACGGGGCGGGTCGAGGCTGTGTCGAGCCATGGGGTGCCGGTCGCGGAGGGGTCGAGCGCGGCGAGGTCGAGCGCTGAGGTGCTGAGCGCGGGCGTGTCGAGCGCGGGCGTACCGAGCGCGGGCATCTCGAGCGTGTCGAGCTCGAGCTCGTCCGCTCCGGGCGGTCCTCTGCCGGGACCCAGCGAGCACGCACACGCCCCCAGGTCCCGTCCCCGCCCCCTCCCCTGGCTGACCGGCGCCACCACTGTGCTCGTGGCGACCGTGCTCCTCGCCGTGACGATCGGCTCGGCCGATCTCGGCGTCGGCGAGGTGTGGCGATCCGTCGCCTGGCACCTGACTCGCGGGCTCGGCCTCGACCACGTGGTGGGCGTCGAGCCGCTGAGCGTCCTGCGGGACGGCATCGTGTGGCAGCTGCGGCTCCCCAGGGTGCTCACGGCAGCCGCCGTCGGCGCTGGCCTCGCGCTCTGCGGTGTCGTCATGCAGTCCCTCACCCGAAACCCGCTCGCCGACCCCTACCTGCTCGGTCTGTCCTCGGGCGCGTCCCTCGGCGCGGTCTTGGTCCTCGTGCTCGGTCTGGGCGTGCTGCTGCCGGTCGCGGCCTTCGCGGGTGCTGTGTTGGCGCTCGCCGCTGCTCTCGGGCTCGCCGGTGCACTCGGCGCGATCACGCCGACGCGGACGGTCTTGTCGGGCCTCGCTGTCAGCCAGCTCTGCGCGGCGGCGACGTCTTTTGTCATCTTCTGGTCCGCGACGGGCGACTCCTACCGGGAGATCTTGTCGTGGCTCATGGGCTCGGTCGCCGCTGCCACGTGGGGATCGGTCGCGATCGCGGGGATCGCCGTGCTCGTCCTCGGGTCGCTCTTGGCGCTGTCGGGGTCGGTCCTGGACGCCTTCACCTTCGGCGACTCCTCGGCGGCCGCGCTCGGGATCTCGGTCGAGCGGACCAGGTGGCTGCTGCTCGTCGGCGTCGCGCTGCTCACGGGGGCGCTCGTGTCGGTCTCGGGAGCTGTCGGCTTCGTCGGGCTGATCCTGCCGCACGCCGTGCGGCTGCTCACCGGGGCGCGGCACAGGCTGCTGCTGCCGCTCTCCGCGCTCACGGGAGCGTCGTTCCTCGTGTGGGCCGACACGCTCGCGCGGACGGTCTTCGCCCCGCGGGAGGTGCCTGTCGGGATCATCACGGCGGCTGTCGGCGCCCCGGTGTTCGCCGCGCTGCTGTGGCGTGGGCGGAGGCTCGCGTGACACGGGCGCCGGGGCGGGGTCCTGGAGCCGGGAGGCGCGGTCCTGGTGCCGCGAGGGGCGGGCCTGATGCCGCGAGGGGCGGGCCTGGTGCAGCGGGGCGCGAGCCTGGTGCAGCGGGGCGCGAGCCTGGTGCAGCGGGGCGCGAGCCTCGTGGCATGGGGCTCGGGTCTGGTACCGCAGTCCGCGAGTCTGGTACCGCAGTCCGCGAGCCCGGTACCGCGGCGCGCGAGCCTCGGGACGGGCTCAGCGCCTCCAGGATGACGTGGTCCGTCGACGGCCGGACGATCGTCGACGGCGTCGACTGCACGGCTCCCGTCGGGGCGCTGACCGGTCTGGTGGGTCCGAACGGGTCCGGCAAGTCGACCCTCTTGCGCCTGCTGACCGGTGTGCTCGGAGCCGATGCTGGCGAGGTCGGCTTCGGTGGCGTAGACCTCCTGGGCCTCAGGCGTCGGGAGCGCGCGCGGCAGCTGGCCGTGGTCGAGCAGGACGCCTCGGCCGAGCTCCCGCTCACCGTGCGCGATGCTGTGCTGCTGGGTCGGATCCCGCACCGTTCGCTGCTGGCAGGCGACAGCGCCACCGACCACGCCATCGCCGACGACGCTCTGGCGCGCACCAGGATGACGGCCTTCGCGGACCGGGCCCTCGCCTCCTTGTCCGGGGGCGAGCGACAGCGTGTGCACATGGCCCGGGCGCTCGCTCAGCAGCCCCGTCTCCTCCTGCTCGACGAGCCCACCAACCATCTCGACATCAGCGCGCAGCTCGAGACAGTCGCGCTGCTCCGAGAGCTCGCCGACGAAGGCGTCACGGTGCTCGCGGCACTGCACGACCTGACGCTCGCGGCGAGCGTCTGCGACCACGTGGTGGTCCTCGCCGGAGGTCGGGTCGTGGCTGCTGGGCCTGTCGAGGAGGTGCTCGTGCCCGAGGTGCTCGACGAGGTGTACGGCGTCCGGTGCACGGTGCTGACCCACCCGGAGACGGGGAGACCTGTGCTGTCCTTCGCGCTGGCCTGAGGGACGGTGGGTCGGGAGAGCATCGTCGGCGCGTGTCAGTGGTGATCCGTAGAATTGGGACATGTCGACGGAACTGCTGATACCTCACGAAGTGCACGGTGCTGTTCGCGCCATGCCGTCAGGTCTCGCATCGCTGGCGTCTTCTCCCTTGCTCCCATCACCTACCTCGCCAGCATCTCTTGCGCCGCCTTCCGCGCCCGACGCGTCCCTTGTGTCGCTCGAGTCGCTCGAGCCCGACGATGCGGGGGCTGAGGACATCGACTCGATGACCCTCGCTCAGGTGAACGATCGCCAGGGCGAGCTGGTCGACGCGGTGGTCGCGGGGTTCGCCGAGGTTGCCGCTGCACAGGCTCGGTGCGCTGAGCGTGTCGAGGCGCTGCGCCGCTGGTCTCGCGACGCTGCCGACGCAGCCGCCCGGCGCCGGGGCCTGGAGCACGCCAGCGGCCTGGACCGCGGTCTGGCCGAGCGGTCGGTGACCGCCGAGCTCGCCTGCGCGCTGCGCCTGCCCGAGGGGTCGGCGTCCGCGCTGCTCGTCGAGTCGCAGTCCCTGGTCCACGAGCACCCCGCGACGATGGCCGCCCTGCGTTCGGGCGAGGTCTCCTACAGGCACGCGCTCGCAGTGCTCGACGCGACCACAGGTCTGGACGAGACATCGGTCCTCGAGCTGGACGTGCTCCTGGCCGACAGGGCTCGCAGCACCACGGTCTCCCGGCTCAAGCGCGTCGCCCGGCGCGAGCGTGAGCACCGCGACCCCCGCCCGATGTCGGTTCGCCACCGGCTCGCCGCCCAGGACCGCCACGTCGAGCTGCAACCGTGCGAGGACGGCATGGCGTGGTTGCACCACCTGCTGCCCGCAGTCCAGGCCACGGCGATCTTCCACCGCCTCACCGACATCGCCGCAGCCGTCCAAGGCCACGACGATCCTCGCACCCTGGCGCAGCTGCGCGCCGACGCCAGCATCGACCTGCTGCTCGACGACGACGCCCGCGCGGTGCTCGCGGCCTCGACCGCCGACGCCGAGCTGCCCGCACCTCACATCCCCTCGGCGGGCCCTTCAAGCCCCGAGGGAGGCGGCAGGTCCGGGGCGACCGACCGTCAACCTCTCCGCCTCAGCGCTACCCGCACCCACTCCCGCAGGACGAGTGGGCCCGGGAACGAGGCTGCGAGCGGGCACAGGAACGGGACGGCGAGCGAGGACGGGAACGACGCCGAGGATGCGGGCGCAGCTGTCCTGACCACCACCACAGGCGACGACGGACCCGCTCACTCGATCGCGGGCGTCGCCGACCGCGTCTCCCTCGGGGACATCAAGCCCCAGGTCGCCGTCACCGTCCCCGTCATGACTCTCCTCGGCCACTCCGACGAGCCTGGCGACCTCGCCGGCCACGGACCTATCGACGCCGACACCGCCCGCCGTCTGGCAGCCCAGGCGCCCAGCTTCCTGAGGATCCTCACCCACCCCGAGACAGGCACCATCTTGTCCGTGGGGCGTGACCGCTACGCCGTACCGGCAGACCTCAGGTCCTGGCTCCGGCTCCGCGACGAGACCTGCCGATTCCCCGGATGCTCACGCCGAGCTCAACGCTGCGACATCGACCATGTGACGGACTGGGCCCACGGAGGAGCTACCGACCACCACAACCTCATCCACCTGTGCCGGAAGCACCACCGGTTGAAGCACACCACCGGCTGGACCGTCAGCACCGAGTCCCCCGGCAGGGTCGGTCACGGGGACGAGTGCGCCCGCCCTCAGCCCGAGCGTCCTCTCGCAGGCACCATGGACAGACCCGCCACCCGCTCTCAGGATCGCACCGGCGCTGAGAGCGACACCAGCCCTGAGGTCAGCAGCGACTCCGCACGTCACGCAGCATCGCGGACCAGCGCTGACGTCGTGTACTGGACCACGCCATCAGGCCGCACGTACCTCGACCGCGCTGCCGTCGAGATCTCACGCGTCCACGACCAGAGGCGCGACGAACCTGGTACCGCGACCGCTGATCACGGCCCGGCCCCCTGGTCCGACGAGCCGCCGTTCTGACCCGGAGCGCTCGTGAGGACCACTGCGCCGGGCATGCTGGTCGCAGTCACGACGACCCCCGGGTGTCGCGACCATCGCGCCCGGCACTCCAGGTCCGACGTGCAGCCGACCAGCCCCGCAGGGGACGCAGAGGACTCAGCCGCGCCTCGCCGCGCCTCCGCAGTGTTCAGCCGCGCACCGCCCGGCAGTCTCCAGCCGCGCACCGCCCCGCAGACTTGAGCCGCGCACCGCCCCCAGCGATATTCAGCCGCGCATCGCCTCCGCGGAGTGCTGAGGGTCGACCTCCTCGCCGGGACGGACAGGGCCGGGCGCGGTGCCGTCGCCGAAGGGGCGACCACCGAGCGCGGCACGGTCGTGCGGCGCGAGCCACCCGCTGAGGTCCGGCCCCTTCGGCACGATGCTCGTGGGGTTGATGTCGGTGTGCACCACGTAGTAGTGCTGCTTGATGTGCTCGAAGTCGATCGTGTCGCCGAAGCCTGGCGTCTGGAAGAGGTCGCGGGCGTAGTCCCACAGCACAGGCATCTCGGTGAGCTTCGAGCGGTTGCACTTGAAGTGCCCGTGGTAGACGGCGTCGAAGCGGACCAGCGTGGTGAAGAGCCGCACGTCGGCCTCGGTGATCGTGTCGCCGACGAGGTAGCGCTGCGTCGACAGGCGCTCCGACAGCCAGTCGAGGCGGTCGAAGAGCCTGTCGTAGGCCTTGTCGTACGCCTCCTGCGATCCCGCGAAGCCGCACCTGTACACACCGTTGTTGACGTCCTTGAAGACCGCGAGCGCGACCTCGTCGATCTCGGCCCGCAGCGCCTCGGGGTAGAGGTCCGGCGCGCCCTCACGGTGGTGCGCGGTCCACTCGGTCGACATGTCGAGGGTCATCTGCGCGTAGTCGTTGGTGACGACCTGGCCTGTCGTCTCGTCGACGAAGGCCGGGACCGTGATGCCACGCTCGTAGTCGGGAAACCGGGCGAAGAAAGCGTCCTGCAGGCGCGGGATCCCCAGGACCGGGTCGACGCCGCCCGGGTCGAGGTCGAAGGTCCAGGAGCGGGCGTCGTGCGTGGGGCCTGCGACGCCCATCGAGATGGCGTCTTCGAGGCCCAGGAGCCTGCGGACGATGATCGCGCGGTTGGCCCACGGGCACGCCCTCGACACGACGAGCCTGTAGCGGCCTGCCTCGACCGGGTAGCCGTCGCGGCCGTCGGCGGTGATCCGGGTCGCGATGTAGCGCGCGTCGCGGGTGAACTCGGTGCCGGGGGTCACGTAGGAGCCCGCCGTGCTCTGGTCGTCTGCGGTCGTGGGGTTCGCATCGTCAGCCATAGTGCAATCTTGCATTACTTTGGCGGGCGCGGCAGGACCAGTGCGCAGATCCGGCCTCCGTCCTGGTGGACAGGCCTCCCGCCCGACGCCACCAGCCCTGAGCTGGACCGTGGTCGGGCCGAGCGGTGTGCAACCGTGGGGCTGAGAAGCCGGAGGAGGCGAGCGGCCGCAGCCGGCGCTGGAGGAAGATCACCCCCTCCGGACGGGCTCGGGCGGCCGGTCCCTCGCCCCGGAGCCGCTAGCGTTCCTGCGTGCTCGGACGTCGAGCACCGGAGCGAGGCATCGTCGAGGCCTCCTCCGTCGACATGCCTGGCACGGTCGTGAGGAGAGTCGTCGTGGGTGAGCTCATCGCCGAGGTGGTCGGGTGGATCGCCGACTCCCTCATAGGAGACGCGCTCGAACGCCGCCGACAGCGTCGTGCACGACGACGGCTCGACGAGGGCTTCCTGCGCTGCGAGGTCACGATGGTGTCCGGAAAGATCGGCGGACTGACCCGCGAGGGCGCGGCCGTCGAGCTCGAGCTTCTCGAGGGGGCCGTGGTGTGTCGACGCCGAGACGACCGTACGCGGGCGATCCACCTGCGTGACGTGACGCTGGACCCGACGTCGGCCCGTTCCTTCCACTCGGGAGATCCCGTGACGAGCGCGGACGACGACAAGCCGGTCAGGTGGCGGCTCAGCACCCCCACAGCGACGCTCCAGGTCGTGGCAGCGGGGGCGCTCCTGCGTGGCGCCTACGCGCGGGTCCACCCGGAACAGCCTGCTGTCCGGCTCGGCTGACCCGGCGCCGCGGCGCACCCACGTTCGCGTGGTCTGCCGCCCGAGCATCCTGGTGCCTGCGGACCGACCTGGTCCGGGCCGGCGCACCGGCCTGACGGCACGGCGTCCAGCCCGACCGGACCTGAGATCACTGCGCGGGCTCCGCTCGCCCCCCGGTGCCATGATGAGCAGATGACTCGTGACCTGTGGCTCACCGGTGACCCGGAAGCCGACCAGCTGCTCTCGGAAGACCCCTTCGCGCTGCTGATCGGCATGCTCCTCGACCAGCAGGTCACGATGGAGTCCGCCTTCGCGGGCCCGCAGAAGATCGCCGAGCGGATGGGCGGCCTGGACGTGCGGAAGATCGCCGAGGCCGACCCCGACGAGTTCTCCGAGCTCTGCGCCACGAAGCCTGCGGTCCACAGGTACCCCGGGTCCATGGCGGGGCGCATCCAGGCTGTCGCCCAGGAGGTCCAGGCGACGTACGGCGGCGACGTGACGCGTCTATGGACGGACGACTCCCCCGACGGCCCCACCGTCTTGCGTCGGCTCAAGGCTCTCCCGGGCTTCGGTGCACAGAAGGCGTCGATCTTCCTCGCGCTGCTCGGCAAGCAGTACGGCGTCCACCCTGACGGTTGGCGCGAGGCCGCAGGGGCCTACGGGGACGCCGACGCACGACGGTCGATCGCCGACGTCACCGACGAGACGAGCCTCGACGAGGTCCGTACGACGAAGAAGGCGATGAAGGCCGCTGCGAAGAAGAAGGGCTGACGGCAGGAGCACGTGACAGGACGCAGCCCGTCCTTGACTAGGCTCGTCACCATGAAGATCACTCTCCTCGCCGGCGGTGTCGGTGGCGCCCGCTTCACCCGTGGCCTGCTGCACCTGCTCGCCGAGCGCTACCCCGACGGCGCGGACGGCACCACGGCTCAGGTCACCGTCATCGCGAACACCGGCGACGACATGTGGCTGCACGGGGTCCGCGTCTGCCCTGACCTCGACACCGTGATGTACACCCTCGGCGGGGCGATCCACGAGGGGCAGGGCTGGGGACGGCAGGACGAGTCGAGCCGTGTGTCGGCCGACCTCGCCGCCTACGACCTGGGCTGGGAGTGGTTCACCCTCGGCGACCTCGACCTCGCCACCCACCTGGCCCGCACCGAGCTGCTGCGCGCCGGGAAGACCCTCACCGAGGTGACAGCCCACTTGTGCCGCCGGTGGGCGCCTGGCGTGACGCTGCTGCCGATGAGCGACCAGCCTGTCGAGACGCACGTCGTGGTCGGAGAGGGCACTCCGGAGGACCCGGAGCGGCTCATCCACTTCGAAGAGTGGTGGGTGCGGCACCGCGCAGGAATCTCCGCCCGTCGGTTCGAGCAGGTCGGGGTCGACTCCGCATCGGCGACACCCGAGGTCCTCGACGCGATCATGACGGCCGACCTGGTGCTGCTCCCGCCGTCCAACCCTGTCGTCTCGGTCGGGACGATCCTCGGTGTGCCTCGCATCCGCGAGGCGTTGCACGCGACCCCCGCCCCTGTCGTCGGCATCTCGCCGATCGTCGGCGGCGCTGCCGTGCGCGGCATGGCGGACGCCTGCCTGACCGCCATCGGCGTCGAGACGAGCGCCCTGGCGGTCGGGCTGCACTACGGCGCGCGCGAAGGCCTCGACGGTGACGACCTCCTCGAGGGCGACGGCCAGACCGAGGCTGCGGCGGGACGACTCGGGGTCATCGACGGGTGGCTCGTCGACGACAGCGACCACGAGGCCGTCTCGGGGCTCGAGGCTGCCGGGATCCGCTCACGTGCCGTGCCGCTGCTCATGACGGACGATGCGGCGACTGCGCAGATCGCCGCGGCCGCCCTCGACCTCGCCGGGTTCCGCTGAGGCGTGGTCGTCGTGGGGCTGTCAGCCGGTGACCCGTTCTCGTCGATGTCAGCTGCGCTGATCGCCGAGACTGTGGATCGACCGAAGCTCACGCCCGGCCGCCAGCATCAGCGCCCGGCCGCTAGACAGCCCGCAAGCATCAGCGTCCCGCAGCTAGACAGCCCGCAAGCGTCAGCGCCCGGCCGCGGTCACCGCGCCGAGGTACATCGCGATCGCGTCACGGTTCTTCGTGAGGCACTCGATCCGGCTGTCCATCCGGGCGAGCTCTTCCTCGAGGAGGGCCACGGTCTCCGGAGCCACGTCGTCGACGAAGATGCTGTCGGGCCGGTTGAGGCACGGCAGGATCAGATGGATGAGCCGGGTCGACATCCCCGCGCCCAGCAGACCGCGGATGTGCTCGACGCGTCCGACCAGACGCTCGTCGTAGTCGCGGTAACCGTTCGGCTCCCTGCTGGGAGTGATGAGGCCCTGCTCCTCGTAGTAGCGCAGCAGCCGTGGGGTCGTCCCGGTCCGGCAGGCCAGCTCACCGATGCGCACGGTCACCACTCTGCGCTCGGTCACTCCTGTGCGCACCGTCATCCCTGTGCGCACGGTCATCCCTGCGGTCGAGAGGTCGTCGGAGGTCAAGAGGTCGTCGGAGGGCCTCGGTCCCAGGGCGAGAGGAGATCTCCGCGTCAGGCAGTGGTCCTCGGAAGGTCTGAGGTCGTCGCACGATCACGGGGTGCACAACGTCACAGCCAGCAGAGATAGTCCCGGCTTGACCCTGACACTGGTGAGAAGGTCCGACGATCTCTCCTGTGACCACCGAACCGCACGACACCACAGCCCTCGCCCGTCAGACGCGCCCGTCCGACGCTGAGACCCCCGCGATCCGACCCGACCCGACACCCACCCGCCTCCCCCTGGCTTCCCTGCTCGCCCTCGCCGTGACCTGCTTCGTCACCCTGCTGAGCGAGACCCTCCCTGCGGGGCTCCTGCTCCAGATGAGCGACGACCTCGGGATCAGCACCTCGACCGCCGGGCAGACCGTCACCGTCTTCGCCGTCGGCTGCCTCGTCGGCGCCATCCCGCTCACCTCCCTCACCGCCTCGCTCCCCCGACGCGCCGTCGTCGTCGGGATGCTGCTCGGCTTTGTCGTGGTCAACACCGCGACGGCCCTCGCACCCTCCCTACCGGTCCTGCTCGCGACGCGGTTCCTCGCCGGTCTCGGCGCCGGGATGACCTGGGCCCTGATCCCCAGCTATGCCCGCAGGCTCTCACCCCCGCACCTGGCGGGCAGGGCCATCGCCCTCACCGCGCTGGGCAGCACGCTCGCGCTCGCCGTCGGCGTCCCGGCCGGGACCGCGCTCGGCGAGGTCGTCGGATGGCGGTGGACCTTCGGGGTGCTGTCGGTCGTCGCGCTCGGGCTGGTCGCGTGGGTGCGGCTCGGGACCGCGGACGTCCCCGGGACGCCCCGGTCAGGCTCGGGTGGCATCCCTGCGGCGCTGCGGGTCCCCGGTGTCCGGGCGATCATCGTCACCACCGCAGCGGTGATCGTCGCCCACAACCTGCTCTACACCTACGTGGCGCCGTACCTCGTGGACGTCGGGCTCGGGGAGAGCCTCGGGCAGTCGTTGCTGGTCTTCGGTGCAGGGTCGATCGTCGGCGCGATCCTCGTGGGCATCTTCGGAGACAGTCACCTCCGCCAGCTCGCCGTCGGGGGCACGGCGGCGCTCGTCGCCTCCCTCATGCTGCTCGGGACGGTTCGCGAGCCCGTTGTCCTGCTCGTCACGGTCGCCGTGTGGGGAGCCGTCTTCGGGAGCATCGCCCCCGTGCTGCAGACGGCCTCGGCGCGGGCTGCGGGCGCCTCGGCCGATGCCGCGCAGTCTGTCGTCGTGACGGTGTGGAACCTCGCGATCGCCCTCGGTGGGGCGGTCGGCGGGGTGGGGCTCGCCGTGGCGGGGGCCGGTGCGCTCCCGCTCCTGAGCCTGCCGCTCGCCATCGTCTCGCTCGTGATCGTCGTGGGCGGGCGCCGCTACGCCTTCCCACCGGGACGCGGGACTTCGAGCCCCGCGTAGGGCTGGACGCTACGCGACGGCCGCGGTCTCGTCGGTGCAGGGCATCTGGTCCAGCGCCGGGGGCCGCGGCCGCTCGACGTCCACAGGCGGTCCCGTACCGCTCTGCGCACGGCGGGCGAGGACCTGCGACGTCGCACGGCCGGCGCCGAGCTCCGCGACGGCGGCGAGGTCGCCGAGCCTGTCGACGTCCTGACGCAGACCCGACAGGTCAGGGACGTCGAGCGCGACGTGCCCACGCCGGACGTGCTCGGCGGCCGATCCTGCACCAAAAGCCGGGTCGAGAGGGACCCCTGCAGACGCCGTCAGCAACGTGGTGCCTGTGCCCTCGGCGTCGACGACGACGGCTCGCGGGAAGGCCGACGCCGCGGCGAGGGCGTCCTCGAGATCGGCGGGGCGCAGGGCCGGAAGGTCTCCGAGGAGGACGGCGACCGGACCGGCGCGGAGCCCGACGCCGGGCGCAGCCCCACCGGTGTCACCACTCGGGGCGGCCACCTCACCTCGTGCGATGGCGTCACCTGGTGCTGCTGCGGTCTCGCCGGCGGTAAGGCCTCCTGCTTCGGCGTCACCTCGTGCCGCGGCGACGCCCGCACGGATGGCCGCGTTGAGGCCGGCGGCCGGGACGGGCTCCGGCACGACCACGACAGGAGCCCACCCCGGTGGACGCACGCCTCGCAGGTCAGCGACCACGTCGTCGTCGTCCGTGACGACCACCACCTGCCCCACAGCGCGGGCGGCCCGAGCAGCAGCCACGGTGTCGGCGACCATCGCCCGAGCGAGCTCTGCGCGCTCCTGCGGGCTCAGGTCGCCGGACAACCTCGTCTTGGCCTGGGCGATGAGCTTGACGGGCACGATGACCGACCACTGCGCGGCCGGCGCCGTGGGCTGACCCGACGCCTGACGGGTCATCTCGACGGCTCGGCCGGCGCCTGGGCCGTCCCGCCGACGGCGTCCTTCCAGCCCTGCTCGTAGGCCTCGGCGCTGCCCTGGGCGAACATGTCGGCAGGACCGAGCCGCACGAGCGCACGAGCCCCGGGGCCGTCGTCGTCGATCGTCAGGTGCGCAAGACCGCGCACGACCGCGACAGGCCGCCCGCTGGTCTTGCCCTTGACGAGCTCGGCCGCAGCAGCGATCTCGTCGGCGACAGCCGCCACCGTGACCGTGAGTTCTCGGCCCTGGGCGTCAGTCTGGCCACGGAGGTCCTCCATGACCTGCACACCGGCTGCGCCGATCGCGATGTCCGTCTGGCCGGCACGCCAGGGGCGTCCGGCGGTGTCGGTCACGACGATGCCCACCCGGGCACCGAGGCGCTCCGCGAGCCCGGCCCGGAGCCTGCGCGCAGACTCGTCAGGGTCGAGCGGCAGCAGCAGCACGGTCCCGTCCGGGGTGTTGCTCGCGTCGACGCCGGCTGCGGCCATGACCAGACCGAGCCGGTTCTCCACGATCCGCGTGACCCCTCCCGGGTGCACGCGGGAGGCGACGACCCGCACGGTCTCGTCGGTGATCGCCTGCTCACGGTCCTGGGCCGAGACCACGCGACCCTCGGCCTTGGAGACGATCTTGCTCGTCACCACGACCACGTCGCCGGGCTCGAGCGGACGACCAGACGCGCTGACAGCACGCTCGACGAGATCGACGAGGTCGTCGCCGGGGCTGACTTCAGGGATCCCGTCGAGGGCCCAGACGCGCAGCTCGGGGGCCGGGGCTCCAGCCGCGGCCCCCTGAGTCGTGCTCTCGGTCATCGGACCAGCTTGGGCAGCACGTCGCGGCCGAAGACGTCGATCCACTCGCGCTGGTTGCGGCCCACGTTGTGCAGGTAGATGCGGTCGAAGCCGAGGTCGACGTACTTCTGGATGTTCGCGCGGTGCACGTCGGGGTCGGAGGAGATGACCATCCGGCCCTCGAAGTCTTCCGGGCGCACCAGCTTGGCGATCTGCTCGAACTCGAAGGGCGAGCGGATGTCGGCCTTCGGGAACTTCATGCCGCCGTTGGGCCACTCGGTCATCGCGTTGGCGAGGGCTTCTTCGTCGGTCTCGGCCCACGACAGGTGGATCTGGAGGACCTTGGGCATGCCCTCGGGGTCGCGACCGACCTCCCGGGCGCCGTCGTCGAACTTGCCGAAGAGCATCGAGATCTTCTCGAGGGGGGCTCCGACAGTGATGAGTCCGTCTGCGTGCTTGCCGGCGCGCTTGGCAGTGACAGGTCCCGCAGTTGCGACGAGGATCTCGGGGGCGACCTCGGGCATGGTCCACAGACGGGTCGACTCGAGCTTGTAAAAGGGCCCGGAGTGCTTGACGTCCTTGCCGGCGAGAGACGCCGTGAAGAGCTTCTTGATGACGTCGATGGCCTCGAACATGCGGTTGATGCGCTCGGGTGCCTCGGGCCAGTACTGCCCGATGATGTGCTCGTTGAGCGCCTCGCCCGAGCCGAGACCGAGCCAGTGACGGCCCGGGTACATGGCAGCGAGCGTGGCCGAGGCCTGCGCGACCATCGCGGGGTGCCAGCGGAAGGTCGGGGCGGTCACGCCGGGGCCGATGTCGCCGCGGGTGCGCTCGCCCAGGGACGAGAGCACGTTCCAGACGAAGGCGCTCTGCCCCTGCTGCGGGACCCAGGGCTGGAAGTGGTCCGCGGCCATCACACCGGAGAACCCGTGCTGCTCCGCGTACTCGGAATAGCTGATGATGTCTGTCGGGTGAAACTGCTCGAGCATGGCGGCGTAGCCGATGGTCAGGTCCATGAGTCCACCCTATCCCTGCGACCCGGACGGCACCCGGTGCGTCTTGGTGTAGGCCGCCTGGGCCCGCGGGCGCAAGATGAGGGTGTCGATGTTGACGTGCGGCGGCTGCGCGAGGGACCAGCGCACAGCCTCCGCGACGTCGCCCGCCTGCAGCGGACCGGGCACCCCGTCGTACACCGCGGCAGCCTTGGCGGTGTCCCCTGCGAAGCGGGTAAGGGAGAACTCTTCGGTGTGCACCATGCCCGGGGCGATCTCGACCACGCGGACCGGCTCGCCGACGAGCTCGAGGCGCAGCGTCCGCGTCGCGACCCGCTCGGCGAACTTCGCGGCCACGTACCCTCCACCGCCCTCGTAGGGCTCGTGCGCGGCGGTCGACGTGATGACGACGATGTCGCCCTCGGCCTCGCGCAGCGCCGGCAGGAGCGCGTTGACCACCCGGAAGGTGCCGATGACGTTGAGCTCGTACATGCGGCGCCAGAGCTCGAGGTCGGCCGCACCGACGGGGTCCGCGCCGAGCGCACCGCCCGCGTTGTTGACGACGGCGTCGACAGGGCCCACGGCCGTGACCTCGGCGACGAGGCGGGCGACGTCCTCGTCGGAGGTGATGTCGGCGACGACGTAGGTCGCGCCCGTACGCTCCGCGACCTCCGCGAGGCGGTCTTCGCGGCGGGCGACGGCGACCACGTCGTGGCCCTCGGCGCGGAGCAGCTCGACGGTCGCTGCGCCGATGCCCGACGAGGCGCCGGTGACGACGATGCGGCGCGGGACGGCAGGGGCTGGCTCAGACGGACGGACAGGGAGGTCAGACATGCAGGGTCTCCTAGAGATGGGTCGGACGGGGCACGGTGGGGGTCTCAGGTCGAGACTGGTCGGGAGAGAGGTGAGCAGAGCCTGGTCGAGAGGCCTCTGGTCGGACCCGGACGACCCGACGCCGCTGGCCAGCCGCGAACCGAGGGGGCGCGATGGCCGGCGGCCGGGGCGCTCAGAGCGCCGCCTCGGCCTCGGTGAGCACCTCGTCGTAGACCGCGAGCGCTCGGTCCACCTCGGCGGGTGTGACGACGCACGGCGGCACGACGTGCAGCCGGTTGTCGGCGACGAAGGGCAGCAGCCCTCGGTCGAGGCAGCCCTGCTTGACGGCTCCCACGACCGCGGGGGCGACGGGGGCACGGGTCTCCTGGTCGGCGACGAGCTCGAGGGCCCAGAAGACACCGCTCCCCCGGACCTCGCCGATGACCGGGTGCGCGGCGGCGAGGGCCTGCAGGCCGGGGCCGATGTGCTCGGCGCCGACGGTGCGGGCGTTCTCGACGATCTTCTCGTCGGCCATCGCCTCGAGGGTCCCGACGATCGCGGCCATCGCGAGCGGGTGGCCGGAGTAGGTGAGCCCGCCGGGGAAGACCCGGTCGTCGAAGGTCGCCGCGACGGGGGCGTCGATGATCACTCCCCCGGCCGGGACGTAGCCGGAGTTGACGCCCTTGGCGAAGGTCACGAGGTCGGGGCGGACGTCGTGGGCGTCGAAGGCGAACCAGTGTCCAGTCCGGCCGAAGCCGGCCATGACCTCGTCGAGGATCAGCAGGATGCCGTGCTTGTCGGCGATCTCGCGCACCCCGGCGAGATAGCCCGGGGGTGGGGTGAGGACCCCTGCGGTCCCCGGCACGGTCTCGAGGAGGATCGCGGCGATCGACGCCGGACCTTCGCACTCGACGACGCGGGCCAGGTGCTCGAGGGCTCGGGCGCACTCCTCCTCGGGGGTCGAGGCCCAGAAGTCGGAGCGGAACAGGTACGGCGTGAAGAAGTGCGCGTGACCGTGGGCGAACTCGTTGGGGATGCGCCGCCAGTCGCCCGTCGCGACGACGGCCGAGCCCGTGTTGCCGTGGTACGACCTGTACGCCGAGAGGATCTTGCTGCGTCCTGTGTGCAGGCGGGCCATCCGCATCGCGTTCTCGTTGGCGTCGGCGCCGCCGTTGGTGAAGAAGACCTTGTCCAGGCCGTCGGGGGCGCGCTCGGTGATGAGCTGGGCGGCGCGGCCCCTCGTGAGGTTCGCATGGGCCGGCGAGATCGTGGTCAGCACCTGGGCCTGCTCGGCGATCGCTGCGACCACCCGGGGGTGCTGGTGCCCGATGTTGATGTTGACGAGCTGGGAGGAGAAGTCGAGGTAGTGGCGGCCCTCGTCGTCCCAGACCTCGCAGCCGAGGCCTCCGGCGATCGTCAGCGGCTGGAGGGATCCCTGGGCGGACCAGGAGTGGAAGACGTGGGCGCGGTCGAGCTCGAGGGCTGTGCCGGGGGGCGCCTGAGAGACCGGGCTACGGACAGCCCCAGGTGACGGGGCGGCCGGGGTGGGCACGTTCATGGGACTCCTCGGGCTGGTGGTGGGGTGGGGTGGGAGGCGAGGCGAGGCGACCAGGATGGTCAGAGCCAGCGCGGCGGCTGACAGGAGGGGATCCTGGCGGGTCGGGGCTGCGGGGCTACGCGGCGTGCGCGAGCTGCAGGGCACGCGGGCTGCGGGAGTGCGGGCTGCGGGGGTGCGGCGCCGGCTCCCGGCGAGCCGCACCCCCGCGCTCCGTCAGTTGCCGCCCTCGGCGAGGGTGACGTCGATCGGCGCGTAGTCGGTGCCGACCACGTCGACGCCCTCCTCGGTCAGCGCATCGATGGCCTGCTGCACGTACTCCGAGATGTACGCCGACTCGGGCGGCGCCTCGGTGATGATCGTCGAGCCGGTCTCGTTCTCGGTCGACATCGCGAGCTCGACGGTCTTGTCCCACGCTGCGGGGTCGACGAGGCCGATGCCGCCCGTGGTGCTGGGCCAGATGAGCTTGTTGACCTCGTTGGCCATCCACAGCTGGTGGCTCGTCCCGAGGGTCGAGCCGGCGGCTGTGACGATGTCAGCGGCCTCCTGGGGGTTGTCGCGGGCGTAGGCCCAGCCCTTGAGGGTCGCGGTGAGGAACTTGACGGTGGTCTCCTCGTAGGCCGGGTCGGACTCGAGGCGTTCGGTGTCGGCCCAGACGGCGTCCTGGAGCATCGCGACACCCTCGTCGTTCCAGTCGATGACCGAGAAGTCGTCGGGCGTGTAGAGCTCACCCGTGTCCGGGTCCACGGTCTCGAGCAGCTGCGCGTACTCGTTGTACGTCATGGCCTGCGCGGCGTCGATGTCTCCGTTGAGCAGCCCGAGCATGTCGAAGGCCTGGGTGACGAGCGTGAAGTCGGTGACCCCCGCCTCCCCCAGCCCTGCGAAGAGCTCCCACTCGTTGCCGTAGCCCCACGAGCCGACGTTCTTGCCCGCGAGGTCCTCGACCGAGTCGATGCCCGCGTCGGCGAAGGAGACCTGGAGGGTCGCCGAGCGCTCGAAGATCTGCGCGACGTTGGTGATGTTCGCGCCCTGCTCGATCGACCCGAGCACCTTGGGCACCCAGGCGACCGCGTAGTCGACCTCCCCCTGGGCGAGGGCGTCCTGCGGCACGATGTCGCCGCCCGACGGGATGATCTCGACGTCGAGGCCCTGCTCTTCGTAGTAGCCCTGGTCGAGCGCGGCGTAGTAGCCGGAGAACTGGGCCTGGGTGAGCCACTGCAGCTGCAGCTTCACCGGCGTGAGATCTTCTCCGGTGCCGCCTGTGGCCGCGTCGGCGTCCTCGTCCGAGCTCGAGCATCCTGTGAGCACGAGCCCTGCGGCGACTGTCGCCGCAGCGGCCGCCCTCCAACGTGTGGTGGTCCTCATGTCTTCTCCCTGTGTCGGTCGGCCCCGGAGGCCGACGCGTGGGTGGACTGGTCCTTCTCGTGCGAGGCAGGCCGGCGGCTCGTCTCGCGACTGCCTGGCAGCCGTTGGCAGGTGGACATCGTTGGGGTTGGGTGCTCCTCGCCGACTACACAGGTCTCCTCCGGGTCGCGAGGTGCTCCGCGAACGCCGTCACCGTGAAGAACACGAGCCCGACGACGATCCCGCCGAGCACGTAGGCCCAGGCCCGCGCATAGTTGGAGCCCGACGCGGCCGTCGTGATGAAGGACCCGATGCCCGAGCGCGGACCGCCGAAGTACTCGGCGACGATCGCGGAGATCACCGCGAGGGACGAGGCGATGCGCAGCCCTGTGAAGACGAAGGGCACGGCGGTCGGGACCGTCACGGTGAGTGCCACCTGCCGGGGTGAGGCGGCGAGCGCCCGCATGAGGTCGCGGTGCACCGAGGTGACCTGCCGCAGACCGCGCAGCGTGTTGACGTACACCGGCACGAACACCGCGAGACCGGCGACGATCACGCGGGCCTGCTCGGAGGCTGCGCCGTACATCGAGTACAGGACCGGGGCGAGCGCCACGACGGGGACCACGGAGAGCGCGGTGACCACCGGCTCGCCGAGCCTGTCGACGATCTTCGCCGAGGACGCGACGACGGCGAGCACGATCCCCAGGACTGCCCCCACGACCAGCCCGACGAGGGCGTTGCGTCCGGTGACCAGAGCAGCTGAGGCGATAGGACCGGCGAGGTCGCGGAGCTCGTCGAGGATGGCTGACGGGCCCGGGAGCACGAAGGCTGGGACGTCTCCCAACGTCACGGCCGCCTGCCATGCGGCGAGGATCGCGGCGAGCAGGACCACCGGCGGTGCGACGGCCGCGAGCGCTGAGGCTCCGGAGCGCATGAGGCGGCGGTCTGACCAGGCGACGGATGCCCCGGAGGTCGACGTGTCCGCGGCACCCCCGGACGACTCGGGGGCTGAGGTGGTCGGGCCACCGACGGGCCGGGTGGTCGTCATCGCTGGTCCACCCCGGCGGGGCGCGCCGTGCGGCTCTCCCCAGCCGCACCGCCCGGACGTCCCGCCGAGGCCAGGTCGCCGTGCAGGGCGGTCCGGACCCTGGCGACGGCGTTGACGAAGGCGTCTGCCGTGCGCAGGTCGTCTCCGACGGCGTCCTCGGCCGCTGTGCTCACGGCTGTCGCTGGGGCGATGCCCGCGCGGTCGAGCCCGACGGGGACGATCTCCCGGATGCGGCCAGGTCGCGGCGACATGACGACCACGGTGTCCGAGAGGAACACGGCCTCGGGGATGGAGTGGGTGACGAACACGACGGCGGCCCGGGTCTCGGCGCAGATCCGCAGCAGCTGGGTCTGCAGGTGCTCGCGGGTCATCTCGTCGAGGGCACCGAAGGGTTCGTCCATGAGCAGCAGGCTCGGTTCCTCCGCGAGGGACCGGGCGATCGCGACGCGCTGCTGCATGCCGCCCGAGAGCTGGTCAGGAAAGCTGTCGGCGAAGTCGGCGAGCCCGACGAGGTCGAGCAGGTGGTCGACCCGCTCTCTCCGGGCTCCTCGGCCGGTCCCGGACAGCGCGAGCGGGAGCTCGACGTTCGCCCGGACGGTCCGCCACGGCAGCAGGCCGGCCTGCTGGAAGGCGATGCCGTACTCCCGGGACAGCCGCGCCTGGCGTGCGGGCCGCCCGAAGACCTCGACCGTGCCCGAGGTCGGCTGGTCGAGGTCGGCGACGAGGCGCAGCAGCGTCGACTTGCCGCAGCCCGAGGGACCGATCAGGGAGACGAACTCTCCAGGTGCGACCGTGAGGCTCACGTCGTCGAGGGCGACGACCTGGCTGGCCCCGCGGCCGAAGACGCGCGTGACGGAGTCGACGTGGACGGCCGAGGCCTGGGCACCTTGGGATGCGTGCGACGCCTGGGACGCCAGGGGCGTGGGCACCGTGCTGGCGGGTTCAGACGTCGAGAGGGGCGGGGACTGCGGGTCGGGCTGAGACATCAGAGCGCTCCTCGGGTCGGTCGGGCGTGAGCACGAGCAGGGGCTGGGCCAGGGGCGCGGGCGTCGGCGGGGGCAGCTGCAGCGGCAGTGGCGCGGGCAGGGGCAGAGAGACCGTCGGCAGCCGCGCTCATGCGACCACCTCGCCCCGACGGAACCGGCCGAGGGACCGGCCGAGGAGCGTCACGAGCCCGGCCGCGACGAGACCGAGGACCACGGCGCCGAAGATCGGTGCCCAGGGCTTGGCGGGGTCGCTCGACGCGAAGTTCGCGAACTCGAGGATCATCCGGCCGATCCCACCGGGCAGGCCCGTCGCGACCTCGGCCACGACGGTCCCGATGACGGCGTTGGCAGCCGCGAGGCGCAGGGCGGGCAGCAGGTGCGGGACGGCGGCCGGCAGACGGAGCCTGACGAGGGTCGCGAACCACCCGGCCGCGTAGGCGGTCATGAGCTCGACATGGATCGTGTCGGGCGACTGCAGCCCGCGGAGCATCCCGACGGCCACGGGGAAGAAGGCGAGATAGGAGGCGATCACGGCGACGGACATCCACGGTTCCCACGCGAGGCTGCCGATCTCGAGCTTCGCTCCCCACGACCGCACGAGCGGGGCGAGGGCGATGAGCGGGACGGTCTGAGACAGCACCACGAGCGGCAGGACAGCCCGCTCGACGACCCGCAGCCGCTGCATGGCGAGCGCCAGCAGCATCCCGACGGTCACGCCGACGACCCAGCCGACCACGGCGATCCCGAGGCTCAGCGCGCCGGCCTCGAGGACGGCCCGCCACAGGACCGGGGCGTCACGCGCCCCCGACACGGGGTCGAAGAGCCGCGCGACCATCTCCCAGGTGTGCGGCATGGCGAGGTCGGTCGTGCGTGGCAGCAGCCGGGTCTCACCGAGAGACCAGCCGTCGGCCGGCCCGAGTGCCTTGTAGAGCTCCCACACCGAGCCGAGGACGACGACGGCGAAGACCGCGACGACGGGCTTGGAGCCCAGGACACGGGCTGGCAGCGAGGTCGAGCCCGCACGCGGCGCCGACCTAGGTGCACGGACCGGCGCACCGGGCACTTCCGCCCGCTCCCCGGGTGAGGCGCTTGTAGCCACCACGGCAGGGCTCGTCATGCCTTGGCCGTCACGTGCTCGGCCATCGCCGGGATCACCCGCTCGCCGTACAGCCGCAGGGTCTCCTCCTTGTTGTCGTGCTGGAGGTACCCGGCGAACTGGTGGACCCCGAGGTCTTGCAGCGCCTGGAGCTTCTCGACGTGCTCCCGCGGGGAGCCGAGCAGGCAGAACCTCTCGACGATCTCGTCGGGCACGAAGCTCGTGTGCGAGTTCCCGACCAGGCCGTGCTCGTTGTAGTCGTAGCCCTGCCGGCCCTCGATGTAGTCGGTGAGCGCCTTGGGGACCGAGGAGTCCGCCCCGTACTTCGAGACGATGTCGGCCACGTGGTTGCCGACCATCCCCCCGAACCAGCGGCACTGCTCGCGCATGTGCGCCCGCTCGGCCGGCGAGTCGCCGTCGCCCACGTACATGGGGGCTGCGACGCAGAACGTGATGGCCTCGGGGTCCCGTCCGGCCTTCTCGGCCGCCTCCTTGACCACCTTGATCATCCAGGCGGCGATGTCCGGGTCGGCGAGCTGGAGGATGAAGCCGTCCCCCACCTCGCCGGTGAGCTTGAGCGCGAGCGGGCCGTAGGCCGCGACCCACATCTCGAGCTCAGAGTCCTTGGACCACGGGAACTGCAGCGTGGACCCGTTGAGCTCGACGCTGCGGCTGTTCGCCAGCTCGCGGATCACGTGGATGGACTCGCGCAGCGCCTTGAGCGTCGACGGGCGTCCGTTGAGCACCCGGACCGCCGAGTCCCCGCGGCCGATGCCGCAGACCGTGCGGTTGCCGAACATGTCGTTGAGCGTCGCGAACAGCGACGCCAGCACGGTCCAGTCGCGCGTCGACGGGTTGGTGACCATCGGGCCGACCTTGATCTTGCGGGTCGCGGCGAGCATCTGCGGGTACACGACGAAGGGCTCCTGCCACAGCAGCGGCGAGTCGAAGGTCCACGCGTAGGAGAACCCGTAGGTCTCGGCCAGGCGCGTGAGCTCGACGACGCGTGACGCCGGCGGGTGGTTCTGGAGGACGACACCGAAGTCCATGAGCGGTGTCCTTTCTGTCAGGGCTGGGGTTGCTGGGGAGGGAGGCTCGGGGACGCACGACCCCTCAGATGAGGTACTGCGACAGCCCCCGCTTGACGTACCGCCCGTGCCCGGGGCGACCGTGGTACTCGCCGTCGGCGACGAGGACCTTCCCGCGGGACAGCACCACGTCCACGTGCCCGTCGACCTCGAAGCCCTCCCACGCGGAGTAGTCGAGGTTCATGTGGTGCGACTCGACCGAGATGCTCGTGTGCCCCGCCGGGTCGTACACGACCACGTCGGCGTCGGCCCCGGGCTGGATGACACCCTTCGTGCCGTACAGCCCGAACATCCGGGCCGGCGTGGTGCAGCAGATCTCGACCCAGCGCTCGAGCGAGATCTTGCCCGTGACCACGCCCTGGTAGATGAGGTCGAGCCTGTGCTCGACCGAGCCGATCCCGTTCGGGATCTTCGTGAAGTCACCGACACCCATCTCCTTCTGCCCCTTCATGCAGAAGGGACAGTGGTCGGTGCTCACGAGCTGCAGGTCGTTGGTGCGCAGCGAGCGCCACATGTGCTCCTGGTGGCCGTCGGACCGCGAGCGCAACGGCGTCGAGCACACCCACTTGGACCCCTCGAAGCCCGGGGCGCCGAGCTGCTCCTCGAGGGAGAGCCACAGGTACTGCGGGCAGGTCTCGCCGAAGACGTTCTGCCCGGTGTCGCGGGCCTCGGCGATCCGCTGCGCGGCCTGCTTCGCCGAGACGTGCACGACGTAGAGGGGCGCCCCGGTGAGCTCGGCCAGCCGGATCGCGCGGTACGTGGCCTCCTCCTCCGTCTGCCACGGGCGGGTGAGCCCGTGGTGGATCGGGTCGGTGTCCCCGCGCTGGAGGGCCTGCTGCTGGAGCAGGTCGATGACCGACCCGTTCTCCGCGTGCATCATCAGCAGCCCGCCGTTGTTCGACACCCGCTGCATGGCCTGGACGATCTGTCCGTCGTCGGAGAGGAACACGCCCTTGTAGGCCATGAAGAGCTTGAAGCTCGACACTCCCTCGTCGATGAGCGTGTCCATCGCCGCGAGGGAGACGTCGTCGACCCCGCCGATGATCTGGTGGAAGGCGTAGTCGACCGCGCACCTCCCGGCGGCCTTCTCGTGCCACGCGGCGAACTGCGTGAGCACGTCCTGGCCGGCGTACTGGACCGAGAAGTCGATGATCGTCGTGGTGCCGCCCCAGGCAGCGGCCCGGGTCCCCGTCTCGAAGCTGTCCGAGGCGAAGGACCCGCCGAAGGGCATCTCCATGTGCGTGTGGGCGTCGATCCCGCCCGGGATCACGTACTTGCCTGTCGCGTCGATCCTGCGGTCGACCCCGGCGAGGAAGGTCTCGCCGAGGACGGCCGAGCCAGGTTCGAGGACGGCGACGATCGTCTCGTCCTCGACGAGGACGTCGGCCAGCCCCGTCCCTGTCGCGTTGACGACGGTCCCGCCGGTGATGAGCGTGTACATGGGTCTCCTGGGGGGTCGGAGGAGGTCGGAGGAGGTCGGAGTGCTGGGGCTGAGCGGGGCGCAGACACGGGGCCGGGCGCGCGGTCCAGGTCGGACGGAGCCGGGCCGGACGGGACCGGGCGGCGCCACGCCGTAGGCCAGGCCGGGCCGGTCGGGACCGGGCCGCGCCGGGCCTGCCTAGGTCACGGCGCGACGAGCGCCTCGTACGCGTCCGGGCGGCGGTCGCGGAAGAACTGCCAGCGCTCGCGCACCTCACGGACCTTGTCCAGGTCGATGTCGCGGATCAGCAGCTCGGGCTCGGTCGACGAGCCCATCTCACCGACCAGGGCGCCGTCGGGGCCGACCACGTAGGAGGAGCCGTAGAAGTTCACGGCCTCGTCCCCGAACTCGTCGTCCTCGAGCCCGACCCGGTTGGTCGCCACCACGAACATCCCGTTGGCGACGGCGGCAGCCGGCTGCTCGATCTCCCACAGCCGGTTCGAGATGCCGGGTGCCGTGGCGTTGGGGTTGAACACGATCTCCGCGCCGCCCAGGGCCAGAGCACGCCATCCCTCGGGGAAGTGACGGTCGTAGCAGATGTTGACGCCGATCGTCCCGACGGCCGTGTCGAAGACCGGGTACCCGAGGTTGCCGGGACGGAAGTAGAACTTCTCCCAGAACTTCGGCAGGTGCGGGATGTGGTGCTTGCGGTACTTGCCGAGGTAGCTGCCGTCCGAGTCGATCACCGCAGCCGTGTTGTAGAGGACGCCAGGCTGGTCTTCCTCGTACACCGGGAGCACGATGACGATGTCCAGCTCCTTGGCGAGCGCCTGGAAGCGCTCGGTGATCGGGCCCGGGACCGACTCCGCGTACTCGTAGTACTTCGTGTCCTGGACGATCCCGAAGTACGGGCCGTAGAAGAGCTCCTGGTAGCAGATGATCTTCGCGCCCTGGGCCGCCGCGTCACGGGTGAACTGCTCGTGCTTGGCGAGCATGGACTCCTTGTCGCCGGTCCACGTCGCCTGGGTCAGTGCTGTCCTCACGATCGTCACGCGGACACCTCGCCTCTCCTCGTCGCCGCCTCCACCTGGCGGGCTGATGGGTGTGACTCTCGGCCTTGAACATTTCCGCGGCGTGTCCCCACGTAACGTCCCTGAGAACGCTCGTGTCGGTCGTGTTAACTCTCCGGCCAGGCGCTCCGTCCCCGGTCGCGGGCACCACAAGATCAGGGCATGGACCTCGCCGAGCTCGTGACAGACCGCACGCCCGCAGGGATCGCCGCGACCCTCGCGCGGCTCATCAGGTCCGGTGAGATCGCGGCCGACGAGCGCATGCCGACGGTCCGGGACGTCGCTGCCCAGCTCCGGGTGAGCCCGGGGACCGTCTCCGGGGCGTGGCACGCCCTCGCCGAGGCTGGCCTGGTCCGCACGCGCGGGCGGGCCGGCACCTTCGTGCTGAGCCAACGCTCCACGTGGCTGCCGCCGCGGTACAGGGACCTCGCCGCGGGCGACCAGGTCCCGTACCGGATCGACCTGTCGTCGGGCACCCCCGACCCCCAGCTCCTTCCCCCGCTCGGCGTCGCCTTCGCCAGGCTGGCCCGGCGCACGCAGGGGGCGACCACGTCGAGCTATCTCGGGCCCGCGCTCATCGCGCCGCTCGAACGACGCCTGCGGGCCGACTGGCCCTTCGTGCCCGAGGCACTCACGGTCGTCGACGGTGCGATGGACGGGCTCAGCCGGGTGCTCGAGCTCCGCGTGAGTCTCGGGTCGCGCGTCGCGGTCGAGAACCCGTCCTTCCCACCCTTCTACGACCTGCTCGACCACCTCGGTGCGCAGACCCTCGGGGTCGACGTCGACGAGCACGGCATGAGGCCCGACGGTCTCGCGCGGGTCCTCGACGACGGGCCGGGCGTCGTGCTGCTCCAGCCGCGTGCGCACAACCCGACGGGGGCGTCGCTCACCGCTGCGCGGGCCGCCGAGCTCGCCGACGTGCTGCGCCGCCACCCGCGGGGCCGCGACGTGCTGGTCGTCGAGGACGACCACTCCGGGAGCATCTGCCAGGCGCCTGACGTGAGCCTCGGGACGCACCTACCAGGCCAGGTCGTGCACGTGCGGTCCTTCTCGAAGTCCCACGGACCTGACCTGCGCATCGCCGCGATGTCAGCGCCGGCCGACCTCATGCGCGACGTCGTCGCCCGGCGGATGCTCGGCCCCGGGTGGACCAGCCGCATGTTGCAGGAGGTCCTGCTCGAGCTGCTCACGGACTCGACGGTCCGGGAGAGCGTCGCCCAGGCCCGCAGCGCCTACGCTCTGCGGCAGCGTGAGGTCTCCCGCGCTGTGCGTGCGACCGGCGCGGAGCTGCGGGCCGGCGACGGGATCAACATGTGGCTGCCGGTCACCGACGAGCGCGCCGCGACAGTGCACCTCGCGGCGCTCGGCATCCGGTGCGCCCCCGGGGCGCCCTTCACCACGAGCGTCACGAGCACCACGAGCACCCCGAAGCGACCCGGCGGTCACCTGCGGATCTCGCTCGGGCAGGTGCGGCACGGGTACGAAGAGGTCGGGACGGCGCTGGGGGTCGCGGCGCAGCAGCGGTGAGCGGTACGACAGTAAGTCAGTCAGTCAGGAGCAGCGCGGCAGTCATGAGCGGCGCAGCGGCCGTGAGCAGCGCGCGGTTCAGCGGGTGAGCGGCGCGAGGTTCACGCACGCGAACATCGCGCGACTCAGCGCATGAGCAGCGCGCGGTTCAGCACCCGCGCATCACACCGCTCAGCGCTCACCGCGTGAGCGTCAGCCAGTGCGCGCGACGCTCCGCCTGGACCGTGGGGTCCGCCACGGGCGCGGCCGCGAGCAGCCGCTGCGTGTACGGGTCCTGCGGGGAGCCCAGGACGTCGCGCGTCGGTCCCTGCTCGACGATCCGCCCCTGGTGCATCACCGCGACGCGACCCGTGACCCGCTCGACGACAGCCAGGTTGTGCGAGATGAACAGGCACGAGAAGCCGAGCCGCTGCTGCAGGTCCGCGAACACCTCGAGGATGCGCTGCTGGACCGACACGTCGAGGGCGCTCGTCGGCTCGTCGGCGATGAGCACGTCAGGGTCGAGAGCCACAGCCCGCGCGATCGACACTCGCTGACGCTGCCCGCCCGACAGCTCGTGCGAGAACCTGTCGGCGAGGTCTGGCGAGAGCTGGACGATCTCGAGCAGGTGCGCGACGCGGTCGCGGAGCTCAGACCCGCGCAGCGAGGTGTGCAGACCGAGGGGCTCACCGATCGCCTGCGCGATGGTCCAGCGGGGGTTGAGGGTCGAGGCGGGGTCCTGGAACACCACACCGACGCGCTTGCGCACGGCCAGCTGCTCTTTGCGGGACGCCTCGCGCAGGTCCACGTCGCAGACCCGCACCGAGCCGGAGGTCGCCGGCACCAGACCGGCGAGCACCTGGCCCACGGTCGACTTGCCGGAGCCGGACTCCCCCACCAGGCCGAGCATCTCCCCGCGGTCGATGCGCAGCGTCACACCGTCAGCAGCGTGCACGGGCGCCGAGCGGCGAGCGCCCGGGTAGACGACGTGGAGGTCGCGGAGGTCGACGGGCGGTGCTGCAGGTGCAGGCGACGGAGCCGCAGCGGCCCGCGTGTCGCTGGCGGTCGTGGTGGTGGAGCGACGGACCGGCGTCTCTGGGTCTGCTGCGTCGAGCACCTCCGCCTCGGGCAGCGCGCCGAGCCGAGGCACGGCGTCGAGCAGCTCTCGGGTGTACGCGTCCTGGGGGTCTGAGAACAGCGTCGCAGCCGGTGCCTTCTCGACGACCAGCCCGCGGCGCATCACCACGACGTCGTCGGCGAGGTCGGCGACCACGCCCATGTCGTGGGTGATGAGCAGGATCGCCATGCCGCGCGAGTCCCGCAAGGACCGCAGCAGCTCGAGGATCCCGGCCTGGACCGTCACGTCGAGCGCCGTGGTGGGTTCGTCGGCGATGAGCGCGACGGGGTCGGCGCTCAGTGCCATCGCGATGAGCGCGCGCTGGAGCTGTCCGCCCGAGAGCTGGTGCGGGTACGAGCGGGCGACCCGCTCAGGGTCGGTCAGCCCGACCTCGTGGAGCAGCTGGAGCAGGCGCTCGCGCGCCTGGGCGCGCGAGATCTTGGCGTGGGTGCGGACGGCCTCGATGATCTGCCACCCGATCGTCAGCACGGGGTTCCAGGCGTTCATCGGCTCCTGGGACACGAGCCCGACGACACCGCCCCGGACACCCCGCAGGGTGTCCGAGGATGCGTCGACGAGCTCGACGGGTCCGCCGTGGCGGGCACCGTCGTGCGCGGGCTCGCTACCGAGGTGCTCGGCGTCGAGCCGGATGCTGCCGGCGACAGTCGCCGTCGCCGGCAGCAGCCCGAGCACAGAGAACGCCGTGACGCTCTTGCCCGAGCCGGACTCGCCCACGAGGGCGAGCACCTGCCCGCGCTCGAGCGTCCAGGAGACCCCACCGACGGCGGGAGTGTCCTGGCCTTCGAACCGGACGGTCAGCCCGTCCACGGTGAGGAGGGGCACCGTGCTCTCGGCGTTCTTGGCGTTCTCTGTGGTCGTGGTCACTGGCTCAGCGATGCCTTGAGGTAGTTCGGGTAGGCCGGGAAGGCGGGGATGTAGAAGTTCTGCACGTTCGAGCCGTGCAGGAACGAGTTCCGCGTGTAGATGAGCGGGACGACGGGCGACTGCTCCATGATCGCGCGGTCGGCCTGGGCCCAGAGGGCGCCGGCCTTCTCGACGTCGATCTCGGCGGTCGCCTGGGCGATGAGCTCGTCGACGGCCGGGTCGGAGAAGCGGGCCAGGTTGTAGCCGCCGTTGCCGATCTGGCTCGAGTCGAACAGCGGCTGGATGTTGCCGTTCGCGCTCGGGAAGTCCGGCTGCCACGAGCTGATCGTCAGGTCGTACTCACCCGTGCCCTGCGTGAGGGTCTGGACCGCGGCGAGCTGCGCCTCAGGCTTGATGGTCACCTGGAAACCAGCACGCTCGAGCCCCTGCTCGACGGCCTGCGCCTGCGAGAGCGACACGGAGTCGTCCTCGGAGAGCAGCACGAGCTCACGGCTGGTCGGGTCCCAGCCGGACTCCGTGAGGAGCTCCTTGGCCTTGTCGACGTCACCGGCCGCGTCGGCCTCGTAGAGGTTGAAGTCTTCACGGCCCTCGATGCCCGGGGTGATGAGCGTCGTGGCCAGAGCCCCGCCGGTCTCTCCGCCGGAGGCGACCTGGAAGGCCTGCTTGTCGACCGCGTACTGGATCGCCTGACGGACCTGGACGTTGTCGAGGCCCTCCCGCTCGGTGTTGATCGCGAGGTAGGCGAGCGCCCCCGCGTCGGAGGTCACCAGACGCTCCTTGGCGGAGGGGTTGTTCGCGACCTGCGCGAGCTGGGCCGGCGGGACGAAGCTCGCACCGAAGGCGTTCTTGTCGTCGCCCGCGTCGGCGATGAGGCGCTGCGCGGTGACAGTCGCGTCCTGCCCGAGGGAGAACACGATCGAGTCGGGTCCGGCCGTGCGGACATCGTCGCTCTCCTCGGTCCACTTGTCGTTGCGCTCGAGGGTGACCGAGACGCCCTGCTTCGTGTCGACGACCTTGTAGGGGCCCGACGCGACAGGCTGCTGCGTGTAGGTCGCGATGTCGTCCTGCGCCTCGGGGACCGGTGCGAAGGCCGGCTGCGAGACGATCCACGGCCAGTCGCCGTAGGCGGACTTCAGACGGAAGATGATCGTCTTGTCGTCCGGGGTCTCGATCGACGGGAGGTCGCCGCCCGTGTAGGGGCCCGCGTACTCGTCGCCGCCCTCGAGCAGGCTCTTGTGGTAGCTCAGACCGCCCGAGAGCTCAGGCGCGAAGGACCGCTCGATGCCGTACTTGATGTCGGCCGACGTGATCGGCGTGCCGTCCTCGAAGAAGATGTCGTCCTTGAGGGTGTAGGTCCACGTCTTGCCGTCGTCGGAGACGGTGCCCGTGTCGGTCGCGAGGTCAGGGACCACGACGCCGGGCTTGCCGGGCTCGACGCCCCAGGTGGTGAGGCGTCGCTCGACGAGGCCGAGGGTCGTGATCGCGAGGTTCTGGCTCTTGGCCGGGTCCCAGTTGATCTCGGTGGCCGACGTGAGGATGGTCATGGTGCCACCCTTCTCCGTCGTGCCCGTCGAGCCCTGGGTGCTCGGGGCGGTCGCGTCGTCGTCGCCACCGTTCGCGTTGCAGGCGGTGAGGGTGAGCGCGAGGACTGCGGTCGCGGCTGCGGCCTTGAGGAGGGTCGGGCGCGCAGCGCGGGTGCTGCGAGGTCGTGATGCGTTCATCGGGGGTCGTGCCTCTCGAGGAGCTGGTGCTTCGGGGTGCGCTCGCGCGGTGTCGCGCGGCGCCAGGTCACGGGGCGCGCTGAGTCAGCGCTGTGTACATCGCTGCATGACCAGCGACCTGAGCACGGCGGGACCAGACGTCCCAGACTTCCCAGACGTCCCAGTGCGTCGCACGACCACCTGGGCGCGGCTCATGAGCGCGCCCTCGGGTCGAGGACGCCGTAGACGAGGTCGACGACGAAGTTCGCCACGATGATGATCGCGGCCGAGAAGAGCGTGACGCCGACGAGGATCGGCAGGTCGAAGTTGCCGACGGCGTCGAGCAGCAGCGAGCCGAGACCGGGCATCGAGAACACCCGCTCGGTGATGACCGCGCCGCCGAGCAGCGACCCGAGGTCCAGGCCGAACAGCGTGATGACAGGGATCATCACGTTGCGCAGCGCGTGCCGGGTGATGACCCGACCCTCGGTGAGCCCCTTGGCGCGGGCCGTCCGGATGAAGTCCTGTCCCATGACGTCGAGCATCTGGGCGCGGGTGAGCCGGGCGTAGACGGCTGCCGAGAGCAGCGCGAGCACGGTCCACGGCAGCACCAGGTGCCACGCCCAGTCGAGGGGGCTCTCGGTGAAGGGCACGTAGCCGGACACCGGGACCATGTCGAGGGTGAAGCCGAACAGCAGGATCGCGAGCAGACCCACGAGGTAGCTGGGGGCAGACACACCAGCGATCGCGCCGAGGATGATCAGACGGTCGACGGCGGTCCCGCGCTTGATCGCCGCGACCACCCCGGACACCACACCGACCAGCAGCCACAGCACGGCGGCGCCCACGGCGATCGAGACCGTGACGGGCAGGCGGCTGATGATGAGGTCGGTCACCGACTCGTTGAGCCTGAAGGAGTACCCGAGGCACGGTGTCGCGCACTCGATGGCTGTCGCGCCGGCCCCGAAGGTCCGCCCCGCGAAGATCCCGCCGAGGAACAGCAGGTACTGCTTCCACGGCGGCTCGTCGAGGCCCATGTACCCGCGGGCTGCCTCGAGGCGCTCCGGCGTGCACGGACGACCGCAGGCGAGCTGGGCCGGGTCTGCCGGGAGCAGGACGAAGACGGCGTAGGTGAGCGCCGAGACGATGAGCAGCACGACGACCATGCCGCTCGCCTTGCCGAGCACGAAGCGTGCCGTACGCGCCGCGCTCGTGCCGATGCCCGCCGTCCGGGCGGCTGCGGTGCTGCCGGGGCCCTCGACGACAGGTGTGCTGGAGTGCTGGTGGTCGCTCATGAGCGGACCCCCCTCGAGCGCGGGTCGAGGGCGTCGCGGAGGCCGTCGCCGAAGACGTTGAAGGCCAGGGTGATGAAGAACAAGGCCGCTCCGGGGAAGACGAGGTACATCGGCGTGACCGAGAACCAGGTGACGGCGTCACCGATCGACCGGCCCCACGACGGGGTCGGCGGGGCGACACCCACACCGAGGAAGGACAGCGCCGCCTCGGAGCCGATCGTGGCCGGGATGGTGATCGTCGAGAACACGACGATGGTCGCGCTGAGGTTCGGCAGGATCTGCTTGAACAAGATGTGGCTGTGCCGGGCGCCGAGGGCTGTCGAGGCGCGGACGTAGCCCTGCTTGCGCAGCGAGAGCACCTGACCGCGGACCACCCGGGCGATCGACGCCCACCCGAAGAACCCGATGATGAGCACGAGCAGCAGCACCCTGGGGAAGGACACCGGGACGATCGCGCCGAGGGCGATCATGAAGATGAGGCTCGGGAACCCGAACATCACGTCGATGACGCGGCTCGCGAGGGTGTCGACCCACCCTCCGAAGTACCCCGCGACGAGCCCGACGACAGTCCCGAGGAGCATCGCGACGACCGTCGCACCGAGCCCGACCACGAGCGACGTCCGCGAGCCGTGCACGACGATCGAGAAGAGGTCGCGGCCCGTCAGCGGCTCGACGCCGAACCAGTGCTCGGCGCTGATGCCGCCGCCGAAGCCGGCCGGCGCACCTGACGCGTCGAGCGCGTCGAGGTGGTACGTGTACGGGTCGTTGCCCGACAGCGAGGAGAGCAGCGGCGCGAAGATCGCGACGAGCAGGAAGAAGACGATCGTGACGAGACCGGCGACGGCGAGGCGGTCGCGGCGCAGACGCGCCCACAGCGAGACGCTGCGAGAGGTCTTGGCGGTCGTCACGGGCCCGATGATGTCGCGGTCGATCGACATGGGCGGTGGGTTCCTTACAGGGTCGGCGGAAGAGAGTGGCGGCGGCTGAACCGACAACACATCTCGTTCACGATTGCTTCCCTGGTCTGCGGAGGCCGGTGGTCCGGCGTGCTCTCGACGACCCGTCGAGAGGTGGAGCGTGACTGAGTGCGCTCGGCGCACTCCGTCCCCACACGATACGTCACGGGACCGCCTGTCCTGCCAGACGTGACGCGGTTCTCACCCGGTGAGACGACGGGGCGACCACGGGCGCAGGATCCCCGTTCTCCTCCCTCGGACAGCGCGTCCACCCTGCGGGACGGCCCCGGTCTGGCCGCTGACGAGCCGGACGCCACGGGACGCGGGAGACGTCCTGGCCGTCCACAGGCCGCGCCGGAATCCCAGAACCTCCTGCGCATCTGGAAAGATGGCCCCCATGAGCTCACCCGACGTCTCCGCACCTGTCCCCGAAGCGCCCGACACCCGACCCGTGGTCGCGACGGTCAAGCAGGTACCCGAGAAGGTCAGCCTCGACGGTCTCGAGGGTCGCTGGGACTCCGCCTGGGCCACCGAGGGCACCTACACCTTCGACCGCAGCGCCGAGCGCGCCGACGTCTACTCGATCGACACCCCTCCGCCGACAGTCTCCGGGTCGCTGCACGTCGGGCACGTCTTCAGCTACACCCACACCGACGTCGTCGCCCGCTTCCAGCGGATGCGCGGCAAGTCCGTGTTCTACCCGATGGGCTGGGACGACAATGGCCTGCCGACCGAGCGCCGCGTGCAGAACTACTACGGCGTCCGCTGCGACACCTCGCTCCCCTACGTCGAGGGCTACGAGCCCCCGCTGCAAGGAGCCGAGGGCAAGAGCGTCAAGGCGGCCGACCAGCAGCCGATCAGCCGCAAGAACTTCATCGAGCTGTGCGAGCGCCTCACCGCCGAGGACGAGCAGCAGTTCGAGGCACTGTGGCGCTACCTCGGCCTGAGCGTCGACTGGGCGCACCACTACCAGACCATCGGGCAGCCGGCCCAGGCGGTCGCGCAGACGGCCTTCTTGCGCAACCTCGCCCGCGGCGAGGCCTACCAGGCCGAGGCCCCAGGTCTGTGGGACGTGACCTTCCAGACCGCCGTGGCCCAGGCCGAGCTCGAGGCGCGCGACTACCCCGGGCACTTCCACAAGATCGCCTTCCACGCGGCCGACGGCTCCGAGGTGGTCATCGAGACCACCCGCCCCGAGCTGCTCCCCGCCTGCGTCGCCCTCATCGCGCACCCTGACGACGAGCGCTACCAGCACCTCTTCGGCACCACGGTCACCTCGCCGCTCTTCGGTGTCGAGGTGCCCGTCCTCGCCCACACGCTCGCCGAGCGCGACAAGGGCGCGGGCATCGCGATGTGCTGCACCTTCGGCGACCTCACCGACGTGCAGTGGTGGCGCGAGCTGCAGCTGCCGACCCGGTCGGTCCTCGTCCGCGACGGCCGCATCACCCGCGAGCTCCCCGAGTGGATCACGAGCGAGCAGGGCACGGCGCTGTTCTCCGAGATGCTCGGCAAGACGACGTTCTCCGCACGCACCGTGGTCGTCGACGCGCTCCGCGAGTCGGGCGACCTCAAGGGCGAGCCCGTCGCGACCCAGCGCAAGGCCAACTTCTTCGAGAAGGGCGACAAGCCCCTCGAGATCGTCACGAGCCGCCAGTGGTACATCCGCAACGGCGGGCGCGAGATGCCCGGCCGCGACCTGCGTGCCGAGCTGCTCGCCCGGGGCGCCGAGCTCAACTTCCACCCCGAGTTCATGCAGGTCCGCTACGAGAACTGGGTCGGTGGCCTCAACGGTGACTGGCTCGTCTCCCGCCAGCGCTTCTTCGGTGTGCCGATCCCGGTCTGGTACCCCGTCGACGAGCACGGCGAGCCGCAGTGGGACTCGCCCATCGTCCCCGACGAGGCGATCCTGCCGATCGACCCGTCCTCCGACGTCCCGGCCGGCTACACGGCCGAGCAGCGCGGCCAGGCCGGCGGCTTCGTCGGCGACCCCGACATCATGGACACCTGGGCCACGTCGTCCCTCACCCCGCAGATCGCCGGCGGCTGGCTGAGCGACCCCGACCTCTTCTCCCGCGTGTTCCCGATGGACCTGCGCCCCCAGGGCCAGGACATCATCCGCACGTGGCTCTTCTCGACGGTCGTCCGCTCGCACCTCGAGCACGGCTCGCTGCCGTGGACCGACGCCGGGATCTCCGGCTGGATCCTCGACCCGGACCGCAAGAAGATGAGCAAGTCCAAGGGCAACGTGGTCACGCCGATGGGTCTGCTCGAGGAGCACGGCTCCGACGCCGTCCGCTACTGGGCCGCCTCGGCACGCCTGGGTACCGACGCCGCCTTCGAGGTCGGGCAGATGAAGATCGGTCGCCGCCTGGCGATCAAGGTCCTCAACGCGAGCAAGTTCGCGCTGTCCTTCGCCGGCGAGGACGACCTAGTGCTCGACCCGGCGCTCGTCACCGAGCCGATCGACCGGGCGATGCTCGCCGGTCTGGCCGACGTCGTCGACCGTGCCACGGCCGCGCTCGAGGGCTACGACCACACCAAGGCCCTCGAGGTCTCCGAGACCTTCTTCTGGACCTTCTGCGACGACTACCTCGAGCTCGTCAAGGACCGCGCCTACGGTGCCGGTGCCGAGGCCACCGACGTGACCGCCGAGACGCTGTCCGCCCGGACCGGTCTCGCGATCGCCCTGGACACGCTCCTGCGTCTCTTCGCCCCCGTGCTGCCCTTCGCGACCGAAGAGGTCTGGTCCTGGTGGCGCGAGGGATCGGTCCACCAGGCCGCCTGGCCCACCTCGGACGGCCTGCGCACAGCCGCTGCCGGCACGGACCTCTCGGTCCTGACGGCCTCGGGTCACGCCCTCGCGACGCTGCGCAAGATCAAGTCCGAGGCGAAGGTCTCGATGCGCACGCCGATCCTGCTCGCCGAGCTCGCCGTGCCGCGGGCCTCGCTCCACGCGATCGAGTCGTCGATGGTCGACCTGCGCGGAGCCGGCCGGGTCACCGGCGAGCTCCGCCTGGACATCGCCGCAGACGGCCAGGGTGACCCGGCCGTGCAGGGCGGGATCGTCGTCGTGCGCTCCGAGCTCGGCGAGGCCGAGGCCAAGAAGCCTCGCGGAGCCTGACCTTCTCGACAGCCCGGGGGCGGGCAGCAGCGTCCGCCCCCGGACTTCAGCACCACCCGGACGTCAGCACCACCCGCCCTGCCCGATCGCCAGCAAGGATGCCCGCATGATCGAGTTCTCCTCCCCCAGCCTGACCGACGCACCGCACAGCTCGTCGATCAACACCCTGCTCGCCGACCGTGTGCGCAGGGACGGGGGCGGCGTGCTCATCGAGCGCAAGACGCACCTCGGTGACGCCTGGCAGCCCGTGACGGCCCAGCAGTTCGCCGACCAGGTGCTCGCCACGGCCAAGGGGCTGCTCGCGCGCGGCATCGAGGTCGGCGACAGGGTCGCGATCATGTCGCGCACGCGCTACGAGTGGACCCTGCTGGACTTCGCGGTGTGGGCCGTGGGTGCCGTCCCGGTGCCTGTGTACGAGACCAGCTCGGCCGACCAGATCCGCTGGATCTGCGGAGACGCCGGTGTGCGCCTGGCCCTCGTCGAGACCTCGACCCACGCCTCGCTCGTCGAGGAGGCCCGCACGACCCTCCCCGAGCTCACCGACGTCCTGGTCATCGACGACGACGCCGTCGACCAGCTGCGGCTCTCGGGAAGCAGCGTCGACACGGCCGAGGTCACCGCGCGCAGCGAGGCCGTCGTGGGCAGCGACCTCGCGACCATCATCTACACCTCGGGCACGACAGGACGCCCCAAGGGCGCGGAGCTCACCCACCGCAACTTCGTGTTCCTCACCCGCAACGGCGTCGAGGGTCTCGGCGACATCTGCGCGGTGCCCGGGGCACGGTCGCTGCTGTTCATGCCGCTCGCCCACGTCTTCGCCCGCTTCGTCCAGGTCTTGTGCGTGACGTCGGGCGCCGTCATGGGACACACCCCTGACACCCGCAACCTGCTGCCCGACCTCGCGACCTTCCAGCCGACCTTCTTGCTGGCCGTGCCGCGCGTCTTCGAGAAGGTCTACAACTCCTCCGAGCAGAAGGCCGGCAGCGGCGCGAAGCTGCGGCTCTTCCGCTGGGCCGCCAAGGTGTCGATCGCGATGTCCGAGGCGACCTCTGGAGGACCTGGTCCCTCGGCCGCCCTCAAGGCGCAGCACGCCCTCGCGAGCGCGCTCGTGTACTCCAAGCTGCGGTCTGCCCTCGGCGGCAAGGCGCAGTACGCGATCTCGGGCGGGGCCCCGCTCGGCGAGCGGCTCGGCCACTTCTACCGTGGGATCGGTCTGACGATCCTCGAGGGCTACGGCCTCACCGAGACCACCGCGCCCACGGCCGTGAACCGCCCCGGGCTCATCAAGATCGGCACGGTCGGCCCGTCCTTCCCCGGCACGAGCACCAAGATCGACGACGACGGCGAGATCCTCATCGGTGGCGAGCACGTGTTCCGCGGGTACCGCAACAACCCCGAGGCCACAGCCGAGGCCCTCGTCGACGGCTGGTTCCGGACCGGCGACCTCGGGTCCCTCGACGACGACGGGTACCTGCGCATCACCGGCCGCAAGAAGGAGATCATCGTGACGGCGGGGGGCAAGAACGTCGCCCCCGCGATGCTCGAAGACCGCTTCCGCGGGCACCCTCTCGTCAGCCAGTGCGTGGTCGTGGGCGACCAGAAGCCGTTCATCGCCGCGCTCGTGACCCTCGACGCCGAGATGCTCCCCGGGTGGCTGCGCAGCAAGGGCCTGCCGTCGATGGACGTCGTGGCTGCCGGCAAGCACCCGGCCGTCCTCGAGGCGCTCCAGCGTGCCGTCGACAGGACCAACGAGGCTGTGTCCCGCGCCGAGTCGATCCGCAAGATCCACGTGCTCAGCACAGACTTCACCGAGGCGAACGGCTACCTCACCCCGTCGCTCAAGGTGAAGCGTGCCAAGGTCCTCGCCGACTTCAGCGACGAGATCGCCGCGATCTACGCGGGGTGAGGGCAGGGTGACTGACGATCAGACCTGATGACGAGACCGCGAGCATGACCAGCGACCCGCGGGACCGCTTCGACGTGTCGATCGACAGGGTCGTCGCGGGTCCTGACGACCTCGCGGTCCAGCTGCCTCTCGTCGCGCGCGTGCTGCGGACCGTGCCTGGCCCCGACCGACCGGACTACAGCATCGCGGCGCTGCGGCGACCGCTGCGGCTGCGCAGCACCGTCGACCTGCTCACCGCTGCGGGGGTCGACCTCTCCGGAGCCGACCCTCGCACGACGAGCGTCCTCGACGACGGCTCGGTCGTCGGGCAGGTCTACGGCCTGGTCTTCGCCCCGCGCACAGCGGGTGTCGTGCTCGCCGAGGTCGCGCGGTGGGGAGGGAGCGTCGAGGTCGCCACGGCGCTCGTGCTGGACCCGAGCCAGATGTCCGACAGGTCACTGAGGCTCGAGAAGATCTTTTACGCGGCTGTCACGTCGGTCACTGTGGGCTCTGCGGCCTGAGTCCTCGCACAGCAGCCCGAGTGAATATGTATCATGGGACATGAATACTCAACCACTCGGCCTCTGAGGTGTCCCATGAACACAGCACGTAGCGCAGCAGCCCTCGTCGCCCTCGGCGGCCTCCTCCTCGCAGGATGCTCGTCCTCCGACGACGCCAGCTCCGACGGCACCGCCGCAGACGGGTCGATCGCGACCATCGCGTCGGGCAAGCTCACGGTCTGCACCAACCCGCCCTTCGAGCCCTTCGAGCTCGAGAAGGACGGCGAGATCGTCGGTTTCGACATGGCCCTCGTCGGCGAGGTCGCAGCAGACCTCGACCTCGAGCTCGCGCCGCTCGCGACAGGCTTCGACGGCATCGAGTCTGGTGCGGCCCTCAACGCCGGCCAGTGCGACATCGTGGCCTCGGGGATCACCATCACGGACGAGCGCAAGGCCAACATGGACTTCTCGGAGCCGTACTTCGACGCCGACCAGGGTCTCCTCGTCGCCGAGGGCTCCGACCTCTCGACCCTCGAGTCCCTCGAGGGCAAGACCATCGCCGTCCAGGTCGCCACGACAGGCGCCGCCTGGGCCGAGGAGAACGGCCTGCAGAGCGTCGTCTTCGACGACCTCGGTGCGCAGGTCCAGGCCCTCCAGACCGGCCAGGTCGACGCCGTCGTCAACGACGTCGCGACGCTCTCCCCCTTCATCAGCGACGGCTTCGAGGTCGCTGCGAACTTCTCGACGGGTGAGCAGTACGGCTTCGGCGTGAAGAAGGGCAACACCGCCCTGGTCAACGCCATCAACACGACGCTCGTCCGCCTCGAGACCGCCGGCACCTACGACGAGCTGTACACCGAGTGGATCGGGACCGCGCCCGCCGAGGGCTGAGACTCATGACGACACCCGAATCAGCGCCCTCCACCGTCGCGCCCCGCGCGACGGTGGAGGCTCGTACCCGGATGAGCCCGCGCAAGCGTGCGCGCATCTCCCGCGGCATCCAGTACGGCCTCCTCGTGGTCGCCGTCGTCGTCCTCGCGGTCTCGATCGACTGGGGCCGCGTCGGCGACCAGATCTTCAACGTCGAGGCAGCCCAGGACCTCTTCCCGAAGATCCCCCGGGCCTTCCTCAACACCCTGATGTACACGGCCGCGGCCTTCGCCGTCGGGCTGAGCCTGGGGACTGTGCTCGCCCTGATGAAGCTCTCGTCGGTCGGCGTCTACCGCTGGCTCGCGACGATCTACATCGAGTTCTTCCGCGGCATCCCCGCGCTGCTCGTCGTGATCGCCTTCGCCTACGCCGTGCCGATCGCGCTCGGGGTGTCGATCTCCTCGCTCACCCTCAAGGCTGCGCTCGCCCTCGGCATGGTGTCCGCCGCGTACATCGCCGAGACCCTGCGCGCCGGGATCGAGGCTGTCCCCCGCGGTCAGATCGAGGCGGCCCGGTCTCTGGGCATGTCCCACGGACGCACGCTGCTGACCGTCGTCATCCCGCAGGCCTTCAGGATCGTCCTGCCCCCCATGACCAACGAGATCATCCTGCTCACCAAGGACACCTCGCTGATCTACCTCATGGGTCTGCTCCCGACCCAGTTCGACCTCACCAAGATCGGCCGCGACGCGCTCTCGAGCGGTTCAGGCGGTGGGCTGACCGGTCTGTTCGTCGCCGGCATCGGCTATCTCTGCATCACGATCCCGCTCGGCCTGCTGGCCCGCTGGCTCGAGAAGCGCACCGGGAAGGGATCGCGCTCATGACCCTCACACCTCCAGCGGCGGCCGAGGGGTCCGCGGCTGATGCTGCGCCCGTGGTCCAGGTCCGCGACCTCCACAAGAGTTTCGGCGACAACCTGGTGCTCCGCGGCATCGAGCTCGACGTCACCCCCGGTGAGGTCGTCTGCGTGATCGGCCCCTCGGGCTCGGGCAAGTCGACGCTGCTGCGCTGCGTCAACCAGCTCGAGAGCGCGACGTCGGGGACCATCACGGTGCTGGGCACCGAGATCACCGACCCGGACATCAACATCGACGCCGTGCGCCAGCACGTCGGCATGGTGTTCCAGCAGTTCAACCTGTTCACGCACCAGACCGTTCTCGAGAACTGCACTGTTGCGCAGCGCAAGGTCCTCAAGCGCTCGAAGGCCGAGGCGACGAAGGTCGCGCTCCACAACCTCGAGCGGGTCGGTCTGGCCGACCGCGGCAGCGCGCACCCGACGCAGCTCTCGGGCGGTCAGCAGCAGCGCGTCGCGATCGCCCGGGCGCTGAGCATGGACCCGTCGATCATGCTCTTCGACGAGCCCACCTCGGCGCTCGACCCCGAGCTCGTCGGCGACGTGCTCTCGGTCATGCGCGACCTCGCGCAGCAGGGCATGACCATGATCGTGGTGACGCACGAGATGGCCTTCGCCCGGGAGGTCGCCGACCGCGTCGTGTTCATGGACGGCGGCGTGGTCGTCGAGTCCGGGCCGCCCGCACAGGTGATCGGCGACCCGCAGGAGCCGCGCACCCGCGCCTTCCTCGACAGGGTGCTCAACCCGACGCACACGGACGAGGGGCCGTCTGCGGCGTAGAAGACCTAGCCAGCGCAGGCGCAACTGCTGCCTGACGGACGCCAGCACGAGAGAGAGCGGCGGTGACCACCAAGGTGGTCACCGCCGCTCTCTCTCGTGCTGTGTCGTGCTGTGTCGTGCTGTGTCGTGCTCGTCAGCGTCAGCGTCAGCGTCAGCGTCAGCGTCAGCGTCAGCGTCAGCGTCAGCGTCAGCCGAGATTCTCGATGCGGCCTCCGTCAGAGGACATGCTCGGGGCGAGCTCGTCCCCGGGTGTCCCGCTGTCGTGCCAGCGGAGCAGCGCGCCGACACCGTCGACGAGCGACAGCGACTCTGCCGGGACGAAGGTCAGGCCGGAGTCCTGACCGAGAGCAGCACGGACCAGCGCGATCGTCGCCGGCAGCTCGTGCTCGTCCGTCACGGCCCCGAGGTCCGCCAGGTCGTCGCGCGAGGCGGCGATCTCCAAGGGCTCGGCACCGACCCACACCGAGCGGCCGTCCAGCTCGGAGCCTGGCCCGTACTCGTCCGAGAGCAGCAGCTCCTTCACCTGGCCGCGTGCGAGGACCGCGATGACGTCGGCGAGACCGGTGACTCCCCCGGTGCTGCGACCGTGCTCGAGCCGGAACTCGTCGAGAACCTTCTCCCGGCGTTGGACGCGGAAGGCCTCCAGAGCCTCGGTGATGTTGGCCTCGAAGGCATCTTCGTTGACCCCGTGCCCGCGGGACCCGCCAGCGACGTCGACGACCAGCTCGGCCGTCTTCTTCTGGAGCGCTCCCTTGAGCAGTGCGACCGCTCGGACGTCTCCGCTGAGCAGCAGGACCTCCGGGCGGTGCGCAGCCACCTGACGGTCGACCTCGGCGGCGACGGCCTCGGCGTTGCGCTCCCAGGAGTCTTCCGCACGGGACTCGATGCGCTTGTGCGACAGCCCTCCCGAGCTCGCCTTGTTGACGACGTCGTGCCCGCCCTCGACAGACTCGTGCTCGGCGTACGGCAGATGTCCCCCGGCCTCGGACCACGTGAGGTCCGCACCGAGGCGGTCGACGACGATCCTCAGGTAGTCGACGGACTCGTCAGCGGCTCCTGCAGCCTGCAGCAGCGCAGGGAAAGGGCCGTAGGTGCCCTTCTGGACCGCGGGAGGCGTCTTGGTGACCCTGTCGACCAGCAGACCTGTCTCGTCGGCGACGACGACCCGGCCGTGCGGACCACCGACCCGGGTCGGCCGGACGATCTCCTCGCCGATCGTGTCGAGCACGGGCGCCGTCGCACCGTCCTTCTCGAGCGATCTGCGGACGCTCTTCCACCTGTTCTCGACCTCGCGGTCGCCTTCGCCTGACCTCGTCGCGTCGATGTACACGGTGACGAACGGTCCGGGTGCGCCCAGCAGGGGCTTGAGCCAGTCGATCTTCATCCAGAGTCCTCGCAGCTGTCTCGTCGGGACGGACAGCCGCGGTCCGGGCTGCCCGGACGACCCAGTCTGTCGCACCTCACCCGGTCACGCCAGTGGCCAGGGGTGAGCACCAGACATGCACCGGTGGGCGGCCCGACACCCCCACGTCGAGACGTCCAGCAGGTGGGCACGGCAGCCACCAGGCACAGCGCGCAGCGGCACGCAGCCTGTCTGGGGCGCGCAGCGGCACGCAGCCTTCCTGGGTCGCGCCGCGAGACGCGGAGCCCTGACCGCACTGCTCGGACCAAACCGCGGGCCAACCAGGACCAGAGAACCCAGCCAGAACCGGGGCGGGCCAGCCGCGGTCAGGTCAGGTCAGGAGAACGTGTCGAGCACAGTGTCCTGACCGCGCTCGGCGGCGATCGCAGCGTGCCGCCGGACGACCTCGCTGACGATGAAGGACCGGAACTCCTCGGCAAAACGCTGGTCGAGCCCAGCCTCCGCAGCGATCCGCCCGAGCCGCTCGATCTGCTGGCTCTCGCGCAGCGGGTCGGCGGGGGCGACCCCGCCCTGCGCCTTGAGCTCACCGACGCGCTCGGTGCACTTGAAGCGCTCCGCGAGCAGGTACATCAGCGACGCGTCGATGTTGTCGATGCTCCCCCGCAGCCGCAGGATCTCCGTGCGGATGCTCGGGTCCTGCGTGGGGTCGCTCGGCTGCTCGGTCACGCGCTCTTCTCGCGCGGGGCGTTCTTGCCTAGGTCGGAGCGTGGCACGAGCGTCGGGTAGACGTTCTCGAGGACGGCCTCACCGGTGACGACCACACGCTCGACGTCGTCGCGGCTGGGGACCTCGAACATCACCTGCTGGAGGACCTCTTCCATGATCGCGCGCAGACCTCGTGCACCGGTCCCCCGGAGCAGGGCCTGGTCGGCGATCGCGGCCACGGCGTCGTCGGTGAACTCGAGCTCGACCCCGTCGATCTCGAACATCCGCTGGTACTGCTTGACCAGTGCGTTGCGCGGCTCGGTGAGGATCCGCACGAGCGACGTCTGGTCGAGCGGGGTGACCGTCGTGATGACCGGCACGCGCCCGATGAACTCGGGGATGAGCCCGAACTTCAGCAGGTCCTCGGGCATGACGTCACCGAAGGCATCTGTCGCATCCGCGGTGTGCAGGGGTGCGCCGAAACCGATGCCGTGCTTGCCGGCCCGGGACGAGATGATCTCGTCGAGTCCTGCGAAGGCACCGGCGACGATGAACAGCACGTTCGTCGTGTCGATCTGGATGAACTCCTGGTGCGGGTGCTTGCGTCCGCCCTGCGGCGGGACCGAGGCCGTCGTGCCCTCGAGGATCTTCAGCAGCGCCTGCTGGACGCCCTCGCCCGAGACGTCACGGGTGATCGACGGGTTCTCCGACTTCCGGGCGATCTTGTCGACCTCGTCGATGTAGATGATGCCTGTCTCGGCCTTCTTGACGTCGTAGTCCGCAGCCTGGATGAGCTTGAGCAGGATGTTCTCGACGTCTTCGCCGACGTAGCCGGCCTCGGTCAGCGCTGTCGCGTCGGCGATCGCGAAGGGGACGTTGAGCATCTTCGCGAGGGTCTGCGCGAGATACGTCTTGCCACAGCCCGTCGGGCCGATGAGCAAGATGTTGGACTTCGCGATGTCGACCTGGGCCGCGTCGTCGCCGACAGAACGCGCTCCCTCGCCCGCCTGGATCCGCTTGTAGTGGTTGTAGACGGCCACAGCGAGCGACCGCTTCGCGCCCTCCTGGCCGATGATGTACTGCTCGAGGAAGTCGAAGATCGCCCGCGGCTTGGGGAGCTCGACCATGCCGACCTCGGCCGCCTCGGTGAGCTCTTCTTCGATGATCTCGTTGCAGAGGTCGATGCACTCGTCGCAGATGTAGACCCCAGGGCCTGCGATGAGCTTCTTGACCTGCTTCTGGGACTTCCCGCAGAAGGAGCACTTCAGCAGGTCAGCGCCGTCGCCGATGCGTGTCACGCCGTCTCCTCCCGGGACCGCCCCGGTCGGGTGCGGATCATGGCATCCAGCCCGCCCCGCTCACGTCCTCGGGACTGCTGGTCGAACATCTTCCATTGCACACCATCGGAGCGCCAAAGTCAGCATGGCGCTCCGACGGGTGCACGGTATCTCACCCCCGGTCGCTGCCGGGGTCACGCTCTCAGGGCTGGTCGGCCCTCGTCGTGGTCAGCCCTTGTTCTGGATCGCCGACTTGCGGCTCTCCAGGATGCTGTCGACCAGGCCGTAGTCGACGGCCTGCTGGGCCGAGAGGATCTTGTCGCGCTCGATGTCCTTGCGGACCTGCTCGACGTCCCGCCCGGAGTGCAGTGCCAGGGTGCCCTCGAGCCACTCGCGCATGCGGATGATCTCGTTGGCCTGGATCTCGATGTCCGAGGCCTGGGCGTAGCCGCCACCCTCCATCGCGGGCTGGTGGATCAGCACGCGAGCGTTGGGGAGGGCCAGGCGCTTGCCCGGGGTTCCCGCGGCGAGCAGCACGGCGGCAGCCGAGGCGGCCTGCCCGAGGCAGACCGTCTGCACCTGGGAGGTGATGTACTGCATCGTGTCGTAGATCGCCGTCATCGCGGTGAAGGAACCACCGGGTGAGTTGATGTACAGGATGATGTCGCGGTTCGGCTCCTGGCTCTCCAGGACGAGCAGCTGCGCCATGACGTCGTCCGCCGAGGCGTCGTCGACCTGGACACCCAGGAAGATGATGCGGTCCTCGAAGAGCTTGCTGTACGGGTCCTGGCGCTTGATGCCGTAGGCCGTGCGCTCTTCGAACTGCGGGAAGATGTACCGCGACGACGGCGAGCCGTACGGCATCGCCACGCCGCCCGCACCAGCGAGACGCTGCGCGGTGCTGATGAACTGAGACTCGGTGCTCATGGGTCTACTCCTCAAAGGTCTTCAAGTGATGGGGGCGGAGCCGGCTCAGGAGCCGGTCGTGCCGCCGCCGCCGGCGACAGACCCGGCGTGGGTCACGACGTGGTCGATGAACCCGTACTCGAGCGCCTCAGGAGCGGTGAACCAGCGGTCGCGGTCGGAGTCGGTGTGGATCTGCTCGGTGCTCTTGCCCGTCTGCTCGGCGATCAGCTCGGCCAGCACGCGCTTCATGTGGAGGATGAGCTCCGCGTTGATGCGCACGTCCGTGGCCGTACCGCCGATGCCGCCCGAGGGCTGGTGCATCATGACGCGGGCGTGGGGCGTCGCGTAGCGCTTGCCCTTGGTGCCCGAGGAGAGCAGGAACTGCCCCATCGAGGCGGCCATGCCCATCGCGACCGTCGCGACGTCAGGCTGGATGAACTGCATGGTGTCGTAGATCGCCATGCCCGCGGTGATCGACCCACCGGGAGAGTTGATGTACAGGAAGATGTCCTTCTCGGGGTCTTCCGCTGCCAGGAGCATCATCTGGGCGCAGATGGCGTTCGCGTTGTCGTCGCGCACCTCCGAGCCGAGCCAGATGATCCGCTCCTTGAGAAGGCGGTTGTAGATGCTGTCGTTCAGGCCCAGGCCTGCCACGTCTCCGCGGGCTGCCACTGGCATCTGCTCGTTCACGCGAACTCCTTCTTCGTGCTGCTGACCCTTGCTTGTTGTGACCCTAACGCGAGCCCCACCCGTGTTTCGTCCCGCACCGGGTCTGTTTCGCTTTGGGCGCACAGTGCTCGGTGCGTGCGGGGCTGCTGGTGGGCGAGCTCTCGCGGGGGCCGAGAGAGACGACAGGGCCCCGTCTCGCACGGAGACGGGGCCCTGCGGCCGGACCCTGTCAGGGGCCCTGAGGTGTGTCAGGCCTTGTCGGTCTCGACAGCGTCGGACTCTGCTGCCTCGGACTCTGCGGCGTCGGGCTCGACGACCTCGGAGTCGGCGCCCTCGACGGCGGCGGTGCCAGCGGCCTCGACCGCGGCGTCGTCCTCGTCAGAACCGATGAACTCGGAGAGGTCGACAGCCTTGCCCTCACCGTCCACGACCTCGACCTGGCGCAGCGCCACGGCGAGAGCCTTCGAGCGAGCGACCTCGCCGACCATGGCCGGGATCTGGCCGTTCTCGTCGATGGTCTTGATGAAGGTGTTCGGGTCCATGCCGTACTGACGGCTCGCGTTGACGAGGTAGTCGAGGAGCTCGTTCTGAGCGACCTTGATCTCGAGCTTCTCGGCGAGGATGTCCAGGACGATCTGGTTCTTCAGGGCGACCTGCGTCTGCTCGGTCACCTCGGCGCGGTGCTCGTCGTCCTCGAGGCGGCCTTCGCCCTCGAGGTGACGGACGACCTCGGCCTCGATGACGCCTGCGGGCAGCGGCACCTCGGCCTTGGTGAGCTCCTCGAGGAGGAGGTCACGGGCCTGGACGGCCTGGTTGGACTGCTTCACGCCGGCGGCCTGCTCGCGCAGGTCGGCCTTGAGCTCGTCGATCGTGTCGAACTCGCTCGCGAGCTGCGCGAAGTCGTCGTCGATCTCGGGGAGGTCGCGCTGCTTCACAGCGGTCGCGACGACGGTGATGCTGGCGTCCTGGCCCTCGTGCTCGCCACCGGCGAGCGGTGCGACGAAGGTGGTGGTCTCGCCGGCCGAGAGACCCGTGAGCGCCTCGTCGAGGCCCTCGAGCATGTTGCCCGAGCCGATCTGGTACGACACGCCGGAGACGTTGTCGACCTCGTCGTCGCCGACGGTGGCCTTGAGGTCGATGACGACGAAGTCGCCCTCGGCTGCGGGACGGTCGACACCGACGAGGGTGCCGAAGCGCTCACGGAGCGAGTCCAGGCGACCGTCGACGTCGTCGTCGGTGACCTCGACGTCGTCGACCGCGACCTTGATGGACGACAGCTCGGGGAGCTCGACCTCGGGGCGGACCTCGACCTCGGCGGTGAAGTGGAGCTCTCCACCCTCGGTCTCGAGCTCGGGGACCTTCACGACCTGCACGTCGGGCTGGCCGAGCGGACGGATGTCCGTCTCCGACACGGCCTGGCGGTAGAAGCCGGACAGCGACTCGTTGATCGCGTGCTCAAGCACGGCCCCGCGGCCGACGCGCTGGTCGATGATGCGTGCAGGCACCTTGCCCTTGCGGAATCCGGGGACGGAGACCTGCTCGGCGATGTGCTTGTACGCGTGATCGATGCTCGGCTTGAGCTCGTCGTACTCCACCTCGACGGTCAGCTTGACCTTGGTCGGGTCCAGGGTCTCGACGGCGCTCTTCACTTCGATGATCTCCAACTGCTCGATGGCATGCCGATAGCCCGGCACGAACGTTACTGAGGTTCTCGTGCGTCCTCGCGGCCAACCGCTCGGCGACAGGCTGGGCCGTCACCGCAGAGGGACCGCGTCTCGCGAGCCATACTCGCCCACGAGCAACCTGAAGATCGTACGCCACGGACGGCGCGAGGACATAGCAGAGGTCCTAGAGGGGCCCGTGGGCGCGGAGCCGGGCCGCGGAGGATCACGGCAGGGACGGCGGCGGGGAGGCGGCACGTCGATCGCGACGGAGGACCGCGGCACGAGTCGAGTTCTCCAGCGCCGGGGTCCTCCGCTGCGAGTCGGGGTGACAGGATTCGAACCTGCGACCTTCCGGTCCCAAACCGGACGCGCTACCAACCTGCGCCACACCCCGCGGGCACCGCTGGGCGGCGCACGCTCGGCCAAGCATAGACGGCGTCGGGAGTGGTCGGCACACCGGCAGCGCGACGCCTTCGCCGAGCCGGGACCGACGCTGGTCCAGAGGCCGTGCGACCTCGGCGCTCGTCGTCCGAGCCGTCGTGCGCAGCATCCGCAGCACTCCGCGGCAGACGAGCGAGGGCGCCTTCAGGAGGAGCCCACCGACCTGTCCGACCGAGCGCGACCAGGGTGTCGTCTGTCTCAGCGGCGTGGGCCCTGCCGCGTGCGATCCACCCCTGATCCTTTGCTAGGGTGTCTGTCGCAGGTTCGTTCCGGACCGCTCAGTTCTTCCGTGCAGACGTTGGACCTCTCCGTGAGGATCAGCCGGCCGAGCGGTCGAGCAAGGAGCCCGGATCAGAACCGTGCGGGCGTAGCTTAGTGGTAAAGCCTCAGTCTTCCAAACTGATGATGCGAGTTCGATTCTCGTCGCCCGCTCCGACAGCACGATCCTCATCAGCATGATGAAGCCCCCGCCCTCTCTCTGAGGGCGGGGGCTTCGTGCGTCTGGCGAGCCATCGAGCCGGTGACACGACAGCTCGTCGGCCCGAGGCCAGACCCTCCTGCACCCGTGATCCCGTGATCCCGTGATCCCGTGATCCCGCAGTGAGAGAACCGCACCCTTTCACCCGCCCCTCGTCAGACCACCGGGCGGCACACCGTTGCACCCCACCTGCACTGTCGATACAGTCGCTCGGGCAGGCCAGGGTCGGCTGGCGTCCTCGACGTCAGCGCCGCACAGGCCGCTCAGGGACGACGAGGGGGAGGCACGGTGCGCGAGCGCAGCACGACGAGCCTCCGGACCCTGACGTCCGAGCCTGCCGCGCACCCGCGGCTCCGCGGTCACGGCGCGCACTGCGGCCGGGCGGTCTCCTCCCCCTGCTGTCTGCAGTGTCTCTAGAGCGCTGATCCCTGCCCACAGCCGGGCTGATCACCGCTCGTCTCCCGTGCCCCTGTCCATCCTGCCGGCGGTCCACCCGCACGAGGCACCCCGCGCCTCCCACGCCGCGGCGGGCCGTGACCCGGGTCCCCCGACCGCTCGACCTGGGGTCCACCAGGGCCACCCGGTAGCCGATATCCAGGCAGCACCTCTGCACCTTCAGAACCTCCCGTACCCCACCCGCAGCTCCGCCCCGGCGGACCGTTCAGAAGAGGACCTCATGGCACGCATCTACGACGACGTCACCCAGCTCATCGGCAACACCCCGCTCGTCCGCCTCAACAGGCTCACCGAGGGCGTCGGCGCGACCGTCGTCGCCAAGCTCGAGTACTACAACCCCGCGAACTCGGTCAAGGACCGCATCGGTGTCTCGATCATCGACGCTGCCGAGGCGTCGGGGGCGCTCAAGCCTGGTGGGACCATCGTCGAGGCCACCTCGGGCAACACCGGCATCGCGCTCGCCTTCGTCGGCGCGGCCCGCGGCTACGACGTCGTCCTCACCATGCCGGAGAGCATGTCGAAGGAGCGTCGCGCCCTGCTGCGCGCCTACGGCGCCGAGCTCATCCTCACCCCTGCGGCCGAGGGCATGAAGGGCGCGGTCAACAAGGCCAACGAGATCGCTGCCGAGCGTCCCGGGTCGATCCTCGCGAGCCAGTTCGCCAACGAGGCCAACCCGGCCATCCACCGTGCGACCACGGCCGAGGAGATCTGGGCCGACACCGACGGCGAGATCGACATCTTCGTGGCCGGCATCGGCACGGGTGGCACCATCACCGGCGTCGGGCAGGTGCTCAAGGAGCGCAAGCCCGAGGTCAAGATCATCGCCGTCGAGCCCGCCGAGTCGCCGATCCTCAACGGCGGGCAGCCCGGGCCTCACAAGATCCAGGGCATCGGGGCCAACTTCGTCCCCGACATCCTCGACACGACCGTCTACGACGAGGTCTTCGACGTCGACGCCGAGACCTCGGTCGCCGTCGCCCGCCGTGCCGCGAAGGAAGAGGGGCTCCTCGTGGGCATCTCCTCCGGCGCTGCGATCCACGCCGCGCTCGAGATCGGCAAGCGACCGGAGAACGACGGCAAGCTCATCGTCGTGATCGTGCCGTCCTTCGGCGAGCGCTACCTCACGTCGATCCTCTACGCGGACCTGCTCGACTGAGCCCAGCCCGCCCGGCCTGCTGCGTCCTCGGACTGACGCGGCAGGCCTGCTGCACCAGGTCCCGTGCACGCCCGTCGGCGCGCACGGGACCTCTTCGCCTCTGACGACCCAAGGACTCTCATGTCACGCCTCATCGCCGCCTGGACGCTGCTCCGCGAAGACCTCCAGGTCGCACGCGACCGCGACCCGGCCGCCCGCAGCTCGATCGAGGTCGCCCTGGCCTACCCCGGGGTCCACGCCGTCTGGGCGCACAGGGTGACCCACCGGATGTGGCGCAACCCGGCACTGCGCCTGCCGGCCCGGCTGCTCTCGCAGGCGACGCGCTCGGCGACAGGCATCGAGATCCACCCGGCGGCGACCATCGGCCGTCGGCTGTTCATCGACCACGGCATGGGTGTCGTCGTCGGTGAGACGGCGGTCGTCGGTGACGACGTCACCCTCTTCCACGGCACCACCCTCGGCGGACGCTCGATGACCCACGGCAAGCGGCACCCCACGATCGGCGACAGGGTGGTCGTCGGCGCCGGGGCGAAGGTGCTCGGAGCCGTCACGGTCGGTCACGACGCGCAGATCGGCGCGAACGCCGTGGTCGTCAAAGACGTCCCGGACGGCACCGTCGCCGTCGGCGTCCCGGCGGTCGTCAGGGGGCGCCCCGCGGCGTCCCCGGGGGTCGACTACTGCGAAGACCCTGCGATCTTCATCTGAGACAAGGGCGGCGAGCGGGACCGCGAGGTCCTCGAGCCGTGCAGGATCATGTCCTCCGGTCAAGCGGTCCACCAGCACGCCGGTGCACGAGTTCGCGGGTCGCGGGTCCACCGCGCCGCCCGCCAGACCTCCAGACCTCCAGACCTCCAGACGTACGGTCAGCCAGGCGGACGCCACACATCTCACTTGTGCTAGTTGCGATAGAACAACTACTGTTGCGTCATGCTCTTCCGCATCGACCCGACAGCCGGCGAGCCGCTGTTCGCCCAGCTCGCGACCCAGGTGCGCCTCGGGGTCGCACGCGGCGACCTCGCCGTCGGCGAGAGGCTGCCCTCGGCCCGTGAGCTCGCCACCTCGCTCGACCTCAACGTCCACACGGTCCTGCGCGCCTACCAGGATCTGCGCGACGACGGGCTGATCGACCTGCGTCGCGGACGCGGGGCCGTCGTGACAGAGCGCGCCGGCGCCGACTTCGCGACGCTCCGCGACGCCGTCGCCGCCGTCGCCGCCGAGTCGCGCGCCCTCAACCTCTCACCCGAGACCACGCTCGCCCTGCTCAAGGAGGCCCTCTCATGACCACCGCCCGCAGCACCCGACCAGGGCCCGTCCAGCACCGGGGGTCGACCACGCTCCTCGGGCTGGTCCTGCCTCTCGCCATCCTCGCAGCAGGCGCGGGCGTCGCAGCATCCTGGCGTGACGAGCTGCCCGCACGCGTCGCGACCCACTGGGGCAGCGACGGTCCTGACGGCTTCAGCTCGCTGACCGCGCTGCTCGTCGGCACCGTCGCAGGGTGCGCAGTCCTGGTCGCCGCGTTCTGGGCCTTCGCCTTCTGGGCCGGGCGCGTCCGCAACCTCCGACAGCTCGCGGTCGGTCTGAACGTCGGGGTCGCCACACTCGTCGCCGCCCTCACCGTCGGCACCCTCGCCCCGCAACGAGGCCTGACCGACGGGTCTGAGGTCGGGGGCGTCGGACTCGCCATCACCGTGGCAGTCTTCGGTGCTCTCGCGCTCGGGCTGCTCGTCGCGCTCACCCTCCCCCGTGACGAGCCCTCCCCAGAGACCGACAGACCTCGCGACGACGTCCCGCGCATCCCTCTCACCGCAGACGAGCGGGCCGTGTGGGTCCGCAAGACCTCGAGCTCGACAGGGATGGTCATCACGCTGCTCGCCGCCGTGCTCGTCGCAGCAGCCGTCACGACAGCAGGGACCTGGGGCCTGCTGGCCGTCCCGGTCGCCCTGGTGCTGCTGAGCCTGGCGATGTTCTCGTGGATCGTGACAGTCGACGTCACCGGGCTCACCGTCCGCTCGACCCTCGGTGTGCCGCGCAAGCACCTGCCCGTCGACGAGATCGTGGACGCGACGGTCGACGACGTGGTCCCGCTGCGCGACTTCGGCGGCTACGGGTGGCGGACGTCGACCGACGGACGGACCGGCGTGGTCATCCGCGGGGGCGAGACCCTCGAGGTGCGGTCGACCGGTGGCCGCCGCTTCGTCGTCACGGTCGACGACGCCGCGACCGCAGCGGCGCTGCTCAACGCCTTCGCCGACAGGCACCGCGCGGCCCGTCCGGCCGGGACTCCTGAGAGCACCGCCGAAGAGAGCTAGGCTCGCTGGGTCCTACCCCCTCACCGTCGAGGAGACGCATGCGCATCGGACTGCACACCGGATACTGGTCGGCCGGCCCCCCTGAGGGCATGGCCGAGGCCGTGGTCGAGGCAGACGCCCTCGGCGTCGACTCCGTCTGGACCGCCGAGGCCTACGGCTCGGACGCCCTCACCCCGCTCGCCTGGTGGGGTTCGAGGACGGAGCGGATCCGGCTCGGTACGGCCGTCGCGCAGATCTCGGCCCGGACCCCGACGGCCACGGCGATGGCCGCACTGACCCTCGACCACCTCAGCGGCGGTCGCTTCGTGCTCGGTCTCGGCGTCTCCGGCCCGCAGGTCGTCGAGGGCTGGTACGGCCAGCCCTACCCGCGTCCGCTGGCCCGGGCCCGCGAGTACGTGGACATCGTGCGTCAGGTGCTGCGTCGCGAGGCCCCGGTCACGGCCCCTGGCCCGACCTACCCGCTCCCCCTCGACGAGAGCACGGCCGGCGGGCGCCCCGTCACAGGCTTCGGCAAGGCGCTCCGCTCGACGGTCCGTCCGCTGCGCGCCGACCTGCCGATCCACCTCGCCGCAGAAGGCCCCAAGAACATCGCGCTCGCCGCGGAGATCGCCGACGGGTGGCTCCCGCTGTTCTACGCCCCACGCCTCGACCACGAGTTCCGTGAGCTCCTCGACGACGGCTTCGCGCGGCGCGGACCCGGGCTGAGGCCTGCGGCGGACTTCGAGGTCTCGGCGACGGTGCCTGTCGTCGTGCACGACGACCCGGAGCAGGCTGCCGACCAGGTCCGGCCCTTCATCGCGCTCTACGTCGGCGGCATGGGGGCGAAGGGCGCCAACTACCACCGCAACGCTGTCGACAGGCTCGGCTACAGCGAGGCGGCGGACGAGATCCAGGCGCACTACCTCGCGGGCGACCGCGAGCGCGCCGCAGCAGCCGTGCCGCGCGAGCTGGTGGACGACATCGCGCTGGTCGGCTCGTCCGAGAGGATCCGCGAGCGGCTGGCGCTGTGGGAGCAGACCGCGGTGACGACTGTCGTGGTCCAGGGCGACGCCGCGGCGCTGCGGGCGGTCATGGCTGCTGCCTGAGGGGCTCAGAGCGACCAGGCCGGCTGGTTCTGGCGCCGCCGGGCCCGTCGGGGTGGCGACGTCTGACCGCTTCTGCCAGGCACAGTGCCGTCGTAGCAGACTCGAGCCGCGCGCAGGTCTCGGGCGGTCCGGTGTCAGACGGACTCGGACCCCGATCCCGCACTCAGGTCCATCTGCTCGTCCCAGTCCACCCGGGCGGCTCGGAGGTCGACGCGCGAGCCGTCGGGGACGAGAGGGCACCCCTCGTCGCGCAGCAGGTCTAGCGCACGCGTGACGTGGTGGGCCGGTGGCCTCCCCTGCGCGTTGACCACGCGCCACCACGGGACCGCCCCGCCGGAATCGCGCAGCGCAGCGCCGACCTGGCGAGGTCCGCCGCGGCCGAGCCGTCGCCCGACGACCTCGGCCACGTCGCCGTAGGTCGTCGCCGACCCGCGCGGGACCGTCTCGACGACGTCGAGCACGCTCTCCAGGTACTCCTCGTCCACCCGCACAGACTACGCACCGTAAAACCCTGGCCCCTGTCGGTGGCCGCTGGCAGAGTCGAGGCATGGCACTCCCCGACGGCTACACCCAGATCCAGCTGCCCGAGTCACGACGCGACGAGCTCATCGAGCTCGACCACTGGACCTTCCCGTCCCCGGTCGACCCCGCAGAGTCCAAGAAGCTGCCGCTGCCGCTGACCTGGGAGCGGACCCGTGGGGTGATCGTCGAGACCCCCGACCCTGACGCCGTCCCCATCGACGGGGCCGTCCCGGTCCGGCAGAGCCTCGCGGCCATCCACTCGTCGTACCCCTTCAGCAGGTTCCCCGTCCCGGGCGCCGAGATCCCTGTCGCCGGTCTCACCTGGGTGGGCGTCCACCCTCAGCACCGTCGCCGCGGCATCCTCTCGGCGATGATCGACCAGCACTTCGCCGACTGCGTGGAGCGGGGTGAGACTGTCTCGGCTCTCTTCGCCGCCGAGGCCGCGATCTACGGCCGCTTCGGCTACGGCCTGGCCGCCCAGGACCTGCGGCTCACCGTCCCCCGCGGGGCGACGCTCCGTCCTGTCGCGGGCTCGGAGGACCTCACCGTGAGGATCGAGACGCTCGACCCCGCCGTCCACGGCGAGCTCGTGAGCGACCTGCACGCCCGCGCCGGACGGCAGCCCACCCCGGCGTCGGGCATCAACAGGCCCGGGTGGGCGACCCGCGAGACCGACGAGCTGAAGACCGTCCACCTGGACGACCCCGCAGCCTTCCGCAACGGGCGTGAGCCGCGCCGCATCGTCGTCGTCGAGTCGGACGGTGAGCCCCGGGGCTACACGACCTTCCGACGCAAGGTCGACTGGGGTCACACCGGTCCCCGCGGGACGGTCTCGACGGGTGAGGTCGTCGGGCTCGACCCTGCGGCCACGCACAGGCTGTGGTCGACGATCCTCGACCTCGACCTCACGCACGAGATCGAGCCGTTCATGATCCCCCTCGACGACCCGATCGCCTCGCTGCTCGTCGACCCTCGGGCGGCAGCACCGAAGATCGCCGACAACGTCTGGGTGAGGATCGTCGACGTCCCCGGTGCGCTCGCCGCACGGACGTACACGACCGACCTCGACCTCGTCCTGCACGTCGCCGATCCGCGACTGCCGACCAACGAGGGGGCCTGGCGGCTCACCGCGACAGCCTTCGGTCCCGCGACGGTGGTGCGGACCGACGACGCACCCGACCTCAGCCTGTCGGTGACAGAGCTGGGCGCTGCGTATCTGGGTGGCACGTCGCTCGCCGCCCTGGCGAGCGCTGGCCGCGTCGAAGAGCACACGGACGGATCCCTGCTCCGCGCGGCGTCGGGCTTCGGGTGGCCCGTGGCACCCGTCTGCAGCTGGGTTTTCTGAGCGGAGCTCTCACCGGGTCACCGGGTCACCGGGTCACCGGGTCACCGGTCACCGGGTCACCGGGTCACCGGGTCACCGGGTCACCGGGTCACCGGGTCACCGGGTCACCGGGTCACCGGGTCACCGGGTCACCGGGTCACCGGCGATCGTCGCGCTGACAGCTGGGGCACCAGAACAGGTTGCGGCCTGCCATCTCTGATCGCGCGATCTCGGTCCCGCAGACCCGGCACGGCAGCCCGTCGCGCTGGTACACGTAGAAGGACTCGTCGCGCGGCACGGCGCCAGGGGCGGTGTCCGTGTTCTGGCGCACCGCCCGGCGGCCTCGCGGCGGCGGAGCAGCTGCTCCGTCGCCGCGGTGCTCAGGGCGTGTCGTGACGATCGCGCCGATCGCAGCGCCGTCGGCCATGAGCACGACGAGGTCGTCCCAGATCTCGTGGAGCACGTCGCTCGGCACGTCTCGCCCCGGGGTCGTCGGCGACTGACCGGCTCTGAACAGGGCCTCGGCGCGGTAGATGTTGCCGACGCCGGCCACGACGTCCTGGTTCATCAGCAGGAGACCTACGGCCGACCGCGACCTGCGGACCGCCGAGACGAACCGTTCCGGGTCGGCGTCGCTGCGCAGAGGGTCGGGCCCCAGACGCCTCTGGACCGCGAGCGCCGCCTCCGGGGAGATGACCTCGCAGGCTGTCGGACCGGTCAGGTCGGCGACGGCGTGGGCCGAGAGGATCCGCACGCGGACTGCTCCGCGAGGGTCGGGTGGCTCCCACGCGGCGAGCACGCTCTCCTCAGGAGCCGCGGCGGCGAGCACGGTCTCGCGCTCCCCCACCCTCTTGCGCGGGGCACCGATGGCATGAGAGACCTCGGTGCTGCCGTCGCTCGCGAAGGTCCACGACCCGTAGAGCCCTAGGTGCACGCGCACCCACCGGAGGTCGTCTGCGAGGCCAGGGGCGCTCGGGCTGTGGTCGGCCGGCCCGAGCCCGAGGAACATCTGCTTGCCGACGGCCTCGGCCGCGTGCAGCACGAGGCCGTCGACGAGCGCGGCACCGGCGGCGAACCTGCCCTGAGGGCTGGACACCTCGACAGCCTGGCCACCGAAGACCTCACCGAAGGTGCGGGCGAGCCTGTGGACCGTGTGCCCCTCAGGCACGAGAGCCCCCGGTCGCCGAAGACCGCCGACCTCGTGAGCTCACGAGCAGTCGGCGGCCCGGTCCGGCGGTGCAGTCCCCCACCAGGATCAGCGTGCGGCCTCGTAGGCGGCGAGCTGGTCGATCCGGCGCTGGTGGCGCGGGTCGCCGCTGAAGGGCTCCGCGAGGAAGGCGTCGACGAAGGACGCCGCCTCGGCCACGGTGTGCTGGCGCCCGCCGACGGCGACGACGTTCGCGTCGTTGTGCTGGCGGCCGAGCCGAGCAGTGTCGAGGTTCCAGGCGAGCGCAGCCCGGACCCCGGGCACCTTGTTGGCCGCGATCTGCTCTCCGTTGCCGGAGCCGCCGATCACGACGCCGAGGCTGCCCGGGTCGGCCACGACGGCCTCGCCGGCCGCGAAGCAGAAGGACGGGTAGTCGTCGAGGGCGTCGTACTCGTGGGCACCGTGGTCGACGACGTCATGACCGGCGGTCGTCAGGTGCTCGACGAGGAAGCTCTTGAGCTCGTAGCCGGCATGGTCTGAAGCGATGTGAACGCGCATGCTCACATCATGCCGCAACTTCAGCTCCAGCCCTCGACCTTGGACAGGTTGACGATGTACGCACGGGTGCTGCGCTCGCCGGGCACGACGGCGCGGACCGTCTCCGCGCCGACGGCGTCGGGTGCGTGGACGAGGAGCGCGAAGGGCGGCGAGCCGGGGAAGACCGTCTCGGCAGGGATGGCGACCTCGGGCTTGGACAGCTTGGAGACGAGAGTCTTCGTCAGCTGCTTGGACCCCGCCTTGTCGAGGGTGCTGACCTGCTGCGCGACGCCCGCCATCCAGCGTGAGACCTCCTCGGACCCGAGGTGCGCCGGCACGATGACCTGGGGCACGACCTGGGAGTTGTTGGCCGCGAAGCGGAACGGCAGACCGAGGGCCTTGGCGACGTAGCCGTCGCGGGAGTACGCGGCGAAGGCGGCCTCGGTCCGCTTGCCGCGGGTCAGCTTGGAGACGACGAGCATGATGATCGCGAGCGGGATGAGGATGATCGGTCCCCACACGTAGGCGACGAGCATCGGGTCGGTGCTGAAGTTCTCCCCCGTCGTGGAGAAGAACACCTCGAAGAACCTGTCGCCGCCCGCGTCGTACTCGCTCATGGTGCGGAACACGCTGACCAGGTTGTAGGCGAGCAGGGCGAGGCCGATGACGAGCAAGACGCCGAAGGCCTTCGCTGCGGCGCTCGACGGCGCCACGGCCTTCTGGAACCCCTGCGCGTCCGAGAGCTGACGGACGACGGGGTCGGGTGCGGTCCAGGGGGTGAGGGTCTGCATGAGATGTCCTTCGTGAGTCGGGGGGAGGTGTCCAGCGAGCGCCGATGAGCACCTCGCAGGATCAGAGGACCACAGGTGGGGTGCGTCGCGCTGCGATCTGGGCCCCCGGACCGTGGGCACCTCTCCCCATCCCCATGCGGCGCGGCCCCGACGGCGCGGCCCTGACGACGCCCTGCGCGAACGTCGAGGCGCCTGAGGGGTCGAGCGGGTCGGCGACGGATAGCCTGGACCGATGACGACGAACGAGCACACACCAGCCCAGGAGCAGGACCTGCGACCTCCGGCGACGTCCGGGATCGACGTGACAGCCCTGGACCCCGAGGTCCGCCCGCAGGACGACCTGTACAGGCACGTCAACGGCCGCTGGATCGCCAGCCACGAGATCCCCGCCGACCGCGCCTCGGACGGTGCGTTCCGCCAGCTGCACGACGAGGCCGAGGCCCACGTGCGGCAGATCATCGAAGAGCTCGGCGGACGTGACGACCTGAGCGGCGAAGAGGCCCAGATCGGTGCGCTGTACGCGAGCTTCATGGACACCGCGACGGTCGAGGCAGCCGGGGTCGACCCGCTCCAGCAGGACCTCGCGCTCGTCCGCGGCGCGACCAGCCAGCCCGAGCTGACCGGGACCCTGGGTGCGCTCCAGCGCACAGGTGGCGCCGGGGCCTTCGGGTTCTGGGTCGACAACGACGCCAAGGACCCCGAGAAGTACGTCGTGTACCTGTACCAGGCGGGCCTCGGCCTCCCGGACGAGTCGTACTACCGCGAGGAGAAGTACGCCGAGACGCGTGAGGCCTACCGCAGCCACGTCGCGCGCATGCTCGCGCTCTCGGGCGCGTACACCGCCGACGCTGCGCCCACCGCCGCCGACACCGTGCTCGCCCTCGAGACGAAGCTCGCCGGGCACCACTGGGACGTGGTCCGCGACCGCGACTCCGAGCTCACGTACAACCCCACCACGCTCGCCGCCCTCGCCGAGTCCGCCCCCGGGTTCGACTGGCGCGCCTGGGCCCTCGCCGTGGGGGCCCCTGAGGGTTCGCTCGACCAGGTCGTCGTGCGCGAGCCCGACTTCTTCACGGGCTTCGCCGGGCTGTGGGCCACCGAGCCCGTCGAGGACTGGAAGGCGTGGATCGTCTACCACCTCGTCAGCGCCCGCGCCCCGTACCTGACCGACGAGCTCGTCGAGGCGAACTTCGACTTCTACGGCCGGACGCTCTCCGGAGCCCAGGAAGTCCGCGAGCGGTGGAAGCGTGGTGTGTCCCTCGTCGAGGGCGCCCTCGGCGAGGCCGTCGGCAAGGTCTACGTCGACAGGCACTTCCCGCCGACGCACAAGAGCCGCATGGACGTGCTCGTCGCGAACCTCATCGAGGCGTACCGCCAGTCGATCACCCAGCTCGACTGGATGGGCCAGGAGACCAAGGCGAAGGCTCTGGCCAAGCTCTCGGCCTTCACCCCGAAGGTCGGCTACCCCGTCCGCTGGCGCGACTACTCGGCGCTCGTCGTCGACCCGGCCGACCTCGTCGGCAACGTGCGGCGCTCCAACGCTGTCGACCTCGACCGCGAGCTCGCCAAGATCGGGAAGCCGATCGACCGCGACGAGTGGCACATGACCCCGCAGACGGTCAACGCGTACTACAACCCGTCGATGAACGAGATCGTCTTCCCGGCCGCGATCCTGCGCCCGCCGTTCTTCGACCCCGAGGCCGAGGATGCCGCTAACTACGGCGGCATCGGCGCGGTGATCGGTCACGAGATCGGGCACGGCTTCGACGACCAGGGGTCCAAGTACGACGGCTCGGGCCGCCTCGAGGACTGGTGGACGGGCTCTGACCGTGCCGAGTTCGAGAAGCGGACCGCTGCTCTCGTCGAGCAGTACGACGCCTTCCACCCCGCCCAGCTCGACGCCGACCGCACGGTCAACGGCGCGCTGACCATCGGTGAGAACATCGGCGACCTCGGCGGGCTGTCCATCGCGCTCAAGGCCTACGAGATCTCCCTCGGGACCGAGCTGTCGGGCGCGCCCGTCGTCGACGGGCTCTCGGGTGCCGAGAGGGTGTTCTTGTCCTGGGCGCAGGTGTGGCAGACGACGATGCGCGACGAGGCGATGATCCAGCGTCTCGCGACCGACCCGCACTCCCCTGCCGAGTTCCGCTGCAACGGCGTCGTGAGCAACCTCGACGAGTTCCACACGACGTACAACGTGCAGCCTGGCGACGCGCTGTACCTCGCCCCCGAGGACCGCGTCCGCATCTGGTGACCTTGAGCGCACCGCTGCCCCTCGCAGCGGTGCGCCGCCCCAGCAGCAGCCCGAGCACCAGCAGCAGTAGCAGCACGAGGAGAGCCCTCACCGCAGCCCGTCGAGACGGGTCGTGGTGAGGGCTCTCCTCGTGCGTGCGTCTGCGTGCTGCGTGCGTGCTTGCGTCCGGCGCGGGGCCCTGGGGGTCAGCCCCTGAGACGCGGGTCCCTGTGGTCAGGCCCCTGGAACGCGGCTCCCTGGGGTCAGGCCCCTGAGACGCCCGCGCGGGCCAGCACGAAGCCGTCCCCGGTCGTGGAGTCCGTGCAGCGCATCCCGGACTCGGTGCTCTCGCAGACGAAGTTGTTGACCTCGCTCGTCGCACCGTAGTCGAGCACGGCGACGTCGGGCCCGGCCTCGGTGGGCTTCTCGGCATCGGGGACGCACGGGGTCGAGACACCTGCCGAGGTGAGCTCGACCACGTGACCGACTGTGCCCTCGCACCCGGCGACGGGTGCGGGCTCGGCCGCGAGAGAGGCGATGCCGCAGCGCACGCCCTCGGGGACGATCGAGCAGGTGATGTTGCCGGTCGGGGACGCGATCACGGTCGCCTCGGCGGGGTCGATCTCGAGGGTGGGTGACGGGTCCGGCTCGGCCGGGTCCGCAGGGGCGTCGGTGGCCCCAGCAGAGGCTTCCGACGTAGGCGCCGACGAGGCGCCGTCGTCGGCGTCCGAGCCGGACGACCCGCCCAGGAGGAGCCAGGCGGCCCCCGCGACGAGCAGGACGTCGAACGCGATGAACACGACGAGCCAGGGTGGCAGCCTGCGCTTCCCCGGGGTGCTCCGCGGGGCGGAGGTCGGCGTGGTTCCTGCCATTCGATGGTCTCCTCACGTGTGGTCTGCGGGAGCGACGGACCGTCCCCGCACAGGGCAGCATGTCACGTCACCCTGGGGATGTCCCGCCCCCGGAGCCCGCAGCGCAGGACCCCGAGGGCCGCCCCGACGAGCGCAGATCAGGCTCGTGCGAGGCGCTCCAGGCAGGCCCACCCGTGGGGCTCGAGACGCAGCGTGACCCCGTCAGAGGCCAGGTCACCCGCGCCTGCCAGCCAGGTCACCGGCACGTCGAGCACGATCTCGACAGGCGCGTCGTCGGTGCTCAGCGCAATCTCGAGGGCGTCCTCTCCCGACGACGACACGGAGGTCATCACCGTGTCGGAGATCACGCGCACCTCGGTCCGCGCCCTGTGCAACCACGGGTGCCGTCGGCGGATCCCCACGAGCTCACGGTGCAGCGCGAAGGCCGGGTTCGCGTCGAGCTCGGCGTCGCTCGGCGGAGAGGCCGCGAGCTCGGGGCGGACCGCGTCGTCGCCCCCTGCGCGGTCTTCCTTGACGCCTTCGAGCCCCAGCTCGTCGCCCGCGTAGACCGTCGGAGTCCCGGCGACGGTGAACAGGACGACCAGCGCGTGCGCCAGGTGCCGGGGGTCGTCGAGGCGGCTGGCGATCCTCGTCGTGTCGTGGTTGCCCACGAAGGTCGCCGGGGCGAAGGTCTCGGCGAAGCCGGAGTGGCGGCGCAGCGCGTGGTCGAGCTCGTAGGCGTTGCGGTCGTTGAGGGAGCTCCAGACCGCCTTCCACAGCTCGTACTGCGTGACCGAGTCCATGCCGGACTCGGCGACCACGGCCGGGTAGTCGCCGTGGATCACCTCGCCCAGCACGTAGGTGCCTGGGTGGCGCCTGCGCACCTCGGTGAGCACGGGAGCCCAGAAGGCCGGGGGCACGGCGTACGCGGCGTCGAGCCGCCAGCCGTCGACACCGCGGTCGCCCCAGTAGCCCATCACCTCGACGACGTGCTCGGCGACGGCCGGGTTCGAGTGGTCGAGAGCGACGAGGGCCGAGTGCCCCTCGAAGTCGTCGTGCGTCGGAGCACCGCCGTCGTCGAGCCAGCGGAGCCTGAACCAGGCTGCCGACTCCGAGCCGGGACCGCTCGCCAGCGCATCCTGGAACCTCGCGAAGTCTTGCCCGACGTGGTTGAACACCCCGTCCAGCACGACCCTGAGACCGCGTGCGTGGGCCGCGTCGACGAGCGCCACCAGATCGGCCTCGTCACCCAGGCGTGGGTCGACCCGGAAGTGGTCGACGGTGTCGTAGCCGTGCGTCGAGGACGCGAAGACCGGGCCGAGCAGGATCCCCGAGGCGCCGAGGACGACGGCGTGGTCGAGCCACGGCACGAGCCTGTCGAGCCTGTGCTGGACGGCCTCGCCCGCCTCGGCAGCCGTGGGCTCGGCGCCGACGGCACCGAGCGGGTACACGTGCCAGAAGATCGCGTGCTCGACCCAGTCCGGAGGGCGGGTCATCGCAGGTCCTCGGCCGCATCCGCAGGTGCGGCCGCCTGGACCGCCGGGCCGTCGAGAGGCGGAACCTCGGGCGCGACCCACCGGGTCACCGTGATCTCGCCGGTCTCCTGGTCCCGGACCGACAGCTGGAGCGACTCGAGGAGCACGAGGACGTCGACGGCGTCGCGCCCGTGCGGGCGCAGCTCGCCGTCAGCCCCGACCAGCCCGGTGACCCGGCCGGTGATCTTCACGTCCCCGACCATCGACCCGTCCCCGGGGTTGGAGTGGATGACGCAGCGCGGGTCACCGGCGAGGTCAGCGCCCTTGGGCGAGCGCAGGACGACCGGGACGAGCAGCTCGCCGTGACGGATCTGCACAGCGGACCCGCTGACGCGGGGTGCACCGCTCACGGTCATGGTCGCCAGGACGTGCCGCTCGCTCGCGGCGAAGCGCCCGGCGACCGCTGCGGCCAGGTCGGGCGCGTCGCTCGCGAGGGTCGACCACGGGGCTGCCGGGACCTCGCGCAGACGCGCGGAGGCCCGGCCGCCCCCGCCCAGGGAGGCACGGGGAGCCGGGAGACCGAGGTGGACTGCGGGGCTCAATCGAAGACCGGTCCCTGCGTCCGGGTGCGCTTGAGCTCGAAGAAGCCCGGCGTCCCGGCCACGAGCACGCAGCCGTCCCACAGGCGACCGGCGGCCTCGCCCTTCGGTGCCGGGGTCACGACGGGACCGAAGAACGCGACGTCTCCGAAGGCGACCACAGGCGTGCCGACGTCTTCGCCGACCCTGTCGATGCCCTCCTTGTGGGAGGCCCGCAGCTCGGTGTCGTAGCGGTCCGACGTGGCGGCCTCGGCGAGCGACGCCGGGAGCCCGACCTCGTCGAGCGCCTCGAGGATCACGGCCTCGAAGTCTTCACGGGCACCCGGGTGCAGGCGCGTGCCGATCGCGTCGTAGAGCGGCTTGACGAACTGCTCGCCGTGCTCGATGCGCGCCGCGGTGACCACGCGCACGGGGCCCCAGCCCTTGGACATGAGCTCGGCGTACTTCTCGGGCAGGTCCCGCCCCTCGTTGAGGACCGACAGGCTCATCACGTGCCACCGGACGGTGATGTCGCGGACCTTCTCGACCTCGCCGATCCAGCGAGACGTCATCCACGCCCAGGGGCACAACGGGTCGAACCAGAAGTCGGCGGTCTGGGTGGTGGTCTGCTCGGTCATGTCGCTCCGGTTCGTCGGGGTGGGCACCGTGGCCGGTGCCGCCTGCGGGTTGCGGTCGTGCGTGCTGGGCTCGTACGGGCTGCGGTCGTGCGTGCTGCGGTCGTGCTGACGGCTCGGGACGCCGCCCGGACCGACGGTCGGCGGGCACCGGCGGAGACCGGGCCCACGTGTCGTCGACCAGTGACAACGTCTGCGACGAGCCGTCGATTCCCGCTCGAGCCGTACCCAGGTCTGGCTCTCGACGGTACCGACACCTGACGCGTCTGTCGCCTGCGACGCGGGCCCCTGGCGTGACATGATCGTCCTTGGCCGCATCAGGCCCACCCACCAGGTGCCCGGACCTGCCTCGGCGCGCTCACCAGCCCCTCCGCAGCCCGCCGGCACCGCATCCCCCGAGGAGGCGTCCGTGCCCGGACAGAACCTGACCCGCGTCGAAGCGACCACCCGCGCCGGCATCGTCGCGGTCGACTCGTACGTGATCGACCTGGACCTCACGACCGGTCCCGAGACCTTCCGGTCGACCACCGAGGTCCGGTTCACCGCGCAGGCCGGCTCGGCCACCTTCATCGACCTGGTCGCCCCGACGGTCCACGAGGTCACCCTCAACGGGCAGAGCCTCGACCCCGCGGTCGTCTTCGCCGACTCCCGGATCCAGCTCGACGGGCTCGACGCGGAGAACACGCTGCGCGTGGTCGCCGACGCCGCGTACACGAACTCGGGCGAGGGTCTGCACCGCTTCGTCGACCCCGTCGACGGCGAGGTCTACCTCTACACGCAGTTCGAGGTCCCCGACGCCCGCCGCGTCTTCGCGGCCTTCGAGCAGCCGGACCTCAAGGCCACCTTCCAGTTCACGGTCACCGCGCCCTCGGCGTGGGAGGTCGTCTCCAACTCCCCCACGCCCGAGCCCGTCCCGGCCGGCGAGGGCACCTCCACGTGGTCCTTCGAGCCGACCCAGCGCATCTCGACGTACATCACCGCGATCGTCGCCGGTCCCTACGTGGTCCAGCGCTCCGAGCTCACCAGCAGCGACGGCCGGGTCATCCCGCTCGGTGTGTTCTGCAGGGCCTCGCTCGCCGAGCACATGGACGCGGACTACGTGTTCGAGAAGACGCGCCAGGGCTTCGCCTTCTACGAGGAGAAGTTCCAGTACCCCTACCCCTTCCCCAAGTACGACCAGCTGTTCGTCCCCGAGTTCAACGCCGGGGCCATGGAGAACGCCGGCTGCGTGACCTTCACCGAGACCTACGTGTTCAGGTCTAAGGTGACCGACGCGATCAAGGAGCGCCGGGTCGTCACGATCCTGCACGAGCTCGCGCACATGTGGTTCGGCGACCTCGTCACCATGAAGTGGTGGAACGACCTGTGGCTCAACGAGTCCTTCGCGGAGTGGGCCTCGACCCTCGCGACAGCCGAGGCCACCGAGTGGACGCAGGCGTGGACCACCTTCGCCGCGATGGAGAAGTCCTGGGCCTACCGCCAGGACCAGCTGCCCTCGACGCACCCGATCGTGGCGACCATCAACGACCTCGAAGACGTCCAGGTGAACTTCGACGGCATCACGTACGCCAAGGGTGGCTCCGTCCTCAAACAGCTCGTCGCGTGGGTCGGCATCGACGCCTTCATGGCCGGTGTCGCGAGGTACTTCGCCAAGCACGAGTACGGCAACACCGAGCTCGTCGACCTCCTCACCGAGCTCGAGACCACGAGCGGCCGTGAGCTCGGCTCGTGGTCCGCGCTGTGGCTCGAGACCGCGGGCGTGAACACGCTGCGTCCCGAGATCACCGTCGACGAGGCGGGCGTCGTCACGTCCTTCGCCGTCCTGCAGTCCGCCCCGGCCGACTACCCGACGATCCGCCCGCACCGTCTCGCGATCGGGTACTACGACATCGACGCCTCGGGCGCGCTCGTGCGCACCCACCGTGTCGAGCTCGACGTCGACGGCGAGCGCACCGAGGTGCCCGAGCTCGTCGGCCGCGCGCGCCCCGACCTCGTCCTCCTCAACGACGACGACCTCGCCTACGCCAAGATCCGCCTCGACGAGGCCTCGCTGGCCGTCGCGATCGCGCACCTCGCGAAGATCCAGGACCCGCTCGCACGCTCCCTCGTCTGGGGCTCGGTCTGGGACGCGACCCGCGATGGCGAGACCCCTGCGAGCGACTACGTGGACCTCGTGCTCGGCAACATCGCGACCGAGACCGAGTCGACGACCATCCGCACGACCCTCGCCCAGCTCGCGCTCGCCGCGCGCAGCTACGTCGCACCCTCGACCCGTCCGCAGACGGTCGAGACCGTCGGCAACAGGCTGTGGATCCTCGCGCAGGCCGCCGAGGCTGGCTCGGACGCCCAGTTCCAGTTCGTCAAGTACTTCGCGGCCGTCGCCAGCTCGGCAACCCACACGACGACGCTGCGGGGGCTCCTCGACGGATCGGTCACCCTCGACGGTCTGACGATCGACACCGACCTGCGCTGGGAGATCCTCGACGGGCTGGTCCTCTCCGGGGCCGCCACGGCCGACGAGATCGACGCGACGCTCGCCGAGGACAACACCTCGAACGGCCAGCAGTCGGCAGCGCGGGCCCGCGCGACGATCCCGACGGTCGAGGGCAAGCGTGCCGCCTTCGACTCTCTCGTCGAGTCCGACACCACGCCGAACGCGATCGTCCGCTCGACCACGATCGGCTTCGGCCACGTGAACGACCCCGAGGTCCTCGCGTCGGTCGTCGAGCCGTACTTCGCGGCGATCGAGGGGCTGTGGGAGAGCCGCAGCTACCACATCGCCGAGACGCTCGTCGAAGGGCTCTACCCGGCGGCCCTCGCCGACGAGCGCCTGCGCGACGCGACCCAGGCGTGGCTCGCAGCGCACCCCGACGCCGCTCCCGCGCTGCGTCGTCTCGTGGACGAGTCCCTCGCCGGGGTCGAGCGCGCACTGCGCGCCCAGGCTGTCGACGCGGCTCGCTGACGAATGCGGGGCTGACCAGCCCCGCGGACACAGAGGCCCGCCCTGGTGCTCGTGCACCAGGGCGGGTCTCTGTCGTCGTCCGCAGGATCAGCGTCCGCAGGGTCGCCGTCCGCAGGGTCGACGACAGTCTGTCGTCGGCTGCTGCTATCTGACGGCTGGTACCGGTGTCAGCCGGCTGTGCAGTCGGAGAGCGGCCTTCAGCCCGTCGTCGGCTGGGGCTCCTCGGCTGGTGGTGCTCGTGTCAGCCGGCTGAGCGGTCAGAGCCCTCTGGGCCCTCGCCCTGGCTCCGCCCGGTCCCCTCGTTCATCACCGCGGCGAGCGAGCGCAGACGCGCGTTGTGCGCCAGGTCGTCCACGAGCACCACGCTGCCGCTGGAGTCTCCGAGCGGGACCTTCCAGTTCGGGTACTCCTGGTCGGTGCCCGGCTGGTTCTGCGCGCGGCGCTCCCCCACGGCGTCGGCCAGGGAGACACCGAGCAGCGCGGCCGGGGTCTGACGGATGTACCTGTGGAGAGCCTCGACGAGCTCGCGCTCCGACGGCTCGTCACCGACGAGCCCGCGGCTGGCCAGCGCGAGCACCATCTGCTCGCGCTCCTTGCGGGCCTCCTGACGGACCTGGTGCACGGGCTCGGTGAGGAGCCCGAGCCGCTCGCGCAGCTCGACGTGCTCCCCGGCCAGGTATCCGGCGGTTGGCGGGAGGTCGTGGGTCGTGACAGTCGTCAGCGACAGCGGACGGTAGGCCTCAGGAGCCAACGGCCGTCCGTCCTCGTCCTTCTCGAACCACAGGACCGAGGTGCTGAGCACGCCGCGGTCGTTGAGGTAGCCGCGGACCCAGGGCTCGACGACGCCGAGGTCCTCGCCGATGACCACGCCACCCGCGCGGTGCGCCTCGAGGCAGAGGATCCCGATGAGCGCCTCGTGGTCGTAGCGCACGTAGGCACCCTCGTCGGCCGGGGTGCCGGCCGGGATCCACCAGAGCCTGAACAGCCCGATGACGTGGTCGATGCGCAGCGCGCCGGCGTGACGGAACACCGTCCGGATGAGGTCGCGATACGGCGCGTACCCGGCACGGGCGAGCTCGCGCGGGTGCCACGGCGGCTGCGACCAGTTCTGCCCCTGCTGGTTGTACATGTCCGGCGGCGCGCCCACCTCCATGCCGCGTGCCATCACCGAGGCCAGAGCCCAGGCGTCGGCGCCCTCGGGGTGCACGCCGACGGCGAGGTCGTGCATGATGCCGATCCCCATGCCGCTCTCGCGCGCAGCGCGCTGCGCCTGCTCGAGCTGGACGTCGGCGACCCACTGGAGCCACGAGTAGAAGTCGACCTCGTCGGCGAGCTCTTCGCGCAGACGCGCCACGGCCTCGGACCCCGGGGTGCGGTACTCCTCGGGCCACTCGCCCGAGCCGAGGTGGTCGGTGAAGGCGCACCACGTGGCAAAGCTCTCGAGCCCGCTGCCCTGCGACAGGCAGAAGTCCACGAAGGCCTTCTGGCGCGCAGCCGAGCGCGGCGCCTCGAAGACGACCCGGAGCGCGCTCTTCTTCGCGTCCCAGACCGCGTCGCGGTCGATCGGGCCCGGGTCTGTGCTCAGCTCGCGGACGTCGTCCGCGGCCCACTCGACCAGAGACCTGTCGGCGGCCGAGAGATAGGCGGTCTCGCGGATGTCTTCGACCCGCAGGTAGATGGGGTTGACGAAGCGTCGGCTCACCGGCAGGTAGGGCGACGGCGTCATGGGGGTGGTCGGCTCTGCGGCGGCCACGGGGTTGACGAGCAAGAAGTCGGCGCCGAGCTGCTGGCCGCCGATCCACGCGATGTCGGCGAGGTCCGCGAAGTCGCCGATGCCCCACGACTGCCGGGAGCGGACCGAGTAGAACTGGGCCATGAGGCCCCAGTGCTGGCCGTCCGCGAGGTGCGCGGGCAGCTCGAGCCTGTCGGGTGTCACCGCGAGCACAGCACGCGACTGGCCGTCGCGGGTGCGGGCACGGAGCTCGTGCCAGCCGAGCGGGAGGTCGGCCGGTAGCTCGAAGGTCGCCCGGCCGATGGTCCGGCCGTCCACGGTCCGCGGCTCGACGTAGTCGTCGACCTGCGACAGCGCCACGTGCGTGCCGTCCTCGAGCTCGGCCCAGACCTCGACGTCCACGCCGTCGGTCACGTGCACGGGAACCTTGTAGGCCACGCCGCGGCGGGTCACGACGGTCGGCGGGAGCATCCGGCGCCACTCGTCGTCGACGACCGTCGCCAGGGCCACGTCGATGTTCTCGGGCGACGTCGCGTCGACTCCCAGCGCCCCGAGGATCGCGACGAGCGTCGAGGCGGGTGCGCTCTTCTTCTCGCCGTGGAATCCCCAGTGGTCGGGGGAGATCCCGTGAGCCTCGGCGAGGTCGACAAGTGCAGGTGAGAGGGTCGCGCGCTCAGTGGGGTCCACGTGTGAATCCTGCCAGAGACTCGCGGGTTGGGCATCACAGCGCGGGCGGTGTGGCGCAGCGCACCCTGTCGAGGTGCTGACTCACGCACGTCTGCGGGACGGGACCACGGGCGCGCCGGGGTCTCGGTAGCGTGGACCCCATGGCTCTCTCCTCCACCCTCAGCACCGTCAGCGCCGCGGCAGGCACCGAGCCCTTCGACGCCTCGAGCCTGAGCTCGTGGGGCGACTGGTTCGTCGGGACACCGTTGCGCCTGGTGCTCACGGCGCTCGTCGGCCTGGTCGTGCTCGTGGTGCTGCGCCGGATGATCAAGTCCGTCACCGACCACCTGGCGAGCGGTTCGCTCATGGACCGGCGTGGGCTGCGCAACCTCGCCGCGACAGGCGTCGGCACGGCGGTGCTGCAGACCAACCCGCTCGCGGCGGCCCGGCGGGCGCAGCGCGCCCGCACGATCGGGTCGGTGCTGCGCTCGACGGCGACCCTCGTGGTCGGGGCCATCGTCGTGCTGATGATGCTCGACGAGGTCGGCGTCAACATCATGCCGCTCGTGGCGTCAGCCGGGGTCGCCGGCGTGGCCCTCGGCTTCGGCGCGCAGAGCCTGGTCAAGGACTTCTTGTCGGGCATGTTCATGCTCTTCGAGGACCAGTACGGGGTCGGCGACACGATCACCGTCGGCGACGTCTCCGGGACCGTCGAGGCCGTCGCTCTGCGCATCACCAAGGTCCGCGACTCCTCGGGCACGCTCTGGTACGTGCGCAACGGCGAGATCCTGCGCGTCGGCAACCGCACCCAGGGCTGGGCCCGGGCGACGGTCGAGGTGGGGCTGGCCGTCGACGCCGACCTCGAGCAGGCGCGCGCCGCCCTCACCCGGGCCGGCGCCCGCCTGACCGCCGACCCTGTGCTCAGCACCTATCTGCAGGAGACACCCCGTGTGGTGGGCATCGAGACCCTCAGCGCTGCGGGCGTGACCCTCAACATCGAGGTGCGGACCAACCCGTCGATGCAGTGGGACGTCGCCCGCGCGCTGCGCGAGGCCGTGCGCACGGAGCTGTCCGAGGCAGGTCTGGCTCTCGCGGCCGAGTGAGCGGCCCGGTCGCCCGCCTACCGCGCTCAGGTGCGGAGTGCGGGGAATCCGTGCGACGCGGTCACGAGGCTCCGCGCACAGTCAGGACGGGGTGGTGCGCGGTCGTCTGCTCAGCGCCAGCGGGCGATCTCGTCGCCGCGGCTGACCTGCTGGCCCGGCTCGGCGACCCTGTCGACGTCTGCGGGGTCGCCCTGCAGGGCGATGACCACGCACACCGTGGACATCCCCGCAGCCGCGACGGCGTCGGGGTCCCAGGTGATGAGGTGCTGCCCGGCCGTGACCTGGTCGCCCGAGGCGACGTGCAGCTCGAATCCCTCGCCGCGCAGCGTCACCGTGTCGATGCCGAGGTGGACGAGGACAGTGCGCTCGTCGTCGGTCTCGATCGCGAAGGCGTGCGGGTAGAGCGAGCCGATCGTCCCGTCGACAGGGGCCTGGACGACGGTGTCCGTGCCTCCCGTGGCCGAGCGCGGCTCGATGGCCAGGCCGGGCCCGACGATCTCTTCTGCGAAGACCTGGTCGGGGACGTCCGCCAGCGCGACGACCTCACCCGACACGGGCGCGACCAGCCGCACCGGAGCGGGTGCTGGCTGGTCGGTCACGGCTGCGGCGTCCCCGAGGTCCACTTGTGACGCTCCGGTCAGCGGAGGCCGTCGAGCTCGGCGGCCAGGTTGTCGGCCTCCGGGCCGACGATGACCTGGACGATGCGGCCCGAGCGCACGACGCCGAAGGCGCCTGTCGCCTTGAGGTCCGTCTCGCTGATGAGGTCCGGGTTCGCGACCTCGACACGCAGTCGCGTGATGCACGGCTCCAGGTCGACGACGTTGGCCTGTCCGCCCAGTGCGGCGAGGATCTGCTGTGCCTTGCTCATGAAAGAACTCCTGATAGATCGTGGTCTGCGGATCGATGCCGGCCGTGCTCATCGACTCTGGTCCAAGAGTAGTCGCCTCGACGCGTTTTTACTGCGAGACTGCCTGGAGACTGCGCTGATCAGGAGGTACGGATGGACACCACTGCACCCCGCCCGTCGACGAGGACGGTCTCGGGGATCGGAGTCTGCGCCGGCCTGGTGGCCGGCCCCGTGGTGCACATGCCCCTGCCGATCGCCGAGCCCTCCCCCGGGCTCAGGCTCTCGCCGCGGGAAGACCACCACGCCCGTGCCGCGGCGATCCAGGAGGCGAGCGACCAGGTCACCGCCGACCTCGACGCCGACGCCGCCCGAGCCACGGGCGAGGCCCGCGGCATCCTCGAGGCCACAGCCGCGATCGCCGCGGACCCGACGCTCGTCGCCGACGCCCAGCGCCGGGTCCTCGACGACTACCTGGTCCCCGAGCGCGCCGTGTGGGAGGCCGCGTCCGACGTCGCCGAGCAGTTCGAGGCGCTCGGCGGGTACTTCGCCGAGCGGGTCAGCGACGTGCACGACATCCGCGACAGGCTGGTCGCCCATCTGACCGGGCGGCCCAAGCCCGGCCTGCCGAGCTGCGACACGCCCTTCGTGCTCGTGGCGCTCGACCTCGCCCCGTCCGTCACAGCCTCTCTCGACCCTGCTCAGGTCGTCGCGATCGTCACCGACGGCGCTGGACCGACGTCGCACACCGCGATCGTCGCCAACGCCAAGGGCATCCCGGCGGTGGTCGCCGCCCAGGGTGCTCACGACCTCCTCCGCGACGGGCACTTCGCGCTCGTCAACGGCTCGACGGGCCTCGTGGTCGCCGACCCGACCGCAGACGAGCTCGCGACGGTCCGCGCCGTCGCCGCGAGGTCACGCACCTTCGACGGCGAGGGCCGGACGAAGGACGGGCACAGGGTCCAGCTGCTCGCGAACATCGGTGACCCGTCCGACGCCGAGCCGGCCGCCCGCGCCGGGGCCGAGGGTGTCGGGCTGTTCCGCTCCGAGTTCTGCTTCCTCGACCGTGAGCAGCCGCCGACGGTCGACGAGCAGGTCACCGCGTACAGGCGCGTGTTCAGCGCCTTCGCCGGCCGCAAGGTGGTCATCCGCACCCTCGACTCCGGGGCGGACAAGCCGCTCGCCTTCCTCACCTCCGACGACGAGGAGAACCCGGCGCTCGGCGTCCGCGGGCTACGGACCGCCCTGCGCTCCCCCGAGCTGCTCGACCAGCAGCTCGAGGCGATCGCCCGGGCTGCCGCCGCGGAGACCGCGCAGGTGTGGGTGATGGCCCCGATGGTCTCCACGGTCACCGAGACCGAGCAGTTCGTCGCCGCGTGCACAGCCCACGGGCTCGACGTCCCGGGCGTGATGGTCGAGGTGCCCTCCGCCGCGCTGCTCGCCGGTCCCATCCTCGCCCGGGCCAGCTTCGCGTCGATCGGCACCAACGACCTCACGCAGTACACGATGGCCGCCGACAGGCTGCTCGGGTCGCTCGCCGAGCTGTCCGACCCGTGGCAGCCCGCAGTGCTCCAGCTCGTCGCCACCACCTGCGCCGGTGGCGCGCAGCAGGGACGGCCCGTCGGGGTCTGCGGGGAGGCCGCGTCGAACCCTGTGCTCGCCGTCGTGCTCGTCGGGCTCGGCATCACGTCCTTGTCGATGACCGCACGCGCGATCCCCGACGTCGCCGCCGTGCTCGCCGAGGTGACGGTCGAGGAGTGCCGCGAGCTCGCGCTGCTGGCCACGTCGGCCGAGACCGCGCAAGACGCGAAGGCACGGGTGCGGTCGCGGCTGCCGGTGCTGGACCAGCTGGGGTTGTGAGTCTGAGGCGCTCTGAGTCTGTGAGTCTCTGACCCTCAGTCGCTCTTGTCCTCTCGGGCTCTGGGGCTCTGGGGCTCTGGGGCTCTGCCATCTGGTTCTCCGGGGCTGTGTCGCTGTGGTCCCTGGCCTGGTCCTCGCGAAACACTCCTGTCATCTTCGGGCGGCACCATGTCCCGGTGACTCTCGAGATCTCCCGCGCCGACCTGGCCGACCCGCACCTGCACACGTTCCTGGCCGCGCACCTGGCCGACATGGCACCGACCGCCCCTCCCGAGAGCCAGCACGCTCTCGACCTCGACGGCCTGTCGCGGCAGGGCGTCCGGGTCTGGGTCGCGCGCCTCGACGGCGTCCTCGTCGGGACCGGCGCGCTCGCCGACCTGCCCTCTGACCTCGGCGACCACGACGGCGACGACGACGGCAACGACGAGGACGAAGAGCGCGGCGACCGCAGCAGCCGAGGCGGCAGCGGCCACGACGGGCACCGTGCACCGGAGAGCTCCCACGCCGAGCTCAAGAGCATGCGCACCGACCCAGCCCGTCGCGGCGAGGGGATCGCCTCCCAGATGCTCGCGCACCTCGTCGAGGACGCGCGCAGCCGAGGGGTTCGCCGGATCTCCCTCGAGACCGGCAGCATGGAGTTCTTCGCCCCAGCCCGCCGGTTCTACGCCGCGGCCGGATTTGCGGAGTGCCCGCCCTTCGGGAGCTACGTGGACGACCCGCACAGCGTGTTCATGACCCTCGAGCTCTGAGACCGAGGTGCGACCGAGAGCCCCTCTCAGCCACGCTCCGGGCTCGTGGCCGTCTCGTCGTCGATCGCGTCAGGGTCGTCGGGCTCGAGGACCTCGGGAAGGTCCCCCGGACGGACCCTGGGCATCCGACCGGCCGGGACGATCGCGAGCGTCGCGATGCCCGCGAGCGCGAGCAACGAGATCTGGAGCGCCCGCAGCCGCGCCTCGCTGTTGACCTCGATCGCCGCGGCCAGCTCGACAGGGTTGGCTGTCGTGCGCGCCAGGACCTCGGCGACCTGGGCGTTGCTGAGGAAGTTCACGTCGTCCAGGTCGACCTGCGCGACGAGGCCGGGTGGGATCTCGGGGTGCTGGGCGGCGGCGCTCGCCACGGTCGAGGCGAGCACACCGACCGCGAAGGCGCTCGCGACAGCGATGCCGACGCTCCCCGACAGGTTGTGCACCAGCCCTCGCCACGCCCCGACGTCACCGGCGAGCTCGCGCGGCGCCGAGGACAGCAGGGTGTTGAACACCAGGGCGACGATCGCCCCCTGCCCCAGGCCCAGCAGGACCAGGCCGAGCACGACGAGCACCTGGCCCCAGTCGTTCTTGATGGTGAAGGCGAGCAGCACTAGGGCGAGGGCGACGACGACGAACCCGCAGCGGGCCAGCAGGCTCGGCGAGTACCGCGCGTAGAGGTACGCGACGAAGGTGCTGGCGAGGAATATCGACAACGTGTACGGGATGATCGAGAACGACGTCTGGATGCTGGAGCGCCCCTGCACCACCTGGATGTACAGCGGGATGAGGAAGTTCGCCGCTGTCCCGACGAACAGCATGATGGCCATGCACGCCGTGACGGCCTTCTCCGAGCCCGTCGCGAGGACCCGCAGGTCGAAGATCCGCGACTGCCTGGCGTCCTGGCGTCGGCGCACCCAGCGGAAGAAGACCTGCCCGAGCACAGCCCCCACGATCACGAGCACGAAGGCAGGCGAGAGGCCGAGGACCTCGACGGGGGCCTGCGGGGTGGCGAGGACGACGCCCCACGAGCCCAGGCCGCTGAAGCCGAAGCTCAGCGCGATGATCGCGGCGGCGGCGATCCCGGCTCCGACCCAGTCGATCGACAGCCCTGGCTGCGGGGGCACAGGCTTCAGCCTGAAGCTCAGCGCGAGGTTCACGGCGCCGAGGGCCACCATGAGCGCGAAGGAGTACCGCCAGCCGATGGTCGTCGCGAAGGTCCCCGCCACGAGCAGCGCGAGGACCCCGGCTGCGGGGATCGCAGCGGCCAGCAGGCCGATCGCCTTGGCCTGCTGCGGACCGTGATAGCTGGTCGCGATGAACACCGTGAGGGCCGGGGCGATGAGGGCGATGACCGCGCCCGAGGACGCCTGGGCGACGAAGAGCATCGCGGGGCTCTGGCTGAGCGCGACGCCTGCCATCGCGAGCGCGTGGATCGCGACGGCGACCTGGAAGACCGTGCGCGACCCGTACCTGGCACCGACCTTGGCACCGAGCAGGATGAAGGCGGCCATCGCGAAGGTGCCGGCGGTGATCGCCGTGCCGACCGACGTCGCGGGGGTGCTCAGGTCTGTGGTGATCCCCTCCATCGAGACCGTGAGCGCGTTGACGGCGAAGGACGCCTGGATCTGGGTGAGGACGACGACGACCAGCGGCAGCCACGGTGCGGCCTGCGTCGTGTGCGTGGTCTGGGACGGTGAGGTACTCATCTGGACCCTCCGATCAGGGAGGACGCGCACGCGGTCTCCTGGCTCGAACGTAGGAGCACAGGGGGTCCACTGGCAAGCATCTGGTGAGGTGGGTCACAAGGAGGCCTGCGGACCACCCCGAGCGCGACGGCCCCAGGCGCCTCGACCCGGGTGAGCGTGCGCGGGCCGGCCGGGAACTTTGCGATGATGGCTGGGTGAGCGACCAGACCCCCGGACAGACCGACGTCTTCTACGACCAGGTCGGCGGCCACGAGACCTTCGTCAGGCTCGTCGACGCCTTCTACGAGGGCGTGGCCGAGGACGAGATCTTGCGTCCCATGTACCCCGAGGCAGACCTCGGGCCCGCCAAGGAACGCATGACGCTGTTCCTCGAGCAGTACTGGGGCGGTCCGACGACCTACTCCGACACCCGCGGGCACCCGCGGCTGCGGATGCGGCACGCGCCCTTCAAGGTCAACCCGGAGGCTCGTGACCACTGGTTGCTGCACATGCGCAGCGCCGTCGACTCTCTCGACCTCGCGCCGCTGCACCGCGCCACCCTGTGGGACTACCTGGACCGGGCTGCCCACTCACTCATCAACACCTTCGACGAGTAGGAGCTCCGCGTGACCGACCAGACCGAGGCCACAGTGCAGACCGTCTCGCCCGACCAGACGGCCCCGCACGACCCGCTCGCTCATCTGCTGTCCGTCCTCGACCTGCAGTACCTCGGGGCCGAGACCGGAGAAGACGTCTACTCCGGCGCGAGCGTGCACCAGCCCAACGGTCGTGTCTACGGAGGTCAGGTCCTCGCCCAGGCACTCCTCGCCGCCGGGGCGACCGTGGACCGCGGTCGTCTCCCCCACTCGCTGCACGGATACTTCCTGCGGGCCGGAGACATCCAGCAGCCCGTGGACTTCGCCGTCGAGCGCCTGCGGGACGGCCGCTCCTTCAGCGCCCGCCGGACGCACGCGTACCAGAGCGGCAGCGCGATCCTCTCGATGATCGCCTCCTTCCAGGAGCTCCAGGAGGGCGTCGAGCACTCCTCCGCCATGCCTGACGTCCCGGCCCCCGACGAGGTCCGCTCCGCTCAGGAGGAGCTGGGCGCCATCGACCACCCTGTCGCGGACTTCTGGTCGCGGCAGAGCGCCTTCGACGTCCGTCACGTGGACGGCTCCCTGTACCTCGGCCCGCGCGGCGAGCAGACCGACCGTCAGTGCGTGTGGATGCGGGCCCGCGGAGAGGTCCCGGCCGACCAGCTGATGCACCGCGCGCTCCTCATGTACGCGTGCGACCAGATCATGCTCGAGCCCGTCCTGCGCAAGGGTGGCAACAGCTGGATGACACCGGGCCTGAGCGTCGCGAGCCTGGACCACGCCATGTGGTGGCACCGCGACGTGCAGGTCGACGAGTGGTTGCTGTTCGTCCAGGGGTCACCCTCGGCCCAGGGTGGCCGAGGGCTCGGGACGGCCGAGGTGTTCACGCAGGAAGGTGTGCTCGTCGCGAGCGTGGCCCAGGAGGGCATGGTCCGCGTCCCGTAGGCTGCGCGGCGCTGGGGCCGGGTCACGCGCTGGCTCTTGCGCCGGGTCCCGCTCTGGCCCGGGCTCTGAACTGGTTCCGGGCGCGCACCCGCTCTGGCTCGGGTTGTGGTTCTGCACAGGCTCCGGCTCCGGCTCTGGCTCTGGCTCTGCACAGGCTTCAGGATGCTGCGCCGCTCGGGCGGGGTCAGAATCGTCCCATGCCTCGCCTCCGCCGTGTCACCGTCTCCCAGCCTGGCATCTCCCGCCGGCGCAGCAGGAGCGGCTTCAGCTATGTCGACCCCTCGGGTCAGCGCGTCGAGGACCCCGAGGTGCTCGAGCGCTGCCGTGACCTCGTGGTGCCGCCAGCCTGGGAGCAGGTGTGGATCTGCCCGTACCCCAACGGGCACGTGCAGGCCTACGGGATCGACGCTGCCGGGCGCGGCCAGTACATCTACCACCCGCAGTGGCGCGAGCGCCGCGACAGGGCGAAGCACGACCACGCCCTCGAGGTCGGGTCGAGGCTCCCGGGGGCGCGGGGGCGGGTCACCCGCGACCTCCAGCTGCCCGGCATGCCGCGCGACAAGGCCCTCGCCGCCGTCTTCAGGCTGCTCGACGTCGGGCTCTTCCGCCTCGGCGGCGAGTCCTACGCCGCGAAGAACGACAGCCACGGCGTCTCGACCCTGCTGCGGTCCCACGTCACCGCCCGACGTGACGGGACGGTGCGGTTCCAGTTCCCGGCGAAGTCCGGCAAGGACCAGGACATCACGATCGAGGACCCCGACGTCCACGCGGCCGTCCGGACCTTCCTGCGTCGTCGCGACCCCTCCGACAGGTTGGTCGCCTGGCGCAAGCCCGGCAGCCCCGCGACGTGGCACACAGTCTCGTCTGCCGACGTCTCCGGCTACGTCAAAGAGCGCCTCGGCTCCGACGCGAGCGCGAAGGTGTTCAGGACCTGGCACGCCACCGTCCTCGCGGCCCAGCTGCTCGAGGCAGCCGGTCCCGCGCCCTCGTCCGACCGCAAGCGCAAGACTGTCGTCACCGGCGTGGTCCGCACAGTCGCCGGCGAGCTCGGGAACACCCCGACGGTCGCCCGCGCGTCCTACATCGACCCGCGCCTGTTCGACCTGTGGGAGCGTGGCTCGACCATCCCGCCGTGCAGCACCCGCTCGGCCGCCGAGGCTGCGGTGATCAGGCTCCTCGGCGACGGAAGCTGACGGGCTCCCCGACGAAGGGCTCCCACGCAGCGCGCTCGTGAGGAGCGATGCGGCGCGGTGAACCCGTCGCGGCCGAGACGAGGACGATCGTGGTGACGGCCCGCGCGACGGGTCGTGCGGTCGACCCCGGGCCCGATCGCCCGGTCGGGCTCGCGTCGTCGTGCACCTCGTAGCAGACGTCGAGGCTCGCGCCGCCCATGTGCCCGATCCACATCTCGACCCGCACAGGTGTCCTGGCGAAGCCGAGCGGCCGCAGGTACTCGATCTCCTGACGGGCCACGAAGGTGTGGGAGGAGGCACCGGGACCAGAGTCGAGGACGGCTGTCGGCCAGGCGTCGTGCGCGGCGGCCGGTGACGCCTCCTCTGCAGGATGCGCCCAGAAGGCCGTGATCCGCGCCTCTTCGAGGATGCGGAACATCTCGACGTTGTTGACGTGGCCGTAGGCGTCGAGGTCGGACCACCTGAGCTGGACGGGGACGAAGAGACGAGTCACCCGACAAGTTCAGCACACCTCGGGTGGGACCTCGCGACGCTGCCCAGCGCCAGCCGACCCCCGGACGGATGCTGGTCCGGTCAGCGGGCAGCGAGGGCCGCAGCCGCTCGGCACTCGTCCAGGAGGTGCCGCTGGGCCTCGACAGGCTCGACGACCGACAGGCTCGCGACCGCCGAGACCTGGACCCGCAGCCGCCGTTCTGCGCGCCTGGCCGCCCTGTTCGCGCCGATGTAGGACAGCAGACGTGCGATGAGAGCGAGGATCACGCCGAGCAGCAGCCCGACGACCACCAGCAGCGTCGGGATGGGGTATCCCTCGATGTCCGGCGAGCTCGCCACGGGCAGCTGGATGAAGGAGAGCACCGCCAGGCCCGCGAGCCAGAGCACCCCGACGAGCAGCACGGCCACCGCGGCCCACTGCACGGCCGACGCGACCGACCACCAGCGGGGACGCCGCTCACCGTCGAGCTCGGTCCGTGCGACAGCCTGGTCGAGGGCGTCGGGCAGCCCGTCGTCCCGGACGAGTGCGCGTGTGGCCAGCACCCACGGGCCCGGCGCTCCGGCCGAGGCACCGTCGACGTACTCCCGGACGGCTGTGTGGGTCTTGGCAGCCATCGCCGCGTCCATGGGCGGCAGAGACGTGCGGCTCAGCTCGGTCCGCACGTCCCGGCGCAGCAGGTTGAGCCGCCGCAGAGGGTCGGAGCGCAACCGTCCGACCCACCGTGTCAACGGCCACCCCGTGGCAGCCCGGGCACGCAGCAAGGACGACGCACGGACCGCGTCGACCACCACGTCAGCACGTGCCGCGTGCAGCAGCGCCGTCGTCAGCTCGCCTCGCGCTGCGGCCCGGTTGCGCATCTCGCGCGCGGGGCCGCACTCCTGCGAGACACGCTCGGCAGCGGCCCGCACGTCGGCGAGCAGTCGTGAGGTCGCGGCCTCGCGGGCGGCTGCGGCCGAGGCCACGAGCGAGCGCAGCTCGCCCACGCCTTGTCCGGTGACAGCGGAGAGACCGATGACGGGGCACGACCCGAGCCCGTCCTGGGCGGCGAGCCTCCGCAGGTCCGCCAGGCACTGGAGCTGGTCGACGTGCGAGAGCCTGTCGATCTGGTTGAGCACCAGGACGACGACGCCGGCATGACCGGCAAGTGGGCGCAGGTACTGCTCGTGGAGGACAGCGTCGGCGTACTTCTGCGGGTCGACCACCCAGACCAGCAGGTCGGCACGGTCCACGAGGAGGTCGGAGCGCACCCGGTGCTCGACGACCACGGAGTCGTGGTCTGGCAGGTCGAGGAGGACCAGACCCTGGTTGTCGGCTCCGGGCTCGAGAAAGGTCCGCAACGGGACGTCGAGCCAGTCGAGCAGCCGGGACGCTGCCTGCGCACCCTGCGGGTCTGCCTCCCAGACTGCCGCCATCGCCCGCGAGGTGGTCGGCCGGCGGACCCCCGGGGTCGCCAGGTCGTGCCCGGCGAGCACGTTGAAGATGGAGGACTTTCCCGACCCCGTCGAGCCTGCCAGCGCGACGACAGTGTGGTCGACCGACTGGTCCAGCCTCGCACGGGCGTGCGCAGCGACCTGCTCACCGCGCTCGACCGTGGGTCCGTCGAGCCATCCGCGCCCGGCCTCGAGAGCACTCTCGAGCGCCTGGACGCGCAGGGTCAGCGCCTCGCTCCGGCGGCGGCCAGAGGTCGCGAGAGCCCGCATCAGCGCGGACCTTCCCGGTCGTCTGGTGCTGGTGCTGGTGCTGGTGCTGGTGCTGGTGCTGGTGCTGGTGCTGGTGCTGGTGCTGGTGCTGGTGCTCGGAGAGTATCGTCCCGTCGGGGCGCGTCTGTGCCGTCGACGTCGCCTGAGCGGGTCTCGACGACGGTCGGACCGTTGGCCGGTGAGCCTGCCTCCGGCCAGCCGTTCGGAGCCGGCGGGACCGGGGGCTGCCCGGCGTCCTGACGGTCCGCCCGACGGTGCCAGAACCTGCTGAGCATGCCGCGACGTGCGGGAGGCGACGGCGGTGGTGGTGGCACCGGAGCAGCGTACGGGCTCTCGACGATCTCGAGGTCGGCCCCACGCAGACGTCCGACCCGCACCCGCTCGTCCGCCTCGAGCGTCCCACCTGCGCCGGCGCTCGCGCCGACGACGTGGCCGCCCGTGACGGCTCCGTCGAGCGGCACCGTCGTCGGGTGCAGCGACGGGGTCGCCCGACCGGTCCGTCCCTGGGCTGCAGCGCGCTGGACGGCGTACGCCCGGGCCCTCAGCTCCGGGCCCGCACCTCGACCCAGGCCCTCTGTCGAGCTGGCCCGGTCTGTCGAGCTGGCCCGGTCCGTCGAGCTGGTTGGGTCCGTCGTGGTGTCACTCCCAGGGCGGGTGGTGGACCCTGACACCTGTCCACCACCGTCGGACGTCCCGCCCTGACCGGTCGGGGTGCCGCTCTCCCCGGCACCGAAGGCCTCGTCGATCCGGGAGGTGAACCGTGCGGCCTCGGCGTCGAGGAGCACACGGACGCGCCGGGTGAGCAGCCCGTGCGCGTCGCGCGCGAGCGAGCGCACGGCGTCGTCCCCGAACACACCTTCGAGGAGACGCTGGGCGAGGAGCACCGACCCGCCCGCGATCCCGACCTCGGCGCCGGTGAGCCCTCCGGTCGAGGCGAAGACCACGATCATGAGTGCTGCGCCGATCCCGTTGACCCCGACGGCCAGGACCCGTGCCCGTCCGCGCTTGGAGGCACCGCGCTCGGACACGAGGGCGAGCACGTCACCCTGCCAGCCGCGGACCTGCTCCGCGAGGTCCTGGCGCAGCGTGCCCGAGGCCCTCGAGAGGTCGAGAGAGGGGCCCAGCGCGGCACCGGCGGTGTCGTCCTGCCACGCCGAGTAGGACCGTTCTGCCGCTCGGTCCGCGGCGTCGAAGACGATCGCCTCGAGGTTGCTGCTGATCGCGACCGCAACCTTGGGCGCGCTCCCTGGGCGGCCGCGGAAGAACCCGCTGACAGCGTCACGGACGCGGCCGATCCGCTCTTCGACCCCGCGCATGAACTCACCGGTCCCGACGAAGTCCTGCCAGCGTGAGAGCACCTCACCACGCAGCATGGACCCGTCGGAGGTCGACGTGCTGATCTCGCGCGCCGCCTCGTCGTATGCCCGCTCGACGGTCCGCCGCAGGGCAGAGGCCACGGCGTCCTGGGCGTCGGCAGCGTCGGCGAGCACGAGCGCCCGGCCGACGAGGTCGTCCACGACCCCGTCCCGGGTCGCGGCCACGACGGCGTCGCGGGCTGTCGCGTCGCTCCCGACAGCAGTCAGCCAGCGCGACACCGGCGCGACGAGGCTGACGGGGAGCAGACCGTCCACGAGGGACGTCTCCCGGATCACGAAGACCGGGGCGTGACCGAGCCCGCGCGCGGCGAGCATCTCGCGGAGGTGGTCGGCGACGACCTCCGCCCCGGGGTCGATCCTGTCGACGACGATCGCGACCTGCGCGCGTCGGGAGGCGCCCTCGTCGAGGAGCTCCCACGGGACGGCGTCGGCGTAGCGGGCGGCCGTGGTGACGAAGAGCCAGAGGTCGGCCGCGGCCAGCAGCTGAGCGGCGAGCTCTCGGTTGCCGGCGACGACCGAGTCGACGTCGGGGGCGTCGAGGATCGCGAGACCGCGCGGCAGCGCCTCGGACGGGACGAGGCGCAGAGAGCGCGAGGGCCTGTCGTCACCGTGCGGGCGACGGTCCGGGCTGCGACCGGGCCCCGACGCGCCGTGCGGGGGTGGGGGCGGCACGCTGGACGGGGTCCCGCCCGTCTCGCGAGCGAGGTGAGGGAAGATGCGGTCGCTCGTGAACCCCTCAGTGTCGAGCGGGTGGTGGACGAGGACCGGCGACCGGGTCGTCGGGCGCAGCGCTCCGGGTGCGGTGACCCGCTCTCCGAGGATCGAGTTGACGAGTGTCGACTTGCCGGCGCCTGTCGACCCGCCGACGACGACGAGCATCGGTGCGTCCTGCGACCTGAGCCGCGGGAGCAGATAGTCGTCGAGCTGGTCGAGGGCCTTGGTCCGCTCAGCCCGCGCCCTCGGAGCGGTGACCGTCTCGAGCGGGAAACCCGCCCTGTGGATCGCGGACCGCAGGTCCGTCAGAGACGACACCAGGTCGACGACGACACGATCGTCGTCGTCGACCTGGTCCGCGTGCGGCGATCCGTCTGTCATGGATGCAGTCTGCCGGAGTTTCCCCTGGTCCACACCCGTGGCGGACAGATCAGTCGCGGGTGAGCTTGCGGTGCGTGACGCGGTGCGGACGTGCGGCGTCGTCACCGAGGCGCGCGACCTTGTTCTCCTCGTACGAGGCGAAGTTCCCCTCGAACCAGTACCAGGACGCGGGGTTCTCCTCGGTGCCCTCGTAGGCGAGGATGTGGGTCGCGACCCTGTCGAGGAACCAGCGGTCGTGAGAGACCACGACGGCGCAGCCCGGGAACTCCAGCAGAGCGTTCTCGAGCGAGCCGAGGGTCTCCACATCGAGGTCGTTGGTGGGCTCGTCGAGCAGCAGGAGGTTCCCGCCCTGCTTGAGGGTGAGCGCCAGGTTCAGACGGTTGCGCTCTCCACCGGAGAGCACGCCTGCGGCCTTCTGCTGGTCCGGGCCCTTGAAGCCGAAGGCGGCCACGTAGGCCCGCGACGGCATCTCGACGTTGCCGACCTTGATGTAGTCGTTGCCGTCGGAGACGACCTCCCAGAGCGACTTCTTCGGGTCGATGCCACCACGCGACTGGTCGACGTAGGAGATCGAGACCGTCTCACCGATCTTCAGCTCGCCGCCGTCGAGTGGCTCGAGGCCGACGATCGTCTTGAAGAGCGTCGTCTTACCCACACCGTTCGGGCCGATGACACCCACGATGCCGTTGCGCGGCAGCGTGAAGGAGAGCCCGTCGATGAGGGTGCGACCGTCGAAGCCCTTGTTGAGGTCGTTGGCCTCGATGACCACGCTGCCCAGACGCGGGCCCGGCGGGATCTGGATCTCTTCGAAGTCCAGCTTGCGGGTGCGGTCTGCCTCGGCAGCCATCTCTTCGTAGCGCGCCAGACGAGCCTTGGACTTGGTCTGGCGGCCCTTGGCGTTCATCCGGACCCACTCGAGCTCGTCGGCGAGACGCTTGGCGAGTTTGAGGTCCTTCTTGCCCTGGACCTTGAGGCGCTCGCCCTTCTTCTCGAGGTAGGTCGAGTAGTTGCCCTCGTAGGGGTACAGGCGTCCGCGGTCGACCTCGCAGATCCACTCCGCGACGTGGTCGAGGAAGTACCTGTCGTGGGTCACGGCGAGGATCGCACCGGCGTAGGAGGACAGGTGCTGCTCGAGCCAGAGGACCGACTCGGCGTCGAGGTGGTTGGTGGGCTCGTCGAGGAGCAGCAGGTCGGGCTTCTCGAGGAGGAGCTTGCAGAGCGCCACGCGGCGGCGCTCACCACCGGAGAGGACCTTGACGTCGGCGTCCGGCGGCGGGCACCGCAGCGCGTCCATCGCCTGCTCGAGCTGCGCGTCGAGGTCCCACGCGTCGGCGTGGTCGAGCGCCTCCTGGAGCTCTCCCATCTCGGCGAGGAGGGTGTCGAAGTCGGCGTCGGGCTCAGCCATGAGGGCCGAGATCTCGTTGAAGCGATCCAGCTTGCCCTTGATCTCTGCGACGCCCTCTTCGACGTTGCCCAGGACGGTCTTCTCCTCGTTGAGCGGCGGCTCCTGCAGGAGGATGCCGACGGAGAAGCCTGGAGACAGGCGTGCCTCGCCGTTGGAGGGCTGCTCGAGCCCCGCCATGATCTTGAGGATGGTCGACTTGCCGGCACCGTTGGGGCCGACGACCCCGATCTTCGCTCCGGGGAGGAAGTTCAGCGTCACGTCATCGAGGATGACCTTGTCGCCGTGCGCCTTGCGCGTCTTGTACATGGAGTAGATGAACTCAGCCACTGGCTCTCTGTCCGCCTCATGCTCGTCGGGCGCAGGAGCGGGTTCGCTCGCGCGCAGTTCTAGGGGATGCCCGCCGCTCGCCGCACGACCGCAGCCCCGACGACGACGCACGACTGGTGCGAGGTCGAGAGGAGACCACGGGGCCGAGCGACCCGGCGGGATGCTCGACCCCCCAGCCTACGCGCTCATGGCCGGGGCCGTCTCGGAGGGCTCCGACGCCGACCTGTCGACCTGCGCACGGCTCCCGTCGACGAGCCACGGGTCCTCCGCGGACGCGTCGAGAGGTGCGGCGTCAAGAGGTGCGGCATCAAGAGCGTCGAGAGGTGAGGTGAGGAGAGGGTCGAGCGGTGAGCCGCCGGACGGCGTCGAGGTGCTCACCTCGGCGCCGGTCTGGGTGACGGCCTCTCCCCCGGCCTGGTGGACCGTGTGCCGGAACGTGGCCTGACCCCGGGTGAGGTCCGGGCCGAGCGCATCAGCCTCGATCACCAGCGTCGTCCGGGGCCCGTCGGGCGACTCCCACACCTCGGTCGACAGGGCACCGTGGACGACCACGGGGTCGGACCTCCGCAGGGACTCAGCGACGTTGACAGCAGCGCTGCGCCACGTCTTGACCGTGAACCAGGTCGTCGCGCCGTCGACCCAGCTCTCCTGGGACCTGTCGAAGTAGCGCTTCGTGCTGCCGAGACGGAACACCGTGAACGACGTGCCGTTCTGCGTGACGACGTGGCGTGGCTGGGTCCCGACCCAGCCGGAGACGGTGATCTTGCTGTCGATGCTCATAGGTCCTCCACGACTGCGGACGTCCTGGTCGGACGTCGAGAAGACCGAGCATCGCGCGACCTGGTTGCGCCCGACGAGGAGTCTGCGGGGCACTGTGGACGACGGCTGTCTAGACGCCCCTGGGGACGAGCCACAAGCCCAGAGCAGGCACCGACGAGGGCACCGGTCCTCGAGCGTCCAGGCCCGTGGAGCACAGCTCCACGACGGCCTGACGACGAGATCTCGACGAGGAGCTAGCGCTGCGCGAGGCCCGTCCCGGCGGCCGCAGCCGACCCGCTGTCCCGGACCGAGAGCGCCGACTCGCGCACTGTGCGGTGCTCGTCGAGCACTGTCTGCGCCGGTCGCGCGAGCGTGGTCTCCACCGTCGACCGCAAGGCGTCGAGTGCTGCGGTCTTGACCTTCTCCGCGCGCTCGTCGGCCGCAGCCGCGCGCGTCCGTGACCCGACGATCAGCAGGACGACAGCCACGAGGACTGCGGCGCCTGCCGCAGCCCCTGCCACCGCACCGAAGGCAGCCTCCACGTCGACGACCCCCGCGACCACGAGGATCGCGGCGACCGCGAGCACCACGGCCACGCCGAAGACCCACCACGCAGCCTTGCGCAGGCTCGTCGCCCTCGCAGATGGCGAGGCGTCGACAGGGACGGCCTCGAGGGCCCCGAGCAGCGCCGCGGAGATCGCGTCCTGCTCCGGGACGGCCTCGTCGAGAGACTGGGCCCAGGCAGGCTTCATGCCGTCTGCCACCTTGCTGACCCACCGGCTGCGGATCACCCGGACGGCAGACTCTTGCGGGCTGCGGAACTCCGGTGCCCGGGTCGCGGTCCGACCCGAGCGGACGCTCGCGCGGACGTCGTCGACGACAGCCTGCACGCCGACCGCGACGGCGACGCGGTCGACCTCGCCCGGCACCAGCGGACCGACCTGCTCGAGGACGGACGCGGGGACCTCCTCGGCGATCCGGCGGCCTTCTCGGTCGAGCTCGTCGGCGAGACGGCGCGCCGCGACGCTGCGGCGGCTGACAGCCTCGCGCAAGGTCTCCCGGAGCTCGTCGATCCCCTCACCGGTGCGCGCAGACACCGCACGCACGTCGACCCCGACCAGACCGTCTTCGCGCAGGAGACGCGAGACGTCGGCGACGAGGGCGTCACGGCCAGCAGCCGCGACGGTGTCGATCTGGTTGAGCACCACGATCATCGACGCCTCGGCACCGACGAAGGACTGCAGGTACCCGGCGTGCAGCGCCTCGTCGGCGTACTTCTGCGGGTCGACGACCCAGATGAGCAGGTCGACGAGAGGCAAGATCCTGTCGACGATCTCCCGGTGCGCGGAGGCGATCGAGTCGTGGTCGGGCAGGTCGAGGAGGATCAGCCCCGCGAGGGACTCCTCCTCGGCACCGTCGAGCTCGGTGCCGCGGCTGATGCGGCGCTCGGTGTCCACCTCGAGCCAGTCGAGCAGCGGGGTCGCGTCGTCGCTCCAGGCGCAGGCCGTCACCCGGGCCGTCGTGGGGCGGCGCACCCCGACGTCGGCGAAGGTGAGCCTGGAGATCGCGTTGAAGGTGCTCGACTTTCCCGAGCCTGTGCCCCCGGCGAGCGCGACGATCGTGTGGTCGACACCGAGGGCGAGCCGCTCGTCGGCCCCGGCGAGGACAGAGCGTGCATGGGCGGCGACCTGCGGGTCGAGCCTGTCTCCGGCGACCTCGAGGGCGTGCCGCAGGTTGGCGACGTGCTCGGAGTAGCGCGCTCCGTCCGTCGACGCGGTCTCGGCCGTACGGCGGGCGGGGCGGGTGTCGGACGGGGTCACGGTGCGCTCCTGTGGAGTGGTCATGTCAGGTCAGCTGGGCGAGCTCTGCGAGGCGGACCCGCAGGCCGATCGCCGCGTCGTCGGCCAGCGCGGGGTGGTCGAGCGCGGTCTGGACGGGGACACCCTGCGCGAGCACCGCGGCCTCGGCGGCGTCTGCGAGCCTGCTCGTCACCTCAGGGCTGAGGTCACGTCCGGCGTTGCCGAGCAGGCGTCCCAGCAGGTCTTCGGCGGCGGCCAGCCCGACCGCCGAGGCGAGCAGCAGGGCGGTGAGGCCGTCCCGCCCGAAGGCGCGGACCGCCGCGGCGTTCTGCTTGCCCTCGGACTCGTCGATGCGCTCGATGTCGGCGCGTGCTGCGGCGACCCAGGCGTCGACGGCCTCGAGCGCGGCCGCGTCGTCCTGGGCCTCCGTGACCTCGGGGACCAGACCTGCACCACCCGGGAGCGGCTCGAGGGCGTCCCGAAGGGCGGCGCGGGCGTCAGCCGTGGCGACCGTGAGGATCGCCGTGGCAGCCTCACGGACCGTCTCGGTGAGGGCCTCGAGGTGCTCGTCGCGCGAACGACCGCGGCGGGCCGAGCCACGCGCGAGGCCCGAGCGCGAGATCGCCTTGTCGAGCCTGGCGGGAGCCGTGAGCTGCGACCACCGGGTCTCGACGGCGCCGAGCGAGAGGCGACCGGACTCGACCACGAGGCGGGTCGCCTGCGCGACGGGCGGCAGGGCGGCGTCGGCGGCCCGGCGCAGCCGGACGGCGGCCGCGTGCTGGGCCTCGACGTGGCCGCTGAGCTCGTCGACCCACGGCGGGAGCGCCGCGAGCGAGCCGCGCAGCGTGCGCAAGATGACAGAGCGGGCCCTGTCGGCGCCGCCGAGCGTGCGCAGCCAGCGTTCGATCGGGGCGACCGACGACGCGTCGAGCAGTCCTTCGTGGGGACCGGCGTCAGGGACCACGAACAGCGGTGCGCTCTCCATCCGGTGCTCGCGCAGCCTGTTGAGGAGGTCACCGCGGACCGTGGTGAGCGAGGCCTTGGGCGCGCGGTTGAGCACCATCGCGACTGTCGCACCGCGCTCGACGGCACCTTCGAGGGTCCGCCAGGGCAGGGCGTCACCGTAGCGGGCCGCCGTGGTGACGAAGAGCCAGAGGTCAGCGCCCTCGAGGAGCCGGCTGGCCGTCTCGCGGTTCTCGTCGAGGACGGAGTCGAGGTCCGGTGCGTCGAGCAGGGCGATGCCCCGCGGGACGTTCACGTTGGCGACAGACCGCACGGCACCCACGAGCGGGGTGCCCTCGATGACCTCGGCGTCCTGCGGGTTGTAGACGACGACGGGCTCGCGGGTGGTCGGGCGGATCACCGACGCCTCGGAGACCTCTTCGTGGAGCAAGGAGTTGAGCAGGGTCGACTTGCCGGCCCCTGTCGAGCCGGCGATGACCACGACGGCCGGGCTGGAGAGCTCTTTGAGCCGTGGGAGCAGGTGGTCGTCGAGCTGGTCGACAAGACGCGAGCGTTGACCTGCCGCCACGTCTGATCCCTCGATCGACAGCGGGAGCTCGACCGCGGCGACGTCACGGCGCAGGTCTGTCACCACGTCGAAGACCGTGACGTGCGGCTCGGCGACGTCGGCGCTCGACCCAGACGGCTGCGACGACGGACCTGCCGACCCCTGGGACTGACGACCGCTGCTGATGCTCACCCGACGATTCTCGCCCGCAACGGTGGTCAGGCCAAACGCGCGCGCCGGGTGAGGCCTGCCGATCTCACCCGGTCTGGCCGGCATGCTGGACGAGGCGTGCCCGCACGGCGGCCAGGACGTCCGGGGTGACGCCTGCTGCCTCGGCGTACGCCTCGAGGGAGCCGTAGGTGTCCTCGACGGCGTCGAGGGCGGTCCGGAGGTACGAGGGGCGGACTGTCGTGAACGCTGCCCAGAACGCCGGGGGCACCCCGGGGACGTCCGGGAGCGTGGCCGCGAGCGTCGGGGCTGACGAGGCCGACCTCAGGTACTCCTCGAGCACGTCGTCCCGCGAGACCCCGCAGAGCAGCTGGACGACGGCGACGACCCAGCCCGTGCGGTCCTTGCCTGCCGAGCAGTGCACCAGGACGGCTCCGGGCTCGGAGGCGAGGACCTCGAAGGCTCCCACGACGGCCTCGAGCGCGGCAGGATCTTCGGCGAAGCCTGCGTAGAGGCGGTGCATGAGGTTCTCCCCCGCCGCAGCGGGGTCGTCGCTGCTCGCGAGGCGCGCGAGCATCTCGCGCGGGTCGGCCGGAGCTCCCTGGGCCCCGGCGCCCTCGGGCTCGGCGTGCGAGCGGCCGAGGTCGCCGAAGGGCAGCCGGACCTGGCGGGTCCCGGCAGGCAGCACGTCGGCCCCGTCGCGCTCGACCTCGTGGTCGCCCCGCAGGTCCAGGACCGCAGAGACACCGAGGCGCTCGAGCGTCGCGACACCCTCGCGAGCGAGAGTGCTGAGCGAGGCAGAGCGGAGCAGCACCCCGCCGCGCAGCACCGGCCCTGGTCCTGCGTCACCCGCGGAGCTGCCGGCGCTGCTTCCCCCAGGCTCGCCAGGTGCGGACGGACGACCGACGTCACGGGCGTTCCACGTCCCGGCGAGGTCGAGCACCGGGTGGTCGTGCGTCACGGTTCCTGCGGTCGGGGTCGCGCTCGCCTGTGCTGCCTGGTCCATGCGTCTGCCTCTCGTCGGCCGGTCGGTCGTCCTGAGACCACCCTGGCACGCTCCGGGCACTCGCGAGCGGTGAGGGCCGACGACCACGGGGCTGGACCTCGCCGTCCGGGTGCGCCCACGGGGCGTCCCAGGAGCCGAGCCGCCCGACCGGGTGCTCCGAGACAGGTACCGCGCGCACGACGACCGAGGCGCACCTGCGCAGGCATGCACCGCGGCACCTGCGCGGGCGCGCACCGGTGGCGGGGACCCAGGTGCTCGTGGGGCCCCGCCACCGGTGGTCGGGCTGCGTCCGCAGCCCGACCCTCACCGCTCCGGCACGCCGCCGGCCGCTACAGCCTCCCGTCCCGCGTCAGCCCGTCACGCCTGCGGCGGCTCCCGACGAGCATCGCCCCCAGGGCGAGCAGACCGGTGCCCAGCAGGGCCGCCGCGCCGATCTCGGCCCCGGTGCGAGGCAGGTACGACGGCGAGGAGACGACACCTCGACCACCGCGGGGCACCGCGCCGGACGCCGGGGCCACCGTGGGCGGGTCGACGACCGGTGGGTTGGCGTCGCAGTCCGGGGTCGCCGGCGGGTAGACGAGGGTCGACCCTGTCGACGGGTTCACCCGGACCTCCACGACGGTCTCGCCGCGCAGCTCGTAGAACGGGGCTGCAGGGTCGAGGAACCATGTGCCGTCTGCCCTCTGCGTCCAGCCGGGCCAGGCGACGGGATCACCGTCGGCGTCGACAGCAGCACCGGGCCACAGCTGTTCGCCCGTGATGGTGTCACCCTGGACCCAGCCGTCGGGCAGCGTGACCCGGTCGACCTGCGAGGCGCCGTCGGCGAGGAGCGCTGCGGTGTCGGCAGCACCGATCGTCACGTCCCGGGCCTCGTAGGCCGCTGCGGTCCACCAGATCAGGGCGACGACAGGGTCTCCCACGACGTTCGACGGCGTGACCTCGTACGAGACGTACGGCGTGTCGTTCACGCAGACCGCGAGCGCCGTGACGGCCACGGACTTCACGGGGACCGTGTCGGTCGCGCAGTTGTCTGCGAGGTCGGCGTCGAGCCCTGCCGAGGAGACGCAGGCGGTGTTGACGATGTCGTCGTGGGCGCCGCCCGGGACGGCCCGCGGGACGTCACCGACCAGGACCGCGTAGGTGAAGGTCGCGACCTCCCCGGCGGCGAGGTCGCCGTCGGAGCTGGCTGTGAGCAGCCCGTCGACGATCTGCGCCGTCCAGCCTGCGGGTACGACCAGCGTGCCCTCGACATAGTCGACCGAGTCCGGCAGCGGGTCGGTGACGACCACGTCGGCGGCGGGGTCGACGCCGACGTTCGTGACCTCGACCGTGTAGTCCAGGCGCTGGCCCGAGCCGGAGTCGACGGCGTCGTCGACCACAGCCGCGTGGGTCTTGGCGACCGACAGGTCGACCTCCCCCGTCGGGTGGTCTGTCTCGCAGCCGTTCTCGACGAGGGCCTGGACGGCTCCCGCCAAGAAGGTCGCGGCGGCGAGCTCACGTCCCACGGGCGGCAGCTCGGCCGGGCAGCGCCCACCGGGTGTACCGGCGGTCACGACGTTGTGGAGCGTCCCCGCGGTCTCGACCTCGGAGACGACGACCGCGTACTGCACGGTCACCTCGTCGCTTCCGACGACCAGGTCGGGAAGCTGCCAGGTGAGCAGCCCGGTCTCGGCGTCGAGGGTGAGGCTCGGGTCGAGGGGCTCGACGAGCGTCGCGTCGTCGAGCACGTCGGTGAGGTCGTCGACAGCTGTGGCTCCGAGGACGTCGACCTGCCCGTCGTTGACGGCGTGCAGGGTGTAGGTGACGGTCTGGCCCTCGGTGACGACGGTGCCGTCGGCGGGGTCGCTCGTCTTGGACAGCAGCCACGAGGGCGGCGGGGGGACGTCGTCGTTGACGAAGACGCAGGTCACCGAGTCGAGCGCGGCCAGGTTGACCGAGGTCGCGGGGACGAAGGTGTCCCCTGGGCCTGTGCTGCACTCGAGGGAGGCGAGCGCGTAGCCCTCGGGTCCGGACTCGGTCAGGTCGTAGACGGTCCCGGGTCGGACCTGGACCGTCACACCCTCGGTCGAGCCGGTGACGCTCTCGGCGACGACGTCGTCAGGGACGTCGCCCGTGGGGGTCGCTGTGAGCGACCAGTCGGCGGGCTCGGCGGTCCCGGTGTCGTCGTTGACGACCTCCTTGACCAGGGTGAGCGTGGCCGACTGGTTCACCGAGGTGCACCGGACCCGGAACCCGAGCGGGACGGTGACACCGCCGTTGATCCCGTCGTTGAAGCCTGGGACCACTGTGCCGTCTTCGGTGACCTGCTCGCACTGCCACGACCCTGTCGAGGGTGGGACGAGCACGGCGCCGGGCCGGATCGTCTGCACGTAGCGTCCGTCTCCGGACTCCACGAGCGGGTAGCGCACGCCCGGGGTGACCAGGGCTGTCGCGCCGGGAGTTCCCGTCGCACCGGACGGGCCGGGGAGGGACCCGTCCGGTGCGACGGCGTCTAGGGCCCAGTCGGTGGGCTGAGCCGGTCCGCCGGCCACCTGCTTGACGAGCGTGAGCTCTGCCTCGCAGGTGACGGTGTTGGTGACCGTGAGGCGGTTGCCGTCTCCGGCCTCGAGGGTGATGGTCGACGGGACGGGGAGGTCGACCGTCTGGCCGTCCTGCTCGGTGATCCGCGAGCCGGTGACCTCGCAGAGGTCGCGACCGGTGATCGCGGTGGTCTCGGCGACCTCGACCTGCGCCCCCTCGACGAAGCCGTCGCGCGGGGAGGACCAGGGCTGCGGGGTCTCGTCGACCGTGAGCTGGGCGGCGAGGCCGATCGGCTGGTTGCCCTCGGTGTAGGTGGTCCCGTTGACCACCCACTCCTTGTCGACGGTCAGGCTCGCCTGCGGCTGCGGTGCCCTGTTGTAGACGGTGCAGGTGATCGCGGCCGTCGCCGGTGCGTCGACGCTGAAGCCGAGCGCGTCGTCGGGGTCGTTGGTGACCTCGACGGGGTCGCCCGTGGCGATGTCCGTGCACACAGCCCGTTTCGAGGCCTGCGTGACGAGGGTGAAGCCGTCCTTCTGCTGCTCGGTCACGGTGACCGTCGCCGTCGACGACCCGCCCGCGTACTCGAGCGGGAAGTTCACGGCCCCCGTCCCGGAGACCGTGGTGCCCGACTGCTCGGACGGTGTGACGCCGGGGCTCGAGGTGCTCGCCTCGAAGGTCCAGCCGCCCGAGGGGGTCGCCCCCGTGACGGTCTCGCCTGTGGTGGAGGACGGGACGACCTGCTTGACGACGCTCACCGACCCGTTGCACGTGCCGAGCGCGAGGTCGCGCAGGGCCTCTCCCGCCTCGGCGTAGTCGTCGGTCTGGTAGTAGTCCGACCCGGCGGCAGGACCGGAGATCGCGCGCAGGTTGTCGGGGGCACCCCCGAGCCCGTCGCCGACACCGACGGCGATGATCCTGGTGCCCTCGGCCTTGACGGCGTTGGCGGAGAAGATGCCGTTCTCGACCTCGCGGAAGCGGGTGAGGTCACCCGGGCCCTCGTGGGCCGCGTACACCGTGGGGTTCCCGTCGGTGAGGACCACCGCGACGTCGAAGGCCGTCGACGAGGCCGCCACCTGGTAGAGGCCACGGTCCCAGTTGGTGTCAAAACCAGCGGTGTAGCTCGCGATGCGGTTCTTGACGGTCTGCGCACCCGCGGGGGTCGAGACCGGGGTCAGCCCGAGGTTCGCGCCTGTCGCCGCCGGGGCGTTGTCGGCGAAGGTGAAGAGGGCGACCGAGCTCGGCGTCCCCGTGAGCGAGTCGACGAAGGTCGAGGCTGCACCGCGCATCTCGGTGATGTACCGGCCGACGGACCCGGAGAGGTCGACGACCAGCGCGACACGCAGCCCGCACTGGGCCGGGAGGCCCGGGTCGGCGAGCGAGCTCTGCCAGATGCCACCCGAGGCCGTGAACCCGCGTCCCGAGCTCACCATGAAGTCGGTGGTCGAGGTGTAGGTGGTGCCGCCGCGGAGCTGGAGGCCTGTGCGGAACTGGTAGGTCTGCGACGTCGTGTCGCCGCCGACAGCCAGAGTCGCGTTCGCGAAGTAGCCGCTCGGCGCGGCGCCGGCCTGCTTGACCCAGAACCTCGCGTCACGGTTCACGCCGCCGTCACCGGTCTCGGGGACGACAAAGCTGCAGTCGCCGGTCGCGTCAGAGACGCAGGTCGCCCACGGCTCGAGCCTCGGGGTCGTCGCGCCAGCGGTCCCCCCGTCGAAGAGCTGGAGCGTCACGCCGGCGAGCGGGGACACCTGGGTCAGGGTCGTGCGGATGCCGCCGACCTTGACGGTCACGACCGACTGGGTGGTCGTGGGGTCGGGCACCACGGCAGGGACGACCTCGTCGTCGACCGCTGCCGCGGCGTCTGGGACGCCGGGCTGCGGGGCAGCCGAGCGGGACTGGGGCGCAGGAGCCGGGGACGTCGGTGTCGCGGGCTCGTCGGTCGCCGGGTCAGGGACCGTCGGCTCAGGCGTGGTAGGTCCGGGGGCTGCCGGTCCGACAGGCACCGGGTCGACGGGTGCGGGCTCGGCAGCCGGCGGTGCGGGGTCGACGGGCTCTGGAGGTGCGGGTTCCTCCACGACCGGCGGCACAGGCTCCGGCTCGACGACAGGAGCCGGGTCCGGCACCGTCGTCTGCGCGGGGTCGACCGCAGCGAGGTCGTCGGGGCTCGGAGCGCTCGCGGCGGTGCGAGGGGTCTCGACGAGCTCCTCGGACGCCGCCGCAGGTGCCGGGGGGAGAGCAGCGCCGCTCACCACACCCCCGAGCACGAGCGACGGGACCACGACGACGGCGAAGCGTGCTCTGCCGGCGAGGGACCGTAGTCCTCCCCCGGCCAGACTTCCTGCTCTTCTCTTCATGATCGACCTTCCAGCGACAGTGACTCCGAGACGTCTTGCCTGTCGCCGACGCTAGGCCCGGGACCGCCCTCGGACAGGGGCGACGAGGGCAACCACCCCCCTCCTCACCCGGATTGCACCCGGAGCGATCCCGGAGGGGTAAGAGGCGTCACCCTCCCCTCACCCCATCGCCGTGCGGCGCGGCCGTCGCCGACCGTCGATGGGTGGACGAGCGCCACCCGCGCGGCACCCTGCGGTCACCCCGGTCCCGTCCCGGCCTCACCCGTCTGGGCGGTTCTGCGCCCGGCGGGTCACCCCCGAACATGGTTGACACCGGAGACAGATCGGACGTATCGTCCATATAGCATCCAACCAGTTGGTTACTTCGGTTCGACCGCGACCTCTCGCGGTTGCAGCCGAGGTTGAAGGTCCGGCAGAGAGGCAGGTTCACGATGACGCCGAGAGGCGCAGAAGTCGTCGCGGTCGTCGGGGACAGGTTCGAGGGCATCGCTCGGCTCGACGGCGTCCTGACGCTGACCGAACTGTTGAGGCTCGCAGAGGACGAGCCTGAGGTCCTCCCCCGCACGATCGTCATCGGTCAGGGCGTGAACGGCTCAGACCTCGCAGAGCTCAGCACGGTGATCGAGGAGTCCGGTCACGTGCCGCGCCCCGAGATACGCCACCAGCCGCTGAACCTCGTGTCGCGGTCGGCCAGCCACAAACGTCGGTCTCAGAACGTCCTGGTCGCCAACCTCAGGTCAGCAGGGACGTTGACGACCACGGCCGACCTTCGTCTCGAGAACGACAACGAGCTGCTCCTGGACCACCAGACGGGTCAGCACGTCCAGGGCATGGTCGTGGTCGAGGCATCCCGGCAGATGTTCCTGGCCTCGACGCACTGCCTGCGGTTGATCGACGGTCTTCAGGACCCGTACTTCGTCATCGCGTCCATGGCCACCGAGTTCCACTCCTTCCTCTTCCCCCTCCCGGCCTCGCTCCGCTTCGAGACCACCGAGCCGGACCGGTCACGGCCGGAGTCAGCCGGCTTCGTCGCTGTCATCGAGATCGAGCAGAACGGCGTGAGCGTCAGCACCACACGGGTGGGCTACACAGTGTTCGCCGGTGCACGCATCCACCAGATCGAGAGCAAGAAGGCCGAGGGTGCCGTGAACGCACAGATCCCTCGTCGAGCAGCCGGAGCGGATCGTGCCTAGGCCGCTCCTCGCCTTCTTCGACGTCGACGAGACGCTGATCCGACCGAAGAGCATGTTCTCCTTCCTGGACAGGGTGCTGCTCCAGCAGGGGTGGTCGTCCGACGACCGCAGCCATGCCGTGAGCCGCTTCAGCAGGCTCGCCGAGACCGGGGCACCGCGCGAGCAGGTCAACGCCGCCTATTACAAGGCCCTTGCCGGGCTCAGCCACAGCTGGGTGCTCGAGCTCGGGAGGACCTGGTTCTTCGACGAGGTCGCCAGCGGCAGCTTCTTCCACGAGCCCGTCCTCGACGAGCTCATGGGCCTTCGCGCTGACGGGGCCGCCGTCGCTCTCGTCTCGGGGTCCTTCGAGGCCTGCCTCGCTCCGGTCGCTCGTGCTGTCGATGCCGAGCACGTCTTGGGTTCGGAGCCTGCGACGGCAGACGGCGTCTACACGGGCGAGATCGCGGTGCCGATGATCGGGGCCGCAAAAGCCGACGCCGCTCAGCAACTGATCGAGGCACTCGGCATCGACCGTCGACGAGTGCGCGCCTACGGTGACCACCTCAGCGATGCGCCGCTGCTCCGTCGTGCTGGTGAAGGCGTCGTCGTGGGATCGCAGCCCGACATGCGCCGACTCGCAGCCATCGAGGGCTGGAGACACCTCCCGCTCGAGAAACCCTGAACTCCCGAAGTCCGCTCGATCTCCATCGTCCGCCAGTTCCACCATTCTCCCCAGAAGGGCACAGAGATGTCAGCTTCGACCATCCAGATCACCGAGCTCCCCCTCGTCGAGGGCACGCTCCCCGCAGCGAGGTCCGCATGGAAGGGCCTGCTAGCGGGGTCCCCCGACGACGTGAGGCTCTACGAGCGAGAAGACGGGACGACGCTCCTGGAGATCCGGGCCTACGAGACCTGGCCCGACCTCGGCGCTACGGGGCTCGAACGCCAAGACCTGTGGGACGCGTTGGCAACGTGGGCCGCCGGCGACTTCCGCCGCGAGATCCTGACCCGGATCGAGGAGCCGAAGCCGACGGCTGGCCCACTGCCTGAGACCGAGCACCTCGAGCTGCGCTACGTCGAGGTACGCCCGCCGAGGTACGAAGACTACAGGGCGTGGCGAGACGAGACGATCTTCGACGTCGTCCGCACCTCCCCGGAGATCTCGACCTTCTCCGCCTATCACACGGTCATGACGACCCGGCCAGGAGTGCTCTTCCTCTCGGGCTTCGACGGAGACCCAGGGGTCTACCGCTCAGTGTTCTCCTCGGACCGCTACAAGGAGATCGTCCAGGCTGCGGGTGACAACTACATCACCGGTGGCAACCACGGGCTCGCCACGAGGATCTACACCCGGGTCGGGGGGATCTGACGTGCCCGGACCCGTCATCATCTCCGGAGCCACGGGCGGGATCGGCAGCGCCGTCGCATCGACCTTCGTCGCCCTGGGCACCCCGGTCGTGCTGCTCGGCCGTCGGCAGGCGACGCTCGAGGCTCTCGCGAGACGGCTCCAGGTCGACGCCGCCCCAGGTGCTTGGATCGAGACGCACGAGGCCGACATCAACGACTCCCGCTCGGTCGACGCCACTGCCGCCACGATCGTCGGACGCCACGGCGCCCCGGGGACCCTGGTGCACGCTGCCGGAGACCATCCGGTCCGCCGCCTCGGCGAGTCGACCGACGCGGAGTGGCTCGAGGCGATCCAGGGCAAGCTCCTCGGGGCGGTCCGTCTGATGAGGGCTTTCGAACCCTCGATGCGCTCGGCAGGCCGCGGCTCCGTCGTCCTGGTCCCGGGACTCTTCAGGTCAGAGCCGTCCCCCCTCTTCCCCATAGGGAGTGCCCTCAACGCGGCGCTCGGTGCTGTTGCCAATCCGGCGTCGAGAGGCCTCGCCCCAGACGGCGTCAGGGTGAACCTCGTCGACCCGGGCCCGGTGTCGACAGCACGGTGGTTGCAGACGTGCGCGGAGCTGGCTGAGCACAGCAGCTCGACCGCCGAGGAGATCGATGCGAGCGCCAGGTCCGGGATCCCGATGGGGCGCCTTGCGAGCCCCGAGGACATCGCCGGCATGGCGCGATTCTTGTCCTCCGACGACGCCTCGTACATCACCGGCGGGTCTTTCGTCGTGGACGGCGGACTGTCAGCGGGGCTCGTATGAGACCGTCCCATGTCGTCGTGGCCGCCGACGCCACCGCAGTGTCCGTGGCAATCGTCTACGTCCCCCAGACGATCTTCCCCGAGTTCGCCAGCGACCTGGAGATCTCCGAGGTCGCGGCCCGTGATGCGTTCACGGCATCGGCCCTGAGCTATGCGCTGGCGTTCTTCGCCTTCGGACCGCTGTCCGACGTCTACTCTGCTCGTGCGCTGGCCTCGTCCGGAGCCGTCGCCACGGCTCTCGCCGGCGGGTTGACCGCACTCACCACCAGCTTCCCGATGTTCGTCGTGGCAGCCGCGGCGACAGGGGTCTGCGCAGCGAGCGTGCCCTCGGCGATGCTCGCGCTCGCGGCTCGCGCCGGCAACGGACGGACCGGGCGGTCCTTCGGGGTGATCCTCGCAGCAACCGTCGCAGGGATCACCCTCGGTCGAGGTGTCGGGGCACTCCTCGCAGGGTCTGTCGGCTGGCGGTGGACCTACGTCGTTCTCGCGAGCGCGATCCTTGTCGCGGGCCTCTCCAGCCTCGCGCTGCCCCGTACGACCAGCCGCAGCCAGAGCGTCGTCAGGGCCTATGCCGCTGCTCTGACGATGATTGCTCGGCCCGACGTGCTCCGCTTCTTAGGAGTCGGAGGGTCTCTCTTCTTCGGCTATCTCGGACTGACCACGGTCCTCACCCTCCGCCTGAGCGACCCGCCCCTGTCGTTGGGTCCCAGCGCGATCGGTGCGATCAACCTGAGTGGGCTGATCGCGCTGGCAGGGGCACCGCTCGCAGGTGCCCTGGTCCCGAGGCTCGGGGCGAAGAAGGTCTCGCTCCTCGGGCTCTGCCTCTGCCTCGCCGGGACGGTCGCCGTCAGGCTCGCCACCGACGCCGTCGGCGCGACGCTCGGGCTGCTGATCCTCTACCTCGGGGTCTTCGCAGCACAGCCAGGGCTCATGGTCCGTCTCACCCAGCTGGTGGGGGTCGACCAGAAGGGGTCTGCCTCGGCGTCGTACTTCCTCGTGTGCCTGCTGGCCGGGAGCTTCCTCGGGTGGCTGTGGCAGGACCACGGATGGGCACTCGTCGTCGTCGCCTCCGCAGCAGCAGTCGTCCTGACGCTGGTCTTGGCCAGCACGACGAGCGATACCAGGGCCCTCCGAGCACGAGGAGCAACACGATGAAGACCCGCGACTTCGAGCTGACCGCCACGACCCAGGGTCCCCTCTACCCTCCGAGCGAGGCGATGGACCAGCACGGGAACTTCGTCGTGGTGGGGAAGGTCAACCGACCTGGTGCGCTCGGGGCAGACGCTCGCTGGGGTGCCGCCATCGTCGCAGCAGACCCTGCACCAGACTTCGGCACCCACCGACCGCACAGGGTGCTCGAAGAGCTCGACCTCGGGGACGACGCCCGAACAGGTGAGATCGTCCTCCACACGCTGCCGCTGCCACTGCCCTCCAACAACTACGCGATGCTCTTCGCACCCGAGCAGAGGCTCGATGCGCACACGGTCCACAGGCCGAGCGTCCCGCTCCACGCTGTGCGCTACCCAGACGAGCGCCTGTCCGACGGACCCAGACGCCTGCCACCTATCACCCTCCGGACCTGGTTGCAGGCTCGAGGGACGGTGACGGTCCGATGGGTACCGAGCGACCCGGCGGCCGAGTTCGAGCTCACCATGTCGGGACTCCTCCCGGACAGCCTCTACACGGTGATGACCCTCAAGGCCTGGGACCTCAGAACGGAGAACCCGACAAGACCGGGTCCGCTCGGAATCCCGAACGTCTTCATCACCGACCGCCACGGCTCCGGGCACTACGTCGCCAGGCTCCCCGCCCCCTTCCCGAACCAGGGGAACCGGGTCATCAACGTGGTCGTCCTCTGGATGTCCGAGCAACGCAGCCACGCCGGTGCCATCGGGCAGTTCGGGCTCGGAGGCGATGTCCACGCGCAGCTCAAGCTCGCAGACAACACCTTCTTCGACATCCACCCCACCTGAGACAGGACATCCATGCCGATCATCTGCCTCACCACCTGGGACGGTCAGACCGACGAACAGGCACGCGCCCTCATGACAGCTCAGACCGCGACCACCAAGGAAGTCACCGGGGCCCCCTGGACAGGATCAGCGTCTACATCCAGGAGATCCCACGCGACCGGTGGGCCGAGTCCGGGAGCCTCGGATCCGATCCGGACTTTCCCTCAGCATCACGACAGCACTAGCAGGAAGGACGACGACGATGATCACAGACGAGAGGTACCTGCGCGGCAAGCGTGTTCTTGCCGAGGTCGAGAAGAGCGCCGAGGGATCAGTCCTCGACACCGTCAGAGGATTCAGCCCGGACCTCGAGAGACTTGTCGTCGAGTTCGGCTACGCCGACGTGTTCGACAGACCAGGGTTGTCTCGCTCCAGACGTCAGCTGGCGACGGTCGGGGCTCTGGCCGCGCTGGGGAACGCGCCCAGCCAGCTCGGGTTCCACGTCGGCGGAGCGTTGAACGTCGGCTGCACGCCTGAGGAGATCGTCGAGGCCCTCGTCCACGTGTCGATCTACGCGGGCTTCCCAGCGACCCTCAACGCCGTCACGACAGCACGGGAGGTCTTCGCCGCACGGGGTGTCGAGCTCTCGACCACACCGCACCAGACCGCCCCTGCGGAGCGGTTCGCAACCGGTTCGAGGCTCCTCGAGCAGATCGACGGGGCGGGCGGTGCGGCAGTGGTCGACGCACTGGCCGACATCGCACCAGACCTCGCACGCTTCATCGTCGAGTACTCCTTCGGAGACGTGTACGCCAGGCCGGGACTCTCCCTCCAGGAGCGTGAGCTCGTCACGGTCGCGGCGTGCATCGCGCTGGGCACCTGCGTGCCCCAGCTGTGCCTGCACATGCATGGGTACCTCAATGTCGGCGGGACAGCCGACGAGCTGATCGAGGTCGTCATCCAGATGACCGTCTACGCAGGCTTCCCAGCAGCGCTGAACGGCCTGAACCATCTCCGAGGAGTTCTCACCGAACGTGAGTCCTCCGCCACCACCGCAGAGTGAGGCCCGCACGTGAAGACGATGCACCGCCCAGACGGCCACGGCCCGCTGCTCGCTGAGCGCGGCCTGACCCTAGAATTCGCACCGACCTCCGTCCCGCCGCAGGCCGTGAGCATCATCGGCACAGGCTCGTACGTCCCCGAGCGTGCCGTCTCGAACGACGAGGTGGGCGGCCCTGCGGGTGTCGACGACGCCTGGATCCGGCGCAAGACGGGGATCGCCTCGCGACGCTGGGCGGATCCGTCTTCCGCGACGAGCGACCTCGCCGCCCGGGCGGCCACCGCAGCGCTGAGAGACTCCGGAGTCGACCCGTCGGAGATCAAGCTCCTCGTGGTCGCCACGTCGACGCCGGACCACTCACAGCCGCCCACGGCGGCGATACTCCAGGACATGATCGGCGCGGAGAACGCTGCCGCGTACGACCTCAACTCCGTCTGCAGCGGTTTCGAGTTTGCGCTCAACTCAGTCACCCAGCTGATCGCTACGACCGGTGGTTACGCCCTCGTGGTGGGCGCAGACCTGTACTCGCGCATCCTCAACCCGACCGACCGGAGGACTGTCGTCCTGTTCGGCGACGGTGCGGGCGCGGTCGTCCTAGGTCTCTCTTCGGAATCGCCGGGGCCCACGGTCGTCGCCGGCAAGATGTGCACCTACGGGCACCTCTCGGACGTCATCCAGGTACCGATGGGGGGTTCTCGCCTCCCCTTCGCCGGAGATCCGACCGACGAGCTCCGTTACTTCCAGATGGCTGGGCGGGACGTCCGGAGCTTCGTCACCACGACGCTCCCCGGAGTGATCCGCGCTTTCCTCTCGGAGGTGGGAGTCGACCCCAGAGAGGTCCGTCACCTCATCCCCCACCAGGCGAACGGTGTCATGCTCGACGAGCTCGTGACGGCGATGGGGTTCCCCGACCTCACGCATCACCTGGTCGTCGAGAGGTATGCCAACACCGGGTCGGCATCCATCCCGCTCACCCTGGACATCGTCCGCCGAGAGAGCCGGGTCACCGAGGGCGACCTCGTCCTCATGGCGGGGTTCGGCGGTGGCATGTCTGTCGGCCTGACGCTCCTTCGCTGGTAAGCCGGCTGCCGGGACCGCAGACCCACCCATGACCGAGGGCTGCGGCTCGGGCGACCACAGCCTGGTGCTCCCGACAGGACTCTGACATGCGCCCCCAGCGAGAGGGCTCTTGCTCTCGCCACCGACCGACGGGGCGTCCGGGGCCGATGTCAGACCTGCTCCGCCAGAGCACCTTGCGCGCAGCGCGGGGTGCTCTAGGCATCGAACACCCTCTGATCGTCCTCCGAGCGAACCCTTCGTCGACAGCCTCGTCGGGCATGGTGGGGAGTCGACGCGGCGCCGGTCTGCGCCGACGAAGCTGCGTCAGGCGTCGGAGCCGTCGTCGCGCCGCTCGTCGACCGGGAACGACGCCCAGATGTGCTTGGTCTCGTCCCCCGAGTACCAGCCGACCCGGGCTGCGAGCATGTCGGCGAGGACCAGCCCGAAGCCCCCCTCCCCAGCGCCTCGCCCGCGAGCGATGGCCGGGATGCTGACGGGGTCGTGGTCCATCACGTCGAGGACGTAGACGCCGTCGCTCAGCAGCCTGACGACTGTCGGCGGACGACCGTGCTTGATCGCGTTCGTCGCGAGCTCGCTGCAGACCAGGACCATGCCCTCCGTCAGCTCGCCGTGCGCGGCCGCCTGCTCAGGGTGGGACTCGAGGAGCGCCTCCGACAGCTCTCGCCGGAGCCTCCCGAGCTCTGAGACCGAGTCGAGCGTCCAGGTCTGGACGGTCTCGAGGTGCTGCGGCAGCGGGGCGAGCGGGATCGACGGCATGCACTCTCCAGGGTCTGACGAACCCTGCGCGTCGCGTGGAGCCCCCAGACAGGACCTCGGGGCGGCGCGCAGGCGTGGACGTGGGCCGAGGGCGGAACCCGCTCGAGGGCCCGAGCGGGTCGGCTGGCGGTGTCTCGTCGGCACGAGGCGTGGCACCGCGCACGAAGACCTCGGCTCTCGCCGAGATCGCCTCGCGCTCGCCCCGCCGTCGTCGGCGAGGTCTGCGCGTCCGTCCTCGTGAGCTAGGCGACCTCCGCGGTCGGTCACCTGGAGACATCGTCCGACGAGATCGTCACCCGCGCACGCCGGGTAACTGTGCACAGCCGGGGAGTCGAGCTCACGCACGGCTGGCGACGGTAGGCCGCAACCGACCCACCCGACGACCTGGTGCCCCCGACAGGACTCGAACCTGCGACCTAGAGATTAGAAGGCTCTTGCTCTATCCACTGAGCTACGGAGGCACGTCGATCCTATGCGAGACCTGCGGCGTCGAGCACGTGGCGAGGGCGCGCGGTCGCTGCACGATGCCGACAGGTCCGCTCAGGACAGGTGGACGGCCCCCGCCTGGGCCTCGACCACACCCTCGCCCTGAGAGGATGTGTGCATGACGCAGCCCTCCCCCGCACCGACCGACCCGCCCTCCGAGCAGGACGACACCGTCGAGATCTGGACCGACGGCGCGTGCAAGGGCAACCCGGGCGTCGGCGGCTGGGGCGCGTGGCTCAAGGCCGGCGGGCACGAGCGCGAGCTCTTCGGCGGCGAGGCCGTGACCACCAACAACCGGATGGAGCTCACGGCCGTCATCGAGGCGCTCCGAGCTCTCAAGAGGCCGTGCGTGGTCAACCTGCACGTCGACTCGACCTACGTGATGAACGGCATGTCGAAGTGGATCGCAGGCTGGAAGCGCAACGGCTGGCGCACCGGTGACAAGAAGCCCGTCAAGAACGTCGACCTCTGGCAGGCCCTCGACGAGCAGGTCGCACGGCACACCATCACGTGGACGTGGGTCAAGGGGCACTCGGGCGACGTCGGCAACGAGAAGGCCGACGAGCTCGCGAACCGCGGCGTCGACGAGGTCCGCGCCCGCGGCTGACACCGTCGCATCACCCCCGGGCAGTAGGCTCGGGACGTGATCGAGATGAAGACCCCCGCCCAGATCGTCAAGATGCGTGAGGCCGGCCGCGTGGTCGCCCGCGCACTCCAGGCCATGCAGGACGCCGCAGCGGTCGGCGTGACGCTCAAGGAGATCGACAGCGTCGCCGCGCGTGTCCTCGCCGACGCCGGCGCGACCTCGCCCTTCCTCGACTACCACCCCGACTGGGCACCCGTCCCCTTCCCCGGGGTCATCTGCGCGTCCGTCAACGACGCGATCGTGCACGGCATCCCGACGGACTACGCCCTCCAGGACGGCGACCTCGTGAGCATCGACTTCGGGGCTGTCCTCGACGGCTGGTGCGGCGACTCCGCCCGCAGCTTCATCGTCGGGACGCCGCGGGCCGAGGACCAGCGCCTGGTCGACGTCACCAAGGCCGCGCTCGACGCCGGCATCGCCGCAGCACAGGTGGGCAGCACGATCGGCGACATCGGCCACGCCGTGTCCAGGGTCGCCCGCAAGGCACGCTTCGGGAACCTCGAGGACCACGGCGGGCACGGCATCGGCACCGAGATGCACATGGACCCCTTCGTCCCCAACGAGGGCCGCCGCGGCAAGGGACTCAAGCTGACGCCCGGCCTCGTCATCGCGATCGAGCCGATGTTCATCGCCGACGGTCACGGAGACTACGTGCAGGACGACGACGGCTGGACGCTGCGCTCACCGCGCGGTGCACGCGCCGCCCACTGGGAGCACACCATCGCGATCACCGACGACGGGCCGATGATCCTCACTGCTCTCTGAGGAGAGAGAGACACGCCCCCCGGGGCCCTTCGAGCCCTGAGGTGCTGCGGTCAGCGCCCAGGCGCTGTCACTCCTCGGCACCCCGCGGAATGTCAGCGAGCCTGCCGGCCTCGTCTCCGCTCAGCACCTCTCGACCCCTCCGACCGTCAGCGGTCGGAGGGGTCGTCTGCTGTCCTGGGGTCCTGCGGCGCCTGCCTGGCGGAAGGGGTGGGGCTCGCCGCGGTAGGGCCAGCGGCTCCGGAGCCGAGCCTGGCGTCCTCCTCGCGCGCCGCAAGCGTGATCTCCTCGCCGTGGGTCGCTCCGACCGACGCACCGCGCCAGCGGTCGATCCCGACGACCACCCCGAGGGTGACGACAGCCAGGCACACCCCCGCGAGCACGTCGGTGATGAAGTGGTAGCCGAGGTACAGCCGGCTCGCTGCGACCACCAGCACCACCACGACGCTCACGACGGTCCACTCGACGAAGGCGCTCCGGGTGCGCGCCTCGCGCCACAGCAGGTACCCGCCGACGAGGACGAGGGTCGCCGCGCCGATCGTGTGGCCGGACGGGAAGGAGAAGGAGGACTCCACGCCCGGGACGGTCTGGAGATCTCCCGCGGGCCGAGGACGAGCCACGAGCGCCTTGACCACGGTCGAGACGATCGTGGAGAAGACCATCGCGCCGACGAGCATCACCGGGTCGCGCCAGCGGTGCGTCCGCCAGCCCCAGATCCCGCAGCCGACGGCGACGATCACCGGCAGGACGTAGGGGCCGAAGACCGTGGTGATCGTCGTGAACACCGTGGTGAGCCAGCCTGTCCTGTGGTCCGCCAGCCACTCGAGCGCAGGCTGGTCGAGGCCTGCCAGGTCGTCGCGCTCGAGGACGGCGTCGAGCAGGACCGCGAAGCCCGACGCCCCGAGGATCACGAGCAGCAGCCCGGGCAGGAGCGCTGGGACGCGACGGGTGGTCTCTCGTGAGGGCATCAGCCGACACTACCCTCGCCCCGACGGCTCGGCAGCGGGAGGTGTGCGGGCGGTATGCGAGGTGTCTGTGGGAGCTCTGCAGCGGAAATAAGGGTGCGCGGCAGAGCAGCCAGGTGGTTGGCTCGTGCCACACCGCGGTGACGTCATGGGACCTCAGGAGTCGACACCTGAGCCCGCACACCTGACAGTCACGGAGCACCACACCATGCACCCCCTGAACCCCCACGGCGACCTCGCGCTCTTCGAGCTCGAACGCCATCGGCTCGTGCAAGAGATCGCACGAGCCCGCCGAGCCCCGCACACCCGGTCTCTCGCAGCCCGGCTCTGGGCTCGGATCGCACACCTCCTCCACCGCGACGCGTGAGCGCCGCCACCGAGCCCCGTCGCCGGGGTCAGCACCCTCCCGGCGACGGGGCTCTCTCGTGCACGCCGTAGGCTGAGCCCGTGGCACGAACACAGAGCAAGAACGACCGCATCGTCTGGATCGACTGCGAGATGACAGGCCTGGACCTGGGCGCCGACGCCCTCGTCGAGGTCGCCGCAGTGGTCACCGACTCCGAGCTGAACGTCCTGGGTGACGGGATCGACGTCATCGTCCGGCCACCCGACGAGGCGCTCGAGCAGATGAACGACTTCGTGCGCGACATGCACACGAGCTCCGGGCTCATCGACGAGCTCGCGGGCGGCACAACCCTGGCCGATGCCGAGGCGCAGGTGCTCGACTATCTGCGCGGCTTCGTCCCGGAGCCCGGCAAGGCTCCCCTGGCCGGCAACTCGGTCGGGACCGACAAGATGTTCCTCGACCGCGACATGCAGGACCTCGTCGCCCACCTGCACTACAGGATCATCGACGTCTCCTCGATCAAAGAGCTCGCCCGACGCTGGTACCCGCGCGTGTACTTCGCCTCGCCCACCAAGAACGGCGGGCACCGCGCCCTGGCCGACATCCTGGAGAGCATCGACGAGCTGCGCTACTACAGGTCGGCGCTCTTCGTCCCCCAGCCCGGCCCGGACACGGCCACCGCCCGTGCGCTCGCCACGAGCATCGCCCAGGACTCCGTCTCGGGCACGCTCTCCGTCCCGGAGGCCTTCGGCACCGCCGGAGGCCGCTGACCTGCAGATGTCCCGTCGCCGGGATGCCGCTGACCTGCCGCTGACCTGCACCGAGAGGCCCGGCGACGTCCCGACGGTCCTGGCGGGAGTTTGACCTGCGTCACATGCCGACAGGTAGAACCGCGAGATCTCGCGGTTCCGGATGTCCTGTCCGGGGGTGCAGCAGCCCAGCTCGTCGTCCGGGCCGACACAGTGTCGCCGAGCACCTGAAACACCAGGTAGGATTCTCAACGGTTCGGTACGCCGGACCACGTGATCTCGTTCGGCCCGGAGACGGACCGGATGCAGACGCATGGTGGGTATAGCTCAGCTGGCAGAGCACCTGGTTGTGGTCCAGGGGGTCGCGGGTTCAAGTCCCGTTACTCACCCCATGCAGAAGGCCCCTCGCGGAAGCGGGGGGCCTTCGTCGTACTCCAGGAGAGCGCCCTACGCTCCCCAGAGACGACGAACGCGCCAGCACCCCTGGAAAGGGCTGCCGGCGCGTCCTGCGTCCGTGAGGTGGCTCCTGCGTCAGGACCTCGTCGCGCGCGCCGCGATCGCATCGGCGAAGCGCTCGAGGGCTCCGGGCGACTTCGCGAGGAACAGCGACGGCTCGGTGAACTCGAGCTCGAGCAGGACAGGCTCGCCGTCGTCTCCGGGGAGCATGTCGATGCGGGCGTAGAGCATGTCTGCCGCAGGGTCCCCGAGCACCTCACGGGCAGCCTCGAGGGCACGGTGGGCCAGCGCGAGCTGAGGCTCGGTGGCCTCCGTCGCACGCATGATCTCTTCCTGGTAGAGCCCCTGGGTCGGGCGGTGACCCCGCGAGAGCATCGCGTTCTTGCGGACGGCGTGCGAGAACTCGCCGCCCACGAAGATCAGACCGGTCTCACCCGCGACGTCGACCTGGTTCTGGTACGGCTGGACCATGACGTGACGCCCCGAGCGGAGCAGCTCGCGGGCGTGCAGGATCGCCTGGCCGCGGGCCTCGGCGGTGTTCTCCTGGTAGCGCGCGGTGTCGCGGGCTCCAGCGCTGACTGTCGGCTTGATGACGTAGTCACCGTGCGCGGGCAGGCGCGTGTGGATCGCCTGGGAAGTGAGGTGACGGTCAGGGTCGAGCCACAGCGTGCGGACGATGGGGATGCCCATCTCGCCCATGGTCTTGAGGTAGTACTTGTCGGTGTTCCAGGCGAGCACCTCGGCGTCGTTGGCCAGGCGCGGGACCTTGCGGGCCCACTCGATGAACTCGTCCTGACGCTGGGAGTAGTCCCAGGTGGACCGGACCACGACGAGGTCGAAGGAGTCCCAGTCGACCTCGGGGTCGTCCCACACCGCGGCGACGGCGTCGATGCCGCGCTCCGCGAGCGCACCCAGCAGCGGGGTGTCGTCAGGGTCCAGGTCAGGGAGGACGGAACAGGTCGCGAGAGCTACACGGGTTGTCGGCACCAGCCCAGGATAGCGAGCGCGGCGCACGAGGGCGCAGGGGCGCGTGCAGAAGAGTCGCGACTCACAGCGAGAGGCCGGATCTACGGTCGGCGCGCTCGTCTCCGACGACGACTCATCACGGCTCCCCCGGGCGACCTCCGAGAACGACGAAGGCCCGGGATCGTGATGATCCCGGGCCTTCTGTGGTGCGCCATCCTGGACTCGAACCAGGAACCCGCTGATTAAGAGTCAGCTGCTCTGCCAATTGAGCTAATGGCGCGCGGAGAAAACTTTAGCAGCCTCTGACGCCGGAGCGCCAATCGGATCTGCTTGATGTCTGCGCAGTGAAAAACCAAGGACCAGAGCCCTTGGTTGATGTTCACCGCTCGACTTCGGTGATAACTCTACCCCACGTCAGAAGGTGCTCTGTCCACCTCGTCGTCGACCACCGGGGCGGCCGGGTTCACGAGGTCGATGAGCAGGGCCATGGGGATCCGCTCGTCGACGAGACGCGCGAGGAGGCTGCTGACGTCCGGGAGGTCGGGGAGCCCCGAGAGGTCGATCTCAGGCGACGCAGTGTCGTCGACGTCGAGGTCTGCCGCGGGGCGCTCGCGCAGGTCGGACGGGACCGCCGAGGCGACGACAGGCGCGACGACCTCGGTCTCGCGCTGGCTGGCACCCGGGACACGACGCGGGAGCGCTGCACCCTGGCCGGAGTCCACCTCGGTCGATCGAGAACGGCTCGTCAGCATCACAGCCACCTTTCCCACGTGGAGTTCCCCATCAGCCCACTCAACACCAGGAGTGAGCCGGACCACAATGGAGAGATGTGCCCATGTGGTGAGGGGGCCGCACAGGTGCGGCCATCTCCATCATCCACGCCCTCCCTGGATCTCGCCTGGACGACTCGCGCGCACCCGACGTGCCGCGCAGCACACCTGTCCGCCTCACGGTCCAGGTCGGTCGCGGCGCGTAGTCTGAGCCGCGGGCGGCGCGGCACGGTGCGCTCTCGCACGGGCAGTGCGAGCAGCGACCTGGGCGCACGAGCCGCCCAGCACCTCCAGCACCTCCAGCTCTTACCAGCCTTCTTCACAGCACCGTCTCCCACAGACACGAGGAGCCCCATGACGACCCGCCTCTCCCCCACGGACCTCGCCCCCGAATTCTCGCTGCCCGTCGCGGGCGGCGGCACGATCTCGTCGGCCGACCTCTCCGGCAAGCGGGCGATCGTCTACTTCTACCCCGCTGCGAGCACCCCGGGCTGCACCACCCAGGCCTGCGACTTCCGCGACTCTCTCGCCTCGCTCCAGGGCGCCGGGTTCACGGTCGTCGGGATCTCCCCGGACCCTGTGTCCAAGCTGGAGAGCTTCGTCACGTCGGAGCACCTGACCTTCCCGCTCGCCTCCGACGAGGACAAGTCCGTCGCGACGGCCTTCGGCGCGTACGGCGAGAAGAAGCTCTACGGCAAGGTCGTCACCGGCATCATCCGGTCGACCTTCGTCATCGACGCCGAGGGGCGCATCGAGCTGGCGCAGTACAACGTGCGCGCGACCGGCCACGTCGCGAAGCTGCGCCGCGACCTCGGCATCGACGCGGCCTGATCTCCGTCCGGCGTGGCTGGTCTGCCGACCAGCCACGCCGTCGACCGAGCACGACGGTCTGCGGCACGGTCACCGACCAGCAGCCGCGTAGACTGCACGGCGAGCGCGAGTGGCGTAATTGGCAGCCGCGCCAGGTTTAGGTCCTGGTGTCTTCGGACGTAGGGGTTCGAGTCCCCTCTCGCGCACTGGCAGACTTTTCGCATGACCTCCCCCCGACCTCTGGCAGACGACGCAGCCGCTGCGCACGACGACGCAGCTCTGAGCCCCGGGCCCGACGTCCTTGACGTCGCCGGGACCTCCTCGCCTGAAGAGGCTCCCCGGTCCGCTGCTGCATCCTCCGTGCACGACGGAGAGACCGAGGTCGACCCAGAGCACCAGATGCCGAGCGGCCGGTACAGGGCTCGCACGGTGTCCTTCGTCCAGCGCAGCGGTCGCCTCAAAGACCGCCAGCAGCGGACCTGGGACGAGCTCGCACCGCGCTTCGTGGTCGAGCCGCCCCGCGCCGTCGGACGGACGTCTGTCGACCCCGACTTCGTGCTCGACCCGGAGGCCGTCTTCGGGCGCACGGGCCGGCTCGTCGTCGAGGTCGGGTCTGGCCAGGGCGAAGCTGTCGCGCACGCCGCGGTCGAGTCCCCGGAGACCAGCTTTCTCGCGGTCGAGGTGTACAGGCCAGGTGTCGCGCAGACCTTGCAGCGACTGCGGGCCACGGGTTCGACGAACGTCCGCCTCATGCAGGTCGACGCGGCCGTGCTGCTCGGGTCGACGATCGCCCCGGGGAGCGTCGACGAGCTCTGGCTGTTCTTCCCCGACCCCTGGCACAAGGCCAAGCACACCAAGCGCCGTCTGGTCACCCCAGGCTTCGCCGACCTCGTGGCTCGCGCGCTGCGCCCGGGTGGCGTCTGGCGCCTCGCGACAGACTGGGCCGACTACGCCCGGCAGATGCGTGAGGTGCTGGGAGCGTCCGAGCACTTCGACGTCGACCTCGACGCTCCCCGCTTCGCAGGCCGTCCGGTGACGAGCTTCGAGCGCAAGGGCACCGAGAAGGGCCGGGAGATCGTCGACATCACGGCCGTCCGCCGAGGCTGAGCCCACGGCTTCACCCCGCTGGCTTCCCAGACCTCGCTGACTTCCCGGGCCTCGCGCACCTCGGCAGCCCCCTGAGGCCTGCGGCGCGGACCAGTGCGACCTCGTCCAGACGCACGACGACCGGCCCAGGATCTCCTGGACCGGTCGTGGTCTGCCGACTCACCGCACACAGCGGTGGGTCGGGTCGTGCTGGGGTCGTCAGACCCGTGCGGTCAGACTGCGGTGCCGCCGCCTGCGCCCTGCGCGGCGATCTGCGAGCGGACCTCGTCCATGTCGAGCGCCTTCACGGCGTCGACGACCTGCGCGAGAGCCGGCGCGGGGAGCGCTCCGGGCTGCGAGAAGACGAGGACGCCCTCACGGAAGGCCATCAGCGTCGGGATCGACGTGATGTTCGCAGCGGCCGCCAGGCTCTGCTGAGCCTCGGTGTCGATCTTGCCGTGCACGATGTCCGTGTTGGTCTCGGAGGAGGCCTCGAAGACTGGGGCGAACTGGCGGCACGGGCCGCACCAGGACGCCCAGAAGTCCACCAGGACGATGTCGTTGTCCTTGATGGTCTGCTCGAAAGATTCCTGCGTGAGTTCCTGGGTTGCCATGGGGTTCCTTCCACCGGTCGGTATGCCTCTTAGGACAATAGTGGGGGGCGATCTATTCCCCGCGCGCGTCGAGAGCCCACCGCCGAGCACCTGGGACCGCTGTTCGCCCTCAGACGATCGTCGCCTCGACGCCGTGCCCCCGCTGGCTCTGGGCCGAGGTCGCGGGGTACAACTGCTGGGTGACTGACACCGCGGACTTCCCCCACGACCCGTTCGAACCCGAGGACTCGACGCCGGCCGGCTGGCTGAGCGAGCAGGACCTGACGGGCGCCCGCGCGCACCTGCCCCTGGTCTACGTCGACGCCGTCCCCGTGCGGGTCGACGACTCCGGCGACGTGGTCGCAGTGGGCCTGCTGCTCCGCGTGTCCCGCACCGGTGCGATGACCCGCGCACTCGTCTCGGGTCGCGTGCTCTACCACGAGAGGCTCCGCGACGCCCTGCTGCGGCACATCGAGAAGGACCTCGGCCCGGTCGCCCTCCCGCAGATCCCTCCGTCGCCGCAGCCCTTCACCGTCGCCGAGTACTTCCCGACCCCCGGTGTCACCGCGTACTACGACGCCCGTCAGCACGCCGTCTCGATGGCCTACGTCGTCCCGGTCAACGGCGACTGCCAGCCTCAGCAGCACGCCCTCGACCTCGCCTGGCTCACCCCGGAGCAGGCGTGCAGCGAAGAGGTCCAGGCCGAGATGTACGGCGGCCAGGGCGTCCTGCTCAAGCAGGCCATGGCGCACGTCGGGCGCCTGAGCTGAACGCCGAGGGAGTGACGTCGGTGCTGACCGCTGCACCAAGCGTCCGCAGAGCGATGCCGTAGAGCACCTCGACGCTCCCACCAGCCCCAAGACCACCCTCCACGGAACGGACATCTATCCACAAACAGTTGAAAACTCTTGATCTACGTCGAAACTCCCGATAAGTTGACACTCGACATTCAGCATAGATGCTTTTTGTCAAGCAAGAGTGACAACTAGAACAAGGAGTGACGATGCGACAGATCTTCGGCAGACGTCTGGTAGCAGCGATCATGGGTGTGTCTCTGCTTGGCGGAGGTCTGGTCGCGATGGCCCCGACCGCCACCGCAGACTCGCGATGCAACAGGGCAAACCACACGCACGGAGCCCTCACGTGGAAGAGGACCGATCACTTCCTCGGCAAGTACGCGAGCCCATACCTCACGGGAATCACGGTCTACAGCCACACCAACTCCAACCCGGTGAACTGCAGCTGATGCGCGCGGCGACCAGCGGGGGACAGATCACGCTCGCGGCCACCTGCGCTCTGCTGGTCGCCTGCGCCAGCACCTCCGGCACGAGCCCGGAGACTGACACCCTGACGAGCTCCCCCGCTGACGAAGCGCCCCTGATCGCCTTCAGCACCGAAGAGCACGAAGCACTCCGCACCTGCGCGTCTTCAAAGCTGGGGCTGGACTTCGACGTGGACCTGCTGGCGGAGCGCTACGCGGCCCCCGAGAACACTGAGCCGGAGACCGCATGGGAGACCGAGCGATGGGCCCGATCCTACGAGCAGTGCCTCTTCGAGCTGTTCGAGGACAGGATCCTCCCCGAAGATCCCCACTGGGAGATGACTTTCCGACACGCCTATGCCCTCGACCCCGACGGAAACCCGGTCATGGACGACCCGCTGGCACTCTGGACCGACCAGGAGCCGTCCGAATGACCGCCGAACCCCTCCGACGGCCAGCGCTCCATGGGCTCGTCGCAACCGTGGTCACTCTGACTCTCCTGGCGAGCTGCGGCTCTCCGGACGACGACTCGCGTGCAGCCCCGTCTCCCACCCAGCACACCGCCAGCCCGCTCGCGCCTTACATGTCACTGCTGGCCCTTGACTCTGCCGAGCAGCTACGGCTCGATCTTGAGGGTGAGCGTCTCATCGCCGCCTGCCTCAAAGAGCAGGGCTTCGACTACGACCAGCCGTACGTCGCCGACGACGTCGTCCTCGACAGCTCGATCGACCCCGCCGAGTGGGCTGCGACATTCGGCTATGGCGTGACGACACTCTCCCAGGACGCCTCGACCGGGCAAACCCAGTCAAGGTCCGGTGCTGAGCAAGCCGCCTACGACCTGGCGCTCTTCGGGACAGGGACCGATCCTGACTCTGGGGTCGCGTACGACTGGGAGCAGGAGGGGTGCCTGGGGAGCGCCTACCACGAGGCATCCGACGGGATGGACGACGTCATGCGTGACGAGCAGTTCGCAGCCTTCTTCACGGCACACGCGGCAGTCCAGGAGGGCGTCGCCGCATCAGAGCCCGCCGCCGATCTCGCACGTGAATGGTCTGACTGCATGGCAGACGCGGGACACGCTGGCATAGCGAGCCCCGCCGATGCCAAGCTCACGATCCAGCAGGATCTCGCAGCCGCCCTCTCCGTAGCCTCCGACCAAACCCTGCCGAGCAGCGAGATCGCGGACCTGCGCAGCGCCGAGATCACCCTGGCGAGCACTGACCTCGCCTGCCAGGACGCGGTCGACTACGCCGCTCGGTACGACCAGGTCTTGTGGTCTGCCGAAGCCTCCCTGCTCGAGGACTTCCGCACCGACCTCGAAGCCCTCGCGATCGCGACGGGACGCTGACTCCAGCTCGCACAGCTAGAGGTCGAGGCGGGGCCAGTCGTGCAGGTCGTCCTGCATGCGCCTGTCGTGGGTCGCGACGACCACGGCCGCCGAGGTACTGCGCAGCGCCTGGGTGAGGTCGTCGACGAGGTCGATCGACAGGTGGTTGGTCGGCTCGTCGAGGAGCAGCACGTGCGGTGCGGCGAGCAGCGCGCACGCCAGGTCGAAGCGGCGGCGCTGCCCGACGGACAGCTCGGAGACGGGCCGGTCCAGGTCCTCCTCCGAGAGCACGCCGAGCATCGCGACAGGGACGACGTAGCTGGGGTCGAGCGCGCCCGTCGCGAGCAGGTCGAGGGCGAGGGCCGCGTACTCGTCGAAGCCCGTCGGCACGTGGCCGTCCTCGGTCGGTGACCCTGTGCGGTGGACGCCCTCCTGCGAGACGACACCGAGGCGTGCCCGCGACAGTGCAGTGCGGTAGCCGCGGTCGAGCGGGACGGTCCCGGCGAGCGCTCCGAGGAGCGTGGACTTACCGGCACCGTTCGCACCGGTCACCAGCAGGCGCCCGGCGGCGGGGACGACGATGCGCTGCCCCGGCAGGTCGAGGCGCGGCGGCCTGCCGTCGTCGCCGTCGACCCGCGGGTTGCGCACCTCGACGACGGGGTCGCCCGCCCCCCAGGTGGGCTCCATCGAGGGCAGGTCGGGGAAGTGCAGGGTCGGCGGGGGCGGCGGGATCTCGACGGCCTCGGCCTCGAGCTTCTCGACGAGTCTGTCGGCGGCCTTGACGTGGATCCGTGCCCGGGTGCCTCGCCGGTGCTTGTTCGAGCCCTTGGGAGGGCGCCACTCGTCGGAGAGCCCCTCGTAGGACTGGTCCAGACGCTCGGCGAGCTGCGCGGCGCGCTTGCGCTCGGCCCTGTAGCGCTGGCGCCACCTGTGCAGCGCCTGGTTCTTGGCGAACCTGTAGGACAGGTAGCCGGGTTGACCGTAGAGCACCGGGCGACCGTCGATCGACGGGTCGAGGTCGAGGATCGCTGTCGCGACGTCGTCGAGCAGCTGCCTGTCGTGGGTCACGATGACGACCCCACCACCCCACTCGACGAGCTCGCGGGTGAGGAAGGCGATGCCCTCCCGGTCGAGGTGGTTGGTCGGCTCGTCGAGCAGCAGCAGGTCGGCACGTCCCGCGAGCCGGCAGGCCAGGCGCACCCTGAAGCGCTCGCCGACCGACAGGGTCTCGAGAGGTCTGGTCAGGTCGCGGCAGGCCCCCAGGCGGGTGAGCGCGACGTCGGCTCGACGTTCGGCGTCCCACGCCGCCAGGTGCTCGACGCGGGCCATGATCTCGGCGAGCTCACCGAGCCGGGCGCCCTCGTGGTCGAACTCGGCGCTCGCCCGGTCGAGCTCGTCGGCCGTGCGACGGACGTCGGCGAGTGCTTCGTCCACGAGGTCACCGACGGTCTGCCCGGGGAGGACGACGAGCTCCTGCGCCACGACAGCGACGGTCCCGACGCGCCGGACCTCACCGCCGCTCGGGTCGATCTCGCCTGCGAGCAGCCTGAGCAGGGTCGTCTTGCCCGAGCCGTTCTCACCCACCACCGCGAGTCGCTGCCGGGCGCTCACCCGCAGGGAGACGTCAGAGAGGACAGGCCTGCCGGGATAGCCGAACGAGAGGTTGTCGGAGACGAGATGCACCCGGCCACGATACGTCGCGGGTACCGTTCCTCTGTGCTCAATTCTGAGAACGGCCCCGTGACCCGTCCCACGCGAGGGGTCCGCGTGCCCCTCGCCGTCGCTGCGGCGGCCGACGTGCTGTGCGTCGTGGTCTTCGCCGCAGGTGGCCGCTCCTCGCACGACGAGCAGGGTGGTCTTGTCGGCCTGCTGACGACGGCCTGGCCCTTCCTCGCCGGGGCGGCGCTCGGCTGGGCGCTCGTCGCGCTCGTGCCGGCGCTGTCAGGACGAGGCGCAGCGCGGGGTTCGGCGAGCGCCCGGCTCGCGGGTGTCTCAGACCTCGCCCCGGCAGGCCTGGTCGTCGCAGGTGCCGCATGGGCAGGCGGCATGCTGCTGCGCCTCGCGACAGGTCAGGGTGTCTCCGGAGCCTTCCCGCTCGTCGCACTCGGCTTCCTGGCGCTCACCCTGCTCGGGTGGCGCGGTGTGGTGGCGCTCGTCAGCCGCGCAGCACGTCGGCGATCGTCGGCGCCAAGGCCCTGAACGCCTGGCCGCGGTGGCTGATGGCGTTCTTCTCCTCGGGGCTGAGCTCGGCGCAGGACCTGTCGTAGCCCTCGGGCTGCAGGATCGGGTCGTAGCCGAAGCCGCCGTCGCCGCGCGGAGCCGTGAGCAGCGTCCCGACCAGCTCGCCGCGGACCACGTGCTCGACGCCCTCGGGCGTCACGAGCGCTGCTGCGCAGACGAAGCGTGCGCGCCTGTGCTCGGGAGCGATGTCCCCCAGCTGGGCGAGCAGCAGGTCGAGGTTGGCGCGGTCGTCACCATGACGGCCGGCCCAGCGGGCCGAGAAGATGCCGGGCGCCCCGCCGAGGACGTCGACAGCGAGTCCCGAGTCGTCGGCGACGGAGGGCAGCCCCGACTCGGCGGCGAGCGCCCGGGCCTTGATGAGCGCGTTGGCCTCGAAGGTCACACCGTCTTCGACAGGCTGGACGTCCGTGAAGCGGGCCGCCCCGACGACCTCGTCGGGCAGCAGACCGGGGACGGTCCCGGCGGCGAGCAGGATCGCTCGCAGCTCACCGACCTTGTGGTCGTTGTGCGTGGCGAGGACGAGACGTGGGTCGGTCACGGCGGTGCTCCCTGGGGACGAGGGTGTGGCGGGACGGGCTGCGGGTTGGTGTGCAGGTCGACGGGGCTCCTGCGCGCCCAGGCGCTCAGACCAGGTAGCTCGCCCCGGGTGCGACGACCTCGACGGGTCCGCTGAAGCTGGACCTCGCCTCGGCGACCGTGACCTCGGGGTCGTTCCACGACGGGATGTGGGTGAGCAGGAGACGCGCAGCGCCGGCCTGCGTGGCGGCCTCACCAGCCCGGAGCCCGGTGAGGTGGACGCCGCGGACGCTGTCGCGTCCCTCGACGAAGGCCGCCTCGGCGAGCAGCAGGTCGACCGACCGCGCCAGCTCGACGAGACCGTCGCACGAGTCGGTGTCTCCCGTGTAGGCGAGGGTGGCGCGCTCACCGGGGCGAGTCGAGCTCGGCCCGGTCACCCGGACCCCGTAGGCCGGGATCGGGTGGTCGACCGCGACGGGCTCGATCTCGAAGGGACCGACGGTCGTCGTGGTGCCCGGCTCCCAGGCGCGGAAGTCCAGCTGACCGCTCATGGACTCGTGCGCCTCGAGACCGTAGGCCTCGGCGAGCCGCTGCTCGGCCACAGCCGGCGCGTAGACAGGGGTCGCAGGACGCCCGGTCCCCCGCTCCGACCCGCACACCGGGTGGTACTTGAGATACACGTAGAAGCCGCAGAGATCTGCGAAGTGGTCGGGGTGGAGGTGCGAGATCGCGACAGCGTCCACCTCGAAGGGGTTGACCTCACGCTGGAGGGCACCGAGAGCACCGCTGCCCAGGTCCATGAGCAAGGACCACGTGCGGCCGTCCGCGTCCGTGGTCTGCACCAGGTACGAGGACGCCGGGGACTCCGGCGACGGGAAGGAACCTGCCATCCCGAGGATCGTCAGCTTCATGCGACCGATTCCACCATGACTACCTCAGGACCGAGGAATCGTCGGGCGAGGACCGAGAACGACGTGGTGTCCCCCGTCGACTGGAACCTGTGGGTCGGTGGCCCCGCGTTCTCGTCCCTGGCGAGGTCGTGGGCGACCAGCGTGCGGTAGACGTCCTTGGCCGTCTCCTCGGCACTTGAGACCAACGTCACGTCGTCGCCCATGACGTAGGAGATCGCGCCGGTGAGCAGCGGGTAGTGCGTGCACCCCAGGATCAGGGTGTCGACCCCGGCCTCGCGGACCGGGTCGAGGTACCGGTGCGACACCTCGAGGACCGCCGGGCCCGAGGTCACCCCGGACTCGACGAGGGACACGAAGTCGGGGCAGGCCTGCGGGGTGACTGTGATCCCTGTCGCGACGGCGAGCGCGTCTTCGTAGGCGCGCGACTCGATCGTCGCGCGCGTCCCGATCACCCCGACCCGACCCGTGCGGGTCGCTGCGACCGCGCGTCGCGCCGCGGGCAGGATCACCTCGACCACCGGGATGCCGTGCCGCACCGTGTAGCGCTCGCGCGCGTCCCGCAAGACCGCGGCCGAGGCCGAGTTGCACGCGATGACCAGCATCTTCACGCCCTCGTCGACGAGGCTGTCCATGACGTCGAGGGCGAGCGCCCGGACCGTCGCGAGCGGCTTGGGCCCGTAGGGCGAGTTCCGGGTGTCGCCGATGTAGTGGATGGACTCGTGGGGCAGCTGGTCCAGGATGGAGCGGGCGACCGTCAAGCCCCCCACACCGGAGTCGAAGATCCCGATCGGGGCGTTGTTCACCCCTCGAGGATAGTCCGTCAGGACGCCCGGCCTGCCCGGCGGTGGTGCTCGAGCAGGCAGTCGGTCAAGGACTCCTGCAGGTAGCCGGTCAGCAAGAACACCGACCCGAGGAACAGCTCGGGGCCGCTGAGCGCCTCACCCGCGTGGCCTCGCGCAGACTCCTGCCCGGTCTCGGGCCCGTCACCCTCGTCCTCTTCCCAGGTCGCCGAGACGGACCTGTACAGCGCGTCGGTGTCGGCGTCGGTCTGCAGCCCAAGCCTCGAGCCGATCACCTGGCGGACGTCGCCGAGCGCACCGGCGATCTCGGCACCCTCCTCCCGACCGACGACAAGGGGCAGCTGCTCGTCCTCGTCAGCCGACGGTGAGGCCTCGAGCAGCAGGTCCGCGAAGAGCAGCAGCCGGTCGACCTTGCGCTGACGCAGGTCGTCGTCGGTCAGGCGGCGGAACTCGTGCGCGACCTCGGGGTCGTCCGAGGCGTCGGGCAGCAGCCTGCGCACCGCAGGGTCCGCTGGGGCGACGACGACGTCGGCATCGATGCCGTCGAGGATCTGGCGGAGGTGGTCGTCGGGGTCGGCGTCCTGGGCGCCGGGTCCGAGGCTGTCTCCGGCTGTCGCCGGGGTGCGAGCCGAGGCACCCGCGTCGTCCGGCGCGTCATGAGGCACGGCGCCGTCGAGAGGCTTGGCGCCGTCGAGAGGGGCGGTGTGGCTCTCGGTGGGCGGGGCCCCCTGGTCCAGCGGGGTGGCACCGATCTCCACGCCGTCCTCGGTGTCCTCACGGTCGACACGGTCGACGTCGGCCTCGCCGTCGGCCTCGTCGAGGTCCACGTCGGTGTCCTCACCGCCGAGGAGCTCGACCACGTCGCCGGTCACCTGGGCCAGCACGAGGCGTTCCGGGGTCGACAGCGCGGCGACGTACGCCGTTCCCTCGTCCGAGATCTCAAAAGGCCGCACGACTACTCCCCGCTCCGCTGCATGGTGGCCCAGAGGCCGAAGGAGTGCATGGCCTGGACGTCCATCTCGACCTTCTCCCGCCCGCCCGTCGACACGACGGCCTTGCCCTCCGAGTGCACCTGCATCATCAGACGGTGCGCCTTGCGCTCGGAGAAGCCGAAATAGCTCTCGAAGACGTAGACGACGTAGTTCATGGTGGTCACCGGGTCGTTCCAGACCAGGGTGACCCAGGGCTCACCGACCGAGGCACCTGTGTCCTGGCGCACTTCCTGGCCGGGGATGGTCTTGACGTTCACGGGTCAACTCTAGGTGCAGGTCCTGAAGCTCGTGCTCAGGTGCGCGTCCGCCCAGGTGACCTACGGTTGTGCCATGGGAACCGCGCTGCTCACCGACCGATACGAGCTCACGATGCTGCAGGGGGCGCTCGCCGACGGGACCGCCGACCGTCGCTGCGTCTTCGAGGTCTTCACCCGGCGCCTGCCGTCCTGGCGCCGCTACGGAGTGCTGGCCGGCACAGGACGCGTGCTCGACGCGATCGAGAAGTTCCGCTTCGACGAGGACGAGCTCGCGTGGCTCGAGCGAGAGTCTGTCGTCGATGCCCGCACCCTCGACTTCCTCTCGACGTACAGGTTCACCGGAGACGTGCGCGGTTACGCCGAGGGCGAGGTGTTCTTCCCGTCGAGCCCGGTGATGGTCGTCGAGGGCAGCTTCGCCGAGGCTGTCCTGCTCGAGACCGTCATCTTGTCGATCCTCAACTACGACTCGGCCGTCGCGTCGGCAGCCTCGCGCATGACGAGCGCGGCCGTCGGTCGTCCGTGCCTCGAGATGGGCTCGCGCCGCGCGCACGAAGAGGCCGCAGTCGCAGCAGCCCGTGCAGCAGTCGTCGCTGGCTTCGCCGGGACGTCGAACCTCGAGGCGGGCCGCCGCTACGGCGTGAAGACCATCGGCACGGCGGCGCACGCCTTCACCCTGCTGCACGACGACGAAGAAGAGGCCTTCCGGGCGCAGATCGCGTCGTCGGGCACCGGGACCACGCTGCTCGTCGACACCTACGACGTGACCCGCGGCGTCGAGCTCGCCGTCAAGGTCGCGGGCACCGGGCTCGGCGGCGTGCGTCTCGACTCGGGCGACCTCGGTGTGCAGGCCGTCGAGGTGCGCAAGCAGCTCGACGGCCTGGGCGCCACGGGCACGTCGATCACCGTGACCTCGGACCTCGACGAGTACGCGATCGCCTCGCTCGCCGCGGTCCCCGTCGACTCCTACGGGGTCGGGACCAAGCTGGTCGTCGGCTCCGGCGCACCGACCTGCGGCATGGTCTACAAGCTGGTCGCCCGCGAAGACTCCTCAGGGACCCTCGCCCCCGTCGCCAAGGCCTCGACGTCGAAGACGAGCGTGGGTGGCCGCAAGACTGCCGCGCGTCAGCTCGACGAGGACGGACGGGCGATCGCCGAGGTGGTCGTCACAGGCCGGGACGAGGCCGTCGCCGCGTGGGCACCGACGAGCGAGACGATGCGCCCGCTGCTCGTCGACCTCGTGACGGCTGGCGAGGTCCTGCCGGGGTGGACCGGCGCCGAGGGCGTCGTCACCGCTGCGGCGAGGCACGAGGCCTCGCGCGACGAGCTGCCGCGCGGAGCCCGCAGGCTGTCGACGGGCGAGGTCGCCGTTCCGACGACCTCGCTCGTGCTCGACTGAGACGAGCGCCAGGGACGCACCCAGGCGGCCCGCGCCTCGCACGTCTCGCGCCTCGACGCCCGTGGCGAGCAGCGCTGCGCGGCCTGCCCCGCCTCCAGCAGGCCGGCCGCCCGGCCACCCACGCCTTCAGCGGGCCGGCCGCCCGGCTATTTCTTCCCGACGAACCAGCCCCGCACGACCTCGACCCGCTGGGTCAGCTGGTCGATCGAGGCGAGCGGCACCTCGGGCCCACCGCTGCGACGCCGGAGCTCGTTGTGGACCGAGCCGTGCGGCTGGCCCGAGCGCCGGGCCCAGGCGGACACCAGCTGGGAGAGCTCTTTGCGCAGGTCTGCGGCACGACGGTGCTCGAGCTCGCTGCGCTCGGCGGCCTGCTGCGCCGCCTTGCCCTTGCCGCTCAGCTGGCTCGCCTGACGCTGCTTGAGCAGCGTGGTCACCTGGTCGGCGTCGAGCAGACCGGGCAGCCCGAGGAAGTCGAGCTCCTCGTCGGAGCCGACGTCTCCCCCGGTGCCGAACTCGCCGCCGTCGAAGAGCACCCTGTCGAAGGAGGCCTGCGACTCGAGCATCTCGAAGGACCCCTGGTCCGCGAGACCGTCGGAGGCCTTCTCCTCCCGGTTGGCGGCCGCCATGAGGGCGTCCTCCGGGTTGTACATGTCGCCCTGCTCCTCAGACGTGAGGGGCCTGTCGAGAGCGTGGTCACGCTCGAGCTCGAGGGTGTTCGCGAGGTCGAGCAGCGGGCCGACGCTCGGCAAGAACACCGACGCCGTCTCACCGCGGCGCCGGGCTCGCACAAAACGACCGACGGCCTGGGCGAAGAACAGCGGCGTCGACGTGGACGTGGCATAGACACCGACGGCGAGGCGCGGCACGTCGACACCCTCGGAGACCATGCGGACGGCGACCATCCAGCGGTCGTCCCCGTCGGAGAACTCGTCGATGCGCTTGCTGGCGCCGTCGTCGTCGGAGAGCACGACGACTGGAGACTGACCGGTGATCCGCGCGAGGTGCCCGGCGTACGCCCGTGCGTCCGTCTGGTCTGTCGCGATGACCAGACCACCGGCATCGGGGACGGCCCGACGGACCTCGCTGAGCCGCTTGTCGGCGGCAGCGAGCACCGACGGCACCCACTCGCCGTTCGGGTCGAGGGCGCTGCGCCAGGCCTGGGCCGTCATGTCCTTGGTCATCGCCTCGCCGAGACGTGCGCTGACCTCGTCCCCGGCCTTGGTCCGCCAACGCATCTGTCCGGAGTAGGTGAGGAAGATGACCGGGCGCACGACACCGTCGCGCAGCGCGTCGCCGTAGCCGTAGGTGTAGTCGGCCGAGGATCGGCGGATGCCGTCCATACCGCGGTCGTAGACCACGAAGGGGATGGGCGCGGTGTCCGAGCGGAAGGGCGTCCCGGTGAGGGCGAGACGGCGGGTGGCGCCCTCGAAGGCCTCCCGGATGGCCTCCCCCCACGAGAGCGCGTCGCCGCCGTGGTGGACCTCGTCGAGGATCACGAGAGTGCGAGCCGCCTCGGTGCGCGCCATGTGCAGCGCGGGGTTGGCCGCCACCTGGGCATAGGTGAGCGCGACGCCGTCGTACTGCGCGCCGTGACGTCCCTGGCTGTTCTTGAAGTTGGGGTCCAGACGGACACCCACGCGGGCGGCCGCGTCGGCCCACTGGTGCTTGAGGTGCTCGGTCGGGGCGACCACGGTGATGCGCCGGACCGTGCCCTGCTCGAGCAGCTCGGTCGCGATGCGCAGCGCGAAGGTCGTCTTGCCTGCGCCCGGGGTCGCGACAGCCAAGAAGTCGCGCGGGCTGCGGGCACGGTAGGTCTCGAGAGCCTCGGCCTGCCAGGCACGCAGCTTGGACGCCGTGCCCCAGGGGGCGCGGCGCGGGAAGCTCGGCGACAGGTGCGAGGCTGCTGCCGACGACGCAGCCTGCGGGACCGGGGTCGCCGGCAGCGGGAGCGGTGCACCGGCCGGAAGGCTGGTGTGGGCGTGACCGCTGTCGTGGTCCTGCGCCTCGCCACCCGTGGCAGGCTCAGGCTCAGGTGCGCTCAGTGCGCTGAGGTCGAAGGGTTCGCTCGTGTGCTCGGAGGACGCAGCACTCACTTGCCGGAGTCACCCGAGCCCGAGTCGCCGTCCTGCGGGTCGCGCAGACCCTCGTAGATCTCCTTGCAGATGGGGCACACCGGGAACTTCTTCGGGTCGCGACCGGGGATCCACACCTTGCCGCAGAGCGCGATGACGGACTTCCCGCTGAGCGCGGAGTCGAGGATCTTCTCCTTGCGCACGTAGTGCGCGAAGCGCTCGTGGTCGCCGGGCTCGACCTCCTCGCGCGTCTCGGTGTGCTCGAGGACGCTCGTCGACGTCCCGCCTCCGGGCCCGCCGGGGGCCGTGGGCGCGTTGAAGGGGTCCTGGGACATCTGGACCGGCTGGATCCGCTCAGGACCTGTGCTCGTCGACGGCTGCTCGCTCATGGGGGCGAGTCTACGTGGGAGCCCTGACAGCCGACGAGCGTCCTCAGCGCGTCGTGCGTCACGGCCGGCCCACGTCGACCTCTGACCAGCGCTTCTCTCCCTACTGATCGACCCCGGACCGTTAGCACAAGAATCTGAACAGACGTGGGACGAATGGTCACGAGGACCAGACCGCTCGGAGCCCCGATTCATGGAATGGGGAGAACTCCCCATCACCAAGACCAGCGGGATCTCTCTCAAAAACATGCCCTGACCTGGGCAGACATCGCCGTGTTAACGCCTCGTAACTTCTGCACAAGACTCTTACATCCGGCTGCTACCCGTTGGTAACGTCGCTCGAGTTCACCCCCCGGTTCACCCGGCCTCCTGCTGCCCGTCACCCGACGGACGGCCCACGAGGCTGCGCGCGCCACAGTCGTCGTCGACGACAGAGCTCCCACCTCCAAGGAGAATTCGTGACCGTTCACCGACACACGTCGGGTGCCAGAAGCCTCGGCGCAGCTGCCGTCGGGCTGGCCCTCGCGGCGGGGCTCGTCGCCCCGGCCGCCAGCGCAGACCCCACCACCCCCCTCACCGGGAGAGGGGCGGACGACACCTCCGGCCTCGACCCGGCAGTCGTCTCTCCGTCGCTCTCGGGGCGCGACGGACGCGTCTCCGTGTTCGTCCAGACGTCCGGCGCCGGAGCCCTCGAGGTGCAGAGCACCTCACGCTCGGCGGGCTCGGTCCAGCAGCGTGTCGACGAGATCGACGCGACCGCCGCCACGGTCGAGGCGCAGGCCACGGCGGTCGACGCCGACTCCGAGGTCCTCTACGTCACCCGGTACACGGTGCCGGGTGTCGCGCTCAACCTCGACGCCTCGGGCATCGACACGATCGCTGCCATGGACGACGTCGTCAAGATCTCGGCGATCCGCTCGCAGACCGTGGACCTGCCGACGGTGTCCGACCCGACCAACGTGAACTCCGACGCTCTCGTGAGCGCCTTCGAGGCGTGGAGCGGTGGCGGGACGACAGGCGCAGGTGTCAACATCGCCGTCGTCGACACCGGGATCGACTACACGCACGCGGCCTTCGGCGGACCGGGGACCACGGACGCGTACGCGACGGCCCTCGCCTCGACAGCGGCACCGGACCCGGCGTGGTACGACGCGACCAAGTATCTCGGCGGCGCCGACTTCGCGGGTCCGACCTACAACGCGGACCCGACCGACCCGGCCACCTACCAGCCCGTCCCCGCCCCCGACGAGAACCCGATCGACGGTCTCGGTGGCAGCCACGGCACGCACGTGGCTGGCACAGCCGGTGGCTACGGCGTCGGCGCCGACGGCCTCACCTTCGGCGAGGCGCCGGACGGAACCCGCCTCCCGGACGCCTACGCCGCGGTCGACGAGTCGACAGACTTCGAGATCGGCCCGGGCTCTGCGCCTGACGCCGGCCTCTACTCCCTCAAGGTCTTCGGCGACGCCGGCGGCAGCACCGACCTCACCGGTGCGGCGATCGACTGGGTGGGCGCGGCGATCGCCGACGGCCAGCAGATCGACGTCGTCAACCTCTCTCTCGGCAGCGACTTCGGGGCCGCTGACGACCCCGAGAACGCGATGCTCGCGGCCCTCATGGACCAGGGCGTCCTGCCCGTCGTCGCCTCGGGCAACGCCGGAGACGTCACGGACATCGCCGGGACCCCCAGCAACACCGCGCGGACGCTCGCCGTGGCCGCCTCGGCCTCGGGGCGTGGGCTCCAGGACTCGGTCACCGACGCGACGACCGAGCAGGCCTACGGCGCCCAGTACTCGCAGAACTTCGTCGGCCCCTTCACCCTGGAGGCGCCGGTCGTCCCGCTGACCGACCCGGCCAACCTCGAAGGGTGCCTGCCTTACTCGGCGACCGACGCAGCAGCCGTGGCGGGCAAGATCGTCCTGGTGGAGTGGAACGACGACGTCGCCCTCCCCTGCGGCTCGGCAGCCCGATTCAACAATGCCGCCACCGCTGGTGCGACCGGTGTGCTCCTCACCTCGACGGTCAACAGCTTCGAGTCCGGGATCGCCGGCAACGCCACCATCCCGGGTGCGCAGGTCACGGCCGACGCCTCGGCCGTGCTCCGACCGCTCGCGGCCGCCGGCACGCTGACCCTCGAGCTCTCCTCGGACCAGCTCGGCGTCTTCGACTTCTACGACCCGACCAAGACCGACACGATCGCCAGCTTCAGCTCGCGCGGCGAGCACGGCTCGTACAACGACATCGTCAAGCCCGACGTCTCGGCACCCGGTGTCGGGATCATCTCGGCGGCCTCGGGCTCGGGTAACGACCGCTCCGTCAAGAGCGGCACCTCGATGGCCACCCCGCTCACGGCCGGCGTCGCCGCGCTCGTCTACGAGTCGCACCCTGACTGGTCCGCGGACAGGGTCAAGGCGCAGATCATCAACACCGCGACGCACGACATCGTCGTGAGCGGTGACGACCCGACGGCCTACGCCCCGGCCCGTGCTGGCACAGGACGGATCGACGCCCTCGCCGCCGTCACCAACCAGGTCACCGCGGCGACCGACGACGTCGGCGGCCTCGTCACGGCCTCCTTCGGGATCGTCGAGGTCCCCGCCGCCGGGTACACCGAGACCCGCACCATCACGCTCACCAACGACGGCCCTGACACCGCGACCTACACGCCCACGTACGAGGCACGCACCACGGTCCCCGGCGTCGAGTACTCGGTCTCCCCTGCGACGGTCTCCGTCCCGGCGGGCGGAACGGCGACAGCCACCGTCACGCTGACCATCACCGACCCGAGCGCCCTGCGCAGGACGCTCGACCCGACGATGGAAGCCGTCCAGGGCGGCCTCGCCCGCCAGTTCGTCTCCGACGCCTCGGGAGTGCTCGAGCTCGTCCCGACCGACGACGCGCGCGGGACGCTGCGGGTGGCGGTCTTCTCCGCACCGAAGCCTGTGAGCGACGTCCACGCCGCCCCGGTGGTCCTCACGGACCCCGCAGCGACCACGGGCCAGCTCACGCTCGCCGGGCCTGGCCTGGCACAGGGCGAGGGCTCCGAGGCGTACGCCTCGACAGGCGTGCCTCTCCAGCTCGGCGTCGAAGACGCTGTCGAGGAGTTCCCGGCCGACTCGGCCTCCAAGACCCTCTCGTCCCTCGACGTGGTCGCGGTCGGTGCCTCGAGCACAGCGCCGCAGCTGGACGACCCGTCCGCAGGCGTCCTCACCTTCGGTATCGCGATGGACGGCGACTGGGGCCGCATGCAGTCCCGCAGCTACCCCGTCGTCTCGATCGACACCGACAACGACGGGACCGAGGACTACTACACCTACGCCACGATCTACGACGACACGATCGACCTCATGGTCGCCGTGACGGTCGACGTCGCCGCAGATGCCGTGGTCAGCGTCCTGCCGATCAACCTCGCCGAGGGTGACGTCGACACGAACCAGTTCGACAGCAACGTCCTGACGATGTCGGTCCCGCTCGCCGACCTGGGGTACACCGCCGACTCGGCTGGCACGACGATCAGCTATCACGTGGAGACCTACTCCGAGTACGCACCTCGCTCGGCTGAAGACCCCACGAGCTCGCTCGTCGACTCGACCGGCACGGCGACCTTCGACGTCTTCGCACCGGCCGTCTGGTTCGGGGCGAACGGCGCCGAGGAGATCTTCTACGAGGACGCCGAGGGCTTCATCCCGGTGAACCTCACCCCGGCACCGGCACCTGCAGGCGCTGTCCCGGCAGCCCTCGAGCCCGTCGCCGGCGCACCGCGGATCCTCATGCTCCACCTCAACAACGGCGACGGCGCCCGGGCCGACATCGTGGACATCCTCGCGGACGTCCCCGTCGCCCCGGAGCCCACGGACCCGCCGGTCACCGAGCCTCCGGCCCCGACCGACCCTCCGGGTCCGACGGGCGAGCCGACGGCGATCCCGACGGACCCGACCCGGACCGAGCCGACATCTGCGGGCGGACCAGGGCGGCTGAGCAACACCGGTGCTGACGGCATCACGACGGCCCTGGTCGTGGCCGGTCTGCTCGTGGTCGCCGGCGGCACGACTCTGGCCGTCCGTCGCCGCCGGACCGGAGGTGACGCGGGGTCCTGACCCTGCCCACCGCCGCAGCCAGCGGCACCACAGCACTGCAGCGCAGCACCCCGTCGGTCGTCGACCGGCGGGGTGCTGCGCTGTCCGGGACGAGGGGCCCTCGCGAGGTGGGGAACAGGCGGGCGACGACGGTGGGGGCGAGGACACGCGTCAGGCTCTGCCCGCCTCCGCGGGCGCGGTGGTGGGTGTCAGAGCCCGGTGCCATGATCGTGAGATGGACATCACACGGCGCATCACCGTCTTCGACACCGACGACCTCGAGAGCGAGAGCACCTTCTGGGCGGCTCTGCTCGGTGGCACTGTCGAGAAGGAGGACGACTGGCACAGCCTGGTCGTCGACGGCTCCTCGCAGATGGGGTTCCAGCTCGCCCCGGACCACCGTCGCCCCGAGTGGCCAGGTGGCACACCGCAGCAGATCCACCTCGACCTCTACGTCCCGGACATCGCAGCAGCGCACACCGAGGCCCTCGCGCTCGGTGCCACGCTGCTCAAGGCCGCCGACAACACCTCGGCCGCCGAGGGCTTCCAGGTGTACGCGGACCCGGCCGGGCACCCGTTCTGCCTCTGCTGGGGCTGAACCTCGCACGGCCAGTGTCCGGACGCGGCCAGCGTCCGGGAGGGTGTGACTGGACGCAGCCGCCTCGGGCGACGTCCGTCGCACAGCCCTCGTTCCTCGCTCCGTCACGCAGAAGAGGCGGCCACCCTGTCGGGTGGCCGCCTCTTCTGCGTGCTGCACGGTCTGCTCGCGCAGACCTGGGGTGTGGTGGAGGTGCGGGGAATCGAACCCCGGTCCGGTGACGCAAATCCAGGACTTCTCCGGGCGCAGTCTGCTGTGGATTTTCTCGGCCTCAGCACTCGCGCAGACACGTAGCTGACAGGCCCAGTCGTCTTAGAGTCCCTGCAACGTCAACGACGAACGTTACAAGCAGTGGCTCCCTAGATGACGCAAGGAACCGGAGCGGAAGCTACCCCGGGCTTACGGACTTCAGGACTCGCTCAGGCGGCGAGTGCGAAGTCGGTGCGCTTGGAATCGGCACCTATTGTTTTGCAGACATCGTTTACGAGATAAGTCTGCATCCTCGGCCCGCTTCTCCTCGAAACACGACCACCGTCGAAACCGATCACCCCCGTGTGCAGTTTTCAAGCACCGTGCCCGGTCGAGTACCCCGCGCAGCGATGACTCCAGTCTACGCGACCAGGAGGCCCGGGCGCACGGGATTATCGTGCGCCTGGGGCGAACACCGGCGCGATGCGGACACTGGGGCGACCCGGACACCGCTCGGTAGACCGCGCCCCGCCCACTGGCGCTCCGCGGGCCCCGCGACAGGCCCCGGGGCTCTTCACCGCCCAGGGTGGGAGCGGTGTCCACGGCTGACGAGTCGCCGACAGCGACCGAGACCTCTCAGCGCAGCTCGCGCTGACGGATCGCGCGGTGCGCCTCGCGGTTGTCCTGCTGCTCGCGCAGCGTCTGACGCTTGTCGAACTCCTTCTTGCCTCGCGCGAGCGCGATCTCGACCTTGGCCCGCCCGTCGAGGAAGTACATCTGGAGCGGGACGATCGTGAAGCCCTTCTCCCGCGTGCCTTGCGCGAGGCGTTCGATCTCCGAGCGGTGCAGCAGCAGCTTGCGCTTGCGACGAGGCGCGTGGTTCGTCCACGTCCCGTGGGCGTACTCCGAGATGTGCGCTCCCTCGAGCCACGCCTCGTTGCCCTCGATGTTCACGTAGCCGTCGACGAGCGACGCACGGCCTGCACGCAGCGCCTTGACCTCGGTGCCGGACAGGACCATGCCGGCCTCGAAGACGTCTTCGATGGCGAAGTCGTGGCGCGCCTTCTTGTTGCTCGCGATGAGCGAGCGGACAGGTCCCGAGGAGGCTGGGGCCTTCTTGCCCTGCTTCGATCCGTCGGGGATCTGGTACATCTTCGCCTTGGCCATGACACCTCCTGCTCGTCCGACCCGTGGTCGACGGGCCTCACCAGGGTAGATCACCCGGGCAGGGGGGACGAGCTGTTTTGCTCTCAGCCCAGCATCGTCATGGGGTCGACGGTCCCGCCGTTGACGTACACCTCGAAGTGCAGGTGGCAGGCGGTCCCCAGACCCGTGTTGCCCGAGTACCCGACGAGGTCTCCGGTCGAGACGCTCTGGCCGCCCGAGACGGCAAAGCTCGTCAGGTGGTTGTAGCTCGTCATGAGGCTGGCGCCGTTCCGGCTGCCGTTGTCGAGGAGAACCTGGTTGCCGAAGCCGTTCTTCCAGGTGGCCCACTGGACCGTGCCGCTCGCCGCCGCGTAGATCGGCGTACCGCAGTAGGCGCGGAAGTCGGTGCCTGCGTGGAGCCTGTAGTAGCCGAGCACGGGGTGCAGGCGCCAGCCGTAGCTCGACGTGATGTGCGGGACAGCGGTCGGGTACGAGAGCGAGCCACCTGACGGCGGCGCCGGGGCCGGCGCAGGAGCCGGCGCGGGTGCGGGTGCGGCGCCTCCGGTCGAGGGCGCGGGGCGCGCGGCCTCGGCGGCCTTGCGCTGCGCCTCCTGCTCGGCGGCGATGCGGGCACGCTCGGCCTCCTGGAGGCCGATGATGTCCTGGATCTCCGACGTGAGGTCGTCGCTCTGCGTGGTGAGCTCGGCCTGCCGGGCCTCTTCGGTCTTCTTGCGTTCTTCGATGGTCGTCTTCTTGGACGCCTGCTCGGTGATGAGCCGCTCGACCTCGGTCTTCGCGTCAGCAGCGCTGGTCTTCGCCGCGTCGGCCTCGACGAGCTTGGCGTCGGCGTCGGTCTTGAGGGTGCTGATCGCGTCCTTGACGGCGTCGAGACGCACCTGGGTGTTGCTCGTGACAGCCTGCGTCTGGCGGAGGTCCTCGAGCGAGGAGTTCTGCGTCCGCAGCGCCGTGGTCGACATGTTGTACTGCGTGACGAACTCGTCGGTCGTCTTGGCACCCACCACGAACTCGAGGCTCGAGATCCCCAGGTCGCCGCGAGCGGCCTGCCGGGCCATCTCTGCGACGGCGTTGTGCGCGTCGGTCGACGCGGTCTCGTTCTCGGCGATGGTGTCGACGAGCGTGGTCTCTTCGGCCTCGGCGTCGGTGAGCCGCTGCGCGAGGCTGTCGGCCTCGCGCTGCGCGGTCTCGTACGCAGCGTTCGCCTTGTCGAGGGTCGCCTGCGCGACCGGGAGCTCGGCCTCGATCGTCTGCAGGTCGATGTACGCCTGGGCGAGGGCCTCGTCGGTCTCGGCGAGGTCGTCGCTCACGGCGGTGAGCGCCGAGCTCGCAGCGTCCTTCTTCGCCTGTGCGTCCGCGAGGCGGTCGTCCAGGTCGTCGGCGGAGGCGGGCATCACGCTCAGGCCGACCAGCAGGGCGACCGAGAGCAGTGCGGCGGAGAGAGACCTCAGGCGAGTCATGTGTCAGACCTTCGTGTAGCGGCTCAGGGTGACGATCGACGAGATGGCAGCCAGCAGGAACGCGACACCGATGAGCAGCGGCGCGATCACCCACACGTCGCTGGTCGTGACGTACGGGATCCACTGCATGGACTGGCCGAGCCAGTCCTCGACCAGATACTTGACGCCGAGCCAGAGCCCGCCGACGGCCATGAGGGCACCGACCGTCGCGGCGATCGCCCCCTCGAGCATGAAGGGCAGCTGGATGAAGAAGTTGGACGCCCCGACCAGGCGCATGATGCCCGTCTCGCGCTTGCGGCTGAGCGCGGAGAGCCGGATGGTCGTCGTGATGAGCAGGACCGCGGCGAGCAGCATGACACCAGCCAGTCCCGCGGAGAGCAGCGTCGCCCGGTTGAGCACGAGGAACAGCGGCTCGAAGATGCTCCGCTGGTCGCTAACGGTCTCGACACCGGGTCTGCCGGTGAGGACGTCGTTGATCACCTGGTACTGCTCGGGGTCGACGAGCTTGATGCGGAACGACGCGTTCATGTCGTCCTCGCTCACGGTGTTGAACCACCAGCGGTCGTCGAACTGCTCCGAGAACGTCACCCAGGCCTCGGCCTTGCTCTCGAAGGTCACGCTGTCGATCTCAGCAGCGACGTCGGGCTGGTCGAGGACCGCGCGGACCGAGTCGATCTGCTCGTTGGTGGCCTCACCGCCCGCACAGGTCGGCTGGCTCGAGCCGGGCGGGCAGAGGAAGACGCTGATCTCGACCTTGTCGTACCACTCGCCCTTGAACTTGCCGATCTGCGACTGCAGCAGGACGGCGGCACCCACGAAGGTCAGGGACACGAAGGTCACGAGGACGACCGAGATGGTCATCGACAGGTTGCGCCGGAGACCGATCCCGATCTCGGAAAGAATGAACTGGAAACGCACCGATATCCCCTCAGCGGGCAGAGCCGTAGACGCCACGGGACTGGTCGCGGACCAGCTCACCCGTGGACAGTTCGATGACGCGCTTGCGCATCTGGTCGACGATCTCGTCGTCGTGCGTGGCCATGACCACGGTCGTGCCCGTGCGGTTGATCCTGTCGAGCAGGCGCATGATGCCCAGCGACGTGGTCGGGTCGAGGTTTCCTGTCGGCTCGTCGCAGAGCAGGATCGAGGGCCGGTTCACGAAGGCGCGGGCGATCGCCACGCGCTGCTGCTCACCACCGGAGAGCTCGTGCGGACGGCGCTTCTCCTTGCCCGCGAGCCCGACCATGTCGAGGGTCTCGGGGACCGTGGTCATGATGTGGTGCCGCGGCTTGCCGATCACCTGGAGCGCGAAGGCGACATTCTCGAAGACCGTCTTGTTGGGCAGCAGGCGGAAGTCCTGGAACACCGCACCGATCTGGCGGCGCAGCGTCGGGACCTTCCAGTTGGAGAGGGTCTGCATGTTGCGGCCGGCGACGAAGACCTCGCCCGAGGTCGCGCGCTCTTCGCGCAGCACGAGGCGCAGGAAGGTCGACTTCCCCGAGCCGGACGCACCGACGAGGAACACGAACTCTCCGCGCTCCACCTCGAGGGAGACGTCGTCGAGCGCAGGCCGCGCACCACGCGCGTACACCTTGCTGACGTTCTCAAAACGAATCACAACTGGGCCCAGGCTTCCGTTCGGTGGGGCGAGCACGGCTGCCCGCACGGCGGGCAGACCGGTTCGAGAGTATGCACCCCTGCACAGGACCTCACGCCCGACACGCCGCCCGGCGGCGAGCCTGGGAGCAGTCTGGACACGGCCCGACGGCCCGGGCCTCGGATCACGCTCGGCTGACGGGCGGCTGCCGATCAGCTCTCGGTCAGCTGTCGGACTTCGACCGGCGCCAGCGGATGCCGGCCTCGATGAAGTCGTCGATCTCGCCGTCGAAGACCGCCGAGGTGTTGCCGACCTCGTGCTCGGTCCGCAGGTCCTTGACCATCTGGTACGGCTGGAGGACGTAGGAGCGCATCTGGTCGCCCCAGCTGGCCTTGACGTCCCCGGCCATCTCCTTCTTCATGGCCTTCTCCTGCGCCTGGCGCTCGAGGAGCAGCCTGGACTGGAGCACGCGCATGGCAGCGGCACGGTTCTGGATCTGCGACTTCTCGTTCTGCATCGACACGACGATCCCTGTCGGGATGTGCGTGAGGCGCACAGCGGAGTCTGTCGTGTTGACCGACTGCCCGCCCGGGCCGGACGAGCGGAACACGTCGACGCGGATCTCGTTGTCCGGGATGTCGACGTGGTCGGTCGACTCGATGAGCGGGATGACCTCGACAGCGGCGAAGGAGGTCTGGCGGCGGCCCTGGTTGTCGAAGGGCGAGATGCGCACGAGGCGGTGCGTGCCGGCCTCGACGGAGAGGTTGCCGAAGGCGTACGGGGCCTTGACCTCGAAGGTCGCGGACTTGAGGCCGGCCTCCTCGGCGTAGGAGGTGTCGAGGACGGCGGTCGGGTAGCCGTGGCGCTCGGCCCAGCGCAGGTACATGCGCATGAGCATCTCGGCGAAGTCCGCGGCGTCGACGCCACCGGCTCCTGCGCGGATGCTCACGACGGCCTCGCGGGCGTCCCACTCCCCCGACAGCAGGGTGCGGACCTCGAGGTCGCCGAGGTCGCGGCGGATGCCGTCGAGGTCCTTCTGCGCCTCTTCGAGGGTCTCGACGTCGTCGGCACCCTCACCCTCGGTCGCCATCTCGACGAGCACCTCGAGGTCGTCGATGCGCGACTCCATGTTCACGATGCGGTCGAGCTCGGTCTGCGCCTGGGACAGGGCTGTCGTCACCTTCTGCGCTGCCTCGGTGTCGTCCCAGAGGTCAGGCGCCGAGGCCTGGTCCGAGAGCTCGGCGATGCGGATCTTCAGCGCCTCCGGGTCGGTCACGGCGCTGATGGTCGCGAGGGTGCCGCGCAGGGCGCTGATCTCTGATGCGAAGTCGGTGGTAGCCACGATCGTCAAGGTTACGCGACTCCGGCCGGAGCGGGGGGACGCACGGTTCCGGTCACCCCGCTGGCGGGCCGGGGGGCGCGCGGGGAGACGTCAGCGGAGACGGAGCCGGGTCCTCTCGATGCGTCCCTCCGTGGCGCAGTTCACCACGGGCGGACGCCCACCTGAGTCGTCGCGGCGTACCGGCACCCTAGGCTCGGACCAGGACGCACAGAGCCGGACCGAACCGCACGACGAGGAGACCCCGTGGGAACTCTGATCCACTTCCCCGTCCGTCCTGCCACGGAGCAGGGGCGGACGACGCCGGGCGCGGCGGGCGCACGTCCGACCCCGGTCCGCGATGCCGAACACACCTCGCTCGCGGCTCCCCGTGCCTACGGCCCCTCGCTCCTGTGGCGCGAGGCCGTCGGTCACGAGCTGCGCGGCGAGCGCACGACCCAGGCACGCACGCTCGCCGACGTCGCCCGTCGTGCTGGGGTCTCGACCCAGTACCTCTCCGAGATCGAGCGCGGCCGCAAGGAGCCGTCCTCTGAGGTGCTCGAGGCTGTCGGGTCCGCGCTGTCCCTCACGCTGCTCGACCTGACCTCGCGGGTCTCAGGTGCGCTCGCGCGGGGCGCGGGCGACGGTGCCCGACTCCTGGCCGCCTGACCGCCCGTCCGAGGTCGAGCCGGCCGCCTGGTGGTCAGCCGCGCTCCCCGACGACGTCGGCGGGCTCTCACCTCAGAGCCAACCGCCGAACGCGCGTCACCGCACGCCCGCGCGGACCTTTCGGCTCGCTACGACCTCGTCGACGAGCCCGTAGGCGACAGCCTGACCGGCTGTGAAGATCCGGTCCCTCGACGTGTCGGCCCGCAGCACGGCGAGGTCTTGTCCCGTGTGCTCGGCGAGGATGTGGTCGACCTCGTCGCGGATCCGCTGGATCTCCTTGGCCTGGATCTCCAGGTCGGGCAGCGCTCCACGACCGCTGCTGACCGACGGCGGGTGCAGCAGGACGCGGGCGTGGGGCAGGATGCCGCGTCGCCCCGGTTCGCCCGCGGCGAGCAGCACCGCGGCCGACGACGCCGCCTGCCCGACGCACACCGTGCCGACAGGGGCGCGCAGGTACTGGATGGTGTCGTAGATCGCGAGCATGGCACTGACCGAGCCGCCTGGAGAGTTGATGTAGAGCTCGATGGGCAGGTCGGGCGCAGCAGACTCCAGGTGGATGAGCTGGGCGACGACCACGTTCGCGACGCCGTCGTCGATCTCGGTGCCCAGGAACACGATCCTGTCGGAGAGCAGGCGGCTGTAGACATCGGCCGCCCGCTCCCCCGTCGTCGTCTTCTCGATCACGCTCGGGATCGTGTACTGCCCGCTCATCGGGCACCTGCCAGGCCGGCGGGACGCTGGCCCTGGGCTGGGAGCACCTGCGCGAGGTCTGTCGCGACGGCGTCGACGAAGCCGTAGTCGAGCGCCTCCTGGGCGGTGAACCACCTGTCTCGGTCCGAGTCTCGCTCGACCCTGTCGTAGGGCTGCCCCGTGTGCTCGGCGATCAGCGTGAGCATGACCTTCTTGGTGTGCTCGAGGTTCTCGGCCTGGATCGCGATGTCCACGGCGGTGCCCTGGAGCCCGGCCGACCCCTGATGCATGAGGATGCGGGCGTGCGGCAGGGCGAAGCGCTTGCCACGGGTGCCTGCGGAGAGCAAGAACTGCCCCATGCTCGCGGCGGTGCCGAGCGCGACGGTGCTCACGTCGTTCGGGATCAGCCGCATGACGTCGTACATGGCGAGCCCGGCCGACACCGAGCCGCCGGGCGAGGCGATGAGCAGGACGATGTCTGCGTGGGGGTCTTCGGCGGAGAGCAGCAGGAGCTGGCTGCAGACACGGGCGGCGAGGTCGTCGTCGACCTCTTGGCCGATCACGACGACGCGGCGGAACATCAGGCCGCTGGTGAGCCTGTCCGCGAGCGCGCCGCCGCCGGACGGTGGGCTGTCGTGGGTGCTGGTGAGGTGCACGGGGTCCTCCTCGGTGGTGGGTGTGCACCCCACGGTGTCTCATCGGTCGCGGCTGCGGGGCCGGATCGTCTCGAGGCAGATCTGCTGTGAGCAGCAGCCGAGTGCTAGGCCTCGTCGCCGAGGTGCTCGAGGAGGGTCCGCAGCGTGCTGGCGAGCAGCTCGCGCTGCTCGGCGTCGAGCCCGGCGAGCAGCCGATCCTCTGTCGCGACATGGTCCGGCAGCGTCTCGTCGACGAGGGCGCGACCCGCCTCGGTGAGCTGGACGAGGACGCTGCGTCTGTCGGCGTCGGAGGGTGAGCGCTGCACCAGCCCGCGCTCTTCGAGCCTGTCGAGACGCTGCGTGATCGCTCCTGACGTGACCATCGCCGACCGCATGAGGGCGGCGGGGGTCAGCCCGCCCGCGGCTGCGTTGCGTCGCAGCGTCGCGAGGACGTCGAAGGAGGACGCGTCGAGGTCGTGGGCGGCGAAGGTCGTCCGCAGCTCGGCCTCGACGAGGCGCTGGACGCGGGCGAGGCGCCCGACGACCCCCATCGCGGAGACGTCGAGGTCGGGGCGCTCGACGGCCCACTGGGCGAGCAGGTGGTCGACGTGGTCAGGCACGCGCTCAACCTACCAGCGCCAGCCCAGATGCCTTAGCACTGTGATACTTTCTCTTAGTGCTAAGCAAACGACATCGCATGCTGCTCGCGACCTCCGTCGCCCCTGCCGTCTGGGCCACCACCTATCTCGTCACCTCCGAGCTGCTCCCCCCGGACCGGCCGTTCCTCGCCGGCGCGATCCGTGCCCTCCCGGCGGGTCTGCTGCTCGTCGCCGTCACCCGGCAGCTCCCCCACGGCGCGTGGTGGTGGAGGTCGCTCGTGCTCGGCTCGCTCAACATCGGCGGCTTCTTCGCGCTGCTCTTCGTCGCCGCGTACAGGCTCCCGGGCGGCGTCGCGTCGGCGGTCGGCGCGCTCCAGCCACTGATCGTCGCCCTGCTCGCGGTGGTCGTGCTGGGCCAGCGGCTCACCGCCCGGACCCTCGTCGCGGCAGTCCTCGGCGTGGTCGGCGTCAGCCTGCTCGTGCTGCGCGGCGAGACCGACCTCGACGCGGTCGGCGTCGTCGCCGCGGCGGGTGCGGCCGTGTCGATGTCTGTCGGTGTGATCCTCGCCAAGCGGTGGGTCTCCCCGGCGTCGTCGCTCGCCACGACGGGGTGGCAGCTCACCGCGGGCGGTCTCGTGCTCCTCCCGCTCGCCCTCGTCGTCGAGGGGCTGCCGTCGCACCTCACGAGCGAGAACGTCGCCGGCTACGCCTATCTCGCGCTCGTCGGATCCGTCCTCGGGTACGCCCTGTGGTTCCGCGGGCTGCGAGCGCTGCCACCGACCGACGTGACCTTCCTCGGCCTGCTCAACCCTGTGGTCGCGACGGTGCTCGGCTGGGCTGTGCTCGACCAGAGGCTCACCGCGCTCCAGCTGCTCGGGGGCGGGGTCGTGCTCGCCTCGCTCGTGCTCGCCCAGCTCCGGCCCCGCAAGGCTGCACCCGAGGGACCGGAGGCGTCGGGGCGGCCGGAGGGCCTCCGAGCGGCGCAGGGTGTCGCGCAGCCGCCAGAGGTCGCAGAGCCGCCGGAGGAGCCCGACCTCACCCGACGCAGAGACCGCGCCTCCCCCTCGTGAGGGGAGACGCGGTCGTGGCCTGCGACAGGCGGGGGACGTGCTGGTGAGAGCCGTGGTCAGAGCGGCTCTGCCGAGCGGAGCTCTCAGGCCACCGACTCGATGAGCGTCCGGGCCAGCAGCACCGAGGACGACGGGTTCTGCCCGGTGTACAGGCCGCGGTCCTGCTGCACGTTCGGCTCGAAGGGCGCCCCGCCGACGAAGTCAGCGCCGCGACCCCTGAGCTCGGTCTCGACGAGCCAGCGCGCCTTGTCGGCGAGCCCGCCGATCCGCTCCTCCTCGTCGGTGAAGGAGGTCATGCGGTACCCGGCGAAGGGCCACGACCCGTCCTGGCGGCGCGCGGCGAGCAGAGCGGCCGGTGCGTGGCAGAGCACCCCGAGCGGGATGCCCTCGTCGAGAGCCGTGGTGAGGAGGGCTCCGGAGGTCGTGTCGACAGCGAGGTCTTCCATCGGGGCGTGGCCGCCGGGGTAGAACACGACGTCGTGGTCGGTCGCGCTGACCGACTCGAGGTCGACGACCGACGCGAGCCGGTCGTCGATCGAGGCGAGGTAGGCCTCGAGCTCGGCGGAGCGTTCCTCGCCGCCGGTCGCCTGGGGCGCGAGGCTCCCGGCGTCGACGGTCGGCTTCACGGCGCCGGGCGTCGCGATCGTGATGTCCCAGCCCGCCTCGGTGAACAGGCGGTGCGGCTCGGCGAGCTCTTCGGCCCAGAAACCTGTCGGGTGGACCGTGCCGTCGGCGAGGGTCCATCCCTGCGCGGCACTGACGACGAACAAGACGCTGCTCATGACGTTCTCCTTCTCGGTGGTCGATCGGGTGATGCCTGTGCTGGCGCTCGGGGCGCTCAGCGTGCGGTCTTGACGACCATCTTGCCCACGTTCTCGCCGCGCATCATGCCGAGGAACGCGTCGACGGCGTGGTCCAGGCCCTCGACCACGGTCTCGTCGAAGACGACGTCGCCGGCGGTCACCCACGCGGTCATGTCGGCCATGAAGGCCGGGAAGTGCTGCGTGTAGTTGCCGACGGTGAAGCCCTGGAGCATCAGCCCGCGGGTGACGATGTTCGCCATGTTGCGCGGGCCTGTGGCCTCGCCCGTGGTGTTGTACTGCGAGATCGCACCGCAGAGCGCGGCGCGCCCGCCGTCCTTGAAGGCACCGAGGGCAGCCTCGAGGTGCTCGCCGCCGACATTGTCGAAGTACACGTCGATGCCGTCGGGGGCGGCGGCGGCGAGCTGACCTGCGACGTCGCCGTCCTTGTAGTTGAAGGCGGCGTCGAAGCCGTAGCGCTCGGTGAGGAGCGCGACCTTCTCAGCGGACCCGGCCGAGCCGACGACGCGGGCAGCACCCTTGAGGCGGGCGATCTGCCCGACCATGCTGCCCACGGCCCCAGCAGCGCCGGAGACGAAGACGGTGTCGCCCTCACGCAGGTGGGCGATCTCGAGGAGGCCGACGTAGGCGGTCAGGGCTGTCATGCCGAGCACGCTGAGGTACGCCGAGCTGGGGATGCCGTCGACCTCGGGGACGACGCGCACACCTGCCGCCGGGCCCTGGGCGACGTCGCGCCAGCCGAGCTGGTGCACCACGACAGACCCGACGGGGACGTCGTCCGACGTCGAGGCGACCACGCGGCCGACAGCGCCACCGGTCATGGTCTCGCCGAGGGCGAAGGGGGGCGTGTAGGACTTCACGTCGTTCATGCGACCACGCATGTACGGGTCGACCGACATGAACTCGTTCTCGATGCGGACCTCGCCCGCAGCGAGCTCGGGGAGCTCGACGGTGACGGTGCGGAAGTTCTCAGCCGTCGGCCAGCCCTCTGGGCGGGAGACGAGCTGGATCTGGGTGCTGGTGACGGGCTGCGTCATGATGAACGTCCTCTGCTATTGTGAACCGATCGTTCCACTATAGGGCAGGGTCCAGCTCGCCGCAGACGCGACGGCCGTCACACCACCAGCTCCGAGCATCACCCAGACCGTCGCCGCCCGCGACGCGGGGACAGGCAGCACCGAGCACGAGAAGAGAGACCGTCATGGGTCGCACGCAGAGCTTCGACACGACCACAGCCGTCCGCGCCGCCCGCGACGTGTTCTGGCAGCACGGCTACGACGGCGCCTCGCTCTCCGAGCTCGAGGCGAGCACAGGCCTCAACAGGTCGAGCCTCTACCACGCCTTCGGCAGCAAGCGCGGGCTCTTCGACGCAGCCGTCGAGGACTACCTCACGACGGTCATCCGCCCACGGCTCGCCCCGCTCGTGGCACCGAGCACCGGCACCGCGGCGCTGCTCGGCTATTTCACCTCGCTGCACGCCGCCGTGGCCGCGCTCCCCGACGACTCGCCGCGCCGCGGGTGCCTGCTCGTTAACAGCACCGCCGGTCTCGCCGCCCAGGACCCCGCCGCCCGCGACGTCGTCGACGGCTACCGCTCCGAGCTGACCGCCGCACTGCGGACGGCGCTCGCCGCCGGGCACCCAGGGCTGAGCGAGCCCGAGCTCGACAGCACAGCCCGGGTGCTGGCATCGCTGAGCATCGGCGCGATGGTCGTCGCACGCATCAACCAGCCCGAGGCTCTCGCGCTGCTCGAGACCGCCGGAGAGGTCGTCCGAGCCCTGTCCTGACGCACCCCACCGGAGTAGCGTCCCCCCATGAGCTATTCCTTCCAGGTCACCGTCGACTGCGCAGCTCCCCACCCCCTCGCGGACTGGTGGGCACAGACCCTCGGGTGGACCGTCGAGCCGAGCGACGAGGCCTTCATCCGCTCGATGATCGACCAGGGCCACGCGTCCCTCGACGACACGACCACGCACCACGGCGTGCTCGTCTGGGCCGAGGGAGCAGCCATCCGGCTCGTCAACGGGCCGCCCGGGACCCCGCGCGTGCTGTTCCAGCGGGTCCCCGAGGCGAAGACCGTGAAGAACCGCATGCACCTCGACGTCAGGATCGGCGACGACGACCTCGAGACCGTCCGCGCAGCCCTCGAGGCCCGCGGCGCGACCTACCTGCACACGGCGTCGCAGGGGCCGCACTCGTGGATCACCATGACCGACCCCGAGGGCAACGAGTTCTGCGTCAGCCGCTGAGCCCGGCAGGTCCGACGCCACGCTCGGGCGTCGGACCGCGCCGGCCAGTCAGACACTGCCCACCCGTCAGATCGTGTGCCAGCCGCCCTTGCGGTAGGCCGGGGTCGCGGTCGCGAGCACCACGAGGCTGATGACGATCACGCTGATGATCACCGTCGTCATGGCCAGCGAGTCACCGCCGAGCACCCCGACCATCGGGCTGACGACCCCGGCGATACCCGCCTGCATCGAGCCGATGAGCGCAGCAGCCGTCCCGGCCATGTGCCCGTAGCCACCGAGCGCGAGGACCGACGCGTTCGCCGGGATGAGCCCCTGCATGCCGAGCACCAGCCACAGCGCGACGAGGACCCCGACCACTCCCCCGACCCCGGTGAGTACGACCACCAGCAGGACGAGCGAGAGCAGCAGCTGGACGACGATCGCCACCCGCAAGATCCTGATCGGGGCCACCCGCCGCACGAGGCTGGCGTTGAGCTGCGCCGAGAGGACCAGCGCGACACCGTTGACCGCGAAGAGCAGCGAGAACTGCGTCGGGCTCAGCCCGTACTCCTGCTGGAACACGAAGGGCGAGCCGACGACGTAGCTCATGATCACGGCCATGCCGAGGCCCGGGAGCACCGCGAGGGCCAAGAAGCGCCTGTCCCGCAGGAGCGCCGCGTAGGACCGCAGCGCTCCCTGGGACCCTGCCACCCGGCGGCGCTCCTGCGGCAGCGTCTCCGGCATCCAGAACCAGACGATGACCACGAGCAGCGCACCGATGAGTGCGAGCGCCAGGAACACCGCTCGCCAGGTGAAGGTCCCGGCGATCGCCTGGCCGATGCTCGGGGCCAGCAGCGGCGCGACCCCGATGACCAGCATGAGCCTCGACAGCAGCCTCGCCGCCTCAGACCCCGTGAACCTGTCACGGATCACCGCGATGGCGACGACCGACGCCGCAGCGTTGAAGAACCCCTGGAGCACCCGCAGCGCGACCAGCGCGCCGATGTTCGGCGCGATCGCGCACAGCAACGAGGTGACCACGTGCAGGGTGATGCCGATGAGCAGCGGCAGCCGTCGCCCGAACCTGTCGGAGAACGGACCGATGACCAGCTGACCCACAGCGCCGCCGATGAGCATCCCGGACATCGTGAACTGCACGGCGGTGTCGGTCGTGCCGAGGTCCTGGACCACCGTCGGCAAGGACGGCAGGTACATGTCGGTCGTCACCGCGGGCAGCGCCGCGAGCGCACCGAGCATGAGGACGTACTTGGCGTTGGGGGTGTACTGGGGCTTGTCGTTCGCGCTGGACGGGTCTGTCACCCGTCGATCATAACGATTCGACCAGGCACGAGAGAGACCGGCGGGTGAACCGCAGGGGTCGGAGCATCCTCGCTACGCCATGACCCAGGCGCGGGCCGGGGGCGACGACGGGTCAGACCGAGACGATCACTCGTCGACGATGAGCTCGAAGGCCTCGGGGTCCTTCTGCGCGTCGATCCACTCCGTGACACGGCTCACCAAGACGTCTTCCTCGGAGGCGACGAAGGGAGCCCGGCCAGGGATCTCGGTGTGCGTCCACGTGGTCGAGCGACCGTCGACGGTCTTCTCCTGGAACACCAGCACGACCGTGCGTCCTGTCTCCTCGCCGACCTGGTCCGCGAGCGCCTGGGCGTCAGCGCGGGAGGTGTGCACGTCGGAGGGCGTCACGACGTCGGTCGCGGAGAGCTCGGAGCCAGTGGCCTCGACGGTCGCGTCAGGGTCGACGGTCACCGTCGAGGGAGAGGGTTCCTTCGCCTCGGCCGAGGGCTCGATGGGCTCGGGCGTCGCGGTGACGGTCTCGTCGACCTGGACCGTGGTCTCGGTGTCTGCGCTCCGTGCGAGGCTCGCCACGGCACCTCCGGAGGTGATCGACGCGAGGCCCACCACGAGGGCCGCCGACACGATGGCAGCGACCACCATCGATGCGTCCCTGGGGCTCTTCACCGCCGACCTCCTGTGCTCTGCGCGGTGCGGACTGCCCGTCCGGTCCACCGCTGCTCGACCGTCCTGAACGATCATGCCCTGTCAGACCTCCAGAGGCGAGCATCTGGGCGGGTGTCATGTGGTGAAGGGTTCGGGAGTCACCCGGTCGGCCCTGGGAGAGAGTGTGAAGGGGACGGCGGGCAGGTGGCCGACAGTGGTGGTTGGGCGCTGCGGCGAGCCGGAGACGAGACCTGACGAGGACGAGTCAAGCGCTCGAGGCACGCGGCGCTCCCACCTGGCAGCCAGGGGTGCGATCCTGGTGCGATGTGCGGACGCTACGCCTCGTTCCGGCAGGCCCAGGACCTCGCCGACGCCTTTGCCGTGCACGGGGTGATCCAGGGGGTCCTGCTCGGCGAGCCGATCACGACGCTGCCACCGTCGTGGAACGTGGCGCCGACCGATGCCGTCCGCATCGTGGTCGACCGCGCCCGGGAGTCGTCCGTCCCCGGCAGCCCCCGGAAGAGCGTCGAGCGGTCGCTCCGGCTGGCGCGGTGGGGACTGGTGCCGTCGTGGTCCAGCGACCCGAGGAGTGGCGCGAAGATGATCAACGCGCGGTCGGAGAGCGTCGCCGAGAAGCCTGCCTTCCGCGAGGCGCTCGTGTCACGGCGGTGCCTGGTCCCGGCAGACGGCTACTACGAGTGGCTGCCGACGGGTCCGACGGCACGAGGTGCAGGACGCGCCCCGAAGCAGCCCGTCTACATCCACCCGGCCGACGGCGCCGTGCTGGCCTTCGCAGGGCTCTACGAGTTCTGGCGCGACCCCACCCGCTCGCCCGACGACCCCGACAGGTGGTTGACGACGACGACCATCGTCACGGCCGCGGCGACGGGTGGTCTCGCAGAGATCCACGAGCGACGGCCTGTCGCCCTGCGTCCCGAGCACTGGGACGCCTGGCTGGACCCCGTGGCGGGCATGGGCGTCGCGCTCGACGTGCTGGGCACAGCGCCCCCGGCGATGGCTCACCATCGCGTGAGCACGGCGGTCAACCGGGTCGCCGCGCACGGCCCCGAGCTGCTCGCCCCTGTCGCCGCGGGCGCGAGCGACCCTGGCAGCGCAGGCGGTGCAGCCGGTGCAGCCGGTGCGAGCAGTGCAGGCGGCGGGACCCCGACCGATGCCTGGGACACAGTCCCCGACGCGCTGTTCTAGCGCTCGCCCGGCAGATCCGGCGCCCGCCCGACGCCTGTCCGCTCATGGTCAGTCGTCGGTGCGGGGTCCGCACGCGCCGTCGGCGGACCGCCCGCTCAAGATCCTGGTGAGTACGCCCGCTGGAGGCGCACGGGGGCGATCTGCCCGAGCCCCTGCACCTCGCGCGGCGGCTTCTCGGTCAGCGCGAAGTCGGCGTCCCCGGCGAGCAGCGCGGCTGTCGCGGGGTCGAGCAGCACGGTGCCCGGGTCTGCCTCGGCCGTGAGCCGGGCCGCCAGGTTGACCGACGGCCCGAAGACGTCGCCGAAGCGGGAGAGCACCCGGCCCCAGACGAGCGAGACCCGGACCGGCGGGACGTTCTCGAGCTCGCCGTCGCGGCCTGCGCGGGCGAGGCCGAGCGCTACCTGCGCACCTGTCCGCACGTCGTCGGCGATGAACAGGACCGCGTCACCGATCGTCTTCACCACGCGCCCCCCGGCAGCGGTGATGACGTCGCGGGCCCCGGCCTCGAAGTCCGAGACGAAGTCCGACAGCTCGGAGGAGCGCAGCCTGGCGGTCCTGGTGGTGAAGGAGACGATGTCGGCGAAGCCGACGGCGCGCGGGAGTGGCAGCTCCCCAGCCCCGGTCTCGTCGACAGCCCGCGCGTCGGAGAACTCGACCGACCAGCGGCCGGCCAGCGCGGCGACCTGGCGTCGCCAGGCGTGGACGAGCTGGGCCTCGAGGACCGGCGCGAGGCTCGGCAGCCTCTCGAGGACGAGCAGACGTGCTGACGTGTCGTCGAGCTCGTAGCGCGAGGCCATGTGCTCGACGAGGGCCTCGGCCTGCCACAGAGCGAGGCGCTCGGTCGTGTGGCCGACAGACCTCACGAGCGTCGTCAGCGAGCGTGTCGAGAGCTGCTCGGTCTCGGCGATCGCGGCGATGTCACGCAGCGCCTGGGCGTCGTCCTCGGTGAAGGAGGCCTGCTCGGGTCCGAGGATCGGCAGACCGAGGGCCTGCCAGTAGGTCTTGAGGAAGTCGTGGCTGAGATGGGTCTTCTCGGCGAGCTCGTCGATCGTGAGCGTCCGGGGACCGCCCAGGAGGGCGGTGTCGAGGGCTCGACCGTGGTCGGTCAGCACGCGGGACGGAGCGCCCGGCGCGGCTGGGGAAGGTGCGGGGGGTGTGGGCTGATCAGTTGACACCGGGTCAGTTTAGGCGAAGGTGATACACGTCACCGGTGTGCACGGTACGGACAGTCCCCGAGGCGTCCTCGACGAGGAGCGCGCCGTCTGCCGCGAGCCCCGTCGCGGTACCGCGCAGCTCTGTGCCGTCGGCGAGCTCGACCCGGACCGAGGCACCGACCGTGGCCGAGACCGCCGCGACCTCCTCGGCCAGCCCGGAGGCGTGCACGTCTCCGCCAGCCTCGGTCCACCGACCCAGCACCGAGACCGACGCCTCGGCGAGGGCCGTGAGGATGACCGTCCTGTCGATGCTCGCCCCGCCCACCTGGGCGACCGAGACGGCTGTCGGCACGGGCAGCTCCTCACGGGTCTGCGACACGTTGAGCCCAACACCGATCACCACACCGTCGGGGAGGACCTCGGTGAGGATCCCGGCGATCTTGCGCAGCCGGCCCCAGCCCTCGATCTCGGGTTCGTCGGTGAGGACGAGCACGTCGTTCGGCCACTTCGCGACGGCCTGCACCCCGAGCGTCGAGCGCAGCGCGGTGACCGTCGCGAGCCCGGCGAGCAGGGGCAACCAGCCGAGGCGCTCGCGCGGCACCTGCGGGCGCACGAGCAGCGAGGCCGTGAGCGCCGCGCGGGCCGGGGTCGCCCAGCTCCGCCCGGCACGGCCGCGACCGGCCACCTGGTGCTCGGCGACCAGCAGCGCGGGCGCGGGCCAGGCCGCAGGGTCGGCGGCGACGCCGGCCGCCAGCTCGGTGTTCGTGGACTCCGAGGTCTCGACCACGTCCAGCCTGCGCAGCGGCCCGTGCGGCTCGCAGAGGAGGTCTCGCAGGAGCGCAGTGTCGAGCGGTGCGCGCACGTCTGGATCCATGCGCCCATCATGCACCAGCGTCCTGGGCGCAGCCTGTCGCGGCAGACCCGGCACTGCGGTGAGGCACGCGTGTTGGAGGTTCCCTCCAAGACTCACGGGGCAACGAGTCCGCCCCGGCTACATGAACCGTGGGCTCCCACCAACTACGCTCGACCGTGTGACTGACGCAACGACACCCCCGGCCTCCGGCACGGCAGGCAAGATCGCCGACCTCGCGCGCCGCTACGAGGACGCCGTCGAGACCCCCGAGACCGCCGCCGCCGAGAAGCAGCACGCCCGCTCCAAGAAGACCGCCCGCGAGCGCATCGAGGCGCTCCTGGACCCGGGCAGCTTTGTCGAGCTGGACGCCTTCGCGAAGCACCGCTCGGTGAACTTCGGGCTCGAGAAGCGGCGGATCGCCGGAGACGGCGTGGTCGTCGGCCACGGCACGGTCGACGGTCGCCAGATCTGCATCTACTCCCAGGACTTCACGGTCTTCGGCGGCAGCCTCGGCGAGGTCCACGGGCAGAAGATCACCAAGGTCATGGACCTCGCGCTGCGCACGGGCGTCCCCCTCGTCGGGATCTCCGACGGCGGTGGCGCGCGCATCCAGGAGGGTGTCGCAGCGCTCACGCAGTTCGCCGAGATCTTCCGCCGCAACGTCGCCGCCTCGGGCGTCATCCCGCAGATCTCGCTCATCCTCGGCCCGAGCGCCGGCGGGGCCGTGTACTCCCCCGCGCTCACGGACTTCATCGTCATGGCTGACGGCACGTCCAACATGTTCATCACGGGCCCGGACGTCATCCGCGCGGTGACCGGCGAAGACGTCGGCTTCGAGGAGCTCGGTGGTGCGCAGACGCACAACGAGCGCTCCGGGGTCGCGCACTACATGGGCGCAGACGAGGACGACGCGATCGACTACGTCCGCAACCTCCTGGACTACCTGCCGCAGAACAACCTCTCGGACGCCCCGACCTTCGCACCCGAGCACACCGAGCTCGAGGTCACCGACGCCGACCTGGAGCTCGACGCGCTGGTCCCCGACTCGGACTCCCAGCCCTACGACATGCGCACGGTGATCGAGCACGTGGTCGACGACGGCGTGTTCCTCGAGGTCCAGCCGCTCTACGCGCGCAACATCCTTGTCGGCTTCGCCCACGTGGAGGGCCAGTCTGTCGGCATCGTGGCGAACCAGCCGCTGTCGATGGCCGGCACGCTCGACATCAACGCCGCCGAGAAGGCCGCTCGTTTCGTGCGGACCTGCGACGCCTTCAACATCCCCGTCGTGACCCTCGTCGACGTCCCCGGGTTCCTCCCCGGGACCGACCAGGAGTGGAACGGCATCATCCGCCGCGGCGCCAAGCTCATCTACGCCTACGCCGAGGCGACGGTCCCCCTGGTCACGCTCATCACGCGCAAGGCCTACGGCGGTGCGTACATCGTCATGGGCTCCAAGCAGCTGGGCGCGGACATCAACCTCGCGTGGCCGACAGCGCAGATCGCCGTGATGGGCGCAGGCGGCGCCGTGAACATCCTGCAGCGCGGCGCGCTCAAGGCGGCTGCGGCCGAGGGGCTCGACGTCGACGCCGAGCGCAAGCGGCTGGTCGACGAGTACGACGAGGCCATCGTGAACCCGTGGGACGCGGCCGAGCGCGGCTACGTCGATGCCGTGATCGCGCCCCACGACACCAGGATCCAGATCGTCCGCGCCCTGCGGGCGCTGCGTACCAAGCGGGCGTCTCTGCCCCCCAAGAAGCACGGGAACATCCCCCTATGAGCGACGAGTTCGACGCGACAGAGCCCTTCGGCGACGACCACGAGGGGCACGACGACCACCACGGCCACGACGGTCACGACCACGAGGCGCACGGGCCGGACCCGTTGCCTGGTGTGGACGCGACCGACCTGCACGCCGCGGTCGACGAGATCGCCGCAGCGCTGCACGCCTACGTCGACTCCGCGACGGGGGTGCGCGCCGAGTTCGGCGCGCACGAGGCCGACGAGGACCCGCGGGTCCTCGCGGTCGAGTCACGGCTGTCGACCCTCAACGCGGCGCTCTACGACCTCGTGCACGAGCGTCTGGGCATGCACTCCGACCTCACGGGGCTCTCGTGGGACGACGACACCGCCGACGACCACGGCGACGACACGTCGTCCGCCGAGCCCGACACCTTCCACCTCGGCTTCCTCGTGTGGCCGCCGGAGGGCCCGTCGGACGAGTCGATGGACTCGGTCCTCGGGATGATCGACGCGGGCGGTGAGGCGATCACGCAGCGGCTCACCGACGCGGGCTTCCAGGTGTCGGAGTGGGGCGCATCCAGGTCGGTGCCTGTCCTCTTCGACGACACGGAGGACGACGAGTGAGCGGGGACGGGCTGTGAGCGAGGCGGGCGTCGAGGACGTCCTGCGCGCTGCGGCGCAGATGCGTGTGGTCCGCGGGGCGCCCGACGACGTCGAGGTGGCTGCGCTCGTCGCGAGCCTCGCCGCCGTCGCGTCGCGCGACGTGGAGCCTGCGACCGAGGCCGCACCGCGGTCCGAGTGGGCCCGGCCGCTCCGCGCGGTCCACGCGACCCGGGCCGCCGGTGCCGACGCGTGGCGGTGGAGCCTGCGCTGAGCTGTCTCAGCTGAACAGGACGGTGCCGTGCTGGACCAGCACGAGGGTCGCGAGCAGCACGACGAAGGCGATCCCTGCGTACAGGTCGTAGTCTTCGCGCACCCAGGACCGCACCCTGCGCTGCGCGGCGGGCGGCAGGTAGAGGTTGTTCTCGCGGATGTTGTAGTGCAGCAGCGTGAGGAAGACGAGCGACGTCGACACGGTGATGAGCATGCACCAGGGGCACAGCGCGCCGATGACCCACATCGACTGGCTGAAGAGCCAGAGCGCGAAGGCCAGACCGAAGGCGTAGACGACCTGCGCCGTGAACATGAACCAGCGCGGGAACCGCACGCCCGAGAGCGCCGCCACGGCGATGGTGATGACGACAGGCTCGGTGACCATGCCGAGGAAGGCGTTGGGGAAGCCGAAGAGGCTGGCCTGCCAGGAGAGCGCCACGGTCCCGCAGCTGATGACGGAGTTGATGTCGCAGCTCAGCACGGCTGTCGGGTTCGCCGCGAGCTCGACGGCGTCGTAGGAGAGCACGAAGGCCGCGATCAGGCTGAGGGTCGCGGAGAAGAGCATCGTCCCGAAGATCCAGCGGTCCGAGTGGCGGAAGCCGACGATCGCGTCGGCTGCGGCGGCGAGCCGCTCGTCGGAGAGCTCGTCGTCGGTGAGGTCGTCGACGTCTGCCGACAGCAGCTCGGCCTCGTCGGCTCCTGAGCGCCGGGCACCTGCGGCACCGCCTGCCCTGCTGCCCTCGCCTGCACCGCGGCTGTGTGCCGCTGCACCTGTGCTCGTCACCATGCGCGCTCGTCCCCTCAGACCCGTGCAGCGTCCAGGCAGCGCCCGGCTCTGGGCTCCATCGTGGTGCACAGGCCTCGCCGGTCTCCGGGACGATCGTCCTGGCAGAGACGATCCGGGTAGCGTCTACCCATGACCACAGACTCCGCCCACCAGGGCGCACCCGCACGTCCCACCTCGGAGATCGACCTCGTCGCCAACCGCTACGTCCAGGACGCCGCCAGGCTGGACCCCTTCGCCGCGACGGCGATCGGGATCCCCGGCTACGACGACAAGGCCACCGACTACTCCCCCGCAGCCGTCGACGAGCGCGCGGCGCTCGCCCGCGACGTGCTCGCCCAGGTCCGCTCGATCGCACCCGCCGACGACGTCGACGTCGTCACCCAGGCCGCGATGACCGAGCGCCTCGGGCTGACCGTCGAGCTCCACGAGGCCGGCGAGGACTACGCGCCGCTCAACGTCATCGCGAGCCCGCTCCAGGAGATGCGCGACGTCTTCGACATCACCGGGACGGACACCGTCGAGCACTGGCAGGCCATCGCGGCACGCCTGGCCGCGCTGCCCGGGTCGGTCTCCTCCTACGTCGAGTCCCTGCGCCACCGGGCGTCGTCAGGCGAGGTCGCCGCAGTCCTGCAGGTGACCGAGGGGATCAAGCAGGCTGCCGAGCTCGCCGACCCGTCGACCTCGTTCTTCACCTCCTTCGTCACCGGGCCGGCTGCTCGCGCAGCGCTCGGCGGGGACAGCGCCGGGACCGCGCTCCAGGCCGACCTCGAGCGCGGTGCCCGAGCGGCGTGCGAGGCCTACGGCTCGCTCGCGACCTTCCTCCAGGACGAGCTCGCACCCCAGGCGCCCACCCAGGACGCCGTGGGCCGGGACCGCTACGCGCTCCAGTCCAGGTTCTTCCTCGGCGCGACGGTCGACCTCGACGAGACCTACGAGTGGGGCATCGAGGAGCTCGCGCGCGTGATCGCCGAGCAGGAGAGCATCGCCCGGGAGATCGCCGGTCCCGGTGCGAGCGTCGAGGACGCCGTCGCGAGGCTCGACGCCGACCCCGCGCGCACCCTGCACGGCACGGCAGCCCTGCAGGAATGGATGCAGAAGACCTCCGACGAGGCCGTCCGCGCCCTCGACGGCGTGCACTTCGACATCCCCGAGCCCGTGCTCGCCCTCGAGTGCATGATCGCCCCGACGCAGAACGGCGGCATCTACTACACCCCGCCCAGCGACGACTTCTCGCGCCCCGGACGCATGTGGTGGTCCGTGCCGCCCGAGGTGACCGAGTTCAACACCTGGCGCGAGAAGACGACGGTGTTCCACGAGGGCGTGCCGGGTCACCACCTCCAGTGCGGTCAGGCCGTCTACGAGCGTGCGACGCTCAACGACTGGCGCCGGCTCGCCTGCTGGGTCTCCGGCCACGGAGAAGGCTGGGCGCTCTACGCCGAGCGCCTGATGGCCGACCTCGGGTTCCTCGACGACCCGGGTGACAGGCTCGGCATGCTCGACGCGCAGCGCATGCGCGCGGCGCGCGTGGTCCTCGACATCGGGGTCCACCTCGGCAAGCCGGCCCCGCAGGTGTGGGGCGGCGGCACCTGGGACTCGGCCAAGGCCTGGGACTTCCTGCGCGCCAACGTCAACATGCCCGAGGCCTTCGTGCGCTTCGAGCTCAACCGCTACCTCGGCTGGCCCGGGCAGGCACCGTCGTACAAGGTCGGGCAGCGGCTGTGGGAGCAGACCCGCGACGCCGCGTCGGCCTCGGCCGCCGCACACGGCGAGACCTTCGACATCCGGGCCTTCCACGCCCGCGCCCTGAGCCTGGGCTCGGTCGGGCTCGACGTGCTCAAGGACGCCCTGTCCTGAGACTGCACGACCCCGGCTCGGGTGCTCCGGCTCCTGCACCGTGGAGGGGCCCACGGTCCTGAGCAGGCCTCGTCGCCTGCTCAGGACCGGGGCGTCGCGGGCGCTGGAGCAGCACCGGTCCCCTCAGGCCCCGCGGACGAGGCGTCGGAGGGCCTCGCGTCGCTGAGGGGTTGACGATCGAGGCACCTCCGACACACATCGATCATCCCCCGCGCGAATGGCCACAGAACAGGACGAAGGTCCATCGACGAGGACCACCCGACCGCGCGCCCGTAGGCTGTGCGCGTGACCACGCTGCTCCTCGCCTCCGCGTCCCCCGCCCGCCTCAGCACCCTGCGCTCCGCGGGGCTCGACCCGCAGGTCCGGGTCTCCTCGGTCGACGAGGACGCTGTGCTCGCCGAGGGCCGCGAACGATTTGGTGCGCTCGAGCCCGCCGACGCGGTCCTGCTGCTCGCCCAGGCGAAGGCCGAGGACGTCACCCGTGCGCTCGAGCAGACGCCTGCCGAGGCTACGATCTCGGCCGAGGCTCACCAGGAGCCTTCCGACGTCGCCGCGCTCCCCGACCTCGTCGTCGGCTGCGACTCGATGCTCGAGCTCGACGGCGAAATCTTCGGCAAGCCCGCCGACGCCGAGACCGCTGTCGCCCGCTGGCGCACCATGCGCGGGCGCTCCGGCGTCCTGCACACAGGACACTGGGTGGTCGACCTGCGTGACCCCGAGGACGGCGGCACCGGCGGCACCCTGGGCGCGACCAGCTCGACGACCGTGCACTTCGCGCAGGTGAGCGACGAGGAGATCGAGGCCTACGTCGCGACGGGCGAGCCGCTCGCGGTCGCCGGCGCCTTCACGCTCGACGGGCGAGGCGGTGCCTTCGTCTCAGGGGTCGAGGGTGACCACCACGGCGTGGTCGGGATCAGCCTCCCGCTGCTGCGCGAGCTGCTCGACCAGGTGGGTGTCCGCTGGACCGACCTGTGGTGACCAGCCAACGACGAGCGCCGCACGAGGCCTCGGACCTCCCCTGAGGCACGCCTCCATAGAGGAACCCTACAAACGCCCCTGAGAGGGCTTGGACCTCTCCCCAATCTTCGCGGCGTCAGTGCGTCCAGCCGTGGACGAGGGGCGCCGCCGGGTTACCGTGAGCCGTGCCCCTCATCTCCAAGGTCCTCATCGCCAACCGCGGCGAGATCGCCGTCCGCATCGCTCGCGCGTGCGCCGACGCCTCGATCTCCTCCGTCGCCGTCTACGCCGACCCGGACCGCGAAGCCCTGCACGTGCGTCTCGCCGACGAGGCCTACTCCCTCGACGGCATGCGCGCCGCCGACACCTACCTCGACATGAGCAAGCTGCTCGACGTCGCCCGACGGGCCGGCGCCGACGCCGTGCACCCCGGGTACGGCTTCCTCGCCGAGAACGCCGACTTCGCGCGCGCCGTGATCGCCGCTGGTCTCACCTGGATCGGCCCGCCGCCCTCGGCGATCGACGCCCTCGGCGACAAGGTGAGCGCGCGGCACATCGCCCAGCGCGCCGGCGCGCCGCTCGTCCCGGGGACGGCTGACCCCGTCGCCGACGCGAGCGAGGTGCACGCCTTCGCGGCCGAGCACGGTCTGCCCGTCGCCATCAAGGCGGCCTTCGGCGGCGGTGGTCGCGGCATGCGCGTCGCGCGCACCGCCGACGAGATCGACGAGATGTACAACGCGGCCGTCCGCGAGGCCGTCGGCGCCTTCGGGCGCGGCGAGTGCTTCGTGGAGCGCTACCTCGACACCCCTCGGCACGTGGAGACCCAGTGCCTCGCCGACGAGCACGGCACCGTCGTGGTCGTCTCGACCCGCGACTGCTCGCTCCAGCGCCGCCACCAGAAGCTCGTCGAAGAGGCACCCGCACCGTTCCTGTCCCAGCAGCAGGTCGACGCGCTCTACGCGTCCTCCGAGGCGATCCTGCGCGAGGCCGGGTACGTCGGCGCCGGCACCTGCGAGTTCCTCGTGGGTGCGGACGGCACGCTCTCCTTCCTCGAGGTCAACACCCGCCTGCAGGTCGAGCACCCCGTGAGCGAAGAGGTCACCGGGATCGACCTGGTCCGCGAGCAGCTGCGCATCGCGTCAGGGGAGCCGCTCGGCTATTCCTCGGTCGAGGTCCGCGGCCACTCGATCGAGTTCCGCATCAACGGCGAAGACCCGGCTGCGGGCTTCCTGCCCTCCCCCGGCAAGATCACCGGTCTGCGCCTGCCGACGGGGCCGGGCGTCCGCGTCGACAGCGGCGTCGTCGAGGGCGACACCATCTCCGGTGCCTTCGACTCTCTGCTCGCCAAGGTGATCGTCACCGGCGCGACCCGGCGCCAGGCCGTCGAGCGCGCCCGCCGTGCGCTGCGCGAGCTCGAGATCGAGGGCATCCCGACAGTCGTCCCGTTCCACCGCGCCGTCCTCGACACCGAGGCCTTCGTGCCCTCGGGCGAGGGGCCCTTCAGCGTCTACACCCGCTGGATCGAGACCGAGTTCGCCGACGAGTGCGCTGCGCTCGGCGGCACCACCCCCGCACCCACCCCCGCGGAGGAGGACGAGCCGACGGGCGCGACCGAGCGTGTGGTCGTCGAGGTGGGCGGCAAGCGGCTCGAGGTCGTCATCCCGGCTGGCCTGGGGATCAGCGGTCGCGCGCGGGCCGGTGCCGCCAGGCGTCCCGCACGCCGCGCCGCGACGAAGACGGCGTCTGCGTCAGGCTCGACCCTCACCTCGCCGATGCAGGGCACGATCGTCAAGGTCGCGGTCGAAGACGGGGCGACCGTCGCCGAGGGTGACCTCGTCGTGGTGCTCGAGGCCATGAAGATGGAGCAGCCGCTGCTCGCGCACCGTGCCGGGACCGTCAGCGGGCTCACCGCTGCTGTCGGCGGCGGCGTCAGCGCCGGCACCGCGATCTGCGAGATCCTCGCCTGACGTGCCTGGGCTGACATGACCGAGGTCCCCGGGTTCTTCCGGCACCCTGGCGACGGCTGGGTGGAGTGCGCCTGCGGGCGGCGCCACTGGGGCCTCGTCGGTGCGGCCGGGCTGCTGCTCGTCCGCCGGGACGCCAAGGGCCTCGTCACGCACGTCGTGCTGCAGCACAGGTCGCTCGAGAGCCACCAGGGCGGGACGTGGGGGGTGCCCGGCGGGGCGATCGTCCCCGGCGAGACCGCCGTCGAGGGTGCGCTGCGCGAGTCGCAGGAGGAGGCCGGGATCGCGCCCGGTGCCGTCCGCGTGCTCGGTGAGCACGTGCTCGACCACGGACCCTGGAGCTACACGACAGTCCTGGCCGAAGAAGCCCCGGGCCACGTGATCGACGTCCGCCCGACCGACACCGAGAGCCTCGACGTCGTGTGGGTGCCTGCCGACGAGGTGACCGACCGAGAGCTGCTGCCCGCCTTCGCAGCCGCGTGGCCCGGGCTGCGCGCCCGGATCGACGCGCTCGGGACGAGCGCCCCTGACGACGCCGCCTCCTAGCGGCGCCACCTCTCGCCGTCTCCTAGCACCACCGCCTCTCGCCGCCTCCTAGCGGCGCCACCTCTTGGCGCCATGACGGACGTCCCGGGCTCTCCAGAAGTTCCCAGGATCGCTGAGACGTGCACCACGTCGGCCCGGATCGCTCCCCTCAGGCCCTGGACGGGAGTACATTCGTCTCGGCTCGTCATGAGGCAAGCCTTACCTCAGGTCTGGCGACCTGGCTCGAAGGGTCTGTCGTGCTCCCCAACTTCCTCATCGGCCTGCGTGAAGGGCTCGAGGCGGCACTCGTCGTCGGGATCCTCGTGGCGTACCTCGTCAAGACCGGACGGCGGGACCTGCTCCCCCAGCTCTGGGCCGGCGTCACCCTCGCCGTCGTCGTGTCGCTCGCCTTCGGGGCGCTGCTGACCTTCGGCCCCCGAGGCCTGACCTTCGAGGCGCAGGAGGCGATCGGCGGGACCCTCTCGATCGTCGCTGTCGGGCTCATCACCTGGATGATCTTCTGGATGGGCAAGACGGCCCGCCACCTCAAGAGCGACCTGCACGGCAAGCTCGACGAGGCCGTCGCCGCCGGACGCTGGGCCGTGCTCGTCATGGCCGTCCTCGCCGTCGGCCGTGAAGGCCTCGAGACGGCCCTGTTCCTCTGGGCCGGAGCACAGGCGACGGGCCAGACCGCCGAGCCGCTCGTCGGCGCGCTCCTGGGCATCCTCGTCGCGGTCGCCCTCGGCTGGGCGGTCTACAAGGGTGCGGTCCGTCTGAACCTGCGCGTCTTCTTCGCGTGGACAGGTCTGCTGCTGATCGTCATCGCTGCCGGGGTGCTCTCCTACGGGGTCCACGACCTCCAGGAGGCGGGCATCCTCCCTGGTCTGCACAACCTCGCCTTCGACGTGTCCGCACAGGTCCCGCCGTCGAGCTGGTACGGCACCCTCCTCAAGGGCACCGTCAACTTCTCCCCCGCGACCACGTGGCTCGAAGCCCTCGCGTGGACCGCGTACATCGTCCCCGTCATGACCGTCTACGTCCGCACAGTCTGGTCCGGCTCGCCCCGCACCCCGACGACGTCGAGCACCGAGACGGCACCCGCCGCCGGCGCCGCCGCTCCCACCACCGGAGGAACACCTTGAGCCCGACCACCCAGCGCCCGCGCGCTGCGCGCACCCTGACCCTCACGGCCGCCGCGCTCGCCACGACCCTCGCCCTCGCGGCCTGCACGGACAACTCCGCGCCGGCCGACGAGGCCGACGGCAGCGGGCCCGCGACGCTCACCGTCACCTCGACCGCCGACGAGTGCACGGTCTCGGCCCCCGAGGCCCCGTCAGGCAACGTGGTCTTCTCCGTGACGAACGCGGGCGACGACGTCACCGAGTTCTACCTGCTCGCCGAGGACGGCCTGCGGATCGTCTCCGAGGTCGAGAACATCGGCCCCGGACTGACCCGTGACCTGGTGCTGACGGCCAAGCCCGGCAGCTATGTCACCGCCTGCAAGCCGGGGATGGTCGGCGACGGCATCCGGGCAGACTTCACGGTCACCGACTCAGGCTCCGACGTCGCGCCGACAGGCGAGCTCGCCGACCAGATCACCACGGCGACGACCAACTACGTCGGGTACGTCAAGGACCAGACGGAGCAGCTGCTCGCGGGGACCCAGGAGTTCGTCGACGCCTACGCGGCCGGCGACGACGACACCGCGCGTGCGCTCTACGCCTCGACCCGCGTCCACTGGGAGCGCATCGAGCCCGTCGCCGAGTCCTTCGGCGACCTCGACCCCCGCATGGACCTGCGCGAGGCCGACCTCGAAGAGGGCCAGGAGTGGACGGGCTGGCACCTCCTCGAGAAGGACCTGTGGCAGCCCACCGCCGAGGCGAACGGTGGCATCGAGTACGTGCCGCTGACCGCTGAGCAGCGCACGCAGTACGCCGACCAGCTGCTCGCGGACACGACCGAGCTCGACACCCGCGTGCACACCGCGGAGTTCGCCGAGGGGATCGACGCGGCGAGCATCGGCAACGGTGCCAAGGGCCTGCTCGACGAGGTCGCGACGGGCAAGGTCACCGGCGAAGAAGAGATCTGGTCGCACACCGACCTCTGGGACTTCCAGGCCAACGTCGACGGCGCGAAGGTCGCCTACGACGGGCTCCGTGACGTCGTGCTCGCCCAGGACGCCGACCTCGCCGACGACCTCGACACGCAGTTCGCCGAGATCCAGACGCTCCTCGACGCCCAGCGCTCGGGTGACGGCTTCGTGCTCTACACCGACCTCACCCCCGAACAGGTGAAAGAGCTCGCCGACGCCGTCAACGCGCTCGGCGAGCCGCTCTCGAGGTTGACCGCAGCCGTCGTCCTCTGACGCACCCCACCCGGTCGACCAGACGTCGGCCACGGGTCGCCGGGAGGCGACCAGCAGCAGATCCGCGAGCCCGGCCGACCAGGACACCTGGTCGGCCGGGCACCACCACCCGAGGTCCCCGATGCCGACGCCACCCCGCACCCCCGCCGCTGAGCAGCCCGCTGCCGGCTCCACCGCCGGAGCCGACCAGGCTGTCGGTGCCGACAGCACCGACGGTGCTGCGAGCGCCACGACGGGGCAGGCGGCTGCCCGCCCCGTGTCCAGGCGCGGTCTGCTCGGCATCGCCGGGGCCGGGCTCGTGGCCCTCGGGGCCTCTGCGGCGACGGGCTACGCCGTCGGGCGGCCCGCAGCCGAGCCCGCTCCGGCGTCGCGGTCCTACCCGATCACCGGGGCGCACCAGGCGGGCATCAGCACGCCCGCCCAGGACCGTCTGCACTTCGCGACCTTCGACCTGCTCACCGAGGACCGCGACGACCTCGTCGAGCTGCTGCGGACCTGGACGGCCGCCGCAGACCGCATGATGCGCGGTCTACCCGCCGGAGAGCTCGGCCCGTCGTCGGGTCCCTACGACGCACCGCCGGACGACACCGGCGAGACCGAAGACCTCGACGCCTCGCACCTGACGATCACCTTCGGCTTCGGACCCTCGTTCTTCGAGGGCGCCGACGGCGCAGCGCGCTTCGGCCTCGATGGCCGCAAGCCTGCGCTCCTCGCCGACCTGCCGCACTTCCCCGCAGACGCTCTCGAAGACGCGCGCTGCGGCGGTGACATCGCGGTCCAGGCCTGCGCCGACGACCCCCAGGTCGCCGTCCACGCGATCCGCAACCTCGCCAGGCTCGCCTTCGGCACGGCCTCGGTGCGCTGGAGCCAGCTCGGCTACGGACGCACCTCGACCACGTCGACGAGCCAGTCGACCCCCCGGAACCTCTTCGGCTTCAAGGACGGCACAGCCAACATCAAGGCCGAGGAGCCCGCGGCCCTCGAGGACCACGTCTGGGTCCAGCCCGAGGACTCGGCCTCCGAGCCCGGCGCGGCGTGGCTCGCCGGAGGCTCGTACCTCGTCGCCCGTCGCATCCGCATGACCATCGAGACGTGGGACCGCTCGTCCCTGCGCGAGCAGGAGACGATCACGGGGCGGACCAAGGGCAGCGGGGCACCGCTGTCCGGGGGCGACGAGCACACCGAGCCCGACTTCACGGTGACAGGACGCGGCGACGTCCCGCTCATCGACCCCGCCTCGCACGTCGCGCTCGCGCACCCGAGCGCGAACGGCGGTGCCCGCATGCTGCGCCGCGGCTACAACTACACCGACGGCTCCGACGGTCTGGGCCGCCTCGACGCCGGGCTGTTCTTCCTCTGCTACGTCCGCGACCCCGCCACCCAGTACATCCCGCTGCAGAACACCCTCGCCCGCGACGACCTCTTGAGCGAGTACCTGCGGCACACAGGGTCAGGGCTCTGGGCCGTCCCACCGGGCCTGCCCGAAGGGTCCACGACGGGTGGCACCGACGGCGCCTACGTCGGCCAGACGCTGTTCGAGGCGTGAACCGCGACCCCCGGGCGCGCAGCACACCAGGGGCCCGGGCGCTGTAGCGTCGGGGCATGACCGACATCTCGCCGCCCGTCGCCGCGCGGACCTCTGCGCGCCTCGTGCTGCTGCTCGCTGTCGTCACCGCCCTCACCGCAGACCTCGTCCGCACCAGCGGGCCGCTGATCGACCAGGCCTTCACAGCGGGGGTCGTGCAGGCCGGGGTGACGGCCGTCGGCACCTACGCCGCAGCCGGGGCCCTCGTCGTCCTCGTGTGCCTGCGGCGCCAGGTCGCAGGCCCGGCCCTGCTCACCGGCGTCGTGTCCCTCGTCGTGCTCAGGCTCGCCCTCCAGGCGACGCAGGGGTCCGCGCGGTTCGTGGTCGGGCTCGTCGCCGTCGCGCTCGCCGTCGCGGTCCTGGTGGTCACCGCGGCTGTGGCCGCTCGCGTCTCCGGGCGCGTCGTGGCCGCCGGTGTCTCGGGCGGGCTGGCCCTCTCCGCCGCGCTGACGCTCGCGTGGAGCACCTGGGACCCCGTCTGGCGTCCAGGCGTCGTCGCCTGGGTGACGCCCGTGCTGCTCGGCGGGGTCGCGGTCCTGCTCGCACGGGGGCTGCGGAGGCTGCCCGCAGCACCCGCGGTCCGCGGTCTCTGGCTCCTCGGGCCCTTCGTCGGCCTCGCCGTCATGACCGTCGCGAACCCCGCCTTCCTCGCCTCCCAGACGGGGCTGCCTCTCTGGGTCACAGGTCCTCTGCTGCTGGTCCCCGCTGTCCTCGTCGCGGTCGTGCTCGTGCTGCCGGTCGCCCGGACCCCGCGGACGCCCGCGTGGATCGACGGACTGCTGGTCGTGGTCCTCGGCAGCGCGTCGGCCGGCGTCTTCGCTGCTGCGACGTGGCCGCACGACCCCGGGGCCTGGCGGACCGTCCTCGTCTGCCTCTCGCTGCTGGTCCTCGCTGTCGGCGCTCCCCTCGCGCTCGCCCGAGCCCTGACCCGCCCCGTCCACGACCAGTCCTCGGCGAGGCTCGCCGGTGCTGCGGCCTGCGCGGGCCTCGGGGTGATCGTCCCGCTGCTCGTCTACCAGCTGGACTACGACGTCCCGCTCGGCGTCCCCAACGCTGTCGTCCCCGTGCTGGTCGCGGTGCTGCTCTCGATCATGGCGGCGCGAGCCCGCTCGAGGGCCCGTGCATCCGAGCGGGACGCTGTCGGGACCGACGGCACCGACGGCACCGTCGAGCTGTCGACCGTCGGCGCTCCGCTGCGGGCCCAGCTCGTCCTCGTGACGCTCACCTGCGCGCTGCTGGTCGTGGGGACCGCCGTGGTGCTGCCGAGCAGCGGGACCGGCACACCGGCCGACGAGCGTCCTCCCGTCGCCGACGGCACGCTCCAGATGCTCGACTGGAACCTGCACTACGGGGTGAGCACCGGACCCGGCGTCGAGCTCGACGAGATGGTCGACGTGATCGCCGGCTCGGGTGCCCAGCTGGTCACGCTCCAGGAGGTCTCGCGCGGCTGGGTGATGGGCGGCGGGTCCGACATGGCCACATACCTCGAGCAGCGGCTCGGGATGCACTCTGCCTTCGTCCCGGCCGCCGACAGGCAGTTCGGCAACATGGTCCTGTGGGACGAGTCCCTCGGCGACGGGACGGACGTCGACCCGACGGCTCTGCCGTACGGCGCCGGACCTCAGCGCCGCAGCGCCGTGAGCGTCACGCTCGACGTCGACGGCACGCCGCTGCGGGTCACGTCGGTGCACCTCCAGCACCGGATGGGCAACATCGACACCCGGCTCGACCAGATCGCCGCGCTCCTCGACGCCGAGCCGGTCGTCGGGGCGCGTCTGGTCGCCGGAGACCTCAACGCCGAGCCCGGGTGGCCCGAGGTCGCGCTCTTCGAGGCTGCCGGTCTCACGAGCGCTGTCGACGAGGCGGGCGACCCGCTGTCCTCGACCTTCCCGAGCGACGCATCGTCCTCGCGGATCGACTGGATCTTCGGGGCAGGCGTGAGCTTCTCCGACGTCGAGGTGCTCGACGTCCGCCAGAGCGACCACCGACCGCTCGTCGCGACGGTGAGCCTCCCGTGACGCCCGGCTGAGCGCACGCCGCACGAGAAGAGCCGGCCCAGCCCGTGAGGGCTCTGCCCTCCGCCGCCACGTCCTCGGCGTCCCCACGCCCCTCTCGCATCCCGACCCCTGACAGACCGCAGACCATCCGCAGCCCTAGGAGACCCACCGTGCAGATCTCGCTCCCCCTCGACGAGGCCCTCGCTCTCGCTCTCGCGGCAGCCAAGAAGCCCCTGCCACCCTTCGTCCGCTCGTTGCGCTGCGAGGGCTCGACCATCGTCGTCGAGGTCGACCTGAGGCTCGTACCAGACGGCGGGACCGCGCTGAGGCTCGCCGCAGCCGCTGTCGGGACAGTGACCGCGACCGCGGTGCTGACCGGCTACGCGGGCGGTGTCGCGACCTTCGAGGTCACGGCCCAGGCCCGCTCGATCCCCGCGCACAAGCTGCTCAACCACCTCACCGGCCCGGTCAACACTGCGCTGGCCCGTCAGGGTCTGCCCGAGGGGCTCGTCGAGATCCGCAAGGGCGACGGCGACCCTGTCGTGGCGGTCCGCGTCCAGGAGGCCGTCGCCACCAAGGTCACCGGGGTGACGCTGACAGACCTCGCCGTCCACGACGGCGCCGTGCACGTGAGCGCGCGGATCGAGAAGGTCACGCTGCTCGACTGAGCGGCGCCCGGTCGCTTGGACACCTGGTCGCCCGGTCGCTCACGGCGGCACGACCGGGCCGTCCGCCGGTCGGCCCGACGGGCGCAGCACGTCACTCGCCGCGGTGGTGCCCCATCCGCGCGACCTCGGCGATCGACCCCGACAACGACGGGTACACCGTGAAGGCCTCGGCGACGGCGTCGGCGGTGAGCCTGTGCGCGACGGCGAGGGTGATCGGGAAGATCAGCTCGCTCGCCCGCGGCGCCACGACCACGCCGCCGAGCACGACGCCGGCCTCGGGGTGCGAGAACATCTTGACGAAGCCGTCGCGCATGCCGAGCATCTTGGCCCGCGGGTTGCGGCTCAGCGGCAAGATCGTCGTGACGTACTTCGAGCCCTGCTCGACGAGCTTCTTCTCGGAGTACCCGACGGTCGCGATCTCCGGTGCCGTGAAGATGTTGGCCGCGACGGTCCGCAGCCGGATGGGCTGGACGGCGTCACCGAGGGCGTGCGACATCGCGACACGTCCCTGCATCGCCGCGACGCTCGCGAGCGGGAAGACACCTGTGCAGTCCCCCGCCGCGTAGACGCCGCGAGCGCTCGTGCGCGAGACCTTGTCGACCTCGATGTGGCCCGACGGCGTGAGGCGCACCCCGGCCTCCTCGAGCCCGAGGCCCTCGGTGCTGGGGGTCGACCCGACAGCCATGAGCAGGTGCGAACCCGTGACGACTGTGCCGTCGGACAGGGTGACCTCGACGTGCTTGTCGTCGCCCTCCGCCACGACGACGGCCGACTCGGCGCGGCTGCGACCCATGACAGTCATGCCACGACCGCGGAACACCTCTTCGATGAGGTTGGCGGCGTCGGCGTCCTCGCCCGGGAGGACCCTGTCGCGGCTCGAGATCAGCACGACGTCGCAGCCGAGGGCGTTGTACGCGCCTGCGAACTCTGCGCCGGTGACCCCGGAGCCGACGACGATGAGCTTCTCGGGCAGGGAGGTCAGGTTGTACACCTGCGTCCACGTGAAGATGCGCTCGCCGTCGGGGACGGCCGTCGGCAGGACGCGGGGCGTCGCGCCCGTCGAGACGAGGACCACGTCGGCGTCGAGCTCGACCTGCGGCTGCCCGTCGGCGGTGTCGACCACCACGCGGGACGGGCCGTCGAGGCGTCCTCGTCCCATGACGATGCGGATGTCCTCGCGCTCGAGCCGCGCGCGGATGTCGGCCGACTGGGCGGCTGCGAGCGCCATCACGCGGGTGTTGACGGCGGCGAGGTCGACGTGGTGCTTCTGGCTGGTCGACCCGGCGGCCCCGTCGACCCGGATGCCGAGCTCGGCTGCGGTGTCCGCGATGGTCATCCACTCGGCTGTCGCGATGAGGGTCTTCGAGGGCACGACGTCGGTGAGGACCGCGGCGCCGCCGAGCCCGTGGAGCTCGACGACCGTGACGTCCGCGCCGAGCCGGCGGGCGACGAGGGCCGCCTCGTAGCCGCCGGGCCCTCCGCCGAGGATGACGATGCGGGTCGCCTGGAGGTCGCTCGACCCGGGGGTGTGGGCTGGGGCGTCGGGCTGGGAGGGAGTCACGGGGGGTGTCTGAGTCACGGCACCACTATCCCAGGTGCACCCGTGCCGGTCGGCGACCCCGGCACGGCGAGTGTCCTCTCGTCGCAGGCCCGCGGTACGGATAACCTCAGTCCATGACGACTTCTCCTGTCCCCCACCAGCCCGGCGCCGACGCCGACCCCTTCGAGAACGCCCGCGAGGCAGCGGCGTACATCGCGCGCGCGACCGGCATCGAGTCGCACGACATCGCCCTCGTCCTCGGCTCTGGCTGGGGCGGCGCGGCGGACCTGCTCGGCGAGACCGTCGCCGAGCTCTCGAGCGACGAGGTCCCTGGCTTCGGCAAGCCTGCCGTCGCAGGCCACGTCGGCACGCTGCGCTCGATCCGCATCGAGGCCACCGGCAAGCACGCACTGGTCCTCGGCTCGCGCACGCACCTCTACGAGGGCAAGGGCGTGCGCGCCGTCGTGCACGGCATGCGCACAGCAGCGGCTGCCGGCGCGAAGACCGCGATCCTCACCAACGGCTGCGGCGGTCTGAACACCGACTGGACGCCCGGCACCCCGGTGCTCATCGACGACCACATCAACCTCACGGCGACGTCGCCGCTCGAGGGTGCGACCTTCGTCGACCTCACCGACCTGTACTCGAGCCGCCTGCGCGGGCTCGCCCACGAGGTCGACCCGACGCTGCCCGAGGGCACCTACGTCCAGTTCCCCGGCCCGCACTACGAGACCCCTGCCGAGGTCCGCATGGCCGGGATCATGGGTGGATCGCTCGTGGGCATGTCGACGACGCTCGAGGCCATCGCCGCCCGTCAGGTCGGCATGGAGGTCCTCGGGATCTCGCTCGTCACCAACCTCGCCGCCGGCATCAGCCCTGTGCCGTTGTCGCACGCCGAGGTCATCGAAGCCGGCCAGGCCGCGGGTCCGCGCATCAGCGCGCTGCTGGCCGAGATCGTGAAGAAGATCTGACATGACGAGCACCGACAGCACAGACAGCATCGACAGCACGAGCGGCGCGACGGGCGCGGACGCCGTCGCCGGCGCTGAAGACGTCGCCTCGCTCACCCGCCGGGTCGAGGCGTGGATCGCTGACGACCCCGACGCGTTCTCGCGCAACGAGCTCACAGCGGTCCTCCAGACCATCCGCTCCGAGGACGAGACCGTCCGCGAGGCGGCCCTGGAGGACCTGCGCGACAGGTTCTCCGGGTCGTTGCAGTTCGGCACCGCCGGGCTGCGCGGTGCGATGCAGGCCGGGCCCAACCGCATGAACCGTGCCGTGATCCTGCGCGCTGCCGCAGGCCTGGCCGCCTACCTCGTCGACTCGCTCGGCGCGCAGGACGCCCAGCCCGAGCACAAGCACGGTCTGCTGCACCGTCACGAGCCTGCGGCTCCGGCACGACCGAAGATCGTCGTCGGCTACGACGCGCGCCACAACTCCCACACCTACGCCCTCGACAGCGCCGCGGTGTTCACGGCGGCCGGTCTCGACGTGGTGCTGCTGCCCTCGGCACTGCCCACGCCTGTCCTCGCCTTCGCGGTGCGTCACCTCGACGCGGACGCCGGCGTGATGGTCACCGCGAGCCACAACCCGCCTGCGGACAACGGCTACAAGGTGTACCTCGGCGGGCGCGCCGTCACGGGCTCGGGCCAGGGCGCGCAGATCGTGCCGCCCTTCGACGCGCTCATCGCGGCGAAGATCGCCGCAGCTCCGCCGGCCGTCCAGGTCCCCCGGGCCGAGGAGGGCTGGAGCATCGCCGGCCCTGAGGTCCTCACGGCCTACCTCGACGCCGTCGGCGCCCTCGCGGACGACACCGCCCCGCGTGACCTGAGCATCGTCGTCACGCCGCTGCACGGTGTCGGTGGTGCTGTCGTCGACCACGTCCTGCGGGCAGCCGGGTACCAGGACGTGTTCCTCGTGCCCGAGCAGGCCGACCCGGACCCGGCCTTCCCGACCGTCGCCTTCCCGAACCCCGAAGAGCCTGGTGCGATCGACCTGTCGCTCGCCTACGCGCAGACCCTCGGGGCAGACCTCGTGATCGCGAACGACCCCGACGCCGACAGGTGCGCCGTGGCGGTCAAGGACCACCGTGCCGAGCAGGACTTCGCCACGAACTCCGGCGGTGACACAGGTCCTCGCGAGGGCTGGCGGATGCTGCACGGCGACGAGGTCGGGGCGCTCCTCGGGGAGCTCGTCGCCTCGCGGGAGACGAGCGGGCTGCTCGCCAGCTCGATCGTCTCCTCGCGCCTGCTCGGCCGGATCGCGGCTGCGCACGGTCTCGACCACGCGTCGACCCTCACGGGCTTCAAGTGGATCTCACGCGTGGACGGTCTCGTCTTCGGCTACGAAGAGGCCCTCGGCTACTGCGTCGACCCGGGCACCGTGCGGGACAAGGACGGCATCAGCGCTGCCCTGCTCATGGTCCAGCTCGCCGACAGGCTCAAGGCGCAGGGTCGCACCCTCGTCGACGCCCTCGACGACCTGGCCCGTGCGCACGGGCTGCACCTGACCGACCAGCTGTCGGCCCGGTTCACGGACCTCGCGCAGATCCCGCTCACCATGCAGCGTCTGCGGACGGCCCCGCCTGCAAGCCTGGCTGGTTCTGCTGTCGTCGAGACCGTCGACCTCGCCGACGGGGTCGACGGGCTGCCGCCGACCGACGGTCTGCGGCTCGTCGCCGAGGACGGCTCACGCGTCATCGTGCGCCCCAGCGGCACCGAGCCCAAGGTCAAGTGCTACCTCGAGGTGATCGTCCCGGTCGCCTCCGACGCGAGCGTCGACGAGGTCACCGAGGCACGGCACACCGCAGCCGGACGACTCCAGGCGATCCGCGCCGACATGTCGTCGGCGCTCGGGATCTCTCCGGCCTGACGCCAGGCCGCGGTACTCACGCCGGCCGCTCGCTCTGAGCCAGCAGAAGGTGGGAGAGGATCTCCTCTCCCACCTTCTGGTGATCGGCAACATCGTGCACCTGTCGCCGGACGTGCTCCTGGTCACCTGTCGGGTCGACGCTGCCCGTGACGTGATGAAGCGGTCCAGGAGCCTCAGCCCGCGAGCGCGGCGTCGTCGGAGTCGACGTCGGCCTTCCACGCTGCCTTGTCGCTGCGCCAGCCTTCTTCGGTGCGGCCGCGCCGCCAGTAGCCCGAGGCGGAGAGCGCCGAGAGGGGTACGTCGCGCTCACCGCGGAGGAACCTGCGGATGTCTCTGACGAAGCCGGCGTCGCCGTGCAGGAACACCTGCGGGACGCCGGCCGGGAACTCCCACCCCGTCACGGCCTCGACGAGGGGTGAGTCCTCGGCGCCGGCCACCGCGTGACCGGCGACGCCTCGGTGCACCCAGGTGACGAGCGGTCCACCGTCGACGCTGGCCGCTGGCGACGTGAGCGGCAGCTCGCCGTCGGGTCCGTCGACCTCGAGGAACACCTTGACGCGGGCTCCCGCAGGCATGGCCTCGAGGGCCGAGGCGATGGCGGGCAGAGCGCTCTCGTCCCCGACGAGCAGGTGCCAGTCGGCGTCGGCCGCCGGGGCGTAGGCGCCACCCGGACCGAGCAGCGGCATCGGGTCGCCCGCCTGGGCCGAGGCCGCCCACGGTCCGGCGAGCCCGGTGTCGCCGTGCACCACGAAGTCGATCGCGAGCTCGCCCGCGGCGGCGTCGTACCAGCGGACCGTGTACGTGCGCTGCCTGTCCCGCTGCCCCTCGACCTCGGGCGGGAAGCAGAGCTTGACGTAGCGGTCGGTGAACTCTGTCGGGTCGAAGCCCGCCAGTCCTGGACCACCGAGCACGACGCGCACCATGTGCGGGGTGAGGCGCTCGGTGCGGACCACGACGGTCTGGGTCGGGACGCGGACCGGCCGACCCTCACGGACCGGAGGCGCCACGGGCGCGTCGGTGGCCGTGACCGGCACCTGCGGCTCGCCGGATCTCGGCTGGCCCGACAGGGATGACTCTGCTGACACGGTGATGCCTCCATCAGTTGACTAAGGCAACCCTAACCCTGGAATCGCTCTCGGGGTGCAGCGATCTCGCTCACGTGGCTGCGCGCCCCGAGCTGTGCACCCAGGCTGTGCACCCCGGGCGGGAGGCCCGGGGTGCACGGCGGCGTGGTCAGACCTCGCGTCGGCGACGGGCAGCACGCAGCGCCAGCCACCCGGCCGCAGCGAGCAGCAGCGCGGCGACACCGAGGGAGGCGACCTCGGTCCCCGTGACGGCGAGCCCGCTGCTCTGCTGCCCAGCACCGGAACCGGTCTGGGGCGCCTCGGTCGGGGCCGGGTCCGCCCCGGGAACCGGGTCGGTCCCCGGTGCCGGGTCCGTCGGGACCGGGAGGACGGTCCCGTCCTGCGCGACGGTGACGATCACCGGGGCTGACTGCGCGCCCTCGAACGCCGGGTCGCCGGAGTAGCCGACCAGGAGCGTCCGCTCCCCAGCCGGCAGGTCTGCCAACGACAGCACCGCTGTCCCGTCGGCGAGCTCGAGGACGAGTCCCGAGGGCACGCCGTCGACGGTCGCCTCGACGGTGCCTGTCGGCACACCTGTCGCCGGGGCCTGCGGGACGACCGAGACGGACACGGTCCCGGGCTCGACAGCCTGCGCGAGCGCGCGTGCCTGGTCGTCCTGCGCCGTCGACACGGCCGGTCCTCCGGCTGTCGTGAGGACGACGTCGACAGCGCCCCGGGTGATCGCGAGCGGCAGGGTGCCGCTCTCGACGGCGGTGTAGCGCTGGTCCCCCAGGTAACGGACGGTGAGGCTGTGGTCACCGACGGCGAGCACCGGGACGTCGACGCGCACAGCACCGTCGACCAGGTCGAGCGGCGCACCGCTCACGGCTCCGTCCACCACGAGCTCGACCTGCCCTGTGGGCACCGCGGGGTACCCGGAGCCGAGCCTGACGTCGAGCGCGACGGCCTCACCCGAGACCGCCGAGGTCGCGGTCGCGTCGACCACGAGGCTCGGCTCGGTGACGACTGTCGGGACCGGGACCCGAGACCAGTCCTGCGCGGTCATGCCCGACGCGAGGTAGAAGCCCACGTACGAGGGCTGGTTGTACGTCGTCTGCTGCCGGGCGACCTCTGCCCTGTACTGCGGGTCGTGCATGAGCGTGTACATCTTGGTCTGGGAGACCGTGGCGCTCGTGTAGATGCGGATCGCCGACGAGTCTGCGGTGCGCACCAAGAGCTCTTCGCGCCAGTCGCCGAGGATGTCCGCCACGAGGGACGGTGTGCCCTTGGTGCCGTTGTTCGTCAGCGTGCCCGTCGCTGTGAGGACGGCCTCGCCGGTGGCCCAGTCGCGGACGACGGGGGTCTGCGTCCCCGACCCCTCGACGACCTGCCGCGTGAGGTCGGGCTGCCAGAGGATGCTCATGTTCGTGCCTGGAGCAGCGTCGCCGAGCGCCGTGCCGTCGGCCGCCTGCAGCCCGAGGGTCTCCCCGACAGGGCTGCCGGCCCAGACCTCGACGCCGCGGGCGCCGGGCTCGACGTCACCGATCATGCCGCGTCCGGTGTCGACGCCCGAGTACTCGCCGAAGAGCACCTCGCCGGTCGACGCGTCGCGCAGCGCGTAGCCGTAGGGGGCGTAGGCGCCACCCTCGTGGACCGTGAAGATCTCGAGCCCTGGGCGGTCCGGGTCGATGTCTGTCACGTGCATCGCGTCGCCGTGGCCCAGCTTGGCCAGGGCACCCGGGTCTGCGCTGCCCGGCGGGAGCACGTCATAGCTGCTGTAGAGCAGGGACTGCCCGTCGTCATCGATCGTCGCCGAGCCGTAGACGATCTCCTGCCTGCCGTCTCCGTCCACGTCGGCCGAGCTCAGCGAGTGGAATCCTTGGGTGGTGAGGGTGCCGAACTCTGGGTCTGTGCCCTCGACCCCGTGGGGCGAGTCGTTGAAGGGGTTGCTTATGGGCGTCCAGCCGCTGTCGACGTCCCAGCGCTGGGTGAGGTGCTCGCCGTCCCAGTCGTAGGCCACCAGGGTCGACCGCGTGTAGTAGCCACGGGCGAACACGCCGCTCGGGCGCTCGCCGTCGAGGTAGGCCACCGTCGCGAGGAACCTGTCGACCCTGTTGCCCGGCTCGATGCGTGACATCGCGTAGTCGCCCCACAGGAGCCCGTCGTCGGTGCGTCCCGGTGCGTAGGGCACGGTCTCGAGCTCGGACCCCGTCGCACCGTCGAAGACCGTCAGGTACTCAGGCCCGTCGAGGACGAAGCCCTCGAAGTCACGGAGCACGTTGCGTGAGCTGCGGGCCGGCGCGAAGTCGTCGATGAGGTGGTCGGCCACGACCTCGGCGTCCTGGCGGCTCAGCGGATAGTCCATGGCGGGGAGCGGTTCGACCCCGTCGAGGGCGAGAGCCTCCTGGAGGGTGGCCGGCCAGGCCCCGGCGACGACCTCCGGGTGCTCGCTCCACCCTTGGAAGACGTCGACCAGGTGCTCGCGGTAGTCGGCTGCGCTCATGCGGTAGTCGTCGTCGTGCGTGTAGCCCGCGTCGACGTCGGCCTGCGGCATCGTCACGTAGGACTCGGCTGTCACAGCCCCGGTGCTGTCGTAGGTGGTCGTGCGCGTGCCGGGCGCGGTCTTGAGCATCATCTCGGCACGACCGTCGCCGTCGAGGTCGTAGACGAGGAACTGGGTGTAGTGGGCACCCGCGCGGATGTTGACGCCGAGGTCGACACGGTGCAGCAGGGTACCGTCCGTGCGGTAGGTGTCGATGAAGACCGGGCCTGTGTAGCCGCGCTGCGAGACGTCTTTCGCGTTGGAGGGGTCCCACTTGACGACGAGCTCATAGGTGCCGTCGCCGTCCACGTCGCCGACACTCATGTCGTTGGCCGCGTAGGTGTAGGCCTCACCGGCGGGGGTGACCCCGTCGGCCGGACGGTCGAGCGGGACGTCGGTGAAGGTGTCCGCCCACGGCGTCACCTCGTCGCTCGGCTGCTGCTCGACCTCGTCGACCAGCGCTGCGACGGAGTAGACGGAGCCAGCTGCCCCGGCTGGGTCGAGGTAGCTCGTGCTGTCGGTCACCGTGTCGAGCGCGACGCCGTCTCGGTAGACGACGAAGTCCGAGCCTGTGAGCCCTGCCTCCGAGGAGCCGGTGACCTCTTGGGCGAGCAGACGCCAGCTGAGGAACACCCCACCGTCCGTGCGCGCGGCCACCAGCCCGCGGTCGAGGTCTTCGAGCCTGGGGGTGCCCTCGCTGCCGGGGGCGGCGGTTGCCAGGCTGCTCTGGCTCCCCGGCAGGGTGGGCGTCGTGGCGGCTGCCAGAGAGGTCGCGCCGGCTGCGGAGCCTGTGAGCACGAGCGCCGAGGCGACGGCGGCCGCGAGCACCCCGCTCGCGGTCCGTCGGTGGTCGAGATTCATCGTTGAATCCTTTCAATACTGCCGGCAGCGACGGTCGCCGCATGCTCGGTGGTGATTCGACGCCCAGATCTCCCGCACGGTCCTCGATGACCTGCGCGGCTCGGGAGAGCGCTTCCCGACAGTCGAGTATCAGCAGTCCTGCGGGTTCGTGTCAATCGCTGGGCGTCGTGCCGGCACGTGCGCCCGGCCGCCGGAGCGTGCCCTGAGCGGGGCCAGAGACAGCACGAGACCCGCACGACCGAGGTCGTGCGGGTCTCGCGGTGGGTCGGTCCTGCCCGGCTACCCGGTTGGCAGTGTCAGTAACCCGTCGCCTGCTCTGTGGAGACGGAACCGGCGGGCGCGTCGAGCCCGTCGAGGACGGCTGCGGTCCCCGAGAGTCCGAGGCGCGTCGCACCGGCCTCGATCATCGCGAGGGCGTCAGCGGCAGTGCGGACCCCACCGCTGGCCTTGACGCCGAGGCGCCCGCCGACGGTCTTGGCCATGAGCTCGACGGCGTGGACGCTCGCCCCACCGGCCGGGTGGAAGCCCGTCGACGTCTTGACGAAGTCGGCCCCGGCGGCCTCGCTCGCCTCGCAGGCCTTGACGATCTCGTCATCGGTCAGGGCTGCCGACTCGATGATCACCTTGAGGACCGTCGGGTGCGTGGCCGCAGCCCGGACCGCAGCGATGTCAGCCTGGACCTGGTCCCAGTCGCCGGCCTTCGCCGCACCCAGGTTGATCACCATGTCGACCTCGTGGGCACCGTCGAGGACTGCGTGCGCAGCCTCTGCGGCCTTGACCTCGGGCTGGTGGGCGCCGGAGGGGAACCCGCACACCGTGGCGATCTTGACGGTGCTGCCTGCGGGCAGGGCGATCGGCAGCTTCGACGGCGAGATGCAGATCGAGTAGGTGCCGAGCGATGTCGCCTCCTCGGCGAGCGCGGCGACGTCAGCCTGGGTCGACTCGGGCTTGAGGAGCGTGTGGTCGACGTACTGTGCGAGCTCGTCGCGGGTGAGGGTCTCGTGGCTCATCGTTCTCTCCGTGGTTCGGGACTGTCCCCGCGGGTCGGGTCGACCGTGACGGGGATCTGAGGTGTGACTGTGAAGGCGAGGCGTGCGCCGCTCTCGCGGCCCTGCTGAGCGGTCGGGTCGACCGCTGTCACTGCTCCGCGACGGCTGCGTAGCCGGCGAGGATCTGCTCGCCCAGGGCGTGCCGCTCGTCGTGGTGGATGAAGGCGCTCCAGGCGGCGGCGAGCGTCGCGTCGCGCAGGTCGTCGAGGGTCCAGCCGGCCTCGTCGACGAGCAGCGTCATCTCGCGGGTCATGGAGGTCGCCGACATGAGGCGGTTGTCGGTGTTGACCGTCACCGCGAAGTCGAGGTCGCGCAGGGCGGAGATCGGGTGCTCGGCGATGGTGGCAGCGATGCCGGTCTGCAGGTTGGACGAGGGGCAGAGCTCGAGCGGGATCTGGTTGTCGCGGACCCAGTGCGCGACACGACCGAAGCGCGGAGCGTCGGTGCCCAGGTCTTCGATGTCTTCGACGATGCGGGCGCCGTGCCCGATCCGGCTGGCCTGACCGAGGTGCACTGCCTCGGAGATGGACTCGACCCCGTCGGCCTCGCCCGCGTGGATGGTCGTGGGGAACCCGGCGTCGTTGAGGGTGCGCCACGCCTGCGGGAAGCGGGAGGGCGGGAACCCGGCCTCGGCCCCGGCGATGTCGAAGCCGACCACCCCGCGGTCCCGGTTGGCCAGAGCGAGCTCGACGATCTCTTCCCAGCGGTCCGCGTGGCGCATCGCGGTGATGAGCTGACCGACCCGGATGGTGCGACCGGCGGCAGCGGCCTCGGCGACACCCTGCTCGATGCCCTCCTGGACCGCGTCGACGGCGTCCTGCAGGCTCAGGCCCGCGGTGAGGTGCTGCTCGGGTGCCCAGCGCTGCTCGGCGTAGACGACACCGTCGGCGGCGAGGTCGACGACGGCCTCCCGTGCGACGCGTGCGAGGCCCTCACGCGTCTGCATGACCGCGATCGTGTGGTCGAAGGTCTCGAGGTAGCGCACGAGGGTGCCCGAGTCGGCCGCCTCGAAGAACCAGCGGCGGAGCTCGTCGGGGTCCGTGGTGGGCAGCGTGTGACCCACCTCGGCGGCGAGCTCGACGATGGTCTCCGGGCGCAGACCACCGTCGAGGTGGTCGTGCAGCAGGACCTTGGGCAGGGCGGCGATCGGCAGGGCGGAAGTCATGCCCCCACGGTACCGTCGCGGGGCTGGTCGTAGGGCGTCGTCCACAGCGGCGAGCCGCGCAGGTTCGATCAGCGGCGAGCCGCGCAAGTCGATCGACGGCGAGCCGCGCGAGTCCGACTGGACACGCGTCTCGCTCGTCAGCCCCGCGCCCCCTGCGGGCCGGCAGGCAGCAGGACCCACGTGATGTGCGACCACCCCCCGTAGGCGGGTCGCCGCCCGCCTCCGGTGCGCAGGCCGTCCTCGTCGACAGGGTGGAGCCGCCCTGAGCTGGGCTCGTAGACCTCGAGGGCGTGACCGTCCGGGCTGGTGAGCACCACGACGTGCCGGGGCACGGCAGTCGCGAGGCCCGTGGTGGTGTCGCCCCCTGTGTACAGCGGGACGGGCACACCCGAGCGCGCCCAGGCCACGGCGAGGTCGATCAGCGGCAGGCTCTGCGACGGGCGGCTGTCGACGACGAGCCTGTGCGTGTACGTGAGGTCCCCGTACCGGGCGACCTGCGCGGCTGACCACGGCGGGGTGCCGAGCGCACCGGGCCACCTCAGACCAGCGAGCGCCCGCCGGGTGCTGGCCGCCTTCACGGCGAGCTGGGCGAGGTCGAAGGCACCGGGGCTCGTGAGGCGACGTGCGAGGTCGTGGTCACCTGCTGCTGCGGTGACGACGAGGGCAGCCGATCCGCAGGTCGTGCCGTCGACCTGGACGGCTCCCCGGGGCCCGAACGAGGAGACGACGGCACGCACGCGGCCCTGACGGTCGTCCCGGGTGACGGAGCCCTGGGGACCGGCGGGCAGCGCGGCCCTGCCGCCGCCGAAGAGGTAGAGCAGCTCGGAGAGCTGCCGTCCCGTGCGCGGTCGTCCGCTGCTCACAGCGCACCGAAGGCACGAGAGAGCGCGAGCGTCACGCCGAGCGTGCCGAGCAGCGACACCGCCACGACGAGCCTCAGGAGACCCCCGGCCGGCACAGGACGTGCCGAGGCGTCACCCTCGTGCCGCGGCCGCGCCACGCTCAGGCGAGCCGGACCGCGCACGAGCAACCACCACCCGACGGCCGTGGTGAGCGCGGCTCCGAGGATCACGAGCACCCACGCCTGCTCACGCACGGCGGTCAGGGTCAGCAGCACCGAACCGAGCTGCACGCTGAGCAGAGACCGCTGCCAGGCGAGGGCCGTCCGTTCGGGCTGTGCGCCGTAGAGGTCGGGCCGGGCGCTGTGCGGCGCCGGCATCAGACGACCGACACCACGGCGTAGCCCGCGAGGACGAGGGCCATCAGCACGACCCCGCCGGCGAGCACAGGGAGCGCCGTCGGGGCCGGGAGCGGCGCCCCTGTCCGCAGCGCGATCTCGTTGCGTCGCCACGTCCGCCACCCGTAGCCGGCGACGGCCGCCCCGGCGAGGCAGGCGACGGCGGCGATCACGTCGAGGAGCACGGTGAGCTCGGCGAAGGTCGCGAGCGAGGTCAGCGCGACCCCGCCCGCGACGAGCCCGAGCCCCGTCCGCACCCACGCGAGCGCTGTCCGCTCGTTCGCGAGGGAGAACCTGGCGTCAGGCTCGTCACCGACCCCGTACACCGCGCGCGGACGGCGGGAGTCGTCCGCGGCGAACGGCTCGCTAGCAGCGACCGGCTCGCCCGCGGAGACCGGCTCGCCCGGAGCGACCGGTTCGCCTGCGGAGACCTGCTCGCCCAGAGCGACCGGTTCGCCCGCGGAGACCGGCTCGCCCAGAGCGCCCGACCGCTCAGGCGGTCGGGTCTGCTCAGGCTCGTCGGGCCGCTGCGGCACGGCTCAGTCGATCCTGGCGATGATGAGGTCCTGGTGGACATCACCGCGGGGCTCGGCCTCGACAGTGATCGAGTGACGGGCGATCTCGAGAGCACGGTCGAAGCGCTCGGGGGTGTCGGTGTGCAGCGTGAGGATCGGCTGGCCCGCGACCACACGGTCGCCCGGCTTGGCGTGGATCTCGACTCCGGCACCTGCCTGGACGGCGTCCTCGCGGCGCGCACGGCCAGCACCGAGGCGCCACGCCGCGATGCCGACGTCGAGGGCGTCGAGCCCGGTGAGCACACCGTCGCTCTCGGCGAGGATCTGCTGGTTCTCGGTCGCGACGGGGAGCGTCGCGTCGACGTCGCCGCCCTGGGCGCTGATCATCGCGCGCCAGCGGTCCATCGCCCGGCCGTCGGACAGCGCGGCACGGACCTCGTCGGCCGCGACCTCGCGGCCTGCGCCGGCGAGCATCTCGACGGCGAGGGCGACGGTGAGGTCGACCACGTCGGAGGGGCCACCACCGGCGAGCACCTCGACCGACTCGCGGACCTCGAGGGCGTTGCCCGCGGTGAGGCCGAGCGGGGTCGACATGTTGGTGAGCAGCGCGACGGTGCGGACACCGGCGTCGGTGCCGAGGTCGACCATGGTCCGGGCGAGCTCGCGTGCGGAGGCCTCGTCCTTCATGAAGGCGCCTGTCCCGACCTTGACGTCGAGGACGAGGGCGCCGGTGCCCTCGGCGATCTTCTTGCTCATGATCGAGGACGCGATGAGCGGGATGGCCTCGACGGTCCCCGTGACGTCACGGAGCGCGTAGAGCTTGCGGTCGGCCGGTGCGAGGCCCGAGCCGGCCTGGCAGATGACGGCGCCGACGTCTTCGAGCTGGCGCATCATCTCCTCGTTGGTCAGCGCCGCGCGCCACCCGGGGATCGACTCGAGCTTGTCGAGCGTGCCGCCGGTGTGCCCGAGACCGCGGCCCGAGAGCTGCGGGACCGCCACGCCGAAGACCGCGACCAGCGGTGCGAGCGGGAGCGTGATCTTGTCGCCGACACCACCCGTCGAGTGCTTGTCGGAGGTCGGGTGCGACAGCGCGGAGAAGTCCATGCGCTCGCCCGAGGCGATCATGGCGGCGGTCCAGCGGGAGATCTCCTCGCGGTCCATGCCGTTGAGCAGGATCGCCATGTTGAGGGCTGCCATCTGCTCTTCGGCGATCACGCCGCGGGTGTACGCGTCGATGACCCAGTCGATCTGCTCGGGGCTCAGCGTGCCCTTGTCGCGCTTGACGCGGATGACGTCGACGGCGTCGAAGGCCTCGGCCTTGCGCTGGGTGTCCTCGGTGAGTGGCACGTGGGTGGCTCCGTTCATCGGTCGGGCTGTCCGCCGGTGGGCGGGACGACCCTGTGTGGCGCAGGTCAGGCGCTGCGTGTTCGTGGTGCTGGTCGTGCTCGTGGTCCAGTCGTGCTGGTCGTGCGGTCGCGCTGGTCGTGGGGTCCGTCCCGGGGGACGGGTGCGGGCGGCGTCCAGGCTGGACGCCGCCCGCAGCGTGCTCAGGCGTCGGCGGCCCGGGTGACGAGGTCGTCAGGTCCGAAGGCGTCGGGCAGCACCTCGCTCATGGGGATGATGCCGCGCATCGTCTCGACGAGCAGCGACGGTCCGCCGTGCTCCCACAGGAGCTGGCGGCACCGGCCGCAGGGCATGAGGGTGTTCCCGTGCCCGTCGACGCAGGTGAAGGCGACGAGGCGCCCTCCGCCCGAGGCGACGAGCGAGGAGACGAGCCCGCACTCTGCGCAGAGCACGACGCCGTAGGCGGCGTTCTCCACGTTGCAGCCCGTGACGACGCGTCCGTCGTCCACCAGTGCGGCAGCGCCGACGGGGAACTTCGAGTAGGGCGCGTAGGCCTTGGCCATGATGTCGCGGGCAGCCCCGCGCAGGGACTCCCAGTCGATCTCTCGGCTCGTGGTCGAGCCAGCGGTCTCGGTGGTCATGTCTCAGCCCTTCACGTAGGGCTCGCCGGCCGCAGCCGGGCCCCGCACACGGCCGACGAGGCCGGCGACCGCGAAGATGGTCACGATGTACGGGAGCATGAGCATGAACTGGTTGGGGATCGGCGTCTCGAGGACACCGAGCACCTGCTGCAGCTTGTCGGCGAAGCCGAACAGCAGCGCGGCGCCGAGGGCGCCGACCGGGGACCAGCGGCCGAGGATCATCGCGGCGAGCGCGATGTAGCCCTTGCCCGCCGTCATCTCCTGGCCGAAGGCACCGACCGAGCCGAGGGTGAAGAACGCCCCACCGAGGCCGGCGACGGCCGAGCCGAGAAGCACGTTGCCCCAACGCATCTTGTTGACGTTGATGCCGACGGTGTCAGCAGCCTGGGGGTACTCCCCCACGGCGCGGACACGCAGACCCCAGCGGGTGCGGAACAGCGCGACCGCGATGACCGCGACGGCGATGTACAGCAGGTAGACGATGATCGACTGGCGGAACAGCACCGGGCCGAGGATCGGGATCTCGGACAGCAGCGGGATCGGCAGCGACGGCAGACGCGGCGGCGAGTTGAGGGTCGCCGCGTTCTCCTTGAGGACCGAGCTGAACAAGAAGCTCGTCAGACCCACCGCGAAGACGTTGAGCACCACACCGACGATGATCTGGTTGACCGAGTACTTGACGGTGAAGAGCGCGAGCATCGAGCCGATGAGCAGACCTGCGACAGGTGCCGCGACGAGCCCGAGGTACGCGTTGCCGGTGACGGAACCGAGCACCGCGGCACCGAAGGCGCCTGTGAGGAGCTGTCCCTCGATCGCGATGTTGACCACGCCGGCACGCTCGTTGAGCAGACCGCCGAGCGCACCGAAGGCGAGCGGCACGGCGAGCAGGAGCGAGCCCTGCAGCAGGCTGACGAGGGAGGTGCTCTTGTCGGCCACAGCCCACACCAGGAAGGTGAGGACCCAGAGGACCCCGAACAGCCCCGTCACCCAGGTGCCGACCTTGAGGCCCTGACGGACCCGCAGGTAGGAGTACGCGGCGAGCAGCAGCGCGACGACCGAGAGGATCACGGCGGTGGTGCGGGTGGGCAGCTCGACGGGGTCGAAGGTCACGAAGTCCGTCGAGGTCGACAGACCGAAGGTGGTCGTCGCGCCGGCGGGCCCGAGGAGACCGAAGACGACGAGCGACAGGAGGCCGAAGGCCCCGAGCACGATGGGCAGCCTGTAGGCGCGCTTCGCACTCACGGTCGACACGTCGCCGACCAGGACGTCGGTGGCGGTCATGCGCTGGCACCCTTCGTGAGAGCAGGCTGGATCGGGAGCCGGAAGATCGAACGGATCAGCGGCGGCGCCGCGATGAAGAGGACGACGAGGGACTGGATGACGAGGACGATGTTGATCGACGTGCCCGTCGCACCCTCCATCGCCCGGCCACCGACGTTGAGGCCCGCGTAGAGCAGACCTGCGAAGAAGATGCCGAGAGGCTTGGAGCGGCCGAGGAGCGCGACGGTGATCGCGTCGAAGCCGATCGACCCGGCGATGCCGCCGGTGAGAGCCTTCTCGGTCCCGAGGACCTGGACGGCCCCGGCGAGGCCTGTGAGGGCACCCGAGACGACCATGACGAGGACGAAGGACGACGAGACCGCCATGCCGGCAGTCCGCGCGGCGCTCGGGTTGGACCCGACGGCGCGGAAGCGGAAGCCCCACGTCGAACGCGTCATGAGCCACCACACGAAGACCGCGGCGAGGATCGCGACGAGGAACCCGGCGTGCAGGCGGAACTGGTCGCCGAGCAGCAGCGGCAGCTGGGCGTTCTCCCGGATACCGGGGCTCTTGGGCTGGTTGGAGCCCTCACGCGTGAAGGACGACGTGGTGAGCAGGTAGGCCACCAGGTACAGCGCGATGTAGTTGAGCATGATCGTGACGATCACCTCGTGCGCACCGGTCCGGGCCTTGAGGAACCCGGCCACACCAGCCCACACACCACCGGCGAGGATTCCGCCGATGATCGCGAGCAGCAGGTGCAGGACGGGCGGGAGCGACCAGGTGAAGCCGATGTAGCCACCGATGGCCGCGCCCATGAGGACCTGCCCCTGGGCGCCGATGTTGAACAGGCCGGCGCGGAAGCCGACAGCCACGCCGAGCGCGGCGATGATGAGCGGCGTCGCGACGGTCATGGTCTCGGTGAGCGGGCGCAGGGCGCGCGCAGCCGAGGGGGCGTCATAGTTGAAGACGGCCCCGCGGAACATCGCGGTGTAGGCGTCGCTGACCGAAGACCACGCGGCGCCGAAGAAGTCGGCGGGCCGGGCGAAGATGTAGCTCGCCGTGTCGTTCACGTCGGGGTCGACGGCGATGATGAGGAGTCCGCCGATGACGAGGGCCAGCACGAAGGCCAGGACTGTCACCCCGAACCCACCGGTGGTCACCTCGCGCAGGACCTGGGCGGCGCGGCCTCCGGTCGCAGCGGTCGGCTGCTCGACGTCCTTCGCCGGGAGAGCGGGAGGGACGCTCTTCTCGGGATCGGTGCGCTGGTCGTTCACTGGGTCTTCCCTGTCTGGTCGTCTCGAGGCGCCGGCGTGGCTGTGGCCTGGGCGAGCGCCTCGTCGTGCGGGACGCCGGCCATCATGAGGCCGAGGACGTCGCGGGGGGTGGTGGAGGGGACGATGCCGATGATCCTGCCGCGGTACATGACGGCGATGCGGTCGGCGAGCTCGACGACCTCGTCGAGCTCGGTCGACACGATGATCACCGGGGTGCCGTTGTCGCGCTCCTGGACGATCCTGCGGTGCAGGAACTCGATCGAGCCGACGTCGACACCGCGGGTCGGCTGGCTCGCGATGAACAGCTTGAGCGGACGGGAGAGCTCGCGGGCGAGCACGACCTTCTGCTGGTTGCCGCCCGAGAGGCGTCCGACGTGCTCACCGGGACCCTGCGTGCGGATGTCGAACTCGTCGATGCGCTTCTCGGCGTTCTTGCGGATCGCCGTGAGGTCGAGTGCGATGCCCTTGGCGTAGGGCGCCTTGTCGTAGAGGTCGAGCACGAGGTTCTCGGCGACGGAGAAGTCGAGGACGAGCCCGTCGACCTTGCGGTCCTCGGGGACGAAGCCGACACCGGCGTGCAGCACCTTGTCAGGGCTCAGCCCGGTGATGTCGCGGCCGTCGAGGGTGATGCTCCCGGCGGCGCTGGGATGCAGCCCGAGGATCGACTCGGACAGCTCGGTCTGGCCGTTGCCCTGGACACCGGCGATCGCGACGATCTCGCCCTGCGCGACGTCGAAGGACACGTCGTCGACGACGGCCTGACCTGTCGCGGACAGCACGGTGAGGTGGTCGACGACGAAGGTGCGCTCCCCCGGCGTCGCGGGAGCCTTGTCGAGACCGAGGGACACGGCGCGGCCGACCATGAGCGAGGCGAGCTCGCCCTCGGAGGCTGTCGGCTCGGCGGAGCCCACGACCTTGCCGCGGCGGATGACCGTGATGACGTCGGCGACAGCCTTGACCTCACGGAGCTTGTGGGTGATGAAGACGAGGGACGTGCCGGCAGCCTTGAGCTGACGCATGATCTCGATGAGCTCGTCGGTCTCCTGCGGGGTGAGCACCGCGGTGGGCTCGTCCAGGATGAGCACCTTGGCCTCACGGGCCAGGGCCTTGACGATCTCGACACGCTGCTGGACTCCGACAGGGAGGTCCTCGACGACGGCGTCGGGGTCCAGGCCGAAGCCGAACCTGTCGGACAGCTCGCGCACCCGACGGCGTGCGGACTCGAGGTCGAGGAATCCCCCGGCCTTCGTGTCTTCGCTGCCGAGCATGACGTTCTCGGCGACGGTGAACACGGGCACCAGCATGAAGTGCTGGTGCACCATGCCGATCCCTGCGCGCAGCGCGTCGCCCGGTCCTCGGAAGTCGACAGGGGTGTCGTCGACGACGATCTCGCCCGAGTCGGCCTGGTACAGGCCGAACAGGACGTTCATGAGTGTGCTCTTGCCGGCACCGTTCTCCCCGAGGAGGGCGTGGACCTGCCCTTCTTCGACGACCAGGTCGATGTGGTCGTTCGCGACGAGCGGACCGAAGGACTTGGTGATCCCTCGCAGTTCCAACTTCACGTGCGTTCTCCTTCAAGCGCGCCGACAACCTGCCAGCGACAGTAGACCAGAAGAGGCCAAGCCGGCCCGACGTGCGTCGGGCCGGCTTGGCCGGTCGTTCAGGGGTACGTCACGGGGCGCTCGGGGACTCCACCACGATCGTCCCGTTGATGATGTTCTCGCGGAGCGCGTCGACCTGGTCCTTGAGCTCCTGCGGGACCTTGCTGTCGAACTCGTGGAACTCGGAGATGTCCACGCCACCGTTCTCGAGCGTGCCGACGTACGGCTCGGGCGAGAAGGAGGACTCGGAGGCAGCGGTGATGACGTCCTCGACCGAGGTGCCGATCTGCTTGAGCACCGAGGTGAGGATGACGTCAGCCGAGTCGGGGTTCACGAGAGCACCGTCGGAGTCGACCCAGATGATCGAGACGCCCTCGGCGTCCTTCGCAGCGGCGAGCGAGCCCGCGCCGACCGGTCCGGCCACGGGCATGATGATGTCCGCGCCCTGAGAGATGAAGGTCTGCGTGAGCTGCTGGCCCTTCGACTGGTCCTCGAAGTCACCGGTGAAGGAGCCGTTCTGCGCGTCCTTGTCCCAGCCGAGGGTCTTGACGTCGGTGCCGTTGTCCTCGTTGTACTTGGCGACGCCGTCGACGAAGCCGTCCATGAAGATCGAGACCGTCGGGATCTGGATGCCGCCGTAGGTGGCGACGGTGCCCGTCTCGGACATGCCTGCTGCGACGTAGCCCGCGAGGTACGCAGCCTCGGCGGTGTTGAAGCTCAGCGGCTTGACGTTGGGGAGCTCGATCGGAGCGCCGTCGGCGTCTGCGGCGGTCGAGTCGACGATCGCGAACTCGGTGTCCGGGTTGGCCTTGGCGGCGTCACCCGTCGCGGTGCTCAGCAGGAAGCCGACCGTGACGACGATGTTGCAGTTGCCGGTGATGAGGTTGTCGATGTTCGGCGCGAAGTCGGACTCGCTCTGCGACTCCTGGGTCGCGACCTCGATGCCGAGCGCGTCGCGCGCGGCGGCCAGGCCGTTGAAGCCCGACTCGTTGAAGGACTTGTCGTCGAAGCCACCGGAGTCGGAGACCATGCAGGCCTTGAAGTCCGAGCCACCCTCGGCTGCGGCGCCGCTGGTCGCGTCGTCCTCGGGTGCGTCACCGCAGGCGGACAGGACCAGAGCAGCGGCGGCCGTGACCGCTGCGAGCTGAACAACTCTCTTCACGTGGAACTCCTGGTGTTCTTGTCGAGGAGCCGTTCCGGACGGGTCCACCTACATGGGCGCCGTTGCAGCACGCAGGTGGGCCCGGACGACCCTTGGTGACACGCACACTAGTGGTCGATCGGTTAACAGAGTGTTACCGGGAGGTCACACCGACCCTTCGTTACCAAACTGCAAACCAGTCCGCATCCCGAACGCTCAGGCTCGGCCGGTCAGCGCCACCCGGGCGAGCATCGCGACGCCGTGCGAGATGGCCCCTTCGTCCACCTGCATGTCGCCCTGGTGGATGTCGTAGGTGTGGCCTCCGGGCGTGCGTGTCCCGAGCCGCGCGAGTGCTCCAGGGATCTTGGTGAGGTACCAGGCGAAGTCTTCGCCGCCGAGGGACTGCTCGGTGAGCTGGACGGACTGCGGGCCGATCATCTCGCGGGCCGCGGCCTCGAGAGCGGTCGTGCAGCGCTCGTCGTTCTCGACAGGCGGCACGCCGCGCTGGTGCACCACGTCGACGTCGACACCGTATGGAGCGCAGATCTGCTCGAGGGCGTCGTGCATGACCTGAGCCGCGTGCTCCCACGCACGTCCGTCGAGGCAGCGCAGCGTGCCGCGGACGGTGCCGGTCGTCGGGATCGCGTTGTGTGCCTGGCCCGCGTGCACGGCACCCCAGGTGAGGTTGACCCCTGAGCGCGGGTCGAGCCTGCGCCCGAGAACAGCGGGCGCCTGGGTGATGACCTGCCCGAGGGCGAAGACCACGTCACCGGTGAGGTGCGGGCGCGACGTGTGCCCACCGCTCGACGACAGCGTCACGGTGACCTCGTCGGAGGCCGAGGTGATCGGGCCGATGCGCGAGCCGATGGTCCCGAGGTCGATCTTCGGGTCGCAGTGCACAGCGTAGATCTCCTCGACGCCCTCGAGGACACCCTGCTCGAGCAGGTCGAGCGCTCCCCCGGGCTGGACCTCCTCGGCGGGCTGGAAGATCAGACGGACGGGTCGCTCGAGCTGCCCGGCCTCGTGGAGCGCGGCGAGGACGAGCCCAGCGCCGAGGACGACAGTCGTGTGGACGTCGTGCCCACAGGCGTGCGCGACCCCGTGGGTGGTCGAGGCGAAGGTCAGACCTGTCGTCTCGACGAGGGGCAGCGCGTCGATGTCGGCGCGCAGAGCCAGGCGACGGCGCCCGCTCTCAGCCGGCGTCGGACCGATGTCGCAGGTGAGGCCGGTGCCCGTGAGCATCCGCGGTTCGAGGCCGGCGGCCCGCAGCCGCTCGGCGATCACCGCCGTCGTGCGGGTCTCGGTGCGCGCGACCTCAGGGTGCGCGTGGATGTCCCGCCGGATCGCCACGAGCTCGTAGTGCAGCCCCTGGGTCAGGGCAGCGATGCGGTCGGCAGACACGAGGGTTCCAGAGGTGCTCACCGGTCGAGGTTATCCCCGACGGAGGTCGGAGCGATGGCGACGACCGCTCTGCGGTCCTGCACGTCGACCGCAGCCTCTTCAGTGAGCCTTCCCACGGTGCCCGCTCTCTGTTGGCGCCCCGGAAGGCTCAGGTCCAAGCACATCAGTCGTCGCTCTGCAGCTCTGCGAGGCGCTCAGCAGTAAGGAAGCAGTCCGTGGATACGGAGATCCCGATGGGGTCTCCAGTCACCAAGGTGACACGCCCGCCGCGCTCCGTGGCCAGATCGATGTACTGGGTGCCCGACACCGCCGTCTTCCGCACGCTGCGGGTGTATCCGTTCCGCCGGGCGATTGAGGAGACGATCTCGATCGCCCGTTTGGTCTGAGCCGCATCCAAAGACAGGAAGCCGAAGGATCTCGATTGCTCGGACCGCGCACCGAGGTTCTCGCTCTCGGCATTCGTGCACCCCAATATGTCATAGTCCACGGCGTCGTGCTCCCATATGATCGGACCAAAATCCCCCTCGAGGCCCGCCCTAATCTCAGTCAGAACAACTGAGGTCACCCCTTGCATCTCTTCGAAAGAGGCCCGAGCCCTCATCTCTATCAGAGCCTCCTCAATCTCCTGTGCCGATGGATTTCCATAGCCCTGCATGTCACGCACAACTTTCACGACCTCGACCACTCCCCAGATCAGAAGAACACAGAGCGCTCCCGCCACGACACCAGCCCACGGGCGACGACGTCGGCCCGTCGTCTCCCTCATCGCAGAACCATCTCCTCAGGACAGCCCATGACCACAGCTGCGATGTTGTGCAGCGTCGTGGTGCCCCTATCGAGATAGTCGTGCCCCACACCTTCGGCAAGCTTGATCCCATTTATTTCTGCCGACGCGGTCCCGAGCTCGACCCACCCGTCAGCCGCACTCGGCTGGTATTTGTACCACCCTAGGTTCACTGCTGCTCGGATCGGGTCGTTGTCATTTCTCATCCAATAGCGGGCGACATCGTCCGGCAGTGTCTTCGCGATTCCAGGCGATCCGTAGGCGACGATGCTGTCGACCTTCCCGTCATCGACCTGAGTGGCGAGCGTCCCGACGAGCGTGCCGTAAGAGTGCACCCCCAGGGTCACTCTCACCCCGTCGGGAGGATTCTTGCTCGACACACTCAGCCCCTCAGTGAAAGACCGGAGGCCCGCCTGTCCTGCTCTCGCAAACGCAGGATTTGCGGAGTCGGGAAACTCGGGCGGAGCGGCGTAGCCAAGCCAAGATACAGTTGCCACGTCAGACCCTCTCACCTTTCCGACAGACCTCGACATCTCCCGCAGACGCAGCGCTCCAGAATCCATCTTCGCCAGACCACTCTCCACATTTGTCGTCAGCCCACCGACCAGAATCCCGACGTACCTCGCCTTGTCGACGTCGCCGATGGCGACAGCTGCCAGCACCTCCGGACCAGTGATGTCGAAGTGCAGCAGCTGGCGGCCCCCGCGATCGAGCACAGCTCTGACAGAAGCGATCGCGTCGATTCGCTCGTTGAGCTCGTCGCTGCGTCTGCGGTCCCACACGTTGCGTTCGAAGAACCCCATCGCGTCACGCTCCGCCGTCAGGCGAGCAAGCTCGCGATCGAGCCTCGAACGGTTGGCCGAGTCGCGGACGGCGGCAGGTATACCGTCGAGCCCGCCGATCATCTGCGGCGAGGTCGTGAGGTACGTCGCCTGCGCCGCTGGCGACAAGCCGGTCCACCACGCGTTCACCTCGGCAGGCGACATGGCGTCGAGCGACGAGCTCGTGAACAGGTGCCGAGGATCCCACCAACCGTCTCCCGGCCTACCCTCGCCCTCTGGGACTCGCCCCGGGCTCGCGAAAGAGCCCGTCGTCTGGACGGCCGGAGCCACGATCCCGTCGAGCACCGCGACGCATTGCTGTCGCGCGTCGTCGAAGTCGCTCTCCAAGGTTGCCACAGACCGCTGCAGCGACGACTGCTGAGCGCGGAGCGTGGGCTCGATCCGCCAGTCGGGGCTGGCGGCTGCCGCTCGCGCGAAGACTCCCGCGTCGACGGCGACAGAGCGGTGCCTGGCCTGCAGCGAGCTGATGGCTCGGGCGTAGTCGTCGAGCGCGACGGTGGCCGTCTGCATCGCCCCGGACATCTCAGAGGCCACCTGCCCGACGGGCTCCATCGCCGTGACGAGCCCCGGTGCGGCCGGCGACTGGTAGACGTCCGTCAGAGCTCTCCAGCCGTTCGACACCTGTGCGCCGTCATCACCGACGCGTCCAGCGGCTCGGCGCAGGTCCACGGATCCGTCGGAGATCGCCGACGCGTCCAGGGCCAAGAAACCACCCTCCCGCAGACCCACGAGAGAGGCCCTGGTCACTGCGTGATCCTTGGGGCAAAGCGGCTGCCGGTAGCCTCATCGCCCCCCAGCTCGCGACGGAAGCTGCCCGCCATCTCCTCGTCCGTCGAGAGATGGTCTCGGACCACGGTCCGCGCCGTCTCGACCACGGCGACGGTCCTGCGATCGACAGCCTCAGCCGACTCGTGCCACCGCTCCTCGAATCGCCGGAGCGCGGCACCGACCACGTCGTCCAGCTGTCCGATCACCTGCTCGAGGGTCGCTGCGACCGTCCCGAGCTCGCTGCTCAGCGACCTGGCGTCGGCGTCGGTGCGCGCGATCACCTCGTCTACGCCCGCGCTGTCGATCCGCCATCCCACACCCATGCCGCCCCCTGATCCCGAATGTCCGTTTGAGGGACCTTAGCAGGATTCGGACATTTAGGTAGTCAGGGTGTGGATGACCGACCATGGCCCCCTCGCGGCCAGTCCGTCACAGCAGCTCGTCGAGCCCTCGGTCGTGCAGCTCGGTGACGATCTCCTTGACCTGCTGCGCGCGGGCACGCGTGGTGACGAGGAGTGCGTCGGGAGTGTCGACGACGACCACGTCGTCGAGCCCGAGCACAGTCACGACGCGCTTGCCGCCAGGCACGACGACAGACCCGGCGCTCTGCACGCGGATCACCAGGCCCGGGTCGCCCAGGACCTTCGAGCCCGACCCGTCCTCGGACGGGAGCAGAGCGGCGAGGGAGTTGAAGTCGCCGACGTCGTCCCAGCCGAAGGTCCCGGGCACCACGACCACGCCACCCTTGGCGGCGACAGGCTCGGCGACGGCGTGGTCGATCGCGATCTTCTCGAGGCCGGGCCACACCTCGGCGACGACAGCGTCACGCGCAGGGGTGTCCCAGGCCGCGGCGATGGTCCGCAGGCCGTCGTGGAGCTCGGGACGCTGCTCGGCGAGGTGCGCGAGCAGCACAGACGAGCGCGTGATGAACATGCCCGCGTTCCAGCGGTACTCACCGGTCGCGAGATAGCGCTTGGCCGTCAGGGCGTCAGGCTTCTCGGTGAAACCGAGCACGTGACGCGCGCTCGGCGCACCGGCGAGCCCGAGGGCCTCTCCCCCGTGGATGTATCCGAAGGCCGTCGACGGCCGGGAGGCGGCGATCCCGATGGTCACCACGTAGCCCTCTTCTGCTGCCGCGATGCCCTCGCGGACGGCCTGCTCGAAGGCGTCCCGTCCGGCGATCACCTGGTCGGCGGCGAAGGACCCGAGCACCACGTCGCCGTGGCGCTCCTGCAGCACGGCGGCCGCGAGGCCGATCGCCGCCATGGAGTCGCGCGGAGAGGTCTCGGTGAGGATGTTCTCGGCCGGGAGGTCGGGCAGCTGGGCCGCGATCTTCGGGGCGTGGGCTGTGCCGGTCACGACGACGATGCCGTCCCGGACAGTCAGCGGGGCGACCCTGTCGACCGTCGCCTGGATGAGCGAACGGCCGGACCCTGTGAGGTCGTGCAGGAACTTCGGCTCGTCGGCCCTGGACAGCGGCCAGAGCCGGGTCCCGGCTCCGCCTGCGGGGATCACGGCGTAGAACGGGGTGCTGGAGCTCGACGGAGATGACATGGTCCGAGCATAGTGACCCGCGTCGCACCTCGACGGCGCTGCGAGCGGGACCCGCAGTCGTCAGCGCAGTTCTCCACGGGGCCCTCGACCGGCTCGTCTCGCAGAGAGAGATAGATCACATTCGGAGCACCAGTGCTCCGTGCGGGGGCGCGACGGACCGCACCACCACAGTTCTTTCACTAGAGTGGACAGCGACAGACGGCGCCAGGTAACGATGCCCGGCACCACAACGGGAGCCCCGGACTCGCCAGTTCCGCCCCCCTGACTCGCCACAGGAGGCGCTCAGTGCCCAGTGCACCTGCCGGCACGTTGTACCGCGGCCGCGAAGGCATGTGGTCGTGGGTCGCGCATCGCGTGACCGGCGTGCTGATCTTCTTCTTCCTGCTCGTCCACATCCTCGACACGGCCCTCGTCCGTGTGTCCCCCGAGGCTTACAACGCCGTGATCGGGACGTACCAGACGCCCATCATGGGTCTCGGCGAGGCCGGCCTCGTGGCCGCCATCGTCTTCCACGCCTTCAACGGTATCCGCATCATCCTGGTGGACTTCTGGGTCAAGGGTCCCAAGTACCAGCGCGTGATGCTGTGGGTCGTCATCGGTCTGTTCGTCGTGACCATGGCAGGATTCCTGCCCCGTCACCTCATGCACGTCTTCGGGGGTAACTGATGAGCTCCGCACCGGCCATCGCCGACCCGCGCGACAGCTACAAGCGTCAGAAGTCGACGCGCTCGAACTTCGAGCTCTACGGCTGGGTGTTCATGCGCGGATCGGGCGTCGTCCTGCTCGTGCTGATCTTCGGGCACCTCTTCGTCAACCTCATGGTGGGCGACGGCGTCAACGCCATCGACTTCGCCTTCGTGGGTGGCAAGTGGGCCTCGCCCTTCTGGCAGATCTGGGACCTGCTCATGCTGTGGCTGGGGATGATGCACGGCACCAACGGTGTCCGCACGATCATCAACGACTACGCCGAGCGCCCCCTCGTCCGGATGTGGCTCAAGATCGCCCTCTACACAGCCTTCGTGGCCACGACCGTGCTCGGCACGCTCGTCATCTTCACCTTCGAACCGTGCCCGGCCGGCGCCCCCGCCGACCTCGTCGCGTCGTTCTGCAGCAAGTAGCACCCCACCTCACACTCGCCTCGAGGAGGCATCGACCCCGATGCAGACCCATCAGTACGACGTCGTGATCGTCGGCGCCGGCGGCGCAGGCATGCGCGCGGCCCTGGAGGCATCCGGCGAAGTCCGAACTGCCGTGATCTCCAAGCTCTACCCCACCCGCTCGCACACCGGTGCGGCGCAGGGCGGCATGTGTGCCGCCCTCGCCAACGTCGAGGAGGACAACTGGGAGTGGCACACCTTCGACACGGTCAAGGGTGGTGACTACCTGGTCGACCAGGACGCCGCCGAGATCATGGCGAAGGAGGCCATCGACGCGGTACTCGACCTCGAGCGGATGGGTCTGCCCTTCAACAGGACCCCCGAGGGCAAGATCGACCAGCGGCGCTTCGGCGGCCACACGCGCAACCACGGCGAGGCCGCGGTCCGCCGCTCCTGCTACGCCGCCGACCGCACCGGTCACATGATCCTGCAGACGCTGTACCAGAACTGCGTCAAGCAGGACGTGGAGTTCTTCAACGAGTTCTACGTCCTCGACCTCATCGTCGACCACGACCTCTCGGCCGGGCACGTCCCGGACGGCGAAGAGGTCAACGCGACAGGCGTGGTCGCCTACGACCTGGCCACGGGCGAGATCCACATCTTCCAGGCCAAGGCGATCATCTTCGCGACCGGCGGCGCCGGGAAGATCTACAAGACGACCTCGAACGCCCACACCCTCACCGGTGACGGCATGGCCCTCGCGCTGCGCCGCGGGTTCCCCCTCGAGGACATGGAGTTCTTCCAGTTCCACCCGACAGGTCTGGCCGGCCTGGGCATCCTCCTCTCGGAGGCCGCCCGCGGCGAGGGCGGGATCCTGCGCAACGGGGACGGCGAACGCTTCATGGAGCGTTACGCCCCGACCATCAAGGACCTCGCACCACGTGACATCGTCGCCCGGTCGATGGCCAACGAGGTCCGTGAGGGCCGTGGTGCCGGGCCGAACAAGGACTATGTCCTGCTCGACCTCACCCACCTCGAGCCCGCGCACATCGACGCGAAGCTCCCGGACATCACCGAGTTCGCCCGGACCTACCTCGGCATCGAGCCCTACACTGAGCCCGTGCCGGTCTACCCGACCGCGCACTACGCCATGGGCGGCATCCCGACCAACGTCGACGCCGAGGTCCTGCGCAACAACACCGACGTCGTCCGCGGTCTCTACGCGGCCGGCGAGGTCGCCTGCGTGTCCGTGCACGGCTCCAACCGTCTGGGCACCAACTCGCTCCTCGACATCAACGTCTTCGGCAAGCGCGCCGGCCGCACGGCCGCCGCCTACGCCAAGACCGCGACCTTCCGCGACCTCCCCGAGGACGCTGCCGACTCGGTGATCGCGACCCTCGACGAGATGCGCGGCCGTCCCAGCGGCGAGCGGGTCTCCGACATCCGTCGCGAGCTGCAGGAGACGATGGACGCGAACGCCCAGGTGTTCCGCACCGAAGACTCGCTGCGCACCTGCCTGGCGGACATCCGCACCCTCCAGGACCGCTACAAGAACGTCTCGGTCCAGGACAAGGGCCGCCTGTTCAACACCGACCTGCTCGAGGCCCTCGAGCTCGGCTTCCTCCTCGACATCGCCGAGGTCGTCGTCATCGGGGCCCTCAACCGGAAGGAGTCCCGCGGCGGTCACTTCCGCGAGGACTTCCCCGACCGTGACGACGAGAAGTTCATGCTGCACACGATGGCGTACAGGCGCCCGCTCGACGACTCGGCCACGGTCGAGAGCGTCGACGGCACCGAGGGCGTCTTCTCGGAGCAGAGCGTCTTCGACACCTACAAGGTCATGCTCGGCGGCAAGTCCGTCGTCCAGACCAGGTACGAGCCCATGGAGCGTAAGTACTGATGACTGCCACCATCGACGAGGCCCCCGCCTCCGCGGTCCCGGAGATCCCCAGCTTCGAGGTGACCCTCAAGGTCCGCCGCTACTCCCCCGAGTCCGAGCACGGCGAGGAGGCGTACTGGGACGAGTTCACAGTCACCGCGCACGGCACCGACCGTGTCCTCGACGCCCTCCACAAGATCAAGTGGGAGCACGACGGGTCGGTCACCTTCCGCCGCTCGTGCGCCCACGGGATCTGCGGCTCTGACGCCATGCGCATCAACGGGCGCAACCGTCTGGCCTGCAAGACGCTCCTCAAGGACGTCAACCCCGACAAGCCGATCCTCGTCGAGCCCATCAAGGGCCTGCCGGTGATCAAGGACCTCGTGGTCGACATGGAGCCGTTCTTCGCCTCCTACCGCGAGATCATGCCCTTCCTCATCACCACGGGGAACCAGCCCTCGGGCGAGCGTCGCCAGTCCGCCGAGCAGCGCGAGCGCTTCGACGACACCACCAAGTGCATCCTGTGCGCAGCGTGCACGTCGTCCTGCCCGGTGTTCTGGACCGACGGCCAGTACTTCGGCCCCGCGGCGATCGTCAACGCGCACCGCTTCATCTTCGACTCGCGTGACGAGGGTGCCGAGCAGCGCCTCGAGATCCTCAACGACAAGGAAGGCGTGTGGCGCTGCCGCACGACCTTCAACTGCACCGAGGCCTGCCCCCGTGGCATCGAGGTCACGAAGGCGATCCAGGAGGTCAAGCGGGCGATGATCACCCGCGCCTTCTAAGGACCTGCCCGCGCGCAGCGCGTCAGAGCACGCAGAAGAGGTCGGCACCCACGGTGCCGACCTCTTCTGCGTCTGAGTGCTCTCGTGGCCGTCCCCGGTCGCTGGACCGGGCGTGCCTTCCACCCCGGGGCGGACCCTGCCCCGGAACCATGGAGCCTGCCAAGCCCAGCCGCTGGGCTGCTCAGCCGCGGCGGCGCCCGATCAGGTACCCGCCGACACCGGCGGCAGCGAGGGTCACGAGGCGGCGCCTGACGGTCACCGACGCAGCCTGCACCTCCGCTCGCCGCTCCTCGGCAGCCGACACCGGCTCCGTCTCACCGCTCCTGGCCCGCTCGATGGCCTCCTCGGCGGCCTCGACGTCCGAGACCTTCTCGAGGAGCTCGAGCGGTAGATCGGCGCTGATCGCCGCGGCCGTCAGCAGGATCCTCGCGGACAAGTTGATCCAGATGAGCAGCGTGACGATCGCTGCGAAGGACGCCAGGACCGGGTTGGTGCTCGCGCTGCTCGCGACGACCGACGTCCCCAGGAACCTGATGACACCGAAGCCCACAGCAGCCACCACGGCGCCCAGCAGCAGGTCGCGGCGTGGGGGGTGCACAGCAGACAGCAGGCGGACGATGAGCACGAAGGTGGCGACGTCCACGAGGAAGGCGACCGCGAGCCCGACGAGGGGCAGGAAGAAGCGACCGGTGCCCTCCAGACCGAGGAGGTCGAGGACCCAGGTGCTCACCGAGCCGACCACGATGCCGATCACGGCCGAGGCCAGGACCGCGATCCCGATGACCACGAAGCCGCCCAGCTGACGCAGCTTGACCAGCACCGGGTTGCCTACCCCGGGCGGCAGGCCGAACATCGCGCGGACCGACACCTGGACGGCGCCCATGCACGAGATCGCGGAGACGAGCAGCACGACGACCGAGACGATGCTCGCCACGCTCAGCGAGGTCGAGGTGACGAGGGAGTCTGGGCTGATCAGGCCTGTCGTCTCGTCGCCGGGAGTCGTCTGCAGCATGCCGGGCAGCGCGGAGTTCACCGACTCGATGACCGAGTCGAGCAGCTCGTCGTTCGAGCCGAGGACGCTCATGAACACCGTGAACCCGATGGTCAGCCCCGCGAAGACGGAGAAGATGGCCGAATAGGCGATCCCGCCGCAGAGCAGCGCACCGTTGACCTGCCCGTAGCGGGCCAGAGCACGCGCGAGGCGGGTGGTCTTCCACCAGGCGAGGAGCGCCTGCACACGCTCCATGAGGCTGGGGCTCTGCGCGGAGGCGTCGCGCTCGTCCTCACTGTCCGCGCGCCGGTCCGTGCCGGACGCTTCGAGGTCCTGCTCCGTCGGCTCCGCCGTCGCGACCTCCCCCGGTCGTCTGATGTCCTTCGAGGTGGTGGTCACCAGCAGAGCCTATGAGGTCGGCTGCCCAGCGGCATCCGGAGGCAGCGCGGTCGGGCCCTCGCGAGGTCCTGCGAGGTCCTAGGCGGTGCCGAGCGGGAAGGCGCGCACAGGACGCCAGACGCTGTCGTCGCCGTGCTCGAACAGCGAGACGGCGTCGACTGTGAAGGTCGCCTCGTAGCCCGCCATCGCCTCGAAGGCCGCGTCGAGGGCCTCGTCGGGCACCTCGTGCGCGACGGTGACGTGCGGGTGGTAGTTGAAACGGAGGTCCTGGGCGAGCGGCCCCGACCGGACACGCGACTCGAGAGACTCGCACTCGGCGATCCCCTGGGCCACCTGGACGAAGACCACGGGAGACACCGGACGGAAGGTCCCGCTGCCGCGCAGCCTGACGACGAAGGGCTCCGCGGCCGCCGCGACAGCCGCGAGGTGGGCGTCGACAGCAGGCATGAGGCCCGGGTCGAGGACCGTCGGGCCGAGGATCGTGATGTGCGGCGGGATGAGGTCGGCGAGCGGGTCACCAGCCCTGCGGCGAGCCTCCTGGAGCTGCGCCCCGAAGGGCGCAGGGATCTCGATCGAGACGCCGATACGTCGCTGGTCACCCAGCCGCTCGGGCAGGTTCACGACCGCGACCCCGAAGCGGGGAGCAGCCCGACCCTGTCGTAGACGCGGGCGAGCGTCGTGCTCGCGATCTCGCGGGCCTTCTGCGCCCCGGCAGCGAGCACCCTGTCGAGCTCGGCGGGGTCCGACAGGTACGAGTCCACGCGCTCCTGGAACGGCGTGAGGAACTCGACGACGGCCTCGGCCAGGTCGACCTTGAGGTGCCCGTACTGCTTGTCCGCGTACTCGGTCTCGAGCTCGGCGACGGTGCGGCCCGTGAGCGCCGAGAAGATCGTCAGCAGGTTGGAGACCCCGGGCTTGGTGGCCGGGTCGTAGCGGACCACGGCCTCGTCGTCCGTGACGGCCGACTTGATGCGCTTGGCCGAGACCTTCGGGTCGTCCAGCAGCCAGATGGTGCCCTTGCCCGTGGCCGACTTGCTCATCTTCGAGGTGGGCTCTTGCAGGTCGTAGATCTTCGCGACGGCCTTGACGATGTGCGGCTCGGGGACCACGACGGTGTCGTGCCCGAAACGCGTGTTGAGACGCTCGGCGATGTCCCGGGTGATCTCGAGGTGCTGACGCTGGTCTTCGCCGACGGGGACCCGCTCCGCGTCGTAGAGCAGGATGTCGGCCGCCATGAGGACCGGGTAGGTGAAGAGGCCGACGGTCGTGCCGTCGGTGCCCTGCTTCGCAGCCTTGTCCTTGAACTGCGTCATGCGGCTGGCCTCGCCGAAGCCCGTCTGGCACGACAGGATCCACGCGAGCTCGGCGTGCTCGGGGACGTGCGACTGGACGAAGAGCGTCGAGCGCTCCGGGTCCACCCCGCCCGCGAGGTACTGGGCGAGGGTGCGGCGCGTGCGCTCACGCAGCCGTGCGGGCTCCGGGTTCACCGTGAGGGCGTGGAGGTCCGCCATCATGTAGAGCGTGTCGTACGAGTCCTGGAGAGCCACCCACTGCGTCAGGGCACCGATGTAGTTGCCGAGGGTGAGCGAGTCGTCCGTAGGTTGCATGCCCGACAGGATCCGGGGGCGCTGCACGTCGTTGGCCATCTGCTCATTCTGGCAGGAAGCACGGCCTTTACCGAATCGCGATCAGGTCGCCTCGGTGTCGAAGGGTGCGGCCTCCCCGGCAGCCAGGACGGGCTGCGGCTCGGGCCACCGGGCGGCTCCAGCCTGGGCCGTCTGGGCGTCGGACGGACGCTCCGAACGGACTGCTGCGCTCGCCACCGCGGCAGCAGCGGTCGCCGCGCCGACAGCCGTCTCGGCGGCCTGGGTGCCTGCGCTCTCCGAGCCCGCGCCGCCAGCAGGTGCCGGCGTACCGGGGGCCTTCGTGGGGTTCGAGGTCTTCGACATCTTCGGCGGTGTCTTGGGCGTGGGGGGTGTGTCGTCGAGGAGCGCGTCACGGACGATCCGGCGCGGGTCGTAACGACGGGGGTCGAGCTGGGCCCAGTCGACGTCGGTGATCTCGGGTCCGAGCTCTTCGCTGACCTTTTCCTTGGCGTCCGCCATGAGCACCCGGGCGCGCTTGACGAGCCCCGCGAGCTGCTCGGCGTACTTGGGCAGGCGCTCCGGCCCGATCACCAGGATGGCGACCACCAAGATGATGATGGCCTCTCCGCCGTTGATTCCGAACACGTCAGCCCTCGCCGCTCGTCGCCTTGTCGAGCACTATCGACACGTCTCGCTCGTCATCGCCCGAGCGTACCTTCAGCACGACGGTGTCTCCAGGGGCCTTCGCACGGATCGCGACGATGAGCTCGTCGGACTGGGTCACCGGGCGTCCGTCGACCGAGAGGATCACGTCGCCGGGCGCGAGCCCTGCGGCCTCGGCCGGGCCGCCCGGGGTGACAGGTTCCTGCCCGCCCTGGGCGTCCTGGACCACCTGCACGCCCTCACCGTCGTAGGAGGAGTCGAGCAGCACACCGATGATCGGATAGCTGGCAGACCCCGTGTCGATGATCTCCTGGGCCGTGCGTCGCGCCTGGTTGGAGCCGATGGCAAAACCGAGACCGATGTTCCCCGCGCTCGTGAGGGTGCCCGGCGGCTGGGCGATCGCGGAGTTGATGCCGATCACCTGACCCGAGGCGTCCACGAGCGGACCACCCGAGTTGCCCGGGTTGATCGCTGCGTCTGTCTGGAGCGCATTGATGAAGGCCTGGTCTGTCACGTCGCCCGCAGACACCGGTCGGTTGAGGGCGCTGATGATGCCCGTGGTCACGGTGCCGTCCAGCCCGAGCGGTGCGCCGATCGCGATGACGGGGTCGCCGACGGCCACGGCCTCGGAGTCTCCGAGCACCAGCGGGACCAGGTCTTCGCGGTCGACCCTGACGACCGCCAGGTCGTAGTCGGCCGTGCGCCCGATGAGGGTCGCGGTCGACTCAGAGCCGTCGACGAAGGTCACCCGGATCTCGCCGTTCCCGACCGCACCCGCGATCACGTGGTTGTTGGTGAGGATGTAGCCGTCCTCCCGGATGACAAAGCCCGAGCCTGTCGACTGACCGTCGGGTCCAGACACGTAGAGGGAGACCACGCTCGGCGCGACAGTCGCCGCGATGTCCGCGATCGACCCGTCGGGCCTGGTGATGCTCGGGTCCGCCGAGACCGTGGGCAGCGGCTGGGACGACGGTCCGGAGACCGAGTCCCACACGCGCTCTCCGACGATCCCGCCGACGGCGCCCAGCAGCAGCGCACCGACGAGGAGCCCCGTCACCGCAGCCGCGCCGAGGCCTCGTCGACGACCGTGCGGCTCGTCGGTGGCCGGCCATCCCGAGACCGCCGAGGCCTCAGCAGACTTCTCGTGGCCGGCCTGGTCGGCCCGTGCCTGGTCGAACCAGTGGGCGCTCGGGGTCGCACCCGGAGCGTAGGAGGGCGGACCGAGCGGGTCTGTCGCCGGAGCAGGTGCCGGCACGGACGGCTGCCCCTCGAGGCCCGCCCCGGACGCAGCCGGGGCCCCCGGGCCCTCGCTGCCCGCGGGTGCCTCGGAGGACACCGCCGCGCGGTCGGCCTCACGGGCGCGGTCGTCCGCGGAAGCCTGGGGCTGCTGAGCTGCACCGGCTGCGGCTGTCGACGCAGCCCCCGGTGGTGCATAGCGCGAGTGGTCGAGCGGGGCCTGGGCACCCTCCTGACCAGGGGTGTACGAGGGAGCGGCGTGCGCGGGGGGCAGCGGGACCGGCGGGACAGCCCGGGTCGGGGCGGCCGCCTCGTCGGTGCTGCGCGTGCCTGCGCCGTGGCCGTCCGCGCGGTCGTCGTCTGCGCCGTGGTCGTGGCTGCCGTGGTCGTCTGTGCTCGGACCTGTCACGAGAGCACTCCTGTCAGTGTCGTCCACCCACGCCCGACGCGCGCCTGGAATCCCTCGTCGTACTCGTCGACCGGGAAGGTCGACACAAGTTGTAGCACGTCGTCGAGAGAGCCGGGCGCCACGAGGTCGACCACGGTGTCCGACGACTGCCACACGAGGTGCAGAGGCGACTCCGAGACCACGTAGACCGGGGCCCCACCTGCGTCGAGGGTCCTGAGGTCTGAGACCTTGTCCTGGTCGAGCCGGCCGTGCTGCTCACGGACCACCACGTCGCCGAAAGGCGTCTCGAGGTCGACCTCGAGCACGTCCTCGTCGGCTCCCGTGAAGCGCAGCGCCTGGACTGTCACGGCGTCCGGCAGGCTCTCTGGTCGTGGCCAGCCCTGCTGCGACATCCACTCGAGGACCTCGTGGTCGTCCGCGCCCGAGCCCGGGCTGTCAGCCAGGACGCCAGAGGCCGTGTCGAGCACGAGGTCGTCGGAGGTGCGGAGCTGGGCAGCTGCTGCGAGCGCCGAGAGCGCGTCGTTCTGCTGTCGGTCGGGTGCCACGACTGGCCGGTCGCCCAGCGTGAAGAGGCTGACGGCCACCATGCTGCTGCCGAGGATCAGCGCGACGACCGCACGTCCGCGTCGCGCTCCCCTCGGCTCGACGTCACCGCACAGCGCACGCCAGCGGGGTGGGAGCGGCTCGTGCGGGACCAGGCTGGACGCGTCGGAGGACCGCTGCTCGACGGCACCTGCCGTGGCGAAGCCGACCTCCTCGCCGGCCGTGGGCGCGGCGGGCTCCGACATGGCCAGCAGGCGGCTCATGAAGTCTGGGGCGGGCTCGACGTCGGCGATGCCGAGGGAGAGCGTGCGGCGCGCGCTCCGCGCCTCGTCGACCTCACGAGCACACTGCGGGCAGGCTGCCACGTGCGCGAGGCACCGCTCGCGGTCGGCGAGGCCGAGCTGGTTGTCGACGAGGGCGCTCACCCACTCGCCGAGGTGCGCGCTCACGCAGCTCCGCCTGCTGCCCTCGCACCGCCGTGCAGCACGAAGGTGCCGTCAGCAGGGGTCGTGTCCTCACCAGCGACGACGTGCCGGTGCGGGGCACGGTCAGCGAGGGCCAGCCGCAGCTGGGACCTGGCGCGGTGGATGCGCGAGCGGACCGTCCCGAGCTTGATGCCCAGGGTGACCGCGATCTCCTCGTAGGAGAGGCCTTCGATGTCGCACAGCACGACGGCGGCACGGTACTCGGGGGCGAGCGCGTCGAGGGCGCGCTGCACGTCGTGGTCGAGGTTGGCGTGCTCGTAGCCGCGGACGGGGTCGTAGAGCTCCCCGCGCGCGGGGTACGTCGAGGAGTCGTCGCCCATCGAGTCCATGCGGATGCGCTGGCGGCGTCGCGCCTGGTCGAGGAACAGGTTGGTCGTGATGCGGTGCAACCAGCCCTCGAAGGTCCCTGGCGTGTAGCTGCTCAGCGACCTGAACACCCTGATGAAGACCTCCTGCGTGAGGTCCTCGGCATCGTGCTGGTTGCCCGTCAGCCTGTACGCGAGCCTGTAGACGCGCGCTGAGTGGTCGCGCACGACAGACTCCCAGCTGGGCGGCTGCCAGCCCGGGTCGACTGCTGCGGTGCCCGTGGCCTCGGGCGTGGGATGGTCGTGGGGTTCGTGCACCCCTCTAGTGTCCCAGGGCGGAGCCCGCGTGTCGCACCGGTGCATGAACCTTCACCTGCTTCGCACAGGAGACGGCGCGCTCACGGCACGGCGTCCTGTCTCGACGGTACGATCTGAGACGTCACACCACCGGCCACGACAACCCTGGAGGCATCATCTCCGCCGACCGAGCTCAGAGCTGGGCCTACGCCGAGGACTTCGTCGCTGAGGACGAGGTCCTGCTGCGCGCCCGTGGACGCGCAGCCCAGCTCGGGTGCCACAGCATGCTCCCGGGCTCGTGCGCGACCCTCACCGTCCTGGCGGCCGCTCTCGGCGCGCGCTCGGCCGTCGAGGTCGGGACCGGCACGGGTGTCGCGAGCCTCGCGCTGCTCCGCGGGATGCTCCCCGACGGTGTCCTCACCACGATCGACGTGGAGGTCGAGCACCAGAGAGCGGCGAAGGCCGCCTTCGCCGAGGCCGGGATCCGGGCCACCCGCGCCCGGGCGATCTCTGGTCGCGCGCTGGACGTCCTGCCGCGCCTGACCGACGGCGCCTACGACCTCGTGCTGGTCAGCGCCGCCGAGACCAGCTGCGCGCTGTACGTCGAGCAGGCCCGGCGGTTGCTGCGCAAGGGCGGGATGCTCGTGGTCGACAACGCCCTCTGGGGCGGCAGCGTGGCCGACCCCGCCCGACGGGACGAGGTCACCACGGCGATCCGCGACGTGGGCCGAGCGGTCCGGGACGACGAGCACATGCTCTCGACGCTGCTGCCCGTCGGCGACGGGCTGCTCGTCTCCGTGAAGCGGTCGACGAGAGCCTGACCTGAGGCGACCCCGATCTAGGACGGCCCTGGTCTGAGACGACCCGGACCTCAGACGACCTCACCTCAGGACGACCAAGAGCGCCCCCGCCGAGCTCGGCAGGGGCGCTCTTGCGCTGCGGGGATCCTGCATCCGCAGGGCTGGTGAGCCGGGATGCCGGGGTGCCAGCCCGTCAGTCCAGGGTCTCGAGCAGCCGCAGCACGAGGCGGGCGCCGTACCCCGTGGCTCCGGCCGAGACCTCGTGCTTGCGGGCAGCAGCCCGCGAGGGGCCCGCGATGTCCAGGTGCACCCAGCGACACTCCCCGACGAAGGAGCGCAAGAACAGCGCTGCGGTGACCGCTCCCCCGCCCGGAGGGTCGGCCGGGACGTGGCGGAGGTCGGCGACGGTCGAGGCGACAGCGGGTGCGTAGTCCTCGACGAGCGGCATGTGCCAGACGGGCTCCCCGGTCTCGCGACCCGCAGCCTCGAGCGCTGCGACGAGAGCGTCGTCGGCGCTGAAGAGGGCTGCGTGACCGCGCCCCAGCCCGACGCTCGCCGCACCTGTCAGTGTCGCGACGTCGACCAGGACGTCAGGGTCGAGGGTCGCGTCGGCGAAGGCGAGAGCGTCGGCGAGAACCAGACGCCCCTCGGCATCGGTGTTCGCGATCTCGACAGTCGTGCCGCCGAAGAGCCGGAGCACGTCACCAGGCCTGTACGAGCCAGCCCCGACGTGGTTCTCGGCGAGCGGCAGGACGGCTGTCACAGAGTGAGGGCTGCCCGAGCGCGAGGCTCCCAGCACGGCGGCGAGAGCGACGGCCGCCCCGGCCATGTCGGTCTTCATGGGGACCATCGCCTCGCGCGGCTTGATGGACAGACCACCGGTGTCGTAGGTGATGCCCTTGCCGACCACGACCACGTGCTGACCGCTGCCGCCGTCGACAGGGGCATAGGTGACGGTCACGAGGCGGGGCGGGCGCGACGAGCCGCGGCCGACGGCGAGGATCCCGCCGAAGCCCTGCGCCTCGAGAGCCGGGACGTCGAGGACCGTCGTGGTGAGTCCCTCGGCGGTCGCCAGGTCGACCGCGCGGTCGGCGAACCACTCCGGTGACTTGATGTTGGAGGGGACCGTCGCGAGGTCCCGGACCAACCAGGTGGCCCAGGCGCTCTGGACGGCGCTGTCGAGGGCCGACTGGTCGCCGTCCCCGATGAGCACGAGCTCGCGCGCCGGCCCGTCAGCCGGTGCCTCGGCCGAGAGCTTGACGGGCACGTACGCACCGAGGAGATACCCCTCGACGAAGGCACGGGTCGCGGACCCGTGAGGCGTCGCGGCGAGCGGCGTGAGGACACGACCGAGTCCCCGGGCAGCCCGGGCCAGCGCCGCGCCGGCGCGCCGGAGGTCGCTCGTCGTCTCGCGGCCCACCCCGACGAACACGATGCGGTGCGGGAGACCGGCCCACGGGAGCGACGCGGCGGAGCCGACGTGGACCCGTGGCAGGTCGATGGTGTGGGTCGTGCCGGCAGCACCGGAGAACGCGGCGCGCTCGGCCAGCTCGGCAAGGTCGATGCCGTAGAGCAGGGAGGCGTCGACCGTGCCGGCGCGCGGCTGGAGCTCGTCGTCGCCGTCGACAGGTGAGCCGACGGCGACGGCTACGGCCTCGACGTCGTCGAGGAAGGTGCAGCTCGTGAGGGTCCCCTCGGCGAGGACGACCTCAGGCACTGCTCGTCCGACGCCCTCACGGGCCAGGGACGCAGCAGAGAACGTAGAGCGAGGAGCCAAGAGTCAGCCCACTACTGCCTTCAGGGCCTCGCCCAGCTCGCTCGCCTCGACGGCGTTGAGCTCGACCACGAGGCGGCCTCCGCCTTCGAGAGGCACGCGCATGACGATCCCGCGGCCTTCTTTCGTGACCTCGAGGGGGCCGTCACCCGTACGGGGCTTCATCGCAGCCATTGGTGGCTCTCCATTTCCGTCGATACCGCCGTGTGTCTCAGAGCCATATTCTAGTTCACGCCGGGTGTGACCTGCGCCCTCGTGCCCCCACGCCACGCCGCGACACGCAGGTCGACCGCGGGTGGAGCCGTCTGGACGGCTGCTACGGAGCCGCGCCCGCGTCTCAGCCGAGCCCGCGGACGACGCGGGCCGGGGGCAGGTCGCCGCGGACCGCGGCCGTCATGTCGAGAGCCCTGCGGGTCGCACGGACGTCGTGGGCCCTGAACACCGTGGCGCCCATCCAGGCTGCGAGCGCTGTCGCGGCGAGGGTCCCCTCGAGCCGCTCCTCGGCGGGGAGGTCGAGGGTCTCCCCCACGAAGTCCTTGCGGGAGAGAGCCATGAGGACGGGGAATCCCAGCCCTGTCAGGCGGCCTGTGCTGCGCAGCAGGTGCAGGGAGTGCCAGGTGCTCTTGCCGAAGTCGTGGGTCGGGTCGACGAGCACAGACTCGCGGGGCACACCGCAGGCCACGGCCCGCCGCGCGGCGGCCGCGAGCGTCGAGAGGACGTCGTGGACGACGCCGTCCCGGGGGTCGGCGTCGTCGGGGGCGTCGTGCGGCAGCGGGTAGGCCACCTGGAACGGGTCGGTCCGCGGGACGGCCCCGCCGGTGTGCGAGCAGACGATCCCGGCGCCGAGCGCCCCGGCGACCTCCACCAGGTGCGGGTCGTGCCCGGCCCAGGTGTCGTTGACGAGGTCCGCCCCGGCTCCGACCGCCTCGCGCGCCACCTCGGCGCGCCAGGTGTCGACGCTGACGAGCATGTCGGGGAACTCCGCACGGACGCGCGCCACGAAGGGGACGGTGCGGCGGATCTCCTCCTCGACCGTGACCTCGGGCCCGGTGCCGGCCCGCACCCCGCCGACGTCGACGATCTGGGCGCCCTCGGTGCTCGCACGCTCGACGGCCCGCAGGGCGTCGACGTCGTCAGCCTGCCGGGCGCCGGAGTAGAACGAGTCGGTCGTCCGGTTGACGATGGCCATGATCGCGGCCGCCTCGCCGCCGACCTCGCGGCCCCGCAGCACGAGGGTCGCGGCGCGCGGCGGGACCGTCGCGCCGGTCACCCCGCCGCCGGGCGCGCGGCCTCGTCAGCGGACTCGTCGCTCGACTCCGCAGCAGCGGCCTCGTCGGCAGCTGCCTGCTCACGGGCCCGGAGCTCTTCGTTGCGGTCGCAGACGATCCGCACGGCCTCGTCGGCGTCGTCGACGATCGAGAAGAGCGCGAGGTCCTTCGCGTGGATCATGCCGCGGTCCAGGACAGCTGTGCTCAGCCAGTCGAACAGACCGGACCAGTAGTCCGAGCCCACGAGGACGATCGGGAACTCGGTCACCTTGTGCGTCTGGACGAGGGTGAGTGCCTCGAACATCTCGTCGAGCGTGCCGAAGCCGCCGGGAAGCACCACGAAGCCCGAGGCGTACTTGACGAACATCGTCTTGCGGGCGAAGAAGTAGCGGAAGTTCACACCGAGGTCGACGTACTCGTTCATCCCCTGCTCGAAGGGCAGCTCGATGCCGAGCCCCACGGAGAGGCCGCCCGCCTCGCGGGCACCCTTGTTGGCGGCCTCCATGATGCCCGGGCCACCACCGGTGATGACCGCGTAGCCACGGTCGACGAGCCCGCGGCCCACCTGGACGCCGAGCTCGTAGTCCGGGTGGTCGACGGGCGTGCGTGCCGAGCCGAAGACGCTGACGGCCTGGCCGACCTCGGCGAGGGCACCGAAGCCCTCGACGAACTCGCTCTGGATGCGCATGACCCGCCACGGGTCGGAGTGCACCCACTCGGTGTCGTGCTGCCTGTCGAGCAGGCGCTGGTCTGTCGTCTCTGCGGGGATCTGCTCGCCCCGCAGGATCACCGGACCCTTCCGGTAACCCTTCCCGGTCTGTGCCAGTCCTTCGTCAGTCATGCTCCGAGCCTACGTGCTGACGCGTGCCTCACCAGGCGTGACGCCGCTGCCCGCGGATGAGCGTCGGGTGACGATCGCGCAGACACGTCGTGAACGCATCGCGGGCCCGGCCCGGGTCCCTGGGGTCAGCGCACCAACCAGGTCCGCAGGGCCTCGTAGCAGAGCTGGATCTGCGAGACCGGGCAGTGCTCGTCGTCCTTGTGGGCGAGGACGGGGTCCCCCGGGCCGAAGTTGACCGCCGGGACACCGAGGGCCGAGAACCTGGCGACGTCGGTCCAGCCGTACTTGGGGGCTGGTGCTCCCCCGGTGACCTCGAGGACCGCCTCGGTGAAGTCGACGGCGAGCGGCGCGTCGAGCCCGGGACGGGCACCGGCCGCGGCGTCGGTGACGGTCACCTGGAAGCCCTCGAAGAGGTCGCGGGTGTGCTGCTCGGCCTCCTCGAGGCTGCGCGAGGGCGCGAAGCGGAAGTTGACGGTGACCACGCACTCGTCGGGGATCACGTTCCCGGCGATCCCCCCGCGGATGCCGACGGCGTTCATGCCCTCGCGGAAGACGAGCCCTTCGACCTCGGTCGAGGCGGGCTCGTAGGCGGCCAGGCGCGCGAGCACCTCGGAGGCACCGTGGATCGCGTTCGTGCCCATCCAGGAGCGGGCAGAGTGGGCTGCCTCCCCAGGGACACGGACCTCGACGCGCAGCGTCCCGTTGCACCCGCCCTCGATGCCCGCGGCCGTCGGCTCGCAGAGCACGGCGAAGTCACCGGCGAGCAGCTCGGGGCGGGTCCGGGCGATCCTGCCGAGACCGTTGAGGGCCGAGTCGACCTCTTCGTGGTCGTAGAACACCCAGGTGATGTCGCGGGTCGGGGCCTCGAGCTCGGCGGCCAGGGCGAGCTGGACGGCGACCCCACCCTTCATGTCGACGGTCCCGCGTCCCCAGAGCTCGGCGTGCAGCCCCTCGCCCACCACGCGGACCGGGAGGTTGTCGGCGACCGGCACCGTGTCCAGGTGGCCGGCGATCACGACGCGCTCGTCGCGCCCCAGCTGCGTGCGTGCCACGACGGCGTCTCCGTCGCGGACCACCTCGAGGTGCGGGTAGGCGCGCAGAGCCTGCTCGACGGCGTCGGCGATCGCGCGCTCGTCACCGCTGACCGACGGGATGTCGCAGATCGTGCGGGTCAGCTCGACGACACCGGAGCCGAGGTCGAGCGCAGGGCGCAGGGCCGGGGCGCTGTCGGCGGGCACGGGGGCTGGGGGCTGCGGGGTCTCGTGGCTCACCCGCCCGACCCTAGCGCGCCGGGCAGGGGCCGTGCAGACCCGCGCCGGCCCGTCGCCAGGCTCCGGCTCCGTGCCGGGACTCGGCTCCCCCGGCCAGCATCAGAGCCTCACCGGGTCTCGTCGGCCGGATCCTGCACACCGTCTCCACCTGCCGACGCATAGGCTGGGCACCATGACTTCTTCGACCTCACGCTCCGCCTGGGGCCACGGCCTGGCCACCGTCACGACAGCAGGGGTCGTCCTCGACGTCTGGTACCCGAGCCCCGCGCTCGGCACAGCTCCCGAGGACGCCGCCGAGCCCGCAGAGCTCGCCGCCCTCGTCGGGCGCGACGAGGCCCGCGACGTCGACCTGGTCCTCGTCACCGTCGAGATCGACCTCGACGAGGCGCCGACCGACGCCCCGGACGCCTACCTGCGCCTGCACCTGCTGTCCCACAGGCTCGTCGCGCCGCACGGGCAGAACCTCGACGGGCTCTTCGGGGTCCTGGCCAACGTCGTCTGGACCAACCACGGCCCGTGCACCGTCGAGGGCTTCGACACCACCCGGGCACGCCTGCGCGCCCGCGGGCCCGTCACCGTGCTGAGCGTCGACAAGTTCCCCCGAATGGTCGACTACGTGGTCCCGACGGGCGTCCGCGTCGCCGACGCAGACCGCGTCCGCCTCGGCGCCCACCTCGCCTCGGGCACGACCGTGATGCACGAGGGCTTCGTCAACTTCAACGCGGGAACTCTCGGCACCTCGATGGTCGAGGGCCGGATCTCGGCCGGGGTGGTCGTCGGTGACGGCAGCGACATCGGCGGTGGCGCCTCGATCATGGGCACCCTGTCGGGTGGTGGCAAGGAGGTCGTCTCGATCGGTCGCCGCTCGCTCCTCGGCGCCAACGCCGGTCTGGGCATCGCGCTCGGGGACGACTGCGTCGTCGAGTCCGGGCTGTACCTCACCGCCGGCAGCAAGGTCGCCCTCGTCGGGACGACGACAGGCGCCGACGGCGGCCCGCAGGTCGTCAAGGCCCGTGACCTCTCGGGCCACGACAACCTGCTGTTCCGCCGCAACTCGCTGACCGGCGCGATCGAGGCGGTGTCCCGTGACGGCGTGGGCATCGAGCTCAACGCCGCGCTGCACGCCAACTGATCCGTGCCGCCCCAGGTCCCGTCGTCACGCCGCACGTCTGCGCGCTCGCAGCGTGCGGCGCGGACGCGTCGCGCCTCCGTGCGACGCGCTGTCGTCACGACGGTCTCCGTGCTCGCCGTCGGTGCTCTTGCCGTCGGTGGCGTGGTCGTCCTGCTCGACAGGACCCAGCCGCAGGTGGCCGACAGGCAAGGCTGCGTCGCGGTCCTGGACGGCTCGGACTGGCGGATGTCGGTCGACCAGGCCGACAACGCCGCTCTCATCGCGAGCATGTCTCTGCGGAGGCAGATGCCGGCGCGCGCCGCGACGATCGGGCTGGCCACAGCGCTGCAGGAGTCGCGCCTGGAGAACATCGACTACGGCGACCGAGACTCCGTCGGGCTGTTCCAGCAGCGCCCGTCCCAGGGCTGGGGATCGGTCGAGCAGATCATGGACCCCGTCTACTCGGCGACCAAGTTCTACGACGGGCTCGACACCATCTCGGGGTACCTCGACCTCCCGGTGACCGAGGCCGCGCAGGCTGTCCAGCGGTCCGGCTTCCCTGACGCCTACGCCCAGCACGAGCCCAGGTCGCGCGCCTGGGCCGCCGCACTGAGGGGCCAGACACCGGCTGGGATCACCTGCACGCTGCCTGACGCCCCGCTCGTCGAGGCTGGGAACCCCACGAGCGTCGAGACTGCGCTGGCAGCGGTCGAGGCCCGCGCGACCCGAGACCTCGGCGAAGGGGTCAGCACCCGGGGCGACGGGCTCCAGATCGTGCTCCAGGCCGCACCGCTCACCGAGCGTGACCCCCTCGACGTGGTGACCTGGGCCCTCGGCAGCTGGTCGGTCGCGACGGCCTCGGCCACCGGGATCGAGACCGTCGCGGTCGCCGACCAGGTCTGGTCGAGGAGCACGCGAGAGTGGGCGCCTGTCGACGCGGCCGCCGCTGTCCCTGCGGGTCAGGTGCGGCTGACGCTGCCCGCGGCCGGCTGACCCCTCCCGGGCCCCCTGGCCCCGAGCACGACAGAGCCCGCCCTGCTCGTCGCAGGGCGGGCTCTGTCGCGTGCTCGGGGGGCGTCAGCGCTCGTCGACCGGGACGTACGGCCGCTCGGTCGCACCCGTGTAGATCTGGCGCGGACGGCCGATCTTCGTCTGCGGGTCCTTCATCATCTCGCGCCACTGCGCGATCCAGCCGGGCATGCGCCCCAGGGCGAAGAGCGGCGTGAACATCGCCGGCTCGAAACCCATGGCCTTGTAGATCAGGCCCGTGTAGAAGTCGACGTTGGGGTAGAGCTTGCGCTCGATGAAGTAGTCGTCGTTGAGGGCGATCTCCTCGAGCTGCAGCGCGATGTCGAGGAGCTCGTCACGCTTGCCGAGCGTCGAGAGCACGGCGTCGGCGCTCTTCTTGACGATCGCGGCACGCGGGTCGTAGTTCTTGTAGACCCTGTGGCCGAAGCCCATGAGGCGGACGCCGTCCTCCCTGTTCTTCACCTTCGCCATGAAGGTGTCGACGTCGTAGTCGGAGGACTGGATCGACTGGAGCATCTTGAGGACCGACTCGTTGGCACCACCGTGGAGCGGGCCGGAGAGCGCGTTGATCCCGGCGGCCACGGAGGCGTAGAGGTTCGCGTGGCTCGAGCCGACGATGCGGACCGTCGACGTCGAGCAGTTCTGCTCGTGGTCGGCGTGCAGGATGAGCAGCTTGTCGAGGGCGTCGACGACCGTGGGGTCGGAGTCGTACTGCTGGTACGGGACCGCGAAGGTCATGCGGAGGAAGTCGTCGACGTAGCCGCGCGAGTAGTCCGGGTACAGCAGCGGCTCGCCGACGCGGCGGCGGTGCAGGTACGAGGTGATGGTCCGCGACTTGGCGAGCAGCAGGACCGTCGCGAGCTCGATCGTCTCGTCGTCGAAGGGGTCGAGGGACTCCGGGTAGAACGTCGACAGCGCGTTGATCGCCGAGGACATCACGGCCATCGGGTGCCCGTTGCGCGGGAAGGTCCCCATGAAGGTGCGGAAGTCCTCGTGCACGAGCGTGTGGCGGTTCACGCGCTCGACGAAGGCCTCGCCCTCGCTCTTGCTCGGGAGCTCTCCGTGGATGAGCAGGTAGGCGACCTCGAGGAAGGTCGACTTCTCGGCGAGCTGGTCGATCGGGTACCCGCGGTAGCGCAGGATCCCCGCGTCGCCGTCGATGTAGGTGATCTCCGACTCGCACGAGGCGGTGTTCATGAACCCGGGGTCCACGGTGACCATGCCTGTCTCGCGCAGCAGCGACGACACGACGATCCCGTCGTTCCCGTCTGTCGCCGGGACGACCGGCAGCACCTGTGACCGTCCGTCGACGTCGAGGGTGACGGTAGGTGTCTGAGTGTCCGACATAGCTTCCTTCCTGCGCACGCGACGCCACCCTGTCGGGCAGAGCGGTGCTCCTCCTGCTCGACGCCGGAGGGCGCCGCTGACTGCCGGCGTCGACCTGGGTGAGGACGACACTGGCCCACTGCGACCGTACCTGGCACCTGAGGGATGTGCCCAATCAGTGAAGGGCCCAAAGACCCATATGTAGAGTGAGACAGGTCACACTCCGGAGGTGCAGCACCCTTGTCGATGAGACGACTCCGACTTCACCAGAGCACGGTCAGGCAAGTGTCTGGCCTGCACCACAACTGAGTCAAATCGACACCAAGACGGGTCAACCGGAGATGAGCCTCGCAGCAGCCTCGTCGATGCGCTCGTCTGTCGCCGTGAGAGCCACCCGTACGTGAGCGGCTCCCGCCGACCCGTAGAAGGTGCCAGGTGCCACGAGGATCCCCAGACCTGCCAGGGCGTCGACGGTCTGCCACGCGACGGGGTCGCCAGGCGCGGCACCGGCGGGACGGCTCCAGAGGTACAGACCGGCGTGAGAGCCGTCGATCTCGAGGCCGTAGGACCGCAGCGCCGGGAGCAGAACGTCGCGGCGGCGACGGTAGACCTCGCGCTGGTCGGCCACGTGGGTGTCGTCGGCGAGAGCTGCGGCGGTCGCGGCCTGGACCGGTGCCGGGACGATCATGCCCATGTGCTTGCGGAGCTCGAGCAGGCGGGCGACGAGAGCCGGGTCGCCCGCGACGAAGGCCGACCTGTAGCCCGCGAGGTTGGACTGCTTGGAGAGCGAGTACGCGGCGAGCAGACCCTCGTGGGAACCGCCGTTGACCCGAGGGTCGAGGATGCTCGGCACCCCGCCGGTGCTCCATGGCTCGTCCCAGGCGAGCTCGGCGTAGCACTCGTCGCTGACCACCACGGCGCCGACGGCCCGTGCAGCACGGACCACCCGGGCCAGCTCCTCGACCGAGAGCACCTCACCCGTCGGGTTGCCAGGCGAGTTCACCCAGACGAGGCGGACGTCGTGGCGTCCCTCCCAGTCGGAGACGTCGGACGTGGCGAGGGCCGTGGCACCCGCCAGGCGCGCCCCGACGTCGTAGGTCGGGTACGCCGCAGCAGGGTGCACGACGACGTCACCTGCGCCGAGCGAGAGCAAGGACGGGAGCAGCGCGACGATCTCCTTGGAGCCGATCGTCGGCAGCACGGCGGCAGGGTCGAGACCGTCGACGCCGCGGCGGCGCGCGAACCACGCGGAGACGGCCTCGCGCAGCACTGGCGTGCCGTGGGTCGTCGGGTAGCCGTGGGCGTCACCCGCGCCAGCGAGGGCGTCCTGGACCAGTGCGGGGGTCGGGTCGACCGGGGTGCCGACCGACAGGTCGACGATGCCGCGGGGGTGCGACCTGGCGCGGGTCGCGGCCGGGACCAGGGTGTCCCACGGGAACGGGAGGTCGCTGAGGTCGGCGAGACCCACGGGCGCGCCTCAGGCCTGCGGGGGCAGAGCGAGGATGACGGGGTGGTCCTTGTCGATCTCGCCCATCTTGGCGGCACCGCCAGGAGAGCCGAGGTCGTCGAAGAACTCGACGTTCGCCTTGTAGTACTCCGACCACTCGTCGGGCACGTCGTCTTCGTAGTAGATGGCCTCGACTGGGCACACGGGCTCGCAGGCACCGCAGTCGACGCACTCGTCCGGGTGGATGTAGAGCGACCGTTTGCCTTCGTAGATGCAGTCCACGGGGCACTCTTCGATGCACGCCTTGTCCTTGACGTCGACACAGGGCTGCGCGATCACGTAGGTCACTTCGATGTCCTTCCCGAGGGCGAGTCCAGACGTGGGAGCGTCTGGACAGCGACGTTCTAGTATCGCCTAGATCCGCACCTGCCGTCTCCGGTGCCCGTCCTCCGACTCCTCGAGGTCCTGTGACTTTCCCGACACACCGCACGCCCGACGACCACGGCCCTGGGGCGCCTGCCAGCGACGACACTGCGGCGGCGCTCCCGACCGTCGACATGCCGGACCCGTCAGCGGGCCCGACAGAGCAGGGCGGCGGGCTGACCGGACAGCGCGGCGGCCCCGCGGGGCAGAGGCCCAGCCCCGCAGGGTTGAGCGGCAGCCCGGCTGCGCAGAGCGGCAGCCCGGCTGGGCAGACCGGCAGGTCGGCTGGGCAGACCGGCACGCCCGGGCGTCCGTGGGAGAGCTGGGAGCCCGGCGTCCGAGTGATGGTCCGCACCCGGCTCCCCGAGGGATCGAGCCACCTCTACACCGACGTGCTCGGGACGATCACGGACCGCAGCGACGAGGCACTGACGATCGAGACCCGGACGGGGACTGTCGAGGTCCAGCTCGACTCCGTCGCGACGGGGAAGATCGTGCCACCGGCACCTCCGCGCCGCCGGCCCCGCGAGGGCTGAGCGGCAGGCAGGCGGGCAGGCGGGCAGGCGGGTCAGCCTGCGGGCCGTGCGCCGTCGGGCCGGTCGGTCAGCCGGCCTGTGGCTCGCTGAGCTCCACGCTCGCAGCAGCCGGGTCGACCGCGAGGACCTGCGCGCCCTGGCGACCACGCTCGGTGAGGTCCGTCTGCCACCCGTCGGCGCCGATCTGGAGAGACCGGGTCGACCGGTCTGGCGCTGGCGCGCCACGGAGCGGGTCGGCGCGGTCGAAGAACTCGTCGACCTGAGCGCCCTCCTCGAGCCGAGAAGCCAGCACCTCGAGGTCGCGGGCCGCCAGCCGGAGGGCCGCAGCCACCCAGCCCGCGTTGTCAGTCACCATCGCCTGGGTCCTGCGCGGGGTCGTCCGAGCCACCCGCGTGCCGTCGCGGAAGCTGCCCGCCGCGAGCCCCTGCGCGACCTCGCTCACCGGTGAGCCGACGACGAGGTTGAGGAGCTCGGTCGCCACGACGTGCGGCACGTGGCTGACGAGCGCCACGGCCGCGTCGTGCACGTCGTCGGAGAGCGGGTGCACGGCGCTCGCGAAGGGACCCGTGATCATCTCGGCGACCGTGAGGAACGCGTCGAGGTTCGTCGTCTCGTCGAGGGTGACCGCCCAGCGGACCTCGCGGAGCAGATCCGGGTCGGCCGCGGCAAAACCGCTGTGCTCGGTGCCCGCCATCGGGTGGGCACCGACGTAGCGGTCGCCGAGCCCTGCAGCCTGCACGGCATCGCGGACCGGGCCCTTGACGCTCGCCACGTCTGTGAGGACCGTCGAGGCGGGCAACGACGCGGCGAGCCTCTCGACAGTCGCCCGGACCGCACGGAGCGGGACCGCCACCACGACGAGCGGGGCTCCTGAGGCGGCGAGCTCCTCGAGGGTCGCGACGACCTCCACACCTGCCGCGCCCGCGAGCTCGCGGGTCGATGCGTCGGGGTCCCAGCCCGTGACCCGGCGCCCGTCGGCGACGAGGGTCTGCGCGACAGAGCCGCCGATGAGGCCCAGACCGACGACGGCGACGTGCTGGGCGTGCTGGCTCATGACGCGTCGGCCTCTCCACCGCGGGTCTCTCTGACGGCCTCGTCCCCGCGGAGCTCCGCCCCACGGGACGCCCCAGCTCGGGGCTCTCCCGCGCGGTCGGCCTCACGTCCCTCGTCGCCCCACAGGAGTCCTCGGTCGAGCTCTGCGGCGGTCGAGCCCGAACGCACGCTGCCTGCGGGCACCCTGTCGATGTCGACGGTGCGGTCGAGCTCTCCGCGGGACGGGAAGACGCCGAGGGTCTTGACCGAGTCCCCGGCGTCGAGCAGACCGCGCAGGACCTCGTGGAGGTCACCAGACCACGGTGCTGCGTCGACGGTGAGGATGAAGACGTAGCGTCCCTCGAGAGCCTTGACAGGGCGCGTGATGAGGCTCGAGAGGTTCACCCCGCGCGCGCCGAAGGCCGCCGTGATGCGGGCCAGCACCCCAGGACCTGTCAGGTGCGGGGTCACGGCGAGCATCGACCGCCAGGTCGCGGCCACCTCGTCCTGGCACGGCGACAGGGCATCACGACGGGTGAGGAGCAAGAAGCGTGTGCGAGCGCCCGCAAAGTCCTCGACCCCCTGCTCCCACGTGGTGAGTCCGTAGAGCTCTCCGCACAGGGGCGGGCCGAGCGCGACCTGGCCGGGCTGGATGTCGCGGCAGGCTGCGGCGTTCGACGACGCCGGGACGGGCAGCAGGCCGTGACTGTCGACGAAGCCCTGGCACTGGGCGAGACCGTGCGGGTGCGCCGTCGCCTGCTGGGGCGGCGCGTCGCTGCCCGGCAGCACGAAGGCGTCGAAGGTGATCGAGACGAAGGCCTCGTCGACCGCGACGACCTCCGGCGCGGAGACGATCGCGTCGAGGGACGGGACCACATAGCCCTCGACCGAGCTCTCGATGGCGACAACGCCGTGGCTGGCCTCCCCGGAGGCCACGGCGGCGAAGACCTCGGGCACGGTCCGGAGCGGGACGAGGGTCGTCTCGGCAGAGGACCAGCCCGTCGCTGCCTGGTGGGTGAAGCTGCCCTCGGGCCCGAGGTAGGCGAGCTTCGTCACGGGGCCACCGCCGACCGTCGGCGCCGGTGCCGGCGCCGCAGCGGGCACCGGCGCGCTCACGGCGCGGAGACCTCGACGTCGGACCAGACCGGGGTGAGCGCGTCAGGGCCGGGCAAGAACTGCTGGCCGGTGAGCACGGCCAGGACGCGGTTCTCCACGCCCCGGGCACCGAACTCGGCGACCACGTGGGCCAGCACGTCCGAGCTCTCGCAGGTGAAGGACGTGAGGAAGACGTGCGGCCCGGCCTGCGACCGCTGGCTGCGCAGGTGCTGCAGGTCGATCTCGGCGGCGGCGAACACCCCGAGCGACTGCTGCAGCGACCCACGGTGGTCGTCACGCGGCCCGAAGGCCAACCACACCTGGGCGGGCGTGTCGAAGACGACCGGGGCGTCCGGGGTCTCGAGCAGGCCGTACCAGAGGAGCGGGACGGCCTGCAGGCCGGCGCTCCCGGGGAGCTCCTGGAACCCTGCGGGGATGGCAGAGCGCTCGACGACGAGCGTCCCGTGGTCCCCGGCGAGCTGGATGCGCTCCGCGACCGACGTCGTGGTCGGGACGAGGTGCGGGCTCACGCCCATGGTGCGGAGCGCGTGACGGCAGTCGCGCATGCCGGACTCGTCGACGATCGCGACCCCCGTCGCGTCGGCGGTCCGCCCGACCCACACCCACTCGGAGGGCACGGCGACGGCTGCGGTGAGCATGAGCGACCTGTCGCTCGACAGCAGGTTCCGCTCGAGCTCGGGGGTCGGCTGCGCAGGGTGACCGAGGTGCACGACTGCTGCGAGGTTCTCGAGGTTCGCGACGGTCGACAGCGTCGCCGTGGTCGACCCGAGGTCCAGCAGCTCCGCGTCGACGTCAGACCATCCGCCGAGCGTGGCGGCCCGTCGCGCGTGCGGACCGGACTCGCGTGCACTCTTGCCGAGCATGTTCTCTTCCTCGCCTGTTGCGGGCCGACCGTGCGTGACGGTCGTCGGCCGACATCGCTGTCGCCGCGACCGTCACGACGGCCGAGCCTGTGGGGTGGAGCCTGTCGGGCAGGGGCCTGTCAGCCCGCTGGAGGAGCGTCGCAGACGACGCCGTTCTGCGGCTTGTAGCGCCACGAGTTGGACTCGTCGATGACGACCTCGCCCGTCGCGGCGACGGCGACCTTGCGGGAGACCGTCACCGAGAAGCCGGGGTTCCCTCGGCTCTGCGGGAGGCAGCCAGCCCCCGACTTGTGCTCGATGGTCGCGGCCACGACGTCGGAGCGTGCGCTCGTGCTGTCGGTCACCGTGTAGTACTTCGTGCTCCAGGCGACCACGTGCAGGCGTCCGCCGGCGATGTACGACTGCATGAGCACGCCGTGCGGCGAGTCGTTGCGCCAGCGCATGTTGATCTGCCCGACCGCCAGGGTGGACTCACGACCCTCCGGGTAGCGGTCGAACCAGTAGCTGTGCGGCCTGTGCTCGAGGTCGACCATGCCCGCGTAGAAACCGGCGTTGTACGTGGTCGTGGACATCTGCGAGAGGCCTCCGCCGACCCCGTCGACGATCTGCCCGTTCGAGATGATGTGGGCTTCCTGGTAGCCGTTGGCCTTCGTGATCGGGCCGATGACCTCGGTCAGGTCGAAGACCTCACCCGGGAGCACGAGCGTGCCGGTGACCTTCTCGGCGGCGATCCGCAGGTTCTCGGTGCGCACGGGCTCGTTGGTCAGCGGGGTCGAGAACTCTGACACGACCTCGTTGATGCCCAGGGCCTGGAGGGCCTCGGTCGACTGCGCGGGGTCGCTCTCGACCAGCTCGACAGGTGCTGTCCTGTCGTCACCGGTCGCAGCGGTCTGCACGGCGGCGGCGAGGGCCGCCGGGTCGAGCGTCGTACCGGGCAGCCCGGCCTCGATCTGCGGGGTGCCGTCGACGAAGACGAACTTCGCGTCGGCGGCGTCGGAGAGCAGGTCGGTGGTGCGGTCGACGACGTCCTGCACCAAGAGCTCGCCGTCGAAGGCCAGCTGGAGGGTGCCGTCGACTGGAGTCATGGACGCGGCAGCCGCGACCGTCTCGGCGGGGATCTCGGCGCTCTGGTCGGCGACAGTGACGGTCACCGGCGCAGAGGCGACCTTCTCCGCGACAGCGAGGGCCTCGTCGGTCTCGGCCTGGGTGATCTCGGGCTCGACGGCCTCGGTCGGCACGACGAGTGGGCGGGCTGCGGTCAACCACGACGTGCGGACCAGCTCGGTCGCCGCCTCGGCGTCGACGGCGCTGCCCTCGACAGCCTCGGTCGCGACGGCTGCACCGTCGACGAAGCTCACGGTGCCGCTCGTCGGCTCGACCTGGAGGTCGGCCGACATGGTGGCGACAGCGGCGTCGAGCGCCGCGTCGTCGACCACCGTGACCGGCTCGACGGCGTCCCCGCCGGAGATCTGCGAGAGCAGCCGGGACGGCGACAGCGAGAAGGCTGTGAGGCCCTCGACGGTGGCCCGCGCGTCGAAGGTGAGCCCGGCGGCTGCGGGGTCGACCGTGGTGGTCGACTCCCCCGCCGTCACCGGGAGGGGCTCGGCGGCGATACCACCGAGCTCGGACTCCAGACGCTCGATCGCGGCGTCGTTCGACAGACCGCCGATGTCGATGCCGGCGACAGTCGTCTCGCGCGGGATGCGGTCGGCGAAGTACCACTGCGCACCGACGTAGGCGCCGGCGAGCACGAGCACGCCGCACGCGGTCCAGAGGAGGTTGCGGGGCCAGCGTCGGGACTTCTCGTCGCGGTCGAAGTCGCTCAGGACAGAATCCTCCGATGGGTCGGACGTGCTCGCGGCGTCGGTCGACGTCTGGGGTGCGGACTGTGCTGACGTGCTCGCAGCCGGGCCGGCGGACGCCGGGCTGGTTGCTGCTGCGCTGGCGGGGGATCCTGCAGGCTCGGCGGCTGTCGACTGCGCGGGTTCAGGGTCGGTCGCCGCTGCGGTCGCGACGGGCACAGTCGCCTGGACCGCCGGGAAGACCTCGGTCCGGTCCCCTGAACGGACGACCACGGTGTCGTCGTCGTCGAGGTCTGAGTCGTCGAGGTCTGAGTCGTCGAGGTCTGAGTCGTCGAGGTCTGAGTCGTCGAGGTCTGAGTCGTCGAGGTCTGAGTCGTCGAGGTCTGCCTCGTCAAGATCTGCCTCGTCGCCGTCAGGCGCGGCGCCGTGAGACGCGTCGTCGGTCGCCTCGTCAGCCGCAGAGGGCGGCGTCGCAGCAGCGAACGTCGCGGGGTCGGACGGCTCGCGCTCTGTCGTCGGCTCGCTCTCGGTCGACGGCTCGCTCTCGGCCGCCGACGCGTCCTCGACAGGGGGGCGGTCGAGCACCGGGTACGCCGGGAGCGTGCTCTCGCTGCTCTCGGTCGCCTCGGGCGTCGTCTCAGCCTCTGCGTCGTCGCGAGGGACGGCTGGGCCGGTCCCCTCGGTCGGCTCCGGGACAGGACCTGTCGGCGGTCCGGACGTGGTGTCCGTGCCGTCGGGACTGCTGCTCATGACGCTCGCTCCACTCGCGACGGTTCAGGGGCATGACCCCGTGGACTGGCGTGGGATGCTCTCCCCCTGCCGGACCAGTGTACGGGGCGGGTCCCCTGCGGGTGACGGGATGTCAGTCGGTGAACCAGCGCCGCGGCGCGAAGGCCGCCACGCCGATCATCAGCATGCCGCCACCCATCCACACGTAGCTCCACGGGTCGCCCGGGAGCAGCACGTCTCCCCCGGGGCCGGCGGTCGCGGCGACCTGGACCAGGGCGAGCCACCCGAGGCCGTAGGCGACGAGCCCTCCGCCGCCGACCCAGGCACGGACCATCACCGCTGCGGCCAGGACCGCGAGGAGGCAGAGCACGAGGACCCAGGGCAGCCACTGCCTGTGCGCGACTGTGCCGACCAGGCCGACGAGCGCGCCGAGCAGGAGAGCGACGACGTAGCCGAGGACCACGGAGGACCGGCTGCGCACCGGGGCGGCTGCGGGCGGGAGACCAGACATGCGGGACACGCTACCGGCCTTCGCTGACCGCGCGCTGGACGTCGGGCTGCTCGGCCTGCGGCTCTGCGGCCGCGTAGTACTCGTGCGCCAGCCACGGGACGAGCACGTCGTTGCTCAGCGCGTACCAGCCGAGGACCTCGTCGGCCGCGGGCAGGACTGTCGCGGTGGGCCGTCCTCCCGGGGTGCCCGACGGGTCGGCGGACTCGACCCAGTGGACCTGCGTCGCGTGCGCGCGCAGCGCCCCCTCGACCTGCTCGACGACAGGGCGGACGTCGATCGTCGCCACGACCTCGCGCGCAGGCTCGGCGACAGCCGGCAAGGGTCCCTGCGGGAGCGCGGCCGAGGGGTGGGTCTGCAGCAGGGCCTGGAACCACGGGTCGTCCTCGGCGCGGCGGGCGAGGCTCGCGCGCGCGTCGGACAGCACCTGCGGCGGCACGACGTTCCACCAGACGTGGTCGGGCACGTGCGCCGCGTGCGCACCGTCAGCCTCGGCCGCGAGGGCCAGAGCCCGCGTGGTGATCTGGTGCGCCCGGACGTGGTCCGGGTGCCCGTAGCCGCCGCCGGGCTCGTAGGTGACGACGACGGCAGGGCGGCGGTCACGCAGCAGCACGGCGAGACGCTCGGCGCACTCCTCGAGCGAGGCACGCACGAGCGCCCGCTCGGGCACGTCGGTGGCCGCACCGGCCTGGCTGCTGGCCCCGGGGGCTCCGTCGCCCACCCAGGCCATGCCGGAGTCCTCGAGACGCTGACCCTGCGCGAGCGCACCCGGCTGACCGGGGAGCGCGTCGAGGAACACGTGGTCCTCGACGCCGAGCGCACGGAGCGCCTCGGCGAGCTCGGCCTCGCGGTGCTCGGCGAGCGCCGGACCGTCGCCCTCGAGGTGCGCGAGCGCTGTGCCGATGACCTCGCCGCGCTCGCCGCGCGTGCAGGTCACGAGGGTCACGGGTCGTCCCGCCGCCGCCCAGGTCGCGAGCAGCCCGCCCGTCGCGAGCGTCTCGTCGTCGGGGTGAGCGTGCACGACGAGCAGGGGGCCGTCGGGCAGGGTCGTCTCGGTGATCATGGAAGTCCTTCGTCCGCGGAAGTGCTGCACGCCCCCGTGCTGCGCGGTACCTGACCGCGCGTGCTCGCCTGGGAAAAGCCGATGGCTGCCGGGTCGGTGGACCTGGCAGCCATCGGCACAGGACCCGCGCGCCGTGAGGGCGCGGGTCGTGGGTGGATCAGCCGTTCTTGTTGCGCGAGTAGGCGCGCGAGCGCTCGTTCTGGTCGAGGATGACCTTGCGGATGCGCACGACCTCGGGGGTGACCTCGACGCACTCGTCCTCGCGGGCGAACTCGAGGGACTCCTCGAGCGTGAGGTGCTTCGGCGGGGTCAGGTTCTCGAAGGTGTCAGAAGACGCCGCACGCATGTTGGTGAGCTTCTTCTCCTTCGTGATGTTGACGTCCATGTCCTCGTTGCGGGAGTTCTCGCCGACGATCATGCCCTCGTAGACCTCCTGCGTGGGGTCGACGAAGAAGGAGCCGCGCTCCTGCAGGTTGATCATCGCGAACGGTGTCACGACACCCGAGCGGTCGGCGACGAGCGAGCCGTTGACACGGGTCTCGATCGGGCCGGCCCACGGCTCGTAGCCCTCGGCGATCGACGAGGCGATGCCGGTGCCGCGCGTGTCGGTGAGGAAGCGCGTGCGGAAGCCGATGAGGCCACGGGCGGGGACCACGAACTCCATGCGGACCCAGCCGGTGCCGTGGTTCGACATGGTCTCCATGCGGCCCTTGCGCTGGGCGAGGAGCTGCGTGACGGCGCCGAGGTACTCCTCGGGGACGTCGATGGTCATGCGCTCCATCGGCTCGTGGCGCTTGCCGTCGATGGTGCGCGTGACCACCTGCGGCTTGCCGACGGTGAGCTCGAAGCCCTCGCGGCGCATCTGCTCGACGAGGATCGCGAGAGCGAGCTCTCCACGGCCCTGGACCTCCCAGGCGTCAGGACGCTCGGTCGGCAGGACGCGGAGCGACACGTTGCCGATGAGCTCCTTGTCGAGGCGGTCCTTGACCTGGCGGGCGGTGACCTTGTGGCCCTTGCCACCCTTGCCCGCGAGCGGGGAGGTGTTGATACCGATGGTCATCGAGATGGCCGGGTCGTCGACCGTGATGAGCGGCAGCGGACGCGGGTCGTCGGGGTCCGTGAGGGTCTCACCGATGGTGATGTCCTCGATGCCGGCGACGGCGACGATCTCACCGGGGCCTGCGGAGTCCGTGGGGACGCGCGAGAGCGCCTTGGTCTCGAGGAGCTCGGTGATCTTGACGTTCTGCATCGTGCCGTCGGCGCGGGCCCAGGCCACGGTCTGGCCCTTGTTGATCGTGCCGTTGAAGATGCGGAGCAGCGCGAGGCGGCCGAGGAACGGCGAGGCGTCGAGGTTGGTGACGTGAGCCTGGAGCGGCGCGCCCTCCTCGTACGTCGGGGCCGGGATCTTGTCGAGGATGACCTTGAAGAGCGGCTCGAGGTCCGGGTTCTCGGGAGCGGTGCCGTCGGCGGGCTGCTCGGTCGACGCGCGGCCGACCTTGGCTGCCGCGTAGACGACGGGCATGTCGAGGATCGCGTCGAGGTCGAGGTCGGGGACCTCGTCCGCGAGGTCGCTCGCGAGACCGAGCAGGAGGTCGGTCGCCTCGGCGACGACCTCTTCGATGCGCGAGTCGGGGCGGTCGGTCTTGTTGACCACGAGGATCACGGGGAGCTTGGCGACGAGCGCCTTGCGCAGCACGAAGCGCGTCTGGGGCAGGGGGCCCTCGGACGCGTCGACGAGGAGGACGACACCGTCGACCATGGACAGGCCGCGCTCGACCTCACCACCGAAGTCGGCGTGGCCCGGGGTGTCGATCACGTTGATGGTGATGCCGTCGGGCTGGCCGGCGGCGATCGCGGCAGGACCGGCGTAGTGGACGGCGGTGTTCTTCGCGAGGATCGTGATGCCCTTCTCGCGCTCGAGGTCACCGGAGTCCATGGCGCGCTCGTCGACGTGCGCGTGGGATCCGAACGCGCCGGACTGGTGCAGCATCGCGTCGACGAGGGTGGTCTTACCGTGGTCGACGTGGGCGACGATCGCGACGTTACGCAGGTCGGAGCGCACAGACATAGAGAAACTCATTTCACCGTGTGGAAGGAACGGGGCAGCGCACAGGTGCGCCGCTGGGTACCCGAGGAGGCCACGCGTCAGCGGTTCGACAGCGGCCCGGATGCTGGCGTGTGCCGCACCTGGGAAGCGCTCGTCGACGAAGAGACGACGTTGACCTATGCAACTGTACCCGGAGCGCAGAGGGCCACGCGAGAGTGTGTCAGGAGACACGTCCGTCGTGGAGGGTGATCACCCTGTCCGCCCTGGCGGCGAGCAGGGGGTCGTGGGTCGAGACCACCGCTGCGACACCTTCCTGGTGCACGAGGTCGTGCAGCAGGTCCATCACCGTAGCCGCTGTCGCGGAGTCCAGCTGACCTGTGGGTTCGTCGGCGAGCAGGATCGACGGCCTGGCGACGATCGCCCGGGCGATCCCGACACGCTGCTGCTGCCCGCCGGACAGCTCGTAGGGACGCTGGTGGCCGTGCCGCTCGAGGCCGACCGTCGCGAGCACCTCGCGGACCCTGGCGTCGCGCTCCCGCGGCTCGGTGCGCAGCAGCCGGAGCGGGATCTCGACGTTCTCGGCGGCCGAGAGCACCGGGACCAGGCCGAAGGACTGCAGCACGTACCCGACGCCGGTGGTCCGCAGCCGGAGCCGCCCAGCGGTGTCCAGGCTGTCGAGCCGCTCGCCGTCGACCTCGACGTGGCCCGATGTCGGCTCGTCGATGCCACCGAGCAGGTGGAGCAGGGTCGACTTTCCCGAGCCCGAGGTGCCACGCAGCACGACGAGCTCGCCGCGGCCGACCTCGAGGGAGACGTCGGAGACGGCGTGCACGTCGCCCGCAGGGGTCGAGAAGGTCCGGCTGACAGCGTCCGCCCGGAGCGCAGGGCCGGTCTGCTGCGTCGCGCTCATCGCTGCTCCCCCGTCTCGTCGGTCGTACCGTCTGCAGTGGCGGCGGGCGCGCCGCCAGGCATGCCGTCAGCCACCGCGTGCCGAGGTGCGGGACCTGGACGGTGGCGTCCGGCTCCAGCGGCCGGTCCGACGGGACCCGGCACCGGGACCGACCCGTCGGGCCACACACCCACGTGGTCAGGCTCGAGCGACAGCCTCACGCGGTCGCGGAGGTCCAGGCTCTCGACGAAGTCGGGCGGCAGCTGGAACCTGCCGACCCTGTCGAGGACCGCGAACTCCTCGGCGACGTGCCGCTCGGTGCCGTGCTCGTCGGTCTCGGTGCGGCGCAGCACCTCGGTCGAGGTCCGGCCGTCGCGGATCTGCACGGTGCGGGCCACGTGCTCGGAGACCGTCGGGTCGTGCGTGACGATCAGCGTGGTCACACCGGTCTCCGCGTTGACCGCGCGGAGCATCTCGAGGACCTCGGCCGAGGTCGCCTCGTCGAGCTCGCCCGTGGGCTCGTCGGCCAGCAGCACCCGCGGCGAGTTGGCCACGGCGACGGCGATCGCGACACGCTGCTGCTGACCACCCGACATCTGGGAGGGCAGGCGGTCCTGGCAGTGCGCGACGCCGAGCAGGTCGAGCAGCTCGAGAGCCCTCCCCCGACGGTCTGGTGCCCGGGTGATGGTCAGCGGCAGCGCGACGTTCTGCGCAGCCGTCAGGTACGGCAGGAGGTTGCGGGCCGCCTGCTGCCACACGAAGCCCACGGTCTGACGCTGGTACCTCACGCGGTCCCGGCGGCCGAGGGTCAGAAGGTCGGCGCCTGCAACCTCCGCCGTCCCACCTGTCGGCCTGTCCAGACCCGAGAGGATCGACAGCAGGGTGGACTTCCCCGAGCCCGACGCTCCGACGAGAGCGACGATCTCACCGGCCTCGACCCGGAGGTTGAGGCCCTGCAGGGCCTGCACCTCGATCCCCTCGGTGACGAAGATGCGCACGAGGTCACGGCACAAGATGTCCGGCGACGCCGGTCTCGGTGCTGCGCTGGCGGAGGCGTGCCGGCCGACGGCCGGGGGCTGGGTGGTCATGTCTCTCACTCCTGTACCGACCGCAGCGTCGCCGCGGAGCTGACCCGTCGTCCGAGGGCCGCTGAGACGAGGCAGCAGACCCCCACGACGACGACGAAGACCCCGAGGACGCCGAGCAGCGCGGCAGGGTCGTAGACGAGCGGCGGTGCGGTCGCACCGCCGGTGAAGGCGCGCAGGTCGACAGTCCGGGCGACGAGCACGGGCAGCGCCAGCCCGAGGGCCAACCCTGCGACGAGGGAGGGGACAGCCCAGGAGGCGATCTCCCAGGTGGTGATGACCCGAGGCCCGCGCGCGGACATCCCGAGGATCTTCAGCACAGCGACGAGCCTCTCGCGTCGACCCGTCGCCATGACCTCGCCGAGCACGATCGTCGAGGCGCCCACGACGAGCGCCACGAGGGTCCCGACGAGGAGCGCGCCCTGCAGCCCGGCGAGCGTCGGGTCGTCGAGGCGGAGCCCGACGGCATCGGCCTGGACCTCGACGGCGCTCGGCCCGGTGATCTCACCGACCCTCGCGACGACGACAGCCCGGTCCGCGTCCTCGACCGTGGGGTCGAGGCGGACCAGCAGGGTCCGCGGCAGGTAGGTGGTCCCGGTCAGGTCGGCGAGGCTCGACCTGTCGAGCAGCACCCAGCCCGACGTGGTCGAGACGCCCGGGACCTCGGGGCGCTGCTCGACGACGTCGAGCACGACGACCTGCCCGTCGACCGTGACGGTCGCCCCGCCCTCGAGCGCGAAGCGGCTCGACACGACAGCCGGCAGCGGACCGCCGTCCGTCGGGGCGGCCAGGTCAGGGACGGTCCAGCCCGGGACGTCCTGCTGGACCTGCGCGAGGTCGGCCGGGTCCACGAGCAGCACCCGCGCCTGGAGCCTGTCGTCACCTGTCGAGAGCGCCGCGGGGCTCACCTCGGTCGCGGTGGTGGCCGCCGCGACCCCTGGCACCTCGCGGACCAGGGCGAGGGTGTCCTCGTCGACGATCGGCCCCGTCGAGCGCAGGTCGGCCCCGATCGCGTCCCAGGTCTGGGTCTCGAGCCCGGTGCGCACCGTGGTCAGCAGGACCGTGGAGAGCACCGCGACGGTCACGGCCACCACGAGCCCGACGAGCGGGGCCAGCTGACCACGACGGTCCCGGGTCGCCGAGGCCGCCCCGAGGAAGGACAGCGCGCCGCGCCGCGAGCGGGCCAGCCGGACGACAGGGGTGAGGAGCAGCGGCGCGATCCGTGCGACCACCACGGCCGTCGCGACCGCCAGCAGGGCTGGCGTCGCGGCGAGCAGGGGGTCCGCACCGCTCCCGGTGTCCTCGGCACCCCGGCGCAGCACGAGGACTGTCGCGGTCGCGGCGACCGCCAGGACGAGCACCTCCCAGACTCCCCGGAGCCAGCTCGTCGACCGGGCCGCAGAGTCCTGACGGACACCGCGCAGCCCTGCAGGAGGTGCGCTCGCCGCGAGCATCACGGCGGGGGCGAGCGCCGCCACCAGCGGTCCGACGAGGACGGCGGGCGCGAAGGCCGTCGGGACGAGCAGCACGGCTCCGAGCAGGCCGAGCCCTCCTCCGGCGATCCCGAGCAGCAGGCCCTCGACGGCCAGGAGGCCGCGGACCTGCAGACCGGAGGCCCCGCGGGCCCGGGCCAGGGCGAGCGCGGTGCGGCGTCGCGAGGCGATGACCCTGACAGCCGCGAGCAGCAGCAGCCCGAGACCCGCGACGGGCCCGGCGGCGAGCAGGGCGACGACAGTCGTCGTCGCGGAGATGTCACGCTCGATCGTGTCGAGGGTCCCGGGGAGCTCCGAGGAGAGCTTGAGGGTCCCGTCGGGCTGGTCGACGCCGTAGGACAGCGGAGCCGCCGTGAAGCCGCGGAGCTGGGAGGAGATGTCGGACAGCTGGTCCGAGGTGTAGGGCGAGGGGTCGACGTCGAACCACACGTCGAGCCTGTCGAGGAACGGGTCGATCCCCGGTCCGCGGTACGCGGCGGCCGTGAGCACGACGCCGACGTTGATGCTGTCGACGATGGCGGGCTCCGCCGCAGACGGGGTGTGGTACCAGTAGTCCTCGTCGGGGTCGTCTGCGGTGTAGGTCCCGAGCAGGACGAAGTCTCCACGGCCGAAGGCCTGGCGGGTCTGGCCGACGTCCCAGGCGAGCCTCTCGGCGGCAGCGGCGGAGAGGGCGATCCCGACGGGCTGCGGTGTCCGCTCGACAGGCCCTTCCGCGAGGGCCAGCGGCGAGTCGTCGATGGTCGGCCAGCGCCCCTCCGTGAGGGTCACGTGCTCTGCGAGGTAGGGGTCCTGGGTCTCGCGGAGGTTGATGGTGGCGACGTCCGAGCGCTCTGAGGTCTCGATCACGACGTCCCCTCGCGCCGAGGTCCGCATGCGCGGGTCGAGGACCCCGGCGCGCAGCGGGTCGGGCAGGGCGTCGTGAGCCTGCCGCAGACCGCCGTCGAGCAACCCGAAGGTGGTCTCCCACTCGTCGGGGACCGCCGACGGCGCTGTCCCCCGCGAGGCGCCGTAGTACGGGGTCTGGTTGCTCGACGAGATGTCCCGGGTGATCGGCGTGGTCGCGGCGAGCCTGTGGCTCGTGATGTCGTCCGAGACCACCTGGACCGCCCGCGGCCACACGGCGAGCAGCAGCGCGGCGACGACCGTCACCAGGAGCACGACAGTCCCGGCCCGGAGGTCGTCGGCGAGCACCCGCCGGACCACCGGGACCCGTCGCTCGGCGCGCGTGGTCCTGCGCGCGGCGAGCGCAGGGCCAGGCACCGCCGGAGTCCGCGGCGAGCTAGACCTGGGTGCGTAGGAGCCTCCGGGGCTGCCGGCTGCGCTCGTGCGGCTCATCGGGCGTCCTCCCGGTGGTCGAGGTCGAGGGCCTGCCTGCGCACGGTCCGGGCCTGGTCCGCGACGAGCAGGCCGGCGCCGACCACGAGGGCGAGCAGCAGCACGACCATCGGGACGACTGAGGGGTGCACACCCGAGGCGATGCCTGCGAAGGCCTCGGGCACGGTGACGCGGGCGAAGAGCCCGGCGACCGCCAGCGTCACCAGCGCACCGGAGACGAGCCCGGCGACGACAGCGCAGCCGAGCACGATGAGGAGCTCAGAGGTCCGAGAGCGTGCCTGCGCGCCCCCGCTCACCCCGACAGCACGCAGCGCGACGACCTCGCCGCGCCGCGCACGGCCCAGGGCTCCGAGGACCGACCACGTCCCCGCGAGGGACAGGGCGACGGCCCCGGCTGCGGCGATCCAGAAGGCCGACCCGATCGAGGGGGCCGGGACCGCGGCGGCGGTACCGGCGCTCGTGACGGTCCACGCAGGCGGGACCTGCGTCTCGACAGCCTCGACGAGCACACCGACCTCCGAGGGGTCCTGGGCCGCCACCCAGATCTCGTCGGCCGCGGCCGGGGCCCGCGCCGTGCGCAGACCGAAGGCCTGCAGCGCGTCGAGGTCGAGCATGAGTGCGGGACCGCCGAGACCGCCGGGCAGCGCGGGCACCGAACCGACGATCTCGAGCGTCACGCGCTGACCGACGACCGTCGCGTCGAGCGTGTCACCGACTGCGGCGTCGAGACGAGCCAAGAGCTCCGGGACGACGACGGCGGGGACCGCCGGCGCGAGATCGGTTGCCCCCGGGTCGAGGCTGGGGTCGGCTCCGGGGGGCATGAAGCGGAGCCGCACCTGGACCGCCGCGGCCTCGAGCACGCCGCTGACCGCGGGCAGCACGGCGTCAGGCGGGCTCGTCAGCGACAGGCTCCCGTCGTACCCGGTGCCCGAGGCCCCGACCAGCGCGTCGAGCAGGCTCCAGGTCCCCTTCGCCCCGGCGAGGTCTGTCGGTTCCGACGTCCCGTCGTCAGCGGCGTCTCCGGAGGCCGCGAGGGTCCCGACGCTCGTGACCGCGAGGTCGAGGGCCACGGGCCCGCGCCGGGGGTCGGCGCGCAGCTCGATGGAGACCACCCGCCAGCGGCTGGTCGTGTCTGGGACAGCGATCTCGACCTCGACGTCGGTGCGTGCGCCGTCGTCGCCGGCGAGGACCGGGAACGAGACGGGATCGGCGCTGGTCTGCACGATGCCGCCGTGCTCGTCGGCCAGCCACACGACCGTGGTGACCGGGACCGGCGGTCCGCCGAAGGCCGGCATCGGTGCCCGGATCCTGCCGGAGAAGCGTGTCTCGTCGATCTCCGCCTCGACAGCCTGGCCTGCGAGGTCCAGGCGCAGCGCGCTGGTCCCCTCGGGCAGAGCCAGGCCAGGCAGCGCCGGGCGGGGAGCCACGACGACGAGCGACGACGCGTCGACGGCAGGTGTCCGCGAGAGCAGCGGCGCGATCTGCTCGCCAGGCACCGCGAGGACCCGGACAGGTCCGTCACCGACAGTGCCCTCGACGTCGAGCACGAGCGACGAGGCCGCGGCAACCCCGGCGTCGACGTCGAGCGCCGGGACCGTGGTGAGCGGCGTGACCACGCCGGTGGTCGTGGTCTGCACCCGGACGTCGCTGCCTGTCGCGAGCCCGCCGACCTGACCGCGCAGGTGGTCCACCGTGCCGCTGTAGCCGCTCGCGAGCAGGACGGAGCCTGTCGCGAGAGCCACGAGCACGGCGGGGACCGTGAAGGCCACGAGCCTGCGGGAGACCTGGCGCGCCGCGTAGACCGGTGCCAGCCCCGGTCTACGGCGGGCGCGACGCTCGACGAGGCGCAGCGTCGGCGCGAGCAGCACGAGGACGACGAGCACGAGGGCGAGCAGCAGGACTCCCGGGGCGGCGACCACGAGGGCCTCCGCCTCGGGGACCGCGAGCCCGCGGGCCCGCCACAGCCGCCAGCCGAGCAGCACGGAGACCGCGCCCAGCAGCACGACGGCGACGACTCCGACCGCGGTCCGGGCCCGGCCCGACGCGTCGACCGCCCGCACCCGGGCGAGGGACCTCGCGTCGACAGCTGTCACCACCACGAAGACCACGGCGACGAGGGCTGCCACACCGGCAGCCGACCCGACGATCCAGGCAGCACCGAGAGTCGTCCACCCCCCGACAGGACCGACGAGGGCCAACGCAGCCCACGCCCCAGCACCACCGAGCAGCGCGCCGCCCACAGCAGCCGGGAGCACCTCGACGAGCCCCAGCCGCCCGAGCTGAGCCGCCGACGCCCCGCGGGCGACGAGGATCTGGCTCTCCCTGGCCCGCACGGCCACGAGCATCCTCGCGAGCTCGACGAGCGACACGAGGCTCACCACGAGCAGCAGCACCACGGGTGCCGTCGTCACGGCACGGGCCGTCGACGCCTGCGCGTCGAGGGCCGCGACAGTCGCCGTGAGCGTGCCGGTCTCGACGACACCACGGACGTCGGCAGAGCCCGCCGTCACGGCGCCGCGCACCCCCGGGAGCCCGGCGGCGAGGGTGGCGACGTCGTCGACGGTGAGCAGCGGGGTGCGAGTCGAGAGCGTCCAGCCGACGAAGGGGTCGTCCTGGACGGCGAGCAGCGTCTGCTCGTCGACGAGGACAGGGCCGTACGGGGGCTCACCCGAGCCGGAGGTCTCGTCGAGGGCGGACCCGGGCACGCCTGGGCCCGGCTCCCAGAGCCCGACGACCACGAGCGGGACGTCGGCGACCACGACGGTGTCGCCGACCTCGAGGCCCAGCGGCTCGGCGGCAGAGGTCGGCAGGAGTGCCTCGCCGGGGCCGGGGACCGTGCTGCCGGCTGCGGCGGTCCGGGCGCTCAGGACGACCTGCTCGAGGGGTGTGCCGTCGGCGGCGCTCGCCGAGCGGGCCTCGGTCGTCAGGGAGCGAGAGACGTCCACGGGGGTCTCACCCGTCGCGGACGCGAAGATCTGGCGCACGGTGCCGTCCTGCGCGGCGGGGTCTGGCGCCAGCCGGGTGGTGACCCGCAGGACAGCACCAGGTCCCGTCAGCAGGTCGGGTGCGGTCCGGACGGCCTGGGTGCTGCTCTGCTCGACGAAGGCGAAGGTCCCGCCGACCGTCCCGGCGACGAGCAGGGTGACGGCGGTCAGGCCGAGGAGCGCCGCCCTGGACGCACGGAGGCGGGCCCGGACGAGGCCTGCGAGCCCTGTCGAGGGTGTCCCGGTCGGGCTGGTACCGGCCCGCGCCCGCTCTGGGGCACGCGCCGGGGCGGCACCAGGTGCCGTCGTGGTCTTCGTCCCCATCGTCCGGGCCCCCTCCGGTCGAGCGTCGCGTCGTCGCGTCGTCCCCCGGCCGTGCTGGACGGCCACGGGGCGTGGGTCGCGCGCGGGCAGCTGTGCCGCCCGCGCGCGACCTGTCGTGCTGGTTGTGCTGGTCTTACGTGGTGCTGGACATTCTGGACATGCTGGTCGTGCGTGGTGCTGGTCTGGCTCAGGTCGTGCTCAGCGCAGGTCGAGGTCTTCCGGACCGCTCGGCACCACGTCGAGACGTGATCCCGGGATGGCTCCGAGCAGCTCGCGCGTGTACTCCTCGCGCGGGCTGTCGAAGACCTCGTCGGTCGTCGCGGACTCGATGATGCGACCGTTCTTCATGACGCACACCTGGTCGGCGATCTGGCGGACCACCGCGAGGTCGTGCGTGATGAACAGGTAGCTCAGGTCGAGCTCGGACTGCAGGTCGTTGAGCAGCTCGAGGACCTGCGCCTGGACGAGCACGTCGAGGGCCGAGACGGCCTCGTCGCACACGATGACCTCCGGGCGCAGGGCGAGGGCACGCGCGATCGCGATGCGCTGACGCTGCCCTCCCGAGAGCTCGTTGGGGAAGCGGCGCATCGTCGACTGCGGCAGGGCCACCATGTCGAGGACCTCACGGACCCGCGCCTCGCGCTCCTTCTTGCTGCCGACCTTGTGGATGCGCAGCGGCTCTTCGATGGTGCGGAAGATCGAGTACATCGGGTCGAGCGAGCCGTAGGGGTTCTGGAAGATCGGCTGCACCCGGCGACGGAAGTCGAACAGCTCCGAGGAGCCGAGCGTCGACAGGTCCACGCCGTCGAAGTAGATCTTGCCCTCGGTCGGGTCGAGCAGGTTGAGCATGATGTTCGCGACGGTGGACTTGCCGGAGCCCGACTCCCCCACGAGCGCGACTGTCGTGCCCTTCTTGATCGAGAACGACACGTCGTCCACGGCCTTGAAGTCCTGGTGCTTGCCGGACCCACGGATCTGGAACACCTTGGTGAGGTTCTCGACCACCACGACGTCGTCGCGGCTGCTGCTGACACCGTCACCAGCGGTCGCGGCAAGGAGGTCCTGAGACTGCTCGCCGCGTGCCTTGGCCGACTGGATGCGACGCGAGGCGAGCGACGGGGCCGCCGCCACGAGGCGCTGGGTGTACGGGTGCTGCGGGTTGGCGAGGATCTCCCGCGACGGGCCGGACTCGACGACACGCCCGCGGTACATGACCACGAGGTGCTCGGCCCGCTCGGCCGCGAGGCCGAGGTCGTGGGTGATGAACAGGACCGCTGTGCCGAGCTCGCGCGTGAGTCCCTCGAGGTGGTCGAGGATCGTCCGCTGCACGGTGACGTCGAGCGCCGACGTGGGCTCGTCCGCGATGAGCAGCTTCGGCCGCGAGGCCAGGCCGATCGCGATGAGCGCGCGCTGGCGCATGCCACCCGAGAACTCGTGCGGGTACTGCTTGGCGCGGCGGACCGCGTCCGGCAGACCAGCCTCGGCGAGCAGACCGGCGACGCGGTCGTCGACGTTCGCCGTCGTGGTCTCGGCCTCGACGACCGAGCGCGCCGAGGCGAGCCCGACCTCTTCGAGGATGCTCACGGCCGCGGCCTTGGTCGTGGACCCCACGACGATCCGCTGGTCGGCCGTGGCGACAGCAGCCTCGACGGCTGGGCCGTCGACGCCGGGCTGCTCGGTGAGCGAGGTGCGCAGCACCCCGAGCAGCGAGGCCTTGCCCTTGCGCCCGATGAGCAGGTCACCACCGGTGACACCGCCCTCGGACGAGCCGATCGCCTCGGCGAGACCCTTGCGGGTGCCGCGGGAGACGTCGATGTTGTTGGCGGCCAGCGCCTCCTTGACCTGGAAGCCGATGCTCCAGACAGGGTTGAGGTTCGACATCGGGTCCTGAGGGACCAGGCCGATCTGGTCGCCGCGCATCGCGACGATCTCCTTCTTCGAGGCCGTGGTGATCTCGCGGCCGTCGAAGCGGATCGAGCCGCCCGTGACCTTGCCGGTCCCGGGGAGCAGGCTGATGATCGCGTGCGCCGTCGTGGACTTGCCCGAGCCGGACTCGCCGACGATCGCGACGGACTGGCCGGGGTAGATCGTGAGGTTGGCGCCGCGGACCGCGGGCACCTCCCCGTTGATGGTCGTGAACGTGACGTCGAGGTCACGGATCTCCAGGAGGGGCTCCTGGCCTGCTGTCGCGCTCATCGCTTCCGCGCCTTCGGGTCGAGGGCGTCACGCACGGCGTCGCCCATCATGATGAAGCTGAGGACCGTGAGGGCGAGCGCTACCGAGGGGTAGAGCAGCACGCTCGGGTTGGTCCGCAGCGACGACTGCGCGGTCGCGATGTCGTGGCCCCAGGACAGGACGTTCTGAGGCAGGCCCAGACCGAGGAACGACAGGGTCGCCTCGGCGACGATGAAGGTGCCGAGGGAGACCGTGGCGACGACGATGATCGGCGCAGCCGCGTTCGGGATCACGTGGCGTCCGAGGATGCTCAGGCGCGAGGCGCCGAGGGCCTTGGAGGCCGTCACGTAGTCGTTGTTCTTGACGCTCATGACAGCACCGCGGGTGATGCGGGCGACCTGGGGCCAGCCGAAGACCGTGAGGACCGCGACGACGTTGAGGACCGTGCGGCCCTCGGAGAAGACCTGGCCGAGGACGATCGCGGCGAGCACGAGCGGGATCGCGAAGAAGATGTCCGTGATCCTCGACAGGATCGTGTCGAACCAGCGGCCGTAGAAGCCCGCGAGGGCCCCCATGAGGCCACCGAGGAGCACGACGCCGATGGTCGTCAGGACACCGACGGACACCGACGCGCGTGCACCGTAGATGACACGGGAGTAGACGTCGCAGCCCTGGCGGTCGAAGCCGAAGGGGTGACCGGACTGGGGGTTGCCCAGGGAGTTGCGGAGCTCGCAGAAGCGCGGGTCGACCGACGTGAAAAGGCCGGGGAACAGCGCGACGAGGAGGACCGCGAGGATGAGCGCGGCGGACACCCAGAAGAGCACGCGGTGGCGCAGGTCGCGCCAGGCGTCGCGCCACAGGCTCGAGGCCGGTGCGCTCTCGTCGACCTTGTCGACGACGGCCACGGGGGTCTGCGAGACGTCGGCGACGAAGTGGGTCTGGCCGGGGCGGGGGGTGCTCGCCGTGGCGTCCTCGGAGGGCCGGCTGTGAGCCGGCGTGGTGCCATCAGGCATAACGGATCCTTGGGTCCAGGACTGCGTAGAGCAGGTCGACGAGCAGGTTCGCGATGATGTAGACGACCACGAGGATCGTCACGAAGGTGACGACTGTGGACGGCTCGCCGCGGATGATGGCCTGGTACAAGGTCCCACCCACACCTGCGATGTTGAAGATGCCCTCGGTGACGATGGCGCCGCCCATGAGCGCGCCGAGGTCGGCCCCGAGGAAGGTGATCACGGGGATGAGGGAGTTGCGCAGCACGTGCACGTTGACGACGCGCCCGCGAGACAGGCCCTTGGCCGTCGCGGTGCGGACGTAGTCGGCCGAGAGGTTCTCGGCGACCGAGGTCCGGGTCAGTCGCAGCACGTACGCGAAGGAGACGGCGCCGAGCACGATCGCGGGCATGAGCAAGGACTTCAGGCTCACGTCTCCGCCGACCGTGGGTGGCAGCCAGCCGGCCTTCACGCCGATGAAGAACTGCAGCACAAAACCGATGACGAAGGTCGGCACGGCGATGACCACGAGGCTGACGAGCAGCACTGTGCCGTCGAAGATCCCGCCCTTGCGCAGACCGGCGATGAAACCGATGCCGACGCCGAGCACGGCCTCGATGACCAGGGCCATGAGCGCGAGCTTGATGGTGACCGGGAAGGCCCGGGCGACCACGTCGAAGATCGGCTGGCCCGAGAACGAGTTCCCGAGGTCGAAGGTGAAGATGCCCTTGAGGAAGAGCAGGTACTGGACGATGAGTGGCTTGTCCAGGTTGAACTGCGACCGGATCTGGTCGGCGACTGCAGGCGAGAGCCCGCGGTCTCCGCCGAGCGCCTGGATCGGGTCACCCGGGAGCGCGAAGACCATGAGGTAGATGAGCAGCGTTGCGCCGATGAACACCGGGATCATCTGCAACAGCCTGCGTCCGATATATCGGACCATGGAGCCAATCCTTCCTGCGGGCGGGCAGCTCCTTCGTGAGGAGCGCGCCCGCCACTGTACTGGACGTCGTGTCAGGCGTCAGACACGACGCAGGTGGGGTGGAGGACCGTCTGGCCCTCCACCCCACCTGGTGCACGGTGTGCGGTACTACGGGTCTGGCGTCAGTGAGATGTCACCACTGGCTGATCTCGTCAGCCTGTGCCCACAGCTCCTTCGCCTTCTCCGGGTTGTAGACGAGCGCGTCGACACCGGCGAGGGTGTCGCTCCAGCCGTCGATCACCGGGGAGGTGAAGTCGGCGGCGGGGGTGCGGGTGCCCTCGAAGATGGTGTCGGTGATCGCCTCGCGGTCGATGGCCATCGAGATGGCCTGACGGCGGAGCTTGCCCTCTTCACCCTCGAAGTGCTCGAGGTTCTGGGCGATGGTGAAGGACTGGAACACGGCGGCGGGCTGGTTGACCGCACGGTCGCCGAGGTCGTCCTGGAACGTGCCGAACGCGCTGTCGGGGATGCCGTCGAACACGTCGAGGTTGTTGGCCAGGAGGTCGTTGTACGCCGAGTCGAAGGAGTCGTAGAACACGAAGCTCACACCGGTGTTGGCGGGGGTGCGCGGGCCCGAGTAGTCGGGGTTCACGACGAGGTCGACGGCCTCGTTGTGGCGCCATGCACCGTTCATCATGTACGGCCCGTTGCCGATCGGCGCCTCGCCGAAGGCAGCCATGTCCGCGTACGCGGCGGACGGCAGCGGCAGGTACGCGCTGTAGCCCAGGCGGAGCGGGAAGTCGGCCTCAGGCTGGTTGAGCTTGACCGTGAAGGTGGTGTCGTCGACGACCGCGAGGCCGGTGAGCGGCGAGTCGGCGTCGGCCGAGTAGCCCTCGATGCCCTCGAAGAAGTACGAGGAGAGCTGGGCGTTGCTGAGCAGCGCGCCGTAGTTCCACGCGTCGACGAAGGACTTCGCGGTGACGGCCTCACCGTTGGTGAAGGTCGTGCCGCCCTTGATCTTGATGGTCCAGGTCTGCTGGTCGTCGCTCGTGATCGACTCGGCGAGCTCGTTGACCGGCGCACCCGACTCGTCGTAGGACACGAGGCCCTGGAAGAGCGCGTCGATGATGCGACCGCCGCCGACCTCGTTGGTGTTGGTCGGGACGAGCGGGTTCTGGGGCTCGGTGCCGTTGGCACGGACGGGGGTGCCGTCCTCCTTCGTCACGGCGTAGTACAGCGGGACGCTGTTCCAGCCGAAGGCGACGTTGTCGACGGCCTCGGAGGAGCCACCGGTGACGTTGGCGTACCACAGCGGGATCGCGGGGAGGTCGGCGAGGAGGATCTCCTGAGCCTGGTCGAAGAAGCCGTTGGCCTCGTCGATGCTCTTCGCGCCCTGACCCTGCGTCAGCAGGTCGTCGAACTCGGGGTTCGAGTACTCGCCGTCGTTCGAGCCGGCACCGGTGCCGTAGAGCGGGCCGAGGAAGTTGTAGAGGCTGGGGTAGTCAGCCTGCCACCCGGTGCGGAACGCGCCGGTCATCTTGCGCTCGGTGACGTCGGTGCGGAGCTCGGCGAAGGTCGCGTACGGCTTGCCCTCCGCCTCGATGCCCAGCGTGTTCTTGATGCTGTTCGCCGTGGCGTCGACCCAGGCCTGGTGGCCACCGTCAGCGTTGTAGGCGATGGTGAAGACGTTGTCCGAGGTGGACCCCGAACCCTCTCCGCTGCCGCCGTTGTCGTCGCTGCCGCACGCCGAGAGGGCGAGCACGCTGGCAGCCGTGACGGCTGCGACAGCGCTGAGCTTCCTGATCTTCAATGTTCCTCCTGGAAGGACTGGGGGCCCCCGCACCGGGTGCGTCCCGCTCGAGGGGCCCGGGAAAGATCCGGGCGCGCGAGAGGGAGAGAGACCGTCGTATGTAGAGGAAACTATCGGCTCTCCGGGGCACCTCTGACCATCGGGGGGTTCAGGGTGGTGATCGTTACCGAAGTGATACTGGTCAGTAACACTGGAGACACAGTGTTCACATGCTGGACATGCGACGAGAAGATCGTTGCGATCATTGACCTGTCAGCCCCTCTGAACTGGGACGTTAGCGCACGTACATCGGGCGTCCGACCGCCTGCGAGCACGGTCCGAGATCACCCTCGTCGGCGTGGTCCCGCCGCAGCAGGCCGTCGGCGCTCCCCCGGTTGCGGTCGGCCGCGACGTGCGGCAGAGGTCCCGGCGGCACCAGACGCACGAGAGGCGCCCACCCGTTCCAGCCGGGTGGGCGCCTCTGCGTGAGCCGTGCGCAGGTTCTGCAGACCTCTCAGGTGCGCAGCTCGGTGACCTCGTCGCCCAGCTGGGCGAGCAGGGCGTGGCGTGCGTCGCGGCGACGACGCTGCTCCCCGGGCTCGGGGACCGGCGCTGCGGCGAGCAGGCGACGCGTGTACTCCTGCGTCGGGTTGAGGAGCACCTCTTCCCGGGTGCCCTGCTCGACGATCTTGCCGTCCTGCAGCACGACCACGCGGTGCGCGAGCATGTCGATGACCGCGAGGTCGTGCGAGACGAAGACGCAGCCGAAGCGGTAGCGCTCCTGGAGGGCCGTGAACATCGCCAGGACGCTCGCCTGGACCGAGACGTCCAGGGCCGAGGTGGGCTCGTCAGCGACGAGCAGCTCAGGGTCGAGCGTGAGGGCGCGGGCGATGCTCACGCGCTGGCGCTGACCGCCGGAGAGCTCGTGCGGGTACCGGTTGATGACGTCGCGGGGCAGCTCGACGGCGTCGAGGAGCTCGTAGACCTTGGCGAGCCTGGACTTCTTGTCGCCGATCTTGTGGACCACGAGGGGCTCGGCGATGCAGTCACCGATCGGGAAGCGCGGGTTGAGCGACGAGGCCGGGTCCTGGAACACGACACCGATCCGCTTGCGGAGCGCCTTGGACTGCTTGTGGTTCATCGCAGCGAAGCTCGTGCCGAAGATCGACACGGAGCCGCTGACCGCCGGGATGAGCCCGAGGGCGCAGCGCGCGATCGTCGACTTGCCCGAGCCCGACTCCCCCACGAGCCCGACGATCTCGCCCGAGCCGACGGTGAAGGTCACGTCGTCGACAGCGCGGAAGGGCGTCTTGCCCACGCGCTGGTACTCGATGACGAGGTTCTTCAGCTCGAGCGCCGGCTTGTCGCCCTCGGGGGCCTCGGCCACCTCGGTGACGACGGTGCCGAGCTGACCCGGCCCGGACCCGAGGTGCGGGACCGAGGCGAGCAGCTTCTTGGTGTAGTCGTGCTGCGGGTGGTTGAGCACCTCGTCGGCCGTGCCGGTCTCGACGATGGTGCCCTTGAGCATCACGGCCACCCGGTCGGCCATGTCTGCCACGACACCCATGTTGTGGGTGATGAGCAGGATGCCGGTGTTGAGCTTGTCCTTGAGCGAGCGCAGCAGGTCGAGGATGTCGGCCTGGACCGTGACGTCGAGGGCCGTGGTCGGCTCGTCGGCGATGATCACCTTCGGGTCGCAGCTGATGGCCATCGCGATGACCACACGCTGACGCTGCCCGCCTGAGAGCTCGTGCGGGTACTGCTTGACGCGGCGCTCGGGCTCCGGGATGCCGACCATGCGCAGCAGCTCGACGGCGCGGGCCACGGCCTGCTTGCCGTAGGCGATGCCGTGCAGCTCGAGGGCCTCGGTGAGCTGCGTGCCGATGGTGAGCACGGGGTTGAGCGCTGTCATGGGCTCCTGGAAGACCATGGCCACGTCGTTGCCGCGCATGCGGCGCAGCCCCTTGTCGTCGAGCTCGCCGACGACGGTGTCGCCGACAGTGATGCGCCCACCGACGCGAGCGTTCTTCGGGAGCAGACCGAGCGCCGTCATCGAGGTGACGGACTTTCCCGAGCCGGACTCGCCGACGAGCGCGAGGACCTCGCCCGGCTGGACCGCCAGGGAGATTCCCTTGACGGCGTGGACCGTGCCGAACTCGGTGCCGAACTTGACGTCGAGGTCGGTGAAGGACAGGACTGCTGTGCTGTCCGCTGGAGCGGGAGTCGTGGTGCTCATCAGTCCTTGTTCCTGTTCTGACGGGGGTCGAAGGCGTCACGGAGGCCGTCACCGATGAAGTTCACGGTGAGCGCGATGGCCAGGATGAACAGACCGGGGAACCAGAAGAGCCACGGTCGGTTGGTGAACGCGTTCTGGTAGTCGCTGATGAGCAGCCCGAGCGAGACGTCGGGCGGCTTGACCCCGAAGCCGAGGAAGCTCAGCGCGGTCTCGAGCAGGATCGCCGAGGCGATCGACAGGGTTGCCGAGACGATGATGACGCCGATCGTGTTCGGCAGGATGTGCTTGACGACGATCCGGGCCGAACCCGTGCCGATGGCCCGGGCCGAGGCGACGAACTCGCGCTCACGGAGCGAGAGGACCTCTCCGCGGACGAGCCTGGCGAGGCCGGTCCAGGTGACGAGGCCGAGCATGATCGCGAGCCCGAACACACCCCACGAGGACGCGATCTGTCCGAGCACCGCAGCCAGGACCAGGAGCGGGATGACGATGACAAGGTCGGTGAGACGCATGAGGAGTGTCTCGAGCCAGCCGCGGAAGTACCCCGCGAGACCGCCGATGACGGTCCCGAGGATGGTCGCGAGGATCCCGACGGTGAAGGCGACGATGAGCGAGACCTGCGTCCCCTTCATCACGAGGGCGAAGTAGTCCTTGCCCGTCGAGTCCTGCCCGAAGGGGTGCTCGCCGAGCGTGAACGGGAAGGAGTAGGTCGGGCGTCCGCCGTTGATGACGTCCGCGGCCTTGGTGTAGTCCTTGCCCCACCAGCCGGGGATCGGGCCGATGCCGATCGAGGTGAAGGCGAGCAGCGTGATGAGCACCAGGATGACGAGGGAGACCATCGCGCCCTTGTGGCGCAGGAACCGACGCACGACGAGCTGGCCCTGGCTGTAGGACTTCTGCTCGGTCTTCGACGGGCCGGGCGCGTCGTGCATGTGGGACGCGACCGGGTCGATGCCGCCGTCTGCTGGAGTCGGGATGCGCTCCGGGTTCACGGGCTTGTTGGGGTCAGTCATTGCGCTCTCCGGGAGTCATGGAGCCGGTCGCAGGCAGGGTGGAGACGGTCGTGCTGGTCATGGCCGTCACCTCCTGATCCGCGGGTCGAGGGCCGCGTACGCAAGGTCGGCGACGAGGTTCATGACGATCGCCGCGGTGCCCGTCACGAGGAAGAAAGCCATGACAGGGGCCGGGTCGACGTTGGACAGGCCGGTCTGGAACAGCTCACCCATGCCCTTCCAGCCGAAGACCTTCTCGGTGATGACGGCGCCGCCGATGAGACCTGCGAAGTCGAAGGCCACGATGGTCGTGATCGGGATGAGCGCGTTGCGGAAGGCGTGCTTGACGATGACCACCCGCTCGGAGAGCCCCTTGGACCGTGCTGTGCGGACGTAGTCCTGGTTCATCACCTCGAGCATCGAGGAGCGCGTGTAGCGGGTGTACGACGCGACCGAGATGAGGGTGAGGACGATGGTCGGCAGGATGAGCTGCGTCCCCTGGTCGAGGAACGTGTCCCAGAACGACCCCACGAGGTTGGGGGTCTCGGAGCCGATGGTCGAGATCGGGCGCGGCTTGAGCTTGAGCAGGCCGCTCCAGTTCGAGATCGCGTGGTCGGCGATCGTGAGGATGCCCATCATCACGGCTGTCGAGATCGAGACCGTCATCGCGAGACGACGCGACTCTCCGCCCCAGAACCAGCCGACGGCTGCGCCCACCACGACGGTGACAAGACCGAGGACCGCGATGATCCCCCACGAGGGGTCTTCGAGGATCGGCATGGTGACGAAGTAGCTGACGAGGCCCGCACCGACGGTGGTGAGACCCGCGTAGAGCACCCGGCGGTTGCTGAGCCCGACGATCAGGACCGTGAGGCCGACCGCGAAGGCCGCCGCGACGAGGACGACCACGCCGACGCCGAGGGCCGGGCGGCGGAACCACTCGACTGCGCTGAAGTAGAACATCGCGGCCGCGACGAAGACGATCGCGGTGCCTGCGGTCAGCAGGCGCCGCTTGCGGTCACCACCGAGGATCCCCTGCAGCGCGAAGCCTATGACCAGCGCGGTGATGATGATCTGCACGGGTGAGAAGGTCGGTTCGACGATCCAGTCGTTGAACCTGATCGCGCCGTACTCCTTGAGCAGGACCGCGACCCAGAACACGGGGAGGGAGTAGAAGAGGAAGGCCATGAAGGTCACGACGTAGTCGAAGCCCGAGTACTGGCGGATGGCCGTCATGATCCCGACGAGCACACCGATGATGATCGCGAGCACCGTTGCGAGGATCACGAGTCGGAGGGTCGAGGCGACGGCGTTGCCGAGGAGGGCTGTGACGTCTGTGCCGGAACGGTTGGTCCCGAGGTCGCAGTTGAGCGTGAAGCACTTGGACACACCGCGGAGCCAGTCCCAGTACCGCGCGTACCAGGGCTCGTCGAGCCCCATGAACGAGGTGCGCTGCTGGATGAGGTACTCGCGGTTCTTCGCGTTGCTCTCGCGGAGGTCCTTGAGGGGGTCTCCCGAGTTGATCACCAGGACGTAGAGCAACAGTGAGCCGCCGAGCAGGACGAGGAGTGACTGTCCTAGTCGACGCAGGATGAACTTGGTCACGAACTAACCCTTCAAGTTCCATTGGGAGCGGTGACCTGGGCGCGCGCACCGCACGCGTCGAGCCACAAAACTCCTTCATAGTGCCATGACCGAGAGGCTTCTGGCTCACAAAAAGCTGGGGTGGAGGCGGTGAGCCCCCACCCCAGCCGGTGCGGTGGTCAGGCGCTCGTAGCGCCTGACCACCGGGACCTCACCGAGGTCAGGTCCCTGTGGTGCTGCGGTCTCAGGACGCGCGGACCCACTGCTCGGCGTTCCACGCGACGGTGTTCTGCGTCGCCGTGCGGCGGACGTTCGAGAGCGTCGAGTCGAAGGCGCTCACACCGGGGTGCGCGAAGACCGGGATGCCGTACAGGTTGTCCCAGAGCAGCTTCTCGATGGTCTGGATCTGGGTGAACTGCTCGTCCTCGTCGAGGGTGGTCGCGAGGGCCTCCCACGCTGCGTCGACCTCGGCGTTGGAGAACCCGCCGTAGTTCTGAGCGCCTGTCGAGGAGTAGATGTTCTGACCCGAGACGATCTGGCCCGATCCGGCCCAGGCGAAGAGGGCGACCTCGTAGTCACCGCGCTCGAGCGTGCCGCCGGGTGCGAAGAAGTCCTCGTTGCCCGCGTCGGTCACGTTGAAGCCGGCCTCGTCGCAGCTGGACTTGATGAGGGCGACCTGCTCGGTGCGGCGCTGGTTCGGAGCGGAGTAGCCGATGCGGACGTCGATCGGTCCGGTCACGCCGGCCTCTTCGATCTTGGCCTTGGCACCGTCGATGTCGACCTCGTCGTAGCGACCGTCGTAGGAGGTCTCGAGGAGCTCGGAGTAGCGCTCCTGGAACGGGAAGACCTCGCGGGCGTTCATGACGACAGCCTCAGGGTCGACAGGCTTGACCAGGTTGTCGACGATCTGCTGGCGCGGCACGCACATGGCGAAGGCCTCACGGAGCGCGAGGTTGTCGGCGAAGACACCGTTGTTGAAGTTGAAGTCCAGGTGCTCCCACGTGAGGGACTGCCCGGTCTCGAGGGTGACGGAGTCGCCGATGCCCTCGAGCTGGGCGACGGTGTCGACCGTGGCCTGCGGCTCGATGACGTTGAGGTCACCGTTCTGCAGGGCCTGCACCATGGCCTCAGGGGCCACGAAGCGGTAGACGAGCGTCTTGGTCGCGGGCGGGGTACCCCAGTAGTTCTCGTTGGCCTCGAGGGTGATCGACTCGCCCGCGGTCCAGGAGGACAGCTTGTACGGGCCGGAGGACGGACGGATCGCCTCGTCGGGCAGCTCGCCCGGCGTCGGGGAGAGCCATCCGGTGTTCCAGAACTCGGCCACGGGGCGGAGCGTCTCGACGTCCTTGGCCTTGATGGCCTCGACGAGCTGCTCGACCGTGAGGCCACCCTGCTCGGCGGCGATGTGCGCGGGGAAGGCGCTGGTCACCTGGAGCTGGTAGTCGGGGTACGGGCTCTCGTAGTCGTACGTGAAGGTCTTGCCGCCGATCTCACCCTGCGGGCCCTCGAGCACGCGGCCGCCGAACTCGAGGCCGGAGACGCTGTTGAACAGCGGGACGGGGTTGCCCTCGTCGTCGACGCCGTCCGTCATGGACTGGGCGGCCCAGTCGAGGAGGTAGTCCTCGTACGCGATGGGCGTGCCGTCAGACCAGACCGCCGCGTCGTTGAGGGTGTACTCGACCGACATCGGGTCTTCGGACGTCAGCTTGAAGGTGCCGTAGTCCTCGTCCTGGTAGATGGCGCCGTCGGTGCCGAAGTACATGAAGCTGCCGAAGATGCGGTCGTTGACCACAGAGTTGTAGGTCGAGTACGTCTCCGGCGTGTTGCCGTTGTACCCGAGCCACTCCTCACCACCGAGGCTGTAGGAGATCGAGTCGTCAGCCGTGACGACCTCGCCGAGGTCTTCCTTGCCGGTGCTGGTCGGCTCGGCAGAGCCACCGGTGCTCGACGACGACGCGCTGGGGGCGTCGTCAGAGTCGTCGGACGACGTGCAGCCGGCGAGCACGAGAGCGCCCGTGGCCAGCATCGCGACCGTGGCGTGAGTGCGCCTGATCTTCAATGTTCCTCCTCGAAGGATGCGAGATACCCGTGGGCCTGCGACACGTCTCACCCCTGCCGGGACGACCGGGGGGATGCGGCTGGTCTGGGGATCGTGTGTACGAGAAAGTTACCTACGTGATGTCGACCACTCGAACGAATCTCACCCATAAAGGCTGATCGTTACCGAGTTGATACTGCTCGGTAACATTGGTCATCTGCCGTTCACAATGTGGACCGTGGACGCTGTGCACGTTGGTATCTCAACGTTTTCAGAGACACTGAACCGGGACCCAAGCACCACTACAGCCCTCACGAGCGTTCCCGCATGCCTTTTTAAGGTGACAAGAGCGCTGAAATCGTGTCAACCGCGCGAGACGACACGATCTGGTCATTGCTCACCCGTCGACGACGCCGCTCCTCGCACCCCCGATCTGCAGGGTCGTCCTACGTCCTCCACACAGTCGTCACGAGCGGTCCCACGCCCAGCGCCGGGCGACGACTAGTCTCGGGAGGTGCCGGGACATCTCGACCGACGAGGTCGCCCCGACCTCGGACCGACAGGAGCACGACGACAGATGAGCGCCGACGCGCACGAGGCCGATCGCCTCTCCCCAGGGTTCCCCCCGCCGACGGTCGGCAGCGGCCCCCTCGCCGAGCCGGTCGCGCAGTCCTTCGCACGGCTCTCGCCGGACCAGCGCGGCGCCCTGGTCGCCGCGCGCGACGAGCTGACCCGCTTCGTCATGGCGTACCAGTTCGGCCTCGAGGAGATGCTCACCAAGGTGAACATCCTCAAGGACGAGTTCAGCTACGTGCACGACTACAACCCGATCGAGCACGTGAGCTCTCGGCTGAAGTCCCCCGAGGGCATCCTCGCCAAGGCGGTCCGCAAGGGCTGCCCGCTGCGCGTCGACGCGATCCGCGAGCAGATCTTCGACATCGCCGGGATCCGGATCACGTGCAGCTTCATCGCCGACACGTACACGATCCGCGACATGCTCATGTCGCAGGAGGACGTCACAGTCGTCGAGGTCAAGGACTACATCGCCCACCCGAAGGAGAACGGCTACAAGAGCCTGCACCTGATCGTCCAGGTGCCCGTGTTCTTGTCGGACCGGGTCGAGCACGTCAAGGTCGAGATCCAGATCCGCACCATCGCGATGGACTTCTGGGCGAGCCTCGAGCACAAGATCTACTACAAGTACGACGGCGACGTGCCGCAGACCCTGCTCGACGAGCTGCGCGACGCGGCGACTGTCGCGAACCGGCTCGACGTCAAGATGGAACGCCTGCACCAGGAGGTCAGCCGCCTCCCGCACACGAGCGCCGCCGAGACGTCAGAACCGTCCAGCGCGCTCGAGGCTGTTCCCGCCGAGCTGCTCCAGACGCTGTTCCAGCAGATCGGGCGCGAGACGGGGACGTAGCCCGAAGGCGCCGTAGCCGGCGAGCCTCACCGTGGCGCGGGGCCGCTGGCCCAGTCGGCCAGGCTCATCCTGAGGACGGGTCAGGTGGCTGAGTCCGGAGCAGCCGGGACGCCCCGGCTGCCGGCTCGAGCAGAGCGCCCGCACGCCGTCGGTGCTCGCGGAGGGTCGTCGGGGCCATCCTGTCGAGGAGGGCGACGACCACCGTCGCGCGGTGGTTGGCCTCGAAGACCGGGCGGTGGTCCTCGACGAAGGCCCAGTAGAGCCCGTCCCAGTCCGCCCGCCACTCCCCCGGCGGCAGGTCTGACATCTTCCGCAGATAGCTGCTGCCCGAGACGTAGGGCTTGGTGGTGATCGCCGTCCCGGCCGCGAACTGGCTCATCGCGTAGACGTTGGGGACCATCACCCAGTCATAGGCGTCGATGAACATCTCCATGAACCACAGGTAGACCTCGTCAGGGTCGACCCGCAGGAGCGACATGGCGTTGCCCAGCACCATGAGCCGCTCGATGTGGTGGGCGTAGCCCGTCGCGAGGACCCTGGAGATCACCAGGTCCACGGGTTCCAGGCCCGTCGTGGCGTCCCACCAGCCGTCGCCGAGGGCGTGGGTGTGGCCGAGGTGGTTGGACGTCCGCATGCGGCGGCCGTAGACGCGGTACGTCGCCCGCATGTACTCGCGCCACCCGATGAGCTGCCTGACGAATCCTTCGACCGAGGCGAGCGGCGTGCTCTCGTCGGCGCCGTCGAGCACCGCCTGCAGGACGTCGCGAGGGTCGAGCAGACCGATGTTGAGCGACGCGGTCAGCAGGCTGTGCGCGATGAAGGGGTGCTCGGTCGAGATCGCGTCTTCGTAGGGGCCGAAGTCGTGCAGACGCTCGCGGACGAACTCGTCCAGGTGTGCGCGTGCCTCGTCGGCGCTCGTGGGCCAGGCGAAGAGCTGTGGGTCGCCCGGGGCGTCGGGGAACTCTGCGGCCACCCAGGCGATCGCGTCGTCGACCTCCTGGGGTCGCGTGGCACCGTCGCGACCGCTGCCATCTCGGGAGCTGCGACCGTGACGGTGATCGCCGTCGTGGCCGCCAGCAGGGTCGACGGCCGGGTCGACGGCCGGGTCGACGGCTGGGTCGTCGGCTGCGTCGTCGGCTGGGTCGTCGAAGAGCGACTCGAGGTCGAAGGTGCCTTCGTCGCGCAGGACGGGATGGCGTGCGAAGCGGCCGACCGCGTGGGGCACGTAGCCGCGCGGGAGCTTCTTGCGGTTGTCGGCGTCGAAGGACCACCTGCCGCCGACGGGATGGTCGCCGTCGAGCAGGACGTCGAGCCTGCGGCGCTGCCACACGTAGAAGTCCTGCATGCGCGGGGCGTTGCCTGCGAACCACGTGTCGACCTGGGCGCGGTCGGTGAGGAAGCTCGGGGTCTCGAGCACGTCGTCGGTATGGAGCGTGTACCCGCCGTCCGCGAGCGCGGACCGGAGGTCACGCTCCATCCAGTCGTCGACCACGTCGAAGAAGGTCACCTGGATCGGGGACAGGTCACGCACGAGGGCGCAGAGCTGGTCATGGGAGCTCCGACCGGCGTCGCTGCGCAGCGTGCGGACCTCGTGGCCGCGCGCCCGCAGGCGTGCCGCGAAGCGCTCCGTCGACGCGCGGTGCAGCACCAGCTTGTGGGAGTGGAACCTGTACTGCCTGAAGAGCAGGTCGTGCTCGACCACCACGAAGACCGTGCCTGGACCGGCGTCGAGGTGCTCGTCGAAGAGCTGGTGCGGCAGGACGAGACGCAGGTGCGGCAGTGGCGCCGGCTTCAGAGGTGGCTTCTGGGCCGGGCGCGGCGTCGGGTTCGGGTGCGGTGTCGGGGGTGGCACCGCGGTCACGGGCGCAGTCGGCTCGCGACAGCGTGGCCGGCGCGGTCGCCCGAGAGCAGCGCCCCTTGGATCGACCCTGTGGCCTGGTGGTCGCCGGCGACCAGCACGCGGTCTCCCGTCCAGCGTGGGCGTCGGTCTCGCAGCGGCGGCGGCTGCGCGGGCAGCGTGTGCTCGACGACGTGGTGGACCAGCACCTCCCACCCTTCGGTCGACGTCCCGTAGATCCGCGCGAGGTCGCGGAGGACGTCGGCCTCGCTCGCGCGGCCGTCGGGTCGGTCGAGCAGCGTGGTCGCCTGGACCAGGTGCTCACCGGGCGGCGCGTGCGACGGGGCGGCCTCGGAGACCACAGCGGTGTTCCAGACCGGGCCGGCCGGTCCCCCGCCGGGGCGCGAGGCGTCGAGGACGATGAAGGGGCTGGCCCGCGGGACCTCGGGCGTGCGGAACCACCAGGTGGTCAGCCCGTGCGTGACGGGGGCTGGGACGTCCACCAGAGAGGCGACGTCCTGCGGACCGACCGCGACGACCGCTGCACGGGCGCGGAGCGTCCCCTGGTCTGTCGAGACGGCGACCCCGTCCGAGGTCTCCCGCAGCTCGCGGGCCGGGGTGCCGAGCCGGACCGGCTCGCTGAGCCAGGTGGCCATCTGCTCGGGCATCGCCTGCATGCCCTCGCGCGGGAGGCCGGGGGCAGCGAGGACGAAGGAGCGCATGAGCAGCCTGACGAAGCCTGCGGACGTGCTGCCGGTGCTGTCGGCGAGGACCCCGGCGAGGAAGGTGTCGAGGACGTCGCGGCGCAGGCGGCCGGTGAGACCGACCTCGTCGAAGGACTCCCGGAGCGGCAGGTCCGGTGTCGAGCGGAAGGCAGCCCTGGCGTGCAGGAGCGTGGGTCCGAGCCACCGGGCGAGCGCGACGAGGTCCGAGACCGGCGTGAGATCGCTGAGCACGGTCCCGAGGGCGTGCTGCGGGTGCCGGAGCGGGTGGGCGAGGGTCGTCCTGGTCTCACCTGTGCGCACCACGACGCCGACACCGAAAGTCTGGAGCGCGAGGGACGAGACGTCGATCCAGTCCCGCACGGCCGGGTAGGAGGGGTTGAGCACCTGGAAGCCACGGTCGCAGAGGAACCCGTCGACCCTGTCGGTGCGGACCCTGCCGCCGACGGCGTCACCGGCCTCGAGGACCGTCACCCGCAGACCGAGCCGCTCCAGGCGTCGGGCGCTCTGGAGACCTGCGAGACCTGCGCCGACGACGACGACATCCGTGTCCATAGGGTTCCCTCCTGATGAGGGGCAAGTCTCGCCCGGGCCTGTCGGTAGGGCAACCGGGACGTGCGCCGCGACCGAGGTCGGGAGGGAGGCGAGAGGGCGACGGCGCAGGACGCCGACGGCTGGGTGCCCAGGTGCCCAGGTGCCGTCTCAGGCGTCTCCGACCGCGCCGTGACGCCCGGCGGCCTCGGCGATCCCCGCCTGCTTCGCCTCGGCGATCAGGAGGGCCAGCCGACGGCGTCGACCGCGGACTGCTGACCGCAGCGCGAGCACCACCACGAGCGCGCCGAGCCCCACGAGGAGCTGGGGCACGGGGAGCGCCCAGGTGGTGAAGGTCTGCACGACAGGGGCGATGTCATCTGCACCTGCAGCGACCTCGGTGTCTGCTGCAGGGTGCAACGCGACCGTCGTCCGCAGCGGGCCGAGGGGCCAGACCCTCTCGGTGGTGACGACGACAGGCGTCTGCGCGCCTGGCGACAGGTCGGGCGTCTGCGTGGCGACGCTCAGGGCGGACCCAGTCCACGGGGCGATGCTCGAGCTGACCTCGCTGCGCAGCCTGACGTTGCCGGTGTTGGCCACGGTCGACGAGACCGTCACCGTACCCGGGGCGAAGGGGTTCCAGGACTGCACGTAGTGCGCCTCGAGGTCGTCGAGCGCGAGCGCCGGGGCGAGGTCGCCAGCGACCCTGACGTCCACCCGTACACCGACACGGTGCTCGGTCGAGACGAGGCCGTCGGCGCTCGTGACCACGCTGGCCGCGACACCCGCCGAGTAGTCCCCCGGGGTCGCGTCGGCGGGGACCTGGAGCAGGACGGGGACGACAGCACTGGCGCCGGCCTCGAGCTCGAGGGTGCTCACCACGTCGACCCACGCACCGGCCTCGACCGGGGCGTGGGACCTGGGCCGCATGTCGAATCGTCCCGAGGCTGTGAGATAGCCGTCGTTGGCGGTGATGTCGAAGGTCACCGCGTGCTCGCTGAGGTTGCGCACCAGGACGTGCTCCTGGACTGACCCGCCCGGGGGCACGGCGACGTCGATGGTCCGGCGCCCGTCAGGTCCCTCGGCGCTGGCCGGCGAGACAGACCAGGAGACCTGCGAGGCGGGGTCCGGGGCCGACGCCCCCGCAGGTGGCACCGGACCGAGAGCTGCGGTCACGATCACCAGGGTGAGGACGGCGAGCAGCCGGGCGACGGCAGCGCGCAGCCGCACGGCGTCGGTGCGGGAGCCGGGGGACGCGGTCACGGGACCTCCTTCGGGAGCAGTGGGCGGGGCGCCGTCGGCAGCCCCGCCCACGGTCGGTCAGCCTTCGAAGAGCGAGAGGGTCAGCGTCGCGCTGTAGGAGCCTGGGGGCGCCTCGACGACGGGGACCCTCAGGGCGAGGTCGGCCGACGCCTCCCACGACGCCCCGAACTCGCGGGCGTCGGAGGAGTCGAAGGTCGACACCAGGAGGTCGTAGCCGCCGACCACACCCGTGCCGTCGTCGGCCTCGGAGGCCACCGGAACACCCTCGACCACCGACCCGTCGTCGTCAGGCGGGGTGCTCACCAGGCGTGGCGCCCACCCGAGGTACGTCCCGGAGATCACCGAGCCGGAGTCGACGGCCTCGAAGTCGGAGGTGTCCCCCACGACAGCCCAGGCGACACCCTCCTCGCTCGTGGTGCGGGTGTCGGTCACGGTGACTGTCGGCAGGACACCTGTGAACTGCCGGACGTCGCTGTCCGAGCCCGACTCGGTCAGCGCGACAGGGCTGGTGTCGACGGTCATGGCCAGGGCGCCCTGGTCGGTGACCTCGACCAGCAGCGGCACGCCGCCCTCGTCGACGGGTCCGGGGGCGGGGTCAGGGGCGGCGACGGCTGTCGACGCCAGGAGGAGGGATGCTGAGCCGAGCGCTGCGATCGCGCCGGCGCGAGAGAGACGAGACATGGGTCTGCTTCCTGTCGGAGGTGTCGGTCGAGAGAGTGCAGGAGGCGGAGGAAGGCCTGTGGCGCGACAAGGCATCTGGGCGGCCTCCCTCGGCAGGGCTGGGTCCCGCTGGGCCCGGCCGGCGGCACCGGCCGGGCCCAGCGGTCCTAGCAGGTGATCGCGTCGTAGGGAACGGACTCCTCTGACGTGATCTCGTGACCGTCGACGACGGCCGTGGCCGTCACCGTCGCCGTCCCGGCCGGGAGCGACGAGCCTCGGACGGCGAAGGAGGTGTAGGCCCGCCTGCCGACCTCGAGGGACGCGAACTCTCGAGTCCCCGAGGGGGTCGCCAGGGTCACCACTCCGAAGGGCACGACGTCGGCGTTGGTCGCCGACACCGCGACGACCGCAGAGGCTCCGAGGCACCTCGGGACCGCCTCGACGGCGATCTCGAGCTCACGCTCGGCGACGGGGGTGCCCGTCACCGTGAGGCCACGCATCCGGCCGACGTTGTCGAAGGACCCGAAGCCCACACGCCCCGAGGTGAAGGTCGTGTCGGTCGCCGTGAGCAACGGCCTCTCGAGACCGTCGAGGTAGACGGCCATCTCCCCGGTGTCCGCGCAGTGCACCACCCGGACCGCGTGGAACTCGTCGTCGGTCACCGCCGGGGGTGCACCGACCGCGCCGTCCCACTGGTCGTCGATGCGTTCGCGGTCCTTGCCGTCGACCTTGAAGATCCCGTTGTGCGGGTAGATCGTGTTGTCCTGCGACAGGTGCGCGTAGTAGTACTGCGTGTCCGAGGTGTAGCCGAAGACCACGATCACGTCCCGGTTGTTGACGGAGACGGGCTCGTCGAGCCTGACCTCCGCCTGGATGTCGACCGACCCGAGGACGGGGCCCTCGGTGAGGACCGCGTACTCGAAGGGTCGGCGGATGCCGTCGTCCGGGTTGGTCCCCGCCTCGGCGAGGATGATCTCCTCGCCCGGGAGCTGCCACTTCGACGGCGTGCGCGGCGTCCAGCTCTCGGCCCCCATGACGTCGGTCAGGACGACACCGGCCGGGGTGCAGGACGGCGGCGGGACGCTGACGACGGGTTCTGCTGCGTACCTGTCGAACTGCGCCGCGACCTGGTCGGCCGACACCGCGGAGTCGAGGAACATCAGGTCGTCCATCCGGCAGTCGCAGGGGTTGGACTCCCGGGTGTTCTGCGGGAAGCTGCCGCCGATCTTGATGCCGCGCGGGTCGGACTCCGAGGCGCTGCCCGGGCCCCACGGGTTGGTCGCCGAGGTGTACGTCCCCTCGAGCGGCTGACCGTTCATGTACAACGCCATCGACCCGTTCACGAAGTCGAAGGTCGCCGTGAGGTGCACCCACTCCCCCCGCTCCAGGATCTCGTCCCAGGGCAGGTTCGCCGCGTAGGTCCACGAGGCGCCGGTGTCGACCCGGCGGGCCAGGCCGACGACCTTCGGCTCGCCGTTCACGTTGATGACCTCGAGCAGCGTGCGGACCGCGTGCCCGTCGGAGGTCCCTGTGAGGATGCCTGCCAGACCGATCGCGTTGTAGCGGTCGGCCGGGTCGGCGGTGCTCGAGTTGAGCGCGGGCATCTCGCCCGTGGGCTTGAACCAGCCCATGATCGTGGTCTCGTCGGCCCCGGCAAAGGGCCGCAGCGTGTCGACACCCTCAGGGTCGTAGACCCCTGCCTTCCAGTCGTCGTTGGACGCAGCCGTCGCGCTGAGCTGCTGCGTCTGGAGCGCACGGCCTGCGCCCGGGTAGGCGCGGTCGGTCACCCGCATCTCTCGGCCTCCGTTGACCAGGTCGATCGTGGTACCGGAGAAGCCCTGGTCGAGCTCCTTCGTCAGGTCGCCCTCGACAGGGTGGTCGAAGGTGTAGTGGGCCACGAGGCTCGGGGCGAGCTCGGGCAGCACGGAGGGCTGGACCGGCACCGGGTCGCCCGTGCGGGCTCCCGTCACGGTCCAGACCCGGCCGTCGGCCTTGGAGACGAGATAGAGCTCGCCGTCGGCGTCGGACCCGAAGCGCAGGTCGACCCGGGTGTCACCGACGAGGTCGGCGAAGGTCGTCTCGACGCCGTCGACGAAGACCTTGAGCTGGGAGATCTCGGCAAGACCTGCAGGGTCGCCGTCGCCCCGGACCATCTCGTCCTCCTCGGTCGACAGCACCCAGCCGCGCACCAGGTCGGTGAAGAGGTACTTGCCCTGGAGCTCGGGGATCGCCCCGCGGTAGACGAAACCACCGTTGAGGGCGACACCCGCGTCCCCGGTCTGGCCGGGATCACGGTTGTGGTCGTATGCCGCGACGGGGTAGGTGAAGTCGTGCTGCTCGGCGTCGTCGGCCGGGAGCGGGAAGATCTGACGGTTCTCGGCCACGAAGGGCCCCTCACGGTCCGACCAGCCGAAGTTGTCGCCCGCCTCGACGGCGTAGACCGACTCGACCTGCCACTCGCCGATGTGCCCGAGGTACATCGTGTGCTCGCCGCCGGTGTCCCAGCTGATCCTGTGCGGGTCGCGCATGCCGACGGCGTAGATCTCGCCGAGAGCGCCGGCGGTCCCTACGAAGGGGTTGTCCGCGGGGATCCCGTACTGCCCGTTGGCGCTGTCGTCGCCGAGAGGGTCGATGCGCAAGATCGTGCCCTGGGGTGTCGCGAGGTCCTGCGGGTTGTCGTTGCCGACCCCGTTGCCGCCGTCACCGACGAGGACGTAGAGCTTCCCGTAGTCGGCGTCGCCGGGGGCGACAGTCGGGTTGAAGGCCAGCTGCTGGACCGTGTGCACGCGGCCGTTGAAGGGCACCCGCATCACCTCGCGGCTGGTGCCCGCGAAGGTCGTCGCCGCCGGGTCGTCGGCCGTCCACTCGGTGATGACGCTGTGGAAGTTGGTCGCCCCGAACCCTGGGAAGTCCGGCGTGTCCTGGGTGAGCGCGGCCCCTGCCTCGGTGTGGACCGTGTAGAAGATGCCGTTGGTGGCGTAGTCCGGGTGGTGCTCGACAAAACCGAGCCCTGTGCCCAGGCCTGCGTGGTTGTGGAAGGTGTCGAGGAACTGCGCACGGACGTCGAGATAGGGCACGTACTCCCCCGTCTCCTTGTCGACCATGTAGAGCACGGCGTTCATGTCCGGCACGGCGAGGCGGCCCGAGCCGTCGGGGACCTCGTCGAGGTGCGTGATCCGGTTGTGCCGGATCAGCCGCGGGTCGCTCGCTGCCGGGGTGGTCGAGGAGGCCGGGAGCTGGACGAGCTCTTCGACCTCGATCCCCAGCTCGGAGGGCGTCGGGTCGGGCAGAGGGTTGAGGAGCGGCTCTGAGGGCACCTCGCCGACCTCGCAGTCCGCAGGGTTGCCGCTCGGGACGGCGAGGTTCGCACCGGCGGTGTCGACCGCGACGTCGTCGAGGTACTGCGTCCCCGGGTTGGGCGTCCCGTTGACCCAGTAGAACCTGTCGAGGGAACCGCTCACGGCCTGCCGGAACCCGAGCTGGGTCTCGGAGCCGGCGGGGAGGCGGGTCTGCTCGGCGTAGGGGCCACCCTGGCTGTAGACGGCGACGGTGTCGGTCGCGTTGTCCGCCACGATCCACACGCACTGCCAGACGTCGGGCGACCAGCTGCCCGCGGTGGCGAAGGCTCCGCCGTCGCGGACGCGCAGCACGTCGTCGTTCTGGTGGTTGACGTAGGCGCGGCTGTGGCTGGTGGTGCTCGGCGCGTCGACGTCGGTGAGCCCGAAGGAGGTGTCGACCTTGCCACTGCGGAGCATGCGGAAGAACAGCGTGCCGGTCTCGCCGTCAGCGATCGCCGGGACCTCGCGGAAGGCCCGGATGCTGGGGCCGCTCTGGGTGAGCACGAAGTTGTTGCCGTTGAGCGGGTCGGGCACGACGGCCGTCGCCGGGCTGGCGGTCCAGCCGTCCTGCCCGTCGAGCGCACCGGGGGTGTACTGCTCGAAGTCCAGGTGCTCGGTGAATCCTGCGGAGGTCGTCGGTGGCGGTGGGCCACCGGGGTCGTCGGGGGCCGGTGCGGCACCGGCCGGGGCTGCCAGGGGCAGAGCCCCGAGGACCGCTGAGAGAAGGATGGCGACGGCCGCTCTGCGGCGCGCCGATCGGGTGCGTGCTGACGTCATTGTCTGGCTCCTCGTCATTGGGAAGCGCTTTCAGGCATGCTCACCCTGGCACGCACCCAGGCACGTGGCAATGGTCTGAGCACAATTGGGGGAAACGCTTTCCACATTGGCCGAGAGCGCCTGCGCTCTGACGAGCCGACAGCCCTCACGGCGCTACGGGACGTCCGTGCACGTCAGAGCACCTGTGCGTCCTCGGGTCGTGAGCCCGGCTCGGTCAGGCAGGTGGCGGCGCCGTCGAGGCACGGACGACCAGCTCGAACCCGACCTCGACCACCTGCGCCGCGTCTCGCTCGGCGCGCAGCGCGAGCCCCGCGGCCTGCCGGCCCATGCTCGCCATGGGCAGCCGGACCGTCGTCAGCGCGGGTGCGAGGTCCTGCGCCACCTGGACGTCGTCGACCCCCGTCACCGACACGGCATGCGGCACCGCGACCCCACGCTCGCGCAGGACCGACAGAGCCCCGATCGCCATGGTGTCGTTGAGCGCGATGATCGCCGTGAGGTCGTTGCGTGCCTCGAGCAGCCGGGTCGTCGCCGCCCGTCCGCCGTCACGGGTGAAGGCCGCGTGCTCCCAGGCCACGTCGTCGATCCCCGCGGCCGCCGCGACCTCCGCGATCCCGCGGCTGCGGTCCTGGACCGTGGTCATCCGCTCCGGGCCGGCCACGACACCGATGCGCCGGTGCCCGAGCGCCACGAGGTGCTCGGCGACGGCACGCCCCGCACCGACGTTGTCGGGCAGCACGGCGTGGCAGTCGAGGTCGCGGTGACCGATCGCGACGAGCCGCCCTCCCGACGCCGCGTAGGCCTCGAGCTCGGCGTTGAGCATGGTGTTCATGGCCGCGTCCCTGTAGCCGGACCCGGCGATGACGATCGCACCGACGCGCTGACCCCGCAGCAGCCGGGCTCCGGCCAGGTCGCTCGCAGGCGTGCGGTCCTGATGGCTCACCTGCACGCTCCACCCCTGCTCGGCCGCCCCGGCGATCACACCGCCGGCGATCTCGGCGAAGTACGGGTCGTCGATCTCGTAGACCATCAGACCCAGGACGGCCGTCAGACCTCCGGCGAGCGACCGGGCGTGCGGGTTCACGGTGTAGGCGAGCGCGTCGGCGGCCTCCAGCACGCGCCGGCCGAGCTCTGGGGTGACGGCCCGCGCCCCGGACAGGGCCCGCGAGGCCGTCGCGATCGACACCCCCGCGAGCCGTGCGACGTCGGAGAGCCGGGGCTCGCCGGGGACGTGCTGCGCTCTGACCGACATCGATGGCCCCCTTGCCATGTCCGGGACTTTGTACCCTCGCCCGGGTCTTGCGCTGATGATATCCGGGAGCATAGTGTGCGGTAACCGCTTTCCACCGGATGTTCGACGACGAGCCTCCGCAGGTGCGGTGATCCCCATTGGATGACCTTCTTACGACGAAGTAGGAGAAACACCCGTGGCACACATGACCAGCCGCTCACGCGGCACCAGCGCACGAGGCCGCGTTCTCATCGCGGCCGCGAGCGCCACAGCGCTCCTCACCGTCGCCGCCTGCGGAGGCTCGAGCGGCGGGTCCGACGGCGGGGGCGACGACCCTATCGTCATCGGCATCTCCCTCCCGCTCACCGGCGACTTCTCCGAGCCCGGCAAGGGCGTCCAGCGCGGCTACGAGGCCTGGGCCCAGATCGTCAACGAAGACGGTGGGCTCCTCGGCCGGCAGGTCGAGCTGAAGATCCTCGACGACCAGTCCAACGCCGACCGCGTCGTCGCCGACTACGAGGTCCTCATCGCCCAGGACGAGGTCGACCTCGTCTTCGGTCCGTTCTCGACCCGCCTGGTGGTCCCCTCGGCGCGCATCGCGCAGGAGTACGGGATGCTCTTCGTCGAGCCGGCCGGGGCCGCGGCCGAGGTGTTCGAGCAGGGCTTCGACAACCTCTTCTACGCAGCCCCCGCGATCGCGGACGACCACTACAACAACCTCGCCGACTACATCCTCGCGCTGCCCGAGGCCGAGCGGCCCGAGACCGTGGCCGTCGCGGCCATGGACGACCCCTTCGCGCAGGGCACCGCCTACGGCCTGCGCGACAAGCTGGCCGAGGGCGGGCTCGAGGTCCTCGTTGACGAGGTCTACCCGCCCAACACGACAGACTTCTCGCCGATCGCCGCGAAGATCGCCGACTCGGGGGCCGACGTGGTCATCGGCGGCACCCAGTACCAGGACGCCGTGAACCTCATCGTGGCCCTGCAGCAGCTCGGCTACCAGCCCGAGCTCGCCGCGTTCTCGACAGCCCCGACGAACCCGGAGTTCTCCGCGGCGATCGGCGCGAAGACCGAGGGGATCCTCTCCCCGACCGGTTACACCCCTGACGCGGCATGGCCCTCCAACGCCGACTTCGTCGAGCGCTACACCGAGATCCACGGCAACCCGCCCGGTGAGGACGAGGCCAACGCCTACACCACGGGCCAGGTCGTGGCCGCTGCCGTCGAGGCCGTCGGCTGCGCCGAGCAGGGCGACTGCCAGCAGCAGCTGGTCGACTGGCTGCACGAGAACGAGGTCGACACCGTCGTCGGGCCCCTCACCTGGGACGCGACGGGCAAGCCGCAGGGCGCGCACCTGATCCAGCAGTACGTCGACGGCGAGATCACGATCGTCCTGCCCGAGGACACCGCCGAGGCCGCGCCCATCTTCCCCAAGCCCGAGTGGTGACGGCTCCGTGACCGGTTCCCTCCTCGTCCAGAGCCTCATCCTCGGCGTGCTGCTCGGCGGGCTCTACGCCCTCCTCGCAGCCGGCCTGACGCTGTACTTCGGTGTCATGCGCGTCGTCATGATCGCCCACTCGGCCTTCCTCATCCTGGCCGCCTACCTCGCGTGGTACGCGAACTCTCGGCTCGGCATCGACCCCCTGCTGACCCTCGTGGTCACGGTCCCGCTGTTCTTCGGGGTCGGCGTGGTCATGCAGCGTCTGCTCATCCGGCGGCTGCGGCCCGCGACGCTCACCATGATGTCGGTCCTGCTGACCTTCGCCATCGCGCTGTTCATCGAAGGCCTCATCGGTTTTGTGTGGGGCGGGACCCAGCGCCGCACCCAGCTGCCCTACTCCTCGTCGAGCCTCGAGATCTTCGGCGCCCGCATCGCCGTGGTCAAGCTCATCGCCTTCGGGCTCGCGGCGCTCTCGCTGCTCGCCCTGTACCTGCTGATGAAGCACACGCGGTTCGGGCAGGCGCTGCGCGCCACGATCCAGCACCCCGAGGCCGCCCAGCTGGTCGGCATCAAGACCGACCGTGTCGCGGGCCTCGGCTTCGGGCTCGGCCTGGCGACTGCGGCCCTCGGCGGGACCGCGCTCTCGCTCGACGCCACCATCTACCCGTCGCTGCACTGGCACTGGATCGGACCGCTGATGGCGATCATCGTCGTCGGAGGTCTCGGCTCGATCCCCGGCGCTGCCATCGCCGCCCTCGTCCTGGGAGTGGGCCAGAGCCTGCTGCAGGTCCCGCTCGGGACCACGTGGGCGCAGACCATCTTTTACGTCGCCCTGTTCGTGACGCTCATGGTGCGTCCGCAGGGGTTCTTCGGAGGTCGCCTTGCCCAACGCTTCTAGCACCCTGGCCGCACCGTCCCGCGAGACCACGACCCGACCGCCCACCTCACGCCGCACCCGCCGCATCGCCGCGGCGCTCGCGCTCGTGGTCGGTGCGCTCGTGGTCGCGCTCTTCCCGTCCATGGCCCCGAACGCCTACATCCTCTCGGCCGGCGTCGTCGTCCTGTCCTACGCCTGCACAGCCACCTCGTGGAACTTCATGGGCGGCTTCACCGGCTACATCTCCCTCGGGCACGCCGCCTACTTCGGTCTCGGCGCCTACGGCACCGGCATCATCATCCGGGAGCTCGAGCTGCCGTCCTTCGTCGCGTGGGCCCTGGCCGGGGTGGTCGTCGCGATCATCACCGTGCCGATCGGCATCGCGGCGCTGCGCGTGCGCGGGGCGTCCTTCGTCATCGTCTCGATCTCCTTCGTGCTCATCCTGCTGCTCGTGTTCCAGGGCTGGGGATCCTTCACAGGCGGGTCCAACGGCCTCGTCGTCCCGCGCCCCTTCCCGGACCTCATGCGTCCTGAGCACCACCGCGTGTTCTTCTACCTCTTCGCGGCGCTCCTCGCCGTGATGCTCGTGCTGTGGTGGGCGATCGACCGCTCACGCTTCGGCATCGGCCTCAAGGCGATCCGCGAGGACGAGGACAAGGCCGAGGCCCTGGGAATCCCCACCCGCAACTACAAGCTCGTCGCCTACGTCGTCTCGGCCACGCTCACAGGCCTGGCCGGCGGCATGTACGCGCTGTGGTTCGGAGACCTCGACCCGATCTTCCAGTTCTCGATCCTGCTCGGGTCGTACATGGTCCTCATGGCGCTCCTGGGCGGCATCCGCAACCTCTTCGGGCCTCTCGTCGGGGCCGTGATCGTCGGGGTCGCGCTCGAGGTGTTCAAGCTCGAGTTCGGCGACACGCAGTTCCACCTCGTCGCGACGGGCCTGCTGCTCGGGCTGGTCGTGCTGTTCATGCCCGACGGGATCATCCCCGCGGTCCAGGCCGGGCTGCGGCGCCTCGGCCCGCAGTCGTCCTCGATCCGCGAGATGACCGCGAGCGAGCTCGCCGAGCGCAACGCCGCCGCCGGCATCAACGGCGACTCGGTGTTCTCCGGCGGGCCGGCCGCCCCCGAGCAGTCCCCCGACCCCGCCGTCGCCCGGCACGCCGGCGGACCCACCCCTGCCCCCGAGGAGGAGCGATGAGCGAGACGACAGGGTCCAACCTCAGCACCCGAGGCCTGACCAAGGTCTTCGGCGGCGTGCGCGCGGTCGACGGCGCCGACGTCACCTTCCACGACGGGAAGATCAACGCGCTCATCGGGCCCAACGGCTCCGGCAAGACGACGTTCTTCAACTGCGTCACCGGGATGATCAAGCCCGACTCCGGCACCGTCACCTTCCGCGGGCGCACCATCACCGGGCGGTCGCCGCACGTGATCGCGCACGCGGGGATCGGGCGCAGCTTCCAGCTGTGCCGGATCTTCCCCCGCATGACGGTCCTGGACAACGTGCTCGTCGCCGTCCGTCGCACGCGCATCCGCGATCTGCTCGCCCCCGCCCGCACAGACGAAGAGGTGGCCAAGGCACGCCAGCTCCTCGTGCGCGTGGGGATCGACCACCTCGAGGACAGCGAGGCACGCGACCTGTCCTACGGGCAGCAGAAGCTCCTCGAGCTCGCCGGGGTGCTCATGGGCGACCCCGACACGATCATGCTCGACGAGCCCGCGGGCGGCGTGAACCCGTCGCTCATCGGCCGGATCGGTTCTCTCGTCAAAGAGCTCAACGCGGAGGGCACCACCTTCCTCATCGTCGAGCACAACATGGACCTCGTGATGAGCCTGTCCCACCACGTCGTCGTCTTCGACCGCGGCAGGCCGATCGCCGAGGGCACACCCGACATCGTCCAGTCCGACCCCCGAGTCCTGGAGGCCTACCTTGGCGTCTGACCTCACACCCCAGACACCGTCGAGCCCGGGCGGCGACCTGCTCGTCCTCGACGACATCCAGGCTGGCTACGGCCGGGCGGCCATGGTGCTGCGCGGGCTCACCATCCGCGTGCCGGCCTCGACCGTCGTGTGCCTCGTCGGGCCCAACGGCGCCGGCAAGTCCACCGTGCTCAAGGTCGCGAGCGGGCTGCTCAAGCCCGCCTCGGGCCGGATCGTGGTCGACGGCACCGACGTCACCGGCCAGGGACCGCAGGAGATGTTGACCTCGGGCCTGGCCCACGTGCTCCAGGGGCACAGCGTCTTCCGCGAGATGACGGTCGCCGAGAACGTGCTGCTCGGCGCGTACACGATGCGCGACAGCGCGCAGATCAAGGAACGGGTCGAGTTCGTGCAGAACCTCTTCCCGATCGTCGGCGAGCGGTGGAAGCAGCTGGCCGGTCTGCTCTCGGGCGGCCAGCAGAAGCAGGTCGAGTTCGCCCGGTCGCTCATGGTCAGCCCGAAGGTGGTCCTGCTCGACGAGCCGTCGATGGGCCTCGACCCGAAGACGACCACCAAGGTGTTCGAGCAGATCGTGCGCATGCGCGACGCCGGCGTGGCGGTGCTGCTCGTCGAGCAGAACGCCCGCCGGGCGCTCGAGACCGCCGACATCGGCTGCGTGCTCGACCTCGGCCGGGTGCACATCACCGGGCCCGCGCGCGAGCTGCTCGCCGACCCGCAGCTGTCCGACCTGTACCTGGGCGGACGGCCCGGGGAGAACAAGAGCGCTGTGTAGGGCTGGGGTGATCGACGAGGGGGACCGTGCCACCGGCACGGTCCCCCTCGTCGTCTCGAGTCCCGCGCACCGTCAGTCGGTCGAGCCCGACTCGGAGTAGTCCGTGCGCAAGACCGTGGCACGGTCGAGGAACGCGGCGTCGGAGGTGATGAGGGCGAGCGTCTCCACCTGGCGCACGACCCCCCGGTGATAGCTCCCGGGCTGCCACTCCTGGTCCTTGCAGTACTGACCCGCGCAGTAGTACGAGACGTCGCCGGGAGCGCGGTAGGCACCGAAGGCCTGGAGCACCGTCGTGGCCGCACCGTCGAAGAGCTCGACCGCTGCCTCGTCCGACGTGAGGCGCGCGTAGTCGTAGAGACCGAAGGTCGCGTAGATGTGCCCGTTGACCACCTGGACGGGTTCGACCGACCCGACGTACTCCTCGAACCACAGGCACCCGGCCTCGTCGACGTGAGCGAACCACGGGGCTGAGTCGTCGTCGGACGGGCGCTCGACGCCGAAGGTGCGGAAGGTCTGCTCGGCCGCCCCCACCCACACCGGGTCTCCGGTCTGCGCTGCCAGCCGGGTGAAGAGGGAGAGTCCCTGGCCCTGAGCCATCCCGGAGTACCAGGGTGCCTCGAGAGTCATCGCCTCGTCCCCGTGCATCGAGTACTCGAAGGGGTAGGCGAACCACAGCGCGCCGTCCTCCGACACCGTCGCACCCTCGAGGAGACGGGTCGCGGTCGCGAGCGCACGACGCAGGTACTCGGGATCGCGGGTGAGCTCGTAGGAGCCGAGGGTGGCCAGCCCGTACTGCGCGAGTGCGACCGGGTGGTAGTCAGGGCCTCGGCCGTGGGTCGCCTCGCTCACCAGGGCCCCGTCCGCGTCGACGACGGGGTCGTCGAGGTCGACGAGGGTCCGCTCGGTGACCGCGTAGTAGTCGCGGGTGACAGGGCCCGGTCGCAGGCCGCTCACCCCGAAGCCGGCCACGGTCCCCGCAGCACCGGCGGCCGGTGCGAGACCAGGGCCGTCCAGGCACGAGACCTCCACGGGTACCGCGGGCTCGGCGGCGCACGAGGTCAGGGACGTGACCACGAGCCCGAGCACGACGGCCGCGCTGCCGAGCCTGACGGCACGGGCCGCCCGGCTCGCTGGCGCCTGCGCGAGATCGCTCGCCGGTCTGCGGTGTCGCTCGGTCGATGGTCGGACGGGTCGTCGACGACGGTTCACTGGTGCCCCCCGGCTTGTGCACACCCGAGGAGTCGAGCGGCAGGAGTCGCCCCTGTGCGCATCCTCGCGAGCAGGCGGGCGCGGTGCCCTGACCTGGGTGTATGCCCGCGACGCTAGCAAGGAGGAACGCCGAGGCCATCCACCCGTGGGCCTACGGGGACGTCTCGCGGGCGGCCGCACCTCCCCCTGCAGGTGGAGGGCCACGGGCATCACGGCACCAGGCTCGGCGAGTCGGTGGTGGTCGAGCAGCGTCCTCGCGGCGCACTGGCCAGGTCCCGCGCTGCTGGTCAGGTCATCCAGCGCTCTCGGATCACGAGAGTGTTCGAGGAGCCCTCATGCAGAGCTCACAGGATCGGTGACCGACAGCCCCAGGTGCACAGCGACGGTCTTCATCGTCGAGTCGTGGGTCGCGATCGTCACCGGCTCGCCGACGAGGAGCGCGGTCGCCAGGTGCAGAGCGTCAAGAGTCTTGATGTGCCGTTCGATCGACTCGGCGACGGAATGTGTCTCTCGGGTGATGTCGAGCATGCCGACACGGTCGAGCAGCGGCGCCGCGTCGGAGAGCGGGCGGCCATCGCGCCGCAAGACCCGCACCACCTCGGTCCGGAGGAGGCGTGAGGAGACGTAGGTCGTCCCGGGAGCCTGCATCCACTCCTGGAGGCTCGACCGCTCGGGGACGTCCAGGATGGTCCGGAGAGCCACCGAAGAGTCGAGGTAGACGATGCGCGATGCCACGGGTCAGTGGTCCCCGCGCATCTCGTCGAGCATGACATCGACCTGGGCGTCCGTGTACGCCGGGCCACCTGGGCTCTCGGGCCAGGGGACGGGCGAGACGGCGGGCGGGGTGTACCGCCCCTCACGCTCTAGCCGGACGAGAGGCGTGTCCTGCTCCCCGACGGGGCTGAGACGCCACCGTGGCGTCCCCCGCTCGGTCACCACGACGTCCTCGGTCGAGGTGACCCGGTCGAGGACGGCCGCCGTGTGCTGGTTGAGCTCGCGCTTGGTCACGGTCTGCATGAGCCGATTGTACTACTCATGTCTGACATTCATCCGACGGAGTGTCGACCGACATGCTGCACATCGCAGCGGAGCGCCGTGGCACCGTCGCCGCGCACGACCTCGTCCGGGATCGGCTCACCCGGGGAGGAGGTGATGCCGCCAACTCAGAGGATCTGGGGCCACGTACTCGTGCTGGAGGTCCACGACCCGCGCGATGTGCTCGAAGTCGTAATCCGCTGCCAGCACCGTCGCGTCGTTGACCATGGCATAGCCCGCGATCACGATGTCGATCGCACCAGCGGCCCAGACCAGGCCCGCATCCCAGAGCGCGCTCTGGATCTCGAGGACCAGCGACTCGTCCGGAGCACGCTCGAGCGGGAACCCCAGAGAGAGCTGGTCACGGAACGCACGGTGCGAGACCGGGGTGCGCGCGCTGTGACAGTGCTCGAGAACCTGCGGGGCACACGTGACGAACAGGTCCGCCGGAGCCTTCTCGATGCGGCGCAGGCGATCGGTGATCCCTCGGTCACCGCTGGCCAACCGGGCCCACACCGAGTTGTCGACGAGATAGTCGGTCACCTCCGTCAGGCCTCGGCGGGAGGCACCACGGGGGCACCGAGACCCGACTCGAGGTCGGCCTGCCCGGCGATGCCGTCGACCATGGCCCCCTCCTGCTTGGAGGCGATGAGTCGCCGCAGAGCAAGATCGACACCGGGGACGGCGAGAGCTGTCGGCATGGTTAGGCTGGCCAGATGGCGACAGTCCTCCTCGTGCGGCACGGCCGCACCACAGCGAACGCGTCCGGGGTGCTGGCCGGCAGGGCCGTCGGCGTCGCCCTCGACCAGATCGGCCGCGATCAGGCGACTCTCACCGGGGACCGGCTCGCAGCCGTCCCCCTGGTCCAGGTGGTGACGAGCCCTCTCGAACGCTGCCAGCAGACCGCGCAGCACATCCTCGACCGACAGACCGGCTCGCCCGGTCTCACGGTCGAGGCTGATCTCACCGAGTGCGACTACGGGCAGTGGCAGGGCCGGACGCTGGCCGAGCTCGCGACCGAGGCACTCTGGCCGACCGTGCAGGCGCAGCCCTCAGCGGTCGTCTTCCCCGGTGGGGAGTCGATGGCCGGGATGCAGGCCCGGGCTGTCGCAGCGATACGCCGCCACGACGCGGCCGTCGAGGCCGAGCACGGCCCTGGGGCCGTGTGGGCGGCCGTGAGCCACGGCGACATCATCAAGTCCATCCTCGCGGACGCCCTCGGCACGCACCTCGACCTGTTCCAGCGCATCGACGTCGGTCCCGCCTCGGTGTCGATCGTCCGCTACGGCGCGAGCAGGCCGACGGTCCACGCGACCAACACCGATGCCGGCGACCTCTCGTGGTTGTCGCAGGGCCGCGCGTCGGGAGATGCACCGGTGGGTGGCGGCGCCGGGCACACGGCACCGTCCGGCACCGGCGTTTAGAGTACTTGCATGCCTACACGCGTCCACGACTTCGACTGGCCTGACCGGATCGTCGTCGGCACCATCGGTCGTCCCGGGGAGCGCACGTTCTACCTCCAGGTCCGTTCCGGGACCCGGACGGTGAGCATCGCCCTCGAGAAGCAGCAGTCAGCCCTGCTCGCGGAGAAGATCGACGAGATCCTCGACCAGCTCCTCACGGTCGAGGGCAACCCCTTCAGCGTCCCGACAGGCACACCCCCCGAGCTCGTCGACAACGACCCTCTCGACACCGTCGAGGAGGACTTCCGCGCCGGCACCATGAGCCTGGGCTGGGACCCGACCACCGCGCAGGTGGTCATCGAGGCCTACCCCCTCGCCGAGGACGACGCAGACGACATCGACGACGTGGCCCCGGTGTCCGACCCCGACGACGTCGACTCCGAGATGCTGCTCGTGCGCATCCCCGTCGGGACCGCGCGCGCCTTCGCCAAGCGCACCCGCGAGGTCGTGGGCGCGGGGCGCCCGGCGTGCCCGCTCTGCGGGTACCCGGTCGACCCCGACGGGCACACCTGCACCCTCCCCGAGGTCTGATGCCTGCAGAAGACCTGGTGACCGGCGAGCTCACGGTCACCGGCCGCATCAGGACGGCCTCCAACGCGACGTTCTTAGGTTCCATCGGCGACGTGGTCGTCGTCTACAAACCGGTCGCCGGGGAGAGCCCGCTGTGGGACTTCCCCGACGGCACCCTGGCTCAGCGCGAGGTGGCCGCCTACAGGGTCTCGGAGACCCTCGGCTGGGGTGTCGTCCCCCAGACCTGGTTGCGCGACGGTCCCTTCGGCGAGGGGATGGTCCAGCTCTGGAAGGAGCCCGACCCCGAGCACAGCGCCGTCGACCTCGTCCCGAGCGACGAGGTGCCCTCGGAGGGCTGGAAGCAGGTCCTCCAGGGAGAGGGCGCGGACGGCCGGCTCGTCACCCTCGTCCACGAAGACACCCCGGCGCTGCGGCGCATGGCCGTGCTCGACCTGCTCGTCAACAACGCCGATCGCAAGGGCAACCACGTCCTGGCGATGACCGACGGCCACAGGTACGGCGTCGACCACGGGCTCACCTTCCACAGCGAGCACAAGCTGCGCACGGTCCTGTGGGGATGGGTCGACGACACGCTGACCGCTGACGAGCTCGACGGCGTCGAGCGGGTCCTCGCAGGTCTGGACGGCGACCTGGGCGCAGAGCTGGCCGAGCTGCTCAGCGCCGACGAGATCGCTTCGCTCGCGGCTCGCTGCTCTGAGGTTCGCTCCACGGGGCTGTTCCCGGGCCCCTCCGGTGAGATGCCTGCGGTCCCCTGGCCGCTGTTCTGACGGAGCTGCCGTCGACCGCTCGACGCAGAGGTCGCGTGCTCTCCCGGCGCCCTCGATACGCTGGTCAGATGACTCGCTCCCCCAGTCGTCGCCCGTCCCGGTCATCGCTCACTACCCTTGCCGTCGCCACCGTGCTCGGGCTCTCTGCCTGTGCGACGACGGACACGACGCCGCAGGACGAGACGTCGGGCGAAGGCCAGACGCTGGCTGAGCTCACCCAGACCCTCGACGGCATCGAAGGCCTGACGTTCTCCCGTGTCGACGGCTCAGACCGCAACATCAAGGGCAACAGCGGGTTCACCGTCGACGTGACCCTCGACCCCGGGTACCAGCTCGACGACCCCGAGGCCCTCGTCACCTACCTCGTCGAAGCAGCCTGGTCGGTCGAGGACAGGACCATGCCGAGCACGACGGTCGAGATCGGCTACCAGGGCATCGTCGGCGACGGGATCGACCTGGGCGAGGCTGCGAAGCAGTCCGGGTGGGTCTCGAGCGAGGCGCGGACCGGTGATGTCTCCCCCCAGGGGTTCTCCAGGGTGTCGATCCCCGTGGCCGACTACGCCGTCGACAACGGCGTGCCGGAGACCGTCGACAGGCTCGGGGAGTGGCCCGGCGAACCGCCCGCAGTCCCCGCCGGGCTCACCTCGCCCCGCGAGGGCTGAGCCGGCGGCTCAGGGATTCAGGTTGCAGGCCCAGTCCTGGGCGTCCCGCAGCTGCATCCTGGCGGAGGCACGCTCGACGCCTGCTGCGGTCATCTGGTCGACCAGCGTGGTGCAGAGCCCGCTCTGCCCGGCGTCGGCGAAGCCCGCGACCACGACGCTCGTCCCGGAGTCGATCACGGTGAGCCTGGCCGCACCGGCCCCGACCGCTGTGGTCATGGCGTCGACCAGGACCTGCTGGCGACCGTCGACCGGTCCCGCGTCGAGCCTGAGCAGCGCCTCGGAGGTGGACCGGCGCTGGATCGACACCTCCCAGGTGGTGGCGTCGACCCCCGCGATGCCGGTCCCGAGGCCGGTGACCTCGTCGTAGCTGCCCGCCAGCCCCACAACGTCCTTGGCCTCCACCGAACACCGCAGGTCGAGGATCGCCCGCTCCCCCGAGCCGTCACCGGTGTCCCGGCGCGCGAGGTTCGCCGAGTGGCAGGCAGTCCCGTCGACAGCCTCGAGCATGCCGGCGAGCACCTCGGTGCCGGGGTCGTAGCCGGTCTGGATGCCGGAGAACCCGCCATCTGGCCGAGTCGTGCTCAGGACGATCTGCGTCGCCTCCGGTCGCCTGTCGGGGAGCTCGTCGATCCGCCTGTCGACCTCCGTGAAGGCCGCCAGCTGATCCGCAGCGCTCGGCACGTCGTCCCAGAAGAGCTGGATGGTCAGCGTCGAGCCCTGGCCCATGTCCACCTGGAAGGACGCGCTGTCGACGAGGCCCTCGTCGATGACGGCCCGCTCGAGCTCGCTCAGGTTCGTCGGGTCGGCGACGGCGGTCGGCGTCGGTGACGACACCGACGGACCGGGGTCCGGCGAGCCGGTGCACGCCGCCAGGGCGAGGACGGCTGCGATGGACAGGGCCACGGAGGTCGAGACTCGGGTGCGCACGTCACGAGTCTAGGCACGGCGTCGACCGCTGCCGCGGTAGGCGGTAGCACTCAGGGCCGCTCAGGCAACCGCCAACGGCGTGATCGCTGCGACCTTGTCCCGCAGCGCCCGTCGTTCGAGCCGCAGCTCATAGCTCGACTGCAGATTCATCCAGAGCTCCTCGGAGGTCCCGAAGTAGCGCGCTAGACGGATCGCGGTATCGGCCGTGATACCCCGCTTGCCGTGCACGATCTCGTTGATCCGACGCGGCGGCACGCCGATAGCGACCGCGAGCTTGTTCTGCGTGATCCCGAACCCGTTGATGAAGTCCTCCATGAGGATCTCTCCAGGGTGGATCGGGTCGATCAGGTCGGTCTCAGTGGTAGTCGACGAGCTCGACATCTTCCGCACCTCCATCTCTCCAGACGAAGCAGAGACGCCACTGCGCCTTCACACGGATGCTGTGCTGTCCGCGGCGGTCGCCGACCAGACGCTCCAAGCGGTTCCCTGGCGGGACCCGAAGTTCGTCGACATCCTTCGCCGCGTGGATCAGCTCAAGCTTCCGCAACGTCACCCGCTGAACCGCCCGGTCGACGCGCTTGGCGTACTGCTCATTCCAGAGGCGCTCGGCGTCCTTGCTGCCGAACGATCTGATCACGGGACCAGCGCATGACGGGCACCGTCATTGACGCTAGACGTTAAAGCGGAACTCCACGACGTCGCCGTCCTGCATGACGTAGTCCTTGCCCTCGATGCGGGCCTTGCCCGCCGAGCGTGCAGCGGCCACGGAACCGGCCTCGATCAGGTCGTCGAAGGAGATGACCTCGGCCTTGATGAAGCCGCGCTCGAAGTCGGTGTGGATCACGCCGGCGGCCTGCGGGGCCGTCCAACCCTTGTGGATGGTCCAGGCGCGGGCTTCCTTCGGACCTGCCGTGAGGTAGGTCTGCAGACCGAGGGTCTCGAAGCCGACACGGGCCAGCTGGTCGAGGCCGGGCTCGGCCTGGCCGGAGTCGGCGAGCATCTCAGCGGCCTCGTCGGGCTCGAGCTCGACGAGCTCGGACTCGAACTTCGCGTCGAGGAAGATCGCCTGGGCGGGCGCGACGAGCGCACGGAGCTCGTCCTGGAACGCCTGGTCGGCGAGGCCTGCGTCGTCGGTGTTGAAGACGTAGATGAAGGGCTTGGCCGTCATGAGCTGCAGACCGGCGAGCTGCTCGAGGTCGAGCTTGGCCTTGGCGGCCCCGGAGAACAGTGTGGTGCCCTCCTCGAGGACCTTCTGCGCGTCCTGGGCCGCGGTCAGCAGGGCGGCGTCGCCCTTCTTGATCTTGACCTCCTTCTCGAGGCGCGGGATCGTCTTCTCGAGAGTCTGGAGGTCGGCGAGGATCAGCTCGGTGTTGATCGTCTCGATGTCGTCCTTGGGCGAGACCTTGCCGTCGACGTGCACGACGTCGGGGTCGGCGAAGGCGCGGGTCACCTGGCAGATCGCCTCGGCCTCGCGGATGTTGGCGAGGAACTTGTTGCCCAGGCCCTCACCCTCGCTCGCACCGCGGACGATCCCGGCGATGTCGACGAAGGACACCGTCGCGGGGAGGATGCGCTCGGAGCCGAAGACCTCGGCGAGCTTCCCCAGGCGGGCGTCCGGCAACGGCACCACGCCGACGTTGGGCTCGATCGTGGCGAACGGGTAGTTCGCCGCGAGCACCTGCGCACGGGTGAGAGCGTTGAAGAGGGTCGACTTGCCGACGTTGGGGAGTCCGGCGATCCCGATAGTGAGGGCCACGGGAGAAGAGTCTACGGGGCTGGCGGCCCTCGATGCCCCGGACGGCCCCGGTGGCGCCCCAGACCAGACCCGATGTGATCTTCGCCCGACCTGGTACGCACGTCTCGGATCGCCCTCCGCCGTCGGCGATAGTGGTCTGAGCGCACTCGCTCCCCCGCCGACGTCTCCCACCACCGACCGTCGGCCAGCAGCACCGTCCACGGCCCACAGCCGCCAGGGCGCACGACCACGAGGACTCCATGACGACCGCACCACCCGCCCCCGGTTCGACGACAGCCGAGGGCACAGCCGCAAGCACGGGCACCACCAGACCAGGCGCTGCCGGACCGCGTACCGCGGGACGAGGCGCCTCGCAGTCCGGCGAGCAGACCGCTCGCGGCAGCGGACCGGACCGACGCCGTGTCGCCACCTCGCCGATGTTCGTCGGCATGATCGCCCTGGTCTCGCTCGGAGCCTTCGAGTCGCTCGCCGTCTCGACAGCGATGCCCGTGATCGCCGCGTCCCTCGACGGTCTGGCCCTGTACGCGCCGGCCTTCGCGCTGACCATCGCGACCTCGGTCATGGGCATGGTGCTCGCGGGACGCTCGACCGACCGTGGGACCGTCGGCCCGTCGCTGCTCGGCGGGGTGGGCGTCTTCGTCCTCGGTCTGCTCCTCGCCGGGCTCGCCCCGTCGATGGGTGTCCTGCTCGTAGGACGCGCGCTCCAGGGGCTCGGGTCGGGGGCGTACATCGTCGCGCTCTACATGATCGTCGCGCGCCAGTACTCGGGGGCGGCGCGGGCCAAGGTGCTCGCGGCCTTCTCGACCGCCTGGGTGGTGCCGTCCCTCGTCGGGCCGCTCCTCGCCGGGATCGTCGTGTCGCACCTCGGGTGGCGGTGGGTGTTCCTCTCGGTCGCGATCCTCGCCGTCCCGGCCGTCCTCATGCTGGTCTCCGCAGTCCGGGACAGCGCCAGGACCGCCACGACCGCGGGCGACGACCCTGCTGCTCCGCCCGCGACAGGCCCGGCCTCACGCCGGGGGGCGCTCTGGTGGGCTGCCGCGGCGAGCGCAGGCGTCGCGCTGATGTCGCTCGGGACCGAGAACCACAGCGCCCCGGGCTACACGATGATCGCGGTCGGCGCCGTCGTGGTCCTCGCGGTCGCCCCACGACTGCTGCCCCGGGGCACGCTGCGTGCGGGGCGCGGGCTGCCGACGGTCATCGCGCTCCGCGGGCTCGTCGCCTCGTCCTTCTACGCCGCCGAGGTGTTCTTGCCGCTGATCCTCCAGCAGGAGCGGGGCTTCAGCCCGGCCCGATCGGGCATCGTCCTCACAGCCGGCGCCGTGACGTGGGCCCTCGGCTCGCTCATGCGCAGCAGGCTCACGTGGTCCTCGGCAGCGTTCTTGCGGCTGGGCACCTGGCTCGTCGTCGTGGCGATCGCCGGGGTGGCGCTGCTCGTGATCCCGTCGGTCCCGGCCGAGCTCACCTACGTGGCGTGGGCGGCCGGCGGCCTCGGGCTCGGCATGGTGTTCCCGACGCTCGCGATCCTCGTCTTCGACCTCTCCCCCACCCACGAGCAGGGGTCGAACACGTCGTCGTTGCAGGTCGCGGACGCCCTGAGCAGCGCGTTCTTGCTGGCCCTCGCCGGGATCGCCATCGCGTGGCTGGTCCCGAGCGTCGGCGGGGTGGGGTACCTGGGTGCCTTCGTGCTCGCCGGGCTGGTCGCCGTCGTGGCAGCAGTGGTCGCACCTCGTGCGACGACGGACGCTCCGGCGACGGCGGACGCGACGACGACGACGGCTGGCGCGGCAGGCTGAGCGCGGACCGCTCGCGTCATCGGCTCGCGACCACCTGCTGCAGGAGCTCCGGGGCGCGATGGTCGTAGACCGCCGCGCCGATCCGCACACCGGCGACCCACCAGAACCCTCCGAGACCTACACCGAGCCCGAGGGCGAGCCAGCCGAGCCCTGGGCTGCTCGAGACGACGGCCACGACCCCGACGGCGACCTCCGGCAGCGCGAGCAGCGCCAGGACGGCCCAACCACCGGCCTGCGTGGCGAGGTCGGCCACCGCCGACCCCTGGGGAGAGGAGAACGGCCCGTCCCCAGGACGAGGCACCGGGTAGACGAAGCGCGCCGACACGACGCTCGAGATCCCGAGGGCTGTGAGCAGGATGCCCACGGAGATCCCCGCGACCGCGGCGAGGTCCTGCCACCGACCGGTGCTCGCCACGACCCCGAGCACCACGGCCGCGATCACCGGGAGACCGACGAGCGTCGCTGCGACAGCGCGTCCTAGTCTGTCGGCGCGGCCCGGCAGCCCGGCTCCGAGGTGCGCCCAGAAGGCTGAGTGGTCGTAGGCCACGTCGGCCGAGATCGTCCAGCCGACGAGGAAGGCCGCCAGCGGGCAGGCGACGAGGACGAGTCCGCCGTCGCCGCGGTCGAGCAGCGCGAGCACGAGCGGCAAGAACGGGACCACTGCGAGGGCCCCGAGATAGCGCGGGTCTCTGCGCCAGTAGGTGAGACACCTGGCGGCGACGGCCGAGGCCTGCACTCCCAGGACGCGGTCGAGCAGCCGCTCGACAGGCCGGCCGAGCATGCCTCGTCCTCCGAGCAGCCCTCCGCCTCGGCGTGCCGTCGAGCCGTGCGCCCCAGGGTGGCGGGCTGTCGACGGCGCAGGTCCGACTGCTGCTCTGGCGAGGCCGCGGAGCCACAGGCCGACGAGGACCGCGAGGACGGCGACAGCGATGCCCGCCCGTGCCGCAGCACCGGCGAGGTCATCGGTCGCGACAGCCGCGGGGACTGCCCACGCGGCTCCGAGGGGTGTCCACCCGGCGAGCTCGGCAAGCCTCTCGACCTGGACCGTCCCGGTCGAGCGCGGGACGAGCCATCCGGCTGCAGGGACCGCGACAGCAGTCAGGACGAGCAGGACGAAGACCCCGGAGTCCCGGAACCTGCGCGCCGAGCGGGCCGGCGCCAGCAGGGTCGTCCACGTACGGGACCCGACGACGCACGTCGCCACGGCCAGCACAGCAGCCGGGAGCGCGGCGACGAGCGCCGCCGGTTCCGCCCGCCAGACGACAGTCGAACCTGCGACCAGGAGGACGGTGAGGACGCCTGGCGCTCCGACAAGACCCGCCGCACCCAGCCCGAGGACGAGGTCGCGACGCCGGAGCCCGAAGAGCCGCAGGCGCTCGGCCGAGAGCGTGGAGTCGACCCCGAAGGCCACGAGCGGGACCACCCACCAGGCCGCGACGAGCGCTGCACCTGCGACCACGACCCAGGACGCGGCGAGGGCGGGATCACGTCGCGCGAGGACAGCCAGCGCGACGAGCAGCAGACCGACCACAGCGAGGCCGTAGACGAAGGACAGGACCAGCGCGATCATCTGCCAGACGCTGCGCGTGAGCGCGTTGACGAGCAGCCTGACCTTGAGCGCGACGACATGCCTGGCGACGGGCCGTGAGGGCGGTCGTGCTCCCGGGTCGAAGGCTGGGGGCACAGCCGGGACGTGACCGTCCGCGGGTTCGGCGCCCGGCCCGAGGCCACCCGCCGTCCGGTCCCGCAGCTGTCCCGCCGTCATCGCCCCACGGTAGACGCGGACGCCGACAGCGGCGCGGCGAGGGAGATGACGGGGCGGTCTCCCTGCGGTGCCGTCCGTACCGACCAGCAGGCTCGCGTGTCGGAGGCTGCGGGCACGCTGTCCCCATGACGACCTTCTTCTGGTGCGCGCTCACCACCCTGCTCGGTGCGGTCTTCGGCTATGTGCTCGCCGTGGTGCGTTCTGGTGCCCGCGTCCGCCACAGCGAGGTCGCGGTCGCCCGCGCGGAGGCCGAGCTCGCGGCCGAGCGGCGGGGGGCCGGTGAGCGGCTCCTCGCGATGCAGCACGACCAGGACAGGCTCTCGGACCAGTTCCGCGCTCTCGCCGCGGATGCCCTGGCGTCCAACAACGAGCAGTTCCTCGGTCTCGCGGAGCAGCGGCTCCGGGCGACCCAGGTGGCCGGCCAGGCCGACCTCGCCTCGCGGACCGAAGCCGTCCAACAGCTCGTCGCGCCGCTGACCCGCTCACTGAGCGACGTCCGTCAGCAGATGCAGGTCGCCGAAGAGGCACGGATCGCGAGCACGTCGGCGCTCGCCGAGCAGGTCCGCGGGATGCGTGAGGCGTCAGAGCTGCTGCGCACCCAGACCGGATCTCTCGTCTCTGCCCTGCGCACCTCGGACATCCGCGGCGCCTGGGGCGAGATGCAGCTGCGCCGGGTGGTCGAGGTGGCAGGGATGCTCAACAGGGTGGACTTCGTCGAGCAGAGCCACGTCTCGACCGACGACGGGGCGCTGCGCCCCGACATGGTCGTGCACCTCGCCGGCGGCAAGAACATCGTGGTCGACTCGAAGGTCGCCTTCCTCGGCTACCTCGACGCCCAGCAGGCCACCGACCCGGCGTACCGGGCTGAGCGGCTCGCGGCCCACGCCCGGCACGTGCGCAAGCACATCGACGACCTGGGCTCGAAGCGGTACTGGGACCAGTTCGCCCCGTCGCCGGAGTTCGTGGTGATGTTCATCCCGGCCGAGCCGTTCCTCGCCGCGGCTGTGGAGGAGGATCCGTCGTTGCTGGAGTACGCCTTCGGCCGCAACGTCGTCATCGTCACGCCGATGACGCTCATGGCCCTGCTGCGCACGGTGTCCTACGCGTGGCGTCAGGAGGCCCTCGCGGAGAACGCGCAGAAGGTCCTCGAGGTGGGCAAAGAGCTGCACGGTCGCCTCGCGACGATGGGCAGCCACCTCACCCGCCTCGGCCGGCAGATCCAGGGTGCGGCCGACGCCTACAACAAGACCGTCGCCTCGCTCGAGACACGGGTCCTCGTCAGCGCCCGCAGGTTCGCGGAGCTCGACGTGGTCGACACCGACCTGGAGACCCCTCCCCCGGTCAGCCCGCACCTCGGGGTCGTGAGCGCACCCGAGCTGCTGGCCTCGGCCGACGAGTCGCTCGTCGACCTGGACGACCTCAGACGGGGTTGACCGTCAGCGAGCGGCGGTTGCCGCGCTTCGGGTGAGTCTCCTCGCCGGCCTTCTTCAGGTCGGCGCGGAGCTCACGAGGCAGCGAGAACATGAGGTCTTCGGTGGCGGTGCGCACCTCTTCGACCTGGCCGTAGCCGCGCTCGGCGAGGTAGGCGAGCACCTCGTCGACGAGGATCTCGGGGACCGAGGCGCCCGAGCTCACACCGACGGTGCGGACACCGTCGAGCCAGGACTCGTCGATCTCCTTGGCGTAGTCCACGAGGTACGACGCGCGGGCACCGGCGTTGAGCGCGACCTCGACGAGGCGCACGGAGTTGGAGGAGTTGGTCGAGCCGACGACGATCACGAGGTCGCACTCGGGGGCCAGCTTCTTCACGGCGACCTGGCGGTTCTGCGTCGCGTAGCAGATGTCGTCGCTGGGCGGGTCCTGCAGGGTCGGGAAGCGCTCGCGCAGACGTCGCACGGTCTCCATCGTCTCGTCGACCGAGAGCGTGGTCTGCGAGATCCAGATGACCTTGTCGGGGTCGCGGACGGTGACCTTGTCGACCTCGTCGGGCGAGTTGACGATCTGGATGTGCTCGGGGGCCTCACCAGCCGTGCCCTCGACCTCTTCGTGGCCGTCGTGGCCGATGAGCAAGATGTCGTAGTCGTCAGAGGCGAAGCGGACAGCCTCCTTGTGGACCTTTGTCACCAGGGGGCACGTCGCGTCGATCGTCTGGAGCGAGCGAGCCTCGGCGGCTGCGACGACTGCCGGCGAGACGCCGTGCGCGGAGAACACGACGCGGGCACCCTCGGGCACCTCGTCGGTCTCGTCCACGAAGATCGCACCGCGGTCGCTGAGCGTCTCGACGACAAACTTGTTGTGGACGATCTCCTTGCGCACGTAGATCGGCGCACCGTGCAGCGCGAGCGCCTTCTCGACGGCGATGACAGCGCGGTCCACGCCGGCGCAGTACCCGCGCGGGGCGGCGAGCAGGACGCGTCCGGGCGCCTGGGCGGTGCCGTCGGCGCTGGCGTCGGCGGACGTGCGAGCAGTCGCGAGAGGAAGAGTTGTCACGTCGTCGAGTCTAGGCGACAGGCCCTGCGCGCCCCAGCCCTGCGGCCGCTTCCGAGGGGTGGGGCACGACACCCTCACATCTGGGAATGAATTGGGCGGGGACTCAGGGCTCGGTGGGGATGGCTGTGGAGTCGGGGTAGAGACGGGCCCAGCGGCCCGGGTCGGGAACCCCGAACTCTTCGATCGCGGCGCGCGTGTCGTCCGTGAGGTAGCACCCAGATTCGACAGTTACACCGAGTGATACCTCCGAGCCGAACCGGATGACACTGCCCCGGTCGCCGAAGATCTCGAGCTGGTGGAGGCCCGGCCCCTCTGCGAGCATCAGCGGGTCGTCGAACCCGTGGTCGGCTGCCACGGCGGAGATGACGTCGACCGCCTCCGCCCAGTCCTCGTGGTCGAGAGCCTGGTCCTCGGCGAACGCTGTGACGTAGACCGACCGACCATCGAGCACGTCGTAGGTCCCACCGCAGACGGTCCCCCTGCTGAAGCGGCTCTCCACCACCCAGCCTGTCGACCCGAATCTCTCGTCGAGAGCATCACGAAGCTCGATGCTGAGTCCCTCGGAGCCAGACCTAGCGTCCTCGGCGCTCGGCAGCGCCATCAGCTCGTCGATCGCCGCGAGAGTGATCGCCGCGTCGGTCTCCTGCTCCGTGGACATCGTGTCGCTGTCGTCGACGCAGCCCGTCAACAAGCCACCCACAAGAGCGAACAACGAGATGACAGTGACCTTCCGCGCTCTGAGAGCTCCTGGTCGAGACACGATCAACGTCAGCTCACTCTCTCGGCCGGGACGACCGTCGAGTCGGGATAGAGGAGGCGCCAGTGCTCCGGGTCCGGGACACCGAACTGCTCGATCGCCGATCGGTCGGACTCTCTGAGATAGCACCCCGACTCGACGGTCACTCCGAACGACGTGTTGGAGTACATGCGGACGACACTGTCTCGAGCGCCGAAGATCTCCGTCTGGTGCGAACCTGGCTGATCTGCCACGACAAATTCTTGGGTGAAGCCTTCAGGACCGACGACTCCCGTGACGACGTCGACGGCGCGCGTCCAGTCATCGCCCTCGAGCGGGCGGTCAAAGGTGCGGCTCATGATCGACACCGACCGTCCCTCCAGCCTCTGGAACCGGCCACTGCACACTGGCCCTGTCGCCAGGCCGCCCTCGACGTCCCAGTCGCTCGACCCGAACTCGTCATCGAGCGCCTGCCGGATCACCTGGGCGAGATCGTCATAGGTCGGTTCGACGAGCTCCACGCTAGGCAGAGCCATCAGCTCGTCGATCGCGGCAAGAGTGATCGCCTCGTCGGAGTAGTTCTCTGTGGGCGTCATGGCCCCATCGTCGACACAGCTGGTCAGGAGACCGCATGCCAGAGCCACCAGCGGGAAGATGCTGGCTCTCCGTGCTCTGGAGACACCTGGACGAGGCAAGGCAACAGGCAGGTCACTCTCTCGTCGTTGTCGGGTCATCATGTCAGCGAGGTCGAGCTCGCTACGCCCTCTCCGGTCGACCGAACATCAGGGAATGAACCAAGCAGCGCTCAGCGCTCGGTGGGGATCGCTGTGGAGTCGGGATAGAGGAGGCGCCAGTAGTCCGGGTCGGGGACGCCGAACTGCTCGACCGCGTCACGGCCCACCTGGGTCAGATAGCACCCCGAGTCGATCGCCACACCGAGGGAGGTGTGGGAGTACAAGCGGACGACGCTGTCGCGATCGCCGTAGAACTCGATCTGACGTGAGCTGCTCCCGTCGGACACGACGAACTCGTCGTCGTACCCGCTCGCCGCGACGACGTCCGACACGACATCCACTGCGCGAGCCCAGTCGTCACCGTCGATGATCTGATCCTGGGCCCGGGCCGAGACGTAGACCGCCTGGCCCTCGAGCATGTCATAACGCCCCCCACACACCGAGCCGGACCCGAAGCTGCTCTCGACGTCCCAGGTGAACGCGCCGAACTCGTCGTCGAGAGCAATGCGGATCTCATCTCCGAGCTCGTCGAAGGTAGCCTGCGCGGCCTCGGCGCTCGGCTGCGCCATCAGCTCGTCGATCGCCGCGAGAGTGGTTGCCTGGTCGGTGTACTGCTGCGTAGGCAGCGTTCCTCTCTCGTCGGCGCAGCCCGTCAAAGAAGCGCACGCCAGGGCGAACAACGAGATGAGACCGACTCTCCGTGCCATGGAAGCCCTTGGCCGAGGCGGCGTCACCGTCAACTCACTCTCTCGTGGTCGACGGCCATGATGTTCCCAAGATCGACCACCTCCGTGACCGTGAACGGACGCAGAGGTGATCTGTCGGAACCCCAGGCACATCGTGCACAGGATGCTTGTCAACCGTTGGCACGCGTCGGCCGGCCCGGGTCAGACGGGACCAGAGACGAGTTCGGGTACTTCCTCGACCACCTCTCGGGGTCCGGGACGCCGTGCAACTCAATCGCGTCGCGGTCACTGTTCGTCAGATAGCAACCTGACTGGATCGTCACTCCGAACGAGGAGTGAGAGTAGACGCGTACGAAGGCTCCGCGGTCTCCTGCGAACTCGACCTCGTGCGCCCCCTCCTCGTCGATGACGAGCGTCTCGACGGTGAACCCGTGCGTCTTCGCGGCTCGCCGGACGGCATCCTCAGCGCGATCCCAGCTCTCGCCTTCGAGAGGAGGACCGTCGACGGTGCTCCGCACAGCGACCGACCTGCCCTCCAGCTGCTCGTAGGGGCCGTTGCACACGGGCCCGGTCCGCAAGACTGGCTCTTCGGTCTCCCACTGGAAGGCTCCGAGGTCGTCATCGACCGCGCCACGGACGTCCGCACCGATCTCGCGGTACGGAGAGAGCATGTCCTCGGCGCTGGGCAGGGACATGAGGTCATCGATGGTGGCGAGAACCTCTTCCTCGTCCGACGGGCCGGTCTGGGTGGTAGGCATCACGTCTCCTCCTTGACAAGCTCCGACGAGCGCACCACTGAGCACCACGACGACGAAGCAGGAAATGGACAGACTCGCCTGGCGCCGTCTGACCGTTCGGTGCGGACCAGGTCTTTGCCTACGCTGCCTCATGGGCCTGCCACCGCTCGCTCCGGATTGCCCATGATGACCTGCACCATATTGAACTGGCTGCGGGTGCCATCGAACAGGTACTCGGAATGGCCTGAGCTGCCTTCCAGGCCCTCACCGCCAGGGCCCAAGCCAGCGACGACCGGAAGCTCGATCCAGCCGTTGGAAGGAACAGTGACCGGCCCTTGTTGCGGCAAGTTGACGACTCGACCGTAGGGAACTTCCCCGAGCTGTCCGGTAGGCGCCAAGAACTGGTGGTAGTCCTTGATCGGATCGTTGTTGGACAGCATCGAGTAACGACCCACACCCGGCGCAGGCGCGGCACCTGCGCCAGGAGCGCCGAAGGCGACCACGTCGTCGATCTTGGAACCGAAGACCGCAGCTGCATCGCCCGAGACGACAGCGCCATACGAGTGACCCAGAACCGAGATGTGGGGGTTGGTACGGCTCACACCGGCACCACCGTTGGTCGAGGCAAGGCCCGTGGTGAACTGAGCCAACTCGCGGGCGCCTTGGGCGGCCGGCTCTCGGCTCGTCGCCTCGAGCAGGCTCTGTGGGGCTTCGTAGTCCATCCACGAGATCACCGCGGGAGGTTGTGCCCCGGCTCGTGCCGAATCTCCAGCTCGGTCGCGCAGGGCCTCGGCATCTCGGTCCAGCGTAATGAGCTTCCCTGAGACCGTAGAGCCGGTCCCAGGGACGAGGACCCCGATGTGCTCCGCCTCATCCGGGTTACCGACGGAGACGGCAGACTTTGGCATGCCAGAGGCCATGTCCAGGACGAGGAGATAGCGCGAGTCTCGGCCGATGACCTGGTCGATGCTGTCCAGAGCATCTAGACGGTCTCTCGCTGCACCCCACATCGTCGATGCCTCCTCGTCCCAGTCTGGGTTCATGATCCAGAACTCCTCACCTTCGGGAAGCCCTATGTCCCTCTCAACGAGCATGAATTCCGGATTCAGTGCCGCCCTCGCAGCCCAGTACGCCTCGTCACCCACCAAGGGCTCGCGGAGTCCAGACAAGCGCACCCGGTTGGCCGCATCTCGAGCGACCGCAGGGATGCCGTCCCTGTTGCCGATAAGCCCTGGGAGCGCGGCGATGAAGAATGCCTGCGCCTCAGCGCTGAGGTCGTCCCACCAGGCCGTGACGTCTTCAGGTGTCTTCCCGAGGAAGAACAACGGGTTGAGCGCTACCTCGACCACCCCGTCGGGGTAACCCCACGTGCCGGTGCTGACCAGCGGTGCGCCAGCACCGGGCGTCCCGGAGGTAGAGACCGGCGCCGGCGCGTCGACTGGGATTGCCGCGATCGCTCGCGCACAGGCCTCCTCCGCCTCGCAGAGCTCTCGCTCGGCTGCGGCCGCCTCAGCCGTCAGACGCGTGTTCTGTGCGACAAGCGCGGGGTCGTCCTGCCACGAGTCGCTGCTCGTGGCGGCGGCTCGGAATGACGAGATGGCACTCGTGGCCCGGACCTGCTTAGCCTGTGCCGCCTCTGCCTCGAGGGCGAAGGTCGTCAGTGCGCGGGCGATCGCCTGCGCGGCTCCCGCGAAGCCGTCGGTCGCCGTACGGACGGGGCTCATCGCCGACATGAGCTGCTGGCTCTCGGGGGCGGAGTACCCGTCACCGACGCGCAACCACGAGACCGACGCGTCGGCTCCGGTCGACGCGTGCGTCTCGGCCGCGCTGCTGACCGCCCGGGCGGCATCGAAGATGCTCTCCGTGTCGATTCGCGCCCCGGGTGCGGGAGCCACCAGCCGCCTCACCAGGCGATCCTGGGCGCGAAACGCTCGTTCTCGGCGCGCCCACGCTGGGTGTTGGCTGCCATGTCGACTTGCGCGTCGCCGTAGGCCTGCACGGCCAGTTCAGTCTTGTCCGCGACGGCGTGCGCACGCTCGGCGGACCACAGGGCCAATGGCGTGGCCCTAGCCGCGAACTCGTCTAGAGCCGCTTGCACGATGGCGCTGCCCCCTCCTCCGCGCACGACAGCAGCGATGGTGTCGTTCCCCGAGTCCGCGAGCCGTTGTGCGGCTCGCCTGGTCTCGGACGTGACGTCAAGAACTGATGCTGGGCTGATCGCCCATCCCCCCACAGGCATGCGTCGAGAGTACACAGCCTGGTCACAGGCTTGTACCCGGTGTCGGCGGCATAGGGCACTCTAGACAGGTGGCACATCCCGACAGCACCGCACCCGAGACCGCCTCGACCGACGCCGCTGCTGCGCGTCAGCCGCTCGCGGCGAAGGCGGCCGACACCACGGCCGAGAACCCGTGGCCCGTCAGGCTGCTCTCGGCCAAGATCAGCGACTACATCGACCGGATGGCTCCGCTGTGGGTCGAGGGGCAGGTCGTACAGCTCAACCGGAGGCCCGGCGCGGGCATGGCGTTCTTGACGCTCCGCGACACCGATGCCGACATGTCACTGCCCGTCTCCGTGTACGCGAAGGTCCTGGACGCCGTCACCGCGCCGATCGACGAGGGCGCGCACGTCGTGGTCCGCGCCAAGCCCACGTTCTGGACCAAGCGCGGCTCCTTCCAGCTGCAGGCCGACCAGCTCAAGCCTGTCGGCGTCGGCGAGCTGCTCGCCCGCATCGAGCACCTCAAGCGGGTGCTCGCCGCCGAGGGGCTCTTCGACCTCGGCCGCAAGAAGCCGCTGCCCTTCCTGCCGCGCGTCGTCGGGCTGGTGTGCGGGCGCGAGTCCAAGGCCGAGCACGACGTGGTCGTCAACGCCCGCGCCCGCTGGCCGCAGGTGCGGTTCGAGATCCGCGAGGTCGCCGTCCAGGGGGTCTCCGCGGTCCCGCAGGTGAGCGCAGCGATCGCCGAGCTCGACGCGAACCCCGATGTCGAGGTGATCGTCGTGGCCCGGGGCGGCGGCGCCGTCGAAGACCTCCTTCCCTTCAGCAACGAGGCGCTCGTCCGCGCCGCGTCCGCGTGCCGGACGCCGCTCGTCAGCGCGATCGGCCACGAGACGGACGCCCCCCTGCTCGACCTCGTCGCCGACTACCGCGCCTCCACACCGACCGACGCTGCCAAGCGGATCGTGCCGGACGTCAGCGAAGAACGGGCACGCCTCACACAGGCGCTGAGCCGGATGCGCTCGGCGGTCACCCACCGCGTCCGCCAAGAGCAGGCCGGGCTCGACGCGACCCGGTCACGCCCCGTGCTGGCCTCCCCGCACACGATGATCGAGACCCGTGAGCGCGACGTCGAGGCCGCTGTCCGTGCTGGGCGTTCGGCTCTCGACAGGCTGCTGAGCAGCGCGTCGTCGACAGTCGACCGCCTCGCGGCCCAGGTCCGCGCGCTGTCCCCCGCCGCCACCCTCGACCGCGGCTATGCGGTCGTCCAAGGACCCGACGGCGGGGTGGTCCGCTCGCCCGACGACGTCGCGACAGGCGACGCCCTGCGCATCCGCCTCGCCTCCGGCGAGATCACCGCCGCCACCCGCTAGAGATTTGGTGTACTTCTCCCATGACTGCTGACAGCACCACCTCCCACGGCGCCGCAGACGACCTGTCTGCGCTCAGCTACGAGCAGGCGCGCGACGAGCTCGTCCAGGTCGTCGCCCGCCTCGAGGCCGGCGGGGAACCGCTCGAGGCCTCGCTCGCTCTCTGGGAGCGCGGCGAGGCTCTCGCGGCGCGCTGCCAGGAGTGGCTCGACGGAGCCCGCAAGAAGCTCGACGCCGCCCGTACCGACGCGGGTGGCAGCACGACCGATCTCGACGACGAGTAAGGACCCTCGATGACCCCGCCCAGCCCCCAGCAGCCCGCCGAACCGCTCGCCCTCGTGGTGGGCGAGGCGCTCATCGACGTGGTGCACCGCGCCGACGGGACCGTCGACGAGCACCCGGGCGGCAGCCCGGCGAACGTCGCGCTGACCCTCGGACGGCTCGACCGCCGCGCCCAGCTTCTCGCGTGGATCGGGACGGACAGCTACGGCGACAGGATCCGCGGCTGGCTCTCGGGCTCTCACGTGGAGCTGGCGCCCGGCAGCGACGGTGCAGCGTCCACGTCGATCGCCACAGCCCACCTCGGTGCCGACGGTGGTGCAACGTATGACTTCGACCTCACCTGGGCTCTGCCCGCCGACGTCGTGATCCCTGACGAGACCGTCGTGGTGCACACGGGCTCGATCGCCGCGGTCCTCGAGCCCGGTGCGGCAGGGGTCCGTCGGGTGCTCGCCGCAGCACGTCCGCGGGCGACGGTCACCTACGACCCGAACATCCGTCCCACGCTCATGGGGCAGCCAGGAGACGTCCGCCCCGTCGTCGAGTCCCTCGTGGCCAGCGCCGACGTCGTCAAGGTGAGCGACGAAGACCTGCACTGGCTCTACCCCGGCGCGGACCTCGACGTCGTCGCGACGCGCTGGCAGCGCAGCGGGCCGGCCGTCGTCGTGGTGACCTACGGCGGTGACGGCGCCGTCGCGGTGACCGCGGACCACAGGCTCGAGGTGGCTGCGCCGCGCGTCGAGGTCGCCGACACCGTCGGCGCGGGTGACTCCTTCATGGGGGCGCTCCTGCACGGTCTGTGGTCGGCCGGGCTGCTCGGTGCCGCCCACCGCGCGCAGCTCGCCGCGATCGACGAGGCAACCCTGACAGCGGTCCTCGAGCAGTGCGTCAAGGTCGCCGCGATCACCGTGTCCCGTGCCGGTGCCAACCCGCCCAGGCTCCGCGAGCTGACGCCGACCGTCTGATCTGACGAGACGGACGAGCGCCACGGCCGGGCGGAGGCGCATCATCAAGACGGTGCGCCTCCGCCCTGCTCCGCGCACCGACGGACGAGAGAAGGATCTTCATGCCTCACCACGACACCCCCGCGGCCGCCTGGGCCGAGCTCCGCGCAGGCAACACGCGGTTCATCGAGGACAAGATGGAGCACCCGTCGCAGGGGTTCGACAGGCGTGAGCAGCTCAAGGTCGCCCAGCACCCCTTCGCCGTCGTCTTCGGCTGCTCAGACTCACGCGTCGCGGCCGAGATCATCTTCGACCAGGGCCTCGGTGACGTCTTCGTGGTCCGCACCGCCGGGCACGTCGTCGACACCACGGTGATCGGCTCGATCGAGTACGGCGTCGACGTCCTCGACACCCGCCTCGTGGTCGTCCTCGGGCACGACAGCTGTGGCGCGGTCGCAGCCGCTGCGCACGCCCTCGCGACGGGCGAGCAGCCGACGGGCTTCGTCAGGGCTGTCGTCGACCGCGTGATCCCGTCGATCGTCGGCATCACCGCTGCCAACGGTGGCGGCTTCGAGACTGTGTCGGCCGATGTTCTGCGCCGCGAGCACGTGCGCCACACGGTGTCGATGCTGCACTCCTACTCCGCAGGCCTGGCCAAGGCCGTCGAAGAGGGTCGCTGCGCGATCGTCGGCGTCGAGTACGACCTCGCCGACGGCCACGCCCGACTCATCGAGGCCATCGGCGACATCGGCGACGCCGAGTTCGACGTCTGACCCGGACGGCCCGGGCACCCTGGGTGCCCGGGCCCGGCTCGTGCTGACCAGGGCTGGTGCGGCACGATGGTCCTATGACTACTGCACCTGACACCGACGTCACCGGCGAGTTCCGCATCGAGCACGACACGATGGGCGAGGTCCGCGTCCCCGCGGCCGCCCTCTACCGTGCGCAGACCCAGCGTGCCGTCGAGAACTTCCCGATCTCCGGGACCCCCCTCGAACGCAGCCACATCGAGGCCCTCGCCCGCGTCAAGAAGGCCGCCGCACAGGCCAACGCCGAGCTCGGCGTCCTCGAGGCGGACCTCGCCCAGGCCATCGTCGACGCCGCCGAGGCCGTCGCGCAGGGCGGGTACGACGAGCACTTCCCCCTCGACGTCTTCCAGACCGGCTCCGGCACGTCGTCGAACATGAACACCAACGAGGTCATCGCCGAGCTCGCGACCCGTGCCCTGGGCCGCGCGGTGCACCCGAACGACCACGTCAACGCGTCGCAGTCCTCCAACGACGTGTTCCCGACCTCGGTCCACGTCGCCGCGACAGCCGGCGTCGTCCGTACGCTCATCCCCGCGCTCGACCACCTCGCGACGTCGCTCGAGGCCAAGGCCACCGAGTTCGCGACCGTCGTGAAGTCCGGTCGCACGCACCTCATGGACGCGACGCCAGTCACCCTCGGCCAGGAGTTCGGCGGGTATGCCGCCGCCGTCCGCTACAGCATCGAGCGACTCGAGTCCGCGCTCCCCCGCGCCGCCGAGGTCCCCCTCGGCGGGACCGCCGTCGGCACCGGGATCAACACCCCGGCCGGGTTCCCGCAGCGGGTCATCGCGCTCCTCGTCGAAGACACCGGTCTTCCGCTCACCGAGGCACGCGACCACTTCGAGGCGCAGTCGGGCCGCGACGGCCTCGTCGAGCTCTCGGGCGCGCTGCGCAGCATCGCCGTGAGCATCACGAAGATCTGCAACGACCTGCGCTGGATGGGCTCGGGTCCCAACACGGGTCTCGGCGAGATCGCGATCCCCGACCTCCAGCCCGGCTCGTCGATCATGCCGGGCAAGGTCAACCCGGTCATCCCGGAGGCCGTGCTCATGGTCGCCGCCCGCGTGATCGGCAACGACGCGACCGTTGCCTGGGCCGGTGCGAGCGGCTCCTTCGAGCTCAACGTGCAGATCCCCGTGATCGCGCTCGGTGTGCTCGAGTCGATCCGCCTGCTGTCGAACGCCTCAGTGCTGCTCGCCGACAAGACCGTCGACGGCATCACCGCGAACGTCGAGCGGGCCCGTGCTCTCGCCGAGTCGTCGCCGTCGATCGTCACACCGCTCAACCGGGTGATCGGCTACGAGGCTGCTGCGAAGGTGGCCAAGCACTCCGTGAAGAACGGTCTGACGGTGCGCGAGGCCGTGATCGACCTCGGCTTCGTCGAGCGTGGAGAGGTCACCGAGGCCCAGCTCGACTCGGCCCTCGACGTGCTCGCCATGACGCGCCCGCCGCAGGCCTGACTCCTACGGCTGCACAGCTGGCCTCGCAGCGCCGAGTCCCTCCCGGGTCTCGGCGCTGCGTCGTCTGCGCTCCGCGCACCGAGGACCCCGCCCTCGCCTACTCTGGAGCAGGACCGTCCGAAGGAGCTGACCGACCATGACCGAGCCGGGTGCACGCGCACGGGTAGACACGTGGGTGTGGTGCGTCCGCCTGTTCCGTACCCGCACGCTCGCCGCGGCGGCGTGCCGCGCGGGGCACGTGCGCGTCAACGGTGACCGGGCAAAACCTGCGACCCCCGTCGGTCCGGGCGACGAGGTACGGGTCCGGGTCGAGGGTCTCGAGCGGATCGTCGTCGTGACCAAGCCGATCACCCGGCGGGTGGGCGCCGCCGTGGTCCCCGACTGCCTGGTCGACCACTCTCCGCCGCCCCCGACGAAGCTCGACACCCCCGCCGTCCCGGTCCGCGACCGTGGCGCCGGACGCCCGACCAAGCGCGAGCGCCGGGAGATCGACGCGCTGCGCGGGCGCGCTCTCGACTGACGGCAGCGGCCCGTCCGGCGGTAGTGTCGCGCGGGTGACCGTGCTCATCGACGCCCCGCTGTGGCCCGCCCACGGCACCCTGTGGTCCCACCTCGTCTCGGACCTCTCCCTCGACGAGCTGCACGACTTCGCAGCGCGCGCGGGGATCGCCAGGAGGGCCTTCGACCTCGACCACTACGACGTGCCCGAGGCCAGGTTCGCCGAGCTCGTCGCCCTCGGGGCCGTCCCCACAGACCGCCGCGAGCTGGTGCGCAGGCTCGCGGCGGCAGGGCTGCGGGTCGCCGGCCACGCGCGGGGTGCCGCGAAGCGGGCTGCTCTCCAGGCACGCTGGGACGCACTGCTGCCCGGGACACCGACGGTCGGGTCGGAGCTCCTCGACCGCTGGTACGAGCCTCACCGCACCTATCACGGGCCCGCGCACCTGACCCATGTGCTCGACTCCCTCGTGGTCCTCGACCCGGACCGGACAGCACCGCGGGCCGTCGCCCTCGCGCTCTGGTTCCACGACGCCGTGCACGTCGGCGCGGCGGGCGCTGACGAGGCAGCGTCGGCTGCCCTCGCGGGCGAGATGCTCGGAGCCCTGGGAGCCAGGAGCACCGCAGTCGGCACCGCAGAGGCCCAGGGCACCCAGGGCGTGAAGGGCGCGGCCGGGGTCGAGAGCACCGAGGTCGCCGAGGTGCAGCGTCTCGTCCTGCTCACCACGCTCCACGACCCCGCCCCCGACGACTACGCGGGCGCGCTCGTGGGCGACGCGGACCTCGCGATCCTCGGCAGCGCGCCGGACCGCTACACCCGCTACACCGAGCAGGTCCGCCGGGAGTACGCGCACGTGCCCGACGAGGTCTTCGCCCCGGCACGCGCGGAGATCTTGGAGCGGCTGCTCGACACCGGACCTTTCTTCAGGACGGCTGTGGGGTCAGAGCGCTGGGAGGCGGCGGCGCGGCGCAACGTCTCCGACGAGATCGTGCGGCTGCGCTCCCACGGCGCGAGTCGCTGACGTCGCGTGGGTGCGTGAGGACGCCCGCCCTCGCCAGACGCGCGCCGTCGCCAGCCGCTCGGCCGAGCTGACACGGGGCAGACCTCGCGGGCGTGGCCTGTCCCGTGACCTCGGGTCGCGTCAGAGCGAGCTGCGCGGGCGTGGCGTGTCCCGTGACCTCGGGTCGCGTCAGAGCGAGCTGCGCGGGCGTGGCGTATCCCGCAACCTCGAGTCGGGTCAGAGCGAGCCGCGCAGCGCGGCACCGAGCTCGCGGCGGTTCTTCACACCGGCCTTGGCGAACACCCTGGAGAGGTGCGAGTCCACGGTCCGCACCGAGAGCACGAGGCGCTCGGCGATCTCGCGGCTGCTGAGGCCACCGGCAGCCAGGCCGGCGATCTGCTGCTCGCGACGGGTCAGCGTGACCGAGCGCTGGGTCGGGGGCAGCCACACACCGCACTGGCCGAGCTCGTGGGAGGCGACGAGCATCAGCTGCGGGTCGCCCGAGGCCATCGCCTCGGCGTGCGCCGCGAGGGCCTGGGCCCGGCGTCCGTCCACCCGCGAGGCGAGGGCACGGGCCCTCTCGACGAGCTCCCCGGCGCGTGCGACCCGACCGTCGCCGTAGAGGGCGAAGACCGCACGGTGCACGGCGTCGAGCTCGACCCGGGCGAGATCACGGACAGCAGCCCAGTCGGCCAGCTCGAGCGCCTGCTCGGCGAAGGTCGGCTCGCGCAGCCACGCCGAGGCGTCGAGCCGCACCAGCCGGATCTCGGCCTCCGTGTAGGAGCCGTAGAGGCGTGACGGCACGTGCTTGGCGCGCTCGAGCAGCTCACGCCCACCCGAGGTGTCCCCCGAGGCGAGAGCCATCACGGCCTCGGAGACGAGCGACATGGCGGAGAGCCCGATGACGTCGGAGATCGCCAGCTGGCCGTTGGCGGCGTGGATCTCGTCACGGGCGTGCGACCACCGTCCGCGCAGCGCCGCGATGCCGCCGCGCAGCAGCCGGGTCGCCGTGGGGTCCACGTTGAAGGGGACGTCCGGCTCGTCGAGAGCCGCGACGATCGACTCGGCGAGGGCGACCTCTCCGAGGCCGACGACCGTGAAGTAGCCGACGCTGAAGATCTCCGCGACAGACCACGGCCGGGTGTCCGAGTGGGCCTGCGCGACGCCGTAGAACCGCTGCGCGAGCGACTGCGCTGCGAAGAGCCTGCCGCGCTGGGTGAGGTCGAGCAGCAGGAGCGGGACGAGCGGCAGCACGTCCGGAGAGTAGGCGGCCGGGCCCTCGAGGATCGCGGCGCACTCGTCGCGGCACTCGTCGAAGCGCAGCGCGCTGGCGAGCACCGTGATGCGGGCGACCTGCAGGCGCAGCGCGACCCGGGCAGGCAGCTCGCCGTCGTAGAGAGCCTCGAGCTGGCCGCGGAGCCGCTCGACCTCGGCCAGGGCCGCGGCGTCATCTCCGTGCTGGTGCTGCTCGATGCCGATGACGATGTCGCTCACGTCGGCGAGGATCGCGGCGCGGTCGTCGAGGGGAAGATCTGTGCGCACGACGTCGTCGAGGAGCTCGTCGAGGTCACGCTTGGCCCGGGCGCTCTGGTCCAGGTAGTACCAGGCCAGCGCCCGGCCGTGCAGGAGGCGCAACCTCTGGGGGTCCCGCGGCTCGCTGACGCGCAGCGCGTTGGTCGCGATGCGCACAGCGCTCTCGCACCGACCGGACATGAGGGCGCCCTGGAGCGCGCCGAGGACCCTGTCGGGGGTCTCGCGCACACCGCAGGCGAGCGCGGTGTCGACCGAGTCGACCAGGACCGGGCCGCTCTGCTGCTGGAGGTCGTCCTGGACACCGCGCAGCAGCTCGAGGTCGAGCCTGCGCCGAGAGGTCGAGGTCGTGGCCCGCAGGACCTGGCCGTAGACGATCGCGCAGCCGAGGTACGCCGCGCGGGAGCCCACGCTCGCGCCTCCCTGACGCTGCGAGGACACGAGCCCCTCGGCGACGAGGTGGTCGACGGCTGCGGCGGGGACGAGACGCTCGAGGGAGTCGCGGTCGACGGTCCCCGAGGTCGCCACGAGGCGCAGCGCCTGGCGCTCCACGGGGCTCAGACCAGCCAGGTCGTGCTCGACGAGGTGGCTCAGCCTGTCGCTCACGGGAGCCTCCCCCGACCACACCCAGACGTCGCCGTCGCGGCGCACGGTGCCGTCGACGAAGGCCTCGACGGTCGTCTCGACGAGCAGCAGGGGGTTGCCACGGGTGGCCTCCCACACGTGGTGGAGCACCCGCTCGGACACGGGTCCGGCCAGTGCCTTGCGCAACCAGCCCTCGACCTGCGGCTTGGTGGCTCCGCGCAGGTCGATGCGGTCGACGGCCCCGTCGCGCCACATCTCGAGCCACGGGCTCTGCGAGGCACGGTGACCGCGCATGGTCGCGACGAGCTGGATCTCGTCCTGACGGGCCAGGCCCGCCAGGACGCGGGCGCTGAGGTCGTCGAGGAGGTGGGCGTCGTCGAGCCTGACCACGACGCGGCGGCCGGCGGACATCGCGCGCAGCGCGTCGAGGACCACCCGGCGGACCACGCCGACCCCCGCGGCGACGGGGACGTCGATGTCGGGGAGCACCGCGAGCAGCGCCCCGAGGGGCACCTCGGAGTCGGCGCGGTTGGCGCCGACGCTGACCCACACGGGGCTGCCGGGGGTCTCGGTCGCAGCACGACGGCTCCCGGGTGCCGGGGGCGCGACGGCGTAGAACGCGTCGGACTGGGTGAAGCCGTCGAGGAGACGGGTCTTGCCGACACCCGGCTCTCCGCAGAGGAAGACGCTGCGGCCGGCGACGACGGCGGCCTCGAGCTGGGCACCCTCGTCGTCGCGCGCGAGGGGCGTGCGACGGATCGCCGCAGCCGTGAGGTCCAGACGGGACGTGGAGGGGGTGCGCGTCCATCCGGTGGCTAGTACAGGTGACGGCACAGGTCCAACCTCCGGTGTGGGCCGAGGAGGCCCGATGGTTCGCTGCACAGACTTTAACGGGCGGCAATGGGTACTTGGTCCCATGCACCGGAACTTCACCCGCTCCGACTGCGACCGCGAGATGACCCGTGACCAGCACCTCTGCTACACGCGAGCCGAGGTCGACCGGGCGAAGTCCGGGTGCGCACCACAACTACGTAGCGACTACCGATGCCCCTGCGTGGTCACGACTCCTAGCGTTGCCGCGAAGCGTGCCCCAGTCACGTGCCGGCGACCTGGTCGACCTGTGCGAGCGGCGGGCGGTCCATCACACGAGGAAGAGGAAGAGCTCCGTGCCTACCTACACCGCGCCCGGCGTCTACATCGAAGAAGTCCCGTCGTCACAGAAGGTCCTCGCGTCGGCGCCCACAGCCGTCGCCGCCTTCGTCGGCTTCACCGAGCGCGCCCCGCTCGACGACCCGAGCGACCCCGAGGGTCTCGCCCCGAGGCTCGTCACCAGCTGGACCCAGTTCGAGAAGCTCTACGGCGGGTTCGTCGAGGGCGCCGTGCTGCCCCTCTCCGTCTACGGGTTCTTCCTCAACGGCGGCAGCCTCGCGTACGTCGTGCGCATCCCCAACGTCCAGCCCGCCGGCGAGCCCGCCCGCCGCGGTCTGCCCGCCGTCGACCGCGCCCTCGGCCTGCCGGTCTCGGTCGAGAGCATCGAGCCCGACGCGAACATCTCCGTCGCGGTCGAGACCGTCGAGGTGGACGACGACCTCGACGGCCCGTCGGCCTTCACCATCCACATCCTCCAGGGCGACGAGGTCGTCGAGAGCTACCCCGACCTGACCATCGGCGGGGCTGCCGACGCAGCGACTGTCATCAACAAGACGTCGACACGCGTCAAGGTCGAGGTCACCCTCGAGGCCAAGACCGACCTGTCGAGCCAGCTCGAGATCCTCAAGCCCGGCGTCTACCCGCTCGAGAAGGCCGCCCCCGTCGCGGTCCCCGTCTCCGGGCGCAAGTTCGCGGGCTCCGAGAACGCCCGCACGGGCATCAACGGTCTCGCGATCGCCGAGGACGTGACGATGGTCGCCGTCCCCGACCTCGTGACAGCCGCGACCCGCGAGGACGGCACCCTCGACCTCGATCTGTGGAAGGCCGTGCAGACCGCGCTCATCGCGCACTGCGAGCTGCACCCCAACCGCATGGCGATCCTCGACGCGCCTCCCGGGTTCGGTCCCCAGCAGGTCAAGGAGTGGCGCTCGGACGTCGCCCAGTACGACTCCGCCTTCGCGGCGCTCTACTACCCGTGGATCAAGGTCGAGAACCCGCTCCCGGGCGCGACCCAGGCGGACATCCTCATCCCGCCGTCCGGCCACGTCGCCGGCGTGTGGGCCCGCACGGACGACACCCGCGGGGTGTGGAAGGCCCCGGCCAACGACACCATCCGCGGCGTCCTGGACGTCGAGCGCTCGATCACCCAGAACGAGCAGTCGCTGCTCAACCCGCTCGGCATCAACGCGATCCGCCCCTTCGGCACGCGTGGCATCCGCATCTGGGGTGCCCGCACCCTCGCCTCGGACACCGACTGGCAGTACATCAACGTCCGCCGCCTGTTCAACATGATCGAGTCGACGATCCTCGAGGGCACCCAGTGGGCAGTCTTCGAGCCGAACGACGTGACCCTGTGGGAGGGCGTCAAGCGCACGCTCACCGGCTACCTGCACGGCCTGTGGCAGTCGGGCGCGCTCTTCGGCACGAGCGCCGAGCAGGCGTTCTTCGTCAACTGCGACGCGACGATCAACACCCCGGAGTCGATCGACGCCGGAAAGCTCGTCGTCGAGGTCGGCATCGCGCCGGTCAAGCCCGCCGAGTTCGTGATCTTCCGCATCAGCCAGAACAAGCAGACCGGCAGCTGAGCCGCAGCACCGTCGCCGCGGTCTCACCTCAGGGTGCAGATCGCGGCGACGGTGCCGGAAGGTGCCAGCAGGTGCCGACAGGTGCCACCCCCCGTCGCCGCAGAGCGACCCCCGCACAGCGCACGTCCCCGCACGACCGTCCCGGCGCAGCACCGCCGGGACGCCACACACCGAGCTGAGGAGCCACCGTGGCCGCAGGCCTGTTCACCAACGACCCGATCATCGCGCAGAACTTCTTCCTGGAGATCGACGGCGCCGTCATCTCCTCCCTCACCTCCGTCACGGGCCTCGACATCGAGGTCGCCGTGTCGACGACCCGCCAGGCCGGCGCCGGCGGCGTGGCCGAGGCCATCAAGGCCATGGGCACCCGGACCCTCGCCCCCGAGATCACGCTCGTGCGCGTGGCCCCGCTCGACTCCCCGAGCGACAAGATGTGGAAGTGGTTCAACGACGTCCGCGGGACCGGCCTCAAGGCCACGGACCGTGCCGGCATGCGCAAGAACGGCTCGATCGTCCTCTACGACTCCGCGAAGACCGAGGTCGCCCGTTTCAACTTCTTCAGCGCGTGGCCCTCGCGAATCGCGACCGATGGTCTGTCCGTCGACTCGAGCGAGGTCGTCAAGGAGAGCATCACGCTCCAGTGCGAGCGTCTCGAGCGCGTCAAGTGACCCTCCAGACCCGGTTCTCCTTCACCCTGCCGCGCGGCTACGTCGACGACCACGGCACGCTCCACCGCGAGGGCGTCATGCGCCTGGCGACGGCCCGTGACGAGCTCGAGCCGCTGCGCGACCCCTCGGTCGACGGACCCGACGACCCCCGCCTCACCGTCGTCGTCCTCGCCCGCGTGATCGAGTCGCTCGGCTCCCTCGAGCTCGTGACGACGCACGAGGTCGAGAACCTCTTCGCGGCGGACCTCGCGTTCCTGCAGGACTTCTACGGCGTCATCAACTTCGGCTCGCAGGAGGAGTACGAAGAGCTGCTCGCGCTCCAGCGCGACGCTCTCGCACCGATCCGCCAGGCCCCCGCGACGCCCACGGCTGCCAGCACGGTCGAGGCCGCCCCCGCGGCTCCGGCTGCCGCTGCTGCTGACGAGCAGGGCGTGCCCGCCCCGGTCCAGCACCAGCCGGCGGTCTCGGCCTCGGTGACGTACGCCCGCCGGACCGCCGTCGAAGAGATCCCGCAGGACGTGCGATAGCCACGATGCTCCGTTATCCGGCAGAAGCCCTGTGGCAGGAGATCGCGTACCTCGCGTACCACCTGCACTGGACCGTCGACGACCTCCTCGACCTCGAGCACCTCGACAGGGTCAGGATGATCCGCGCGGTGTCCTCGTTGAACGAACGTGCATGGGAGGCCGTCCGTGAGAGCGTCTGAGATGGAAGCCCTCGGGGGTGAGCCGACCACTGTCGGGCTGTTCCTCTTCGAGGTCGACGGCGTGCCCATCGGGACCTTCCGCGAGGTCAGCGGGCTGCGCCTGACGGTGTCGGTGACGGAGCACGTGGAGGGTGGCCAGAACGGCTACACCCACAAGCTGCCCGGGGTGCTGCGGTGGCCCAACCTCGTGTTCACGCGGGGCCTGGTCGAGTCCGACGCGCTCTTCACCTGGGTGACCCGGTCCTCGGGCGAGGGCTTCGCGTCCAACGACAGCACGCTCACCCGGTCGACGGGTGCTGTCACAGCGCTCAACCACTCGGGCGACAGGCTGCGCTCGTGGGACCTCGACGGCGTCTTCGCGGTCGGGTGGGAGGGGCCGAGCTTCAGCGTCGACTCCGAGACCCAGCCGACCGAGCGCCTGGAGATCGCCCACAACGGCTTCCGCGCCAGGACGCCGTCATGAGCGCGGCACAGGGTGTGCCGGGCGGAGCGGGTCCTGCTGGCGAGGCGGCTCAGAGCGCTGCGCGCGAGGTCGGCCTCGTCGGCGACGCGCCGACGATCGACGCCAGCGACGTCACCGCCGCCGCACCTGCCGCAGCACGAGCTCTGCTGACCCGTCCGAGCTCCTTCGACGCCCGTTTCCGGACGGGTTTTGTCGGTCGGACCGGGACCGACGCGATCCTCTTCGTCCGGGCCGTCGCCCGACCGGGGACCCTGCGCAGGGTCGGGCGGACAGCACCGCTCGCACGCCGCACGGCGCCCGTGTCCGTGCATCCGGTCCGTCCTGGGAGCGTCGCCGCACCGCGGTGGTGGAGCCCGGGCCTGCGCTCTGCCCAGACTGCGGCCGGACCGTCGGCGACCTCGCAGCAGGCCCCCGCCCGGGCACCGGGCTCGACGACCTCGTCCGCGAGCGCGGGGACGCTGACCACCCCGAGCCAGCGGCTCGTCCCGTCGGCGACCGGTCCGGCAGCAGTGCCGGGTGCCGGAGCACCCGCGACGAGTCGGCCCGCAGGCTCCCTGACGCAGGGTGCTGCTCTCCCCGCGACCTCGGGTCAGCCGTCGCCCGGTGCGTCCTCGTCCCGCGCCGGGACGACCGGGACGGCCGGCTACGTCCGCCCTGTGCTCCCCGGACGCACGAGCATCGCGGCGCCGCTCCCGGCACGCGGCCTGCCGAGGGTCGTGCGCCAGGTCCCTGACGAGAAGACGTGGAACCCGGGGACCTTCTCCCGCTCGACGGTCCCTCAGGCTGTGCCGATGCGTCTGCCCGACGAGGTCCGGGCGGCCGGGTCGATGGTGCTGCCGCACGACCGTCGTCGTCGCGGCCTGCCGCGGCAGGCCGAGACCACCCGCTCGGAGCCTGCTCCGGGGAACGCACCGAGAGCCGGATCCACGCCGCCCGCTGCGGGGACGCGGGCGGCAGCCGACTCTCGCGGCCGAGTGACCCTCCCCGCACGCTCGAGCGCGCTGGCTGTCCTCAGCGCGCGGGCACCCCGCGCGGCCCGGGAGCAGCAGGCTCCGGTGGCTGGCCGGAGCACGGGCGTCCTCGACGCCCGAACCGGTCGACCCGTCCGGCAGCCTCAGCCCCACCAGTCGTCTCAGAGGTCTGAGCCAACCCTGTCGGCCCAGCAGGCCCGACGCTCTGGGCACGCATCGCCGCCGTCGCACGCGCCGCAGGCGTCGTGGGGTCAGCAGCCGCAGCGGTCGTCGACCCTCGCACGCTCGGCCTCGGCAGGTGTCGCGCTCGCCGGCGCTGCGCTCCTCACCCGAGGCGCCGTCGCAGCAGGGTCGACGCCGTCGGCGAGCCCGCTCGCGGCCCGGCGTGCCCTGGCCGCACGCGAGGCCGCGAACCGCTTCGCCGAGCACCGGCGCGAGTCGCGCGAGCGTCTGCTGCGCCACCGTGCGGAGGCTGCAGCAGCCGCCGAGAGCCCGCAGGACGAGCGCCGTCGCCGCACGCGTGGGGCTCTGCTGGTCGCCCGCGGCCCGGCGAGCCGCACAGCTGCGGTCCTGGCTGTGCCCGTCGTCGCCGTCGCTGTCGCGGCCGCCCTGCGCTCGTCGCGGACACCTGCGGCACCAGAGAAGGCCGTCCCGGAGCGAGCGCGTCGGCGACGGGTGCGCCCAGTGGTCGTCCCCGTCCTGCTGCGCCCGGCCCGGGCCGCGCAGCCCCGCCAGGAGGCGCAGCCGCGCGCGCTGCGTCCTGCTGTCGCCCGGCGCACCGCACTCGTCCCCAGGCCTCTGCCGGTCCCGCGTCCTGTGCCCGTGGCGCGTCAGGTGCCAGCCCGACGCCCGGTCACCCCGATGCTGCACCGTCCTCGTCCTGTCGTGCCTCCGGTGCCTGCCGCGCGAGCCGAGGCACCGCGCTCCCTCGTGCCCGCCGCCGCCGGGCGTCTCGTCCCAGCGGCACGCCGCCTCGTCCCCGTGCCGCTGCCGGTGGCCGCGGCGACAGCACGACCCGTCTCGGTCGGGCCGGCTCCGGTCGTCGCCGCACGGGTGCTGCCCGCCGCGGCGGCCCTCGCGAGCACGAGGCGCGCTCCGCTGTCCGCTGCTCGCCTCGCGCCGTCCCGTCCGACGGGTCGCCCGGCACCGGCACGTCTGGTGCCTGTGCGCAGCGCCGCGCTGCCGACCGTGGTGGTCCCGCGGCACGCTCCGCGTCCTGCGGCTGTCGTCACCGTCCCCCCGGCGGCACGCCAGACGCTCGCGCCAGCTGCTCGGCTCACGCCTGCCCGTCGCGTGCTGACCCCGGTCCCGCTGCCTCTCCGGCCCGCCCCGCGAGCGGTCCTGACCCCGGTCGCGCTGCCTGCACGGAGGGCCTCGGCCACCTCGGTGGCCCCTCGACTCGTGCCGACCCGGCGCACCCTGGCACCCGTGCCCCTGCCGAGCCGCCCTGCGCCCCGGCCCGTGGCAGCACCCGTGGTGCTCCCCGCCCGGCGACCGTCGGCAGTCCTGGGTGCGCCGCGGCTGGTCCCGACGCGGCACACCCTGGCACCGGTCTCGCTGCCCACCCGCCCGGCCGCCCGGGCCGTGCCGCAGGCCCCGGTCTTCCCGGCTCGTCGACCGTCGGCGACCCTCGGCGCACCGCGGCTCGTCCCCACGCGTCGCACCGTCGCGCCCGTCCCGCTCCCGCTCCCAGCACGCCGGACCCCAGCCCCGGGCGCACCACGCCTCGTCCCGACGAGGCGTGCGCTCGTCCCGGTGGCGGTGCCGCTGGTCCAGCGCGCTGTGCCTCGCACACGCCCGGACTCCCCCGGCCGGCTCGTCCCCGCGGCACGCGCTCAGGCGCCTGTCGCCCCGGTCGTCCCGCTCCGCGGCCGCCGCACCCCGGTGACCCCTAGCGCACCGACGGCACCGTCGGTCGCGCTCGTCCCGCGTCCTCGCACGGCACCCACGACGATCCCGAGGATCGTCCAGGCACGGACCTCGACGCGTCCTGCTGTCGTCGTCCCTGTCGCCGCGCGGCTGCTCGGCGTCACCGCGCCGACCGCAGCACGGGCCGGTGCGACAGCGGCCGTGGTCAGACCGGCGGTCGCGGCCCGGAAGAGCCCGGCTGCGACGGCGCCGCCCGTACCGGCGTCCGCTCGGAGCGGCAGAGCCTCAGCGGCTCAGGCGACCTCGACGGCAGACCAGCTGGAGATCTTGCGCAAGATCACCGGCAGACCGCTCGGAGCCCCGACCGAGCCGTCCCCCTCGCAGACTGCCCGGCAGACCCCGGACGTGGCACCCGTCGCGTCCCAGCAGCCCGAACCCACCCCGGCGATCGACCAGGCGGCTCTCGTCACCGAGATCCTCGCCCGGCTCGACTCGCGGATCACCGCGCGGCTCGACGACGCGCTCGTGCGGACCCTCGAAGACCGTGTCCTGCGCAAGGTCGAAGACCGCCTGCTCGACGAGGCGTCCCGCCACAGCTCGTCCTTCACGACTGGAGTGTTCTGATGTCTGCACCGGAGAAGGCCTTCCTCGAGATCGAGGGGGGCGCGCGCGTCCCCTGCCTGTTCAACCCGGCGCAGCTCACCATCAGCCGGCGCAACCGCTGGACCGGCACCCCCGTCGCCGGACGGGGCGTGCCGACCCTGCGGTACGCAGGCGCCATGCCCGGCAGCCTCTCGGTCGACCTGTTCTTCGACACCACGGCGACAGGGACGTCGGTGGCCGAGCACACCGGCAAGATCCTCGCGATGATGGACATCGACACGTCGCTGCCCGGGACCGACGAGTCGACCAACAACGCGCGGCCCCCGTACCTCACCTTCCACTGGGGTGACACGCACTCCTTCAAGGCCGTCGTCGCCGACCTCGCACTCACCTACACCTACTTCTCGACGACGGGCATGCCGCTGCGCGCCTCGCTCGCCCTCGTGCTCCAGCAGTACGAGGCAGCCGACTCCTACGGTCCGCAGAACCCGACGTCGGGCACGCCGCAGCCGCACCGGGTGCACCGCGTCCTCGCGGGCGAGACCCTCGACAGGATCGCTGCCCGCTACTACGGCGACTCGACCCGCTGGCGCACCCTCGCCTCGGCGAACACCGTCTCAGACCCCCTGTCGCTGCGGCCTGGGTCCTTGCTGTCCGTGCCTCGGCTCGAGGACGTCGGATGACGCCCGCCGCAGCCGCGCCGCCGCGCCCGACAGGCGTCCACCTGCGTCCCACGGTCACGCTCGACGGACGCCCCCTGTCGATGCGCCTGCAGGAGGCGCTCACCGAGGTGCGCATCAGCACGGCCGTACGGACCGTCGGCGTGTGCGTGCTGCGCCTCGCCGACCCCGACTACGAGGTCGCCCGGACCGGTGCGCTCGTCATCGGCCGCACGGTCACGGTCTCGGGTCGGCGCGACACCGCGCAGGCCCGCGCCGCACAGCTGTTCACGGGGGACATCACCGGCGTCGCGCTCGAGAACGACGGACGCGGGCGGTCCGAGCTGCTCGTGACCGTCGCCGACCGCGCGCACAGGCTCGGACGCGCGAGCCGCACGACGGCCTACCTCGAGTCCAGCTACCAGGACATCGTCGGGCAGGCCTGCCGGCGCAGCGGGCTCGGGACAGGCTCCCTGGGGACCGGGGCGGTCCGCCCCTACGTGCTGCAGGCAGGGACAGACCTCGACCTCGTCAACGAGCTCAGCGGACGGCTCGGCCACGACTGGGTGGTCGAGGGCACAGACCTGAGCATGTGGGACCCCCAGACCCGCCTCGCAGGACCTCCCGCGGCCGCCCTGACGGTCGGGACCGACATCTCCGAGCTGTCCGTCAGGCTCACGTCGTCGGCGACCGAGAAGGTCACCGTCCGCGGCAGGGACCCCAAGCTCGCCGAGGTCGTCTCGGCCAACCGGACCCGCACGAGCCACGCCCCGGCCGAGCTCGCCCGGTTGTTCTCGTCGCTGTCGCTCGGCTCGGTCACGACCCTCGACACGGCGAGCAGCCCGATCTCGTCCCAGGAGGCCGACGAGCTCGCAGCAGCCGTGCTCTCGACCGACGGAGACGTGGTGCTGCGCGGCCGGCTGCGCTTCGAGCCGGACCTGCGACCGGGCAGGACCGTGGCGATCACCGGCGCCGGACCGAGCGACGGCACGTACTACGTCCGCGAGGTGGTGCACACCTTCACCGAGTCCGAGGCCCGCACGCAGGTCGTCGCGGGCGACAACCCGCGCACGAGCCTGCGCGACGCCCTCGGTGGCCGGGGCCGCGCACCGTCGGGCTTCACCCACGACGGCCTCGTCATCGGCACGGTCTCGGACGTCGACGACACCGAGAACCTCGGCCGGGTGAAGGTGACCTTCCAGATCCTCTCCTCCGAGGTGACCTCCGACTGGGCACGTGTCGCCTCGGTCGGGGCCGGCGCGGGCCGCGGCATGCTCTCGCTCCCCGAGATCGGCGACGAGGTGCTCCTCGGCTTCGAGGGTGCCGACGTCCGGCGACCCGTCGTGCTCTCAGGTCTGTACGGTCCGAAGTCGCCTCCGCCGGGGGCCACCGAGGCCCAGCAGAAGGGCAGCGTCCTCAACCGGGCGATCACCTCGCGGCTCGGCCACGTCGTCGAGCTCGGCGACGGGACCGCCGCGGCGGACCAGCACGTGCTGCTCGCCCTCGCCGGGCGCACCCACAGGCTCCGCCTGGGCAAGGACCGCGCCGAGATGACCGTCCCGGACGGCGTCCCGCTGACCATCACCTCGGGGGCCTCGACCATCTCGATCGACGCCTCGGGCGCGGTGAGCATCACGGGCACGACCGTGACGGTCGCCGCCGACAGCAAGCTCTCCCTCAAGGCCGCCGAGATCGAGATCGCGGCCTCGGCCAAGGTCAGCGTCTCGGGGCAGGTCGCCGAGCTCGTCGGGCAGGCCACCGCCACCGTCAAGGCCTCGGGGACCACCTCGGTCAGCGGCGGGCTGGTGATGATCAATTGAGCCAGGGCATGCAGGGCACGCACGACGTCCCGTCGTTCATCGGCCGCGGCTTCTCGTGGCCGCTCTCGGTCGACCACACGGGGTCTATCCGGCTGACCGACGGCGCCGACGACCTCGACAGGTCTATCCAGGTGGTGCTGCTCACGGCCCCCGGGGAGCGGCTCATGCGCCCGGAGTTCGGCTGCCGCATCTGGGACCTGCTGTTCGAGCCCGTCAACGCGAACCTGCTCGGTCTCGTGTCGCAGGCCGTCCGCGAGGCCCTCGCCCAGTGGGAGCCGCGGATCGCCGTCGAGGAGGTGCGCCCTGTCCAGGACCGCGCAGACTCCGCGCTCGTCCACATCGAGATCGTCTACAGGGTGCGGGTCACCAACGACCGCCGCAACCTCGTCTACCCCTTCTACGTGATCCCCCGCGAGGACTCCTGATGCCGATCCCCCCTCCCAACCTCGACGACAGGTCCTTCCAGGACATCGTCGACGAGACCAAGCGCCTCATCCCGCGCTTCACCCCGGAGTGGACCAACCACAACGTCTCCGACCCCGGCGTCGCGCTCATCGAGCTCTTCGCGTGGATGAGCGAGATGGTGCTGTTCCGCGTCAACCAGGTACCCGAACGGTTGTACGTGCACTTCCTCAACCTCGTGGGCATCGAGCCCTTCCCGCCGTCGGTCGCCCGCACCGCGGTGACCTTCTGGCTCTCCGGCACCACCGACCGTGAGGTCCCCGTCCCCGCCGGGACCGAGGTCTCGACGGCCCCGACGGCCGAGGGCGCCGCGGTCGTCTTCTCGACCACCGAGCCGGGCCTCGTCGTGCCGCCGGTGCTCCGCCACGTCCTCACGGGCCGGGCCGGGGAGGAGACCCTCCAGGACGGCTGGGACGACCTCGTCTACCCCGGGACCTCGCTCACCTGCTTCACGTCCACGCCGCTCGCCCAGGACGACGCGCTGTACCTCGGCTTCTCGACGACCATCGCCGCGCACGTGCTCCGCATCACCGTGCGCGCGCACGCCGAGGGGATCGGCGTCGACCCGCGCAACCCGCCGCTCGTGTGGGAGACGTGGGACGGCGAGGTCTGGGTCCCGGCGACGGTCCACGACGACACGACGGGCGGGCTCAACCGCGACGGCACCGTGCTGCTGGTCGTCCCGGCCGAGGCCCAGCCGCTCACCCTCTCCGGTGCGTCGGCGAGCTGGCTGCGGGCCCGGCTCGTGCGGCCGCTGCCTGGTCAGCCCACGTACCAGGCGTCGCCCCAGCTCGACGAGCTCACAGTCGCCGCGGCGGGCATCACGGTGCTCGCCGAGCACGCGTCGGCTGCCCCTGCCGAGATCCTCGGCCGCTCGACGGGCGTCCCCGGGCAGACCTTCGTCGTCGCGCACTCCCCCGTCGCCAGGCGACGCGGCGAGGAGCAGGTGCGGGTCGTCGGGCACGAGACCTCCGAGGCGTGGACCGAGGTGACCGACTTCTCGGCCTCCGGCCCGACCGACAAGCACGTCGTGTGGGACTCGATCACCGGAGCGGTCCGCTTCGGGCCGACCATCCGCTACCCCGACGGCGCCCGCGTGCAGCACGGCGCCGTCCCGCCCGACGGCGCGCAGGTCCAGGTGACCGGCTACCGCCACGGCGGCGGCGCGTCGGGGAACGTCGGCCCGGGCACCCTCACGTCCCTGCGTGCCACGGTGCCCTTCGTCGCCCGCGCCACCAACCTCACCCCCGCGAGCGGTGGCGTCGACGCGGAGACCGTCGAGGAGGCGAAGGTCCGCGGACCACTCACCCTGCGGACCGGCGAGCGTGCCGTGACGGCCGGTGACTTCGAGCGCATCACCCGGGAGGCCTCGGTCGAGGTGGCCCGCGCCGTCTGCCTGCCCCGCACCGACGGCGCCCCCGGGGCTGTGAGGATGCTCGTCGTGCCCCAGGTCCGCAAAGACCCGCGCGACCACAGGCTCGACGACTTCGCGCTGTCGGCCCCCCTCGTCGAGACCGTCGCCCACGCGATCGAGACCCGCCGGCTCGTCGGCGCCTCGGTCGAGGTCGGCACCCCGTACTACCAGGGTGTCAGCGTCGCCGTCCTGGTCCGCGCGCTGCCCGGCCGCTCTGCCCCGCTGCTGCGTCAACGGGTGCTCGACACCATCACCCGGTACGTCAACCCGCTGCACGGCGGGCCCGAGGGCACAGGGTGGCAGCTCGACACCGACCTCACGTCGGCCGCGATCGCCCAGCTCGTCGAGCCCATCGAGGGCGTCGAGCGGATCGACGAGGTCGTGCTGTTCGACTACGACCTGCGCAACGGCACCCGTGTCGGCGCGGGCCGGGACACCCTGCGACTGGCCGCCGACGCGCTGTTCTTGTCGGCCGAGCACCGCGTCGTGGTCCGGTGAGCCCCCGATGAGGCGACCGGACTGGCTCGTCGGCCAGCTGCCGCCGGCGATGCTGCAGGAAGACTTCTTCAGGCGCTTCGTCGAGATGTTCCAGGCGCAGGCCGACACCCTCATGGCGCACGCCGACGACCTCGAGCACCTCGCCGACCCCGACCTCGCACCGCCGACCCTGCTGCCGTGGCTCGCCTCGTGGATCGGCCTCGAGTCCGTCGACGGCGCGGGCCCGCCCGAGATGCAGCGCGAGGTCCTGCGCACGGCCGCACGGACGCTCGCCTGGCGTGGCACCCCGGCGGGGCTGCTGTCGATGCTCGAGCTGTTCAGCGGCGCGCCGGCCGTGGTCGAGGACGGCGGCGGCGTGTGGCGCGAGGGCGAGAGCCCCGCGGACACCGCCTGGGTGGTCATGCGGGTCGCCTCGACCGGCAACCTCACCGAGCGGGCCTTCGCAGACCTCGTCGCGGACGAGGTACCCGCGCACGTGCGCGCCGAGCTCTGGGTCGACGGCAGGCTCGCCTGGCCACGCCGGAACGTCCCTACCACAGCGGCGCTGTCCGTACCGCAGCCCCCGACGGAGACCTGAGCACCGATGCCCACCACCACCGTGACGTGCCCCGAGTGCGGGACCACGGCGCTCATCACCGACGGGCGCCGCGACGCGAGCGACTTCTGCGCCGCGTGCGACTTCCCCCTGTTCTGGTCCAGGACGACGACCGAGGTCCGCGGGGACCTCGTCGACACCGACGACGCGCTGCGCCGCCTGCCGGGGACCGACGGGCGCGGGCTCGCCTACTCGGTGCCGTGCCCGACCTGCGGCGAGCTCAACCTCGCCACGGCCCGCACGTGCCTGCGCTGCACGGGGAGCATGGTGCCCCCGCCGCCGCCCGTGCCGGTCCCGCTCCCCCAGCCCCAGCCCATGGTGGTCGTCGAGCCGGAGCCTGAGACGACCCCGTGGTGGCTCTGGTGGGCTGTCGCGGGGACCGTCGTCCTCGTGACGACGGCCGTCGCGGTGTACGTGGCGCTGCGCTGAGACCCGGACGAGCAGGCACGACCGGCACGACGAGAACCGTACCCCGCAGGGTCCGGCTATCGCCCGTCGCGGCCTCACCCTGTCAGGGGGCCCCGTCGGCGGGCGCCGTCACCGTCACCTGGACCGCGGCGGCGTCCGACGACGTCCACGACGTCGTCCCGCCGTACGTCGCGACCACCCTGTAGGTGGCCGCCGCCGCTCCTGCCAGGTCGCAGCTCGCGGTGCCGTCGGCGTCGACCTGGACAGCCCCGCACGCGACCCCCGGGGCCGTGGAGAAGGTGACGGTCCCACCGAAGGGCGAGGCCTCGGTCGCGCCGGCCCGGGTGACCGTCGCGGTGACCACGGTGCCTGTCCGGCTCGCCGTGGTCGTCGTCGCCCCGGGCGTGACGGTCAGTGTCCTCGCAGCGCTCGTCGACGGGGCGAGCGATGCTGTCCCGAGGTAGCGGGCGGTGAGCTGACGCCCCGCGGCTGTGCCCGGCACACCGGCCGGCGTGTAGGACACCGTCGCTGTCCCACCGGTGTCGACGGCCCCCGTCCCGACGACCACGCCACCGACGGAGAACTCGACCTGCCCTCCGGACGCCGCGCCCCCCGACGAGCGGGTCACGGTGGCCGAGAGCGTCGACGCCACCCCGACGGTGACGCTCGTCGGCTGCGCGGCGAGCGCCGTGGTCGTGGCCGCCGCCACGACGGTCACCGGGACGGACGCCTGTGCTGCCGAGAGCGCCGGCGACCCGCCGTAGGAGGCCGTGAGGGTCGACGGGCCCGCCGCGGTGCCCGGCGGCAGCGTGACGGGGATCTGCGCCCGTCCGTCCGACCCGACGTCGGCAGACCCGATCTCGGTCCCGCCGAGGGTGAAGGTCACGGTGCCTGCGGCGGGGCTTCCCTGCGGCCCGGAGACCCGCGCCACGAGGGTCTTCTCCGTCCCGGACGTCCACGGCCCGGGGTCGGTGAGGACCACCGACGCCTGGCCCTTGACGGCGAAGGACACGATGCGGTCCCGCTCGGCCGGTGCGACCGTCACGGTCGACGGGGAGACCGTCGCCCCGCCGGCGTCGCCGGGGGTCACCGTGTAGCTCCCGGCGAGCAGGAACAGCGTCTCTGCCGGACCGCCGACGCGGACCGTGCGGTCCTCGGTGACCTCCGTGGTCGTCCCGGCCGCGGAGCCCGAGACCGTGACCTGGAGGTCGACGCTCGTGTCGGGGCCCGTCGCCGCGAGGCGCAGCCGGACCTCGGTGATGGTGGTCGTCAGGGTCGTCGCCCCGGCGTCGAGCCGCGCCGTCGTGGTCCACGGGTGCCCGGCGGCTCCTGTGAAGGTCGCCGTCCACGCACCCTCGGGCACCTGGTTGAAGACCGTCGTGTAAGTGCCAGACGCGGAGCGGACCAGCGGCTGGCCCGCGAGGGCTGCCGGAGAGGTCGCCGGGTCGTCGGCCGCGAGCGCGACGAGCGCACCCGTGAGGTCCGAGGGCGAGCTCACGGTCACCGTGACCGAGCGGGTCACCTGGAAGAGCGTGAGGTCGACGAAGGCTGCCTGCCCGCCGGTGACGTTGACGGTCCTGCTCACCGGGGCGTAGCCGCCCTTGGTGGCCGTGACGACATAGGCACCGTCGGACAGGTCGGAGAACAGGTACGAGCCGTCAGGCTCGGTCGTCGCGGTCAGCGGGTCCGTGCCCTCGTGCGTGAGGGTCACGGTCGCACCGGGCAGCAGCGCGGGCGTCTCGGCTCCCCGCTGCCCGGAGACCAGGCCGCCGATCGCGTTGCTCGTCGCGACGAGGGGCACGGTGATGGTCGAGCTCGTCTGGCCCACGGGTGGTGTGACGCTCAGCTGGAGCGGGCGGTAGTCGGCCCCCGAGATCGTGAGGACAGACTGGACGGGCAGGACGTCCTCGAACTGGTACTGCCCCTCCGTCAGCGCCTCACAACCGGGCCTGCCGAACACGCAGGTCGGCTCCGGGGAGCTGGTCGCGTTCTGCAGCCGGACCGTGAGACCGGGGACCTCGACGGAGTCGGCGAGGTCGTCGACCACGAGCACCGTGAAGGTCACCGGGACCAGGCGCAGGTCGATGTCGCGCAGGGTGTCGCGGCCGGGCGTCACGGCGACGGGGGCAGACGCCTCAGGGCTGAGCTGGGCGTAGCCGGCGAGCGTGGCCGTGACGGTCCAGTCGCCGTCGGTGAGCCCCTCTGACCTCGCGGTGCCGGTGATCCTGTAGCGCCCGTCGGGGCCGCTGACTGCTGAGAAGGAGACGCTGCCCTTGGTCGCCGTGACGAGGACCCCGGGCAGGGCGCGGACGATGTCGCCCGGGCCCTGCGCGCCCACGGTCTGAGCGGTCGTGGACCGGACGGTCCCGGTGAGCGTTCCCAGACGGGTCATCGACACGACCTCGGGCTTGTCCACGGTGCGTCCTGCGGCGACGGTCACCGGGACCTCGAGCCGCGCGTAGCCCTCTGCACGCACGACGACCGTGTACTCCCCCGAGGGCAGCGCTGTGAAGTCGACGGTGCTGCGGTCGCCCTCGGCGACGGCTGACCGCTCGGTGCCGCTCCCCGTGAGGGTGACCTCGGCACCGTTCACCGCCGTGCAGGTGCCGGTGCCGCAGTCCTGCGCGCTGACGCGCAGTGTCGCGAGGCGCTTGAGGGTGAGGGTGAGCGGAGGCTCGGCAGGCTTGCCGCCGAGCGCGACCGAGAAGGTCGCCTCGCCGGGCTCGAACCCCGCCAGGCTCGCACGGACCGTGTACGTCCCCGGGCGTGCGAGGGTGCCCGACGGGTCGATCGTCGGCTGGGCCACGTCGTCCCAGGTGAGCGGATGGACGCTCGCGCCCGCCGCGACGGTCCCGGCTCCCGCGGTGAGGCTCGCACCTGTCACGCCGGGTGGGCTCGAGACGACCTCGAGGGTCGCCTGCTGCCCGAGCGAGCCGTCGGTCCCGATGCCCTCGAGCTGCAGCGAGCCGGCGAAGGGCTGCCCGAGAGGTTCGAGCTCGACGACGGTCTGGGCGTTCGTCGAGAAGTCGAGCCCGGTGAGCGACCGGGCCTTGAAAGCCGTCGACCTGGGGACGACGACGTCGACCTTGTCCGAGACGAGGTCGAGCCGTCCGACGCTCGACGTGACGGCAGCCGGGTTCGTCGTGGTCCCGAAGGTTCCGTCGGAGGCCGTCGTGACCGTGACCGTGGTCCGGACGGGGACGACGCCGTCGTACCCGGTGATGCCCGAGATCTCGACGGTCTGCTTGTCGGCGCGAGTCTGCTCACCGGCGCTCAGCTGCGTCACGAGGATCGCCGAGAAGGCCCGTGCGGCCCGGGTCAGCACGAGCTGGGTGGTCCGCTCCTGGTTGAGGGAGAGCTCGAGGCCGGAGATCGTCCCGCTGAGCGGCGCGGTCCCGTCGTTCCAGGCGACGTCGATCCTGTACTCGCCCGCGACCAGGTGCGTCAGCTGCGCGACGCCGTCGGTCCCCGCGACGACCTGCACGTCGGGCACGGCCGGGGCGTCCGGCTCCGCAGGGTCGGCGACGTGGACCGCGGTGACGGTCGCCCGGCCTGCCGGGGTGATCGCCCCGGTACCGCGGTCGACCAGGACCGAGACCGAGAGCCGTGCGAGCCTGTCGAGCGTGGCGTCGACCCTGCGGACGTCGCCGGGCACGAGCGTCACCTGCGTGGGAGCCCCGGACACCTGGTACTCGGCGTCACCGGGCAGGACCGTCACCGTGTAGGTGCCCGACGGGAGGTTGTCGATCGAGTACCCACCATTGACGCCCGTGAAGGCGCACGCAGCGCCGCTGATCGTGCAGCCGTCGCCCGCTGCCGGGGCGCACGGACCCGTCGGGTCGGGCTGCCCCGCGAGGACCGCGACGACGCAGGTCTTGTCGGGGACGGTCCCGATCCGGGCCAGCACGGTGCCGGTGAGCGACGGAGAGGGGAACAGCGCGACCTGCCCTGCGGAGACGGTCTGGCCCATCGGCACGTTGACCTTGACCGTCGACGACTCGTAGCCGGGGGCCGACACCGTCAGCTCGTAGAGGCCGGGCAGCAGACCTGTGTCGTCAGCACCCGGGACCAGGTACTCGAGCGCGGGCTCGGTGGTCACGCGGACCTGGCGCTGCGTCCCGTCGGCCGCCTGCGCGGTGAGGGAGACCGTGACCAGGCACTCCTGGCCCGCCGGGAGCGGACCGCAGTCGATCTGGCCGTTGGTCCGGGCGTCGCTCGCCCGGCCGCGGATCCGGGAGGTCGAGACGAGGCCGTCCCCCTCGACCGCCGTGAGCACGAGGTCGGAGGCGACGGTCCCGCCGGGGATGACGCTGACGATGGTCGAGGCGGTGAGATGGCCGAAGAGCTCGGCCGAGAGCACGTAGTCGCCGGGGACGATCCCGTTGAACCTGAAGGAGCCGGAGCCGTCCGAGGTGGACATCGTCTTGTACGCGTCGGTCCCGTTGCTCAGCGTGAGGCCGGCGCCGGCGAGCGCACGGCCCGCGGTGTCGCGGACCGTCCCCTGCGAGACGCCGCTCGACGAGCCGAGCAGGACGTCGGCCGGGACCGCGGAGGACTCGGCGCCGAGGTCGAGGCGGAGGGTCTGGGTGGCGTAGCCAGGAGCCTCGACCATCAAGGTGTAGGTGGCCGGGACGGGCAGGTCGACGAGGCTGTACGCCCCCGGGCGCCCCGTGGTCAGCGTCGACGCCGTGCGGACGACGTCCGCGCCTGTCGCGGTGACCGTCGCCCCGCCCACGCCCGAGACGGCTCCGAGGGCGTCGGGGCCCGTGACGGTGCCGGAGAGCGTGGCGACACCTGCCTCGAGGGCGAGGGGAACCGTCGCGGAGCCTCCGGCGGCCAGCGTGACGAGCGTCGACTGCGCACCGAGCCCCGCGCCCTGGGCGGTCACGAGGTAGGTGCTCGGGGTCGAGAGGCCGTCGACGGCCCACGAGCCGACAGAGCCGCTCGTCTCGGTCGTCGTGGTGATGGTCGTCGTGCCGTCGGTGATCACGACCTCGACACCTCCGACCACGACGCCGTCAGGGCCTGTGACGACCCCCGAGAGGCTGCCGTCGCCCGCGACGAGCGTGACGTCGAGGGCCGCTGCGGCTGCCTCTGCCCCCGAGACGACGTGCCTGATGGTCTGGTAGCCGGGCTTGGAGACCGTCACGAGGTAGTTGAGCGTCGGGGCGAGCCCCGCGAAGGCCCAGGCACCGTCGTCACCGGTCTGTGTGCTGCGGGTCGCCGCGACGGCCGAGGTCGGCTGGGTGGTACCTGTCGCCCCAGGCTGACCCGTCGACGCCGCAGCGCCGTTCGCCGTGAGCGCGCCGAGCGGCAGGCCGAGGCCCGAGGTCTTGGTGATCGCGCGTGAGCTGTCGTCGCCCTGCCCCGAGCCGCCCGCGCTGGACGATGCCGCGAGCTGAGCGGTGGCCGGGGCTGCTCCCCCGCCCCCGCCACCCGAGGCCGGCGCCGCGGTGCCGGAGGCTCCGGCCCCGGCACCCGACGACGCGGGGATGATGCTGGCCGGGGCGATCTGCACCCGGACACCGGACGGGTCGTCGGCCGTGACCACCCCGCCGACGCGGACTCCCGAGTCGCCCAGGCTCCCGTCACCGGGCGCACCCGTGCCGTCGGGTCCGGAACCGTCGCCGGGGGTGCCGTCTGTCCCAGCGCCACCCGGACCCGTGCCGTCGCCCGCGTCCGCCGCAGCCGTCGGGGCCGGTTGCGCCACGGTCTGCTGGTCCGCCCTGTCGGTGAACCACGGGAGCGCGACGAGCAGACCGCCGCCCCACAGCACCACGACCATGAGGAGCGCGACGACGCGGAGCAGCCCCGAGCCGACGAGCGGCCTCGCGGTGACGGTGCCGTGGAAGGTCGCCGGTGCCTGCCGCCCCTGCGCGACGACGGAGAAGGTCCGGCGGTCGAGGTGCCCCAGGACCTGCGGGCGCATGTTCCGGGCCGTGGCCGTGAGCCGGATCGTCTGGCGTCCGGGGACGGTCAGACGGCTCGCGGAGAGGTCGAGGCCGAGCCCGCGCGACGTGCGGGTCTCGACGGAGAGGTCGACGGGCTCGACGCCCGTGTTGGACACCACCACGGCGAGGCGGCGGCGCAGCCGGATGCGGGAGTCGGCAGGCTCGACGGTGAGCAGCACCTCGCTCGGGGCGTCGACGGTCAGCACGCTCTCGACCACGCTCGTGGTCGTCGACCCTGTCGCGCGGGCGGCCGGTCCCCTGCTCGCCGCACCGCTCGCGCCACTGCTCGCGCCACTGCTCGCCCCGCTGCTCGGCCCAGCGGTCGCGCCGACCCACCCGTCAGGCCGGCTAGTCGCCTGCGCGCCCGGGAGCCCACCCGGCAGCACGGCCTGGACCACGACGACGAAGGGATAGTCACCCGCCATCGCCCCGGTCACCGGTGCGAGCAGGACGTCGGTCGAGACCGTCGCGTCGGCCTCGACCGCCGCGAGGAGCACGGGCTCCGGGGCCCAGCCGTCGTCGAGCCCCAGGACGGTGACCGTGACGTCGCGCAGGTCGTCGGCGAGGTTGCGGACGTGGACCCGCAGCGTGGCCGCCGTGCCGGCCGTGGCGTGCGCGCCGGGCTCGACGAGGACGCTCGGTGCACCGAGCTTGGTCTGCGGGGTGGGGGTGATCTGCTCGGTCATGAGAGAGAGTCCAGACTGAAGTCGTACGTCAGGGCGTCGCTCTGGCCGATGGTCAGCGCGGGTGAGGTCGCGAGGGCTGCGGTGCCCGTCGCCGACCGCAGCTCGATCACGTAGTGGGCTGGTGCGTCCACGTCGGGGAACAGGTAGGTGCCGTCGGCGCCGCTCGTGACGACGGCGCGGGCCGGGGCCGCGGTGCCGAACTCCTCGGCGACGAAGAGCCTCAGCTCGAGCCCGGCGACCGGCTGCCCGGCGGCCCGGACGGTCCCAGAGATCGAGGCCGGCGAGACGAGCTGCGGGTTGAGCTCGACGGTCTGCCCGGCCACGACCGTGACGAGGCTCGACGTGGGACGGGTGCCCTTGCGCGAGAAGGTCACCGTGTAGGTCCCGGGCGGCACGTTCTCGAGCACGAAGGCGCCGCGGTCCTGGGGTGTCGACGCGCTCGTCACCGAGAGCGTCGACGACCCCGAGGCTGCCGTGACCTGGACGTTGGCCGCTGGGCTCGACGCCGTCGACCCCGTCGCGGTCTGCGTGACGACCCCGGTGATCCGTCCTGTCGCGGCCCGCATCGTCACGTCGACAGGGCCTGTGCTGACAGCGCCGTTGCCGTCGACGGTCACCGAGACCACCTGCGACTCGAGGTCGGCGCGCGAGAAGGTCACGGTGTACGTGGCCGGGAGCGGCAGCCCGCCGATCGACCACGACCCTGCAGGCTCGCTCGACCGGGTCACGGTCTGCCGGGTGACGGCACCGTCGCTCACCGTCACCGCGACCCCGGCGGCGCTCGTGCCGGCGGGCACCGTCACCTGCCCCGAGAGGTTCCCGGCGGACTGGCCGAGCACGACCGAGAGACCTGTGAGCTCTTGGGCCTCGGCGAGGTTCACGCTGAGCGTCGCGGAGGCGTAGCCGGGGGCGCTCACCACGACGGTGAAGGTCGCGGGGGTCTGCAGGCCGCGCAGCACGAAGGACCCGATCTCGTCCTGGGTGAGGCTGACCGTCTGGACCACGCCCTGGCCGTAGGTCGCCACGACGGTGGCCCCCGGCACGGGGCCGGAGGCTGAGGTGACGACCCCGGAGATCGAGCCGTCGCCCTCGAGCAGGCTGACCTCGATGTCGGAGCGGTCTTCGCCGGCGGCGACGTCGATGCGGTGCACCTGGGTGGAGAACCCCGGCTTGGACACCACGAGGTCGTAGACCGCCGGCGAGGGCACGGCTGCAAAGGAGAAGGTCCCGTCGCCGCCGACGGGCGCCGTGCGGACCACGGCACCGTCCCCGAGGGCCGGTGGCGTGGCGGCACCTGTCAGGGGGTCGACGAGCCCGGCCAGGACAGCCGAGTCGAGCGGGATCTGCAGCTCGGCGACAGCGCCCGCGGCGTCGTCGCCGAGGACGGTCCCGGAGACCGTCGCGGGGACCCCGCCGAGCAGCACGCTCAGGCCCGTCACCTGCTGCCCGGAGCTGAGGCTGACGACCTCGGCCTCGGCGTCCGTCGCACCGGCCGGGTACCAGACCTCGGCGAAGCCGGCCCCCCGCAGCCGCATCTTGTAGTCGCCGGCCGGGAGGCTGTCGACGGCGAACTCGCCGGTGTCGCTCGTCGCGGCGGTCGCCACGACCGCCGTGGTGTCGGAGGCCTCGAAGATCTCGACAGCGACACCCGGCACGGGCTGACCGTCGGAGATGAGCGTCACCGCACCCGCGACCCCGGCCGTCCCTGTCGCCGCGGAGCTGTCGAACCGGGCCTGGGCCACCTGCAGGGCGAGGTCGCGGTCGGCGGCGGAGCGTGCGAGCACGCTCGAGAGCCCGACAGCGATGACGACCGCGAAGACCGTCACGGCGACGAGCAGACCGAGGAGGGAGAGCAGTCCGCGGGCGAAGAGCGGCTTCTGGACGAAGACGCCCTGGGCGACAGGGCGCGGTGCGTCGGCCCCGGGGGCTGTCCCCGCGCCGACGACGGGCGGGGCGAGGGTCTTGGTGCCTGCAGCAGCGGCGGGCACCGGGCTCGCGACGCCCTGCCCCACCGCGCCGGGGACGACCGGGGCGCCCGGGGCGACCGGGGCCGCACCGACAGGTGCCGTCGTCGACGCCGAGAGCGGTGCTCGGCGCACCCCGTCGTCGACGAAGAGGCTGAAGGGTCGCACAGCGAGCGACCCGAAGACGGGCCGTTTCGCCCTGGTCCGCAGCCGTCCGGTGACGGACTCCCCAGGCGCGAGGCTGTACCCGGGCGGTGTGAAGGTGAAGGTGATCTTCTGCTCGGGGTCTTCCGCGCGCAGCCGGCCCTCGAGGACGGTGTTGCCGTTGTTCTCGACGACCACCCCGAAGTCGGCGCGGCGCCCTGCGGTGACGGTCACGGGGTCGAGGCGCACGTCGAGGCCGGGCTGGTCCGGGACCGTGACGACGATCTCCTCGATCGCGACGGCCTGCTCGTCGGTCAGCTCGCGGACCTGGACCGCCATCCGGCGAGGACCGGCAGGCACACCGACGGGCAGCGTGAGGAGCAGGCGGACCTGCGCGCTCGCGTCGGGGAAGAGGCTCAGCTCAGGCTGGTCGACCTCGACCCAGTCGGGGTCGGCGCCCAGGACCCGGACCGTGCACCCGGCGATGATCTCGCTCGTGTTGGTGATCGTCACGACCACGGGCGCCGGGACACCCGGGACGACGGAGAACCTGCGTGCGGGGAGGTCGACCCTCATTCAGCCCACCGCCGTCACGTCGAGGTCGCGCGTGGTGGTCGACCCTGCGGTGACCCGGGCGAGCCCTGTCGCCGTGACGGCCCCGGCGCTGCTCACGGTCACGGTGTACGTGCCGGGGGCAAGTCCTGAGAAGGAATAGGCACCCGGTACGTCGCCGCCGCTCTCCGCGACCGTCGTCCAGGTCTTCACGCCGTCGGTCACGACCACCTCGGCCCCGGCGACGGGAGCGCCGCCCGAGGTCACCCGCCCGGTGATCGCTCCGAGGGCGGCCGACATGGTCACCTGGACCGGCTCGGCCTGGGTGCCGGCCGTGAGCTCGAGGGGGATGCTCTGGTCGCCGAAGCCGGGGAGCGAGAAGCTCACGGTGTACGAGCCGGGGACGGCGAGCCCGGTGAGCGTGAACGCACCGACCTCGCCGCTGGTGAGCGTCGTGGCGGTCACGGGCGTCACCGACCCGCCGACCGTCACGGTCGCACCGCCGAGGCCGCGACCCTCGGTGTCGACGAGCCGACCCGTCAGGGTCCCGACGCCGTCTCCGAGGACGACCTGCAGGTCGTCCCGCGACTGGCCGGCTGTCAGGTCGACCACGACGGTGCTCTCGCCGAAGCCCTCGCGGCGGAAGGTCACGACGTAGGTGCCGGGCGTCGCGAGGCCGGGGATCACGAAGGTCCCGACAGCCCCGAGGGTCGGCGTGCCGACCACGACGGGCACTCCGTCGAGGATGGTGGAGACCTCGACGCCGCCGAGGGGGCTCTGGCCGTCGGTGACCAAGCCGGAGATCTGCCCGCTCGTCGAGCCGAGCGTCACGTCGGAGGCGAAGCGGGTCTGGCCGCCCGCGAGGCTCTCGGTCGTGGTGAGCGGCTGGTACCCCTCAGCCGTGAAGCTCAGCTCGTAGGTCCCCGGGGCTGGCAGGTCCGTGAAGGAGAACGTGCCGTCGGCCGCGGTCGCGGTCGTGTACTCGGTGCCCTCGGGCGCACCGGCCCACGTCGGGCGCGCGACGACCGTCGTGACGACGGGGTCACGGACGTCGCCGACCTGCACGGTGCCGGAGAGCGTCGCGGGCTGCCCGACGATCACGAGGTCGGTGCTGTCGGTGACCTCTTGGGCGCCGGCCCGCACGGTCGACCCGGCCGTGCGGGTCTCGGCGGCAGGGAACCAGATCTCGTCGTAGCCGTCGGCCGAGGCACGGAGGTAGTACTGGCCGGGGAACAGCCCGGCGATCGTGTACGTGCCGTCGGCCTGGGTCGCGGCCGACCCGACGACCACCAGGCCCGCGCGGGACTCACGCAGCGCGTCGACGGTGATCCGCCCGACACCGAGACCGTCGTTGAGCGAGACGACAGTGCCCGTGACGGTCCCGCCGACCCCGGCCTCGACCAGACCGTCCTTGGACAGAGCACCTGCCGGCGCTGCACCGTCGGCTCCGACCGGGGCTCCAGCCTCTGCCGTGGCCGCGAAGAACGACGCCGGGGCCACCTTGGTCACGGGGTCGCCGCCGAGGACCCCGCGGATCCCCAGGAGGAAGATCGCCGCCCACACGGCGACGACGGCGAGCAGCACGAAGACCGTGAGCAGGCCCCGGCTGACGAGAGGCCGCTGGCGGAGCATGAGCGAGAGGCTCTCGGCCTGCTCGCCCGCGACGGCGTCGATGCGAAGCGGCCTGTCCCGCTCCGAGCCGAACAGCTGACGGGGCCCCGTCGCGACGACCTCGGAGACGAAGGACTCCCCGGGGCCGACGGTCCGTGTCGAGGGGGTCACCGTGGTGGTGAGCGTGCGGTCGGCGTCGCGTGCGCGCAGGGAGACGTCGAGCGGGACGTTGCCCCGGTTGATGCTCTCGACCGAGAACGTGCCCTTGCGGCGCGCGCGGACGACGCTCGGCGAGGCCTGGAGCGCGAGGCGTGGCGTCGCGGTGACGACGAGCTCGAGGTCGTGGTGGACGGGACGGGCGCCCGGGGCGCTGCCCTGGACCGCGACGGTCACGGGGTGGCGGCCGGCGGGGAAGGTCACCGGGACGGCGAAGAGCACGGCGAGCTCGCCCTGCGCGTCGGGGAACAGCGCGAGGGAGGCGGGCTCGGTGCGGACGATCTCGGCGGGCACCCCGTAGACCGTGGCGCCGATGCCCTCGATGACCGTCTCGGTGTTGACGACGTCGAGGCGGATCTCGGCGGTCTCCCCCGGGGCGACGGTGAGCCTGTCGACCGTGGTGAGGATCCTCATCCCTGACCGGTCCTCCACGCGCCGCCGGGCTCGGCAGGGTCTTGCCGCGGCAGGACGGAGGCCGAGGCCGCCACCTCGGTCACGCTCGTCGCCGCGGCCTCCCAGTCGTAGGCGTCGGAGGCGACGGTCACCTCGAGCACGAAGGAGGCCTTGTGCCCGGTCCCGAGGCTCTGCCAGAGCAGCGCGACGCTCTGCGCGTCGTCAGCCGCGAGCGCGACCTGCACGGAGGAGTTGAGCTGGGCCTCGACGGCCCAGGTGGGAAGCACCTGGACGGACATGAGGCGGGTGAGGGTGTCACCGAGCAGGCTGTGCTCGGCGCGCGGGCTGTCGGCCCAGGCACTCACGAGGTAGCCGAGGCGGACGAGCGGGAGCGGTGCCCGTCGCTCGACGCGTCCGCCGTCGGTGGTCCGCGGCGCGGAGGCACGGGGCGGCTGGGGGCTGCGGGTGATCGAGTACAGGAAGGCGTCGACCACAGGGGTGGTGAGCTGCTCGGCCCAGGTGGGGGTGGGCGCCTCGAAGCTGATGTCGCCCTGGTCTGCGGTGAGCGGGAGGGTCTGGCGGAGGTAGGCGGCGAGAGCGTCCTCGACGGCGGGGATCAGCACGCGTCGTCCCACCTCCTCTCACCGTTCGTCGACCTGGGCGGCTCCGGGAGGGCGCCGCGTGTGCCCCACCACGCCGCGCACGCCTCACCGTACGGAGACGGGGCACGGCTGAGCATCGGTAATCGCTACCGAAGTTCGGTCTCGGTGCCTGCTGCGAGGTGCTGGTTCAGCCGATCATCGTCTTGGTGGCACCCGGGACGACCACCTGGACCACGCCTCCGTAGGCGCACTGGCAGGTGCTGCTCTGCAAGGTCGCGGGTGCGCCACCGACGAGTGTCTTGGCGGACCCGGGGAGCCACGGCGCGCTCAGCACGGGGACGCACGGCATCGGCACGAGGACGCCGAGGGCTGCAGCCGTGGCCGCGGCGACCGTGGGGTTGGCGGGCGACATGCACATGCCGAAGGTCGCGATGTTGAGCAAGGGGATCATGTCGCGGACCGTCGCGACGGGGCGGCCCTCGACGAGGACGCGGCTGGTCGGCAGGACCGTGAGGGTGGCCGGGGCTGCGCCCATCGGGCAGGTGACGACGGCCGAGGTGACGACTGCGGGGCTTCCCATCGGGGTGGTCCTCTCAGCGGGTGCGGTTCGGGTCTAGGTGGTGCTGGGTGGTGCTGGGTGGTGCTGGGCCGTCCTCTAGGTCGCCGACCCCTTGACCGAGGAGGTGAGCGTGGACCCCGTCGTGGTGATCAGGCACAGGACGTCGCGGTCCGGCCCCTGGTCCCAGCCGCGGGCTGACGGGAGCAGATAGGTGAAGTAGAGGGTCGAGTCGCGGTAGTCCACACCCACGTAGCCCTCGAAGGCCTCGGCGCAGGCACCGTCAGCGAAGGTGAGGAGGGTCGCATCTCCGGGGAAGTCGCCCACGGTGCCGTCGGGGGCTGTGTAGGGGACCTTGGCGTAGACCTCTTGCTGGTGCGCGACGTCGCAGGGGACTGTCGTGAGGGACTCGACCTCGGTCGTCACCTCGGCCTGCGCGAGCATGCAGGCACCGGGTTCGAGGTCGAGCACGGAGACACCCTCGCCCTCGTCGTCCGAGCCTGAGCAGGCGCCGAGCAGCAGGGTCGCAGCCGTGAGCGCCAGCGGCACGAGGCTGCGGGCAGCGCGGGTCGGGCCCGGGCGTCGCGCGCCGGGTCGACGTCCTGCTGCGTCCACGCCTGCTCCAGTCTCTCGCCGCCGCTCGGGCGCACCGTGGCCTGCTCGCGGGGGCGGGGAGGTCCGCGTCTATCGTCCGCGAGCGCTCGGGCGGGCCACCAGCGCAATCACTACTGAACTTGAGGCTGGGCTGTGCCGCGCTCAGAGCGCCGGGGCCTCGACCGTGCGGAGCATCCGGGCGAGCAGACCTTCGAGCACCGCGATCTCGTCGGCGTCGAGCCCGGCGAGCACCCCGGCGTCTCGCTCGAGCTGGCGGGGGAAGAGCCTGTCGACGGTCTCGACGCCCGCAGGCGTCAGGGTGACGAGCACCACGCGCCGGTCCCGCTCGGTCCCCGTGCGCTCTACCAGCCCCTCGTCGGCGAGGCGGTCGAGGCGCTTGGTGATCGCCGCTGCCGAGGCCCGGGTGACCGTCGTGATCTCGCTCGGTCGCAGCGCCCGACCAGCCCGCCGCAGAGCTGTGAGCAGGTCGAACTCCCCGCGGGTAAGACCTTCGGGGGCGAGATTGGTATCGCTCGCGGCGGTCAGCGCTGCGGCGATCCGCATGACCCGTCCGACGACGAGCACGGGTGAGACGTCGAGGTCGGGTCGCTGCTCGGCCCACTGCGCGACGACCTGCTCCGTGAAGTCCATCTCAGCCCCCAACTATTTTCTCAGTAAAATACTTGTGAAACACTTGTCGTGAGACTACAGCTTCCCCCCCCCCTGAGAGGACACCACTCCCCCGTGCCCACCACGACGACCCCGCCCGGACCACCTGCGACGCGACGCGCTGCGGCGCGCGGGCTGCTCTCGACGAGCCACCTCGCCGCCGCACTCACCATGCAGCCGGCCGACGCGACGGTCGCCGCCGCGCTGCGTGCCGGGTTCGCCGTCGGGGCCGCACTCGTCCTCGGGCACCTGTCCGGGCTCCCGGGTGCTGCTGGTTGTGCCGCACTGGGCGCCCTCGCGTCGGTCTACGTGAGGTGGGCTCCCTACAGGCGCCGGGCCGAGCTCGTCGGGATCGCCGGGCTGATGATCACCGGGGCCGTCGCCGTCGCGTCGCTCACCGCCCTCGCCGGGTGGCCCGCGCCTGTCGAGATGCTCGTCGTGGCGCTCGTCGCCGCGGGGACCAGCCTGCTCACCCTCGCCGTCCGGACAGGTCCGCCCGGACCGGTCATGGCGATCTTCGCCGCCGGGGCAGCCGTCGCCGGAGACCCGAGCCTCACGGACGTCGGCGTCCGGACCGGGGCGACCCTCGGGGGTGCTGTGCTCGCGTGGCTCGTCTGCCTCTCCGGGTACGTCCTGCGCCCGAGCGAGCCCGCCGGACTCGCCGTGCGGCGCGCGCTGCGCACCGAGCCTCTCGACCCGACCCGGCTCGCCCAGGCCCGCGAGGTCCTCGCCGACGACCTCAGCCACCGTCGCACCGCCCCGGCGGCCCGTGACCTCGCGCTGCTGCTCGTCGAGGTAGAAGACGGCGAGAGCGCGTCGGTCACCGTCGACTCCGACCTGCGGGTCCCCGAGCGCCGCTCCCTGCTCCAGGTAGCGCGGGAGACCGTGCGCTCGGGCGAGGTGACAGTCCCCGTCCTGCGGATCGGCATCGGCGCGCTCCTCGCCTCGCTCGCCGCACTGGCCCTCGGCTGGGGTCACACGGCCTGGGCGGCGGTCGGAGCGGCGGCAGCGCTCCAGGGCCGGCACATCCACACCAACACCCCGCGCGCCCTCCAGCGTGCCGTCGGCACAGCGGTCGGCGCACTCCTCGCCTGGCCGCTGCTCGAGGCGCACCTCGGGTTCTGGGTGGTCGTCGGGGTGGTCGTCGTGATGCAGGTCGTCACGGAGCTGCTCGTGCTGCGCAACTACGCCGTCGCGATGCTCGTCATCACGCCGATGGCACTGATGATGACGTCGCTCGGGGCTCCGGCAGACGGGTCGCTGGCTCTCGACCGGGCCCTGACGACAGTGCTGGGTGCGGCGGTCGGGGTGCTCATGACTGTCGTGGTGCACGACAGGTGGGAGCAGACAGCAGGGCGATAGCGCGCGCCCAGGCCTGGGGCCGGCCGGGACCACGAGCAGCCTGACGCTCTCCTGGCAGACTACGAGCGCCCCACGCTCGAGACGCCCGCAGAGGCCGGGGCCGAGATCTCCTGGGACGAGGTCCTCGACCGCGGTGGGCTCTGACGGTCTTCTGGGCGCGGAGCGACGTCGAACACCAGGCGGGCCTCGTGGGCGAGCACAGAGGCTGGTGACCTGAGTGCCTCGGCGAGCTCCTGGCACCACGTGCAGCCGCGCAGGTGCCGGTCGTAGCGCCTGGCCGCCGACCACGAGAGCCACCCAGCAGCCCGTGACCCGGTGCGCCGCAGGTTCCACACGCACCCGTCGGGGACCGTCTCGTCTTCCAGCAGGTCCATGACCCACTCAGCACGCAAGGTGGTGTGGGCCAGCCTGTACGCAGTGCGCACCTCGGCGGGCCCTTCGCCGACGAGCCTCTCGACCTCGCCCCACCCCATCTCCTCGACGTCGACGTACCACACGACCGACTGCATCCGAGGTGGCAGTCTGTGCAGCGCTCGCAGGACCGGGGCTGATGACCTGCCACCGGGGCGAGGGTGGCCGAGGAGGTCGGCGACAGCCGTGTAGACAGAGAGCCTGAACGGCTCCAGACCTACCCGGTCGTGGGCGTAGCGGTCCTGGGCGATGTCGATCATGACGACCGCGAACGCGTCGTTGACCACGGAGGAGACCGCGCTCTCGTCCGCGACGAGCCGCCGGGCCAGACGCGCCACAGCCTCGACGTGGCGGGTCCAGAGCTCGAGGAACGCGTCGGGGTCGCCCGTACGGGTCGCCTCGACGAGAGCGATGTCGCTGTCACCGAGCGCGCGCACCTGCGCCCTCGTGCCGACCGTGGGAACCACGAGAGAGCTGGACGGGGTCTCGAGTCCCACGGACGCCTCCGATCTCGACCGGGCGCGGCCTGGTGCCACGCCCTCTCATCAGAGAGACTCGGCCGAGGGGCGAGCATGACGCGAGAGTGCCACCGTCTTCTCTCCGGCCTCCACGGATCGTCGGACCACGGTTCTGCGGCTTGCGCCGGGACGCTCCGCAGACCACCACCGGGAGCCTCCGGCGCACAGCAGTCCTGGCCTCGGCTCCGCTGCTCCGCTCGCCTACCCTGCCGCAGGCTCGACCGTGACCGTCATGGTCCGGACCGGGCCGAAGGCCGTCGGGGCTGCGCCGGTCCCCTCGCCCGCGACAGTCACGTACCTCACGCCCACGGTGTGCGACCCCGCTGCGGCGTCCCGCCACACGAGCACCCCCGACTGCGGCAACAGGTGATATCGACCTGTCGGGGTGCCGTCGATGATCACCTGGACGACCTGACCCGCTGATCCGGCCAGCTCGACAGGGATGTCCCCGCTGACGAACGGCCCCCCTGCGGGGTTCGACAGCACGACCGTCGGCCTCTCGAAGGTCCAGCTGAGGGCTCCAGACGGTTCTGAGACCAGACCCGTGCGCTCGTCGAGGACGCGGGCCACGACCGCCAGAGACTCTCCGTCGGCCGAGCACACGGAGGACTCGCCGACCGCGCCCGTGCACACGAGGGCAGACCACGTCCCGCGGGCATCAGCGCGGGCAGCAGCCAGCTTGTCGCCCGCGACGGTCGAGATCACCACCAACGAGTCCGGAGCCGCGACACCCGAGAGACCTGGGAAGACCGTCAGCGGCTCCTCTGCGGGAGGACCGGTGAGCGTCGGGGCACCGGGGCGGTCGTCGGTCCCCAGGATGCTCGGACCGTCAGGGGTGCCCGGCTCTTCGGGCAGGATCGGCTGAGCCGGCTCGTGCAGGCCCGGGCTGTCCTCGCTCCCGCTCGTCGCCCCCGGGACCCCACCGGGTGGGGTCGGTGTCTGGGTGGTCGTCGTCGACCCCGTCCGCTCACCTCCGGAGACCAAGGGCTCGGCCGGGTCCGCAGGGGGCAGCAGCGGGGCACCGTCGACGGCGCCCAGGTCGACGGGGGCCGACGGCTCGTCGAGCGTGCCGGGCTCCGCTGGCTCGTCGCTGCGCGCAGGGTCGGGGACAGGGGCGGCAGATGCTGTCCTGCCAGCGCCTCCGGATCCTTCCGCAGTCGTGTCGCGGAGCACCCCCCAGGCCAGCACCACGGCCGCCGAGATCGTCACGAGGACCGCGACGAGCACGGTGAGCGCTCGCACGGACACGCGGGAGCCGCTCTGCACGCCCGACGAGAACGCCGACCACCGACCGACCCGACCGCCTGGAGGTGGGGCTGAGGACCCCGTCACCACCCCGACCGCAGGCACAGCGGTGGCCCCCTGAAGGGTCGACCAGGGGACTCCCACGAGGATCGGGACGAGCACCAGGCCCAGACGCCGAGAGGCCTCGTCGACCTCGTCGAGCGTGAGGGTGCACCGAGAGCACCCCTCCAGGTGGCGGTCGAAACGCTCTCTGTTCGTGGGGCTCAGCGCATCACGGTTGGCCTCTCCCATCCGCTCGGCGGACCATCGGCACTCCTCGGGCAAGGCCGTCGAGCTCACGTGCGCCTGCAACCAGGCTCGCCGCAAGCCCTCTCGGGCCCTGTAGGACAGGGCCGAGACGGCACCCGGCCTGATCCCGAGCAACGGCGCGATGTCGGCTGCCTCGAGGCCCTCGACCTCGGTGTACCAGAGGATCTCTTGCCAGCGGACGGGCAGAGAGCGGAACGCGGTGGCGGTCATGGTCCCCTCGAGGACCGACTCGGAGAGGTCGGTGCCGTCGCTGAGGTCTGCCAGCAGCTCGATGCTCGACGTCTGCTGGCGCGACCAGGTGATCGCGATGTTCCTGATGGTCTGGTAGAGGTACGGCCTGAACGGCCCGTCTGGACCTCGTCCGCGTCCCAGAGAGGAGAAGATGCGCAGATAGGCCTCCTGGACGATGTCGTCGGGGTCGCTGGCAGCCGTGAAACGGCTCGCGACCCTGCGACCGGCATCGGCATGACGTCGCCAGAGCATCTCGAACGGCACGGGGTCACCGGCCCTGGCGCGACCTGCGAGCTCTTCGTCGCTCAGCCTCTCGAGGTCTGCCCCGTGCGGCGCCTCGAGGTCCCCGCGTCCTTGCACGCCGGACCGAGCGACCGCCCTGTCACCAGGCGACCAGTCGACCGGTGTCTGCTCCACAGCTCCCCCTCCCTCGTGCCGCCTCGGAGGACGGCACTCGTGATGGTGCACGGCCGACGGCATCCCTCTGAAGTGCAAGACACCTCTGGGCCGCTCGCATGACGCCATCATACGGAGCAAAGTTGTGATGTACGCCACATCGATCGCGTCTCTGTCAGCACGTCGGCCCTACCCACGGGCCTTCCCCAGCAGCTCAGCGCGACCTCGAGACCTCGAGACCTCGGAAGAGATCACCCCGGAGACGTCGTCGTGCGAGGACACCTCGTCGACGACAGTCCCGGTCGCCTGACCGAGGGCTTCGGCGTCGACCCCCGAGACCCTCGGGCTCGGGTTGGTGATGCCTCCGGACGTGAGAAGCAGCTTCACGATGCACCTCCCTCACGGCGACCGAGCCCAGCGCTCGACGGCCCTGCGGGGTCCTGCTCGAGCGCTCGAGCCCCCGACAGGCGCATCATCGACCGGAGGAGGTCGAGCTGCTGCTGGGCGATCGTCCGCACACCGACCAGGACCAGCCCGGCGAGCAGGAACCCCACCCCGACCCCGAAGATCACCAGACCCACCACGGCCTGGTTCTGGGCGTTGTCGAAGTACCCGCGAGGCCCCGTGGCCATGAAGTGGACGGCACCGAAGAAGAGGAACACCGGGGAGATCACCAAGAGGGCCGTCGCGACGCCGGGGAGCCGCACCCGGGGAGAGGCCTCACCAGCGGCCTCTGCAGCTGATGGCGTGCGATCGTCGGGGGCAGCAGATGGGATCGTCATGCCCGGAGCGTAGCCACTCCCGCCCGGCCCCGCGTATGGGGACTGGTTCCCCACTGGCCACGCACATCGCAGGTGCGACGACGGCGTCGACCCGAAGGTCGACGCCGTCAGCCCTCCGTCGTCAGGCCACGCGCTTCTGCCAGAGCGCGACGACGCCGGTCGGGGCGAAGCCGAGCGCCTCGTTGATCGAGAGCATGTGCCGGTTCTCCTCGGCGTTCCACGTGTGCAGGCGCTCGAGCTCAGGGCGCAGGGTGCGCAGTGCCACGAGGTTCTGCGCCTTGAGGAGCATGCCCAGGCGGTGCCCGCGGTGCGCGGGTGCGACGAGGGTGTCGTCCTGGAAGGCGAGGAAGCCGTAGGAGGACGGCATCTGGATCTCGCTGTAGCCGACGAGCTCACCGGACGGACGGTGGCGGACAGCCGTCGTCATGACGTCGTTCCCCGAGTCCCGCGCGGTCTGCTCCGTCTGACGGACCTCCTCGACGGTCACCACGTGCTCGACGAGGTCGAGGCCCGCGACCGGGACCGCAGTCGACATGAGGGTCGAGAGCGCCGCGTACTGCTCGACCAGCTCGTCAGGGCAGCGGTCGTACCACGTGACGGCCTCGTAGTCCGGGCCTGCCGCGGCGAGGGACTCGGCGAGGAACCTGTCGACGACCCCGTCGTCGGCCAGCGGGAAGTGCAGCACGCTGTACCGCTCGCCCTGCTCGAGCACGTACCCGCGACCGCGGGCGAAGGCCACACCGGGCGCGTCCCCGGCGATGCGCCCTGCACCTGTCGGCGGGGTCACGACGTCCTCGGCGTCGGCCGGCGGCTCGCCGGCGTGCCCGACGTCCAGGACCAGGGTCGTGCGGCCGCGCTCGGCGGCGATCGCCTCGACGGCGTCGGCCAGCGCCGTGCCCACGCCCGAGCGCAGCGTGTCGGGGCGGACGTTGACGTCGAAGGTCGCCAGGTGCGTGTTGCCGGTCAGCTCCATCGCGAGGAAGGCCGCGCCGACGACGTCTTCTCGTGCCGGCTCGCCCTCGATGTCGACACGGGTCGCCACGAGAGCCAGACGCTCGGTCGTGCTCGCGTCGCGCATGATCGCCAGACGCATCTCGGGGGGCAGGTACAGGTCGCCGTGACCCCAGGTCGCTGTCTCGACAGCGTGCTGGACGTCGCAGGCGCCGAGGAAGGGCTCGGCGCCCTGGCTCTCGAGGGACTCGGGGAGGGCGACGACGGACACGGTCCATCGGTCGCTCGGGGTGGGCAAGGTGCGGTCGGGGTTCGTCCCCTGGGTGGTGCTCATGGCGACCATGGTTGTTCCCGCAGGTCAGGCGGTCAACGGAAATAGTCGTCGCCGGTGGCACTGCACCGGGACGCTGACAGACAGCTGACGCAGCGAGACGGAGGCGGCTCTGCGCGCCTTCCACGACCACGTCGCGCACTGCTAGGCCCGACGACCGAACCCGCTCATCCCACCGCAGACGATCGTCCTCGGGGCGGCTGCTGAGGTGCGTGCGCCTGGCTCGCCGGTCGACGGTCAGGTCGGATCGTCCACCACGCGACGACCACCATGGCACCACTGCCGGCTGCACCGAGACCGGCGCCGATGGCGGCGTCAGAGAGCAGGTGCTCGACGCCTGCACCAGCCTCGTACCGCACGAGAGCTGCGGTGATCAGGCCGACGACAGCCGAGGCGACGAGGACGGCCGTCATGCGCAGGAACCGCGTGCGGCGAGCGGTGTCGATGGTGGTGAGCCAGGCATCACGGTGGCGCACGGCGAACACCACGATCGCGAGCAGGCCGAGAGCGGTGCTCAGATGCTGGAGCAGCCGAGCCCAGGTGAGGGAACCGATCACCTCGGTGCTGAGCGCGGCGACGTTCTCCACGATCCACCCATCACTGTGGGTGAAGGAGTCCCAGGCCACGTGGGTGAGCACACCGAGCGCGAGCGAGACCACGACGCGCAGCAGCCACACAGGGACAGGCGCCCTCATGATGCTCTCTGGCCCAGAGCTCGCGGGCAGCACCCAGCGGGCAGGTCGCTGGCACAGGGCGAGCGCGAGGTAGAGCACCAGGGCCAGGGGCATGGCGACGGTGAGGATCCCGGGCCAGCTGTGCGTGGTGGTGGCGTTGAGGAAGGGCTCCCACCACGACTGCGCACTGACGGGGATGGGCAGAGCCCGCAGGAAGTACGGGATGTCCGGTGCGAGCGCCCCCGCTACGAGGGCCGCGCCGACGAGAGGGCCACGCATGAGTGGCAGGACGGCGGCGGGGTGGACGAAGGTCAAGGGCATGGACTACCTCGAGGAGTGTGCACGGGGAGAAGGCTGACCTCGACCAGGTGCGAGCCACCGGTCCTGAGGGGCTGGAAGAACCATAGAGCGACTCTCGGGTGAGTCACGTCCACCCGTGGGATGAGTGGCCAGACCTTGTCGCGCCCAAGCCACTGCGCCGGTGTCCGGGTGCACGCCATCGCCGAGGTCGCGCACTCGGATCACATCCTCGAGCACGCAGAGGACGCTGCCGTGACGATCGGCTGGATGGTCGCGGGCAACGGCCGCTCGGCCTCCCTCATGGCGGAGGCCGCGACCTCCTACGAGACACCGCCCGGAGACGGCTACGTGTGGTTCGCCGGCGAGGCCTCCGTCGGCCGGAGCCTGCGCAAGCACTTCCGCGGCCAGCAGCAGATGGACGCACACCGTCTGGCGCTCGTCGGGTACTGGCGAGACGACAAGGAACGCTGGCTGACCCGGTACCACGAGCGGTCAGACGCTCTCCTGGCGGACTACGAGCGCGCCACGCTCGGAGCCCGTACAGAGGCCGAGGCGGAGATCTACTGGGACGAGATCCTCGAGCGCGCGGGGCTCTGGGGTCTCTCAGAGCGATGGGCCTGGTCCTCGCGGGCCCGGCACTGGACGAATGGCGGGTGCGAGACCCGCGACGTCCAGGATGCAGGTCCGAGCGGACCCCAGAAGCGCGCCGTCTGCGTGCACCGCTGAGCGTGGTGACCAGACCACTCATTGGCCTCACGGGCTCCTGCGGGGAGCTTCTGCGGCGCGCGGAAGACCGAGCAGCGCGTCGAGCAGGTCGTCGATCAGACCGTCGATCTCTCCTTCGCCGTCACGGCACGCACGATCGACCTGACCGGCGTCGGCGAGATGGAGGAGCCATCTGACATGCAGGCGCGTGGTCGCTGCACGGAGCCGCTCAGGCACGTCGTCTGGTGAGATCGACCCCAGCAGCGCCAGCTCGATGCGCGGCGCACGGTCGACCAGCGATGCCCACAAGATCAGCTGATCGAGCCTGGTGAGGTCGACGAAAGCGCGTGCTATCGGCGGCGCGGTGGTGTCGAGGCTTCCGAGGCTCGCGTCGAGCAGCATCGTCGTGCGCAGGTACGTGCCGAAGGTCGCCAGCGGGTCGGTCTCGTCACGGATCTCCCCGAGCACTCGCGCGAAGGTCCCCCGGATCGAGCGATCGACAGCTGCCGAGTCGTCCAGGACCGCGGACACAGCCGCCCGGCAGTCCTCGATGTGACGCCTCCACAAGACGAGGCCGGCGTCGAGGTTGCCCACACGAACCTCTTCGACGAGCACCTCGTCGGCGAACGACTCCAGCACGCCTACCTCCGAGCCTTCATCGCTCCGCGCACGCACCGCCGGCCGTCAGCCCTGGTGCCGTCAGCGGAGTCAGTGTGTGCACGGGCAGGCGACATCAGCCGCCGTCTGAGCCCTGGGCACCGACCTCGGTAGTTCGTCGGGACGCGCCGAGCGCGTCTCGTGCGGACTGGCCCCTGGAGCCGACACCACAGAGCACCGGCGACCACGACGGTCACGAGGGTCGTCGCGAGCAAGACCAGAGCGAGCGCGTCTGGGGCGGGGGCCCTCGAGCCACGGTTCTCGTAGACGTCCACCGACCGTGCAGGACCTGGCGTCCACGAGGCGGATGGATGACCGCTCGACGAGGGGAGACTCGCGGCAGCGGGCCGAGACGCCTCAGCCTGCGAGATCGTCGAGGAGAGCACGCCGTGACCCAGCGAGGGGAGAAGCAGCCCTCCGACCAAGCACACGCCGATCAACAGGTGGAGAGGAGGGGGTACGTGCATGGTGCATCTCTCGTCAGCAGGGGCGGGGGTGCTCCCCTCACCGGCGAGGTGAACCACTACTGCAAAGATACTAAGTATCCTAGTTGGCGGTCTGGGTTCTTGGTCCCACGCCACCACCCCTCGGACGAGCCACCGAACGACAGATCGATCACGCACCCACCTGGATGACGGTCCCATCAAGGCCACCTGTCGCCGCCGCTACGATGGGCGCTGACCATCGCACCCCACGGAAGGCCTGCTACGTGCCAGTCCCGTCGGTGAACCGGAAGGACCCCCGGCTGCCGTCGGCTCGCGAGAGAGCCGCAGAGACGATCCGGGCAGCGATCCTCGACGGCACGCTTCAGCCTGGCGAGAGGCTCAACGACACCGAGCTGCTGGAATGGCTGGGGGTCTCGAGGGTGCCACTCCGGGCAGCCATCCACGACCTGGTCGAAGAAGGCCTGGTCGAGACCCGGGCGCAGAGCCACACACGGGTCGCCATGCCCGACCCGACCCGCCTGACCAAGTACACCCAGACGATCGGTGCGCTGCTGGGCGGTATCGCGCGGATCACCGTCCCGACGCTCGATGACGAGCACGCAGCCCGGCTCAGCGAGTGCGCCAGCCAGGTGCAGGCATCCTGGAGGGAGAACGATGCCCTCTCCATCTCCGATGCACACCTGCCGCTCTTGCACGCCTTCCTCGACGCGTGCTCCAACGAGGTGCTCACCACCGCCACGCGATCGGTCCTCGAGGCCGCGCACTTCCACGCCTCCCGCTCGTTCTCCCCCGAAGACTTCGACCCCGTCTCCTTGGCACGAGACATGGACGACCTGAAGGCTGCGATCGCCGCCCACGACGGGGTGCGCGCCGAGCTCGCGATCGAGAGCTTCTACAACCTCTGACGGCCGAGCACAGCTAGGCTCCGGCGACCCTCGATCCGAGGAAGCCGCGGATGAGGTCGGCCACCTCGTGGACGGCGCTCTCGAGCAGGAAGTGCCCGCCGGGGACCAGATGGACCTCGGCGTCGGGCAGGTCCCGGCTGAAGGCGCGCGCACCGTCGGGTCCGAAGATCTCGTCGCCCTCGCCCCAGACTGCCAGCAGGGGCACCTGGCTGGTGCGGAAGTATTCGTGGACCTGGGGGTATAGGGCCACGTTGGTCGCATAGTCGCGGAAGAGCGCGAGCTGGACGAGGTCGTTGCCGGGGCGCGAGACCAGGGCGTGGTCGTGGACCCATGCCTCCGGGTCGACGAGCGTGGTGTCGGCAACTCCGTGCACGTACTGCCAGCGGATCGCGTCGAGGCTCAGCGCCCCGCGGATCGCCGCCTCCGTCGTGGCGTCCTGCGAGCGCTGGTACGCGAGCACGGGCTCCCAGAAGTCCTCGACGAAGCCCTCGTCGTAGGCGTTGCCGCTCTGGGTGACGATCGCCGTGATCGCCTCGGGCCTCCGCAGGGCGAGCCGCCAGCCGACGGGTGCGCCGTAGTCCTGGACGTAGATCGCGTAGCGATCCACCCCGAGGTCGGCGAGCAGTCCCTCGGTGATCTCGGCCAGCAGGTCGAAGCTGTAGTCGACCTCGCTCGTGCTCGGTGCGTCAGAGAGCCCGAAGCCGAGGTGGTCGGGAGCCACGACGTGGAAGCTGTCGGCGAGCAGCGGGATCAGGTGCCGGAACATGAACGAGCTCGTCGGGTACCCGTGGAGGAGCACGAGGGTCGGGGCGGCCGGGTCGCCCGCCTCGCGGTAGAAGATCTGGTGCCCGTCGACGGTGCGCTCACGGTGGTGGACCTGGACCATATCTAACTCCTTCAATCGTCTTGTGTGGTTAGACACAACGTAGGTGGCAATCTCTAACCTGTCAATCGGCGACCATGGGGTTAGACTGAGCTCATGGCTGACGTGTCCTCGAACGAAGTCCTCCTGCTCGACCTGCTCAACTCCACCCCGGTGGTGGGCGAGAAGATCGTCGACGCCCTGAGCGACGACGCGACCGCCGCCGCCTGGACGTCGGAGCGTGGCGGCACCGGGACACCCCACGAGGTGGCGCTGGTGCGCGAGGTCCGCGAGCTGCTCCAAGGGGTGGTCCGCGGAGACGCCGAACCCCAGTCGCTCGCCCCGTTCCTCCGAGACGTCACCCAGGTGCCGACGATCAGCTCCGGCACCCTGCAGTGGCAGCTGCAGGCTCCCGACGACAGCCTCCTAGCCGCCCGCGCCGTCATCGCGTGGAGCGAGCTCGAGCAGACCCGACCGGGCAGGCTCCGCTCGTGCGGCAACCCCGACTGCCGCCTGTTCCTCATCGACCGCAGCCACGGCAACCGCGCACAGTGGTGCTCGATGGCCGTCTGCGGGAACCGCATGAAAGCCCGTCGGCACTACGACCGGAAGCGAGAAGCCACCGGCGTCACCCCGACGGCCTCTACGTAACCGGTGAGGGTGACGGGGCCGGGGCGGCGTCCTACGTCAGGCCACCTTGCTCCTGCCGCAGCGTCATGTGGTCTGCTCGAAGCACGTCCAGTCCCGCTCCGAGAGGTCGACCATGCCCCTGTTCCCGCCCCCGCCCCGTGAGGTCCTGATCGGCGACGCCGCGGCGTTCGTCGGCATCACTCCCCGGACGATCCGCCACTACCACCAGGTCGGACTGCTCCCGGAGCGCGAGCGGGGCAGCGACGGCCGCCGCCGGTACGGCTACGAGGAGATCATCCGCCTGCTCTGGGTCCGACGCATGGCTGACGCCGGGATCGCCCTCGAGGACATCCGCGACGCCTTCGCCGGCGCTGCACCCGACGGTCACGGCGACGAGGGCGAGGTCGACGATGTTCTGGCCCGGCTCGAGGACACCCTCGCAGCGCAGGAGGCCGAGCTGCAGCGCAGGCGCGCCACCGTGCAGCGGATGCGGGCCCTCGGCAGCCGGCAGGGGCTGCTCGACGACCTCGTCTCGGGTCGCCTCGCGGCTGCGCCCGAGGGCTCGCTGCGCCAGGAGGACCTCGACACCCTGCTGGTCACCGAACGAGTCTTCGGTCCGCTCGGCGCCGTCATGCAGGCGGGCCGCTTCCTCGCCCTGGCCCTCGATCCAGAGCTGCGCGCCGAGGCCGACCGCGTGGACGCCGCCGAGGCGGCGCTCGACGACACGGTCGCCGTCGACGACCCCCGGGTGGCGCAGGTGGCGGCCGAGCGGGCCGCCTTCGAGACCGAGCTGATGCGCGTCATCGAGGAGTCCGGTCAGCTGGCGGAGGACGACGCGATCTTCGAGGCATGGGACGAGCGGCATCCGCCCGAGGACGGCGACACGATGCCCGACCCCGACCCGGCAGACGGCTCCCGCGCCAAGAGCGTGGCCGACGTCATCTGGAGCATGCCGTACGACGTCTCCCCGGCCCGCGTGCGCTGCATGGAGCTGGCGGTACAGCTCGGGGCGTCGGCGCCCTAGAGCCGACGGTCTCCGGGCAGATGTGCCTGCCCGGAGACGACAGTCCCGGGTCAGCCGCACGGTCCTGGGCCTGGAACGCCGTCACGCGATCCAGGCGGACGCGATGCTGCGGTCGACGACCCGACGCCAGCCCTCGGGGGCGGCCGGGTCCTTGCTCGCCGTCCCTGCCATCCACAGCACGGCCATGAGGTCGTCGGCCGTGAAGTCCCGGGAGAGAACTCCCGCGGCATGGGCTTCGTCGACGAGCTCCTTCCCGAGCGCAGTCGACCGGTCGCACGCATTGATGAGCGCGGTGGCGTCCGGGAAGAGCCGGAGCATGGCGTCGTTCAGCACCGGGTCGCTGAGCTGCAGGTCGATCATCTCGGAGATGAACGTCTCCAGCCTCGCGCGGGGGGAGGTGCGGCTCAGCGTCTGCTCCGTGAGCGCCTTGAGCTTCTCCCCCGCCACGGCTGGGACCACGGCGTCGATGAGAGCCTCTCGTGACCCCATGCGGTTGTAGAGCGTCCCGATGCTCACCCCGGCCTCCCGGGCGATGTCGTCCAGCGGGGCCGACAGCCCTTTGCGTGAGAACACCGCCAGGGCAGCCGCGTGCAGCTTCTCGACGTTGGCCTGGGCGTCTCGACGGAGACCCGGGGTGCGCGGCATGTCGACTCCCATAGACATTGAGGGTGGCCTCAACATAAGGTGGCCACAGCTGAGGACGCCCTCAACTTATCCCACGAGCACGCCGACCCGCACCACGCCGGGCCGCAGAAGGACGCACCATGCCGCTCATCACCATCATCGGAGCAGGCCCGGGCCTGGGTCTCGAGATCGCCCGCACCTTCGGCCGGAAGGGCTTCGACGTCGCTCTCGTGGCGCGCGACCAGACCAAGCTCGACGCCCTCGCCCAGACCCTGGCAGACGAGGGTGTCCACGCACGGGGGTTCACCGCCGACGTCAGTCAGCCCGAGACGGTCGTCAGCGCTCTCCGCTCGATCAAGGACGAGCTCGGACCGATCGACGTCCTGGAGTTCTCACCCGCAGACCCGACCCTGACGCCGGTCGACGTCTTGAAGGTGACGATGGAGAACCTGCAGCCGCAGATCGACTTCTACCTCGGCGGTGCCCTCAGCGCCGTCGGAGCCGTCCTGCCGGACATGATCGCCGCCGGCACCGGTACCGTCCTCATCACCACGGGCGGCGGCTCCATCAACCCCACGGCCTTCCTCGGCAACGTCAACATCGCCGCAGCAGGTCTTCGGAACTGGGCCTTGAACCTGCACGACGCCCTGCGGGACCACGGGGTCTACGTCGCTCACGTGGGCATCAGGGCTCTCATCGGCGGCGGTCACCCCGACGCGGAGCCCTCCGTCATCGCCACGGCGTACGGCGCGCTCTACGACGAGCGCCAGGAGGCAGAGCTGCACTACGTCGCCTACGACGGCTGACCGCGGCGCGGAGTGCACCGCTCGCCGTGCAAGCGCTGTGATCCGCAGCTGACCTCGGCGCCTGGCTGGCCCAGAGCTCGTCAGCCCCCGAGGACCTCGCTCAGCGCGTCGTACGCAGGCGTCGGCTCTCCGTCGTCGAACAGGAGGTCGTGGCCCTGCTGGAGCGCTCCGTCGTCGTCGACCCACCAGTCGAAGGTGTCGTCCACGCCCCATGTCGTGTACGAGACGCAGGCGGTCGACGCGACGCATGCCGCGAGCACCGTGGCGTACTGCTCCGCCTGGGTGGCCTGACCCTCGCTGTCCGTGACGTCGTTCTCGGAGATCCGGGCGAGCAGCCCGGCGTCCCCGACGCTGGCGAAGGTCGTCGCGAGATCGTCGGCTGAGAGGGCATCGGTGTCGAGGTCGTACACATGAGCCTGGAGACCCACACCGTCGATGTGCCCACCCTGCGCGTTCGTGTCGAGGGCGAGCTGGAGCAGGGCGTCCTGACGGGGACCCGGCACGTCGGCACCGTTCTCGTTGATGAACTGCCTGACGTCCGGGTCTGCGTCGTGGACAGCCTGCGAGACGACCACCGGGTAGGTCGGCCCGAAGACACGGAACCAGACGTTCTCCTGCAGGCTGGTCCCCTGCTCGAGGTCGAAGGGTTCGTTGACGACGTCGAGCGAGTCGAGACGCCCCCGGAAGTGCGTGACGACGGTGGTCACGTAGTCGAGCAGGACCTCGGCGCTCTCCTGGCGCTCCTCCTCGGAGCCCGTGGGGAGCTCACGCATCCAGCGCGGCATCGCCTCGGTGAAGGCGATGGTGTGACCGTGCACGGCCATCCCCGCGCTCGCCGCGACGTCGAGGAGGGCGTCAGCCTCCTCGAAGGTGTACTCCCCCTGCCGCGGGGAGAGCGCCTGCGGCTTCATCGCGTTCTCCGGTGTGAGCACGCCGAAGCTGCCCACGACGGCGTCCGCATACTGCGCGTCCGAGACGAGCGGGCCGAGGGCCACCGCCGCGCCGACCAGGAAGTCCGGCCGGGAGCCTGCGGCCAGAGCCTGAAGACCGTCCGGAGACGGTTCAGCGTCGGCCACGGCGGGCCCGGCAGCGGCCAGGTGAGCACCGCTCGGCGCAGCGGCATCGAGCGCGCTGACCGTGAAGGCTCCCTCCTCGCTCGACAACCCCAGCCAGAGCTCGCCGGAGCCGAAGACGTCGCCGACGGGCAGGGAGGACAGCGTCTCACCGTCGCTCGCGATCTCGAGCCGATCACCAGAACTGTGCACAGACAGCTCCGCCGCGGGGTCGAGGAGCGTGACGTGGTCCTCGTGCGCCGACTGAGGGTCGGTCACGTCCTGCGGGTGCGAGCCGTCGAAGACAGCGATCCGGAGGTCGTCGCCGCGGAGCGTCAGCTGGACACCCGCGGGCTCGATCCGGAACTCGTCGGCGATCACCGGCGGGCTGTCGTAGACGGCCAAGGTGGCGTCGGCTGTCACGTCAGTGAACGTCGCCCGGAGCGTGAAGTCTTCTGGGGCCACCAGGTGCGTCCCCGCGAGGTTGACCGCCGGGTCCGGCTGTCCTCCCCCGCCGTCCTGCTCGACGATGCTCCGCCCGGTCGCCGTCACCCGCAGACCTGCGCCGTCCACGACGACCCCGGGTACGTGCCCCCAGTCCTGCTCCAGCAGGTCGACGACGGTGCCCTGCTCGGACGGGGAGGCCGTCGAGCTGCAGCCTGCCAGCGCAAGGAGGGTGCTGGCGACCGCCACGCTCACCGTGCGCCGTCGCCGGGCGGTCAGGGCCGCCACGAGCAACCGTCGTCCGAGGGAGCCAGCCGGTCGTCGAGGTCGGTGGTGAGCACCGGCGCGTGCGTCGAGAGGTGGCTCATGAGATGAAAGGTAGCAAGACCTGTCCGGACGATCTCGGACGTCTGGTGGCGTCCGTGGACCGTCCTGACGATCAGCGGGCAGGTTCTGTCGACCACCCGGTGACTCACCTGGGCGCGACCCGGACCACGACGGCACGGTGGTCGGTGCCGGGGACGTCGACGACCGCACCCGCGCGGACGGCGAACCGTCCCCGGTCGACGAGCACGTGGTCGATAGCCGTGCCGAGCACACCGGGCAGGGAGCTGGGGAACGTGCCGTACCCGCCGATCCCGACGGCTGATCCGGCGTCGACGTAGGTGCCGGTCTCGCGCAGCTGCTCGTGGTCGAGCGTGGCATTCATGTCTCCGGCCACGATGCCGCCCGTCATGGTCTGGAAGAGCTCCTGCACCTGAGAGCCTTCGCTGCGCCACGCCCCCAGGTCGTCGGTCGGGTCCGGGGGCAACGAGGTCGGGTGCACGGCGGCGATCGGTGGGCCGTCGCCGTCGACAGGCTCGACCCGGACCCCGCCGACGGGCCCGTCGACCTCGCGGTAGGCCCCCAGCGACTCCGCGACCAGCAGGGCTGTGCCCCGGTTGGGGCCGGCGCCGAAGGCGGGGAAGACCTGGAAGGACTCACCGCGGGCGGTGAGCTGCGCGACCACCTCGCCGACGACAGGCTGCCCCTCGGGGAGGGCGACGACATCGGCTCCGCTGCTGATGACACGATCGACGACGGCCGAGACGGCCTCCTCCCCTGCCCGTTCGCCCCGGACGTTGGCCGTGAGCACGGTGATGTCGCCGTCTCGCTCGTCGCTGGCGAGCACGGGGGCGCCGGCGTCCAGACCGCGGGCGTCGAGCACGAGCAGGTGCGACCCTGCCGCGAGCACGCAGACGACGGCGACGGCCGTCGTGCGGACCGGGCGCCGTCCTCGGGAGCCGATCCCGACTGCGGCGAGCAGCGACACCGCAGCGATCCCGGCGAAGCCCCACAGGAGCCAGGTGCGCAGCGCGACGGCCTGCGCGATCCCCTTCTCGGTCGACCAGCCGAGCGTCCCGGGGGCGATCGACAGGACCGCTGCCGTCGCGATGACCACGACGGCGATCCAGCCGAGCACGCTGGTGCGCTCCAGCCTGCCGCTCGGCGCCGTGGTCGTCGACCGTCCCGCTGCAGACCGCGAGCGCGGTCTGTCGTCCTGTCCCATCACTGTGACTTCTCTCTACGACGCAGGGATCTGCGCCCGCACGGTGAGGCCACCACCGGCACGGGGCACCACGGTGATGCGCCCGGAGTGGGCACGCACGACCGAGGCGACGATCGACAGACCGAGCCCTGCGCCGACGTGCGACGGGTCGCGCGGTCGCGTCCTGCCCGCTGCGCGGACGAAGGGTTCGGTGAGGGTGGCCGCGACCTCGTCGCTGACGACCGGACCGGTGTTGGCCACCTCGACGAGGGCGTCGCCGTGCTCGTCCGTCCATGTGGCGACCAGCACCTGCCCACCGGGGTGGTTGTGCACCACGGCGTTCTGGACGAGGTTGGTCACGAGCCGTGCGAGCAGCCCGGGGTGGCCGGTGGTCGCTGCAGCGAGGAGGTCGCAGGTGACGACGACGTCTCGGCTGGCAGCAGCGGCACTCAGGTCCTCGGCGGCGGTGGCCGCCAGCGCCGCGAGGTCGACCGGCTCGCGTTCCTGCGCGGCACTGTCCGCCTGGGCGAGGGAGAGCAAGGCCTCGGTGAGCGCGATGGAACGTTCGTTGACGATCTCCAGACGTCCGAGCAGCTGCTCCACGTCACGGTCGGGGTCCGCACGGGCGACCTCGAGCATCGTGCGGATCACCGCGTGCGGTGTCCGGAGCTCGTGGGAGGCGTTCGCCGCGAACCGTCGGTGCTCGTCGACGGAGGCCTGGACACGGTCCAGCATGTCGTCGAAGGTGTCGGCGAGCCCGGACAGCTCGTCGGAGCGACCCACCATGTCGATCCGGTGGTCCAGGTCACCGGCTCTGACCTGCTCGGCCGTGCCGGTGATCAGGCGCAGGCGCCGCAGCAGGCGCCCGGCGAGCAACCATCCACCACCGAGGCCGATCGTGGCGAGGAAGACCAGCCCGGCGGAGGCGTACCTGACGAAGACCGGCATGAGGTCGGAACGGGACGGTGCGAACCCACCGCCGAACGACACGAGGTTGCCCTCGGGGACGAACCGCAGCAGCAGGACACCGACGGCGATCAGCACGACGCCGACCACGACGACGAAGGCGGCGTAGCTCAGGGTCAGCTGCCACCGCAGCGACAGCCCGCGCGGGCGCGAGGAGCCTGGGCGCGTCCTAGGCATCGTGGTCGACGTCCGTCGCGTCGTCGATCTGGTAGCCCACGCCCGTCACGGTGCGGATGAGCGCCGGCTCTCCGAGGCGCTTGCGCAGCGCGGAGATGGTGATGCGGACCGCGTTCGTCAGCTGGTCGGCGTTCTCGTCCCAGGCACGCTCGAGCAGCTGCTCGGCGCTCACCACGCCACCCTCGGCGTTGAGCAGCACCTGCAGCACCGCGAACTGCTTGCGGGTCAGCGCGACGTACCGGCCGTCCCTGAACACCTCTCGCCGGAACGGGTCGAGGCGAAGACCGGCCGACCGCACGACCGGGGGTCGACCGACGTCTCTCCTGCGCTCGAGCGCCCGCAGCCGCAAGACCAGCTCGCGCATCACGAAGGGCTTGGTGAGGTAGTCGTCGGCGCCGCTGCCGAACCCGGCCTGCTTGTCGTCGATCCGGCTCGCGGCCGTCACCATGATGATCCGAGGCCCACCGGGCTCCTGGGAGACGATCCTCGCGATCTCGTCGCCGTCCGGGCCCGGGACGTCACGGTCCAGGACGAGCACGTCGTACTCGTTCACCGCGAGCATCTCCAGGGCTGTGTCGCCGTCCCCGGCGATGTCGGCGGCGATCGCCTCGAGCCGCAACCCGTCACGGACGGCCTCGGCCATGAAGGCCTCGTCTTCGACGATCAGTACTCGCATCCGCTCACCCTAGGATGCACGACATGTCGGGAGCGTATGCGCCCGGCCATACGTCCTGGCAACATCCGCCGAGGTCGCATGGTCACCATGCAGATCACGAACAGCACCGCACCCCGCCCGACCCGACCCGTCCGTTCCGGGATCCTCACCCTGCTGGCGATCCTCCTCGGGACCGTGCTCGCAGCAGCCCTGGTGGGACTGGTCCTGCTCAGCGTGACGGGGTGGCTCCGGAGCCCTGACGAGACAGCGTCGGCGCATACGTCGTCCGTCTCCGTCGGCTCCGACGTCACGTCCGACGAGCCGCCCCAGACCGGACCGCTCACCGAGGCCGACGGCCTGATCCCCGCCGGGACCGACATCACCGCGGGAGCGGACCTGCCCGCCGTGACGAGGCTCGACCCGGCGCTACGCGCCGCCGTCGAGGCCGCGACCGCGGAGGCGACCCTGGACGACCAGCCCCTCTACGTCACGACAGGCTGGCGCAGCGCCCGCTATCAGGGACAGCTCTACGACGAGGCGCTGGCCACCTACGGCAGCGAGGAGGACGCCCGCGAGTTCGTCGCCACCCCCGAGACGTCCACCCACGTCACCGGCACAGCCGTCGACATCGGTCCGCTGGACGCGATGTACTGGCTGCTGGAGCACGGACCCGACTACGGGTTGTGCCAGACCTACGCCAACGAGATCTGGCACTTCGAGCTCGCGACGACCCCGGGCGGCACGTGCCCCGAGATGCTCCCGGACGCGTCCCACCTCGGTGGGTGAGGGACGTCGAGGGGCAGCCCCGAGCCGTGCGCCGGCGACGCTCAGCACCCGAGTCATACGGCCGCGACGCTCAGTACCCGAGACGAGCGGAGGCGGTTGTCGTCCGCACGGCGCGGATCGCCCTCTGCGACTCCGTCGCCCCCGGGTACCGTCGAGGCGTGACAGAGACGACTGCCGCCTACACGGACCCAGCGACCGAGTACACAGCTCTTCTGGGTTCTATGTCAGCGGTGCATCCCTCGGACCGCCAGATCGTCGAGTCGTGGGCTGGACGCGTGAGCGGCCCCGTCCTCGACGCGGGCTGCGGCCCAGGGCACTGGACGAACCATCTGGCGGAGCTCGGGCTCGACGCCCGCGGGATCGACGTGGTGCCCGAGTTCGTCGGGCACGCCCGGTCGACCTATCCCGGCATCCGCTTCGACCTCGAGAGCATCGACCGGACCGACGCCCCCGACGCCTCCCTGGGTGGCGTCCTGTCCTGGTTCTCGACGATCCACCACGACCCGACGACCATCGGCACGCCGATCGCCGAGTTCGCCCGGATCCTGCGGACCGGCGGCGAGCTCGTCCTCGGCTATTTCGACGGCGCCTCGTGCGAAGCCTTCGAGCACGCTGTCCTGCGTGCCTACAGGTGGCCGGCCGACGACCTGCACGGGCTGCTCGACGCAGCGGGCTTCGACGTGGTCGAGACCCACCGCAGGGCCACCCGCGGGCAGCGACCCGTGGGGACGATCGTGTGCGAACGGCGTGCCGCAGCCCGATGACGTGCCGCCGGGCGTGGACCGGCGCGTCCGACGACGCGACCTAGACGGCCCACGCCCACACCCTCACACCTCGATGCGCTCCATCATGTCCGTGACCAGCGCCGCTACGGCAGACCGCTCGGACCGGGTCAGCGTCACGTGCGCGAAGAGCGGGTGCCCCTTGAGCGCCTCGATCACCGCGGCCACGCCGTCGTGGCGCCCGACGAGCAGGTTGTCGCGCTGGGCGACGTCGTGGGTGAGCACCACCCGCGACGACTGCCCGATCCGCGAGAGCACCGTGAGCAGCACGTTGCGCTCGAGGGACTGGGCCTCGTCGACGATCACGAAGGCGTCGTGGAGGGACCGTCCACGGATGTGGGTCAGCGGCAGGACCTCGAGGATCTCGCGGTCGATCACCTCGTCGATCACGTCTTTGCTGACGAGCGCACCGAGGGTGTCGAAGACGGCCTGGGCCCACGGGCTCATCTTCTCGGCCTCGGAGCCCGGCAGGTAGCCGAGCTCCTGCCCTCCCACGGCGTAGAGCGGCCGGAACACCATGATCTTGCGGTGCTGGCGTCGTTCGAGCACGGCCTCGAGGCCCGCGCAGAGCGCGAGGGCCGACTTGCCGGTCCCGGCGCGGCCACCGAGGGAGACGATGCCGATCGCGTCGTCGAGCAGCAGGTCGATCGCGATGCGCTGCTCGGCCGAGCGCCCCCGGACCCCGAAGACCTCGCGGTCGCCGCGGATCAGCTGAAGGTGCTTGTCAGGCGTGACCCGGGCGAGCGCCGACCCGCGGGTCGAGTGCAGCACGAGACCCTTGTGGCAGAGCAGCGGCTCTGCGGCGGTCACCGACGCCGCGTCGACGGCGGCGAGCTCCATCGACTCGTGCTCCCACAGCTCGGCCATCTGGTCTTCGGCGAGGTCGAGCTCGCCCATCCCCGTCCAGCCGGAGTCGACCGCGAGCTCGGCACGGTACTCGTCGGCGCTCAGCCCGACGGCCGACGCCTTGACGCGCATCGGGAGGTCTTTGGAGACCACGGTGACGTCGGCGCCCTCAGCCGCGAGGTTCGCTGCGACCGCGAGGATGCGGGTGTCGTTGTCGCCGAGCCGGAACCCGTCAGGCAGCGCGGAGGGGTCGGTGTGGTTGAGCTCGACGCGCAGCGACCCGCCGTCGCCGACGGGGATCGGGTGGTCGAGCCCGCCGTGCTTGACGCGGAGGTCGTCGAGCATGCGCAGGGCGCTCCGGGCGAAGTACCCGAGCTCGGGGTGGTGGCGCTTGGCCTCGAGCTCGGTGATGACGACGATCGGCAGGACCACGTCGTGCTCGGCGAACCTCACGAGCGCCTTCGGGTCGGAGAGCAAGACAGACGTGTCGAGCACGAAGGTCTTGCGGCCTTCCGTCCCGACAGCCTCGTCACTCCCTGACGTGTTGGTCCCGACGACCGTCCCAGCAGTCTTCCCAGCTACCACAGACTTCTCAGCAACCACGACGAGCTCCCTCCGGCGCACTGTGTGCGCCTGCCGTCCGGGCGGTGCGTGCGGGGCACGTCACCGTCGGGCGAGTGGGTCTGGCGGTCCGCCGGTCCACGCAGGGGCGTGGCCGCGGACGGCCGTCCTGCTCGGAGCTGATGCTCCATGGGCTGGCCTCCCGGAGGACGACGGGTGTCGTCCGTCTCCTGCAAACTACGCCCGTGTGATTCAGAGCACATCCCTCGTGGGGCAGATGTCGCGAGATGTCACCCAGTGTTCACACGGGCGACGGCGGGGGGCGTGCTCGTCAGACGTGCCCGGACTCCCGGCGCATCAGCACCCCCGACACCAGCCCGACGACGAGAACGCCCGCAACGAGCAGCATCGTGTCTCCGGCAGCCTGGGCGAACCCCGTCCCGAAGGCCGCAGACCCCGCCGAGGAGATCGCGTCGGCCACGTCGGCCGGGACGCCGTCGGGCACGGGCACCGACCCGCCAGCCCCGCTGAAGGAACCGCCCATCGACGCGAAGCCGTCGACGAAGGACTGCCGGTACTGCTCCGGCAGAGCCCTTGCGGCATCCTGCGCCGCTGCGGGAAGCGTCACGGCGAGGCGGGTCTGGAGCATCGCGATGATCGCAGCCGAGCCGATGACCCCGCCGACCTGACGCGTCGTGTTGAAGGCCCCGGCCCCGGCGCCGGCGGTCGACTGGTCGAGCCCTGCCGTCGCCAGGCTCGCCATGGGCGAGAACACACAGCCCGTGCCGAGCCCGAAGAACAGCATCGGCACGACGATCGTCCACGCCGAGATCCCGGGGGCGATGACGAGATCGAGCCACACCGTCGCGACGGCGAGCGACGCGAAGCCGGTGACCATCACCCACTTGGCCGGGACCCTGTCGGAGAGCCGACCCGCGAAGGGCGCGACGACTCCCGAGACCACAGAGCTCGGCAGGCTCACGAGCGCGGCGTGCAGGGGCGAGAGCCCGAGGGTCGTCTGCAAGAACAAGGTGAGCGGGAAGAAGATCCCGATCATCGCGAAGGACACCGTCATGCCCGAGACGTTCGCGAGCGAGAAGTTGCGGTGGTGGAACAGGCTCAGCGGCAGCAGCGCGTCCGGCCCGAGCCGTCGCTGCCACAGCACGAAGGCGACGATCACCACGACGCCGACCCCGAGGATCAGCGGGATCGACACCGGCCCCCACACCTGACCCCAGTCGTAGGTCTCCCCCTCCTGCACGCCGAAGACGAGCGCACCGAGCCCGACGACCGACAGCACCACGCCCAGCACGTCGAAGGACTTCTTGTCCGTGGCGAGCGCCGGCAGCGCCCGGAACGAGAAGAACAGCGCCACGAGGCCGACCGGCACGTTGATGAAGAAGATCCACTCCCAGCCGAGGGTCTCGACGAACAGGCCGCCGAGCACAGGCCCGGTGATGGTCGCGATCCCCGCGACCGACCCCCACACACCCATCGCGGCGCCGCGCTTCTGCGGCGGGAACACCCGGGTGATGATCGCCATCGTCTGGGGTGTCATGAGCGCCGCACCGACCCCCTGCACGGCCCGCGCGGTGATGAGCATGCCGATGCTCCCCGAGAACCCGCACCACAGGGAGGACAGCGTGAAGACGACCAGACCCGCGACGAAGATGTTCTTCGGCCCGAACCTGTCCCCCAGCCGCCCGGTGACGAGCAGCAGCACGGCGTAGGTGAGCAGGTAGGCGCTCGTCACCCACCCGACGGCCGAGAGCCCCACGTCGAAGCTGTCGACGAGGGTCGGCACCGCGATGTTCACGATGGTCGTGTCGACCATGATCATGAAGAACCCGAGCAGCAGCGGTGGCAGAACGCTCCACGGGCTGCGTCCGCCGAGGTCGACCTGCGCCGACGGTCCTGTCGAGCTGGGAGCGCTCATCGTGTGTCCTCGCTGGTCGAGCTGACGTGCCCGAGGCGCAGGGATGCAGGCCTGGGCCGTGCGCGTCCCAGCGCAGTCTCGGGTGGCGGCACCTGACCGCCCGCTCAGTCTGCTCCCGGCCACCGACACCCACCACCGCTAGTCTCGACCCGTGACCCTCACCACAGCAGTCGTCCTGCTCCGCGGCGTCAACGTCGGCGGGCACCGCAAGGTCCCCTCGGCCGACCTGCGTGCGATCGGCGAGACGGCCGGCTGGACGCGAGCGACGACGATCCTCGCGAGCGGCAACCTCGTGGTCTCAGCCCCCGCCCCTGGCAGCGCAGCGGCTGCCTGCACCACCGAGGCAGAGGTCGGTGCCCTCGTGCACGCCGGGCTGCTGAACCGCCTCGGCCTCGACGTCGACATCGTCGTGGTCTCCCCCGAGACCCTGAGTGCCGTCGTCGAGCACAACCCGTTCCCCGCCGAGGCGGAGGCAGCTCCGTCCAAGCTGCTCGTCACCTTCTACGCGACCCCGCCGACAGCCGACGCCGTGGCCGGGCTCGACCTGACGCCGCACCCCGAGCAGATGGCGTGGCACGAGGGGACCTCCTACACGGTCTACCCCGAGGGCGCCGGGACCACCCGCCTCACCCCCGCACTGCTCCGCCGCACCCTCGGCGTCGACGGCACGGCGCGGAACTGGACCACGGTGCTGAGGCTCCACGACCTCGCCGCGGCGGGGTGACAGAGTCCGAGCACGCTGTGCCACGACACGTGCAAGGGACGGCCTGACAGGTCCGTCGACAGGCGGACGGACTCGGCCCGCCTCTAGATGCGCCGTCGTCCAGGCAGCACCGGGATCCCGAGCCTGCTCGCCACGTCGAACAGCTCCGGGATCCCGACGTTCTCCGAGGAGACGAGGTGAGCGTCGTCGGGCCCAGGGGCTATCCCGTCGTCGTTGCGTCGGTCCCACCAGGCATAGCAGCGTCCCTCGAGCGTGCGAGACGCGAACTCGATGCCGAGAGGTCGCGTCCCGTCGTCGAGGATCACATCTCGCACGTACCTGGCGATCGCCGTCGTCAGTGAACGATCTGCGCCTTCGAGATCCGAGGACCACAGAGGCGGGCTGACACTTCCGCCGTCGAGGTCCACGAGCACGCCGTGCAGGTCACCGAGTGCTGCGAGGGTGTCGGCGTGGTCGATCCGGACCCACGAACCCGCCTCAGGAAGCTGCACCGTGTAGATCGAACGCGCCATCTGCCAGTCCGCCGAGACCGCCCAGGGATGGTCGAGACCGTTCTCGACCGCCTGCTCGGTCACCAGGGCGACATAGTCCGCAAGCGTCTCGCCAGTCGTTTCCGCGTCGGGTCCCAGGGCCGCTCGAGCCTGCTTGAAGCCGTTGAGGACCTCCGCGAAGGCGCACCTCTTGCTGTCGGCGAAGTAGAGCGTGGTCCCGACCGTGTCGAACCTGTTGGCCGTGGCCACGGCCCCCGGGTGGACGTGACGAGGCTGTGCGCTCAGACCTCCGTACTTGTCCCGGGAGACTCGGAAGCCACGTCCCGGCGTCGCGGAGAGCAGGCGTAGTCCCGTAGCCGAGCATGTCCGCTCGGTCGGATCGTCCGGGCTCATGCGACGTGGGCGTCCTCGACGAAGCTCGACGCAGCGGCCATGACCTCGTCGGCGCGCTGCTCGCGGATCGCCGTCACCGGGGTTCCCTCGCCGAGCCTGGGGTTGGCCCCGACCAGCCACGCCAGCGCGACGCTCGGTCCGTCGCTGGCCTCGACCGTGCGCCACGCCCGATACCCCAGTCGCAGGCGCTGCTCGATCTCGGGACGCGGGTCGACCGCCCTTGCCCACTCGCGCGGCCGGTTACGGTCTTTGGTGCCCGTCATGGCCTGGACGACCGTGGTGCCGACGCTCTCGTTGAGCCGTGCCACCAGCTCATGGATGTCCATGCGCGTGGCCTCGGAGTGGATGCGGTTCACCACGGAGGTAGTCATGCTTCAACCATAGCGTCGACCATGCCATAGAACCAGCAGAAAACTTGCACTGTCGGGGCGGCGGGAAAGAGCTCGACGTTCTTCCGAGCGGGCTCGGGATAGACGAGATGCTGGGCGCAGACCCACCTCACCTCGGTCGATCGGCAGAGCCCTGCTCCCCTCCAGCAGCGAAGATCGGCCCATCGACCGTCGCGCCCCCGTCCGCGCGCGCCGTAGGGTCGTCGCATGCGAGTCTCGGACAGCCCTGTGGTCGACGCGCGCTGGGCGCTGCCCGGGCTCCTCGCCGGTGCGGCGCAGAACGGTTCGACGCGGCGCGTCCCCCGCCGGACCGCCCGCGACTGGGCGATCGACAGCATCGCCTTCCTCGTCTCGCTCGGCTTCGTGGCGCTCACGGCTCTCGCCCAGGCGCCCGACCCGAGCACGGGCGAGATGTCCTTCGGACTCGACGGTCCCCGGGAGCTCCCGCTCGTCGACGGCGTCCTCGACCCCGTCCTCGGGGTGCTGCTGTGCCTCTCGCTCTGGTGGCGTCGCCGGTTTCCGCTGGCCCTGAGCCTCGTCGCTCTCGTGCTGTCGACCTTCACCCTGAGCACCGGTGCAGCGACCGTGATCTTGCTGTTCACCCTCGCTGTGCACAGGCCGTGGCCGGTGTCTGTCCCCGTGAACCTGCTGCAGATCCCCGTCTCGTTCCTGCACCTCCGGATCACCGACGGGGGTGCCGGCGACTGGGGATCGCTGATCTTCGGCGCGCTCATCGGCATGATGGTCCTCGCTTGGGGCATCGCGGTCCGGGCCCGCCGCCAGCTCGTGCTGAGCCTGCGGGAGAGCGCTGAGCAGGAGCGCAGCCAGCAAGAGCTGCGCCTCGTCGACGCGCGCCGCGGTGAACGCTCGAGCATCGCCCGTGAGATGCACGACGTCCTCGCGCACCGCATCTCGCTGCTCTCTGTGCACGCCGGGGCGCTCGAGTACCGGACGCGTCAGGCGGAGAGCGGCAGTGCCGCCCCGCTCACCGCGACCGAGGTGCACGACGCCGTCACCGTGATCCGCGAGAACGCCCACCAGGCCCTCGAAGAGCTCCGTGAGGTACTCACAGTGCTGCGCACCGACACCTCGGACGACCACGACGACGAGACCGGCACGGCCGCGCCGCAGGCGGCGATCGGCGACCTCGCGGCACTGGTCGAGGAAGCCCGCGCGGCGGGCCAGCAGATCCACGTGACGGCCGACGTCCCCGGGCTCGACGAGGCCCGCCCGCAGCTCCAGCGCACGGTGTTCCGAGTGGTCCAGGAGGGCCTGACGAACGCCCGCAAGCACGCTCCCGAGGTCCCCGTGAACGTCCTGCTGCGCGGCACCGCGGGCGACGAGGTGGTCGTCGAGGTCACCAACGTCACGCAGATCTCCACACCTCGCTCGACCATCCCGGGCGCGGGCGCCGGGCTCACCGGGCTCACGGAGCGCGTCCTGCTCGAGGGCGGCACGCTCGAGGCCGGGTCGAGCGGGGGCGCCTTCAGGCTCAAGGTCCGGCTACCGTGGCGCTCATGATCAGAACCCTCATCGTCGACGACGACGCCCTCGTGCGTGCCGGGCTCCGGCTGATGCTCGCCGGGGCACCCGACATCGAGGTCGTCGGGGAGGTCGTGGACGGCTCCCTCGTCGCAGACGCCGTCGCCGAGCACAGGCCTGACGTCGTCCTCATGGACATCCGCATGCCCGTCATGGACGGGATCGCCGCGACGCGCGCCCTGCGCGGGGGCACGCAGACGAGCGCGCAGCCGGGCGAGCCGGCGGGCGCAGATGCTGACTCGGGTGCCGCGCCCGAGGTCGAGGCACCGCAGGTCATCGTCCTGACGACCTTCGGCGGAGACGAGACCATCCTCGGGGCCCTCCAGGCCGGTGCGTCGGGCTACCTGCTCAAGCACACCCCGCCCGAGGAGATCGTCGACGCCGTGCGCCGGACCGCGCACGGCGACCCCGTGCTCTCCCCCGACGTCATGAAGGTGCTCATCGACCGGGCGACCGCTGAGTCCGTGCCCGGCGCTGCCGCGGCTGCGCCGGTGGGCTCGTCCCGGGCGGACCAGGCGGTCGCCCGGCTGTCGGTCTTGAGCAACCGCGAGCGCGACGTCGCGAGCGCCGTCGCGCAGGGACTGTCGAACACGGAGATCGCCGAGCAGATGTACCTGTCGATGGGCACCGTGAAGTCGCACATCTCGAGCGCGCTCACCAAGCTCGACTTCACCAACCGCATCCAGCTGGCGCTGCTCGCCTACGAGGCAGAGCGCTGACGGGCCAGCCCGGCGCGGGCCGCGCACGGGCAGGTCACGCCCTGGCGGCCCACTCCTGCGCGAGGAGCGCGTAGCCGACGGAGTCCACCCACCCGAGGTCACGGTGGAGGGCGTCGGCCACGGCGTGGTGCTCTCGGCGCATCCCGACGCGCTCGGCCAGACGCACCGACGGCGTGTTGTCGGCGAAGGCCTCGGCGACAACCCGTCGGACGCCCAGGTCTTCGAAGCACATCCGCAGGACCTCACGGACAGCCTCGGTCGCATAGCCCTGGCCTGCGACCTCGGGGTGGATCGTCCACCCGAGCTCGGCCTGCTGGTCCTTCGCGTCCTCGGCCACCTCGCGCTGCGCCCAGGCGTCCTCGACACGGACCATGAGGTCCCCGACCACCCGGCCGTCGAGCTCGATCACGAGCTGGTCGCGAAGGCGCCTGCCGAGGATCTCGTGCCAGTCCGCCCTGTCGGTCGGGAGCCACGAACCCCACCGGCTGACCTCGTCCAGGCGGCGGTACTCCCAGATCGCGGCCTCGTCGGCCATGGTCACGCGGCGCAGGCTCAGACGCTCGGTCCTGCGGGGCCAGACGAGGCGGTCGAGCGGGGCAGGAGCGGTCTGGTCGTCGTCGGTCATCAGGCCAGCATGCCAGGCCGAAGGTCAGCAGACGGCCAGGATCGGAAGTCCTGCCGAAGGCCCTCGGAGGCCACATCGGACCGGTTGCCGTGCTCGATCTCCGTGCCTTAGGGTGGTCGCCATGTCCTCCCCCTCCGTGTTCGCGCCTGCCCTCAGGCTCGAGAACCACGTCGAGACGCCTCCCGGCACGAACGGGTACGTGTCCACCTGGGGTGAGCTGCTGGCTGGTTGCCAGCCCGTGCACGACGTCGCCTAGACGTCGGCCCTGAAGGCTCGTCCCCGACGAGCCTCGTCCCGGTCCGACAGTGTCCTTGACCTGCCGAACGAGAGATTCTCGTGCTTCTCCTGTGCCTCGCTGCTGCCTGCGCAGCGGCTCTTCTCGCGCCCTCTTTGGGGCGTCGTCTCGGCCGCGCTGCGGGCTGGCCGATCTCCGCCGCGCTCCTCGGCGTCGGCCTCCTCGTCGTCCACGCCTCCCAGCCGGAGGCTGTCACGGCCGCGGTCCCCTGGATGCCGACGCTCGGAGTCGAGCTGGCCCTGCGGCTCGACGGTCTGTCGTTGCTCTTCTCGCTCCTGGTGCTCGGTGTCGGCGCGCTCGTCATGGCCTACTCGGCTCGATATCTGCCCCCCGGACGGCACGGCAGCTTCTACGGGCTGATGACCCTCTTCGCCGCCGCGATGCTCGCCCTCGTCCTCGCCGACGACGTCGTGCTGCTCTTCGTCGCCTGGGAGGCGACGACGCTGTGCTCCTTCTTCCTCATCTCGCGCTCAGGGGCCGGCGCGCGGGAGCCCGCCATCCGGACGCTGCTCGTGACGGCAGCCGGCGGTCTGGCGCTGCTGAGCGCCGTCGTCGTCATGGTCGCCCAGGTGGGCTCGACGCGGCTGAGCGTCATCCTCGCCGATCCTGTGTGGTCCGAGGACGGTGGCTTCACCACCGCCGTCGCCGTCCTGGTCGCTGTCGCCGCCTTCACCAAGTCCGCGCAGCTGCCCTTCCAGGCGTGGCTGCCCGACTCGATGGTCGCCATCACCCCCGTGAGCGCGTACCTGCACGCCGCGGCGATGGTCAAGGCCGGCATCTACCTGCTGCTGCGGTTCTCCCCCGTGATGGCCGACGTCCCGGTGTGGCGCGTGCTGCTCATCGGCTGCGGGCTGACGACTGCGCTCGTCGGGGCTCTCGCCGCCGTCCGCCGGTACGACCTCAAAGAGCTGCTCGCCTACTCGACCATGAGCCAGCTCGGGCTGCTGGTCGCGACGATCGGCATCGGCACCCCGGCCGCCCTGACCGCCGCCGTGGTGCACACCGCGGCGCACGCCCTCTTCAAGTCGGCGCTGTTCATGCTCGTCGGGGTCGTCGACCACCAGGCGGGCACCCGGGACATGCGCCGCCTCTCCGGCCTGCGCCGGACGATGCCGGTCACCTGCGTGGCCATGACCGTCGCAGCCGCGTCGATGGCCGGTGTCCCTCCCCTGCTCGGCTTCGTCAGCAAGGAGAGCATGCTCGACGCGTTCTGGGAGGTCCCCGGTGCTGGTCCTGTCCTCGCGGTGACCGTCGCTCTCGTGGCGGTGCTGACCTTCGCGTACTCTGCACGGCTCGTCATCGGTGCCTTCGGCGACCAGACCGGGGACCGCGCCGCAGCGGCGGTCACTCCCGCAGGAGCCACGGCTGACGAGACGGCGACGGCTCCAGGGTCGTCCGGACCGACTGTGGTCACCGAGGTCGCCGAGGCCCGACCGGCCTTCTGGGTGCCAGCGGTGATCCTCGCCGTCGCCGGGGTGGTCCTGGGTCTCGCGCCGTGGCTGCTCGACAGGCTGGTCGGCGACGCCGCCTCCGCTGCCTCGGGCAGCACCACGCAGACCCACCTGACCCTCTGGCACGGTGTCACCCCGGCACTGGTGCTCTCGGTGTGCATCATCGCCCTGGGCACTGCCGCAGTGCTGGCTCGCGCCCGGCTCGAGCCCGTCGTCCAGCGTCTGCGGTCTCCAGTCTCGGGCCTCGCGGTCGTCGACGGGCTCCGCGCGCGGACCATCTCGGCTGGCCAGCGCGTCGGTCACCTCACGAGCACCTCGGCGCCCCGTCGTCACCTCATGGTCCCGGTGGTCTGCCTGGTCGCCCTGGCGGCCGTCGCCGCCGCAGGGGTCCGCGGGCTCCCTGACGTGGTCGGCGCTCGTGACCTCCCGCTCGACTGGGGGCTGCTCGCGCTCCTCGCCGTCGGGACCCTCGCGGCTGTCGTGGCCAGGTCGCGTGTCGCGGCGATCGTCGTCCTCGGGGTCGTGGGCTTCACCATGACGGTCTGGTTCTTCTCCCTCGGGGCCGCCGACGTGGCGCTCACCCAGCTGCTGGTCGAGATCCTCACCGTCGTGGTGATGATGCTGCTGCTGCGCAGGCTCCCCGCCACCTTCCGCGCGGACCCCAAGAGGTCGACAGTCCTGCCTGCGGTGCTGGCGCTGGGTGCGGGTGCCGCGACGACCCTCGCGGTCCTGGCCCTGACCGGCCGGCGCGAGATGTCCCCTGCGGGCGAGTACTACGTGCGAGAGGGCGAGGCCGTCACCGGCGGCGCGAACGTCGTCAACACGATCCTCGTCGACTTCCGGGCCTTCGACACGCTCGGCGAGCTCACCGTCCTCGGGGTCGCCGGCCTGACGATCGTCGTCCTGCTCCGGTCACGCCAGCTGCTGCCGATCGGTCCGCTCGACACCTCCAGGGCGGCCACCTCGCCGCTTGCCGACGCCCGCGCGAGCTCGGTGTTCAACCGCGTGCTGACGCGGCTCGTCGGTCCGTTGACCGTGGTCGTCTCGCTGCTGCTGTTCCTCCGCGGGCACCAGGAGCCTGGTGGCGGGTTCATCGCCGCGCTGGTCGGCGGTGCGGGCTTCGCGCTGGCCTACCTCTCCGCCCCCTCCGACGCTGCGGCCCGGGTCCGGTGGCCCTACCTGCTGCTCATCGGTCTCGGCGTCGCGACCGGGACGCTCACAGGGTTCCTCGGGTACGTGGACGGGTCCTTCCTCACCCCGCTGCACGCCGACCTGCTCGGTGTGCACCTCACGTCGGCGCTGCTCTTCGACGTCGGCGTGTACCTCGCGGTGGTCGGGGTGGTGCTGACGACGCTCAACCTGCTGGGTCGGCCACGTCCGTCGGCGCACCGAGCACCACCAGACGTCCCGACCGAGGACCAGCCCCCGACAGCCGACCACGCCCGAACAGAAGAGGTGGAGCACGCATGACTCTCGCCCTCGCAGCCGGCGTCCTCGTCGCCGGCGCCGTCTACCTGTTCTCCCGCCGCGAGATGCTGCGGGTCGTCCTCGGCTTCGTGCTGCTCGGTCACGCCGTGAACCTCGTGCTCATGGCTGCCGGTGGCACGAGCCGCCGCGCCGAGCCGATCGGCTCCGACCTCGACCCGACCGTGGTCGCCGACCCGCTGCCGCAGGCCTTCGTGCTGACCGCGATCGTCATCGCGTTCTCCATCACGATCGTCATGCTCGTCCTCGCGGTCACCGGCCGCGGCGACGACGACACCGCAGACGTCCCCGACGACGACCGCGCCGAGCCGGACCTCGAACCCGCTCGCCCCACCCGGACGGAGGTCGGCGCATGACCCCCGCCGCACTGCCGCTCTTCGTGGCCGTCCCGCTCCTGACGGCCGCCGCCCTAGTCCTGCTGCGCGGACGCCCACGTCTCGACGCCGTCGTGCTCGGCGCCGTCCTGCTCGCCTCGACAACCGGGGGCGTGGTGCTCGTCGCGGGAGCGCGCGACGGCTCGGTCCTCGCCCACGGGGTCGGTCTGTGGCCGGTCGGCATCGCGATCCCCTTCGCCGCCGACATGCTCACGGCCCTCATGCTCACGGTGACAGGGCTGCTCAGCGCGACCTGCGCCGCCTTCGCCGTGGCGACCGGTCACGCGGCCAGGCCGTTCTTCGCACCTCTCGTCCTCGTGCTCACCGCCGGGGTCAACGGCGCGCTGCTCACGGCGGACCTGTTCAACCTCTTCGTGTTCATCGAGGTCATGCTGCTGCCCTCGTACGCGCTCTTCGTGCTGGCGGGCCCCGGGAAGGGCCGTCTGCGCCAGGTCGCCGGGGCCAGGCTCTACGTCACCGTCAACCTGCTGACCTCGACGGTGTTCCTGGCCGGAGTGGCCTTCGTCTACGGCGTCGCCGGGACGGTGAACCTCGCCGAGCTGGCCGGCGCAGCGCGCGACTCCGACGCCGTCGCAGCAGCCGTCGCGGTGTGCCTGTTCGCGCTGGGGATCAAGGCCGCGGTCGTCCCGGTCCACGGGTGGCTGGCCCGGGCTTACCCGGCCACGTCTCCGGCCGTGACCGCCCTGTTCTCCGGGCTGCACACCAAGGTGGCCATCTACGCGATCTACAGGGTCTACGCGGTCGTCTTCGACGGCGACGAGCGCTACCTGTGGGTCGGGGTCGTGGTGTTCAGCCTGACGATGGTCGTCGGTGTGCTGGGCGCCGTCGGCGAGACGACCACCCGGTCGATCCTCGCCTTCCACATGGTCAGCCAGATCGGCTACATCTTGCTCGGTGTCGCCCTGTTCACGCTCGCCGGGCTCACGGCAGGGATCTTCTACCTGCTCCACCACATGATCGTGAAGGCGTCGCTGTTCTTGTCGACAGGCGCCGTCGAAGAGCGCTACGGCACTGGCCGGCTCGACCGTCTGGGCGGTCTGGCACGGCGCGAGCCGTGGGTCGCGGTGGCCTTCTTCGCCGCGGCACTGTCCCTCGCGGGGCTGCCGCCGTCCTCAGGCTTCGTCGCCAAGCTCAGCCTGCTCGTGGCGGCCCAGGACGCCGGGCAGACCGCCGCCGTGGTCGTCATGGTGCTGGTCAGCCTCGTGACGCTGCTCTCGATGCTCAAGATCTGGTCGGGGGTGTTCTGGGGGTCCCCGACGCCACCCGAGACCGACGACCCAGACCTGGCCCAGCACTCGGGCGGGATCGACCCGAGCGGGGGCTCCGGCAGCCCGGCCGGCAACCCGTCGCCGGTGGGCACACTGACCGTCCCGGCCCAGGCGACAGCCGTGCCCCAGCGCCGGATCGGCGCGGCGCTCGTCGCCCCCGGGCTGGTCCTCGCCGTCGTCACCCTCGGGCTGGGGCTCGGCGCCGAGCTGCTGCTCGGCCTCGCCGAGACAGCAGCCGCGGGCCTGCTCGACCCGAGCGCCTTCGTCGAGGCGGTGACGGGCTCATGACCACGTTCACCTGGCCGCTGCGCCTGGGCTGGTTCGTGCTGTGGTTCGTCAAGGAGGTCGTCGTCTCCAACGTCACGGTCCTGCGGGACAACCTCACGAGCGGCCAGGACGGTACGCCCGGCATCGCGGCCTTCCCGACGAGGTGCCGGACCGACACCGAGCTCACGCTCCTGGCGGCGCTGATCACCCTCACCCCGGGGACGCTCACCCTCGGCACCGCCCCGGACGAAGGGCCCGAGACCCCCCGGATGCTCTACGTGCACGGCATCTACCACCAGGACGCACACGCGCTCCGCGCCGACCTGGCGGACCTGGAGACCCGGCTGCTGCACGCCCTCCGACGCGAAGGAGTCGCGCGATGACAGGCATCGACCTCGGTCTCGCCCTGCTGGTCCTGGCCTGCCTGGCCAGCACCTACCGCATGATCGTGGGCCCCACCGAGGCCGACAGGGTGGTCGCAGCCGACCTGCTGCTCTTCGGCATGGTCGGGATCATCGCCCTCGTCGGGGTCAAGGCCTCCTCGGCCGCGACCTTCGACATCGTCCTGGTGGCGAGCATGACCGCCTTCCTCGGCGCCCTCTCGCTGGCCCGCACGCTCACCCGGGGCAACCGGTGAACGGGCTGGACGTCGCAGGGCAGGTCCTCGTCGTGCTCGGTGCGCTCGTCTTCGTGACCGCAGCGCTGGGGGTCGTGAGGTTCCCCGACGCGTACACGCGGATCTCGGCTGTCGGCACGGCAGGTGGGGCGGGCATCGTCCTCGTGGTCGTCGGCGCGCTCCTCCTGCAGCCGGGGGTCTCGGCGACGATCAAGGTCGCCGTGATCGTCACCCTCCAGCTGGCGACCTCGTCGATCGGCACCATGGCCGTCGCGCGGTCCGCCTATCTCGCCGGCACACCGCTGCGCCAGACCCGGTACGACGACCTCGACACCGAAGGAGCACCACGATGACCCGGACGACCGCGCAGCAGGCGCTCCACGAGCGGTGCGACGCCCTGACCCCGACGGCCCCGACCGGAGAGGGTCACCTCACCGTCGCGGGGCTCGCGACGCGCGGGCTGTGGGTCGCCCTGCACGCCGAGGTGCTCGCGCACGACGAGGGCACCGTCCGGTCGGTCCTCGACGCTGTCCTCGACCTGGCGGGCATCGAGAAGGCTCACGCCCCTCTGGCCGCCGTGGTGACGGGCGGCGACGACCCTGTGGTCGACCTCGACAGGCCGATCCTGTGCGCCTCGCTCGAGCTCATGGAAGAACCAACCCCCGGGGGCATCACCCTGGAGGACGTCTCGCAGCGGGCGCACGTCTCCCTGGGCAGCCTCAGCAGCACCTTCGGGGACGTCGACCAGCTCCTCGCCGACCAGATCGCCTTCGTCGCCGACGATGCGGCGGTCGACGCCCTGCCCCCGGACCTGCCTGTCGCGACGGCCCGGGTGCTGGACCAGGTCAACGCCTTCCACAGCGGACCGCGGGCCACCGCGACTTTCCGTCTGCTGACCCTGACAGGTCTGACCCGTGCGACCGCCCGGACGACTGCGGACCTGCGCCTCCACAGGCTGCTCGACGGCCACGGGAGTCACTCGCAGGTCGCCCCGCAGCGCGTCGCGCTGCTCGCCCTCGACGCGCTGGCCCTCTCGGGCCAGACCGCGCTCGACGGTGACGCGTGCTCGACGCTGCGCGCGCTCGCCGAGCAGCCACCCGCCTGACCGACCCGGGCCGCAGAGCTGTCAGCAGGGGCACGGCTGGTCCCGGTGGGTCTGGGAAGGGCAGCGGGCGTATCCTCGTCTGGAACTTCCGCCGTCACCCTGCCGCAGACCGTGCCGCACCGGCTCGCCGCAATCTCGAGCGGCACCCGTGTGCCCGACCTCCAGGCTCGACGGCGTCCGCCGACCGAGAACGGGCCTCATGACGTCTCAGACCCCCGCAGCCGAACCGCTGCCCCAGCCGACCGCCAGCCGCACCGACAGGCTCCGGACGTGGGTGTCGCGCGAGACGACAGGAGGCGTCCTGCTCCTCGGCGCGGCTCTCGTGGCCATCCTCTTCGCGAACTCCCCCTGGCGAGACGCGTACACGACCCTCTCCGAGACGCGCGTGGGTCCCGCAGCCCTGCACCTCGACCTCACCCTGGCCCACTGGGCCTCGGACGGGCTGCTCGCCATCTTCTTCTTCGTGGTCGGTCTCGAGCTCAAGCGAGAGCTCGTCACCGGGTCCCTGCGCCACCCGCGCGAGGCCGCGGTGCCGATGCTCGCCGCCGTCGGCGGGATGCTGGTGCCCGCCGCCTTCTACACAGCGCTCGTCCTGCTCACCCGGGACACCACCGCGCTGTCCGGGTGGGCGATCCCGACGGCGACCGACATCGCCTTCGCGCTCGCCGTGCTCGCGGTCTTCGGTCGAGGGCTGCCGACAGCGGTGCGGACCTTCCTGCTGACGCTCGCCGTGGTCGACGACCTCCTGGCGATCGTCGTCATCGCGATCTTCTACACCGAGACAGTCTCGTGGGGACCGCTCGGGCTCGCCGTCGTCGGCCTCGTCCTGTTCCGGCTGCTCGTGCGGGCACGACGTGTCCTGTGGTGGGTGCTGCTCCCGCTCGCCGTCGTCATCTGGGCCCTCGTGCACGCCTCGGGGATCCACGCCACGGTGGCGGGCGTGATGATGGGCTTCCTCGTCCCCGCGCTGCTCGTCCACGGCGAGCCGGAGAGCCGGACGCACCGCTTCGAGAACGTGTGGAACCCCCTGTCCTCGGGCATCGCCCTGCCGGTCTTCGCCTTCTTCGCCGCAGGGGTGACGGTCGTCGGGATCCCGCTCGCCGACGTCTTCGTCCAGGGTGCGACGCTCGGGGTCCTCGCCGGGCTGATCATCGGCAAGTGCATCGGCGTGCTGGGGACCACCTGGCTGGTCACCCGCCTCACCCCGCTGCGGCTGGCCCAGGGCATCGGCATCCGTGACCTGCTGCCCGTCGGGCTGCTCGCGGGGATCGGCTTCACGGTCTCGCTGCTGATCGTCGAGCTGTCCTTCGACCCCGGCAGCGAGCACGGCACCGGGGCCAAGATCGCCGTGCTCCTCGGGTCGGTGGTCTCCGCTGTCGCGGGCGCCCTGGCGCTGCGCCACGACGCGCGCCGCACGGACCGGACGAACGACATGAACCTCGACGGGATCCCGGACGACATCACCGACCACATCGGCGACAAGAAGTCCTGACGCCCCCGGGCTGACGAGACCGCGGGAACCACCCTGCCGCGACCAGGGCGGTTCCCGCTAGAGTCACGCACATGGAGCCCTCGGCAGGTCGTCCGCAGCACGGTGAAGATCCCGCTGAGCGTCCGGAGCAGGGTGAGAGTCCAGGCCGGCGCCAGCAGCACGGCGAGAGCGCGGCCGCGGACCAGCAGCACGACGAGCGCCCGCGAGGCCTGAGGCTCCGGCTGGAGTCCTTCGCCCGGCGGTTCTCCCCCACAGGGCTCGTGCTCGCCCTCACCTGCTACTGCATCTCCATGACGCCGTCGCTCATCCCCCGCGGCTGGTTGTTCCAGGGGCTGCTCACCGGGCTGTCGATGATCGCAGGCTACGCGGCCGGCGCCTTCCTCGGCTGGGCGACCCGGCGGCTCGGCTTCCACGCGCGGTGGGACGCGGGCACCACCCGGACGCTCTGGTTCGTGCTCGCCGGGCTCACCGCGGTCCTGGTGCCGTGGTTCCTCGTCCTCGCGTCCCGCTGGCAGGGCGACCTGCGCGCACTCTTCGGCATCGAGGCGACCCCCGAGTCGCACGTCATGCTCGTGGTGCTCCTCGGCGTCGGGCTCGCGCTCGTGCTGCTGCTGGTCGCCCGCGGGCTGCGCTGGTGCAGCCGGCGCGCCGGAGACCTCCTCGGCCGGTGGGTCCCGGCCCGCGTCGCACGGCTCGTCGGGGCGGTCGCGGTCACGGTGGTCGCCGTGCTGCTCGTCAACGGGACCCTGATCAACGGGGCGATGACCGCCCTGAAGAACATCAGCGCCGCGACCGACGCGGGCACCCCCGACGGTGCTGTCGAGCCGACGTCACCGCTGCGGTCCGGGTCGCCCGAGTCCGTGGTCGACTGGGACGACCTCGGGTTCCAGGGACGCGGCTTCGTCAGCTCTGGGCCGAGCGTCGAGCAGATCGCCGACTTCGCGGCGGGCGGCGACGTCGTGGCAGCCGATGACGTGGTCGAGCCGATCCGCGTCTACGCAGGGCTCCAGTCCGCCGAGGACATCGACGCCGTGGCCGCGCTGGTCGTCGACGAGCTCGACAGGACCGACGCGTGGGACCGCGAGATCCTCGTCGTCGCGACGACCACCGGGACCGGGTGGGTCGACCCGTCGATGTCCCAGACCCTGGAGTACATGCACGGTGGTGACACGGCGATCGCCGCCATGCAGTACTCCTACCTGCCGAGCTGGGTGAGCTTCCTCTCCGACCGCGACACCCCGCCCGCCGCCGGCAAGGCGCTCTACGAGGCCGTGTACGACGCGTGGCTCGAGCAGCCCGAGGACTCCCGGCCCTTCCTCGTCGCCTACGGTCTCTCGCTCGGCAGCTTCGGCGCGCAGGGTGCCTTCAGCGGTCTGCAGGACATGACCGAGCGGACCCAGGGGGCGCTGTTCGTCGGCACGCCGAGCTTCACGCCCAACTGGGCGTACTTCACCAAGAACCGCGACGCCGGCAGCCTCGAGTACAGCCCTGTCTACGAGGGCGGGCGCCAGGTCCGCTTCGGCACCGAGCCCGGCAGCGGGGCGGACGTGTGGGACATCCCCGGGACGTGGGAAGAACCCCGGGTGGTCTACCTGCAGCACGCCTCCGACGCCGTGATCTGGTGGTCCCTCGACGTGCTCTGGCGCGAGCCCGACTGGGTGTCAGAACCCGGGCCCGACCGTCTCGAGATGACCTGGGTCCCCGTCGTGACCTTCTGGCAGGTCACCTTCGACATGTTCGTCGCCGGCAACGTGCCCCAGGGCCACGGCCACTCCTACCACCTGGCGTACTCCGACGGCCTCGCGGCGCTCGGCGCACCAGAGGGCTGGGACGACGCTGACACGGCCCGGCTCAAAGAGCTCATGTCCGGAGTCCCAGACGAGAGCTGACGCCCCCGCTCACACCTCGAAGACGTAGCCCATGCCCGGCTGCGTGATGATGTGGCGCGGCGCCGAGGGGTCAGCCTCGAGCTTGCGGCGGAGCTGGGCTGTGTAGACGCGCAGGTAGTTGGTCTCGGCGGAGTACGACGGGCCCCACACCTCGTGGAGCAGCTGCACGCGGCCGACCATCTTGCCGCGGTTGCGGACCAGCACCTCCAGGAGCGACCACTCCGTCGGGCTGAGCCTGACGTCCTCCCCGGCGCGCTGGACCTTGCGGCGTGCGAGGTCGATCACCAGGTCACCAGCCTCGACCACGGGGGTCTGCACCTCGTCGACGGGCGCGGCCCGCCGCACAGCAGCGCGCAGCCGGGCGAGCAGCTCGTTCATCGCGAAGGGCTTGGTCACGTAGTCGTCGGCGCCCGCGTCGAGGGCGTCGACCTTGTCGTCACCGAGCTGGCGGGCCGAGAGCACGACGATCGGCACCCGGCTCCACCCGCGGATCCCGGCGATGACGTCGAGGCCGCTCATGTCCGGCAGGCCGAGGTCGAGGAGCACCACGTCGGGCTGGCTGCTCGCCGCCGCGTCGAGGGCCTCGGCGCCGTTCGTCGCGGTCGTGACGACCCAGCCGTGGGTCCGGAGGTTGATGGCGAGGGCACGCACGAGACCGGCGTCGTCGTCGACGACGAGGACTGCGGTGCCGGGGACCGCAGCCGAGGCTCCAGCTGCACCCGCGGCCGTCACAGCGAGCCGCCGTCGCCGGAGAGTGCCGAGCCACCAGACCCGGCGTCACCGGACCGCGCGACCTCGGACTGCCGGGGCGAGACCGTCCCGACCGACACGTCAGACGTCTCGGCACGGTCCAGGTCGTCAGCTCTGGCGACGGCGTCAGCAGTACCCTCCGCAGTCGGCACCGTCAGCACCATCGTCAGCCCACCTCCCGGGGTGTCGTCGACGACCAAGGTAGCCCCGACAGCCCGCACCAGGCCCTGCGCCACGGCGAGGCCGAGGCCGAGGCCGTCGGGCGAGGTGTCCCCCAGCCGCTGGAACGGCTCGAACATGCGGTCCTTGCGCTCGTCGTCGAGACCGGGCCCGCGGTCGACCACCCGGATCTCGACCTCGCCCGGCCGTGCCGAGGCCGTGACGAGAACGGGCACCCCGGCCGGGGAGAAGCGCACAGCGTTGGCGACCACGTTCGCGACGGCGCGCTCGAGCAGCCCGGCGTCGGTGAGCACGAGCGGCAGGTTGTCCGGGACTGCGAGGTCGACAGCCCCCGCACCGAGCCCCTCGACCGCTACGGGGACGATCTCGTCGACAGACCTCGCCTGGAGCACGGCCCGCACACTGCCGGTCTGGATGCGGGACAGGTCGAGCAGGTTCGCGATGAGCGCCTCGAGACGCGCGGTCGACCCGCCGATGGTGTCGAGAAGCGCCTCTTCATCCTCGGGGGCGAGCGCCACGTCGTGTGCACTGAGCCCGTCGATCGCCGCCCGGATCGAGGCGAGCGGTGTCCGCAGGTCGTGGGACACAGCGGCGAGCAGCGCCGTGCGGGTCGCGTCGGCCTGCTCGAGCACGGCAGCCTGCGACGCGGCCTCGCGCAGCCGCCTGTACTCCAGGACGATGCCCGCCTGGGCCGCGAAGGCTTCGAGGACCTGCTGGTCGCTCGCCGGGAGCGTCCGCCCGACGACCACCAGACGGCGGTCGTCGTCGATGCGCACCGTCGACGTCGAGGCGTCCTCACCGCCGCGCTGCCCGGCACGGTAGGTGCAGGCGACCGTCTCCCACGGAGCCTTCGCCCCCGCGCGTTCCTCGAGCCGGACCTCGGACACCGCGAAGGTCTCCGCCAGCCTGGACACCACGGCGTCGGCCGAGTCGTCCCCAGACAGCACCGAGCGGGACAGCGCCGCGAGCGTCGAGGCCTCCGCCCGCGCCCTGTACGCCTGGGCGGTCCGGCGCGCCGCGAGGTCCACGACCGAGGCGACCGACACCGCGACCACCACGAACACGACGAGGGCGAGGGCGTTCTCCGGGCTGGAGACCGTGAGCATCCCCGTCGGCGGGGTGAAGAACCAGTTGACGCAGACGAAGGACAGCAGCGCCGCGGCCACGGCCGGCCACAGCCCGCCGACCAGCGCGACCCCGACGGTCCCGGCGAGGAACAGCATGAGCTCGGTGGTCAGCGACACATCGCCGCGGAACCACCACACGAGCCCCGTGAGGAGTGCCGGCAGCACGACCGCGAGCGCCCACCCCGACACCTGCCGGGCCCAGGACAGCGCAGACCACCGTCGGCGCAGCGGCGACCCGGACCGTGCCTGCTCGTGCGTGACCAGGTGCACGTCGATGCTCCCGGCGAGCTGGGCGGTCTGGGTGCTCGACGAGCCGAGCAGCGCCTCGCGCACACGCGAGTGCCTGGACACGCCGACGACGATCATGGTGGCGTTGACGCCCCGCGCGAAGTCGACGACGGCCGACGGGACGTCTTCACCGACGACCGTGTGGAAGGTCCCGCCCAGGGCCAGGGTGAGCTCGCGGTCGGCGGCGATCGCTGCGGGTGGCGCCGACGGCAGGCCGTCGGTCGCCAGGACGTGCACGGCGAGCAGCTCGGACCCGGCGGTCCGCTGGGCGATGCGCGCCCCACGGCGCAGCAGCGTCTCCCCCTCGGGTCCGCCGGTGACGGCGACGACGATGCGCTCGCGGGCCGGCCACGTCCCGTCGATCGCGTGGTCGGAGCGGTAGCGGGTGAGGGCGTCGTCGACGCTGTCGGCGAGCCACAGCAGCGCGAGCTCGCGCAGGGCGGTGAGGTTGCCGACGCGGAAGTACGAGGACAGCGACGCGTCGATCTGCTCGGCGCGGTACACGTTGCCGTGCGCGAGCCGGCGGCGCAGGGCGTCGGGCGACAGGTCGACGAGCTGGATCTGGTCGGCGGCCCGGACCACGTGGTCGGGCACGGTCTCGCGCTGGCGGACGCCGGTGATGGCGTGCACGTCGTCACCGAGGGACTCCAGGTGCTGCACGTTGACCGTCGTCACCACGTCGATCCCGGCCTCGAGGAGGTCGGTGACGTCCTGCCAGCGCTTGGGGTGCGTCGACCCCGGCGCGTTGCTGTGCGCGAGCTCGTCGACGAGCACCACCTGGGGTGCGCGGGCCAGCACGGCGGCGACGTCGAGCTCCCCGAGCTCGGTCCCCCTGTAGGAGATCACCGCACGTGGCAGCACCTCGAGGTCGCCGACCTGCTCGGCCGTCGCCTGCCGTCCGTGGGTCTCGACGAGCCCGACCACCACGTCGGTGCCGCGGTCGCGGCGGCGTCGGGCCTCGTCGAGCATCGCGAAGGTCTTGCCCACGCCGGGGGCGGCCCCCAGGTACACCGTGAGCCGCCCCGTGCGTGTGTCACCCATCGTTCGACCTCATGAGGACATCATGCCCAGCGCGAGGTTGAGCTCGAGCACGGAGACCCGCGGCTCGCCGAGGAACCCGAGGTCGCGGCCCTGGGTGTGCTCGGCCACGAGCGCCCGGACCGTCGCCTCGTCGAGGCCGCGGGCCTGCGCGACGCGCGCCACCTGCTGCTCGGCGTACTCGGGCGAGACGTGCGGGTCGAGCCCCGAGGCCGACGCCGTGAGCGCGTCGGCGGGCACGGCGGCCGGGTCGGTGCCGTCCTGTGCTGCCACGGCTGCTCGGCGCTCCTCGATCGACGCGACCAGGTCGGGGTTGAGCGGTCCGAGGTTCGAGCCCGCCGATGCGAGGGTGTCGTACCCGTCGCCAGCAGCCGAGGGACGCGGCTGGAAGTACTCGTCCCCGGTGAAGGCCTGCCCGACCAGCGCCGAGCCGACGGCGTCGGAGCGCGACGTGGTCCGATCCCCCGAGGCCGTGAGCAGCGAGCCCTCGGCCTGCCAGCGGAAGGCCACCTGCCCGACCCCCCACACCGCCAGGGGGTAGACGACCCCGAGCAGGACCGTGAGGACCACGAGCACCCGGAGCCCCGCGAGGCTCTGCCGGGCAAGAGATACCGCACCGCGGCGGGTGCTCAACGAGCGAGCCCCTGCGGGCTGGCGTGCGGAGAAGTTGTCGTGTGCCATGTCAGCCGATCCCAGGGAGAAGCGAGGCGAGCAGGTCGATGAGCTTGATGCCGAGGAACGGGGCGACCAGGCCGCCCAGCCCGTAGACGAGGAGGTTGCGACGCAGCATGGTCGACGCCGACGCCGGTCTGTAGGCGACCCCGCGCAGCGAGAGCGGGATGAGCACCACGATGATCAGCGCGTTGAAGATCACCGCGGAGACGATCGCGGACTCCGGGCTCGAGAGCCGCATGATGTTGAGCACCTCGAGCTGGGGGAAGACCACCATGAACATCGCCGGGAGGATCGCGAAGTACTTCGCGATGTCGTTGGCGATCGAGAAGGTGGTCAGCGCCCCGCGCGTGATGAGCAGCTGCTTGCCGATCTGCACCACCTCGATGAGCTTGGTCGGGTCCGAGTCGAGGTCGACCATGTTCCCGGCCTCCTTGGCCGCGGAGGTCCCGGTGTTCATCGCGACACCCACGTCGGCCTGCGCGAGGGCCGGGGCGTCGTTCGTCCCGTCCCCGCACATGGCCACGAGGTGACCGCCCTCCTGCTCCCGCCGGATCAGCGCGAGCTTGTCCTCCGGCGTGGCCTCCGCGAGGACGTCGTCCACCCCGGCCTCCTCAGCGATCGCCCGGGCGGTGATCGCGTTGTCACCGGTCACCATGACGGTGCGGATGCCCATGGCACGCAGCTCGTCGAAGCGTTCGCGCAGGCCCGTCTTGACGACGTCCTTGAGGTGGATCACCCCGAGCACCTGCGCGGGTCCGGCACCCGTCTGCCGGGCCACCACCAACGGTGTCCCGCCCGACGCGCTCACCCCGTCGACCAGGGTCTGCACCTGGTCGGGTGTGTGCCCCCCGGTCGAGTGCACCCAGGCGTGGACCGCGCTCGCGGCCCCCTTGCGGATGCTGGTCCGCGGGGTGGAGGCCGTGCCCGTACGCTCGGCCGGGCTCACGTCGATGCCGCTCATCCGGGTGGTCGCGCTGAAGGGGACGAGCTCGACCACAGCCCCGTCGTCCTGCGTGGTCGCCGCGACGTGCTCGGCGTACCCGGCGTCGACGAGCGTGACGACGCTGCGTCCCTCGGGCGTCTCGTCGGCGAGCGACGCGAGCCGGGCAGCAGAGGCGAGGTCGGCGATCGTGGCTCCGGGGGCGACGAGCAGGTCGCTCGCCTGGCGGTTGCCGTAGGTGATCGTCCCGGTCTTGTCGAGGAGGAGCACGTCGACGTCACCGGCGGCCTCGACGGCCCGGCCCGACATCGCGAGGACGTTGCGCTGCACGAGACGGTCCATCCCGGCGATGCCGATGGCCGAGAGCAGCGCACCGATGGTCGTCGGGATGAGGCAGACGAGCAGGGCCGTGAGGACGAGCAGCGACTGGCGCGACCCGGAGTACACGGCGAAGGGCTGGAGGGTGACGACAGCCAGCAGGAAGATGATCGTCAGCGACGTGAGCAGGATGTTGAGCGCGATCTCGTTGGGGGTGCGCTGACGCTCCGACCCCTCGACGAGGGCGATCATGCGGTCCACGAAGGTGGACCCTGCGGCCGCGGTGATGCGCACGACGATCGTGTCGGAGAGCACCACGGTGCCGCCGGTCACGGCCGAGCGGTCGCCGCCGGACTCGCGGATGACCGGCGCGGACTCCCCCGTGATGGCCGACTCGTCGACCGACGCGGCGCCCTCGATCACGTCTCCGTCACCGGGGATCACCTCGCCGGCCCGCACGACGACCACGTCGCCGACGGAGAGCGAGGACGACGCGACGTCGACGGTCGGCAGCGCGAGCAGGTTGCCCGTGTACCGGGTCGTGTCGACAGGGGCGTCGACGCGGCGGGCCGTCGTCTGGGTCTGGGTGGCGCGCAGCGACGAGGCCTGCGCCTTGCCGCGGCTCTCGGCGATGGACTCGGCGAGGGTCGCGAACAGCACGGTGGCCCACAGCCACACGACGATGGTCACGGCGAAGACCGACGGGTCCGCGACGGCCAGGACCGTCGAGGCGACGGCGCCGATCTCGACGATCAGCAGGACCGGCGAGTCGAGCAGCTCGCGCGGGTCGAGCTTGCGGAAGGCGCCGGGCAGGGCGGAGCGCACCTGCGGCCAGGACAGGCTCGACGCGCGGCGTCCGGAGGTCGCTGCCGCGGATCCGCCAGGCTGCGCTGCGACGTCGGCGCCTGGCGCGACGGGGTCGGTGGTCGAGCCTGCGGGAGGTTGCTCCGCGTGCTGGTCGGTCGGCTGCTGTGCGGCCGGGTGACGGGTGGCTGGGCGGTTCATGAGAGCGACTCCACGATCGGACCGAGGGACAGGACGGGGATGAAGGTGAGACCGACGACGACCAGCGCGACAGACCCGAGCAGCCCCGCGAAGAGCGGCTGGTGCGTGGGCAGGGTGCCTGCGGTCGCAGGGACGGTCTTCTGGCTGGCGAACCTGCCCGCGAGCGCCAGCACGAGGGCGATCGGCACGAAGCGCCCGACGAGCATGAGGACGCCGAGCAGCGTGTTGTAGAACGGCGTCGCGACGGTGAGACCTGCGAAGGCTGATCCGTTGTTGTTCGCTGCCGAGGTCATTGCGTAGAGCACCTCGGAGAGACCGTGCGGGCCGGCCTCCTGGATGCCGGCCTGGCCTGCGGGCAACGAGATCGCCAGGGCCGTGCCGACGAGGACGAGCAGCGGGACGGTGAGGATGTACAGCGCCACGAGGGTGATCTCCTGGCGGCCGATCTTCTTGCCGAGGTACTCAGGTGTCCGTCCGACCATGAGACCGGCGATGAACACCGCGACGATCGCGAGGACGAGCATGCCGTAGAGGCCGGACCCGACACCGCCGGGGGCGATCTCGCCGAGCAGCATGTTGAAGACGGCGACACCGCCGCCGGGTGCTGTGAGCGAGTCGTGCATCGAGTTGACCGCACCTGTCGAGGTACCTGTCGTCGCGGCGGCGAAGAGCGCCGAGCCAGCGGTGCCGAAGCGCAGCTCTTTGCCCTCGAGCGCACCGCCTGCGGCCTGGGCCGCGAGGCCTGGGCCGGACATCTCGGCCCAGGTGAGCAGGGCCGCCCCGGCGAGGAACAGCGAGCCCATGACCGAGACGATCGCGAAGCCCTGGCGGGTGTCGCGCACCATGAGGCCGAAGGCCCTCGGGAGCGTGAAGGGGATGACGAGCAGCAGGAAGATCTCGAGCAGGTTGCTCACCGGCGTGGGGTTCTCGAGCGGGTGGGCGGAGTTCGCGTTGAAGAACCCGCCGCCGTTGGTGCCGAGCTCCTTGATGGCCTCCTGCGAGGCGACGGGTCCGCCGAGCATCGACTGCGTGCCGCCCGAGAGGGTCTGGACCGTGCTGTGCGGGTCGAAGCTCTGGATGACGCCTGTCGCGAGGAGCGCGACCGCGGCGAGCAGAGCCATCGGCAGCAGCACCCGGACGCAGGTGCGCGTGAGGTCGGACCAGAAGTTCCCGACGCGCCCGTCCGTGCCGGACCGCGCGAAGCCGCGGACCAGGGCGATGGCCACCGAGATGCCGACAGCAGCAGAGACGAAGTTCTGCACGGCGAGCCCGACCATCTGGTAGACGTGACCGGCTGCGGCCTCACCCGAGTACCACTGCCAGTTGGTGTTCGACACGAAGGACACCGCGGTGTTCCACGCCCCCGCGGGGTCGAAGGCGCTCACGCCGAGGTTCATCGGCAGGTGCTCCTGCAGGCGGCCCAGCGCGTACAGGGCCAGCAGAGACACGAGAGAGAAGCCCAGCAGGGAGAAGAGGTACGAGGTCCAGCGCTGCTCGGCGTCGGCGTCGACGCGCATGAGGCGGTAGCCGAGACGCTCGACCTTCAGGTGGCGCGGGGAGGTGTACACGTGGGCCAGGTAGGCACCGAGCGGCAGGTGCACAGCGGCGAGGGCCGCGACGAGCAGGGAGATCTGCCCGACGGCTGTCCAGGTCTCACTCATGGTCATCGCCCCCGACCGGCGCGCAGCAGCACCGTGAAGAGGTACCCGAGCACCACGACGGAGACCGCGAGGGCCACCCAGTCGGCGGCGCTCATGACGCGTCCCTGTCGCCGGAGCGACGGGCGACGAGGGCGACGGTCGCGAAGAACGCGACCGTCAGGAGGATGTAGGCCAGGTCGGCCATGTCTGTCACGCCTTCGGACGTCAGGACGACCGCGGGTCCGGCGGTCGGCGCACACGAGAGGTGCACACCACCGGTCTATCCGGGCTGGAGGGTCCCGGACGTCGGCGTTGACGGTTCCTTGACGTGCGGTGACAGGTCCCTGACGGGTCTCTGACGTCAGAGACCGAGACTCCCCCTCTCGGGCGTCGTCGCCGGTGTCGTGCCAGTCCGTGCACCATCCCGCCACCGGACCGGCCGGTGCGTGGGCTCTCCTTCTGGAGCGACACCGGCACCACGCCCACCGGGTGAAAGAACACCCCGCCGCGTCATGCGGCCTGGGCTCGCGGGTCTCCACTCATGACGCACCAGCCGTCGCTCGACAGCCGAGAGCCCGCAGCACCTGTCACGGGCACTGTCCACAGCAAGGAGCACCGAGTCTCATGCACCCCCCGATCTCGAGCCCAGAGGCCCGCACCGGCAGACCCGCCGCAGCACCAGCCCGCACCGGCTCTGCCGCCCCGGCCCTCCGGGCCGTCCACCGTCCCCGTGGCGTCCGCAGGGTCGTCGGTGCGCGCGCGGTGCGCCGAGCCTCCGTGACCGCGCTGATCGCCGGTCTGCTGCTCGCCCCCACGGCCAGTCTCGCCTCGGCCGCAGAGCTGCCGCCGGCTGTCACGGCGGCGACCTTGTCGACCACGACCTTCGGCCCGTGGGACGGCGTGCGGCTCGACGTCGAGTGGGCTGTCCCCGACTCGGCCCAGCCCGGTGACACCTTCACAGTCGACCTGCCGCCCGAGCTCGTGCCGGTCTCGACAGTCCCCTTCGACCTGCTCGGGCCTGACGGGGTCGTGGTCGCACGTGCCGTCTGGCAGGGCAGCACCGCAGTCGTGACACTGACCGACTACGTCGACGGACGGACCGGGGTGGGTGGCACAGGCTTCTTCGAGGTCCAGTGGAACACCGAGCTCTTGGGCACCGACCCCGTGACCACCGTCGTCACGATCGCCGGGCGGTCGGTCACCGTGACCATGACGGGGCCGGGCACAGGCCCACCCAGCCCGACCGCCGCGAAGTGGGCGTACTGGAACCGCCCCGACCAGGGCACCACGGAGCCCGGCGAGGCCCTCACGTGGGAGGTCCGGCTGCCCGCGTCCGACGCCGGTTCGGGCGGCCCTGTCACCGTGACCGACGACCTCGGTCCCGGGCAGGCGATGGTGTGCGGGACAGTCCAGGTCCGAGCCGTCTCGAGCGCACCAGAGTCACCCGTCACGTGGTTCGGCGAAGACTCGCCCGAGCGCATCGTCGACCTCGACTGCGGGCCCAGCGGCCTGACACTCGTCCTCGACGAGATCCGCGCCGACGAGTTCGTCACCCTCTCCTACGCCGTCGACCTCACAGACCCGTCTCTCGGCGAGTACACCAACGTCGCAGAGATCAGCACCACGACGGACAGCACCGTCGTCGGCGCCGAGAAGCAGCGCGCCGCCGCTGGCGGCGACGGCTCGGGCATCACCGAGGAGACCCCGGGGCCCGAGCCGACAGACCCCGAGCCCACGACCAGCGCGCCGACCGACCCTGCACCGACCACCCCGCCAGCGCCCGAGACCGTCGCACCTCCGGCGCCAGCGGACCCCCAGGCCCCCGGGACGCCCGTCCCCACCCATCCTGGTGTCGCACGCGTGACCTCGCGGCCGACGGCCGGGACCTCTGACCTGGCATCGACAGGCAGCTCGGCTGCCACCCTGGTCCCCGCGGCAGCAGCGCTGCTCGGAGCCGGAGTCGCATCGGTCTGGTCGGTCCGCCGCCGCCGAGGACATGTCCGTCACGAACGCTGACAGGACCGTTACGCCCGACGGCTCAGCGGGTGACCTCTGCGGAAGTCACCGGCTCGACCGTCAGGACGCTCACCTCGACCGAGCCCGGCTCGAGGCCGTGCTCGACGAGCAGCTCCCGGACGACCTCGCGGACCCTGTGCGCGACAAGACGCGCCTCGTCTCCCTGCACGGCGAGGTGCACGGCCACGTCGACGGTCCCGCCTGTCGGCGTGAGGCGGACGAGGTCTTCCGGGTCGGGAGCCGTCGACCACGAGCGGACCACGGTCGCCAGCGTCGGCTCGACCCGGAGCACCCCGGGGTCGGCGAGGATCGCCTGCGCGATCTCGCGGCGCACCGCGTCGGTGCCGGCCCGACCTGTCGTCACCGGTCGACCTGTCGTCTCCGGACGACGCGTCGTCACCCGGCCGCCGGGTGTCGTCGGCACACCAGGGGTCACCGGAACCCCCGGCACCAGGTGCGGCGCTCCGGGCATCCTCTGGCTGGGGTTCGTCTCAGACATCGCGCGTGTCCCTCACCTCGATGTCGACGCGGACCACGTCGACTCCCACCTCGCTGCTCACTCTTCTCCTCACGCTGCTGCGGACCTCGGCCGCGACCGCCGGGATCGAGGCCGACACGGGCACGGTGATCTGCAGGGTCGCCTCGACCCTGGACGGCCGGGCACGGCCGTAGCTGTCGGGCCCCTGCCGCAGGTCCAGGACGCCGGCGGGGCTGGCCTGCCACGGTCCACGACCGTCGACGACGAGCGAGACCACGCAGCGCTCGACCTCGACACCCGGGACCGCGTCGCCGGCTCGCCGGGCGCTCGCCGAGACCGCCTGCTCGCTCACGGTCAGCTCCGGGGCCGGCTCGCTGACCTCGGGCTCGTCGAGCGGGAACCGGCGACCACGGCGCACCTCTGCGCGGGCCACGTCCATGATCCGGCCGAGCACGGCGGGATCCGGCTCGAGACCGGGTGCGGTCCGCTCGGCCTCGCGCTCGAGCGCGGTCAGGCTCGCGAGCTCGCCGAGGTCTCGGCGGGCCTGCTCGCAGTGCGGGCAGCCTCGCTCGTGCTCGTCGGGGGGTGACCCGATCCTGTCCCAGACCGCGTCCATGTCGCGGCCGCAGGCCAGGCGGGAGGACGGACGCTCGCTCATCGCCATGCTTCCATTCCTTTCGCCAGGTTCTGCCGGGCCCGTGCGATCCGACCGCGCACCGTCGACAGGGGCAGGCCGGTCGCTGCGGCGATCTCGGGGTACGAGAGCTCGTGCAGCTCCCGGAGCACCCAGCATGACCGCTGCTCGTCCGTGAGCCTGCCGAGCTCGACGTTCAGCCGTCGGAGCTGCTCGGCGTGCTCGGTCGCGGCCACGGGGTCTGCTGACCCCGTCCCTGCGGCGAGCCTGCCACGAGAGCCGGCCTCGAACACCGTGTCGTCCCCGGCCGGCTCCGTGCTGCGACGGGCTCTGGTCCTCAGCACCGACATGCACCGTCGGGTCATGATCTGGTAGACCCAGCCGTGGAACGCTGGCAGGTCTGTCAAGGACGGCAGCTTGCGCCAGACCGAGACCATCGTGTCCTGGAGAGCGTCCTCGGCCTCGCCCCGGTCGCCCAGCAGCCGCACCGCGAGCCTGAAGAGCGGGCCCTGGTACCGACGGCTCAGCTCTTCGAAGGCCGCGAGGTCCCCGGACTGCGCACGTCCGACGATGGTCGCCTCGGACGGTCCGTGGGCCCCGCCGTCAGGTGGGGACGTCACGACGTCCCGGGCCGGGGACCGGTGGTCTCCGTGCGGACCGCTCACCCTCGCTCACCTCCTCGTCGTCGCTCCTACCTTCTCCGCAGATGCGTCCCTCGGCACCTCGAGACGGGTGCTGGGGCGCAGGTCTCACCCGCCGTCCGGCGTGCGCCTCGGCTGGTCCGGACGGCGCTCGGTCTTGCGGACCAGGTGGCCGGCACGGTTGATCACGGTGCCGAGGCCACGCAGGCCCCAGCTCACGACTCGGGTCATCACGCTGGCGATCATGGGGTTCTCCTGAGGTGTGCGGGGTGGGGGGAAGGGGCTTCAGACGGACGGTCAGACCGTGATCTGACCGTGCGTGCGCCGGGTGCGCTGGACGTCGACGAGCACGCCCAGGCGCGCGAGCCGCGTGTCCAGGGCCGTGGCGACCGATGCCGCCACGACAGTGTCGACCTCGCGCAGGACCTCGCCGAGGTCGGCGCGGTCGTCGACCACGAGGCGCAGCGTGAGGTCCGGGGTGCGGGCGCTTCCGCGGAGCACGGCGCTGGCGCCGCTGACACCGGCGAGCGACCTCGCCTGCTCCTCCACGGCGTCGGTGAGGACCGACGGCGCGCACGCCGTGAGGCCCGTCACGGACGACGACTGGAGGCGGAGGTCCTTGGCCTCGTGCTTGCGCGGGACCTGCGCGACCAGCCAGGCCGCGCTCGCGAGGGCGAGGACGAGCGCCACGACCCCCACGACGACGGGGAACCAGGACTGGTCCCCCACGGTCGTGCCCGAGATCAGGTCGGCGTCGCGCCCGGGGAGCCGCTCGGCGAGGTCGGCGGGCAGCACAGAGCTCCACGCCCCCGTCGCGATGCCCGTGACGAGCGCACCGAGGACCAGCAGGACCAGCCCGGTGATGCCGAGCCAGGTCCGGTTGAGACGAGAGGGTGCGTGGTGCATCAGGACTCCTTCACACGGACACGGGACTGGACGGGGCGGACCGGGCCGGTCCCGAGGACGTCGAGACGCGACCGGACGGCCTCTTCCACGGCGCTACGGACCGTGTCGGCATCGTCGAGCGACGACGTCACGGCCAGGACCCGCACCGCGGTGCTGGAGGCCCTGACGTCGACGTGCTCGACACCGTCGACCTCGTCGGCGGCAGCTGCGGCGAGCCGGGCGAGACCGCGCTGGGTGAGCACCACCTCGGACTGCTCGGCGTTCTCGACCTCCAGCGCGATCGCAGCGCCGCTGCGCCTGCCGGGGACGACTGCTGCCAGGAGCAGCACGACACCGAGGACGAGGACGACCGCACCGGTCGCGAGGACCGTGGTTGACCCCCAGGTCTGCTGCCCCAGGGACGACGCAGGGTCGACGAACCACGTCGGCCAGGTGCCGTCGACGAGGCGCGACACGCTCGCGACCGTGAGGACCACGGCGCCCGCGAGGACGACGAGCGCCACGACCGAGGCGGTCAGGGAACGGCTCGGTCGAGGCCTGAGCTGGACCTGGTTCATCGCAGTCTCTCCTTCCTGGTGCGTGCGCCGGCCGGTGCCGGCTGGAGCCCGTCGATGCGGACGTCCACGCGCCGGACCTGGACACCGGTCAGCGCGGTGACCCGCTGCTGCACCCGGTCCCTGATGGTGTCTGCGGCCGACCGCAGCGACACGGGGTAGGCGAGCCCGACGGTGACCCGCAGGTCGGCGAAGCCGCTGTGGAGGTCCACCTCGACCGTGGGCCGGGTCCGACCTCCGACCCGCTCGCGCCAGCCCAGCAGCCCGCGTGACGTGCTGTACGTCTCGCTGACCTCGTCGACGACCTGCGAGGCGATCTTCTCCACCACGCCGTCGGAGAGCGTCAGGGTCCCGCGAGCACGCGGCTCGTCCGCCTGACCGGACCCGACGCCGGTGGTGGGCGTCGAGGCGCTCATCGCTTCTCGGACGCTCGGCCCAGGATGCCCTGGACGTCGATGCGGCCGTCGAGCGCCAGACCGACGACCAGCCCGATGCTGCCGAAGGCGAGGACGGTGATGAAGGCGGCGAACGAGCCGAAGGCGGCCGTGAGCCCGAGGACGAGCCCGACGGCGAGGCCGATCATGGTGCGCGACATGAGAGTTCCTTCTGTTGGCATGAGGGTGGTGGCCAGAGCGTGGGGGTCAGCGGTGCGGGTGCCAGAGGGGGGTCAGGCACCCGCACCGCCGTCATGGGGCGACGCTTCAGCGCGCGTCGGTCAGCGCAGGGTGTGGCAGCGCAGGGTGGGGCAGCGCCGGGTCGGTCAGCGCAGCTCGGCCGACTCGAACGAGGAGGACGTGTCCTCTGCGTCGTCGTCCGGCAGGTGCACGTCGGTGACGTTGATGTTCACCGCGACGACCTCGAGGCCGGTGCCGTACTCGACGGCCTGGATGACGTTCTCGCGGATCTGCTCGCTGACCTGGACGACCGACTCGCCGTAGTCCAGGACGATCGCGATCTCGATCGCGGTCTGGGTCTCGCCCTTCTCCACGGAGACGCCGCCGGTGACGTTGGTCTGGCTGCCAGGGATGCGCTGCGCGAGGGCGTTCACGGCACGACGCGCGGCGTTGCCCATCGCGTAGACGCCAGGGACCTCGCGGGTGGCCATCCCGGCGATCTTGGCGACGACGCTCTCGGCGACGGTCGTGTCGCCGTGCTCGGTGTGCAGGGCGTCGAGCTCGCGCTGCTGGGTCTCGTCCTGCGCGGCCTCCCGGACGCGACGTTCTTCGCCGGTGGCGGGGATCTGGTCCTGCGACATGGTGAGCTCTCCTTCGTGGTGCTCTGTGAAACACGGTCACAGGTAAGGACGCCACGACCTCACGGATCGTCACGGACGAGTTCTCGGAGGCCGGGTGAAACCGCGACGAGCGGTCGCGCCGCCCCGCGCGACGGGTGACGATCCTCCTCGTCCCGACGCCGCTGCGGCGGCGTCTCGTCCTCCCCCTTCCCCCCCCCGGAACGAGCACGCATGTCCCGATCCCCCAACCCCCGCAGGCGGCCCCAGCCTCGCGTCCGCCGACCTCGTATCTCTGCGCGCGGTGCTGCGGTCCTCTGCCTCGCCAGCCTGAGCCTCGGCCCGGCGGTCCTCTCCGCCCCGCCCGCCGTCGCGGCCGAGCTGACGTCTGCCGTCACCTCGGCGACCCTCGCCTCGACCACCTTCTGGGCGTGGGAGGCCGTCCGGCTGGACGTCGCCTGGGCTGTGCCGGACGGTGCACGAGGCGGCGACACGTTCACGATCTCGCTGCCCGACGAGCTGCGGCCCTTCTCGACGGTCGGCTTCGACCTGCTCAGCCCGGACGGTGACCGGGTCGCCTCTGCCGTGTGGGAGGGGCGGACGGCTGTCGTCACCCTCAGCGACTACGTCGACGAGAGGTCCGGTGTCACCGGCCACGTGTTCTTCGACGTCGCGTGGCACGGCGCCCGCTTCGGCACCGCACCGCAGCAGCGGGTCCTCGACCTCGCCGGTACGCCCGTCCCCGTGACGATGCTCGGCGACGCCGAGGACGTCGTCCCCGACGGCTACGCCGGGACCTGGGGATTCTGGCAGCACACCGACCAGGGGACGACGCAGGCACAGGCGGCCGTCGGCTGGGAAATCCGCCTGCCGTCTCGGGCCGAGGGCTTCGACGGGCCCGTCACGGTGACGGAGTCTCTGGACCCGGGGCAGGTCCTCGACTGCGACTCGTTCTCGCTCAGCGGGCAGGTCGGCGCAGGCCGCGGCACCCCTGTGTACTCGGTCCTCGAATCGGCCCCCGAGCGCGTGCTCGCCTTCGAGTGCAACCCGGGCGGTTTCACCCTGACCCTCGACGAGATCCGGCCCGGCGAGATCATGGTCGGACGCTTCGGTGCCGATCTGGTCGAGCTCGGGCACGAGCCGTCGAGCACTGTGACCCTCAGCCACGCCGGTGGCACGCAGGTGCTGACGGCACGTCTCGTCAGGACAGTCTCGGGCGGGGCTGGGTCGGGGTCCGGGACTCCTGCTCCGGTGCCGGTGCCTGGTCCGACTCCTGCTCCCGAGCCCGCGCCGGACCCCGTCCCGTCTCCAGCGCCGGACCCAGCTCCCGCCCCGGGGCCCGACCCGACCAGGCCCACCGAGCCCACGCCGGACAGCCCCTCGGACCCACCGACCCCTCAGCCCTCCGGACCCGCTGCACCCGACGACTCCCCTGCCGTCCCCGGGCCGCCCCGTGAGCCGGGCGGGCAGGACCAGACCACCTCAGTCCTGCGTCCCGGACCGTTCGATGCAGGTGCGGGTGGTGGATCTGCCGCCCCTCGGCAGCACTCCGCGACGGCGACAGACGTCTCGTCCACGTCAGCGCCCTCCGACGCCGCAGTCGAGTCCCGAGCCCTTGCCGTGACAGGCCCCGGGTCGGCGCCGGCTGTCGCCGCGTCGGTCGGCGCGCTGCTCACCGCCGGAGCCACCCTGCTCCGCGCCGCCCGCACGACCCGACGACCACTGACCCGCCGGGCACACAGCCGCCGGTCTTGTTGACAGGTCTCCCGGCGATGCCACCCGCCAGCTCCAGGTGGCCCCGGAGCGCAGCTGACCCGCTCGACGGCGTGAGCGCGACCGTCGGACGACAGCGCAGAGGGCCCGAGCCACGGTCGGCTCGGGCCCTCTGCGCGAGCAGCTACCGCTGGACGCGGGCGGAGCCTCCACCGGCGAGCTTGGCGACCTCGGCGAGGCTCGCCGTCGAGGTGTCGCCCGGGGTCGTCATGGCGATCGCGCCGTGAGCCGCGCCGTACTCGACGGCCGACTGGATGTCGCCGATCTCCATGAGCCCGTAGGCGAGGCCGGAGGCGAAGGAGTCGCCGCCACCCACGCGGTCGAGGATCTCGAGGTTCGGGCGGTGCGTCGCCTCGGCGAAGCCCTGCTCACGGCTCCAAGCGATCGCACCCCAGTCGTTGTCGGACGCCGAGTGCACGCCGCGCATGGTCGTGGCGATGACCTGGAAGTTCGGGTACGCCGCGGCCGCGGTCTCGATCATCGCGCGGAAGGCACCGGTGTCGAGGTCGGTGAGGTTCTCGTCGACGCCCTCGACCTCGAAGCCGAGGCTGGCCGTGAAGTCTTCTTCGTTGCCGATCATCACGTCGACGTACTGCGCGAGCCGCGTGTTGACCTCCTGGGCTCGGGCCGAGCCGCCGATGCCCTTCCACAGGGAGGGACGGAAGTTGAGGTCGTAGGACACGATCGTCCCGTGCTCGCGGGCCGAGCGCATGGCCGCCTCGGCGACGTCTGCCGAGGACTCGGAGAGCGCCGCGAAGATGCCGCCTGTGTGCAGCCAGCGGACGCCACGACGGCCGAAGAGGTCGTCCCAGTCGACATCGCCGGGCTGCATCTGCGAGATGGCGGTGTTGCCACGGTCCGAGACGCCGACGGCCCCGCGCACGCCGAAGCCGCGCTCGGTGAAGTTGATGCCGTTGCGGACCGAGCGGCCGATACCGTCGTAGTCGACCCAGCGGATGTAGCTCGTGTCGATGCCGCCGGTGAGGATGAAGTCCTCGACCAGACGGCCGACCTCGTTGTCCGCGAGGGCGGTGACGACAGCTCCGCGCAGGCCGAAGCATCGGCGCAGGCCGCGGGCGACGTTGTACTCGCCGCCACCCTCCCACGCGTCGAAGCTGCGGGCGGTCTTGATGCGGCGCTCGCCCGGGTCGAGGCGGAGCATGACCTCGCCGAGGGACACGACGTCGAAGTCGCAGTCTGCGGCGGGGCGGACGGTCAGGGCGGGGCTGGTGGTCTCAGGCATGTCAGGCTCCGATCGTGGCGGGGGTCTGGGCGGCCAGCTCGACGGCCTCGGCGGTGCGGCGGGTGATCTCGGCCCAGTCCTCGGCCTCGATGAGGCTGCGCTCGACCATCCAGGAGCCGCCTGCGGCGATGACGGACGGGAGGGCGAGGTAGTCACCGACGGTCGCGGCGGAGATACCACCGGTCGGGACGAAGCGCAGACCCGGGAACGGTGCCGAGAAGGCCTTGATCGCCGAGGGCCCGCCGAGGGTCGCCGCGGGGAAGAGCTTGACGATGTCGAGGCCGAGCGCGAGGGCGGCCATGATGTCGCTCGGTGTGGCGACACCGGGCAGGATCGGCACACCCACAGCCTGCGCGCGCTCGACGACAGCAGCGCTGAGCCCGGGCGAGACGAGGAACTGCGCACCGGCCTCGACGGCGCTGTCGACCTGCTCGGGACGCACCACGGTGCCGGCTCCGACGACGAGCTCGGGGAGGGCTTTGAGCGCTGTGAGCGCGGCCTGCGCTCCGGCTGTGCGGTAGGTGACCTCGATGACGTCGAGCCCGCCGTCGAGGAGAGCCTTGCCGAGCGGGACGGCGTGGTCGGGGTTGTCGATGACGACGACGGGGACGATCCGTGCCGCCGCGAGGGATTCGGTGATGGTCTTCTCTGACATGTCCGCGTGAACCTCTGCTATCGTTTCGTATGGGCAAACGGTCGTTGCCGGTTGCGAAATCAGGATAACAAAGGAGCGGGACCATGGACAGAGCGGGTCACGACGGCACAGACCGCCCAGGCAGCTCCCCCGACGCGACCTCCCCGATGGGCAGCGTCGACAAGGCGCTCCTCGCCCTCCAAGAGCTCAGTGCCGCCGGGACGGGCGGTCTGCCGCTCGCCGACCTCGCGCAGCGGCTCGGCCTCAACAAGACCTCCTTGCACCGCACGCTCGCAGCCCTGAGGTTCCGCGGCTTCGCCGACCAGGACGCAGCAACCGGGCACTACGTCCTCGGCCCCGCAGCCACAGCCCTCGCCTCGTCGTACCTCTCCGAGGAGAACCTGCCGAGCCTGCTGCAGAACGCCCTCACCTCGCTGTGCGCCCAGACCGACGAGCTCGTGCACCTCGGGGTGCTCTCGGGCGCGGAGATCCTCTACCTCGACAAGGTCGAACCGGCCCGTCCGGTCCGCGTGTGGTCGGCCGTCGGCCGCCGCCAGCCCGCTGCGACCACAGGCCTCGGCCGCGCGATCCTCTCGCGCAGGTCCGTCGACCCGGCCTCGCTCGCGTGGTTCGCCGGCGACAGGCTGCCCGCCGAGCGGCTCGCCCAGATCCTCGACCTCTCGCGGTCGCGGGGGTACGCGACCGAGACCGAGGAGAACGAGGTGGGCATCAGCTGCCTCGCCGTGCCGCTGCTGCGCGACGGCGCAGCGATCGCGGCGATGTCGATCACGGCCCCGTCCGAGCGCATGACGGATGCCCGCAGGACCGAGCTCGCGACGACCATCGCGCGGGAGATCCCCCCGCTCCTCCCGGCCGGGATGAGCCTGCCGGCTGAGCTCGGCTGACACAGACAGGGCGTCCGGACGACCAGACGGGCCGCTTGGCCCTAGGCTGTGACCAGCGGCCCGACCTCCCGGTGACGGGAACGGGTCGTGTGCTCGGCCTGCGTGCGTCCCGACCATCGGAGTCCGGGCACCGGTAGGCCTGCGCACGCACGGCTCGACACTTCGCACTGACACAGGAGTTCTGCGACATGACCGTTCTGGTGGCCTACAACGAGACCCCTCAGGGTGAGGCAGCCTTCGCGGCGGCCGTGGCCGAGGCGGCCCGCCGCACGACGACGGTCACGGTGCTCGTCCTGACCCCGCAGCCCGATGCCGCGCCCGTCCCCCCGCACCTCGCCCACCTGCTCGAGACCGTCGCAGGAGAGAAGGTCGAGGTCGCGTTCCGCCTCGACAGCATCGACGTCGCCGACGCGATCCTCGACCACGCCGAGCGCTCCGGGGCCGAGGTCATCGTCATCGGCTCGCGCAAGCGCTCGAGCGTCGGCAAGTTCCTCCTCGGCAGCACCACGCAGCGCGTGCTGCTCGACTCGGCCGTCCCGGTGCTCGTCATCAAGGCGACGCACTGACGCTCGCCGTCGAGACGCACCTCTGACCCATGCCCTCAGGGCGCTCCTGTGACGCACGCTGTCGGGTGCTCCTCTGACCCGTGCCCTCGGGACGCTCCTCTGACGCTCGCCGCCAGGGCGAACCACCGACGCGGCAGCCCCGCTCGGCGTGTCTCTCGTCACACTGCGCCCAGAAATTCGTTGAGGATTCAACGATCCTGCTCTCCGCACCTGCGACGACGTCCGACAGTGCCCATCCCCGTCGCTCCTGACGTCGAACTTGTCACGCTCCACCGTGGGTGGAATCTAGTTGAATGCTTAACCGCGCCGAACGTCACGCCGATGAGCACATAGATCAGCAGCCGGCACCGTGCCGCTGCGGCGGACACGGAAGGCACGAGCATGACGAGCACGAGACCCGGCTTGAGAAGCCTTGTCGTGGCACTGGTGACAGCAGCCCTGGCGACGGGGACCATCGCCGCTGGCGCACTCCCGGCAACCGCGGCCGACCCTGCCGCAGAGCCGACCACCTGGCTGGTCCAGGTCGACGGCGACCCAGCCGCCGTGACCGCGGACCTCGCCGAGCAGGGTGTCACCACGGTCCAGGAGTACGACGCCGCCCTCGACGGCTACGTCGTCGAGGCGACACCCGAGCAGATCGACGCGATCTCCCAGACCGAGGGCGTCGCCGAGGTCGAGCCCGACCTCGACGTGAGCATCACCGAGAGCTCGAGCCAGAGCGGCGCCCCCTGGGACCTCGACAGGCTCGACCAGGTGGCCCTCCCCCTCGACAAGACCTACACCTACCCGAGCTCGGCCGGCGCGGGCGTGCGCGTCTACGTCCTCGACACCGGCGTGGACTCGGCGATCCCCGAGCTCGGCGGACGGGTCGCCCCGGGGTTCTCCGCCTTCGCGGACACGACCGGGACAGCCGACTGCCACGGCCACGGCACCCACGTCGCCGGCACTGTCGCCTCGCGCACCTACGGTGTCGCGAAGTCTGCGACCGTCGTCCCGGTCCGTGTCCTCGGGTGCTCCGGGTCGGGCAAGATGTCCGACGTCATCAGCGGTCTCGACTGGGTGGTCAAGAACCACCCGGCCGGCACGCCCGGGGTCGTCAACATGTCCCTGTCGGGGGCACGCAGCGACATCATGGGTCGGGCCGTCGACGCCGCGACAGCAGCGGGCCTCCTCGTCGTCGTCGCCGCAGGCAACACGAACACCGACGCCTGCCAGGCCTCCCCGTCGGACGTGCCCTCGGCACTGACCGTCGGAGCCAGCACGATCACCGACTCCCGCGCGACCTTCTCGAGCTGGGGCACCTGCGTCGACGGCTTCGCCCCCGGTGAGCGCATCGTCTCGACAGCCCCCGGCGGCACGACGGCGACCCGTTCCGGCACGTCGATGGCAGCCCCGCACGTCGCCGGGCTCGCAGCGCTCCTGCTCGCCGACTCCCCGCGGCTGACCCCCAAGGACGTCACCGACAGGCTCGTCAGCTCGAGCCGGACGGGTGTCACCGACCGCAGCGCGGGCAGCCCGGACCGACTCTTCGGCCTCACGCTGGCCACAGCCCCGGTCACGGCGCCCGCTCCAGCTCCGGCTCCGGCGCCCGCTCCGGCACCGGCACCGGCACCGAAGCCGACCCCGGCGCCTGCTCCGGTCGCGCCCGCTGCTCCGACGAAGCTCGGGGTCTCTGCAGTCACCACCATCGCGGCCACGCTCTCCTGGACGCCCGCTGCGGGCACCCCAGCCACGAGCTGGACGGTCCAGCGCTCAACCGACGGGAAGACCTGGACACCGGTCGCTGCCCAGGGCACGACGGCCAGGCTCACCGGGCTCGCCCCCGCCACGAAGTACCAGGTCCGGGTGGCAGCGAACGCTGCTGCAGGCCGGAGCCCGTGGGCGACGGTCACCGTCACGACCGCCGCACGACCCTCGGGGATCCGCACGCCCACCGTCACGTCGAGGGCCCCGTCCACCGCGGCGCTGACCTGGACCGCTCCCGCGACCTCGGGCACGCTCATCACGGACTACAGAGTCGAGCTGTCACGAGACGGCAAGAAGTGGTCGACCTTCGCCGACGGCGTCAGCACGGCGCCGAAGGTCCAGCTCACGGGTCTCGCCCCGTCGGCGACCTACAGCGTGCGCATCACCCCTGTCGCCGACGGCACGACGACAGGCGCGCAGGCCGTCGTCAAGGTGACGACCCTCGCGGCGCCCTCCGCACCCCGAGCCATGAAGGTGACCGCGAGCACTGCCACCACGCTCTCCCTCGCCTGGACGGCGCCGGCGACGTCTGGCCCTCAGGTCACCGACTACAAGGTCCAGGTCACGCGCGACCGCAAGACCTGGACGACCGTCAAGGACGGCGTGAGCCCCAAGACCTCGGTGCAGATCACCGGCCTCGCGAAGAACACGGCGTACACGGTCCGGGTCACGGCGATCTCCGGGACCGCCTCGAGCACCTCCTACGCCGAGATCAAGGCCTCGACCCGCAAGTGACCTACGGCAAGCCCTGAGGCCACGCTCCTCCGTCACGGGCAGATCGACGCGAGGCATGTCCTCCCGGTCCTCCGGGAAGACGACACGCACAGCGAAGGGGCACCAGCATCGCTGGTGCCCCTTTCTCTGCGTGCAGGCCGCTCTCGGCCTCGCGGGTCCTCGTGCCGGCGACGACCGGTCGCCCGGTCACTCTCCCGTGGTGCCGTCGAGCAGCTCGCGGAGGATGTCGACGTGCCCGAGGTGCCGGGCGGTCTCTTCGATGACGTGCACGAGGACCCAGCGGAGCGACGGGTACTCGGGGTTGTCGGGCGCCTCGTCGAGGTCGTGCCGGGCGAGCACCTCGTCAGCCTCCGCCCATGACGCCCTGTAGTCGTCGATGATCTCCGCCAGGGAGTCCTGAGCGGTCACGCGGAACTCACCGTCCGGGTCCTCGTCGCTGCCGAAGCGGCGGTCGTAGGGGCGCTGCTCGACGGCCTCGACGAACCACGACCGCTCGACGTCGGCCAGGTGGCGGATGATCCCCGACACCGTGGTGAGGCTGGGCAGCAGACGCCGCGCGGCGTCCTCGTCACTGAGACCCTGCGCCTTGATGACGACGGTCTCGCGGTTGAGCATCAAGAAGCCCATGAGGGTGCTCTTCTCGTCACCGCGTCCGGGAGGCTGGGTCCGGGGAGTGTCCTGCGTCACATCGCTCATGATCCCGAGTGTAAGAGGACCAAGGGGCGGCGTGAAGGCCCGCAGCGGGCTGGGTGCGCAGAGGCCGGGGGTGCCGTCCTGGCACCCCCGGCCTCTGCGTCGATCACCTCAGGTCGCGCGGACCCTCCGGCCGGCAGGAATCCCGCACAGCAGGGCAGGGGCCGCCCGCTGTCACCGCGTCCGCTGTCACCGTCAGAGCGCTGCGCGCAGCGCCTCGACGAGCCCGGTGGTCGGACGGCCGAGGAGCGTGCTCAGGTCGCTCGTGACCGTCGCGAGCTCACCGTCGCGGATGTTGCCGTCGAGAGCGACGACAAAGCCGACGGTCCCCTCGTCGAGGCCGAAGCCTGCGAGGACAGCGGCGTGCTCCTCGGGCGAGACGCGGTGGTACGAGACCTCGCGGCCGAGCACCTCGCCGGCAGCGGCGGCGAGCTCGTCGTGCGTCCAGGCGACGTCACCCGAGAGCTCGTAGACCTTGCCCGCGTGCGAGTCGTCGACGAGGACTACGGCAGCGGCCTCGGCGAAGTCCGAGCGGGGCGCCGAGGCGACCTTGCCGTCTCCGACGCTCGCGAGGATCTCGCCCGAGTCCTTGGCCTGCTGGACGGGCTGGAGGTAGTTCTCGGTGTACCAGTTGTTGCGCAGGATGGTCGTGGCCAGGCCCGACTGCGCGAGGTACTCCTCGGTCGCCTTGTGGTCGGGGGCGAGCACGAGGGTCGAGGTGTCGGCCTGCGGTGCGCTCGTGTAGACGACGCGGCCGACGCCCGCAGCCTTCGCGGCGTCGATCACCGCGATGTGCTGAGGGACGCGCTGGCCGACCTCGGAGGAGGAGACGAGCAGCAGGGTGTCGACACCCTCGAAGGCCGCCGCGAGAGTCTCGGGGCGCGAGTAGTCGGCCTCGCGGACCAGGACGCCGCGGGCGGCGAGGTCAGCGGCCTTGGCCGGGGTGCGCACAGCGGCGACGACCTGGTCGGCGGGGGTGCCGCGCTCGAGCAGGGACTCGACGACGAGGCGTCCGAGGTGTCCGGTGGCTCCGGTGACAGCGATCATGGCGTGCTCCTTGTGAGATGGCCGCGCAGACAGGTCCCGCGGCGACGATTCGGCAACACGACGAGCATGGCACTAACTTTTCGAAAGTGCAATCCTTTCCGCAGCACTATCGGTTCCTGATGCACGGTCGTATACTCGAGACATGGCCAGGACCGAGAACGTCGAGACCCACGACCCCGCCGCACCGCGCGAGGTCGGGACCGACGACCTCGAAGACTTCTCAGAGTTCGCCCCCGACGTCTTCCAGCGCGGCTGCAGCTCACGGCAGACCCTCGAGATCGTCGCGGCGAAGTGGGGCGTCCTCGCGCTCGCGGCCCTGCGCGACGGGTCCGTGCGCTTCAACGCGCTGCGCCGCAAGATCGACGGCGTGAGCGAGAAGATGCTGTCCCAGACCCTCCAGGCCCTCGAGCGCGACGGGCTGGTGGTCCGCGAGGTCCGCGAGACGATCCCGCCGCACGTCGAGTACAGCCTTACTGCGCTCGGCACCCAGGTGTCCGACAGCCTCGCCTCGCTCATCCGCGTCATCGAGGACGCCGTCCCCGAGGTGGTCGAGGCCCGCGAGGCCTACGACTCCCGCAAGCCCGCCTGAGCAGCGCAGGGCCGTCGACAGGTCATCGCACCGCTGTGCACCTGAGGACACCCGGGACCGACGCGTCGCGCCCCAGGTCGTCACCCCGGGCGAAGGCGCCCCACACAGCACGGACCGCTCGTGCCGCCTCCTGGACCTGGTCCCACGACGCCCCCTCGACCAGCTCGGCTCGCGCCCAGGTCTTCTCGTCGCCGAAGAGCATCGGCAGGTCGACAGTGTGCGCAGCACCCCACGGGTTCCCGGGCGCGGACCACGACAGCACGTACCTGTGCACCTGCCCACCTGCTCGCGCGTGCCGACGGGCGAAGCGCCGCGCCGACCGCCCGTAGACGACCTCGGTGAGAGCAGCGACGAGGGCACGGCGCACGAGCGGCCCGACGACGGGCAGCGCGATCACCCGCTGGACCACGGGAACCTCGCGGACGAAGAGCCGAGCCTCTTCGGAGGTGCAGCCGATGAGCAGGTCGACCTCCTCGGCCACGGCGTCCCAGGCGTCGTCGACGGCGTCTTCGGGCGGGAGCGGGTCGAAGCCGTACTGGGTGCCGAAGGGCATCGCAGCACGCAGCCCCGAACCCTTCGCGGTCTTCGCGACAGCAGACTGCCGGGCGACGACCTCGTCGACCGGGGTCTGCGCGGTGATGCCCTCGGCGGCCTCGAGCATCGCCGCGTTCATCGCGCTCCTCCCACGGGAGATGCCGAGCGGGGCGCTCTGGACGATCGCGCGGGAGAACAACGACGCAGCCCCAGCCACCGCCATGAGGTGCGCGACGGCATCCCCGCCCGCCGACTGCCCGAAGACCGTCACCCGCGCAGGATCTCCCCCGAAGGCCTCGACGTTGCGCTGGACCCATCGCAGTGCCTCCACCTGGTCGAGCAGCCCGAGGTTCGCGGGGCGCCCGGCGCGCCCTCCGAGGTACCCGAAGATCCCGAGCCTGTAGGTGACGGTCACCGCGACGACCCGCTGCTCGGCGACCAGGGGTGCCGGATCCATCACCGGGACGTCCCCGGCACCCGAGGTGTACGAGCCACCGTGGATCCAGACCATCACCGGGAGCCGCTCCCCGGCCTGGACGTCACGCGGCACCGTGACCGAGAGGTTCTGGCAGCTCTCGTCCGTCGCGAGCGAGCTGAAGTCACCGCCGAGCACCCGTTCGAGGAAGACCACCGGTGCCTGCGGGCACGCTGGCGCCCATCCTGTCGCCTCGAGCACCTCGGTCCTGTCGGCAGCCGGGACCGGCTCCTCGAACCGGCCCGCCGTGGCGTAGGGGATCCCCGTGGCGCGCAGCACGCCGGCGTCGGTGTCGACCCAGCCCACGACGGTCCCCGACGGCGGGTTGAAGGTCGGTCGCTCGGTCATGGTGCCCCTCTCGGTGGTCCTCGCTCGGGCAGCATCAAGGGTATCGACCACCTCGGTCCCTGGCTCGCCCTGCACGCCGCGGTGCTCCGCCCTGACCCGGTCGCGCGAGGTGCGTCTACGTCGACCACCGTCTGAGCGGCCTGCGGGTCGCGGACCTCAGCCCTGCGGGACCGTCAGGCCTCCTGGGCGTGCGGGTACGCCTCGGCCCGGTGCTGGAACCTGAGGATCGCCGGGTTCTCGACGACCCCGTCACGAATCTCGATCGCACGCGCGACGGTCTCGTCGGACGCCCAGCCCGACGGTCCGCTCATGACCGAGCGCAGGAAGGGCAGCACGGCGTCGCTGATCTCCCAGGTCGCCGAGTTCCACAGGTACGAGGGGCTGTGGTCGACGGCGTAGTAGAGGATGTGGTCGCCCACCTCGAAGGTCGGCTCCGGGAAGGTCGTCGGCCGCGCCCAGGAGAACCCCATCCCCTCGTCGCACGACACGTCGACCACGAGGCTCCCCGGCCTGAACGCACCGAGGTCGTCCTCGCAGAGGTAGGTCAGCGGGGCGTCGGTGTCCTGCAGCGTGCAGTTCACGACGATGTCGAACTCCGCCAGGTAGGGGGCGAGCGGGACGCGCCCCTCCTCGGTCAGCACGTGGCTGAGGTTCGGGGCCGTCTCGTCGTGGTCCAGCTGGACGATGCGCGCCGAGTGGATCGGCGAGCCGACGGCTGCCACGTCGCGGTTGGTGAGCACGTGGACGTCGTGGACGCCGTGCGCCCTCAGCGCTGTCACGGCGCCACGCGCCGTCGCCCCGAAGCCGATGACGATCGCGTTGAGGCGGCGTCCGTAGTCCCCCGTCGACCCGGCGAGCTGGAGGGCGTGCAGGACCGAGCAGTACCCGGCGATCTCGTTGTTCTTGTGGAACACGTGCAGCGCGAACCGCCCGTCCCCCGTCCAGTGGTTCATGGCCTCGAAGGCCACGAGGGTGAGGCGACGGTCGATCGCCTGCTGGGTCATCTCGACGTCCTGCACGCAGTGCGGCCACCCCCACAGCACCTGCCCCTCGCGCAGCTCCGCGAGCTCGTGCGCCTGCGGCTTGGGCAGGAGGACGACGTCCGACCTCTCGAGGAGCGCAGCGCGCGGCAGGACCTGACCGACCAGCCCGGCCAGGCGCTCGTCCGTCATGCCGAAGGCCGAGCCGTAGCCGGTCTCGACGATCATCCGCTCGCGCAGGTCTGCGTCGATGCGGTCGAGGTGCGAGGGGTGGATGGGCAGTCGACGCTCGTCGGTCTTCTGCGAGGTCGCGAGCACCCCGAGGGTGAGCAGCTCTCCGGGGACCTCGTGCGCCGGGACGTGCGCGGGCTCGTGCCCCGCCTCGAGGACAGCCTCGTCGCGCGGTTCGTGCTTCGGACCGGACTGCTCTGACCTGTCGGTCATCGTCGCTCCCTCACGGTCACCGCCATGGTGAACCGTTCCAAGAGTACGTCCGCACAGCGTCAAGAGCAGACCAAAGATCTCTCCATGACGGTCGTCAGGAGGTCCCGCTGGCCTCCACGGGACCTCCTGGCGCGCCCTCGGAGCAGAGCCGGACGACAACCGCTCAGCAGCGCCGCGGCCCGGCGAGCGACACAGAGGTGTCTCCGGGTCAGACGCGGAACCGCTCCACCAGGTCGTCCATCAGGGCATCCATCCGTGCGTCGACCTGGCGCCGGGCCGGGTCCGCGTCGTGCCACGCGACGATCTCGCGCGCACCCTGCTCGAAGGTCGTGCGCGGCACGAACCCCGGGGCGATGCTGCGGATCTTGGCGTTGTCGAAGACCATCGAGTGCGCCTTGTCTCCGAGCAGCCCGGCACCCCACCCAGGGTCGACGGCCGCGATCGCGTCCGACGGCACATGGACGATCTTCGCCTCGACCCCTGCTGCGCGCGCGAGCGACTGGGTGATGCGGTCCCACGTCAGCGCCTCGTCCGAGGTGATGTGGAAGGTGTCGCCGACCACCCTCGGGTTGGCGAGCAGAGGGACGAAGCCGAGCGCGAAGTCGTCGGTGTGCGTGATCGTCCACAGCGACGTGCCGTCACCGTGCACGACGACCTCCTTGCCGGCGCGCATCCGCTCGACCGCGGTCCACCCGCCGTCGAGCGGGACGGAGGTCTGGTCGTAGGTGTGCGACGGCCGGACGATCGTTGCGGGGAAGCCGCTGTCACGGTACGCGGCGACGAGCAGGTCTTCGCAGGCGATCTTGTCCTGGGAATAGCCCCAGTACGGGTTACGCAACGGCGTGGACTCGAGCACCGGGCTTCGGGCGGGCGGCGTCTGGTACGCCGAGGCGGAGCTGATGAAGACGTACTGCCCGGTCCTGCCGGTGAAGAGGTCGACGTCCTGCTGCACGTGGCCCGGGGTGAAGGCCACCCAGTCCACGACAGCGTCGAAGTCACTCCCGCCGAGCGCCTCCCGCACCGACCCTGGGTCTCGGACGTCGGCGCGCAACGAGCGCACCTCGGCCGGGAGAGGACGGGTCGTCGACGACCCGCGGTTGAGGACGGTGACGTCGTAGCCGCGCTCGACCGCGAGCCGCACGCTCGCGGAGCTGATGACGCCGCTGCCACCGATGAACAGAACTGTGGGTGCACTCATCGTCTGACGATATCGGCGCGACGGCGATCACGCCCGGAGATGGTCAGCGCGCGAGGGTCCGAGGCTCGTCGAGCAGCGTCCGCGCGAACCCTGCCTGCAGGCGAGCCATCGCCCGGGTCATCGGCAGCAGGGTCAGCAGGAAGAAGATCCCTGCGGCGAGCTTGAAGCCTGTCGAGTTGAGCATGTCGAGGGCGTCACGGGCGGCGCCGCTGAGATCCTCGTTCCCGGTGTTCTCCGGGAGGAACCGCACCCAGGCGTAGACGGTCGTCCCCGCGACAGCCCCGACCCACCAGGTGACCGTGACGGTGAAGGTGACGATCGACAGGATCCAGGACGTCAGCGCGTGCACGGTCTCCCGCCAGCCCTGCGGGTCGCGCAGCGACGCGAGGACACGGCGCGGCAGCGAGGGACGCGCCTCGCCGACAGGTGCACCCCGGCCGTGCGCTGCCGCCCGACGAGGCTCCGCGAGGGGCAGGTCTCCGGCGAGCACGGCACGATGCACCGTCCTGCTCCGCTCGACCGAGGCGAACCACCGCGCGACGACCAGCACACCCGCCGCGATCGGCAGCCCCACCCACAGGACCATCAGCGGCACGGCGACGGCGAGACCCGTGAAGACCACGACGAAGGCGACCAAGGACCACGGGAGCGTCTCCAGCACGTACGCCGTATCGGCGCCGAGGCTGCGGATCCGGCGCACGACGGCGGTCCACGGCGTGCTCGCCTCCGTCTGCCACGGCTGCTCGGCCGGGTCCGGAACACTGTCTGCGCGGTGCGGGAGGCGCGCGGTCGTCTCGATCATGAGTCCATCCTCCTCGCCACTGCGTCCCGCGACCATCAGGTCAGCCACCCAGTCTTGAGGTAGGGCTGTCCCTACCAGCCACAGCGCCTCGCGCTCCTCGCCCCCCCTCGCCCCCGGGAGCACTGGCTCGTTCTCCTCCCTCCTCAGGCGGCTCTGGGCTGTCGGCCCTGTCCCCAGCCCGCGTTCTCAGCACGCACCTGGTACTCCTAGACCCATGACCAAGACGACCCGGGTGCTCGGGGTGGATGCGTGCCGGGCCGGCTGGGTCGGCGTGGTGTGGGACGGCGACAGCTCGGCGGCGATCGCCGCCCAGGACATCGGCTCGCTCGTCGCTGCTGCCGAGCTCGGCGGTCGTGTCTCGGTCGTAGCGATCGACATCCCGATCGGCCTCCCCGACACCGGCCGACGCCAAGCCGACGTCCTGGCGAAGCTGGAGATCGGACGGTTGCGCTCGTCGGTCTTCATGACCCCGGTCCGCCCCGCCCTCGAGGCGGACGACCACCCGAGCGCCGTGGTCCTGAACCGCGAGCTCGCCGGCGAGGGCGTCTCGATCCAGGCCTTCGGGCTGCGGTCGAAGGTGTTCGAGGTGGAACGGTTCGTCCGCGGCCCGGCGTGCGAGGACCGCACCGTCCTCGAGGTGCACCCCGAGGTGTGCTTCGCCCGGATGAACGGCGCCCCGCTGACCGACCGCAAGAAGACCTGGGCGGGTGCCGAGGCCCGCAGGGCGCTGCTCGCCGAGCACGGCCTGGCCCTGGCGGGGGCGGGTGGGCTGTCCGGTGTCGACGTGGGGGTCGACGACGTCCTCGACGCCGCTGCGACGACCTGGACCGCGCGTCGTCACACCCGCGGCCAGTCCGAGGCGCTCCCTGCGACCCCCGAGATCTTCAGCGACGGCTGGCCCGCCGCGATCTGGGTGTAGGCGGGCCTGCGTCGTCGGGGTCGTCCACAGGCACATCGCCTTGCTGACATCGACCCACGCGGTGACTAGGATCATGGTCATGACAACCACCTCGCTGGCCACCGTGAAGGCCCGGCTCTCGTCGTACGTCGACTCCGTCCACGACACGCACGAGCGTGTGGTGATCACCCGCCACGGCGAACCTGCTGCGGTGCTCATCTCTCCCGACGACCTCGCCTCTCTCGAGGAGACCATCGCTGTGCTCTCCGATCCCGCAGCCATGGCAGAGCTCGCCGAGGCACAGGCCGCTGTGACCGCAGGCGACGTCGTGCCGCTCGACCAGGTGACGATGCGACAGACCTCGTGACGTATCGGGTCCTCCTCGCCCCTCCAGCCCGACGAGCCCTGGAGACGACCCTGCCCGAGGCGGTCGCAGCAGCCGCCTGGGAGTTCATCCGAGGCCCCCTCGCAGAAGCGCCTCTGCGCGTCGGCAAGCCCCTCCAGGGCGAGCTCACCGGGATGTGGTCGGCGCGCCGTGGCGAGTACCGGATCGTCTACACGGTCCAAGGAGACGTGGTCACGATCACCGTCCTGAGGATCTCTCACCACAGGGACGCCTACCGCTGAGCTGCAGAGCTACACGTCCGCCGTCTAGGCTGCAACGCAGAACGGCCCCCGATCGATGATCGAGGGCCGTTCTTCTTGTAGCGGGGACAGGATTTGAACCTGCGACCTCTGGGTTATGAGCCCAGCGAGCTACCGAGCTGCTCCACCCCGCGTCGGTGATCCCTACTCTACGCCATCCGGGCCCGAGGTCCAACCAGACCTCCCCCGGGGGCCTCGGCACCCTCACCGGCGCCTCCGACCAGCCCCGGCAGCCCTCAGCGCCGGCGAGCGCCGCGGGCCCCCTCTCCGCGTCCCCCCCTCCCGGCACCCTGCGCTGTCGACCGAACCGCACGGGTCGACCGACCGCGCCCTGCTACCGCGCCTGCGGTACCGACGATCAACCACCTGCCGGATTCGCCGAGGACCCGCCACGAGCAGGATCGGAAGCGATCGCAACCCCCCTGCCCCAAGGAGTGCCCATGTCCACGTTCCTCTCTCGTCTCGGGCGCTCGAGCGCCCGGCACCGGCTGGTGGTGGTCGGCGTCTGGCTGGCCGTCTTCGCCGGGCTCGCCGGGATCCTCGGGGTCAACGGCTCCGGCGACAGCGCCCCGCAGACCATCCCCGGGTCGCGCGCCTCGCAGGCCCTGGAGGTCATGAACCGGGAGTTCCCGGCTGCGCAGGCCCCACCCGAGAACACCCTCCAGCTGGTCTTCGCGCCCCAAGACGCCGAGGTCACCGACCCGGGCATCTCGTCGCAGATCGACAGCGTGCTGGCCGAGGCGGCCTCGCTGCCCGGTGTCGAGTCGGTCTCGGGCCCCTTCGCCCCCGACGCGCCCTACACCTCCCCAGACGGCACCCTGGCGGTGGCGACCCTGATCTACGGCGACCTCTCCGACGACGCCCAGGTCACCTCCTACGACGCGGCCCTCGCCCTCCAGGAGTCCGCACCGGCCGACCTCGGGCTCGAGCTCGGAGGCAACCTCGTCCCGCTCGGGGCGGAGTCCGGCCCCGGCGAGGTCGTGGGAGTCCTCATCGCCTTCCTGGTCCTGGTCCTGACCTTCGGCTCGATGCGGGCCGCGGGGGCGAACCTGCTCATCGCGGTCTTCGGCGTGGGTGTCGGGCTCGTCGGCGTGCTGGCCTACGGCTCGATCACCCCGATCGGGGAGAACTCGATCATCCTCGCCTCGATGCTCGGCCTGGCCGTCGGCATCGACTACTCCCTGTTCATCCTGTCCAGGTTCCGCACCGAGCTGCGCTCGGGCCGCTCGGTCGAGGACTCGATCGCCCGCGCCACAGGAACCGCCGGCACAGCCGTCGTCTTCGCAGGCCTGACAGTCATCGTCGCCCTCGCCGCGCTCATGGTCGCGGGAATCGACTTCGTCACCGAGATGGGCATGGCCGGAGCCTTCGGCGTCCTGGTCGCCGTCCTGCTCTCCCTGACTCTGCTGCCGGTCTTCATGAAGACGCTCGGGGTCAAGGCACTGTCCAAGAAGCACCGGAAGGACCTGGCCGCCGGAGTGGTCTTCGACGAGGACACCACCCCGAAGCACGGCTTCGTGCGGCGCTGGGGGCAGGCCGTCGTGCGCCGCCCCGTGGTCTCGCTGGTCACCGGAGTGCTGGTGCTGGTCGTGGTCGCCCTGCCGATGCTCTCCATGAAGACCGCCTTCAACGTCCCCGGCGGCACCGACCCCGAGTCGACCGAGCGCGCCGCCTACACCCTCATCCTCGACGAGCTCGGCGGCGTCCAGAGCCCGTTGATCGTCCTGGCCGAGGGCGACGACGTCGCCTCGAGCACCACCGCCCTCGAAGACCAGCTCACCGGCATGGCCGGCGTGGCTCAGGTGACCCCGGCCGAGGTCAGCGCCGACGGCCAGACCGCCCGCATCACCGTCATCCCCACAGGCGGTCCCATCGACGACTCGACCAAGGACCTCGTCCACCAGCTGCGCGAGGACGCCGACTCGATCTCCGGCATCCACCTCGAGGTCACGGGCGAGACAGCCATCGGCATCGACCAGGACGCCGCACTGTCCGACGCCCTGGTCACGTACCTCGTCGTCATCGTGCTCATCTCCCTCGCCCTGCTGGTCCTGCTGTTCCGCTCCCTGCTCATCCCCCTCGTGGCCACCCTCGGCTTCCTGCTCTCCGTCGGAGCCTCCTTCGGCGCTTCCGTCGCGGTCTTCCAGTGGGGCTGGCTGCCCGCCCTGGTCAACGCACCCCAGGGCGACCCGATGCTCTCCCTCCTGCCGATCCTGCTCGTCGGGGTGCTCTTCGGTCTCGCGATGGACTACCAGGTCTTCCTCGTCTCACGCATCAAGGAGATGCACGACCGCGGCCTCACCCCCAAGGACGCCGTCGTCGAGGGATTCTCGCGCTCGGCCCCGGTGCTCGTGGCAGCCGCCACGATCATGACGGTCGTCTTCGCAGGATTCGCGACAAGCACCTTCTCAGTCGCCGCGTCGATCGCCTTCGGCCTCATGGTCGGCGTCCTGGCCGACGCCTTCATCGTCCGCCTCGTCCTCATGCCAGCCCTGCTCTCCCTCCTGGGCAAGAGCGCCTGGTACATGCCCCGCTGGCTCGACAAGATCCTCCCCAGCGTCGACGTGGAGGGGCACGCGGTCGAGCACGCCTCGGCGCCGATCGCAGGCGACGACGAGCCGTCGCAGACAGGCGACAGGGACAGCCTGCAGGGCACGCACGTCTGACCTGGGGTCCTGACCTGCAGGTGCGACCTGCCCTCTCACGAGCGGTCTGGGGCCACGGCCCCAGACCGCTCGTGCGCAGCTCGTGTCATTGGACGGGCCCTGGAGGCAGGTGCTGGGCAACGGGGTACCAGCAGCCCCTGCCTCTCCGCCCAGACCCGTCCTAGCGTGGTCCAGGTCAGCACCACGAGCACCACCGACCACCACGGAGGACCAGATGCACACTCGAACTCTCGGCCAGGGCCTGCAGGTCTCCGCGGTCGGCCTGGGCGCGATGGGCATGTCGATGAGCTACGGGCCGAACCCTGGCACGCGCGACGAGATGATCGCCGTGCTGCGCGGGGCTGTCGACCGCGGCGTGACCTTCTTCGACACCGCGGAGGTCTACGGCCCCTACGTCAACGAGGAGCTGGTCGGCGAGGCTCTCGCACCGGTCCGCGACGACGTGGTGATCGCCACGAAGTTCGGCTGGCACATCGAGGACGGGCACATGGTCGGTCTCGACAGCCGCCCCGAGCAGATCCGCCGGGTCGCCGACGCCTCGCTGCGCAGGCTCCGGACCGACACGATCGACCTGTTCTACCAGCACCGCGTGGATCCCGACGTCCCCGTCGAAGAGGTCGCGGGGGCCGTGGCCGAGCTCGTCCAGGCGGGCAAGGTCCGCCACCTCGGGCTCTCCGAGGCGGGCGCCGGGACGATCCGCCGCGCCCATGCCGTCCACCCCGTCACCGCCGTCCAGAGCGAGTACTCGTTGTGGACCCGTGACCCTGAGCCCGAGGTCCTGCCCACGCTCGCCGAGCTCGGGATCGGGTTCGTCCCCTTCAGCCCGCTCGGCAAGGGGTTCCTCACGGGCTCGGTCGACACCTCGACCACCTTCAGCGAGGGCGACATCCGCAACCGCGTGCCGCGCTTCACTGCCGAGAACCTCGCCGCGAACCAGGCGCTGGTCGACCACGTCCGCGCCCTCGCGACGACCAAGGGCAGCACGCCGGGGCAGGTCGCGCTCGCGTGGCTGCTCGCCCAGCAGCCGTGGATCGTCCCGATCCCCGGCACCCGCCGGATCGAGCGCGTCGAGGAGAACGCCGGCGCGACCACCCTCGCGCTCTCGGCCGACGAGGTCGCCGACCTCGACGCCCTCACCCGGACCGTCCCGGTGAGCGGCAACCGCTACGACGACTCCGGCATGGCGATGGTCGGCCTGTAGGGAGCCCGCGCGACGATGGCTGAGGGGCCGCACCCGACCTGGGTGCAGCCCCTCGCTCGTCGTTGCTCAGACGCCGTCGACCATCGGGCTCACGGGCAGGTGCTGCGCCCACCACGCCAGCACGTGCTCGAGCCGCTGGAGCCTGTGCTGCGGGCGGCCGGACCGGGTGAGCTCGTGCCCCTCCCCCGGGAACAGCAGCAGCTCGGACTCGACACCGCGCCGCTTGAGCTCGACGAACCACCGCTGCCCCTGCTCTACGGGGCAGCGCCAGTCCTGCTCGGAGTGGATCACGAGGGTCGGTGTGGTCACCTTCGCCACGTGCGCCATCGGAGACTGCGCGGCGACACGGGCTCGGGCCTCGTCGGTGTCCCCGTCGCCCAGGTACTCGAGCCCGAAGAACCAGCCGATGTCGCTCGACCCGACAAAGCTCACAGGGTCGAGGAAACCGCGCTCGACGATGGCTGCTTCAAAACGGTCGGTCCGGGTGGTGAGCCACGCCGTGAGGTACCCGCCGTAGGAGCCACCCATGACGCCGACCCTGTCCGCGTCGAGGGCGGGATCGGTCAGAGCGGCGTCGAGCAACGCGAGCACGTCCTCGGTGTCGACGGTGCCGAAGGCGTGGCGGATGGCCGAGCCGTGCGCGGAGCCGTAGCCGGCCGCGCCGCGCGGGTTGCCGTAGACCACGGCGTAGCCGGCCTCGGCGAGGGTCTGCACCTCGTCGAAGAGCGCGACCGTGTACTGCGCAAAGGGCCCTCCGTGGATCATGAGGATCGTCGGGTGCGGCCCTGCGCCGAATCGCTCGGGGTCCGGGGTGACCACCCAGCCGTGGACGGGGTAGCCGTCAGGCGCCGTGCTGGTCACCTCGACGGGCTCGCGCACGCGCCCCGTGGCACGCAGCGGCGCGGACCAGTCGGTCAGCGTGCGCGTGGCCCCGGTCTGCAGGTCGACCACGTGCACGTCGCCCGACGTCGCTGGGCTGGCGACAGTCGCGACGGCGAGTGCTGAGCCCGCTCCAGGCTCCGCTCCCGCCACGTGTGACGCACCGGTTCCGCCGGGCGAGCTCGCCGCCGGCGCCCTCGTCGCGGCACCGTGCACGACCACGTCCCCGCCGAGGAGCTCGCGTGCCGCGCCGTCGACCTGCAGCTCGTGGAGCACCACGGTCCCACGGCGGAGCTCACCGACCAGGACGCCGTGGGCTGTGGCGGCGAAGGTTGCCGGGTCGAGGTCCACGGCTTCCTCGTCGGTCACCCGGGCCGGCACGCCCACGGGAGCCGGCGCGCCGTCCTGCGTGGTCAGCGGCAGGTGGAACAGGCCGGTCTGGCGCGCCACGAAGTCTCGTCCCGACGGCCCCATGTCCTGGGCCAGGAGCCAGAGGGCCGAGCCGTCGGCCGACGGGAGCGCAGCGGCGACGGCGAGGGTCGACCCAGAGTCGGCATCCGTCAGCGGTCGCAGCGTCGGGTCCCCCTCGGGTGCGGTGTCGACGACCACGGCGTCCGAGCGCCGGTCCTGGTGCCGAGCGGTGTGCCTCGCCCCGACCGCGACGACGTGCCGGCCGTCGGGCAGCCAGGCGATGCTCGTGAGGTCGACGTCACCGTCGGTCACCTGCCGTGCGGTCGGCCCTGCGTCCTGCGCTGCGGGCACCGCCGTCCGGGAGGCCGGGTCGACCGGGACGTCGACGACGAACAGCTGGCGGCGCTTGTCGTGCGTGAATCCGACGCCGTCGTGACGGTACGTGAGCTCGGTGATGTGGCGCGGAGGCTCCGCACCGGGGTTGCCGCCGGGGACGTAGCGCCCCTCGTCGGGGACCCGTGCCAGGAAGGCGAGCATCGACCCGTCCGGGCTGAGCTGCGGGCCGCCCGCGCCGAGAGGCAGGTCGGTCAGCCGGACGGGCTCGCCCCCGGACGCCTCGACCACGTGCACCTGGGGCCGCCCCTCGGGCTCGGCGCGCAGGAAGGCCACCCACCGCCCGTCGGGCGAGACCTGCGGCTCGGTGTCCCGGTGCCCTCGCGTGAGTCGCACGGGCGGCGTCGAGCCGTCGACGGCGATCCTCCAGAGCTGGCCGACGTACTCGTCGAGGTCCAGGTCTGGAGCGGTCCTGGCCACGACGACGAAGGTGCCGTCAGGGGCGAGTGCCGGAGTTCCGGGGGCGTGCAGCAGGGAGAGGTCGGCGGGGATCATGGATCGACCGTAGTACGACCTCCCGACGTCGAGCGATCGGTCCTGACGAGGACGGACACCTCCCAGGGAACGAGAGAGGCCCTCCTGGTCGGAACCAGGAAGGCCTCTCTCGCACTGCATCTGTAGCGGGGACAGGATTTGAACCTGCGACCTCTGGGTTATGAGCCCAGCGAGCTACCGAGCTGCTCCACCCCGCGTCGGTACTCACCATCCTACGCCACCGCGGGGTGCAGCTCAGCCATCAGGACCTGCGGGCGGCTACGCCGCCGCGATCCGTCCGATGCGGACCCGCCAGACCTCAGGCCCCTCCTCGAGATACTCCCAGGTGAACGCGTCGGGGCTCTCGGCCGCGAGCTGGTAGTACAGCGGCTTCGGGTCGTGGTCGTTGACGAGGACGAAGCCCGTGCCGACGGGCAGCTGGTCGAAGGTCGTGAAGATCAGCGCGTGGCGGGTGCGCGGGATCTCGGTACGGACGTCGACGATGCGGTCTGGTGCCAGGGTCATCAGTGGTTCCTCCGGTGCGTGGGCGAGGTCCGCGAGCCGTTGCTCGACGCGGGCGACGTGGTGCATGGTGCCGTCCAGGCGCAGCGCCTGGTCCGGGTGACGGTGCCGGAGCAGGACCCAGCCGTCGGCAGCCAGCCGCCCGGCATCCTGCGGGCGACCTGCCTCGGCGAGCGCACGGCACGCGCGGGCGAGCGTCCGGGCGAGCCCGTCGACGACGTCGACGGCCGGCGCGGTCGACGAGCCGTCAGTCGGCACGGGTGATCGCGACACGCCACTGGAGGGGCCCGGCCTCGAGATAGGTCCACTCGAAGGCACCGGGCCAGAGGGCCTCGGTCTGGTAGCGCAGCGGCTTGGGGTCGTGGTCGTTGCGGATGACGAAGGTCTCGCCGTCCGCGAGCGCCTGCAGACGGGCGAAGATCACGTCGTGCCGTGCGCCGTGCGGCAGCGTCCGCACGTCGAGGTCGAGCGACCCGCTGTCGTCGACGGGGTCTGGCAGTGCGGCTTCAGATGACATCGGAGCTCCTCGGGGTGGCGGACGAACTAGCACATCTTGTTTTTACTACTCGACTAGTGAAAACTACACCCATGTCAGGTGCCCACCGCAAGCCCGCCGTGCCAGAGACCGTCCCGACCACCACGCCAGGCGCGTCCCCTGGCTCGCCCGCCACGCTCGGCTCCCCACGCCCTGATGCCACGTGAGCCGCGACCTGCTCTCCGTCACCCGGTTCCTCGCACCCGGGACCGAGACCGCCCAGCTCCGGGAGGAGCTGCGCTCGGTCATCGACCCTGAGCTGGGGATCGACATCGTCTCGCTGGGGCTCGTGTACGGGGTGGAGCTCAACGGCAGGGTGGCTGCCGTCGTGATGACCACCACCACCCCTGCCTGCCCCCTGGGTGAGTACCTGACCGACGAGGTGCGCAGGGTCCTCGTGGAGAGCGGCGCCGTGGACCGTGTGGAGGTCGTCATCACCCACGCACCTGCGTGGTCTGCCGACATGATGAGCGCCGAGACCAAGCAGGCCTTCGGATGGTGACCGCGACCACGCCCGCCGTCGCCCGGCCCGACGGCCAGCAGCGCACGGCGCGCCGCATCCCGATCTTCGTGGCTGCCCTGCTCTGCCTGCTCGCAGCCCTGTGGGGAGGCCTTCTCCTCCTCGGGCTCCCGCTGCCGACCCTCGCGAGCAGCACAGCCTCCGACCACGGGCCGCTCATCACCCTCGGCTTCCTCGGGACCGTCATCTCGCTCGAGCGTGCCGTCGCGCTCGGCAGGTCCTGGGGCTTCCTCGCCCCCGCCGTCTCAGGGGCCGGAGGCCTCGCCCTGCTCGTCGGTCAGCCGCTCGCCGGACGCCTGCTCCTCTGCCTCGCGTCCGTCCTCCTCTGCATGATCTACCTCGTCGTGCACAGGATCCAGCCAGCCTTCCACCTGCGCGTGATGGCTCTGGGAGCACTCTGCTGGTACGTCGCGACAGTGCTGTGGCTCGCCGGGTGGACAGTGCCCCGCATGGTCCCGTGGCTCGCGGGCTTCCTGGTCCTGACGATCCTCGGCGAACGTCTCGAGCTGGCACGGGTGGGCATGCTCCGCCCGTCGGCGGTGCGCCAGCTCGCCGCCGCGGGCGCACTGTTCCTCGTCGGCCTCCTGGTCGCCACCGTGTTCCCCGAGACGTCGACGGGGACCCGTCTCGCCGGCGCCGGGATGCTCGCCCTGGCCCTGTGGGGAGCAGCGCACGACGTCGCCCGCCGCACCGTCCGCGTGCCGGGAGTCACGCGGTTCATGGCGGTGTGCCTGCTGGCCGGGTACGTGTGGCTCGCGGTCGGCGGGACGATCTGGCTCGTCGCGGGCGACCTCGGCTCGAGCCTCGCCGTCTACGACTCCGGGCTCCACGCAGTCTTCCTCGGCTTCGTCATGTCGATGATCTTCGGGCACGCGCCCGTGATCGTCCCGGCGGTCCTGCGGGTGCGCCTGCCGTTCCACCCCTCCTTCTACGCGCACGTCGTCCTGCTGCACACGGCTCTCGCCGCCCGACTCGTCGGCGGGGACGCGCTCGGGTCGAACCCGTGGTGGACAGGCGGCGGGATCGCGACCGAGGTTGCCGTCGTCCTCTTCCTCGTCGCCTCGGCCACCGCGGTCGTCAGGGCACGTCGCACGGGACGGACAGCGTGAGCACCACGACGGCGGAACCCGGACCTGCACCCGCCACCCAGCCGGCCGCCGACCGCAGAGGGCTGCTCGGAGGGCTCGCCCTCGGTGCGCTCATGGTCGTCGTCGCCCTGGTGGTCGCGCTCACCGGACCCGGGGTCCCCAGCTCTCGGTCTGCCACCGTCACCGGTGCCGCAGGGACGCAGACCATCCAGGTGACCCTGGCCGGGATGCGCGTCTCCCCGGCGGTGATCAAGATCGCGGCCGGGACCCACGTCGTCCTCGAGGTCACGAACACCGACGGCATGCGGCACGACCTCGCACTCGCCACCGGGCAGCAGACACCCATGCTCGCCACCGGAGAGTCCGCGACCCTCGACCTCGGCGTCGTCGACGCCGACACCGAGGGGTGGTGCACAGTCCCCGGTCACCGGGCGGCAGGCATGACCCTCGACATCCTCACGACTGGGGCCTCGGCCGCGCCGGACGACGGCGCCAGCACCGACGACGGCCACGACATGGCAGCCATGCCCAGCGCAGGTACCGAGACGGACGACTCCGTCACGGTCGACCCGCAGGCAGTCCCCGGACCCGACTGGCAGCCCTTCGACCCGGAGCTCGCACCCCTGCCCGGCGGCACCGAGCACGCTGTGCGGATGGTGGTCACCGACACCGTGACCGAGGTCGCCCCGGGCGTCCGACAGACCCTGTGGACCTTCGACGGGTCGGCACCCGGTCCCACGCTCCACGGCTCCGTCGGCGACCTCTTCACAGTCACGTTCGTCAACGAGGCGAGCATGGGCCACAGCATCGACTTCCACGCCGGCACGCTCGCCCCCGACGAACCGATGCGGACGATCGACCCGGGCCAAGAGCTGACCTACCAGTTCGTCGCGGCAGGTTCGGGTGCCTGGCTCTACCACTGCAGCACCGCGCCGATGTCGCTGCACATCGCCAACGGGATGTACGGGGCTGTCATCATCGAGCCGCCGGGCCTCCCCCCGGTCGACACCGAGCTCGTGCTCGTCCAGTCCGAGCTCTACCTCGGCCCCCAGGACGGCACAGCCGACGAGGCTGCGATCGCTGCGGAGGCCCCGACTGCCGTCGTGTTCAACGGATACGTCGACCAGTACGTGCACGCCCCGATCGCCGTCCGCGCGGGTGAGCGCATCCGCATCTGGGTCGTCGACGCCGGACCGCAGGGAGCCACAGCCTTCCACGTCGTCGGCGGTCAGCTCGACACCGTCTTCAAAGAAGGCGCCTATCTGCTGCGGCCCGGGAACGCCGAGCAGGGCCGCGCCCAGGTGCTCGACCTCGCCCCCGCCCAGGGCGGCTTCGTCGAGCTCGTGCTGCCCGAGCCCGGGCACTACACCTTCGTGGACCACGCGATGGTCGACGCCGAGCGTGGAGCCCGCGGGATCCTGGAGGCGTCGTAGGTGCTCACCGTCTGGTCGCTCGTGCGGTTCCTGCACGTCCTCGGCGCCGTCCTCTGGGTGGGTGGTCAGCTCACCGTCTCGGCTCTCGTCCTGCCCGTCGCGCGCAGGCGTCTCGGTGAGGAGCAGCGCGCGGCCCTCATGCGGAGCCTGGGCATGCGCCTCGGCATCGTGACGGTGGTCGCCTTCATCCCGCTGCAGGTGACCACCGGCGTCCTCCTCGCAGCGCACAAGGGCGTGACGATCGCCTCGCTCGCAGAGCCGGGCTACGGACGGATGCTCGCCGGCAAGCTCACGGCCTTCGTGCTCGTCATGCTCGCCGCAGCCCTGCACGGCTGGGCCACCGGGGCCGGGCGGCGGACGCTCGCCCGCGCGCTCGCAGTATCGACCCTGGTCGGCTCGGTCGGTGTGGTCCTGCTGGCCACGGCCCTGCCGATCACCTGAGCTCAGCCCTCGTCGCCCCGGTCGTCCACCTCGGGATCGCGCGACGAGGTCGTCGCACTCCTCTCGATCCGTGCGACGCACAGCGTCGGTTCGACGAAGGGGTCCAGACCGGTCGCCTGCCACGGCGAGCGGAGCTCGGCGAGGGCTCCCTGCATGAGTCCGAGGTGGAGCGCGCACACGACGTCGGTGTGCCGGACCGCCACGTCCCGGAACGGGCAGTGACGGAGGTTGACGACAGCGACAGGACCGTCCTGCAGGGTCTCGGGGGCGAAGCCGACGTCGTCGAGGACTCGCTCCAGACGCGTGAGGCTCTCCTCGTCCGAGGCCCGCTGCGAGGGCAGGTCGCTCTCGACCAGATGGCGACCCCAGTCGCGTCCGGCCTCGGCGGCCTGTGCCCGCCCACCGCCCATCGTCACGACAAGACCGGTGAGCATCTCCGCGAGGAGTCCGTAGCTCGTCGGCCCGGACGCCTCGCCACGCGCGGCGTAGAGGACGCGCCGCCGACCGGGTGTCGTGCGTTCCTCGGTCTCCCGCGTCGCCAACCCGTCGTCGACGAGCCCGTCGAGGTGGAACCGTGCGGTGTTCGGGTGCAGACCTGTCGCCGCGGCGAGGTCGAGGACACCGAGCGGTCCGCGAGCGGCCCGGAGCCTGTCGAGCACCTCCGCGCGCCGCGACCCGAGGGGCTGGCCGGACGGCGCGTCCGTGAGGCTTCCGGGCATCGCCAGCGCCTCCCCCAGCCATGAAAAAACGACGGTCGTCGGGTCAAAGCCTACAGCGCTGACGCCACCCGACAGCGACGAAGACCCTGCCTCTCGAGGGAGACAGGGTCTTCGTGTCGTACATCGTGCGGTTCACTTCACAAGTAGCGGGGACAGGATTTGAACCTGCGACCTCTGGGTTATGAGCCCAGCGAGCTACCGAGCTGCTCCACCCCGCGTCGGTGAAGACAACGTTACGTCGCGTGGGCCGGGAGTCCAAGTCGATCGTGCCCGTAGAGCGTGTGACTCCGCTCTCAACCCCGGCCGGGATCGTCGACATGACCCGGTGAGGTCGACCGTCCCCAGCCCGGACGGGGTCGGAGACGGACGCTCTCACCGCTCGACGCGGACGTCAGCCCTGCTGGCCGCGCACCACGTGCACACCGAGCTCGAAGGTCTTCGCCTGCCCGACGGCGACCCGCACCTCGTCGGCCCTGTCGGGGCGGTTGAAGGCGTCGGTCGTCGTCTCGAGCGACTCGATGGCCACGGACTCGCGCTTGCGCTCGAGGGCGTCGCTCGTGAAGACGAGGAGCGTCCCGGACTTCTGCCACACCGCGAGGCCGTCGCCTGTCGCCGGGTCGGTCAGCAGCGTGCGGACCACACCGTCGGCGTCGGGCACCAGACGGTCCCAGGCGTCGTCGTACTCGACGCCCTCGAGAGTCTCGTGGACGAGGTCGGCGTCCATCGGGGCGTAGGCGGCGTCGCCCGGCAGCGGGATGAGGTCGGCGTCGTTGACGATCTGCGCACGGGCGGGGACGCGCAGGGACAGGCCGTCGATGGTGTCGTGCCCGGGCAGCGTGAAGTACGGGTGCCATCCCGCAGCGACCGGGGCGTCGGTCTCGCCGACGTTGCGGTACGTGAGCGTCAGGTCGAGCGACGTCGCGGTGAGGTCGAAGCGGACCGTCGCGTCGAGAGCGAAGGGGTAGCCCTCGACGTCGCCCGGACGGACCTCGAAGGCGAAGGTGATGCTCACGGCGTCGGCGGCAGGGTCGACGTCCTCGGCGACGACGGTCCAGTCGTGACCGCGCGCGTGCCCGTGGATGACCTCCTTGTCGACGGGGAACTGGAGCCCCATCTCGTGGGTGGCACCGTCGAAGGTGTAGCGGTCGTCCTTGAGCCGGTTGGCGAAGGGGAAAAGGATCGCGCTGCGGCCACCGTGCTGCAGCTGGAAGTCGGCCTCGTCGCTGTAGCCGTCGATGTACCCGGCCCAGCCGTCACGCCAGGGAGCGGTCCACGACAGCACCGTCGCGCCGCGGACCAAGATCTCTGCCCGGGCACCGCTCGCGTGCTGGAGGATCTTCGTGGGGAGCGAGCCGAACGACCCGTCCGTGATCGCGTGCTGTCCCGTGGTGTTCATCGTTGTCATGGCGCAATGGTCGTCCGTGGGAGCACCGTGAGGCAAACCACGTCCAGCCACGGGGCACGCCTCTCCGCACCAGGAGCTCACCCAGCCCGTCCGCAGCGCACCGGGCACCGGGCACCGGGACAGTCATCAGCGGGACGAGACCACGACGGCGGCCCCCTCTGGTGCCAGAGGAGACCGCCGTCGTCGGTCGAGCAGGTGGTGCGTGGGAGCGCCGGATCAGTTCCCGAGCGCCTCGTCGGCCGCGAGGGCTGCCTCGAGGGCGAGCTGCAGACGGTCCTGAGCCTCGCCGTAGGCGGCGAAGTCACCGTCGGTCAGCGCGGACTGGCTGTCGTCGAGCGCCTTCTTGGCATCTGCCAGCGCCTCGTTCAGCTGCGTCCGTGCGTCACCCGCGGGGACGTCGGTCGTCGGGGCGTCCGTCGGGTCTGTCGTCGGCTCGGCGGTCGGGGTGTCGGTCGCCCCGTCCGTCGGTGCCGACGGGTCGGTCGGGGCGTCTGTCGGGTCGTCGACAGGCACCTCGCCCTCGTCGGGGGTCTCCGCGTCACCGGCTGTCGCACCGGAATCACCGGCGAACACCTGGTCGAGAGCCTCGTCGAGGGTGTTGGCGAAGCCGACCTCGTCACCGAAGGCCACGAGCACCTTGCGCAGCAGCGGGAAGACCGTGCCGCTCGACGACTGGACGTACACAGGCTGCACGTACAGCAGGCCGCCACCCATGGGCAGGGTGAGCAGGTTGCCGTTGATGACCGTCGAGTTTCCCTGCCGCAGCAGGTTGAGGTCCTGGGCGATCTCCGAGTCGGAGTTGAAGTTGTTCTGCACCTGGCCGGGGCCGGGCACCGTCGAACCTCGCGGCAGCTCGAGGAGCCGCAGCTTGCCGTAGCCCTCGGCGACCTCTCCAGCCGTGTTGCCGGCCTCGGCGTCGACCGCGAGGTACCCGGTCATGACGTTGCGGTCGCTCGTACCACCGGTGATGAACGACGAGGACAGCGAGAAGGACGGAGCGTCCTGGCCCGGCATCTGGAGCGTCTGGTAGTACGGCGGCTGGAGCGTCGTGTTCGAGGTCCCACCGGTCGGGTCTGTCGGGCTGCGCCAGAAGTCCTGACCTGAGAAGAACTCGCTCGCCGTGTCCACGTGGTAGCGCGTGAGGAGCGCCCGCTGGACCTTGAACATGTCCTCCGGGTAGCGCATGTGGCTCATGAGGTCGCCGGAGATCTCGGAGATCGGCTGGATCATGTTCGGGAACACACCCTGCCAGGCCTGCAGGACCGGGTCCTCGGTGTCCCACGCATAGAGGGTGACCGAGCCGTCGTAGGCGTCGACCGTGGCCTTGACCGAGTTGCGGATGTAGTTGACCTGCTGCGGCGCGAGCGCCTGGATCGAGGTCGACGTCGCCGTGAGCGAGTCGGCCGTGACGTCCTCGAGGGACTCCGAGGCCGAGTACGGGTACTCGTTCGAGGTGGTGTATCCGTCGATGATCCACTTGACGCGGCCGTCCACCACAGCCGGGTACACACGCCCGTCGAGGGTCAGGTACGGAGCGACCTTCTCGACGCGGGCCCGCGGGTCGCGGTCGTAGACGATCTGCGACTCGGAGGTCACACGGTCGGAGAAGAGGATCTCCTCGGACTGGAACTTGAGCGCGTAGAGCAGCTTGTTCATGAAGGAGCCGAGGTCCGGGCCGATGGCCGTGTCGGCGGTCGGGAAGGTCGTGTTGACCTGCCCGCCCTCCTCGTCCGTCGGGTAGTCGAGCTCCCACGGGTCCGTGCCCTCGGGGGCACCGACGATGGAATAGCTCGGGGACTTCGGGCTGAAGTAGATCCGCGGCTCGTAGCCGTTGTCGGTCTCCTCGGTCAGCGCGCCGACCGACGGGATGCCGCCCTCGTAGAAGGCCGGACGGCCGTCCGGGCCGATCTGGTTGCCGTAGGCGGCGACCACACCGAAGCCGTGGGTGTAGACCGTGTGGTCGTTGACCCAGTTGCGCTGGTCGCCGCCGAGGCCGTTGAGGTCGAGCTCGCGCACGGCGATGACCGTGTCCCTGCTCTCCCCCTCGATCTCGTAGCGGTCGACGGACAGCGTGTCGGCGAAGTTGTAGTAGCCACGGTTCTGCTGCAGCTGACGGAACGACGGGCTGACGATCGTCGGGTCGAGCAGACGGATCGACTGCGTGGTCTGGGCGTCCTCGCGGAGCGCACCGGCCTCGGCGGTCGTCTTGGCGTTGTACGACTCGGTCTCGATCTCGTCGAGGCCGAAGGCCGTCCGCGTCGCGTCGATGTTGCGCTGGATGAAGTCGGCCTCGAGCTCCTGGGCGTTCGGGGTGACCTGGAAGCGCTGGACGATCGCCGGGTAGATGCCACCGACGGCGATCGCGGCGACGACCATGAGGCCGACACCGATCGCCGGCAGACGCCAGTTGCCACGGACTGCGGTGATGACGAACAGGACCGCGACGAGCAGTGCGACCCCGGCGAGGATCGCCTTGGCCGGGATGACGGCGTTGACGTCGGCGAAGGACGCGCCTGCGAAGCGGTCGTTCTCCGTCTTGAGGATCGAGTAGCGGTCCAGCCAGTAGTTGACGCCGAGCAGGACCATAATGACCGCGGCCGTCGTCGCGAGCTGGATGCGCGCGGCACCCGTCGTCCGGACGCCACCGTCACCCAGGCGCACACCCCCGTAGAGGTACAGGGTCGCGATCGCACCGATGCCGGAGATGATCGCGACAGCCATGAGGAAGCTCACCACGAAGCGCAGCACGGGCAGCGTGAAGATGAAGAACGACAGGTCCATGCCGTACTGCGGGTCGGTCGTGCCGAAGGGCACAGAGTTCAGCGCGAGCAGCACGGTCGTCCACTGCGAGGACGCGGCGATGCCGGCGAACAGCCCGACGAGCAGCGGAGCGGCGACCATCACCAGACGGCGCAGCGGCTCGATGGCCTCGCGGTACTGGTCGAGGGTCGCCTGCTCGGGCGTCGACGGCGCATAGATGGGGCGCTTGCGGTACGCGATCTGCAGGCTCACGTAGACCGCCGCCGCCATCACGAGGAACCCGGCGACGAACAGGGCGGCACGCGTGCCCCACTGTGTCCACAGGACCTTCTCGTACCCGAGCTGGTCGAACCACATCACCTCCGTCCAGAACTGCGCGAGCAGGAAGAGGGCCACCACGACGACGCCGACTGCGGCGACGGTGATGACGAGCGGACTCGGCCTACGGCGACCCGGTCCCCGTGCGGGGGCTGGTCGACGAGGGGGCGCTGCTGAAGACACGGCGTGGGATCCTCGCTGTTGGTGACACTCGTGCACGAGCACCCCGAGGGAGCACTCACACAGTGAACGCGTGCGGTCTCCTCAAGGTTCCCACAGTTCGCGGGGGTATCGCCTGCTCCGGTGGGCCTCCCGACCGGCACGACGGCTCGGGGCGCTGGCGGCGCACCCGCCCGACGCGCTGCGCCCGGCTGCCTGCCGTCCCGGCGAGAGGTCTGCGAGACTTGTCCGCATGACTGACGCACCTGCCACGCCGACCGACCCGACCGGCGACGCCCACGACTCGACCGGGACCCCGGACCGCCAGACGGCGCAGGCCGCACCCGCGCATCAGCAGGCTCCGTCGATGGCCGAGATCTTCCTCGCGGAGGCCGTCGTCGACGTCGAGGCCCACGTCGCCTCGACAGGGTGGGACGCCCCGCTGCGGGTCTTCGCGCTCGTCTCGACGCAGGCCGCCCTCGAGGCCGAGCCCGAGCTCGCGAAGATGCTCCCCGCCGAGACCGTCGAGGCTGCGCGGGACAACCCGCTGCACCTGACCTCGGTCGAGCAGGACGGTGTGCCGGACTCGGTCGAGCTCGACGACCTGCTCGCGTCGATCACCTGGCCCGAGGCCGTGACGGGCGCCGCGCTGGTCGTCGAGCGGATCATCCTGCCGCCGACGGCCGAGGAGGGCATCCCCGAGGACCCGTCGGCCGCGCTCGCGTACCTGTCCGAGCACCCGGACCGTCAGGACGTCCGGATGGCCGTCGGCGTGCTGCGCGACGGGACCTCGTGGTGCGCGCTGCGCTCACGGTCCAACGACTCGGCCGCCGAGGTCGCCGGCGGACCGGCACTCGTCCCCGGTCTCGTCGAGGCGCTCCGCGCGACCTTCGACTGAGCGGGCCGACCCTGCCGGCCCTGCCGACCCTGTCGGCTCGAGCAGCGAGAGCCGCCTGAGCACCGACGGCCCTCTCGGGGTCTGCCGCTTGCGTCAGCCGGCGGTGCAGGTGTCGAGCGTGCTGCCCTCGCCCGCGCCGATCGCGACCATCGCGGCCCGCGCCTCGGCCAGCGTCGCCACCTTCGCGACCTGCAGACCCTCCGGCACGTGGCCGACGACCTCGTCGCAGTTGGCTGCGGGGGCGAGGAACCAGGTGGCCCCGTCGCGCACGGCGCCGTCGAGCTTCTGGCGGATGCCGCCGATGGGTCCCACCTGCCCTGCGAGGTCCATGGTCCCGGTCCCGGCGATCACCTGACCGTTCGCCTCGTCCTCGGGCGTCAGCCTGTCGATGATCCCGAGCGCGAACATGGTCCCGGCGCTCGGTCCGCCGATGTTCTCGATCTGGATGCTCACGTCGACGGGGAAGTCGAAGCTGCTCTGCACCACGACACCCAGGCGTGAGCCGTCCTGTCCCTCGACGGCCCCCGTGGTCACGGTGAGGTCGGTCGGGGTCCCGTCGCGGACCACACCGAGCGTCACGTCGGTCCCAGGGTCGATCGTCGTCAGACGCTCGAGCAGGTCCTCGGAGGATGCCAGCGGCTCCCCGTCGAGAGAGGCGATCACGTCGCCCGGCTCGACGACACCGCTAGCCCCGGAGTCTGCTGCGGTCTCGACGGCCGAGAGCGTCACCGGCACGTCGTAGCCGAGCTCGGTGAGCGCCGCGTACGTCGCCATCTCCTGCGAGGAGGTCATCTCGGCCGAGCTCTGCGCGTCGAGCTCCTCGCGCGAGACGGACTTCGGGAACACTGTCTCGACGGGTGCCACGACCCGCGTCGGGTCGACCCACCCCTGGACCACCTGGGCGAGGTTCACGGGGAAGCCCGGGCCGCCGCTGACCCCGACTGTCGTCAGGCGCAGCTCGCCCGTGGACTCGTAGGTCGGGGCGCCGGTGATCTCGATGAGCGGCGTGCCGTCCTCCTCGCCGAGGGTGTCGCGGGTCGGCCCCGGAGAGCGCACAGCGTACGGCGACGGGAGGATCGCCAGGCCGGAGAGCAGCAGCACCGTCGCCATGAACGAGATGCCGAGCGTGATCGAGCGCGCCGACGGGCGCTCGCGTCCGGGCAGCGCGTACGGCTCGCGGAGGTTGCGCTCGAGAGCGCTCTCCCGGCCAGCCTCCGGAGCCGCAGAGGGCTGGTCGGACGACTGGTCTACGGGGGGCTGGGTCGACATCTTCTTGCGGCGCACCGACCCATCATCCCCGAGAAGTCTGGCAGCGTGCTGAGCGACGGGTCGGTTCCTGTCGACCGTCCGGTGCTGGGCCGGTGCTGGGCTGGCGCAGCACCGGTTCAGCGGCGGCCGCGGGCCTGCCTCCAGACTGCGGCTGTCCCGAGCAGGGCGACAGCTGCTCCAGCCGCACCGAGGGCCGCCGCGTCACGGCGCGCGACCCGTCGACCACCCACGCCCAGACGTCCGCGGGCCTGGTCCACCAGCAGCTCGAGGCACGAGCGGCTGGACCACCCCGGCACCCAGCCGGCCGCCGTCAGACGGCGTGCCGACACGGTCCAGGGGTAGACCGTGCACGCGAGGTCCGACGCGGGAGCGGGCAGCGCGCCGACCCTGTGCAGCCGCTCGGCGGCGGCGAAGGCGACCGCGGCCGGGAGGTCGACGGTCCGCAGACCGGTGATCGCGACGACCTCGTCAGGGTCGAGGACGTCCGGCGCGCCGTCACGCACCGCGCCGACGGTGAGCGCACCTGTGAGGCCATGCTCCACGCAGACGGCCACAGCCGACGCCAGGTCGTCGACGTGCACGAGCTGCCAGTCGCGGCGCGTCCCCCGGACGGTGAGGATCCGCGGTGCCTCGAAGTGCCGGGTGAGGAGCGTGTCGACGCCGGGGCCGACGAGGACCGCAGGCCGCAGCACTGTCAGCCTCGGGACCTGGTGCACGGCCGCCGCCTCGCGCAGCGCAGCCTCGAAGGCCCGCAGGTCGCCCGCAGCGCCCTCGTCAGGCTCGTCGGGTTCGAGGCCGGAGTCGGGGGCTGTGCTGCCTGTGCCGTCTGTGCCGTGGCCGTCGTCACTGTCGTCGCCATCGTCGATGAGCGCCCGACCGGGCGTGGCTCCCTCGACCATCGCCGAGCTGATGCCGACCACGTGGACCACCCCGGCGGCCACGGCCGCCGCGACCGCGGCGTGCACCCGCTCCGCGGTCTCCGCCCGGCGCTCAGCCGTGCGGCGGGCGACGACAGACTCGAAGTCGCCCGTCTGACCGACGATAATGACAGCCTCCGCGCCGTCGAGCCCGGCGGACCCGTCGTCCGAGGCAGGGTGCTCAGAGATGGCTGCTCCCGCGTCGCCACCGCCACCTGGCGCGTGCAGGCGCACGCCGAGCGCCTCCCGCAGGCCGCGGGCGACCGGGGAGTCGCCGACGACGACGGTGCGCCCTGAGCGAACCAGGTGTGGTGTCATGGTGAATCTGGCCTCTCGCAGTACGTCTGTGTGGTTACCGTAGTCAGAACGAAGCCCGGTCCGAGTCATCGCCCCAGGAGATCCTCATGAGCAGCGACCCGTTCGACCCCAGCGGTGCGCCGCGCGAGCCCGACCCGAACCAGTGGGAAGAGCTCCTGCGGTCCATGTTCGGGGCGGACGCCGACGAGGCCATGGCCGAGCTCAAGTCCCGGGGCCTCGACCCCGAGCTGCTCGCCGCAGGCTCGGCGCTGCAGAACGACCCCGCGATGCTCCGTCAGGTCCTCGACCAGGTCAAGCAGATGCTCACGGCGACAGGCACAGGCCCGGTCAACGCGGACGTCGCGCACGACGTCGCTCGTCAGGCTGCTGTCGCCGAGGGCGACCCGTCGCTGTCCGCACGGGACACCCGCGTCGCGACCGAGGCGCTGTCTGTCGCCGAGCTCTGGCTCGACGCCGCGACCGAGCTGCCGCCGGGTGGCGGACGGTCGCTCGCGTGGAGCCGGTCCGAGTGGGTCGAGCACACGCTCCCCGCCTGGAGCGCGCTCGCCCAGCCCGTCGCCGCCTCGGTGGCCGACGCCCTCGGTGCCGTCCTGCGCGACCAGCTGCCCGAAGACCTCAGCGAGCTCGGCGGCCCCGACTCGGGGATCCCCGGCATGGCCGGGCTGTCGAGCTTCTTCGGCGGGACAGACGGATTCGACCCCGCCCAGATGATGCGACAGATCGGCTCGGCCGTCTTCGGCATGCAGGTCGGTACGGCCGCCGGGACGCTGTCCCGTGAGGTCTTCGGTGCGACAGACATCGGCGTCCCGCTGCTCAGCGAGCCCGCGACGGTCCTGGTCCCCTCGAACGTCAAGGCCTTCGCCGAGGGGCTCGACGCCCCCGAGGACGAGGTCCGCCTGTTCCTCGCGCTCCGCGAGGTCGCGCACGCCCGCCTCTTCACGCACGTCTCCTGGCTCCGAGGTCACCTGCTCGGGCTCGTCGAGGCCTACGCCCAGGGCATCACGATCGACATGTCGGCCCTCGAGTCCTCCATGCGCGAGATCGACCCGACCGACACCGAGGCGCTGCGCGGTGCGCTCTCCGGCGGCGTGTTCGGCCTGCAGTCGACCCCCGAGCAGGAGGCCACCCTGCTGCGCCTCGAGACCGTCCTGGCCCTCGTCGAGGGCTGGGTCGACGAGGTCGTGGCGCGCGCCGCGCTCCCCCACCTGCCGCACTCCGTAGCGCTGCGCGAGATGATCCGTCGCCGCCGCGCAGCCGGCGGACCTGCCGAGCAGACCTTCGCCTCCCTCGTCGGGCTCGAGCTGCGTCCACGACGCTCGCGAGACGCCGCCACCCTCTGGGCGACTATCGACGCGCAGGTGGGGTCCGAGGCCCGCGACGCGGTCTGGGACCACCCGGACCTGCTGCCCGGGACCGAAGACCTCGACGACCCGGCCGGCTACTTCAGCCGTCGCGAGCAGGTCACCGCCGAGCAGTCGGACGTCGACAAGGCTCTCGCCGAGATCTTCGGGGACGACACGGCAGGAGAGCCTTCCGCTGCTGGCAGCGACGAGGGCAGCGTCCAGACCGACGGTCCGACGAGCGCCGGCTCACCCGACGACGACACGTCCGGTGACGAGCCTGACGGCCAGGGGTCGGCTCCCCGCTCCTGAGACTCCGCTCCTCAGGCAGGCTCGGCTCAGGCGGGGTCGTCGTCCTCGTCGTCCTGGGGTGGCATCTCGTCAGCCCCCGTGTCGCAGGCGAAGGAGAACCCCTCGAGGAACCCCCGGGCCCGCTCGGTCCGGGGGTAGGCGTCGAGCAGCGCCCAGAACTCCGGCCCGTGGCCGGCGTGCAGCGTGTGGGCGAGCTCGTGCAGCAGCACGTAGTCGAGCACCCACGAGGGCATCCCGCGCACCCGCGTCGAGATGCGGATGGACCTGTCGGGCAGGGTGCACGACCCCCAGCGTCGTCCTTGGCGGCTGGACCACCGCACGGACGAGGGCCGGGCACGGCCGTCGAGGTACTTCTCGGAGAGGACCGCCGCCCGCGTCGCGAGCCCCTCGTCGGAGGGTCTGCGGCGCTGCTCCTTGTCCGCGAGGCGCGCCACCATCCGCGCGACCCACTCTGCCTCCTGGGCGCGCGAGAACCGTGCAGGGATGGAGACGATCGTCCGGTCCCCGTCGCGGTACGCGCTCACCGTGCTCTTGCGTCGACGGCTGCGTCGGACCTCGACCTGGGGGACTGGCACTCCGTCGACGGTGTCGGGCACAGACGAACCGTAGCGTCTCGACGGCTGATCACGAAGCATCTCACCGGGGCGGTGCGTCCTTTCGCCCGGTCCCCGGCATCCGCCGGGTGATCGAGACGGCTCCTGTGGAGAACGCCCGCAGGCTCCCAGGTCACGAGACGATGGACCTCCGCGACCAGACCGGCAGCCGTCGTCCAGGTGCACGCCCCTGCCGACAGCACCCCCAGGACGGAGACCACAGTGCGGAGGACCTCTAGCCCGGGCGCGCGCGGTCGAGGGGTGGGCGCTGCCTCGCAGACGTCCGCGACCGCCCCTGTCCAGGTCCCGGCGGCGCTGCTCGACGACGCCGCCGCGGTCGAGGCACGATCACGGTCCCAGGGGACGACGGGAGGAGCTGTCGTGGCAGCCCGAGCCCGGCGGGTCGTGGCGGTCGTCGGGACAGGTCGTCTCGGAGCCGTGGCTGTCGACGTCCTGACCGCGAGCGGCATCGGCACGCTGCTGCTCGTCGACCCGCGGGAGGTCCGACCGTCCGACGTCGGCGTGGGAGGCCTGCGCGAGCACCACGTCGGCCGGCGCTGGGACGACGCGCTGCGCGACCTGGTCGTCCTGGCCCGGCGCGGGACGCGGGTCGGCGACGCTGAGCACGACTCCCCTGACGTCGTCGTCCTCGTCGTCGAGGCGGGGGTCGGGGTGCTGCGGACGGCACGGCTCGTGGCTGAGGGAGTCCCGCACCTGGTCGTGACGGTGACGGCGTGGGGAGCCGTGGTGGGGCCCTTCGTGCTGCCTGGTCAGACAGCGTGCGTGCGCTGTGTCGTGCTCCAGGTCGAATCCCTGGGCGAGCACGCGGACGAGGATGCTCTGCATCGTGCAGGGCCGTTGGCGCCGGCGGCGCTCGGTGCCGCGCCTGGCGGACGGCTGCCGCAGTCGTCCGCGGTCGCGGCGACGGCGGGGGCGCTCGTCGCGGCGGAGGTGGTGGCCTACCTCGACGGGCGGCGGCCCGCGACAGCCGGGGCGAGCATCGACGTCGAGACGCTCGATGCCATGCCCCGGCTGCGGGGCTGGTCGGTGCACCCGCGCTGCGGGTGCACCGAGATGGGTGTCATGTCACCCGGGTGCTGACGAGGGACTGACGTCATGTCATGCCACCTCGGTCTTGCGGGGGCGACCCCGCCCTCTCTTCTTCGCGACGACGACGCCGTCGACGAAGACCTCTCCACCCCACACGCCCCACGGCTCGGCGCGGTCGACCGCACCGGTGAGGCAGGCTGCCGCGAGCGGGCACTCCTTGCAGAGGGCCTTGGCCTGCTCGACCTGGGCCGACTGCTCGGCGAACCAGAGCTCGGGATCGTTGTTGCGGCAGGGCACGAGGCCCGCGACGAGCTCGTCGAACTCCCGGCCCTCGAGCTGGGTGAGTGTTGCTGCAGGTCGAGCGTCCCTGCGGACTGTCGCCTGGTCGTGCGTCGGCTCCTGGGTGGTGCTGGGTCGAGCCCAAGCCCCGGAGCCGCCCTGTGACATCGTGTCGAGCAGCGTTGTAGGCCGCACGGTGTCCTCCTTGTATCCCGTTTTCTCACATGGTCTGGCTGTGAGGGATGCGCGGAGCCTGAGTACGACGAGCCGACCCCCGCAGATGCGGAGACAGGCTGGTGGTACGAAGAAGGCCGCGGATCCCTGAGGACTCCGCGGCCTGGACGGCACGTCTGAACAGTCGTCAGACGGTGTGTGCCCTGGGTGCGGAGACGTGGGTGCGGTCGATGCCGGCGAACCGACGACGAGTGGAGACAGCGGTCGCGGCTGAGCCGACCTTCGCTGGGTAGCTCGCAGCGTCGCGGCTTCCGATGACCGTTGCGGTCATGATGTTGATCTCCATCTAGCACCCACCTCCTCTCGTCTCGGGCTCAGACCTCTCGGTCGTCGCCGCTCCTTCTTCGGACTCTTGAACCTTAGGGCTGGCGGTTCTCGACCTGCAAGTTAATTACCGAGTTTCTTTTCGACATGTGCTCGGACCACCCCGAGGACCTCTGCCCCGTAGGTCTCGACCTTGCCCGGGCCGACCCCGTCGATCCGCACCAGGTCAGCGTTCGTGGTGGGTGCGAGCTCGGCCATGGCGCGCAGGATCGAGTCCGAGAACACGACGAACTTCGGCCTGTCGATCGCCTCGGCGCGGGCGGTCCGCCAGTCCTTGAGCGCCTCGTAGAGCTCGGCGTCGTACTCCCCCGTGACGACGACCGCGGTCCGGCCGCCGACGTCTCGGGGCGCGCGCCGGATCCCGGCTGCCGGGTTGTCGCTCGGCCAGAGCCCGTCGAGGAACCGTGTGCGTCGCCGTCCGGCGCGTCCTCCGGGGTTGCGCGCCCGGGCGAAGGAGAGGTCGAGGTGCTCCCGGGCACGGGTGATGCCGACGTAGAGCAGGCGCCGCTCTTCGGCGATGGCCTCGTCGGTCTCCGCGAGAGAGATGGGCATGAGCCCCTCGCTCATCCCAGCGAGGAACACCGCGTCCCACTCGAGTCCCTTGGCCGCGTGCAGCGAGGCGAGGGTGACACCCTCGACAGTCGGTGCGTGCTGAGCCGATGCGCGCTCTTCGAGGTCCTGGATGAGGTCGGGCAGCGAGGCTCGACGCTTGTCCCAGAGGTCGTCAGCGAGCCCGACCAGGGCCTGCATGGACTCCCACCGCTCACGGGCGGCGCCGCGGGTCGCGGGCGGCACGGCCGACCAGCCCGCCGAGGTGAGCACGTCGCGGACCGTCGTCGGCATCGGGATGTCAGGCTCGGCGGAGCGCGCGGCACCTCGGAGCAGGACGATCGCGTCGCGCACCTCGCGGCGGACGAAGAACCTCTCCCCTCCCCTGACCAGGTAGGCGATCCCAGCGTCGGCGAGCGCGGCCTCGAAGCCTTCGGACTGGGCGTTGGTGCGGTACAGGACGGCGATCTCCGAGGGAGCGGTCCCGGCGGCGATGAGCCGTCCCACCTTGGTCGCGATGCCCTTGGCCTCGGCCTCGTCGTCGTCGTAGGTCGTGTACGCGACGGGCGGGCCCGAGGGACGCTGCGCGACGAGCTCGAGCGCCGGGTGGCTGCCCGAGCGGCGCACGCCCTTGGTGGCGAGCAGCTTGTTCGCGAGGCCGACGACCTGGGGCGTGGACCTGTAGTCGCGGACCAGCCGGACGACCTGGGCGTCGGGGTGGGTCTTCTTGAAGCTCAGCAGGTGGTGGGGCGTCGCACCCGTGAAGGAGTAGATGGTCTGGCTCGGGTCCCCGACGACGCAGAGCTCTTCACGCCCGCCGAGCCACTGGTCGAGGACGAACTGCTGGAGCGGGGAGACGTCCTGGTACTCGTCGACCACGAAGTGCCTGTACTGGCTGCGGACCGTCTCGGCGATGGTGTGGTTCGAGGCGAGCATGTCCCCCAGCATGAGCAGGACGTCTTCGAAGTCGATGACCGACCGCTCCGTCTTGACCTCTTCGTAGGCGGTGATGAGGCGGGCGACTGTGCGGTGGTCGAAGCCGGCGGGAGCAGGTCGACCCTTCGCGACGCAGGCGCGCTCGTAGTCTTCGGCCGTGACGAGCGAGACCTTCGCCCACTCCACCTCGGAGGAGAGGTCGCGCACGGCGACGCGGTCGACGCTGAGGCTGAGCCTGCGGGCGGCCTCGCCGACCGCGGGGGCCTTGTGCTCCAGGATGCGGGGCGGTGGGCCGCCGACGACCTGCGGCCAGAAGAAGCTCAGCTGGCGCAGCGCGGCGGCGTGGAAGGTCCGGGCCTGGACCCCGCTCACGCCGAGGTCGCGCAGCCGGGTCCGCATCTCGCCCGCGGCGCGCGCTGTGAAGGTCACGGCGAGGACCGTCGTCGGCTTGTACATGCCTGTCCGGACGCCGTAGGCGATCCGGTGCGTGATGGCGCGCGTCTTGCCGGTCCCCGCGCCGGCGAGGACGCAGACCGGGCCGGTCAGCGCCTCGGCGACGGCTCGCTGGTCCGGGTCGAGGGCCTCGAGGATCGCCTCGGGAGTCCGCGGGACGCTCGAGACGAGCGCACCGGTCGGCTGTGACGGCAGGGAAGGCTGGGAGGAAGACGTCGGTGCAGGCATGAGGACTCCATCTTCCCAGCCCGCACCGACACGTCGGGACGAAAGACGGGAATACTGGTGGTCGACCTCACGGTTGTCCACGACGAGGCGCCGCCCGCCGGGCAGCATGCCGCACATCTCTCGAGAGGAGAGTCTCCCGCCATGAGCGAGACCACCGCCACCTCCCCCACGCTCCCCCCTGCCGGCGAGGTCGTGATGTACACGACGTCCTGGTGCGGCTACTGCCGCCGCCTGAAGACGCAGATGGACTCGGCCGGGATCGGCTACACCGAGGTCAACATCGAAGAGGTCCCCGGGACCGCCGAGTACGTCGAGCAGGTCAACGGCGGCAACCAGACCGTCCCGACGCTGGTGTTCCCGGACGGGTCGTCGGCGACCAACCCGTCGCTCGCCGACGTCAAGGCGCGCCTCGCGGCCTGACGCAGCGACGCACGGCGCGGCGGCTCACCGAGCCGTGAGGCGCACGCAGCACACGAGAGACCGTCTGGGCCGCAGCCCGACGGTCTCTTGTCGTGTGCAGACCGTGGCCTGCCCGCCGCCCCTCCTCGTCAGACGAGCCCGAGCGTGCCGCTCAGGCTCCCGGCAGCTCGCCGCCGTACCAGTCCTCGATGAGGGCGCGGGCGATCGAGGCCCGGCTCGGGAGGCCGAGCTCTCCTGACTCGACGGCCCGGAGCATCTCCGTCCGCGTGAACCAGCGGGCCTCGGTCACCTCGACACCGTCGACCTGGATGTCGCGCGTCTGGGCGTGGGCGACGAAGCCGAGCATGAGGGAGGCAGGGAAGGGCCAGGGCTGGCTGCCGCGGTACTCGACGCCTCCGACGACGATGCCGACCTCTTCGAGCACCTCGCGGCGGACGGCCGCCTCGAGGGGCTCACCGGGCTCGACGTAGCCGGCGAGGGTCGAGAACCGGTTCGCGGGCCACTGCGCGGCGTGACCGAGCAGCATCCTGTCGTCCTCGTCGAGCACCGCCATGATCACCGCAGGGTCGGTGCGTGGGTAGTGGTCGGACCCGTCGTTGCTGCAGCGCCGCACCCAGCCGCCGTCGACAGGCTCGGTCGGCTCGCCGCAGCGTGGGCAGCGCGGGTGGGCGGCGTGCCAGGCCGCGAGGGCTACGGCCTCGGTCGCGAGCCCGACGTCACGGGTGGTGAGCTGGGCACCGAGCTCACGCAGAGACCCCCACGTGTGACGGGCGACGACCGCGTCGGCCGCGCTCACCGGGGCGACGCCTTCGAGGCCGAGCTCGTCCGCGCCAGCGGCATCGGGGAGGATGCACGCGACGTAGGCGCGGTCGTCGTCTGCCCCGAGGTACAGCCAGGTGGGACGCGTCTCGGGTGAGTGCGCCGCAGCGTCGGCGACGTCGACGACCTCAGCGGCCGGGACGAGCGCGAGGAGGCGCTCGGGACCGTCACCAGGGACGACGGCGAGCCGCTTGCGGTGCACGAGCAGCACGAGAGTCCCCGGCTCGGCGAGCACCGTCCTGACGATCTCGGGCTCGGTGCGGCGCTCGGCGCGGCGTGCTGTGGTGGCTCGTGAGAGCGGTAGCTGGTCCCAGTCGACATGTCCCATGCCTCCACCGTACGACGATCCTGCAGCCCGGGCGGCCCGGGCCGGGCCGAGCGCTCGACCCACCCGCACCCCGCCGGTGCGGGGTGCCTCCAGGCCGTGGGACACCCTTTGCGTCTACCGTGGGGAGGTGCCACGTTCACCGCTCGCTCTCGCAGCCCTCTCCACCCTGGCCGTGCCCGGACTCGACGTGCACGCCGTCCAGCCGTGCTCTGCGCCCGACGGCTTCGACGCCGCGACCGCGATCGACTCCGAGCAGCGCCGCTGGGTCGTCCGCGCGCCCGCGACTCTCGCGGCCGGCGCCGCGCTCGAGGCCGAGGTTGCCTTCCTCGCCGCCCTCGAGGGCTACGTCGACGACGGTCGACTGCCCTTCGAGGTCCCGCGCGCTGCCGGGTTCGCCCCGCTCCCCGAGGGCGGACGGGCTGTCGTCTACCCCGACCTGCCGGGACACCCGCTGCGGGTCGAGCGGATCGTCCCCGGACCTGGTCTGAGCGCGAGCCTGGGACGGTCGGTGGGCGCGCTGCACGAGCTCCCCGTGTCCATCGTCGAGCGGGCCGGGCTGCCCGTGTACTCCGCGCAGGAGTACCGCGAGCGTCGGCTCTCCGAGGTCGACGCCGCAGCGTCGACCGGGCGGGTGCCTGTCGGCCTGCTGCGCCGCTGGGAGCGCGCGCTCGAAGACGTGGCCATGTGGCGGTTCAGCCCCACGATCACGCACACAGCGCTCTCGGCCGAGACCTTCCTCGTGCGGTCGGGGCAGGTGAGCGCCATCAGCGACTTCGCCGAGGTCCAGGTCGGCGACCCCGCCGACGACCTCGCGTGGCTGCTCGTCACAGCGCCCCACGACGCTGTCGACTCGATCCTCGAGGCCTACCAGCTGCGCCGGACCGAGCTGACCGACGCGCACCTCGTCGACAGGGCGCTGCTCGCCTCGGAGCTCGCCCTCGCCCGCTGGTTGCTGCACGGGGTGCGGACCAAGGACGACGAGATCGTCGAAGACGCCGTCGGCATGCTGGCCGACCTCGAGCGCGCCTCGACCGAGGTCGGGGCCTTCTCGGTCGCGAGCGGTCAGAGCTCTGGTGGCACCGGGACCCCGGGGTCGGTGCCCACGCCACGGGCGACGTCGGTCCACGCTCAGGCGCAGGACGAGGCGATCGACCGCGCCCGGGCCTCGCGCTCGACAGGCTCGACGCCTGTGGCGCGGGAGGCCGGTGGGGGATCTTCGGCCGGGACGGGGTCTGGGGCGAGCGCTGGAGCAGGTCATGCACCGTCGGCCGGATCGACGTCATCGTCAGGTGCCTCGCCGTCGACAGCTGCTGCACCCTCGTCGGGCTCCGCCTCGCAGGCGGACGCGGGCGGGGACGACACCATCGGAGACGACGAGATCCGGCTGCCCGACTACGGCAAGGTCGAGCCACGCCCGCACCAGGACGTCGCGACAGCAGCGTTCACCGCCCCCGTGCGGGTGGTCGGATCCGACGCTGTCGCCGCTCCGTCCGGACCGCGCACGAGCGGGACACCGCGCACTGGTGAGACTCCGAGCTCTGATCAGACACGGCGCACCGATGAGACACCGAGCTCTGATCAGACACGGCGCACCGATGAGACACCGAGCTCTGATCAGACACCGCGCGCTGACGGGATGAAGACCTCAGGCCCTGGCGCCGTGCCGCCTCCGCCGACCGAGGCTGTCACGACCGCGGAGCCCGATCACCCACGCGGAGACCCCGACGACGGCTCGGCGTCCGAGCGCTGACCGTCCCTCGGACGAGGGCCTCGAGCTCGGCGAGCCCGGCGAGGCGTCCTGGGCGGACCGTCGTGTCGTCGGCGACGTAGTAGAACGCCGCCGAGACGTCCTCGAGCGGTGTGCCTGACCACTGCGACCAGGCGAGCCTGTAGACGGCGAGCTGGACCTCACGGGCACGGGCAGCCTCGGGGTCGCGCGGCACACGACCGGTCTTCCAGTCGACGACGACCACACCCGGCGCTCGGCCGTCCGCGCCGGGCCTCGCGGGATCGACGAACACGGCGTCGATCCGCGTGCGGGTGATGACCCCCGCGATCATGGTGTCGATGCCCACCTCGACGGCGAGCGGGGTCAGCTCGGCCCACTCGGACGCCTCGAAGGTCCGTTGGAGGTCGGACAGGGCGGTGTCCTCGTCGACGAGGTCGTCGTCGGCCCCCGGCATGTCGTCGAGGTCGAAGAGCGAGGTGGCGCCGTAGCGACGCTCGACCCACAGGTGGAAGGCCGTCCCTCGGCGGGAGTGCACCGAGGGCTGCCGCGGGACGGGGCGGCGCAGGGCGAGAGCGTAGGCCCCGCGGTCCTTGGCGATCTCGACGAGTCCCGACGCGGAGACGTGCGCGGGGAAGTCCATGGCTGTCGCGGCGCTGCGCCGGGTCATCCGTTCGGCGAGCAGGATCTCGCTCAGCTCGGTGAGGTCGGTGCCGTCGCGGCCGATCACGGGCTCGACGCTCGCGGGGGCAGGCTCGTGCGTGACGTCGACGAGGGCGTCGAGCACGTGGTCGCGGGCGTTCCGGAGCACCTCGAGCGGGTCCGTCTGGGGTCCGGCACCGCCAGACGGCGCTCCCTGCCCGGCGAGCGGGCTCTGGGCCAGGTCGCCGTGACGTGCCTCGTCGGCCTCGAGCGGGGGCCACACGGCGTCGTTGGTCAGCTCTTCACGGGGGTTCGTCGCAGACGGCTCGGGCTGCTCGGCGACCGTGAACTCGGCGAGCACCCCGGCCTCGTGGAGCTCTGCGAGGAAGATCGACGGGGTCGCCGGCTTGCTCGCGCTGCGCCACCACGCACCGGTGAGGAGCAGGTCGCTGCGCGCACGGGTGAAGGCGACGTAGGCGAGTCGGCGCTCTTCGGCGACCTCGTGCTCGCCGCAGCGCGCTCTGAAGTCGACCAGACGCGCATTGAGCTCGGCCGAGTCCTCAGCGCCGGCGAGGGACAGCTCAGGCAGGTCCTGGGCGTCTCCGCGCAGCGGGAAAGGGAGCTCCCCGAGGCCAGTCAGCCACCCTGAGGAGGTCGGGCCCTTGTCCGTGCTCGCTCGGGTCGACGGGAAGGCACCGTCGACGAGCCCGGGGACCGCCACGACGTCCCACTCGAGGCCCTTGGACGCGTGCACGGTGATCAGCTGGACGGCCTCCGGGTCGGGGGTCCCCGCCGGACGGTCGAGTCCGCGCTCGCGCTTCTCGGCAGTCGCGAGCCAGGCGAGGAAGGCACCGAGCGTCGCGAGCTGGGAGGTGTCGGAGAAGGTCGCCGCGACGTCACGGAAGGCGTCGAGGTGGGCACGCCCCCGCGGGTCGGCGGTCGGTCTGCCGGCTCGTGCGTCGTCCCGGCTGCGCGCGGCGACCAGGGCCATCTCGATGTCGAGCCCGAGGGCACGCTCGGCTCGGTCGACCAGCTCGGGCAGGGAGAGATAGGTGAGGGCCCGGAGCTCACGCAGCATCGCGGCGAGCGAGCGCAGACGGGTCCATCCCGCTGTGGTGAAGGACCTCCCGTCGGGCCCGGTCCAGCCTTCGGGGGGCAGGTCGTCGAGGGCGTCGACGATCGACCTGTCGTCGGAGATGTCTCCCTCGACAGGCCTGTCCGCCCGGGTCCGTCGTCCGAGCTCGGCCGAGCGGCTCGCGAGGGCGTGCAGGTCTGACGCGCCGAGGTTGAGCCTGGGGCCTGTGAGCAGACGCATGAGCGAGTCCCCGCGCGACGGGTCGTGGACCACCTCGAGCAGCGCGACGAGGTCGACCACCTCGGGGGTGGTGAGCAGCCCGCCGAGGCCGACCACCTCGACGGGCAGACCGCGCCCGCGCAGCGCTGCCTCGATCGCCGGGAACTGGCTGCGCGCCCGGCACAGGACAGCGGCTGTCGTCTGGCCGGGTGCCCAGCGCTTGGCGACGAACTCGGCGATCGCCGACGCCTCTTCTTCGATCGTCGCGGCGTACACGCCGTGGACCGAGCCCAGGCCCGCTGTCGGACGAGGGTCGAGGGAGGGCAGGGAGTTGTCCGGGTCTGCGAGGTAGAGCGGACGCGACGTGGTGTTGGCGACGTCGAGGATCGCGAGGTCGTTGCGCCACGAGGTGCTCAGCCTGTGCACCACTGCGGGACGGCCGTCGGCGTCGCGGAACTGCCCGGGGAACCTGGCGGGACCCGAGGCGCTGGCCCCGCGCCAGCCGTAGATCGACTGGTTGGGGTCGCCGACAGCGGTGACGGGGTGACCGTCGCCGAAGAGTGCGCTCAGCAGGCGGATCTGCGCGTACGAGGTGTCCTGGTACTCGTCGAGCAGCACCACGGAGTAGCGGGCGCGCTCCCCCGCCGCGACGGCGTCGACCTCGAGGGCGAGCTGCGCGGCGAGGGACACCTGGTCGCCGAAGTCCACTGCGTCCATCGTGCGCTTGCGCCGCTGAAAGGCGTCGACGACCTCGAGGAGCGCGTGCCGCTCGCCGAGGGACCGCGCGAGCTTGCCGAGGTCGGCGTGCAGCGAGCGGCGCTTGCCCCCGAAGGGCGTCGTGACGATCTGGTCGACGAGCGTCTCGATCTGGTCCCGGGCCTCGGTGACGGTGAGCAGGTGCTCGCTCAGCGCGTTCGACAGGTCGAGGACGGCCGAGACGACGGTCGACACCGCGGCGTCGGTCCCGAGGTCTCCGTGCCAGCTCTCGACGACGTCGCTCGCGACCTGCCAGCTCGACGCCTCGGAGAGCAGACGGGCGCCGGGCTCGCGGCCGATCCGCAGTCCGTGGTCCTTGACGAGCGAGGCGGCGTAGGAGTTGTAGGTCGAGATGGTGGGGCGGTCGAGCGCGTCGAGGGCGGACCCTCCCGACCCGGCGCGGCTGCGTCGGAGCTGGCGCAGGCGGCGTCCCACCCTGTCGGAGAGCTCGCCGGCAGCCTTGCGCGTGAAGGTCAGCCCGAGGACCTCCTGCGGCTCGACGAAGCCGTTGGCGATGAGCCACACGACTCGGGCCGACATCGTCTCGGTCTTGCCCGAGCCTGCCCCGGCGACGACGAGCATCGGTGCCATGGGCGCCTCGATGACAGCGGCCTGCTCCTCGGTCGGCCGGTGCTGCCCGAGCAGGTCGGCGATGTCAGCGGCGCTGAGTGTCGGGCGGTGGCCCGCGCTGCGGTCCAGGCGCTCGCCCGCGTTCAGGCTCGGGCGGTCGCCCGCGTTCAGGTCCGGGCGGTCGCCTGCGGGGACGGTCATCTCTGCTCCTCCGGGAGGACGGCCGGTATGCCGAGGTCGACGACGTGCCGCCCTTCGGACTGGACGGGGCAGGCGCGGCGCACGCTGCAGGTAGGGCACAGGGAGTTCTCGACGGCTCTGAACCTCGCGCCAGCCATGGTCTCGGCGGCCTCGGTCACGAGGGTCTGCGCCCAGCTGCCCTCGGCCTCCCCGAGGGCTTCCTGCGTGCGCCGGGTGGCTCGCACACCCTCCCCCACGAACACGAGCTGGGCACCGACGCTGTGCACGTCCGGGCCGAGCTCGGGGAAGGCTCCGGACTCGACGGCGAGCTGGTACGCACCGAGCTGGGCGTTGGTCGACGCCTCGGCGACGCTCGGGATGCCCCGGCCTGTCTTGAGGTCGGTCACCCTCACGCCGTCGTCGCCGCTGCGCTCGAGCCTGTCGACCGAGCCACGCAGCACGGCGCGCCCGACCTGCACCTCGAAGGACTCTTCGACGAGCACAGGGCCGGAGATCTCGGTGTAGTACTCGGCCAGCCGCCGGATCATCGCGTCGGCCCGGCGGCGCGTCTGGGTCGCGGGCCAGCCGTCGGGCATGCCGAGCTCGTGCCAGCGGCGGTCGAGCTCGGAGGCGAGCTCGGCGTGCCCTGCGGCGGGGAGCTCGCGGGCGATGTCGTGGACGAGGTTGCCGACAGACTGCGAGAGGGCGCTGCCGGCGGTCCCGCCCGCGCTCTCGAGCGCCCAGCGGAGTGCGCAGCGGTGCACCTGCTCGACCTTCGACGGCGACACGGGGACGGTCTCGTCGGGTGCGCGCAGGGCAGCCGAGCTGGAGAGCTCGGCCGAGCCGTACCAGCTGGTCGGGTCAGCCTCGGCGACTCCCGACACCGTGAGCCTGGCGAGCAGACCAGCGACAGACCGGGCCCGCGCCGCACCGGCGCCGGTCCCCTCGGCCAGGGCAGCCGCGAGCTCGGAGCGCAGCGTCGCCACGACACCGCGCAGGTCGAGCGGGGCGGCGAAGACGTCCGGCGGTTCGCTGTCGCTGCCGTCCGCGTCCGGCGAGACGAGGTCGACGAAGACCGACGGCTCGGAGTCGACGTCGCGCACGGCGGTGACGACGAGTCGGCGGGTCGGCCGGGAGACAGCCACGGCGAAAGCGCGGAGCTCGTCGGCGAGGACAGCCCGCCGCGCGTCACGCCCTGTGCCGGAGGCGTCCTGGGACCGTCCGGAGAGGATGTCGACGAGGGCCTGCGAGCCGAGCATCGAGTCGCGCAGGCGGAGGTCGGGCCAGGTGCCGTCCTGCACACCGGCGACGACCACGACCTCCCACTCGCCCCCGGCGGCACCTGCCGGTGTGAGCAGCTGGACGGTGTCTGCGGCGGCGGCACGGGCCGCCAGGTTGTCGGCAGGGAGGTCTTGGGACTCCACGTGGTCGACGAAGGCGAGGGCTGTCGCCTGCGGGACACGCTCGACGAAGGTCTCCGCGGCGCGGAACACGGCCATCACGGAGTCGAGGTCACGGTCAGCGCGGGCCGCCCCGGGTCCACCGTTGACGGCGATCGACCGCCAGGTCTCCGCGACACCTGCGGCGTCCCACAGCGCCCACAGGACGGTCTGCGCGTTCGCGCCCGGAGCGTCGAGCGCAGTCCGCCCTGCGGCGAGCATCTGTGCGACACGCCGCGGACCACGGATGACGTCCGAGGGCAGCGTGACGACCCGGACGGGGTCGCCGAGAGCCTCGACCAGCAGCGCGTCGGAGGTGCGCCCACCACCACCCTCGAGCTCTTCGGCACGCAGGGCGCGACGCAGCCGGCGCAGACCCACGGCGTCGATCCCACCGAGCGGAGACGTGAGGAGCTCGACGGCGACCTCCGGCTCGAGCTCTCCTGTCGCGGCAGCCCGTAGGGCGCGCAGCAGCGGCCGGACCGCGGGCTCGTCACGCAGCGCGACATCGGTCCCGACGACCGCGACGGGCACACCGGCCCCGCCGAGGGCACGGCGCAGGCGCACGAGCTCGGACCCGGAGCGGGCCACCACGGCCATCTGCGACCAGGCGGTCCCGGCGACGAGGTGCTCGGCGCGCAGGGTCTTGGCGACGTGCGCCTCTTCGAGCGCAGGGCTCGGGAGCACAGCGGTCTCGACAGTGCCGTCGTGGTCCTCACGGAGATCGACGTCGTGCTCGGACCCGGCCTCGTCCTCGCGGGACAGCCCGAGAACTACGGACCGCGCGGGAGCCCGCCGGTGCTCGACCGCCCCGACCGACCCGATCTCCTGCGTGACAGATCGCACGGCCTCGCGCAGCCGCGCGCCGTGCCGCCAGACCGTCCCGAGGGCCAGCACCTGGGCGCCAAGCTCACCGACGGCCCCAGGGGCCTGGTCGAGCGACCGGCTCGACGGCGGCGAGCCCGCCGGCGCCCGGCCGACGAGCGCCGGGGTCGCACCGCGGAAGGCCTGCGCGGAGGTATCGGGGTCCGCGAGCAGCACGAGGCGGGCTCCGTCGCCGGCGAGGACGTGGCAGAGGCGGGCGGTGGCTGCCGTGGCCTCTTGGTAGTCGTCGACCACGACGAGGTCCCAGCGCGGCCTGTCGTCGTCCTGCCAGGTCTCGAGGGTGCGCGCGGCCTCGTCGACGATCCCGGCCGGGTCGTAGCGCTCCCCCGAGTCGGGCGTCAGCTGACGCAGCGCCATCACCGAGAGGTATTCGTCGTAGAGGCGCCCCGCAGCAGCCCACTCGGGGCGCTCGTGCCGGTGGCCGAGCGTCACGAGGTCAGCGGGCCCGAGGCCGCGCTCGGCCGAGCGCATGAGGAGGTCGCGGAGCTCTTCGCGGAATCCCCGCAGCTCGAGCGTCTCCTCAGGGAAGGTCGAGGGCCACCCGACGTCGGCGCCCTCGCCCGCTGCGTGCCCGGCGAGGAGCTCGGCGAGGACGAGGTCCTGCTCCGGCCCTGTGACCAGTGTCGGCGCGGGCTCTCCGAGAGCCTGCGCGCGAGCGGTGAGGATCGTGAAGGCAGCCGACGGTGCCGTCCGCACGACAGCACCGCGGACGGTGAGCCCGAGGCGCGCGGCGAGGGTGTCACGGAGGTGCCCCGCGCCGCGGCGGGTCGCCCCGAGCACGAGGATCTTGTCGGGCGAGGTGCCGTGCTGCTCGACGGCTGCGGCTGCGACCTCGAGCGCGAGAGTCGTCTTCCCTGACCCCGGGGCGCCGAGGACCAGGCTCACAGGCTGCTCGAAGACAGCACCGAGCGCGTGCGCCTGCGACTCGTCGAGCCGCGGTGCCAGGGGCCTGGGGACGGGTCGCTCATCAGACCCGTCGACGGCGTCGAGCACGTCGAGGGCCCCGGCAGCGACAGGCGGTCTGAGTTCCACAGACCGCATCCCATCACGAGCCACCGACACCTGGAGAACCGGACCACCGGCAGTCGTCCGGGCTGCGGCAGGCTACGGCCTCGGCCACCCGTTCGGCACGCAGCGGATGGTCGCGCCGCTCTGCTGGACCATCACGGGCGCGAGGGAGCCTGTCGCCCCGCACTGCTCGTGCCTGTGCCCGAGGACGTGGCCGACCTCGTGGTTGATGAGGTACTGGCGGTAGGCCGCCATGTCCTCGCCGTAGTTGGGTGAGCCTTCGACCCAGCGGAGGTAGTTGAGCACGGCGTGGTCGGTCACGCCGCAGGACCACAGCCCGCCGGTGTCGAGCGGCGCGCAGAGCCTGTCGACGGTGCTCGGGCTGGCGAGGGTCACGGTGAAGGTGGCGTCGGCGGCGTCGGTCCGGGCGAAGGTGCGGGACCCGTCACCGCCCCAGCTGCGAGGGTCGTTGAGGGTGGTCAGCACGAGGTCGGCGACCTTGGTGCCGTCCACGTCGAGACCCTGCTCGACCTGGATGCGGACCGTGGAGACCTCTCCAGCACCCGGGGCCGGGCTCGAGCCGGGGACCACGTCGAGGCCACCGGTCCCGGACTCGGGGACGTCTGCCGAGAGGATGCCTGCGGCGAAGTCGACCTCGTCGACACCCTCGGGCAGCACAGGCGCGACAGCCTCGCTCGCCCCGAGCTCGGCCACCTGGGCGGGATCGTCTGCCGCGAGGCCAGCAGCGTCACCCGCCCCGGAGGTCGAGGTGTCGCCAGCCTGCGGACGGGCTGCAGCGATGTCGGGGAGCGCCTCGATGTCGAGGGGGTTGAGGGAGAGCACGCTGCCGGAGCCCGCTGCGCTGTCGGAGCCGGACCCGGACACCGCGGTGGGACTGACCCCCGAGCCGTCTCCGGCGGCGGCCTCAGAGGTCGGCTCGGCGAGGACGTCGCGCTCGTCGTCCCGGCTGGCCCGGTCGTCGACCCGGGGCTGCGCTCCCGCGGCCGTCCCGGCAGGTGAGATCAGTGCATCCGACTGCTGGTTGCCCAGAGCCGTCCACACGGCTCCGGCCCCCGTGCCCGCCAGCACGCCCGCGAGGACCACGGCGACGGCGGGTCGCACGCGCATCCCAGAACGGCGAGAAACCCGGGTTGACGTGCGGATCTGCCCGCCCGACCGCTCGGCCCGCAGCTGGCTCCGGGTGAGCCCCGACGAGTCTCCCGACTGCGGCGAGCGCGAGGCGTCGCGGGCGTCTGGGAGGGGTCGGGGGGTGGGCACGGCTCCCATGGTGCCAGAGATGATAGGCCGAAGGACCTAGTCTGGGGCTGTGGTCAACCACCCTGCACCCGATCCTCACAGACGGGCCAAGCCCCGCATGCCGAAGAACGAGCGGCAGGCGCAGATCCTCACGATCGCGCAGGACCTCTTCGCGGCCCAGGGCTTCCACCACATCTCGATGGACGACATCGCCGACAGGGCCGAGGTGTCCAAGCCGATCCTCTATCGCCACTTCCCGTCCAAGCTCGACCTCTACCTCGCCGTCATCGACGAGCGCGGGCAGGCTCTGGTGGACGCCGTAGCCCTCGCCCTGGTGCCCGTCCGCGAGGCTGTCGCCGCCGCGGCGGCGTCGGGCGCCGACGACGCGAGCGTCGACGGCTACGACGTGGTGCACGCCGTCGTCCGGGCCTACGTGGACTTCGCCGAGGGCTGCGGCGTCGCAGCCTCGCTGCTCTTCGAGTCCGACGTCACCCGTGACGACCTGGTCCGCGAGCGCGTAGAAGACCCGAACCGGCGCAACGCCGAGCTGTTCGCCGGGGTCCTCGAGTCGATCACCGACCTCACACCGGCCCAGACGCTGACCATCGCCCGGACGGCGACGGCGATGGCGCGGGTCGCCGCCTCCGACGCCCTGCGGGGTGAGCGTGCGGCCGATGCGGCCCGCCGCCCCGAGGACGCGGCGGAGATGGACACCCCTGAGCTCATCGCACAGTTCGCTTGGCGCGGAATTCACGGGATGGTGCGACGCGAAGTGCCCTCCGAGGGGCGATGATCGTCGGGAGACATCACGAGCACGGCTGACCGGCGGCGCTCACGACCTGAGGAGAGTGGGACTTCGTGGAGATCACGATCGGTGTTCAGAACCTGGCGCGCGAGATCGTCGTCGAGACCGACGCGACCGCGGACGACGTCGCCGCACGCGTGAGCGCGGCGCTCAAGGACGGCACCGTCCTGGAGCTCACCGACGCCAAGGGGCGCCGGGTGCTCGTCCCGGCCGCGACCATCGGCTACGTGGAGCTCGGCTCCGAGGAGCAGCGCAAGGTGGGCTTCGGCGCCATCTGAGGCGTCCAGACCAGCGCACCGCACGACCCGAAGGCTCCCCAGGCGCTCGCCGCCCGGGGAGCCTTCGTGCGTCCCGGCATGGGCCGCATCCTCGGAAAGCGCATGCCGCACCCTGGACACCAGTTCTTCTAAGGGTTAATTTAACCCTGCGAGGGAACGGGCGACGACGCTCGGGGGCGACGGTGCCCGGCTCGCGACGATCGCAAGGAGGCGACCCACGATGGGCATCATGGACAAGGACTTCTCTCGACGCGGATTCCTGACGAGCACGCTCGTGGCGGCGGCCGGTGTCATCACGCTGACCGCCTGCGGCTCGGACAGCGGAGGCGGTGGGGGTGACGGCAGGCTCGTCATGACGGTCTGGGGCGGGGAGGTCGACAAGGCTGCCTACCAGGCGCGCATCGACGCCCTCGTCGAGGCGTACCCCGAGATGAGCGTGACGCTCCAGCTGATCCTCTCCGACAGCTACGCGCAGAAGGTCCAGACGATGATCGCCGGAGGCTCCGGCCCGGACATCATGCAGGTCGCCGAGAACGTCAACGTCTACTCGAGCAAGAACCAGCTGCTGCCCCTCGACGAGCACATCGCGACGGCCAAGCTCGACCTCGACTCGCGCTTCGGCCCCGTCGGCTCGGTCTACTCCTACGAGGACAAGGTCTACGCGATCCCCGACCGCTCGGGCGCGGCCATCCTCTACTACAACAAGGGGCTCTTCGAGTCGGCCGGGATCTCGGCACCGACAGCGGACTGGACCTGGGACGACATGCTCTCGGCAGCCCAGGAGCTCACGGTCCCTGGCGAGCGCTGGGGCTACGCAGGCGCGGGCTGGTGGCCGCTGTGGTGGAGCTTCGCCCACCAGAACGGCGGGGCCATCATCGACGAGGCAGGCCGTCCGACCGCCGACTCCGACGCCGTGGTCGAGGCGCTGCAGTACTGCGGCGACCTCGTGTTCAAGCACAAGGTGGTCCCCTCGACGATCGACTACGCCAACATGGGCACAGACATGGGCGGTGACCCCGCCTTCGCCGCCGGTCTCGTCGCGATGAACACCACGGGATTCTGGAACGTCGGCTCCCTCGCGGAGCAGGACACCGTCGAGTGGGACATCGCCCCGATGTGGCGCGGCAAGGAGCAGGCCGTCGCGACCTTCGGCTCCGGCCTGGCGATCTCCCGGACCGCCAAGGACCCTGCGCTCGCCTTCAAGGCCATCGACTTCCTCACGAGCGACAAGGCCCAGCCCCTGGTCATCTCGATGAAGCAGGACGTCCCGGCGAACGTCGAGGTGCAGCAGTCGGACGCGTTCCTCTCGCCGTCCTGGATGACCGACCCCGTCAACATGCAGGCCTTCCCCGAGTCGTCGTCCTTCGCCTTCAAGTCGACGTTCATCCCGCAGTGGAACGAGATGCAGCAGGCCTTCACCGACGGTCTCGCGGACTTCTGGCTCGGCAAGCAGGAGGCGGCGCCCGCGCTCGCGACCATCCAGGAGCGCCTCGAGTCGATCATCCCGGCGAAGTAGGCCCTCCCATGGCCACCTCGCTCAGCCCCTCGGCGACGAAGCCGACGGAGCCACCAGCACCCGCAGCCCCCGTGCGACGGATGTCCACGAGCCGCAAGCGGGAGGCGCGGTACTTCTACCTGTTCATCTCGCCGTGGATCGTCGGGTTCCTCGCCTTCATGCTCGGCCCGATGATCGCCTCGGTCTACTACTCCCTGACCGACTGGGACACCTTCACGCCACCGACCTTCGTCGGGATCGACAACTACGTGCGGCTCTTCACCGAGGACCCGATCTTCTGGAAGGCCCTCGGCAACACCTTCTACTACGCAGCGATCTCCGTGCCGCTCGGGCTGGTCCTCGGGCTGTGGCTCGCGCACCTGCTCAACAAGCAGGTCCGGGCCCGCAAGCTGTTCCGCACCCTCATCTACCTGCCGACGCTCGTCCCGCTCGTCGCGACGGCCATGATCTTCCAGATGGTCCTCGCCCCGGACGGCCCGCTCAACGGTCTGCTCGGGTGGTTCGGGATCGACGGACCGGCCTGGCTGCTCGACCCAGACTGGGTCAAGCCGGCGCTCATCCTGCTCTCGGCCTGGGGGGCAGGCGGCGCCACGGTGCTCCTGCTCGCCACGATGAAGGGCATCCCGAACGAGTTCTACGAGGCCGCCGAGATCGACGGGGCGGGATCGGCCCGGCAGTTCTGGTCGATCACCTTCCCGCAGGTCACCCCGATCATCTTCTTCAACCTCATCATGGGGCTGATCGGCGCGTTCCAGATCTTCTCGCAGGTGTACATCCTCACCTCGGGCGGTCCGAACAACGCGAGCCAGATGGTCGTCCCGCTGCTCTTCAACGAGGCCTTCTCCTACTACCGGATGGGCTACGCCTCGGCGATCTCGTGGGTCCTGTTCGTCATCATCCTGCTGTTCACCCTCGTCGCCTTCCGCACCTCGCGACGCTGGGTCTTCTACGAGACGGAGATGCGCTGATGGCCATCACGACCACACCGGCGGCGGTCACGGCGCAGACCACGCGGGCGCCGCGCGACGAGCCCGAGGGCCGCGGCCGCACGCTGCGGGCCTTCAAGGCCTCCCCCGCGACCTACGCCGTCCTGCTGATCGTCTCCGCGATCCTCTTCGTGCCCTTCGTGTTCGTCGTCTCGATCGCCCTGTCGAGCGACCAGACCGTCAACACCAACAGCTTCACGGTGATCCCCCGGGAGTTCGAGTGGGGCAACTTCGTCAGGGTCTTCACCTCAGACCTGCCGATGGGGCGCTTCGTCGTGAACTCATGTGTCATCGCGTTCTTCGCGGTGATCGGTCAGGTGATCTCGAGCTCGCTCGTCGGGTACGCCTTCGCCAGGCTGCGAGCGCCCGGCAAGAACGCGGTGTTCCTCGTGGTCCTGGCGACCATGATGATCCCCGCGCAGATCACGATGATCCCGCAGTTCATCCTCTTCAAAGAGCTCGGCTGGGTGAACACCTTCTTGCCGCTCATCGTGCCGAACTTCTTCTCGAACGCCTTCAACATCTTCCTCGTGCGCCAGTTCGTCTCGCGGATGTCCTCGGAGGTCGACGAGGCCGCGATGATGGACGGTCTGGGGTTCTTCGGCATCTACCGCCGCATGATCCTGCCGATGATGTTCCCGATCCTCGTGGCGATCGGCATCTTCACGCTCACCGCCACGTGGGGCGATTTCATGGGCCCGCTGATCTACCTCAACGACGAGTCGAAGATGCCGCTCGCCCTCGGCGTCCAGTACATCGCGAGCACCGGGCAGGCGCTGCAGGCACCACCGTGGAACTTCGTCATGGTCGGCTCGCTGCTGCTCACCGTGCCGATGATCTGCGTCTACTACCTCGGCCAGAAGTACCTCTACGAGATGAACCTCAGCGGCGGAAGTGCAGGTGTGAAGTGATGACCCCTCCTCAGGAACCTGGAGGCACGGCCCTTCTCCCCCACAGCCCTCGCGAGCAGACGGGCCCACGGCACAGACCCGGCGTGACCCTGACCGACGGGCTCCTCGTGATCGACGGCGAGCCACGCGTCGTGCTCTGCGCGTCGTTGTTCTACTTCCGCATCCCGCGGTCGCAGTGGCGCGAGAGGCTCGAGCAGGTGCGCACCTCGGGGTACACCGCCGTCGACGTGTACCTGCCGTGGAACTTCCACGAGATCACCCCGGGCGTGTGGGACTTCACCGGGGAGCGCGACGTCGCGGCCTTCCTCGACCTCGCGGCCGAGGTCGGTCTGCTCGTGGTCGCCCGACCGGGGCCGTACATCTGCTCCGAGTGGGACGGCGGGGCTCTACCCGCATGGCTCACCCTCGACCCTGACCTACGGGTGCGTCAGCACGAGCCGAGGTTCCTCGAGCAGGTCGCGCGGTGGTTCGACCAGGTGGTCCCGATCCTCGCGGTCCGCCAGCTCGGCGACCCGCTGGGCACCCAGACGACCGGCACCGGGGCGGGCGGGACCGTCGTGCTCGTGCAGGCGGAGAACGAGCTCGACTTCTTCGACTGCCACGACAGGACCGGCTACGTGGGCGCGCTGCGCGACCTGCTCGTCGGGCACGGCATCAGCGTGCCTGTCGTGGCGTGCAGCGGGCAGGGCGACCTGCACGGGGCGACAGGCGACGCGCAGGGTGTGGCCCCGGCCTGCAACTTCTACCCCGACGACACGTCCCCCGCCGTCGAGTCCGAGGTGCTCCGCTACACGGCTGAGCTCGCTGCCCGCGGGCTGCCGCTGCTGGTCACCGAGACGAACCGTCTGCACACGACGCTGCGCAGGCTGCTCGTCTCCGGGGCACGGCTGCTCGCGCCGTACCTGCAGGCCTCCGGCTACAACTTCGGGGCGACCCCCTCGGTCGGCAACTGGGGCGACCCGGGCAGCTTCATGGCTCACGACTACGACTTCGCGGGGTACGTGACCCCCGAGGGCACAGAGCGGCACGGCTTCCTCGAGGCGCAGCTGCTGGCCCGCGTCGTCGCGACGCTCGGTCCGCGGCTCGCCGCGAGCACCCCCGCCACAGGGGCTGCGACCGAGGTCGAGCACGTCGGCTTCCCGACGAGCGACCACCTCGCCGCACTCGACCTGGCGGGCGACGGCAGGCTCGTCGGACTGCCCAACCTCTCGACCGAGAGCGGCACCGCGGTGCTGCGCGCCGCCGACGGCCCCGTCGACGTCGAGGTCGCGGGCATGCAGTGCGCCCTCGTCCTGGTCGACCTGCCGCTCGCCGGCTGGGGACGGCCGGAGACGCTGGCGCTCGCGAGCGCGGACCTCGTCGGTGTGCGCGAGGGCGTCACGGGACTGCAGGTGGAACTGGTGTCCGACAGCGCCACCACCGTGGTGCTGTCCGGCTGCGGCGACGATGCGACGGTCGACGGGGGACCTGCCGGTGACGTGGTCCGCCTGACGCTGGACGCCACCCGGCCCTCGGCCCTGGTGACCACCGCGGCGGGGCGCATCGTCGTCTCGCTGTCGACAGTCGCCGACGCGACCCGGCACACCGCGCCGGTCGACGCGCGGAGGTCACGCCACGAGGCCGCAGAGCCTTCCGCTGCAGAGCCTGGAGAGACCGGTGGCACAGCCCTCGGGCTGGTCCCCCTCCCCGCCGCGCGCACCACCCCCGCGCATCTCTACGACGACGTGGCACCGTCGACGCACGGCGACCGTGCACCGACGCTCGAGTCCCTCGGCGTCTACCGCGGTCGCGGTCGGTACAGGACGACGATCGACGCGAGCGCGGCCGAGGCCGTGCTCCTCGTCGGGGCGAGCGACATCGTCGACCTGCGCCTGAGCGGCGCTGCCCTTGGCACCACCGACGAGGTCCTGCCCTCCGTCGCGCGCTTCGGAGCGGCGCACCTGGTCGACCTGGGCCACCGCCACGGCGAGGTCGACCTCACCGCAGACGTGGAGATCTGGGGGCACGCCAACTTCGACGACCACAGGCTCCCGGCGCTGCGGCTCGGATCGCTGCGCGGGGTCGGCGAGGCCTACGCCGTCGAGTCGGTCATCGACGTCACGGCGGGATGGGAGGTCGCGACAGCTGACGCCGAGGGCCTCTCGGGTGATCTTGCGGGTGACGTCTCGGCGCCCTCAGCCCCCTCCTGGCCGGGTCGCGGACCGCGGCCGCTCCGCACGCTCGGCGGGTGGTCGAGCACACGGCTCGGCGCCCCGCTCGCCTACGCGCGGTCTGTCGTCGTCCCGCACGGCACCCGGGCGGCGCTGCGGCTGCACGGCCAGACCCGCCCCGTCCACGTCGCCGTCGACGGGCAGCCACCCGTCCTCGTGCACCCCGTCGACCCGTGGCTCGTGCTCCCCGATGCTCCGGCGGCGAACGGCTCAGGAGCCCAGCACCACCTCGCGATCACCTGGCCCCACGACCCGTCGCAGCCCGGGATGCGGGCCGAGATCCTTGCGCTCAGGCCGCTGACGACGTGGGAGGTCGCTCCTCTCACCGAGCACAGCCTCGACGAGCAGGCCGCCGCGCGCCGGTCGGGGACTGTCGTCGACCTGCCCGTCGAGCTCGCCGCGGGCGACGACCTGTGGCTCGACCTCGACGTGCCCGCGAGCCCGACGGGGCTGCGGCTGCAGCCGGCCGGGCACCAGGTCCGGGTGACGGCCTGGCTGGGCGGCCGCAGCCTCGGGCGTGTGTGGCTCGGCGACCAGGCCCGACCCGTCGTGAGCGGCGGCGACCCGGAGTCGCTGTGGACCCCCGACGTCCCGACCGGATCTGTCCTCACCCTGCTGGTCCACGGGACCGCGGGCGACCTCCCGCCGAGGCTCGACAGCGTGGCACTATCAGCACCATGAACCCAGCAGGTGGCGGTGCGCCATGAGCAGACGGACCGCTCGCGACCTGCGCTCCGAGAGCCGGATGGCGGTGCTCCGGGCGTTCTTCACGCTCCGCACCGCCACCCGGCAGGAGCTGTCCCAGCACACAGGCCTGAGCGTCGCGACGGTCTCGACGCTGGTCAAGGAGTTCCTCTCCGCAGGTGTCGTGCAGATCGAGGCCATGGTGTCGACAGGGGTCGGCCGTCCCCTCGAGCTGCTGCGTCTCGACCCGGGGCGCGGCTACCTCGTAGGGGTCGACGTCGCCGAGACCTACGTCGAGACGACGGTCTTCGACCTCAGCCTCGAGCCCCGCGGGACGGTCTCTGTCCCGCTCGACGAGCACCTCAACTCCCCCCAGTACGTGGTCGACGGGATCCGTCTCGCCGTCCACGGCGTGCTCGCCCTCGCGTCGATCGAGGCGTCCTCCGTGGTCGGGGTCGGCGTGAGCCTGCCTGGGCAGGTCCAGCCCGACCTCGGCGTCTCGGTCTTCGCGCCGAACTGGGACTGGCACGACGTCCGCATCAAAGACCTGCTGACCGACGACCTCGGCATGCACGTGCACGTCGACAACCCGCTCAAGGCCATCACCGTCGCCGAGCTCTGGTTCGGGGCCGGCCGCGAGCACCGCGACCTGGCGATCGTCAACCTCGGGACCGGCGTGGGCTCGGGCTTCGCGCTCAACGGCGAGCTCGTGCGCGGGGTGAGCAACAACGCGGGCGAGTGGGGTCACACGCTCCTCGTCTTCGAGGGGCGGCTGTGCAGGTGCGGTCGGCGCGGCTGCGTGGAGGCCTACGTCGGGGTCGGCGGGCTGATGGCGACCCTCGCCGAGATCCAGCCTGCGCACCCCGCGCTGCGGATCACGCAGCAGAAGCCTTTTGTCGACGCCGTGCAGTCGGGGCTCGTCTCGGGCGACGGGGCGATGGTCGAGCTCGTCGACAGGACGGCCCGGTACCTGGCGGCGAGCCTGGGCGACCTCGTCAACATGATCAACCCCGAGCACGTGGTGCTCACGGGCTGGACCGTCGCCCGCCTCGGAGACTGGCTCATCCCCCTCGTCCGCGAGAAGATCCAGCCGGCCGCCCTGGCGAGCAGCCTGGCCGTGCTGACCATCAGCGCGTCGGCCCTGTCGTCGAGCACCGTCGCCCTCGGGATGAGCACGCTGACCCTCGAGCACTTCCTCGCGGCTGTCGGTCTGCCCAGCAGCGCCGGGACCACCGGGAGCAGCACCGCCGCAGGCTGAGCGCCCGGAGCCCGTCCGAGGTCTACGCCCAGGCGTGGGACCTCGGACGCACGGTCGACCTCAGGCTGGGGGTACGCAGGTCGGCCTGCGCAGGTCGGGCCGAGCAGGGAGGGCGAGCCGCCCTCAGGCCGTGAGCCCGATGCGCCCCATCCGGCGGGAGTGCGCCGCCGTGAGGTGCGAGAACAGCTTGGCGCCCGAGGTCGACTGCTCGGCCGGGTCGACGGGCTCGCAGGCGAGCACGCGGACGAGGCCCGGTCGTGCGCTGAGCAGGTCGTTGACGAAGCCGAGGGCCTCGCCGACCAGGCGGCGCCCCCACAGGGCGAGCCTGGACCCGAGGACCTCGTCAGCGGCTGCGGCTGCAGCGAGCTGCTCGGCCGCGAGCGCGTCGGGCGCGAAGGACTCGAGCGCCGCGTCGATGACGGCCCGGCTGGGTCCGTCGAACCGCTCGGCGAGGACCTGGAGGAAGTCGTGGGCGACCCCGAAGCCCACGTAGCCCTTGAGCAGGCCTTCCCACCAGGTGCTGGGCGCTGTGCGGTCGACGAAGTTGTCGAAGCTGCCGACGAAGGACTCGAGCCGGGCTGTGGCGTCCTCGCCGAGGGTCGTGATGCGGTCGAGGACCTCGCCCTGCCCCGCGAGGGCCGCGGAGGCGAGGTGGGCGAGCTGGAGGCAGGTGTCGAAGTCTTCGGCGTGGCGGGAGTCGCCGGCGAGCTGGGTGAAGGCGGCGAGCTGGCCGTAGGCGACGAGGCCGAGGAGCTCGCACTCGTCGGCGACGCTCGGCGGGGTGCGCAGACCTGGGCTGACCTGCGACGTCGCAGGCGCTGTGGGCGCCGGGTGGACCGGTGCGTGTGCTTCGCTCATCCGACCAGGATAGGCCGGTCGGTGGCGCCCTCGGCTCGGGGCGTGCACGGAGACCGTCGCCAGCGGCAGGAACCTGCCCGTCGTGGGCGTCGTCGGCTAGACTGCACCCTGTACAACGGTTGCCCGGTCGTCTCGACCCTCGTCGTGCGCTACGCCCCGCTGCGTGGATGCCGCCCGACACCGCCTATCTACGATCGGCTGCCGGCCACAGGCGAGCTTGCCCGTCCTGACACCGGAACGTCGTAGACCTGTCTGCGCCGTGGCCCCTGCAGCGACGTGTGGCGCCGCCCAGACATCACATGAGGCAACGTGACCAGCTCTACTTCCAGCAGCGTGCAGGCTGCAGACGTGACATTCGGCGACTTCGGTGTCCGCCCCGAGATCGTCCAGGCCCTCGCCGACGCAGGCATCGTGGCTCCCTTCCCCATCCAGGCGATGACGCTGCCGGTGGCGATGGCGGGGCACGACATCATCGGCCAGGCCAAGACAGGAACCGGCAAGACCCTCGGCTTCGGCGTGCCGCTCCTCCACCGCGTCGTCGCACCGGGTGAGCCCGGGTACGACGAGCTGCCCGCACCGGGCAAGCCGCAGGCTCTTGTCATCGTCCCCACGCGCGAGCTCGCCGTGCAGGTCGCCAAAGACCTCGACGCGGCGTCGACCAAGCGGTCGGTCCGCATCGTCCAGCTCTACGGCGGCCGTGCCTACGAGCCGCAGGTCAAGGCGCTCGAGCAGGGCGTCGAGGTCGTCGTCGGCACCCCGGGACGCATGATCGACCTGCTCAAGCAGGGCTTCCTCGACCTCACCCGCGCCCAGTGCGTGGTGCTCGACGAGGCCGACGAGATGCTCGACCTCGGATTCCTCCCCGACGTCGAGAAGCTGCTCTCCCGCACCCCGGCCGTGCGCCACACGATGCTGTTCTCGGCGACCATGCCGGGTGCTGTCGTCGCGATGGCCCGCCGGTACATGAAGCAGCCGACGCACATCCGCGCGAACGACCCCGACGACGGCGGCCAGACCGTCAAGAACATCAAGCAGGTCGTCTACCGCGCCCACGCCCTCGACAAGGTCGAGGTGCTCGCCAGGATCCTGCAGTCCGAGGGCCGTGGCCTCTCGATCGTCTTCGCACGGACCAAGCGCACGGCCGCGAAGGTCGCCGACGAGCTCGCCGACCGCGGTTTTGCCTCCGGTGCGATCCACGGAGACCTCGGCCAGGGTGCCCGCGAGCAGGCGCTGCGCGCCTTCCGCTCGGGCAAGATCGACGTCCTCGTCGCGACCGACGTCGCCGCCCGTGGCATCGACGTGGACGAGGTGACCCACGTGGTCAACTACCAGTGCCCCGAGGACGAGAAGACGTACCTGCACCGCACAGGCCGCACGGGCCGCGCCGGGCACAAGGGCACCGCGGTGACCTTCGTCGACTGGGACGACCTGCCCCGCTGGTCGCTCATCAACAAGGCGCTCGACCTCGGCATCCCCGAGCCCGTCGAGACCTACTCGACGTCCCCGCACCTCTACACGGACCTCAACATCCCCGAGGGCACCAAGGGCCGTCTGCCGAAGTCGGCCCAGACGCGTGCCGGCCTCGACGCGGAGACCCTCGAAGACCTCGGCGAGACCGGTAAGCGCGGGGCGGCCCGCCCGGCGCAGGCCGGCGGTCGTGGCGACTCGGCTCGCGGTGACTCGAGCCGGTCCGACGCTGGCCGTGGCGGTCGCTCGGGCGAGCGCTCCGGCGGTCAGGGCGGACGCAGCCACGGCGGTCGCGACAGCGCACGTCGCGACGACGCCCCCCGTGACAGCGCCCCGCGTCAGGCTGAGTCGACTCCTCGTGCTGAGCGTGCCGCCGAGGCTCCTGCAGCAGGCGAGGCGCCGGCTGAGGGCACCCGTCGTCCGCGGACCCGTCAGCGCACCCGCACCACGGGGACGGCCGCGAGCAGCACGGGCTCGACGGATGCTCCCGCCTCCGCCCCGTCCGAGCAGCCCTCGAGCACGCCGAGCACCGACGGCGAGGGCACCCGCCCGCGCCGTCGTCGTCGCCGCCCGGCTGGCACCTCGGAGCAGGGCCGCAGCCCGGAGGCCCCGGTCTCTGCCTGACGGTACGAACCCCAGCAGCACCCAGCTGCAGGCAGCAGAACCCTGCAGCACCTAGCAGCACAGCGAGAGCGGCGGTCCCCGACGGGGCCGCCGCTCTCGGCGTCTGCGGGTGTACCCGGTCAGACGACGAAGAGGCCTGCACCCGCCGTCAGACGGGTGCAGGCCTCGCACGCTGAGCGGCCTCTTCGAGGCCGCCGTCGCACGCTAAGCGGTCTGGACGAAGGCGATGACGGCGTCGGCGATGAGCTGCACGGCGATGGCCGCGAGCAGCAGACCGGCGATCCGGGTGACGAGCAGCGTGCCGCCCTCGCCCAGCAGCCTGTGCACGACGCTCGCGAAGCGCATCGCGGCCCACAGGCACACGCACACGAGGACGAAGCCGACGAAGATCGAGGTGAGGTCGCGGACGTCGCCGTCGGCGCGCTGCACGAACAGCATCGAGGCGACGATCGCACCTGGGCCGGCGAGCAGCGGGGTACCCAGCGGGACGAGGGCGACGTTGACGTTCTTCGAGCTGGCGGTCGGCTCTTCCATCTTGCCGGTGAGCAGCTCCATCGAGATGAGGAACAGCAGCACACCGCCCGAGGCCTGGAGCGCGGGGATCGAGATGTGCATGTAGGTGAGCAGCTGCTGCCCGAAGACTGCGAAGGCGAGGATGACACCGGCGGCGACGAAGATCGCGGTCCGGGCGGCCTTGGCGCGCTGCTTGTGCGTCATGGCGCTGGTGAGCCCGAGGAAGATCGGCACCGTCCCCGGGGGGTCCATGATGACGAACAGGGTGATGAAGACCTCGATGAACAGACGAGCGTCGAACACGGCGTCCAAGGCGCTCACGGGCGGATCACGTCACTACGACCTATCTCTTCGATCTGGGCGAGCACCTCGGGGTGTGTGGTGTTCTCGCCGAGCCGGTTGGGTTTTCCGGCTCCGTGGTAGTCGCTCGAGCCGGTCACGAAGAGACCGAGGGACCGGGCAATCATAGTGAGTCGACGCTGCTGGTCCGGACCGTTGTCGCGGTGGCGCACCTCGAGCCCGGCGAGCCCGGCGGCGGCCATCTCCTCGATGACGGCGTCGCCGACCACCCGGCCCCGCAGGTCTGCCCCGGGGTGCGCGAAGACGGGCACACCACCGGCCGCCCGCACGGCCCGGATCGCGTCGATCGCGTCGGGGGCGTAGTGCGGCACGTAGTAGTCGGAGCCTGTGCGCAAGATCGTGGCGAAGGCCGCAGACCTGTCGGGGGCGTAGCCGGCGTGCACGAGGGCATCGGCCAGGTGCGGTCGCCCGATCGTCGTGCCCGGCTCGGTCTGGGCCAGGATGTCGTCCCACGTGAGGTCGAAGTCTCGGCTCAGCAGCTCGACCATCGTCCGCGCCCGTTCGGACCGCGCCCGGCGCACCTCGTCGTTCTGCGCCACGAGGACCGGGTGCTCAGGGTCGTGGAGATAGCTGAGCAGGTGGACGCTGATGCCCTCGGACCTGGCCGACACCTCGGTGCCGCGGACCAGCGCGACCCCCGTCCGCAGCGACGCCTCGGCGGCCTCGGCCCAGCCCGACGTCGTGTCGTGGTCGGTGAGCGCGACGACGTCCAGACCTGCGGCTGCCGCAGACTCCACGACACCGCCGGGACTCTCCGTGCCGTCCGAGGCGTTGGAGTGGGTGTGGAGGTCGATCAGGAGGTCGCTGGGCACTCGCACACTCTACTTTCACGGCACGTGCCCGGGCCGCGCGCCACGTGCGCAGCCCCCGGTGCGATCCTGGTCGGCGGCCCTCGCTGGTCCTCGACCAGTACCTACCCGACCGAGAGAACAGGTGGAACACCGTGCAGCGACCGGCGATCGTCTTCATCCACGGCGTGCGCAGCTCGAGCGCGCTCTGGGAGCCCCAGCTCGAGGCCGTGCGGGCCGAGGGCTACGAGGCCGTCGCCGTCGACCTGCCCGGGCACGGCTCCCGACGTGACGAGCGCTTCACCCTCGAGGGCGCGCTCGACGTGGTCGACGCAGACGTCGCCTCGGTCGGCGGGGGAACGGGCCCCGTGGTCGTGGCGGGCCTCTCGCTCGGTGGCTACGTCACCCTCGAGTACGCGGCGCGTCGCCCTGCACGGCTCGTCGGCGCTGTCGCGTCGGCCTGCACCTGCGACCCGCACGGCAAGCCCGTGCTGCTCTACAGGGACGCGGCGCACCACGTCGCGCAGACCCTGACGTCGGTGCGTGCGCACCTGCCCGTGCTGCCGCGACGACCGCGCGTGTCAGCGGTGGGGCGGGCCGCGGGGCTCCCCGTCACGGCAGCTGCCGCGGAGCACGCCGGCGGCCCGGTGCGGCTGGACGGCGCCACAGCCTTCAGGCCCGGCTGGGACGTGGTCACCGACATGCTCGGACAGCTCGCCGGGCGGTCCGCCGTCGAGAGCGCCTCGAAGATCGACGTCCCCCTGTGGTTCGTCAACGGCAAGCGGGACCACATGCGCCTCGAGGAGAAGAAGTACCTCGCCGCCGCGCCGCACGCCCGGCTGGTCGTGATCCCCGGCGCCGGCCACGACGTGAGCTCGGAGGCCCCGGACGAGTACACGGCGGTCCTGCTCGGGGCCCTCGCGGACCTCGAGGCAGGCCGGGCCCGCACCCCGGCGCAGGCCCCGGCTCCCGCGGGCTCCCACCAGCGCACCCACCACCAGGGACCATCGGTGGCTGTGCCGGACGCCTCCGTGGTGTGAAGATGGTGGGATGAGCTCGGACACCACTGACACCAGCACCCTCGGCGCCGACAGCACCCCTGACGCCCCCGAGGGAACCGCCCAGGCACTCGAGGACCGCAACGAGAACCGCTCGCAGCGCCCCTCGTCTGCTGCCTTCCGCGACTTCATCACGAGCGGCTGGGGGCCGCGCGTCGACCTGGGCGTCGTCCCGGGCGCGGCTGCGCCCTACACCGCAGCCCGACGCGACGCGGTGTCGGCCGCCTTCCCCGGCGAGCGCCTCGTGGTGCCAGCCGGGACGCTCAAGCAGCGCTCCAACGACACGGACTACAGGTTCCGTCCGCACTCGGCCTTCGCGCACCTGACAGGTTTCGGCTCTGACCAGGAGCCCGACGCCGTCCTCGTCTTCCACCCGCTCGGCGACGAGGGCCACGAGGCTGTCCTCTACGTCCGCCCGCTCGCCCCGCGCGACACCGAGGAGTTCTACGCCGACTCCCGCTACGGCGAGTTCTGGGTCGGGGCCCGCCCGTCGCTCGACGACGTCACGACCTCGACGGGCATCCGTGCCGCGCACATCGACGAGCTCCCCGACGCGCTCGCGAAGGACACCGGCGAGGGTGGCGTGCGCCTGCGCGTCGTGCCCGGCGCGGACGAGTCCACGTCGATCCTCGTCGAGTCGCTGCGTCACCTCGCGGGCGAGGTCGACGACGCCGAGACCGCCGAGGTCGACGCCCAGCTCGCCGAGATGCTCTCCGAGCTGCGCCTGATCAAGGACGAGCACGAGATCGGCCAGATGCGCGAGGCCGTCGACCAGACGATCGCCGGATTCGAGAAGGTCGTGCGCGCCCTGCCCCGCGCGACCGCGCACGCACGCGGCGAGCGGGTCGTCGAGACCACCTTCGACGGGCACGCCCGCCTCGAGGGCAACACCGTCGGCTACGAGACCATCGCCGCAGCGGGCGAGCACGCGACCACGCTGCACTGGATCCGCAACGACGGCCAGGTCCGCTCGGGCGAGCTGATCCTGGTCGACGCCGGGGTCGAGGTCGAGTCGCTCTACACGGCCGACGTGACCCGCACCCTCCCTGTCGACGGCACCTACACAGACGTCCAGCGCCGCGTCTACACGGCTGTGCTCGACGCGGCCGATGCCGCCTTCGCCGTCGCGAAGCCCGGGACGAAGTTCGCCGACATCCACGCCGCGGCGATGGTCGTCATCGCGGAGCGCCTCGGTGAGTGGGGCCTGCTGCCCGGGACCGCCGAGGAGTCCCTCGACCCCGAGGGTCAGTTCCACCGTCGCTGGATGGTGCACGGCACCAGCCACCACCTCGGCATGGACGTGCACGACTGCGCCCAGGCCCGCCGCGAGATGTACCTCGACGCCGTGCTCGAGCCCGGCATGGTGTTCACCATCGAGCCCGGTCTGTACTTCAAGAGCGACGACCTGTCGGTCCCCGAGGAGTACCGCGGGATCGGCGTGCGCATCGAGGACGACGTCCTCATCACGGCCGACGGCCACGAGAACCTCTCCGCAGCGCTCCCCCGCCGTCCCGAAGAGGTCGAGGCCTGGATGGCGTCGCTGCGCGACTGACCGCCAGACCGCACCGCCAGACCGCAGGGCGACCTCGCCCTGAGCACGACGCAGCCCACCTGGTCTCCGGACCAGGTGGGCTGCGTCGTGCTCGAGGTCAGACGTCCGTCCGCGGCTGCAGAGCGGAGGGCTGACGGCTCGTGCTCAGCTCACACGTCTGCCGGCGGCTGCGGGGCGGCGGGCTGCTGTGTCGGCGCCTGCTGCGTCGGTGGCTGCGGGGTCTGCGTGGCGGGCGGCTGCTGGACCGGGGGCTCCTGGACCGGCGGGACGGGAGCCTGCTGCTGCGGGCTGCCCGGGTACTGCGGCTTGCCGTCGACCACCCGGACGCCGTAGCGGGGTTCTCCGCTCGGGGTGACGTGCTGGGGCGACGGTGCGGGAGCTGTCGGTGCCTGTGGCGCCGCAGGTGCTGCGGGCGGTGTCGGCGCGCCGTAGGACTGGCCGTAGGCGGGCGGCTGGACAGGCTGCGCGGAGGCGAGCGGGTGGGCGGCCTGCGCTGGGGCGGGACGCCCGAGGAGGTTCGCCTCGCGCAGGATCTGCGTGGCCTGCCCGGCGGTCTCCCGCTCGCAGAGCACGGCGTAGGACGACGCCACGATCTGGCTGGACGACGTGAAGTCGCGCTTGCCGCGCGTCAGCGAGAAGGACAAGACCGAGAACAGCAGACCGAAGCCTGCACCGATCCCGATCGCCGCGACGATCGAGTAGACCGAGCCCTCGGGCGAGAACATCGTCAGCAGCAGCCCGACGAAGAGGCCGAACCACGCTCCGGAGGCCATGCCGGCGACGGCGACGCGCGGGTAGGTCAGCCGGCCCGTGACCCGCTCGACCATCTTGAGGTCGGTGCCGACGATCGTCACCTGCTGGACTGGGAAGCCCTTGTCCGACAGAGCCTCGACAGCCTTCTGGGCGTCGAGGTAGGTCGAGTGGACGGCGATCTGCTCACCCTGGGGCAGGGTCGGCAGCTTGGGTGCGACGGAGTTCTGGCGAGGCATGCTCATGCCTCATTCTTGCGCAGAGTCCACCCGCCTGCCAGGGACGTCCTCTCACCGCTGAAAAGCGCTCTCGCGCCTCTGGTCAGGAGCATCACAGCCGGACCGGCCGGCGGGCGCATGCCAGACCTCGACGGGGTGCGTAGTCTTACCGCGTGAGCAGCGCCGGAACTCAGGTCTTTGTCGCGCGCCTCGCCGGAACCACGGTCTTCGATCCGCTCGGAGACCAGGTCGGCCGGGTGCGCGACGTCGTCGTCCTCGTCCGCTCCAAAGGTGCGCCGCGCGCCGTCGGGCTCGTCGTCGAGGTCCCGGGCCGCCGCCGCGTCTTCTTGCCGCTCACGCGCGTCACGAGCATCGACGCCGGACAGGTGATCTCGACGGGGCTGCTCAACATGCGCAGGTTCGAGCAGCGCGCCATGGAGACCCTCGCCGTCGCCGAGCTCTTCGACCGCACGGTCGAGATGGTCGACGGCTCAGGGCCGGTCACCATCGAAGACGTCTCGATCGAGAAGCAGCGCACAGGAGACTGGCGAGTCAACAAGCTCTTCGTCCGCCGTGCGGGCTCGGGCAAGGGGGCGCTCGGTCTGCGTCGCCGCGGGCACACGCAGGTCGTCGACGTCGAGGCCGTGACCGGTCTCGCGGACGTCTCGGCGGCCCAGGGCGCTGCCCTGCTGCTCGAGGCCTACGACGCCCTCAAGCCAGCCGCCCTCGCCGACGTGCTCCACGACCTCGGCGAGAACCGCCGCATCGAGGTGGCCGGGGCCCTCGACAACGACCGCCTCGCCGACGTCCTCGAAGAGCTCCCGGGCGACGACCAGGTCTCGATCTTGTCCTCCCTCGACACGGGTCGTGCCGCCGACGTCCTCGAGGCCATGCAGCCCGACGACGCCGCCGACCTGCTGCACGAGCTCCCCGACGCCCAGGCCGCCGAGCTGCTCGGCCTCATGGAGCCCGACGAGGCCAAAGACGTCCGCCGACTGCTCGCCTACGACGAGAACACCGCCGGCGGCATGATGACCACCGAGCCCGTCATCCTCTCCCCCGAGACCTCGATCGCCGCGGCGATGGCGCACATCCGCCGCGCCGACCTGTCACCGGCTCTCGCGTCGATGGTCTTCGTGGTGCGCCCGCCGCTCGAGACCCCGACAGGGCGGTTCCTCGGAGTGGTGCACTTCCAGAAGATGCTCCGCGAGCCCCCGCACGAACCCCTCGGGTCGGTCCTGGACACCGATGTCGAGCACGTGCAGACCGACGCGCCGCTCGGGCAGGTGGCCAGGATCCTCGCCGCGTACAACCTGCTGGCCCTCCCCGTGCTCGACAGCGAGCGACGGCTGCTCGGTGTGGTCTCGGTCGACGACGCGCTCGACCACATGCTCCCGGCCGACTGGCGCGAGAGCGACGACACCGAGAGCACCAGGAACGAGGTGACCCGTGGCTGAGCGCCTCGACACGCCGAAGGAGTCACGCCGGAGCCTGATCCCACGGGTGCGGGTGGAGCAGGACGCCTTCGGTCGCGCCTCCGAGGGGATCGCGCGGTTCATGGGGACGCCCAGGTTCCTCGTCTACATGACGGCCTTCTGCATCGCGTGGCTGGCCTGGAACGTCTGGGGCCCGGAGAACCTGCAGTTCGACTCTGCGGCGCTCGGCTTCACGGCGCTCACGCTCATGCTCTCCCTGCAGGCGTCGTACTCCGCGCCGCTGATCCTCCTCGCGCAGAACCGTCAGACCGACCGCGACAGGGTCACGGCCGAGCAGGACCGCCAGCGCGGCGAGCGCAACCTCGCCGACACCGAGTACCTCGCCCGCGAGATGGCTGCGCTGCGCATCGCCCTGAGCGAGGTCGCGACCCGTGACTTCGTGAGGTCGGAGATCCGCAACCTCCTCGAGGAGATCGCGGTGAAGGACTCTGCCCGTGACGCGGAGCGGGAGGCAGAACGCGACGCCGAGCGCGAGGCGGACCGGGAGGCTGAACGTGAAGCAGGCCGGGAGGCCGAGCGACAGGACTGAGGACCGCGGCGCTCGCTCGAGCGCAGGGCCTCGCCCTGCGTCGCGGTCCCGGTCACGGTTACGGTTACGGTCACGGTGAGGGCGCCTCTCGTGCGGGTGACCAGGGCCTCTCGTCCCGGGAAGGCCACCCGGCCGCCCGCGTAGGATCGAGGTATGGCTGACTCTCTCCTCCCGGCAGACCTGAGTGCTCTCGAGACCGCAGTCCGCGAGGCGATGGGCCGGGTGATCGACCCGGAGATCCGACGTCCGATCGCCGACCTGGGGATGATCCGTTCGATCGAGGTGCGCCCTCTCGCCGGGGGCGGCGCGCAGGCAGTCGTCGGCGTCGACCTGACGACGGCCGGTTGCCCCATGAAGAGCACGTTGTCCAAGGACTCGACCGCGGCCGCGCTGAGCGTCGAGGGCATCGACGAGGTGGCCGTCGAGCTCGGGGTCATGAGCACCGAGCAGCGCGCAGGCCTGCGCTCGATGCTCCGCGGCGGTGAGGACGCGCCGCGCATCCCCTTCGCGGAGCCGGGGTCGCTGACCCGCGTGTACGCGATCGCCTCCGGGAAGGGTGGTGTCGGGAAGTCCTCCGTGACTGCCAACCTCGCGGCCGCGATGGCACGGGACGGCCTCTCGGTGGGTGTCATCGACGCCGACATCTACGGTTTCTCGATCCCCCGGCTGCTGGGCGTGACGCAGCAGCCGACGAAGGTCGACAGCATGCTCCTCCCGCCGATCGCGCACGAGATCAAGGTGGTCTCGATCGGCATGTTCGTGCCGGCCGGTCAGCCTGTCGTGTGGCGCGGGCCGATGCTGCACAGGGCTCTCGAGCAGTTCCTCAGCGACGTGTTCTGGGGTGACCTCGACGTCCTGCTGCTCGACCTCCCGCCCGGCACAGGCGACATCGCGATCTCGGTCGCGCAGCTGGTGCCATCGAGCGAGATCGTCGTGGTCACCACGCCGCAGGTCGCTGCTGCTGAGGTGGCCGAGCGCGCTGGGTCGGTCGCGCTGCAGACCAACCAGTCTGTGGTCGGCGTCGTCGAGAACATGTCGTGGCTCGAGCAGCCTGACGGCAGCCGCCTCGAGATCTTCGGCGCGGGAGGTGGCGAGCGGGTCGCGGCGAACCTCACCGAGATGACGGGTGGGCCTGTGCCGCTCCTCGGACAGGTGCCGCTCGACGTGGTGCTCCGCGAGTCCGGTGATGACGGGGTCCCCGTGGTGCTGAGCCACCCGGAGTCACCTGCGGCTGTGGCTCTCACAGAGGTCGCGCGGGCGCTCACGGTCCGCAGCCGAGGACTCGCTGGGCGCAGCCTCGGGATCTCACCGCTCTGACCCCGAGCTGCGATCAGTCTCCGGCGGAGGACGTCAGCTGCAGCCTGAGGGCTTCGAAGACCTCCACGAGCCCCTGGCTCAAGGCGACCTGAAGCTCTCCACCCTGGAAGACGACGACAGCCACCGTCCTGAGACGTCCGAGAATCTCTAGGTCAGCGCACGCTGGGTCCGCCAGGACGAACCGCAAGCGAGACCAGCACCGGGTGAGCCTGACGACGTTCGCAGCACCGCCGACGGCGGACAGGACCTCTACGGCTGCCGCGATGCTGGTCACGCCCTCGCTCTCGCCCACGCCCACTCCCGCGTCCTCGCTCACGCTCACGCTCTCGTCCACGCCCACTCCCTCGTCCACGCCCACTCCCACGCCCTCGCCGTCACTCGCACCCGCACCCGCACCCGCACCCGCACCCGCACCCGCCATCATGCGAGCAGCGGGCGGTCGGTGGTGGGTGCGGCGGGCCCGGTCAGTGCTGCCGTCCGCGTCGGCTCGTCGGTGAGCCGAGCGACGTGGAGGCACAAGAACAGGACCTCATCCTCGTCGACGCTCCAGCCGAAGCGCTCGTCGAGCAGAGCGGCGATCCGCAGCGCGGACCCGTACTCGCGAGGCCGGGCCGCGCGGACGGCCTCAGAGAGCTGGAGCCCCGGACGGTTCGTGCTCCGGCCGGCCCGTTCACGGGCGAAGAGGTAGCGCAGGTGGGTCACGAACCTGGCGACCTCGACTGAGTCCTCGTCGATCTCGGTACCGTGCTCGTCCCGGATGATCGAGAGGACCTCAGAGAGCATCTCCGTCATGCGCACCGTGGTCCCGATGTCGACCGTGCCGAACTGCGTGGTGACCAGGTGCAGGGCGATGGGCACAGCCTCGAGGTCAGGGAGCCGGACCCCCCTGCGCTGCTCGATGATCTCGAGCGCTGTCCGCCCCACGGCCACCTCCGCAGGGTAGAGGGTGGCGATCTCCCAGCTCAGCGGGTACTCGATCGAGATGCCCTCGGCTGCCCGCCGCAGCGCAAAGCTGATGTGGTCGGCGAGCGGGACCAGCACGTGACGGGTCACGTGGTCGCCCAGCGCGGCGCGGGCGAGAGCCACGATCTCTTCTGTCAGGACGATGTCGTCGAGCGGGATCTCGTCGACGAAGGCCGCCAGCCGTTCAGCCGTCGTGCCGGCCGAGGGGACGAAGGCCTTCTCGACCAGCAGCGGGTCGATCGGGTCGCCTGGACGCGCCTGGAACCCGATGCCTCGGCCGAGGACGACCGACTCGGCCCCGTGCTCGTCGAGCCCGAGCACGACGTTGTTGTTGAACACCTTGGCCACTCTCACGTGATTCTCCTCCGGAGCGGTCTGGACGGCCGTCGCGGGACGGCCTGGAGCGACGAAGACCCGACCTGCAGACAGGCGTCATCCGTGCGTCGTCGGCTCAGACGACGCCTGCCTGCACGGGCCCTGCAGGTCAGGCCTGCTCGCCGTTCGTCTCGATGAGGGCCTTGTACCAGCCGAAGCTGTCCTTGCGGATCCGCCTGAGGTCTCTGAGGTCGGTCTCGTCGCGGTCCACGTAGACGAAGCCGTAACGCTTGCGCACCCCCTGGTGGGTGGACACGAGGTCGATCGCCGACCACGGGCAGAAGCCGATCACCTCGACGCCGTCGGTCAGCGCCAGCTGCATCTGCTCGACGTGCTGGGAGAGGTACTCGATGCGGTAGGGGTCGTGGACCGTGCCGTCCTCCTCGAGGACGTCGAAGGCTCCGAGACCGTTCTCGGTCACCATGAGCGGGAGGTGGTACCGGTCGTAGATCTCACGGAACGTCGTCCGGAAACCGACGGGGTCGACCTCCCACCCGAACTCGTTCTTGGTGAGATACGGGTTCGGTGCCGTCCTGTACACCCCCTCCTCGCCGAGGACGATGTGCTGGTCTCCCGTGTCGCCGGCATCCGTGCCATCACCGAGAGGAGCAGCGACGGTGTGGGTCGTGTAGTAGTTGAAGGCGATGAAGTCAGGGTGGCCCGCAGCCAGCATCTCCATGTCGCCGTGGTCGACCCGGGGAGCCCAGCCCCGCTCGACGAGGTAGGCCCAGGCCGTCGCGCTGTACCGACCGTGGACGGCCACGTCCAGGTAGAGCCAGTTGCGGATGGCGCTGAAGGTGGTGGCCGCCACGACGTCCTCGGGGGCCGGGCTGGCCGGGTAGACCGAGGAGATGTTCGGCGCCGGCCCGATCTTCGCCGCGGGGAGGACCTCGTGAGCGAGCGCCATCGCCCGGGCCTGCGCGACCAGCATGTGGTGGTTCTGCTGGTACGCCTCCCGGGCGGGGTCGTCGGTCCCCGGCGGCAGGATCCCGAGAGCAGCCCCGTGCATCACCATCATGTTCTGCTCGTTGATCGTCAACCAGTAGGTGACCTTGTCACCGAACTCCTCGAAGAGGATGCCGGCGTACCTGACGAAGGCGTCCACGGTGCTCCGCTCGGACCACCCGCCCTTCTCCTGCAGGGCCTGCGGCAGGTCGAAGTGGTACATGGTCAGCACGGGTTCGATCCCGGCCGCACGGAGCTCGTCGATGAGCCGGTGGTAGAAGTCGATGCCGGCGGGGTTCACCTCGCCGTCGCCGTCAGGGACGATCCGGCTCCAGGCGACAGAGAACCTGTAGGCGGTCAGACCGAGCTCGGCGAAGAGCGCCACGTCGTCGGTGACGCGGTGGTAGTGGTCGCTCGCGACCGTGTAGTCGCTGGTCCCGGCAGGATAGGACTCACGAGCGTCGATGACGCTCGGACCCTTGCCGTCTTCGTCCCAGGCCCCCTCGACCTGGTAGGCAGAGGTCGACGCTCCCCAGAGGAACCCCGGTGGGAACGCAGCGAGACTCTCGTACTTCATGGTGGTGCTCCTTCTGCTCAGCGGACCACGGTGAGGACCGTGGAGGTCAGGTCGACGTCGCCCGGCCGTGCGGCGAGGACGTCATGGCGTGGACGGGCGTCGAGGACCAGGACGACGGTGACGGGGTCGAATCCCTCGGCGGTCACGCCCGCGAGGTCGACGAGGGCGAGCAGGTCGCCGCGCACCACGTGCTGACCCTTCTCGACACGCGTGACGAAGTGGCGTCCTTCGAGCCGGACCGTGTCGATACCGACGTGGACGAGCACCTCGACACCGTCGACGGACCTCACCCCGTAGGCATGAGGCATGACGCTCACGACCTCGCCGTCGAAGGGGGCGTGGATGCTCCCTCCGCTCGGGACCACGCCGAGGCCGTAGCCCAGGGCGCCCGACGAGAAGACACGGTCTGGGACAGCCGCGAGCGGGACTGCCCTCCCGACGACCGGAGAGCTGACTGTGGTCACCGAGGTGAGGGTCGCGGTCCGACCTCCCGGAGCCGCTGCGGGAGGGCTGGTCGGTGCGGGTGCAGGCACTCCGGTCGCCCCGCCGGGACCGCCACCGACCCCGGTCGTGCTGGCGTCACCGGCCGCTCCGGCTGCCCGTCCTGGGGCACCGGGCGAGACTGTCTCGGGTGGGTCCTCGAAACCGAGGAAGATCGTCAGCAAGAACGCAAGGACGATGGCGATGCCGCTCCCGACCACCTGGAGCGTGAAGTTCCCGATGTTCATGTACGCACTCAGCGACACGAGGCCGGGGAGGGCGAAGACGTCGGCCGCTGACCCTCCGGCCGACGCGATCCCTCCGCCGACCCCTCCGGCGATGCAGGCGTAGACGAACGGCTTCTTCAGCCGGAGGGTCACACCGTAGATCGCCGGCTCGGTCACCCCGGCCAGCAACCCTGACACAGCCGCAGGCCCGGCGATCAGCCGCAGGTCCCGGTTGCGCGTCTTGACGAAGACCGCGATGCACGCCGCCGCCTGCGCCATCACCGCGGCGACGAGCGGACCGCTCAGCACGGAGAAGCCGTTGGTCGCGAGGTCGTTGATCATCACCGGCACGAATCCCCAGTGCACACCGAAGATCACGAAGACCTGCCAGAAGGCTCCGAGCAGCGCGCCGCCGACCGCAGGGCTGAGGGTCCAGAGCCAGGTGATGGCGTCGGACAGACCGCTGCCGAGAGCGCTGGTGACAGGTCCGATCGTCAGGAGCGTGACAGGTACCAGGACGGCGACGACGAAGAACGGCGTGAGGAAGTTCCGCAGGGACGAGGGGAGCACCTTGTCGAGCAGCTTCTCCAGATGGCTCTGCACCCACACGGCCACGATGATCGGGATCACCGACGAGACGTAGCTGACCATGACGACGGGCAGGCCGAAGAAGTGCACGGGGGTGCCTGCAGTGTCGAGCGCGATGATCGACGGGTGGACGAGGGCTGCTGCGACCGCCATGGCGACGAAGGGGTTCGCACCGAAACGCCTCGCAGAGGTCACCGCGAGCAGGACCGGCAAGAAGGTGAACAGCCCGTCTCCGGCCGCGTTGAGGATGACGTAGCTCTGCGACTGCGTGTCGAGCCACCCGAGCGTCCCGACGAGCGCCAGCAGGGCCTTGAGCAGCCCGGTCCCGGCCAGCGCCCACAGGAGCGGGCTGAAGATGGTCGACACCAGGTCGATGAAGCCGCTCAGCAGGCTCCGGCGACCGCCCGCGCGCCCGCCTGCCTGCTCTCCCCCGAGGTTCATGATCTTGCCGAGCTCCGCGTAGGCCTGCGGCACGTCGTTGCCGACGACCACCTGCAGCTGCCCGCCGCTCGTGACGACCGCGATGACGCCCGCAGTGGCCTCGAGAGCAGCCGTGTCGGCCTTCGACTCGTCGTTCAACCTGAAGCGCAGGCGTGTCGCGCAGTGGACGACCGAGGCGACGTTGACCTCGCCTCCGACGTGCTCGAGGACGCTCTGCGCCATCTCGTCGTATCTCACGCTGATTCCTCTCTGAACCATTCCGACAAAAGGGATGTCGCAGGGGACAAAAAAGACCCAAGCCCGGGTCGAGTCGCGCGAGGGGCACGAGTCGAGCCACAGCTTGGGTCTTGCCTTGAGGTAAGTAACAATCCCAGATCTGAGACGGACGACGGGTCGTCCGCAGCTCGAACATAACCCAGGGGGCAGAGCGTGTCCAGGACGAGCCCTCCCGCCGTCGCCAGGCTGTGGACGACGCTGCTCGCCCGGGTCTGCCGGCCGCGCTCCGCACCCCAGACGGAGCCCGGCGCAGGCGGTAGCATCCCCTGGCATGCTGACCCTGCACCTCGTCCGGCACGGACGCACAGTCTTCAACACCGAGCGCCGGCTGCAAGGCTGGTGCGACTCTCCGCTCACCGCGGACGGGCTCGTCGGGGTGCGGTCGACTGCCTCCCACCTGGCCACCACCCGTCTCGACGCGGCATACACCAGCCCGTCGGGACGCACCCGCACGACTGCCGCAGAGATCCTCGCCCACCACCCCGGCACACCCCTCGTCGCAGTGGACGGGCTGAAGGAGATGAGCTTCGGCGACCTCGAGGCATCCCCCGAGGACGAGCTCTTCCGCGAGATCGACGCCCGGGAGCTCTTCGGCTCGGTGCTCGCCGGGACCCACCCGGGCTTCCCCGGGGGCGAACCGGCGCACGAGTACATCGAGCGTGTCGTCGCAGCCTTCGAGACGATCGAGCGCGCGCACCTCGACGACGAGCACGTCCTCGTCGTCAGCCACGGGGTGACGCTCGCGGTCTACCTGCGGCTCGTCGTCGGGGGCGACCTCGAGCCGCTCGCGAACGCCAGCGTCTCGACGGTCTCGGTCGACCGTGCGGGACACCGGAGCGCGCTCAACGTCGGGTTCGACCCCTCGGGCCAGGGGGTCTCGGCAGGATTCGAACCCGCAGAGGACACGACGGTCGTCGAGACCCCGAAGCCCTGACCCAGGCCGGGACCCGCTACCAGGCATGCGGTCCACGAGACAGCCCTGCACCTGGGGACCGACGCCCTCAGAAGCGGAGCTGAGGCTTGACGTGCTGATCAGCAGGGACGTATAACGGTTCCCACCCGAGGATTGTCACTGACCCGATCAGGCAAGACCTGGACCCAGCCCCCGTCTCACGACGGTGTCGCCGGCGTCCAGGTCTTTTTTTGTCTGCACGGGCGTGCACCACCCCGGGCCTCCACCTACCGAGCACCCGAGGAGCACCCAGTGCCACGACGTCTGGTCACCATCGCCTCAGCCTCCGGTCTGCACGCCCGGCCGGCCTCGCTGTTCACCCGGGCAGCCGCTGCCACAGGGCACGAGATCACGATCGGGCGCCCCGACGAAGAACCTGTCGATGCGTCGAGCATCTTGCTCGTCATGTCGCTGGGCCTGTCCCGGGACGAAGACGTCGTCCTCGAGTCCCGCGCCCTCGAGGCCGAGACTGCTCTCGACGACCTCGCAGCCCTGCTCAGGACCGACCTCGACGCCGCCTGAGGCCGCCGACCGCGCGCAGCACCCGGTCCCACCGCTGACGGAGGTCACCGCCCCTCGGGGCGCTCGGGCACAGCCGTCCGGATCGCGCGAGGCGACGCTCGTGCGCACAGAACCCGAGGTCAGCGCCGCGACGACCACCTCCGGAAGAAGTAACCCTCGGTCTCTTCGATATCCACCTCTGGGTGGATACCCAGGTGACTCCCAGCGGTCTAGGGTCGTGCCGTCACCGTCCGGTGACCAAGTACATGCGTGATCTTTAAACTACTTTGCCGAGGAGCCTCTCGATGATGACCCGCCCCGCACACCGGCTCGCCGCTGGCCTCGCCGTCATCGGGCTCCTCGCCCTGACCGGCTGCTCAGACGACGCGGAAGGGGGCGGTTCCGAGTCGAGCAGCGCCGCCACGAGCCCTCTCACGGCGTACTTCGCCGACGTCGACCAGGAGTTCGACCAGGAGGAGAGCGACCGCCAGCAGGTCGAGATCGAGAACCTCGTCGCCGAGTGCATGGCTGACGCCGGTTTTGAGTACATCCCCCAGGACAACACTGGGAGCACCGTCGTCATGGACGAGACGGACATGGAGGAGCAGAACACCGAGGAGTGGATCTCCAAGAACGGCTACGGCATGTGGTCGTACAACGAGGAGCCGACCGACGAGGCCGACGAGGAGGTCGAGGAGTGGGTCGACCCCAACGCCGACTACGTCGCCTCGCTCTCGGAGTCCGCAGCCGCCGCCTACTACGAGACCCTCAACGGCCCGGACATCTGGTCCGACATGACCGAAGAGGAGATGGAGACCTACGAGTACGACTGGGAGCAGGCGGGCTGCTACGGCTGGGCCAGCAACGAGGTCTACCCCGACATGGCCGGAGCGGACTCCGAGTTCGAGCCTCTCTTCGACGCGATGAACGCCATGTACGAAGAGCAGATGTCCTCCCCCGACCTCAAGACCCTCCAGTCTGAGTGGTCCGCCTGCATGGCTGACGCCGGGTACCCCGACCTCGCGACTCCCGAAGACGCGATGAACTCGGTCAACGAGCAGCAGAACGCACTCTGGGAGAACCTCCCGCAGCCCGAGAACCCGGACGACCCTGACGCTGTCTGGCCTGAGCCCTCCGCCGAGGACCTCAAGGCCGTGAAGGAGAACGACATCGAGACGGCTCTTGCCGACTTCCGGTGCAAGGAGTCCGTGAAGTGGACCGAGCGTGAGCAGAAGGTCACCTTCGCTCTCGAAGAGCAGTTCATCAAGGACCACAAGGCCGAGCTCGACGCCTACAAGGCCTCGATGGTCGAAGACGCCGCCGCGTCCTGACGGACCGCTCTCGCTCCCACCACCTCTCTCGCCGCGCCCGTACGCGGCCTTTCTCACAGGAGAACGGTTCAGTCATGACAGCAGCGAAGCCTCTCTCGAGGTTCTTCAGCGGCAACCGCGTCATCTGGCTGCTCGCAGCCGTGGCCGTCGTGTTCCTCACCGCCGGGATCGTCATCGCACGGTTCATCGAGTCCCCGGCTGACGCCGCGGCGAAGGTAGCCCCGCCCGAGGCCGGGCTCATCACCGTGCCCGTCGAGAACCGCGTCATCGCCAACGACGTCAGCCTGCGCGCCGACGTGCTCTACGACGAGTCCGTCGCAGTCGCGATCGACACGACAGACATCTCGGGGCCCCCTGTCGTCACAGGCCAGGTCCCCGAGGTGGGCACCACGATCGACGCCGCCTCGGTAGTCCTCGAGGTGGCCGGTCGGCCTGTCATCGCGCTGCCCGGTGAGCTGCCGGCGTACCGCACGCTCCGCGTCGGGGTCTCCGGCCCTGACGTCCTCCAGCTCAAGCAGGCCCTCGCATCCCTCGGGATCAACCCGGGGAACGTCGAGTCCGACGTCTACGACGCGGCGACGGTCGCAGCCGTCGACCAGCTGTACGTGGCGGCGGGCTACCCGTCCCCAGCGGCGAGCGACGAAGACGCCGCGGCGCTGCAGTCCGCCCGCGACGGGCTGCGGTCCGCGAAGGACATGCTGTCTGAGGCGGAGACTGCTCTCACGACAGCGGCCGGTGGTGCACCTCAGTCGGTGCGGATGGAGGCACAGCGGGTCGTCAACGACGCGCAGCGTGCGCTCAACCAGGCCGTCGCGACCCGGGACACACCGCAGCCCGCTGCACTCGAGGGCGAAGCACCTGTCTCTCCGCAGAGCCTGCAGGACGCCGTCGACAGCGCACAGGAAGCCCTCGACATCGCCATCGCTGCACGCGACGAGGCGAACGCCGGCACAGGCACCTCGAGCGAGGTCACGGCGCGCGACAACGCCCGCGCCGCCGTCGAGCAGGCTCAGGCAGACCTCGACACGGCGCTCGAGAGCACCATGACAGCACTCCCGGCAGCCGAGGTCGTGTACTTCTCGAACCTGCCGCGCCGCGTGGACCAGGTGCAGACCAAGCGAGGCACCACACTCTCGGGGTCGACGCCGTTCATGAGCGTCTCTGGCGCCGACGTGGTCGTCGAGGGCTCGCTCGCGGCCTCCGACGCCGAGCTGCTCGAGGTCGGCATGACCGGCACGTTCCCCGTCCCTGACGGCGGTGGGACCATCACCGGCACGGTCTCGGAGATCGTCGCGGCCACCGAGTCGGAAGCGCCCGAGGGGGAGGACGGCGGTGAGGGTGAAGGCGGAGACAGCGCCACGTCGTCGCGCTTCACGGTGACCTTCGTGCCCGAAGGGCTCACCGAGGAGCAGATCGCCGTGCTGCTCGGCCAGAACATCAAGATCACCGTCCCTGTGAGCTCGACGGGTGAAGAGGTGCTGGCCGTCCCGGCAGCGGCGCTCACCGCTGGCTCGGGCGGCGAGTCGCGCATCGAGCGGGCCGCCTCCGACGGGACGACAGCGCTCGTGACGGTCGAGACGGGCCTGGCAGCCGACGGCTTCGTGCAGATCGTGTCGTCCGAGCAGCCGCTCTCGGCCTCCGACCAGGTCGTGGTCGGCAAGTGACCGCTGTCGACGAGCAGACCGTCGAGGTCGCGGTCCGGCAACCAGTCGTCGAGCTGGTCGACCTCACACGCACCTTCCCCGGGCCTGTGAACGCCCTGACCGACGTGAACCTCACGGTGCGGTCCGGTGACTACCTGTCGATCATCGGGCCGTCGGGGTCTGGCAAGTCGACCCTGCTGCACATCCTGGGTCTGCTCGACCGTCCGACCAGCGGTGAGTACAGGCTCGACGGTCTGCCCACAGGCACCGCGTCCGAGTCGGACCGTGCAGCGCTGCGCGGTGGGCGGATCGGTTTTGTGTTCCAGTCCTTCCACCTCCTGCCGCACCGCACGGTCCTCGACAACGTCCTGCTCGCGACGCTCTACTCGGGCGTCCCGCGCGGCGAGCGGGAGCAGCGGGCTCGCACAGCGCTCGAGCGCGTGGGCCTCGACCACCGTGTCGACTTCACGCCCTCGACCCTCTCGGGCGGTGAGCGCCAGCGCGTCGCGATCGCCCGCTCGGTGGTCGCCGACCCCAAGCTGTTGCTCGCGGACGAACCCACCGGGAACCTCGACACCAAGAACTCGGCAGGCATCATGGATCTCTTCGACGAGCTCCACGCCGACGGTCTGACCCTCGTGGTCATCACCCACGACCTCGCGGTCTCAGCCCGAGCTGAGCGCCGGGTCCGCATCTCCGACGGCCGTCTGCAGGAGCTCGCATGATCTTCCGACGTCCCCGACGAGAGGGAGCCGCGCCCCCTGCCACCGGACCTGCCTACAGTTCTGGAGGCGGCACGTCCGTCGTGACAGACGATGCTCCGGCACCCCCCGAGACCCAGGGACCCCAGTCCGACGACCACCAGCCCGACGGTCCGTCCGACCCGGAGAAGGACGGGCTCGCCGACCTCCTGGACGGCGCGGCCGCAGAGCCGACGTGGTCCGAACGCCTGCGTCGCACGGCTGGCCGCCTCGTGTTCTGGCGCTCCGGACGCACCCGCCTCGACCGCTCCGAGATCCACCTCGGTGCACGCCGGGACAGGTTCTCGCTGCGCGACCTCTTCGCCGAGGCTGCGCACGGGATCGGCGCCAAGCCGGGCCGTCTCGTGCTGACGATCTTGGGCACGGTGCTCGGCATCGGATCTGTCGTGGTCACCGTGGGCCTGGCCCAGACCGCCGCAGGCCAGATCAGTGCACAGTTCGACGCGGTCTCTGCCACGCAGGCTCTCGTGCAGCCTGGGACGACGGGATCGTCGTGGAGCGGGAACGCCCGCCCCAAGACGTCGCTGCCGTGGGACGCACCGGAACGGGTGCTGCGGCTCAACGGCGTCGAGGGGGCCGGCATGCTGGGGACAGTCGACATCAAGGACGCCGCTGTCACAGCCGTCCCCGTCAACGATCCTTCAGCCCCCAAGGTCGTGTCTCCGAGTGTCGTGGCCGCCTCAGGCGGGCTGCTCGACGCGGTCCGCGGAGAGGTCGTCACCGGCCGGTTCTTCGACGACGGTCACAGCGAGCGGGCCGACAGGGTCGTGGTTCTGGGTCAGCGGGCCGCCGACCAGCTCGGGCTGAGTCGCGTCGAGAGCCAGCCGTCGATCTTCATCGGCGACGACAGCTACACGGTCGTCGGGATCGTCGACGCGATGCAACGCCGCCCGGACCTGCTGGACTCCGTGATCTTGCCTCTCGGCACTGCGCGGGCAGACTTCGGCCTCACGTCAGCCGAGGAGATGCACCTGCGGATCGCGACGGGATCGGGCCCGCTGATCAGCCAGCAGGTGCCGATCGCGCTCGACCCGAACACTCCCGAGAACTTCGAGGTGAAGGCTCCTGCCCAGGCCTCGGAGCTGCGTCAGGCCGTCCAGGCCGACATCAACGCGATCTTCCTCGCGCTCGGCGGGGTCGCGCTGCTCGTCGGAGGACTCGGGATCGCCAACGTCACGCTGCTCTCCGTCATGGAGCGCCGGGGTGAGATCGGTCTGCGACGGGCGCTCGGGGCGTCGAAGAAGAACATCGCCGGGCAGTTCGTGGTCGAGTCTGTGGTCATCGGGATGCTCGGCGGGCTCATCGGCGCGGCGATCGGCGTGTTCGTCGTGGTGGGGGTGTCGATCCTCAAAGACTGGACGGCGATCCTCGACGTCCGGATGGCGCTCGGTGCCGCAGCGATGGGCGGGGTGATCGGCCTCGTCGCCGGTCTGTACCCCGCCATGAAGGCCTCGGCGATCGAACCGATCACCGCGCTGCGCGGAGGAATCTGAGCCGACAGGCCAGCACCGGCACACAGCGAGACGACGACGGGCCCGGCACCTCTTCGCGAGGTCCCGGGCCCGTGGTCGACTGTGTGCTGGGGCTGTCAGAGCGCGTAGTCCGCGAGGAGCGGGGCGTGGTCGCTCCAGCGCGCCTCGTAGGAGTCGGCACGGTCGACGTGGACGTTCGACGCGAGCTCGGCCAGGGCCGGCGAGACGAGCTGGTAGTCGATGCGCCACCCTGCGTCGTTGGCGAAGGACTGACCGCGGTTGGACCACCACGTGTACGGTCCTGGGCCCTCGCCGCCGTGGCGACGACCGAGGTCGACCCAGCCGGCCTCGAACCAGCGGTCGAGGTAGGCGCGCTCTTCGGGCAGGAAGCCTGCCGACTTGAGGTTGCCCTTCCAGTTCTTGATGTCGACGTTCTGGTGGGCGATGTTGACGTCCCCGCCGACGACCACGTGGGCGCCGCTCTCGAGGAGCTCGCGCATGCGCGCGTCGACCTTCTCGAGGTGCGCGAACTTCTGGTCCATCTTCGGCGTGCCGGCGGTGCCCGAGTGGATGTAGACGGAGACGACCGTCACGGTCTCCCCCGTCGGGAGCTCGATGTCGGCCTCGACCCAGCGACCGGTGTCGACGGGGACCTCCGGCTCGCCGTTGCCGAGCCCGACACGCACAGCCTTGAACGGGAGGGTCGTGGCGATGGCGACGCCCGCACGACCCTTGATGTCGCAGGCCTGGTGGACACTGTTCCAGCCTTCGCCGAGCAGACCCTCGAGGATCTCGTCGGTCGCGCGGACCTCTTGGAGCAGCAGGATCTCGGGGCTTCGCTGGGCGAGCCACTCCCCCATCCCGTTGCGGTACGCGGCACGGATGCCGTTGACGTTGGCTGTAGCGATGGTGACCATGCGCCTATCCAACCTCATCCCACCGACAGGGCGTGAACCGCCGAGGCCGTCCCCGCCGGGCCGGCGGCGGGCAGGACGCCCACCGCCGAGGCCGTGCGCACCGGGCCGGCGGCGGGCAGACGCCGGGGCCCGAGTCCCGGCCGCGAGCCGGTCGGCAGACCAGATGTCAGGCCGGGCGGTCCGCAGGCGGGTCCTCCGGAGCTCGGAGCGCGTCGACAGCAAGGACCGCGAGACGTCGGGCGGCCGTGTCACGTGCCGCGGGGGCGAGCGCGCTGAGCCCTCGGACTGCGAGCAGGACGAGGACGAGGTCGTCGATCTCGAAGTCCGAGCGCAGCCTCCCCTGCGCCTGGGCGCGCCGAGCCAGGCCCGTGAGCCGCCGGAGAATCTCACGCCTCTCTGCCGAGATCACCTGGTCCGGCGGGTCTGCCGAGAGGAAGGCGTCCATGAAGCCCCGGTTGTGGATGTTGGCCGTCACGAGACTCGTCACCACCGAGGTCAGCCCGCGCCACGCGTCGGGGTCTGCGCACCCGTCCTCGACGGTGTCCTTGCACGACCGGATCTCGACGGCGAAGGCCTCCGCGACGAGATCCTGCCTGCTCGGGAAGCGACGGTAGAGGGTCGCGGGCCCGACCTCAGCCTTGCGAGCGATCTCGCGCATCCCCACATCGAGGCCCGACTCGGCGAAGAGCTCACGCGCCGCGGCGAGGATGCGGTCGCGGTTGTCGCGTGCGTCGGACCGCAGCTTCTGAGTCACCTGCTGACCAACCTCTCTCACTTCGGCGATGTGGACGGGTGCGTCCGTTAGCGTCCCGAGAGTACAGCCCCAGGCCACCATCGAGGAGAGAACCAGTGCGCGCAGTGATGATCCAGCAGTTCGGAGACCCGAGCGGGATGGCGGTGGTCGAGCTGCCCCCGCCCGTCCCGCGGTCAGCTCATCTCGTGGTGAAGACGGAGGCGATCGGGGTCGGCGGGGTCGACGCCGTCGTCCGGAGAGGCACCCTCGGGCCGGCGTTCTCCGAGGGCATGATCCTCGGCAGCGAGGTCGCGGGCACGGTGTCCGCGGTCGGAGCCGGGGTCGACCCGGCGTGGGTCGGCCGCCGCGTGTGGGCCTTCACGGGGACGAGCGGCGGCTACGCGGAGCAGGCCGTCGCGCGGGTCGACGACGTCGTGGAGCTGCCCGACCGGCTGTCCTCGGTCGACGCGGTGACTGTCGGAGGAGCGGCCACGGTCGCCCAGCTCGCTCTGACCCACGCGCACCTGCGTGCGGGCGAGTCGCTCTTGGTCCGTGGGGCTTCCGGGAGCATCGGGATCGCGGCCGTCGAGCTCGGGGTCCGTGCCGGGGCGAGCATCGTGGCCGTCACGACGTCGTCCCAGGAGCGGGGTGACCGGCTGCGCGCGCTCGGCGCGACGCACGTGCTCGACCGGGACGGCCGGGCCGAGGACGGTGGCTCGGCCACCTTCGACGTCATCGTCGACATCGCGGGCGGCGCTGCGCTGCCCGACTTCGTCGACAGGCTCGCGCCGAACGGGCGCATGGTGCTGCTCGGCGTGGTGGCCGGCTTCCCGCCGGCGGACTTCGGCGCACGGCTCCTGTCCACGTTCCAGCAGTCGCGGTCGTTCGCGACCTTCAGCCTCGACTCGGTCCCGGCCTCCGTGCGCGACCCTGTCCGTGCCGCGCAGCTCGCCGCGGCGTCCCGTGGGGAGCTGCACGCCGTGGTGGACGAGGTCCTGCCGCTCGCGCAGGCGGCCGACGCTCACCGGCGGATGGACCTCGGCACTGTCTTCGGGCGGATCGTGCTGGTGCCCTGAGGGCCGACCTTCAGACGCAGGTCAGAGGCAGGTCGAGCGAGACGAGGCCACCGGACCGTGCACCGACGGCCTCGTCGCGCCCGAGGCTAGGAGCCTCGCGAGAGGCCGGGCTCGGCTCCTCGCGAGAGGCCGGGCTCGGCTCCTCGCGAGAGGCCGGGCTCGGCTCCTCACGGGAGGCCGTGCTCGGCTCCTCGCGAGGATCAGCGCGCCACGAGCTCGCGCTCTGCGGTGTCGACGACGTTGGCGAGGAGCATCGCGCGCGTCATCGGACCGACCCCGCCGGGGTTCGGCGAGATCCACGCGGCGACCTCGGCGACAGCCGGGTCGACGTCCCCGACGACCTTGCTCTTGCCGGTCTCCGGGTCCGTCGTCCTGCTGACGCCGACGTCGATGACGACCGCGCCGGCCTTGACGTCTTCAGCCTTGACGATCCCGGGCACCCCGGCGGCGGCGACGATCACGTCGGCGCTGCGCAGGTGCGAGGAGAGGTCGACGGTCCCGGTGTGCGTGAGCGTCACCGTGGCGTTGACCGCGCGCCGCGTGAGCAGCAGCCCGATCGAACGCCCCACGGTGGTCCCGCGACCGACGACGACCACGTGCTTGCCCGCCAGGGAGATCCCGTTGCGCTCGACGAGGTCGATGATGCCTGCGGGCGTGCAGGGCAGCGACGACTCGATCGGCTCGTTCGTGCGCAGCACCAGCCGCCCGAGGTTGGTCGGGTGCAGGCCGTCGGCGTCCTTGGCGGGGTCGACGAGCTCGAGCACCCGGTTGGTGTCGATGCCTTTCGGCAGCGGCAGCTGGACGATGTAGCCGGTGCAGCGCGGGTCGTCGTTGAGGCGACGCACGGCCGCCTCGATCTCCTCCTGCGTGGCCTCCTCAGGGAGGTCTTCGCGGATGGACTCGATGCCCACCTCGGCGCAGTCGCGGTGCTTGCCCGCGACGTACCACTGCGAGCCGGGGTCGCTGCCGACGAGCAGCGTGCCCAGCCCGGGTGTCACGCCCGCGGCGCGGAGCGTCGCGACGCGGGTGGTCAGCTCGTCCTTGATCTGACGGGACGCGGCCTTGCCGTCGAGGATCTGTGCGGTCATGGGTGTCTCCTCAAGATTCTGTGCTCAGGTGCGCCCGGTCGGGGCGGCTGGGCGCGGGTGCCAGGTGCGGCCGGCGGCTCGTGGCCAGTCGCCCGTGGAGCAGGGCAGCAGCCCGGCACGGACGGTGCCGGGCTGCTGCCCAGGGGACGGCTCAGTACTGCTGGAGCCCGGGGTACAGCGGGAAGTCGCCCGTGAGCTTGTCCACGCGCGCCTTGAGGGACTCGACGTCGGTCGCGGCGCCAGCCTTGAGCGCCTCCGCGATGATGTCGGCGACCTCGGTGAACTCTTCGTCGCCGAAGCCGCGGGCGGCGAGCGCCGGCGTGCCGATGCGCAGGCCCGAGGTGACGCGCGGGGGGCGCGGGTCGAAGGGCACGGCGTTGCGGTTCACGGTGATGCCCACGGCGTGCAGGAGGTCTTCGGCCTGCTGGCCGTCGAGGTCGGAGTGGCGCAGGTCGACGAGCACGAGGTGCACGTCGGTGCCTCCGGTGAGGACGGAGACGCCTGCCTCGGTGACGTCGGCCGCGGTGAGGCGGTCGGCGATGATCTTGGCGCCGCGCAGCACGCGGTGCTGACGCTCGGCGAACTCCTCGGAGGCGGCGATCTTGAAGGCGACGGCCTTGGCGGCCACCACGTGCATGAGCGGTCCACCCTGCTGACCTGGGAACACGGCCGAGTCGATCTTCTTGGCGTACTCCTCGCGGGACAGGATGAAGCCGGAGCGGGGTCCGCCGATCGTCTTGTGGACGGTCGACGAGACGACGTCGGCGTGCTCGACAGGGTTGGGGTGCAGACCGGCGGCGACGAGACCCGCGAAGTGCGCCATGTCGACCCAGAGCTTCGCGCCGACCTCGTCGGCGATCGACCTGAAGGCCGCGAAGTCGAGGTGGCGCGGGTAGGCGGACCAGCCGCCGATGATCACGTCGGGGCGCTCGGCGAGCGCGGTCTCGCGGACCTTGTCCATGTCGACGAGGTGGGTCTCGGGGTCGACGCCGTACGCGGCGACCTCGTAGAGGCGGCCGGAGAAGTTGATCTTCATGCCGTGCGTGAGGTGACCGCCGTGCGCGAGCTCGAGGCCGAGGATCTTGTCGCCCTTGTTGATGAGGGCGTGCAGGACAGCGGCGTTGGCCGTCGCACCCGAGTGCGGCTGGACGTTCGCGTGCTCGGCGCCGTAGAGGGCCTTGACCCGCTGGATGGCGAGGGTCTCGGCGATGTCGACCTGCTCGCAGCCGCCGTAGTAGCGCTTGCCGGGGTAGCCCTCGGCGTACTTGTTGGTGAGCACGGAGCCCTGGGCCTCGAGCACGGCCCGCGGGACGAAGTTCTCGGAGGCGATCATCTCGAGGGTGTCGCGCTGACGCGCGAGCTCGCCGTCGAGGACTGCCGCGATCTCGGGGTCGACCTGGGCGATGCCCTGGTTCATGACGGTGTTCTCGTTCAGAGCGGTCATGTTCTCTCCTTGCAGCGGGGGTCGGTCGGCCTGCCCCGTGCGGGACCGGCTGGCGTACCTGCTGCGTGAGCACGGCCCGGGACTCGTCGTCCGGGCACGCGCACACGCACCGTGTACGGGTGACCGGGGCCCAGGCGGACGACCCGAAGTCGAGTGGTGCACGTCGCTCCCCGGTGGTGGTCCACCATCCTGTGCTGGTCCCCCGGGGCCTCTCGGACACCTCGGGCGACGTGGGCACAGACGCCAGTCACGACGTGGAGATCGTAGCCCACGGTCGCCGGACGACGCCAGGGTCGTCCACACCCACGACGACGTCCCGGGCACGCCCGGGACGACAGCTCGCTGAGGGTCAAGCGCGAGCGTTCGACACCCTTGGGTTCACGTCCCAAAATCACCCACAGCCCATTTTCACGGCCTAGACGCGAAAGAAGGGCACTTAGTCCCAGTATGGCGTGACCAAACTGTGATCACAGCGAACCCGTTCCGCAATCATTTCCACCTTGACTTCGGGACTCGAAGTCATAGAGTGGTCCCATCGCTCAGACAGAGATGTCCGGGCCTCCAGAACGACAACGGCCCCGACGACGGGGCCGACCACCTCTCAAGGACGACGAGGAGCACTCACCATGCGTGGAATCAAGTTTGCGGCGATGGGCGCGGTCCTGGCCTTCGGCCTCGCCGCGTGCAGCGGCGACGGAGCGGGCAGCAGCTCGGGCGAGTCGGGCGCGGCAGAAGAGGGCACCGGCGTCATCGGTGTCGCGATGCCGACCCAGACGTCTGAGCGCTGGATCGCTGACGGCGACGCCGTGAAGTCCGGGCTCGAGGCAGCCGGCTACGAGGTCGACCTGCAGTTCGGCAACGACGACATCCCCACCCAGCAGCAGCAGATCGACCAGATGATCAACAAGGACGTCGACCTCCTCATCATCGCCTCGATCGACGGCACGGCGCTCGCGACGCAGCTCCAGGCCGCGGCCGACGCCGACATCCCCGTCATCGCGTACGACCGCCTCATCCGCGACAGCGAGAACGTCGACTTCTACGTGACCTTCGACAACGAGAACGTCGGCGTCCAGCAGGCCACCTCGCTGCTCGTCGGTCTCGGCCTCCTCAACGAGGACGGCTCCAAGGGCGACGCGACAGGACCGTTCAACATCGAGCTGTTCGCCGGGTCGCTCGACGACAACAACGCCACGTTCTTCTTCAACGGCGCGATGAAGACCCTCCAGCCGTACATCGACGAGGGCTCGATCGTCGTCAAGTCCGGCCAGACGAGCATCGAGCAGGTCGCGACGCTCCGCTGGCTCCAGGAGACCGCGCAGAAGCGCATGGAGGACCTCCTGACCTCGACGTACGGCGGCGGCTCTGAGCAGCTCGACGGCGTCCTGTCCCCGTACGACGGCATCTCCCGCGGCATCATCACCGCGCTGCAGAACGCCGGCTACGGCACCACCATCGCCGACGGTCTCCCCGTCGTCACCGGCCAGGACGCGGAGATCGCGTCGGTCAAGCTCATCGCCGACGGGACGCAGTTCGCGACGATCTTCAAGGACACCCGCAAGCTCGCCGACCAGGCCGTCACCGCGGCCGACTCGTTCCTCAAGGGCGAAGAGCCCGAGGCGAACGACACCGAGTCCTACGACAACGGTGTGAAGGTCGTCCCGTCCTACCTCCTCGAGTCGGACATCGTCTACACGGACAACATCACCGAGCTTCTCGTCGACTCCGGCTACTGGACCGCCGAGCAGGTCAAGTCCGGTCAGGCCTGACACACCTCTCACCGCTCGGTCGGCGCGGCGCTGCGTCGCGCCGACCGAGCACCCCCCATCCACGCTCCACCACGGAAGGACGGCTGAGGACGGATGTCTAGCCCGATTCTGGAGATGCGCTCCATCACCAAGACCTTTCCCGGGGTCAAGGCCCTGCAAGACGTCACCCTCGAGGTCGCCAGCGGCGAGATCCACGCCATCTGCGGCGAGAACGGTGCCGGCAAGTCCACCCTCATGAAGGTGCTCTCCGGGGTCTACCCGCACGGCAGCTACACGGGCGAGATCCTCTTCGACGGTGAGGAGGTGCGCTTCGGATCGATCAACGACTCCGAGGACAAGGGCATCGTCATCATCCACCAGGAGCTCGCCCTGGTCCCCTACCTCTCGATCGCCGAGAACATCTTCCTCGGCAACGAGCGCAGGCGCGGCGGGCTCATCGACTGGAACCAGACCAACGCGGACGCCGCCGAGCTCATGGCGCAGGTCGGCCTGGACGAGCTCCCGGTCACCCCTGTCGGCGCCCTCGGCGTCGGCAAGCAGCAACTGGTCGAGATCGCCAAGGCACTGTCCAAGAAGGTCCGTCTGCTGATCCTCGACGAGCCGACCGCAGCCCTCAACGACTCCGACTCCGAGCACCTGCTCGGTCTGCTGCGCGACCTCAAGGCCCGCGGCATCACGTCGATCATGATCTCGCACAAGCTCAACGAGATCGCGAGCATTGCGGACTCCACGACGATCATCCGCGACGGCCAGACCATCGAGAAGCTCGACATGCGCTCGGGTGAGGTCACCCAGGACCGCATCATCCGCGGGATGGTCGGCCGTGACCTCGAGCACCGCTACCCCGAGCACGAGGCCACCCTCGGTGCCGAGGTGCTGCGGGTCGAGGACTGGACCGTGTACCACCCGACAGAGCCGGGCCGTGTCGTGGTCGACAAGGCCAACCTCACAGTCCGCGCCGGGGAGATCGTCGGCATCGCCGGCCTCATGGGCGCAGGGCGCACCGAGCTCGCGATGAGCATCTTCGGGCGCTCCTACGGCAGCAAGGCGACGGGCAAGGTCTTCCTGCACGGCAAGGAGATCAGCACCAAGACCGTCAGCGAGGCGATCTCGCACGGTCTCGCCTACGCGACCGAGGACCGCAAGAAGTACGGCCTCAACCTCATCGAGGACGTCCGCAGCAACATCTCCGCGGCGAGCCTGGGCAAGCTGTCCAAGGGCGGCTGGGTCAACGGCAACGAAGAGATCCAGGTCGCCGAGGGCTACCGCAAGAGCATGAACATCAAGACCTCGACGGTCATGGCCCTCACCGGGAAGCTCTCGGGAGGTAACCAGCAGAAGGTCGTCCTCAGCAAGTGGATCTACACAGACCCTGAGGTCCTCATCCTCGACGAGCCCACCCGTGGCATCGACGTCGGCGCGAAGTACGAGATCTACACGATCATCAACGCGCTGGCCGACGCCGGGAAGGCCGTCATCCTCATCTCGTCCGAGCTGCCCGAGGTCCTCGGGATCTGCGACCGGATCTACACCCTCGCGTTCGGACGGATCACCGGTCAGGTCGACCGTGCCGGCGCCACCCAAGAAAGCCTCATGGAGCTCATGACACAGGAGAAGGAGCCGGTTCGATGACCGCCGTCGCAGGACTCAAGGAGATCTTCACCAAGAATCTCCGCACGAGCGGGATCTACATCGCGTTCGTCGCCATCATCGGTCTCTTCACGGTGCTCACGGACGGGATGCTGCTCAGCCCGGGCAACCTCACGAACATCGTCCTGCAGTACTCGTACATCCTGATCCTCGCGATCGGCATGGTCATCGTCATCATCGGCGGGCACATCGACCTGTCGGTCGGCTCGGTGGTCGCGCTGACCGGTGCGACCTCGGCGATCATCGTCATCAAGCACGGGCAGCCCTGGTGGGTCGGCATCCTCGCCGCCCTCGCGGTCGGCCTCGTGGTCGGTGCGTGGCAGGGCTTCTGGGTCGCGTACATCGGGATCCCGGCGTTCATCGTCACCCTGGCCGGCATGCTCCTGTTCCGCGGGATGACGCTCCAGGTCCTCGACAACATCTCGCTCTCGCCGTTCCCGGCCGAGTACCAGAAGGTCGCCGGCGGGTTCCTCAACGGGTTCCTCGGCGGCAACGGCTTCGACGTGTTCACGCTCGTCATCGCAGCCATCGCCCTCGTCGGCTTCGCCGTCAGCCAGTTCCGCACCCGCCAGGGACGCATCCACTACAAGCAGGCCGTCGAGGCCATGCCGCTGTTCGTCCTGCGCCTGGTGCTCGTCTCGGCTGTGGTGATGGCCTTCGCCTACCAGCTCTCGAAGAGCCGTGGTCTGCCGATCGTGCTCATCATCCTCGGCGTGCTCATCATGATCTACACGATCGTCACGACGAAGACGGTCTTCGGCCGCCACGTCTACGCGATCGGTGGCAACCTCTCGGCCGCCCAGCTCTCGGGTGTCAAGGTCAAGCAGGTCAACTTCTGGATCTTCGTCAACATGGGCTTCCTGTCGGCCGTCGCCGGAGTCGTCTACTCCTCGCGGTCCAACGGTGCCCAGCCCTCCGCCGGCAACATGTTCGAGCTCGACGCGATCGCCGCGGCCTTCATCGGTGGTGCGTCGACGACAGGTGGTGTCGGGCGTGTGACCGGTGCCATGGTCGGTGCGCTCATCATGGCCGTGATGACCAACGGCATGTCCATCATGGGGATCGACCAGTCGGTCCAGCAGATGGTCAAGGGCCTCGTGCTCCTGCTCGCCGTCGCCTTCGACATCTTCAACAAGCGACGCGCCGGCGCTGGCCGCTGAGCATCGCCTGAGCGCTGGCCTGGTGCGGACCGACTCTCGGTCCGCACCAGGCCAGCGTCGTCCGTGGACCCCGTCCTCCAGGGGGCGGAACACCCCCGAGAGCACACGACGACGAAGGTAGGCTGAGCCCGTGAGAGGTCGAGTGGCGATCAGCGGCTCCCAGTCTTCGCTCCGCGAAGCCAACCGGGCCCTCATCGTCGACACCATCAAGCGCTACGGCGGCCTCACCCAGGTCGAGCTCGTCGCGGCGACGGGCCTCTCCCCCGCGACCATCTCGACCATCGTCAAAGAGCTGCTCGGCGGCGGGATCGTCGACACGCAGAACACCACGCGCAGCGGCCGGCGCGCGCAGATGGTCACCCTCGCCCGCCGCGTCGGGCTCGTCGCCGGCGTGCAGTTCGGCCACCGCCACCTCAAGGTGGCCCTCGGCGACTTCGGGCGTACCGTCGTCGCCGAGCAGCAGATGCCGTTGCCTGTCGACCACCGCTCGGACACCGGCCTCGACAGGGCGGCGCTGCTCGTCGTCGAGCTGCTCGAGAGCGTCGGGGCCCCGATCGAGGAGCTCCTCACCATCGGCCTCGCGGTCCCGGCCCCCGTCGACGTGTCGACGGGCGAGATCTCCGTGCACGGGATCATGCGCGGCTGGGACGGCCAACAGCTCGGGCAGGTGATGTCCGAACGCCTCGCCCGCCCTGTCGTCGTCGACAACGACGCGAACGTCGCGGCCCTCGCCGAGCACGAGCTCGGCGCAGCACGCGGCTTCCAGGACGTCGTCTACGTCAGGGCCTCGTACTCGACGGGTGCGGGGATCATCCTCAACGGGCACCTGCACAGGGGTTTTGCCGGGACCGCCGGGGAGATCGGCCACGTGCAGGTCGACCCGAGCGGGAGCATCTGCCGCTGCGGCAACCGTGGGTGCCTCGACACCGTCGTCTCGTCGACGGCGCTGCTCGACCTGCTCCGCGGCTCGCACGGCGACCTCACGCTCCGCGACCTCGTGGCCAAGGGGATCGCCGGGGACCTCGGCTGCCGCCGGGTCCTCGCCGACGCGGGTGACCGCATCGGCTCCGTGGTCGCGATGCTCGCCGGGACCCTCAACCCTCAGCTCGTCGTGGTCGGCGGAGAGCTGGCCGCCGCCGGCGAGCTGGTGGTCGGACCGCTCCGGCAGGCCGTGCTGCGGCACATCGCCCCGAACACCGTCGCACCGCTCCAGGTGGTGGCCGGCGAGCTCGGCGAAGAGGCTGAGGTGACAGGCGCGCTGCTCCTCGCGCTCCGGTCGACCGAGGTCGCGACAGACTACGAGACGATCAGCACGACGCCCGAAGGCTCCGACGGCACCGCCGCCGCGGAGGACCTCAGCCTGACCCGACGCACCGAAGGGGACCTGACGTGACGACAGCCCGCCCGACCCCCGCGCTCTCGCTCCGAGGGATCGACAAGTCCTTCGGCGCCGTCAAGGCGCTCTCCAGCATCGACCTCGACATCCACAGCGGCGAGGTCGTCGCGCTCGTCGGCGACAACGCCGCCGGCAAGTCGACCATCGCGAAGGTGATCGCCGGGGTGATCACGCCCGACGCCGGGATCATCGAGTCCGACGGCGTGCCCGTGACCATCCCGACGCCGACGAGCGCCCACGCCCTCGGGATCACCACGGTGTTCCAGGAGCTCGCCCTCGCCGAGAACCTCGACATCGTCTCGAACCTGTACCTCGGGCGCGAGCTGCACAAGGGCAACCTGCTGCTCGAGTCCGAGATGGAAGACGTCGCACGCCAGATCTTGCGGGACCTGAGGATCCGGGTGCCGTCCGTCCGCACTCTCGTGGCAGACCTCTCTGGCGGGCAGCGGCAGGCCGTCGCGATCGCCCGGACGCTGCTCGGCAAGCCGCGGATCGTCATCCTCGACGAGCCGACGGCCTCGCTGTCCGTGTCGAGCACAGCAGAGGTGCTCACGCTCATCGAGCGGCTGCGCGACCTCGGGCACGGCGTGGTGCTCATCAGCCACAACATGGGTGACGTCCGGGCCGTGGCAGACCGCATCGAGGTGCTGCGGCACGGCCGCAACAACGGCAGCTTCGCGGCACGGACCGTGAGCTACGAAGACATCATCGCGGCGATCACCGGGGCTGTGGACTTCTCGACCCGGCGGTGAGGCCGGTCGGGCACCGAGCACGACGCAGCCCGCGTGCCGGACCTGCCTCGGTCTGGCACGCGGGCTGCGTGCTCTGCTCTGCGCTGCTCTGCGCTGTGACGCTGGTCGTGCGTCGTTCTCAGGCGTTCTGGACCGGCTCCGCGTCGGAGTGCACGTCGGTGTCGTCCATCTCGCCGAGGATGCGGCGCAGGTACGCGTAGGTGAGGTCGCCGGCGACCTGGTCGTGCTGGTGCTCGTAGCCGGCCTTCTGGTACATCGCGAGGTTCTGCTTGGAGTCCTTGCCCGTGAAGACCCAGATCTCGGTGGTCTCCTCCGGCAGGTGCGGCAGGACCGCGAACATCATCTGCGTACCGATGCCCTTGCCCTGGAGGTCGGGGGCGACGGCGAGACGGCCGAGGGTCGCCTTGTCGTCCTCGATCTCGACACGGACCGAGCCGACGAGGCGGTGCCCGGACCAGGCACCGAGCGTGACGACGCCCTCGGCGACGAGGTCGGCGCGCAGCTCGGAGAGGGTCTGGGTCAGCGGCGGGATGTTCGGGTCGCCGTAGACCTGGGCCTCGGTGACGAAGGCAGCACGGCGCAGGGTGAGCAGCTCGCCCGCGTGCTCGTCGGTCACCAGTGAGATCGTGATGTCTAGGTCGCTCATGTGTCCATCGTCTCAGACTTCCGGGCACCTGACCGGCCCATCCACCAGGTGTTCACCTCGGAGGTGCTGCTCCTGCGCGGGCTGCCTCAGCTGCTCGCTCGGTCTTGCCGGGCGCGCGCCGAGGCGAGGCTCGACCGCAGGTGGTCGCGCGTCAACCTGTCGGCCTCCTCGACGTCGCCGGCGCGGATCGCGTCGAGCAGCGCCGCGTGCTCGGAGACCATCACGCCGAGGTCGTCGTGCTGGCCGAGCATCCAGCGCATGCGGCTCGCCGTGAGCGCGGAGATCTCGTCGAGCACGGCGTTGCCGGCCATCGCCGACACGGCCTCGTGGAAGTCGGCGGCCGCACGCCGCGCTGTCGTCGCGTCACCGTCGCGCGCTCCCCCAGCCTCGCGGTCGAGCGCAGCGGCGGCCGCGTCGAGCTGCTCGGCGGTGCGCCGCTCGGCCGCGAGCCGGACGGTGAGCACCTCGATCGCGGAGCGCACCTCGACGAGGTCGAGCAGGTCACGGTCGGTGAAGGTCCGCACCACGGCCCAGCTCCGCGGGCGCGGCGTGACCAGGCCTTCGGAGGCGAGGGTCTGGAGGGCCTCGCGCACGGGGACGCGGCTCACGTCGAGGGATGCGGCGAGCTCACGCTCGACCAGCCGGCTGCCCGGGGTACGGACGCCGTCGACGATCTGGTCGCGCAGCAGGCGGGTGACGCGCTCAGTCTCTGAGAGGGCCGGGCGGGTGACCCGCTCGGTCTCCGAGGGAGCGGGGCGGGTCAGGTCGGGCTCGGCGGGGGCGCTGCTCACGGAGCCATCCTCCCAGGTGCAGGTGGGACGCAGGGTTGCGCCCACGGCTCCTCGGACCCGGGATGCCGCGCACCACAAATGGTATACCGTTTACTCTCGGGTCTGTGTGGGCCCCGCACCGAGAGGATCGACATGACCGGAACCCAGAGCACCACCGTCTCCGTCCTGCGCGACGTCCGCCCCTGGGGCGGCCCGTCGGTCGACCTCACGATCTCGGACGGCATCATCACAGCGATCGACGCACACGTCGCCAGCCCGAGCGCTCCGGTCCAGCAGCCGACCGCGAGCGCAGCAGCTGCCTCGAGCGCGGGGACCGGCGCTGGGGTTGGCACCGCCGGCACTGCTGGCACTGCTGGCACCGCCGGCACTGCTGGCACCGTCGTCGACGGCCGCGGACTCCTCGCCCTCCCTGGCTTCGTCAACGCGCACGCGCACGTCGACAAGAGCTGGTGGGGCAAGCCGTGGGTCAGCTACGGCGGCGAGGCGACGACGCAGGGCCGCATCGCCCACGAGCGCGCGCACCGCGACGAGCTGGGCATCCCTGGGACCAACGTGACGCTGCGGGTCCTGCGCGAGCTGCTGCGGCACGGCACCACCGCGATCCGCACGCACGTCGACGTCGACCTCGGTCTGGGCACGCGGGGGATCGACGTCGTCCGCGAGGCCCTCGCCGAGCTGGGCGGCGCGATCACCGCGGAGATCGTCGCCTTCCCGCAGGACGGCGTGCTGCGCCGACCCGGCGTGATCGACCTGCTCGACCAGGCCGCGGCGGCTGGAGCCGAGCACATCGGCGGGCTCGACCCGGCGTCGATCGACCGTGACCCCGTCGGGCAGCTCGACGCGCTCTTCGACGTCGCGGACCGTCACGGCGTGGGCATCGACCTGCACCTGCACGACGGCGGCGCGCTCGGGGCCTTCCAGATCGAGCTGATCGTCGAGCGCACGCTGCGGACGGGTCTGCAGGGCAAGGTCAACGTCGCGCACGGTTTCGCGGTCGGCGAGCTGCCTGCCACCCAGCAGCGCGATCTGGTCGCGGCGATGGGCGAGGCGGGCGTGAGCATGACGACCGTCGCGCCGATCGGGGCGGCCCCTCTGCCTGTCGCCCTCCTCGAAGAGCACGGTGTCGCTGTCGGCCTCGGGACCGACGGCATCCGTGACCTGTGGAGCCCCTACGGCACGGGCGACCTGCTCGCCCTCACCACGCGCCTCGCCCAGCAGACCCGGCTGCGCTACGACGAGGAGCTCGTGCACGCTGCGCGGATCGCCACGAGCGCGGCGGCGTCCTTCGTCGGGCGCGAGACGCACGACCTCGTCGTGGGTGCGCGGGCTGACGTCGTGCTGGTCGACGCTGAGAACGTCCCCGACGCCGTCGTGCGCGCCCCGCGCCGCGAGCTCGTGGTCGCCGGCGGCCGGGTCGTCGTCCGCGACGGCGAGGTGCTGATCTGACCTTCCCGCCCACGGCTCTCCCGCGGGGAACCGGCACTCGGACAGGCGTCCGGGCTGCGGGCGCGACGAACTACGCTGGCCCGGTGACCACGACAGCCCCCTCCGCGCCCGCCGGCAGCACGCAGCCCGGCACCCCCGAGCACTGGGTGCTCACGCTCTCCTGCCCCGACAGGGCGGGCATCGTGCACGCCGTCGCGGGTGCGCTCGCCGAGCACGGCGGCAACATCACGGAGTCCCAGCAGTTCGGCGACGCGGAGACGCAGCTGTTCTTCATGCGGGTGCAGGTGGAGTCGACGGCCTCGCGCGAGGAGCTCGTCTCGGCTCTCGAGCCGCTCGCGGAGACCTTCTCGATGTCGTGGCGCCTCGACGTGGTCGGGCGCCCGGTGCGCACCCTCGTGCTGGTGAGCACCGCGGCGCACTGCCTCAACGACCTGCTGTTCCGGCAGCGCTCGGAGAACCTGCCGATCGACATCGTCGGGGTGGTCGGCAACCACCGGGACCTCGAGCCGCTGACCGAGTTCTACGGCAAGGAGTTCCACCACATCCCTGTCACCAAGGACACCAAGGCCGAGGCCGAGGCGCGGCTGCTCGCGCTGGTGCGTGAGCTCGACGTCGAGCTCGTGGTGCTCGCCCGGTACATGCAGATCCTCTCGGACGACCTGTGCCGCGAGCTCGAGGGCCAGGTCATCAACATCCACCACTCGTTCTTGCCGAGCTTCAAGGGTGCGAAGCCGTACCACCAGGCGCACGACCGTGGCGTCAAGCTCATCGGTGCGACGTCTCACTTCGTCACGGGCGACCTCGACGAGGGACCGATCATCGAGCAGGACGTCGAGCGTGTGGACCACACCCGCACCGTCGAAGACCTCGTCGCCCTCGGCCAGGACGTCGAGCGCCGCGTGCTGGCCCGCGCCGTGAGGTGGCACGCGGAGCACCGGGTGCTGCTCAACGGGCACAGGACGGTCATCTTCCGCTGACGCTGGGTCCTAAGACGACGACGGGCCGCACGGAGATCCGTGCGGCCCGTCGTCGTCTCTGTACCTCTCGCTAGCCGGCGTCGTCCCGGCGGCGGCGGGCGGTGATCGTCGCTGCACCCGCGACGAGCAGCACGAGGGCGAGGACGGCTGCCGCGGACGGAGCGGCGCCGGTGAGGCTCAGCCCGCCGCCCGGTCCTGACGCCCCTGCACCGCTGCCGTCGACAGCGAGCACGGTGAGCGCTGCTGACCCCTCGGTGCCCGACGCGAGCCCGACAGCCCGGATGGTGTGCGCACCGGGCTCGGTGGCGAGCGGCACGGTCACCCGGACCGACAGCGCGCCATCGTCCCCGGCTGCCCGGGCGACGAGCAGCTGCGGCTCCGAGTTGAGCCACACCTGGACGGTCTCCCCCGGCGCGAAGCCGGAGGCGTCGACCGTCAGGCTCTCGCCTGCGCGGACAGTGCTGGCGGAGAGCGTGACGACCGCGCCGTCGACGCCGTCGGTCGGGCCGTCGGTCGGTCCACCCGTCGGGCCATCTGTCGGTCCAGCCGTCGGCTCCTCCGTCGGCGGTTCGGTCGGCTCGGTCGGCCCGGCGACCTGGGTCTCCGTGAGCACGGCCACGGTCCGTGCGGGCACCGTCACCTGACCCGTCGCAGCGTCCCAGGTGGTCTCGCGCACCACGGCGTCCGACCCGTCGGCCTGCACGGACGAGAGCGCGAGCTCACGCCCGACAAGACCGTCGACGGTCTGGGTGACAGACTCCGGGCTCGCGTTGAACACCACGAGCAGCCCGTCGAGCGCCGGGTCGACGTCGGCGCCCACGGTGTCGTCGACGTGCATGACGATCACGCCGGGTGCCGCGTCGGCGCCCGACCCCGGGAAGGTGACCTTCTCGGTGATGAGCCCTGCCTCGCCGAGCCTGAACAGCGGGGTCGAGAACCGCAGGCGCATCAGGTCGGAGGCGGCTGCCTGGGCTGTCGCCATGTCGGCAGGGGCAGGCTTGAGCGCCGGGTCGGCGAGCAGCGGGCGCATGTAGTCCCACTTGTCGCCGTTCTTCTCCTCGGGAGGCAGACCGGACCCGAAGGTGTTCTCCTGGCCTGTCCAGTCGATCTCGTTGAAGTGGTCTCCCGAGTTGTAGCTGTCGCGGTCGAGCGACTTGCTGCGCAGCAGGTCCGTCCCGGCGTGCCAGAAGGACGGGGTCTGCGACAGGGTCGTCGTGGCGAGGGACAGCGTGTTCATCCGGACCCTGTCGGCCATCGAGGTCTCGACGGGCAGCTTGAGGGTGAGGATGTCGAAGAGCGTCTCGTTGTCGTGGGCATCCACGTAGGTGACGACCTCTTCAGGTGAGTCGGCGTAGCCGGCAGGCTGGCCGTTGTAGTCGATCTCGTCGCCGCGCTGGACCGTGCCCGCCGACGTCTCGAAGCTGAAGGCCCGCAGGTTCCCGGCGAGGCCGAGACGCAGGAGGTCTGTGCTGTGCGCGAGGGCCGCGAGCTCTTCGGGTGAGCCGTCGTTGAGCGTGGCGGGGTCGCTCGTGCTCGTCGGGCGACCGTTGGGGTCGGTCCCGAGCCCCGTGCCGAAGCCCTGCTGGAAGATGCTGTCACCCGAGACCGGGCTGCCTCCGTGCACGGCGTCGCGCAGGCGGTCGGAGAAGGTCCCGATGCCCGTGCCGCCGAGCTGGCCCTGGGTGGCCTGCTCGAAGAGCGCGTTGTCGGCGACCTCCCCGAAGTTCCAGCCCTCGCCGTAGAGGTAGACCGACGAGCCGTCGACCCCGTCCCTCTCGAGGGTCAGGGCGTCGAGACCAGCGCGCACGGCGAGCATGGTGTCGCGGGAGTGGTGGCCCATGAGGTCGAAGCGGAAGCCGTCGACCTTGTAGTCCCGCGCCCACGTGACGACGGAGTCGACCATGAGCCGCTCGGCCATCGCGTTCTCGGTCGCGACGTTCTCGCAGCACGTCGAGGTCTCGACGGCCCCTGTCGCGCTGAGGCGCTGGTAGTAGCCGGGAACCACACGGTCGAGCACAGACTTCTCGGACTGGCCGCTCGCCGCGGTGTGGTTGAACACCTGGTCGAGGACCACCTGGAGGTCGCTCGCGTGCAGGCCGCCGACCATGGAGCGGAACTCGGCGACGCGTGCCCCGCCGTCCTGGTTGCCCTCGGTCGCGTACGACCCCTCGGGCGCCGTGAAGTGCAGCGGGTCGTAGCCCCAGTTGAAGGCGTCGGTGCTCGCGACAGCGCCGACGGCCGCCTGCTGCTCGGTCGAGTCGGGGGCGAAGCCGCTGAGGTCGCCGGTGGTCTCCTGCAGGGCCCGGTCTTCTTCGATCGTGGCGATGTCGAAGGTCGGCAGCAGGTGCACGGTGTTGAGCCCTGCGGCCGCGAGAGACCTCAGGTGCTTCATGCCGTCGGAGTCACGGGTGAAGGCCTTGTAGGTCCCCCGCTCTGCCTCGGGGACAGACTCGTCGGAGATCGAGAAGTCGCGCACGTGCAGCTCGTAGATGCTGCGGTCGACGTCGCGCTCGACCACAGGCTGCGGGGTGTCGGCCCAGAGAGCCGGCTGGTAGGTCGGGTCCGCGAGGTCGACGAGGACGGACTGCGCGGAGTTGAGCGTGAGCGCGACGGACGAGGGGTCTGTCACGACGTTGTGCTCGACGGCGCCTGTCGAGTGGACGTAGACCTCGACGTCGTAGACGTACGCGGCGTCCTTCCATGACGCGGCACCCTGGGTGACCCAGGTCCCGTCGGCCTGCCGGACAGCAGGTACGTCGGTCGGGGTGCCCGCGGCGAGGCCGTCACCGTCGAGCCACACCCGGGTCGTCACGGACTTCGCCGTCGGCGCCCAGAGGGTCAGCGTCGGGACGTCGCCGTCCCACGTCGCACCGAGCGGGGTGTCGGCGGCGACGGTGAAGAGGTCGTCGACGACCCCGGAGACCTGCACGCCTGTCGAGTACTCGAGCCCGGCAGGGCCGGCCTGGGTGAGGCGCAGCTCTCCGGTGAGCAGACCGGCGACCTGCTCGTCGGTCACACCCGCGTCGAGGGCGAGCGCGAGGTACCCGCTGGCGAGAGGGTGCCGGGTGCGCAGGTCCTCAGGCACGCCGTCGGGCAGCAGCGTCAGCGGGAGGTCGGTGCCGTCAGGCGTCGTGACGACACCGTCCTGCACGGTGATCCCGCCGGCCGGGGCGCCGTGCAGCGTCCAGGTCCGTGCGGCGGGGTCGCCGCCCTCGGGGACGGCTGCTGTCGGGAGCGCGAGCGTCCGCGCGTCGAGCCAGAAGGCCCGCGCACCGGCACCCGGCACGCTCTGGTCTGCCTGCACTGTCATCTCCCCCGTGGTCGAGTCGAGGCGGAACATCATGGTGACCCAGTCGGACGGGACGTCGAAGACGACGTTCTCGGCCGGGAGCGCGTCGTCCCAGTCTCCCTCGAAGACCGTCTTGGTCTCGTAGGTCCCGGCCTCGAGCCGGTCTGTGGTCAAGCTGTAGACGACACCGTCTGTCGTGGACATCCACGACGCGAGGCAGGTCGCGTCCCAGTCGGCAGCGCAGCCGAGCTCGGACTGGAAGTCGCCCGCGGCGACGGCGAGGCGACCGTCCGGGCTCCCCTCGAAGAAGTGCATGACCGTGTGCGAGACGTCGTCGTAGACGAAGGTGACGTCCTGGTCGGCGGGCAGGGTGAAGGTGACGTTCCCGCCGTCTCGGCCGTAGCTCTCGCTCCAGGCGTGGTCGATCACGGCCTTGTACTCGTGCGTCCCGGCGGTGAGCGGGAAGGTCTTGGAGTACACGGATCCCGCACGCTCGGTGAGCTCGGCGGAGACGCAGGTCTGCTGCCACGCACCCGTGCAGCCCATCGCGGCGTTCATGGTGCCGGCGATCGACACGGTGACGTCACGCAGGGGGGTGGGCCCCTCGGGCTCTTCGGGGGCGGCCGCGGCGGCGACGGTCAGCACGCCTGCCGCACGGTCGAAGCTGAAGGTCGCCGTCGGCGCCTCGGCAGTCACCGTGAAGACGACGTCGCCGCCGTCCGCTCCCCCGTGGCTGGTGTCCCAGGAGAACCCCTCGACCACCTTCGCCTTGTAGGTGCCCGGGGTCAGCGCGTCGGTCGTGAAGGTGTAGGTCGTACCATCAGCACCGGCGACCAGCTGACCGCCGACGCAGGCGTCGGAGAAGTCCGCCGCGCAGCCGAGCTGGGTCTGGAAGTCGCCCGCGACCGTGAAGACAGGCTCGCCGGCCGGGCTGCTGGTGCCGAGCTTCGTGGCGGGGTCGAACCAGAAGGTCCGCGGTCCACCCGGGTGGGTGTACGAGTAGTTGCCCTCGGCGGAGTTGTGCACCCCGCCGACGCCGTAGCTGTCGGCCCAGTCCGCACCGAAGGCGTACTTGTGCTGGTACGTACCGGCCGGGATGTCGAAGGTCCCGGAGTAGAGACCGTCTTCGCCGAGCGTGAGGGCCGAGCCCTCGCAGCCCGGGGCCCAGTCGGAGCAGCCCATGGACGCGCCGTGGCTGCCGGGGACGGTGAGCCTGTCGCTCGGGTCCACGACGACCGGGGTGCCCGTGCCGTGGTCGTCGCCGATGCTCGCGGTGACGACGGTCTGGGTCAGCCTGTCGTCGGCGTCGCGCACGACGGCCCTGTACTCGACGACGGTGCCCGGCGCGAGCGCCGAGACGTCCTGGTAGACGCGCGGCGAGCCGTCGTCGACCGTGCCGAGCAGCTCCCAGTCCTGCGCACCGGCGACGCGGTACGAGAGGGTCGTCTCGGCGTAGCGCTCGGTGCCGAGGTCGACGGAGATCTCCTGCAGCCCGGCGAGGCCCTGCCCGAGCGTCGGGGTGGTGAAGGTCGCCTCGACAGGTGCAGCGTCTGCCGTGAGCGGGGCCTGCGCCTCGTACACGACGGCCGAGAGGGCGGGCACGGTGACCGAGACGGTCCCGTCGGCGCCCGACGAGACGGGCGCGGTCGTGCCGTAGAGCGGCGCGAAGGCCGCGTCGGTGGTCAGCGCTGTGAGCTCGACCGTCGACTCGGTCGTCGCGTTGTTCACGGCGACGAGGATCTCGGCCGGGTCGCTCGCCTCGGTGTCGACACGCGAGAAGGCGTAGACACCGGCCCCCGAGGCGACGTGCTGCTCGATCTGCGCGCCGTCGGACAGCGCCGGGTGGGCCGTCCGCAGGGCGGCGAGCTCGGCGATGTGCGTGTACAGCGGGGCGTCGGTGCCGTAGTGGTCACCCGCGCCCGACGACCCGTCGAGGAGCGCCTGGTCCCGGAACTCGGGGACCTGGGAGTCGAAGAGCGACTGGCGGGCGTTCTTGTCCTTGCCGTCACCGACGCTGCCGACGAAGCCCTGCTCGTCGCCGTAGTAGACGACAGGCTGCCCGCGGGTCAGGTACATGAGGGAGTGCGCGAGCTCGGAGCGGGCCAGCGGGTCGTCGGAGTCCTTGACCACGTAGCCGATGCGGCCCATGTCGTGATTGCCGAGGAAGGTCGGCAGCGCGTGCGCGTTCTTGGTCGCGGTCGTGTACCTGTCGTCACCGTCGAAGAGCAGCTGGAGCCCGCGGGCGCTGTTGCCGTTGGCGTAGGACGACGCGGCCGACTGGTACGTGAAGTCGAGGACCGAGTCCATGTCGGTGTCGCGCACGTAGGGCGAGAGCTTGACGGGGTCGGCGTCGTAGACCTCGCCGAACATGAAGAACTCGGGGTTGCCCGAGGCCGCCTTGACCGCGGTGGTCCACTCCTCCCAGAACGAGAAGTCGACGTGCTTGACGGTGTCGATGCGGAAGCCGTCGATGCCGGACTGCGCCCAGTGCGAGTAGATGTCGACGAAGCCCTGGACCACCTCGGGCTGGGAGGTGTCGAGGTCGTCGAGGCCGTCGAAGTCGCCGAGGACGACAGACTCGCCCTCCCAGGTGGAGTTGCCGCGGTTGTTGTACCGGGCCGGGTCGTTGAGCCAGGACGGCGTCTTGGCGTCTTCGAGCCCGATCGGCAGGAAGGGTGTGTACGGCTCCTGCGACGTCGGGCGGTAGGTGTACTGGCCCTCTTCGTAGTCGATGATGTCGGCCGTGTGGTTGGTGATGATGTCGAAGTAGACCTTGATGCCGCGCGCGTGGGCCTCGTCGATGAGCGCGTCGAGCTCTTCGTTGGTGCCCAGGTGCGGGTCGATGGTCGTGAAGTCGGTGATCCAGTAGCCGTGGTAGCCGGCCGAGGCGTCCGCCCCGGTGCCCTGGACCGGCTGGTTCTTGAAGGAGGGTGTCAGCCAGATCGCCGTGGTGCCGAGTCCGTCGATGTAGTCGAGGTTGTCGCGCAGGCCCTGGATGTCGCCGCCGTGGTAGAACCCCTTGTCGGTCGGGTCGAAGCCCGTGTCGAGGCGGTCCGTGGCCGGCACGCCGTCGACGAGCACTCCCCCGGTGTCGTTCGAGGGGTCGCCGTTGGCGAAGCGGTCTGTGAGGACGAAGTACATCTGCTCGTCGCCCCCGGGCTGGCGGACCGGGGCGGGAGCGTCGGCGTCGGTCGGCTCGGGGACCTCAGCCGTCGGGACGAAGCTCGTGCGGCCTGACGCGGTGTCGAAGACGACCTGCAGCTCGACCTCGCCCGCGGTGCTCAGCCGGATGTTCTCGGCGCCCGAGCCTGTGGTCCCGGAACGACCCCAGGACGGGTCGTCCCAGGTGTCGCCCGCGAGCACCTTGAGCTCGTAGTCGCCGCCGGGGACTGTGACGGTGGTCGAGTAGACCCCGTCGGTCGCCGTCGGGGCGAGCAGACCCGCCTCGCAGGCGGGCTCCCAGTCGGTGGCGCAGCCGATCTCGGACTGGAGGCTGCCCACCAGGCGCGGCGCTCCGGGTGCTGCGGTGGCCGGGGCTGCGCTCACGGTGCCGGCGACACCGGCGAGGCTCGCTCCGAGCAGGGCGACCGCAGCCAGGGCTGCGGGGTATCTCCGAGACGGGCCTCGGAGCAGGGGGAACTGACGTGATCCTGCGTGGATCATCCACGACTCCTTCGTCGAGGGCGCGCGACGGTGCGCACCCAGGTCTGATGGGCAGGACTGTACGCGTTGCTGAAACTTGCAGCAAGGGTGCGGGTGAAGGTTGCAGCGTGGCGTCAGGACGCGGCTTTTCTCCTAGACGAATGAGGGCGAGACGGGCGCGATTCTTGCAGAGATTCATCCCAGGACCGAGCGTCTGGGAGCGCTCACCGATCACCGCGGCGGCGCGGAGGCGCAGAGGCGCGGAGGCGCGGAGGCATGGAGGCGCACGACCTCGGGGCCATCCCGGATGCACGAAGACCCGGCCGCGCAGGCGACCGGGTCTTCGTGCTGTCGTGCGGTGTCAGAGCGGTGCAGCGCCCGAGCGGTTCGGTATCAGAGCGGTGCAGCGTCAGAGTGGTGCCACATCAGAGCAGCGAAGCGTCAGACCAGCCCGAGGCTGCGGACCGCGTCGCGCTCCTCGACCAGCTCGCGCACCGACGCATCGATCCGCTCGCGGGAGAAGTCGCCGATCTCGAGGCCCTGGACGATCTCCCACCGGCCGTCGCGCGAGACGACGGGGAAGGACGACACGAGCCCCTCGGGGACACCGTAGGAGCCGTCGGAGACCAGACCCGCCGACGTCCAGTCGCCCTCGGGCGTCCCGTGCACCCAGTCGTGGACGTGGTCGACGGCGGCGTTGGCAGCCGACGCGGCCGACGACGCACCGCGTGCCTCGATGATCGCGGCCCCGCGGGTCGCGACCGTCGGGATGAAGTCGTCGGTCAGCCACGACGTGTCGTCGGTCAGGGCCGTCGCGGGAGCACCGGCGATCTCGGCGTGGAAGAGGTCCGGGTACTGCGTGGCGGAGTGGTTGCCCCAGATCGTCAGGCGGCGGACCTCGGCGACCGAGACGCCGGCCTTGGTCGCCGCCTGGCTCAGCGCACGGTTGTGGTCCAGCCGCGTCATCGCCGTGAAGCGGTCGGCAGGGACGTCGGGGGCGTGCGACGAGGCGATGAGCGCGTTGGTGTTCGCGGGGTTGCCGACCACGAGGATCCGCACGTCGTCCGCAGCACCCGCGTTGATCGCGGCGCCCTGCGGCCCGAAGATGCCGCCGTTGGCCTCGAGCAGGTCACCGCGCTCCATGCCCTTGGTGCGCGGGCGCGCACCGACGAGCAGACCGATGTTCGTGCCCTCGAAGCCCTCGGTCGGGTTGTCGAAGATGTCGATGCCCGCGAGCAGCGGGAAGGCGCAGTCGTCAAGCTCCATGGCCGTGCCCTCGGCAGCCTTGACCCCCTGCGGGATCTCGAGGAGGCGCAGCCGGACGGGCGTGTCGGGCCCGAGCAGCTGGCCCGAGGCGATGCGGAACAGCAGCGCGTAGCCGATCTGGCCGGCGGCTCCTGTCACGGTGACGTTGACGGGGGTAGGGCTCATGTCACAACTCCTTCGTTCGGCACGGTCCTGGGGTGCACACACCTGCCGGACCCTGGAGGTGCGTCGACTGCACGACCTGGAGGAGCCGGACCACTCTCGATCCTGCCCTACACGGCTCGTGCACGACACTCGTACCTCGACGGGGGTTGCGCGGGGACGGACCTCGGCGACCGCGTCTCGGGTGCGTCAACGCTACTAGACTTCTCGACGTCAAGATACTTTTGGCAGAGTCCTCACCAGGAGGGATACCGTCAGACGCGGGCGACGCACAGCGTCTCGTCAGGCCGCTCCCAGGTGCGTCTGCCACCATGCTCGACGTAGACCTGCAGCCAGGGGGCCCGCGGTCACGCATCTCGTGCCGGGCAGCCCCGCGCTCACCACACCGACTCTCGACAGGACTCTCATGTCACACGACGCCCACGCACCGACGACGATCACGGAGACCGTGACCGTCCAGACCGCGGTCGACGACCCGACGACGGTCGCCGCACCGAAGCCGACCTCGCTCGCTGCGGTCGCCGGCGCAGAGCTCTTCGGCTCCTTCCTGTTCGTCTTCGTCGGTCTCGGTGCGGCGCTGTACGCGACGACCCAGGGCCTGAGCACCTTCGAGGTGGCCCTCGCCTACGGCATCGCGCTCATGGGTGCGCTCGCCGCCGTCGGGCACGTCTCGGGCGGTCACTTCAACCCGGCTGTCACGCTCGGCGCGACCCTCGCCGGGCGCACCTCGTGGCGCAGGCTCCCCGTCTACTGGGTCTCGCAGGTCGTCGGCGCCGTCGCCGGCGCCGCAGCACTCTTCGCGGCCCTGCCCGCCAGCTTCGCCTCCGAGTCCTCGGCCTACGCGACCCTGCGCGACTTCTTCTCGACGACGGCCAACGGCTACGGCGTCCACTCGGCCGCCTACCGCGCCGCCGAGACGGCCTTCTACACCCCGTACCTCGCCCAGGGCGCGACCCGTGCCCAGGTCGACGAGGCCATCACCGCGGGTCAGCTCGCAGCCCCGACCCTGCCGTCCTTCGGGACCGTCGAGGTCGTCATCTTCGAGGTCGTCCTCACGGCGCTGTTCGTCGGCATCTTCCTCGCCGTGACCGACCGCCGCGTGCGCTCACGCATGGTGCCCGTCGTCCTCGGCCTGAGCTTCGCCGCTCTGCTCGTCGTCGCGTCCCCGATGTCGAACGGCTCGCTCAACCCGGCACGCTCGATCGCCGCCGCGGTGTTCTCCGACGGCTGGGCCTTCAGCCAGCTCTGGGTGTTCCTCGTCGCACCGCTCGCCGGTGCGGCGATCGCCGCGCTCTTCTACCGCGGCTTCGCCTCGGGCCCGACCGCGCTCAGCGCTGCCGTCGCGACGGGCATGCGTGACGAGATCGCCGTCGAGGAAGAGGCCGCCGACGCGCAGGCGCGCGACTCGCTCTTCGACCGCCCGGCCACGACAGACGAGCACGACGCTGCTGACGCTGAAGCGGCTGTGACGGCCGTCGTCGTCGAGAAGACCGTCGTGGTCGAGAAGGTGGACGGAGCTGCGAAGACCGACGCTGCTCCGAAGGTCGACGGCGCTGTGAAGGGTGCCGCTGCCGAGAAGGCCGCCGGCGCCGACGGCGTCGTGACTGAGAAGACCTCGACCGGCACGAAGACTCCGACCGAGACCCCGGGGTCCCACGAGCCGACGGCCGACGAGTCCTCGACCGATAAGGCCTGACCCGATCACGCACCACACCCGCGCTGCCCCGGACCTCTCAGAGGTCCGGGGCAGCGTGCGTCAAGGGGTACGTGTCGTCGTCTCAGGTGTCCGTGCCAGCGCGCGCCATCGACGACGAGGTGCTCGGCGTCCTCGCCTCAGAGGTTCGGGGCGGTCTGCGCGAGGAAGGCCATCGCAGCGGCCAGCAGGAGGTAGAACACCACGTCGGCAGTCCGCGAGCGCACAGCGAGACCGACGACGTCTCCGGGGAGCACAGCCCGGCAGATCCCGGCGGTCACCAGCACCGCTGCGAGCGCGAGGGCGCCGGCCGAGGCACTGACGGTGACCACGAGCACGAGGACGACCACGAGCGCCCCCATGACGGCCCAGATCGCAGGGCTGCGACGCGGCTGGGCAGGCATCGGGTGCAGGCTCTGCGCGACGACGTGCTCGTGGGGCTCATCGGGCTCGTGGGGCTCTTCTGCCTCACCGCGCTCGCCTGGCGGGGCGGTCGCAGCAGCGCTGCTGAGCGCAGCGTCGTGCGCCTGCGCACCGTCGGCCAGGGGCACCGGCCCGAGGGGTCGGCCGGTCGAGTCCTGACCGGCCGTCACGTCGTCCACCGTCATCCCGCCTGCCGCTGTCGGTCTGCTCACCACTGTCACGAGCGCATCACCCGACCGAGACTACCGTTGGCTGCATGCATCGAACGCCTTCCCCCGCCGCGCCGTCGTCTGTGGACCACCCTGCGGACACCGTGACGGAGCCGTCTGCCGCTCGACCGGTCGCACCGCCGGCTCCAGAGGACCTGTCGGTCCTCGTCGTCGGGGCCGGTCTGGCGGGCGCGCAGACCGCCGCGGCGCTGCGGTCCCACGGCGCCACCGGACGCATCACCGTGCTGGGCGCCGAGGGGATCGCCCCCTACGACAGGCCGCCGCTGTCGAAAGAGCTCTTCACCCGCACGTCGCCGGCCTGGCTGGTCGACGAGACCGGTGCCGACCTCGACGTGCTGGCCGACGAGACCGTCCTCGACGACCCGGCCGTCGCGCTGACCCTGGGCGCAGACGGTGGGCCGAGCGTCGTCACGACGGCGTCAGGTCGCACCATCGCGGCCGACGTCGTGGTCCTGGCCTGCGGCTCGGAACCGGTCCGCCCGGTCGGGTGGGACAGCGCCACGACCCTGCACACCGCAGCGGACGCCGAGGCGCTGCGGGCGTCCCTGTCGCCAGGCCGTCGTCTCGTCTGCGTGGGGGCCGGCTGGATCGGGGCCGAGGTGGCCGGTGCTGCTGCCGCCCAGGGGGTCGAGGTGACCGTCGTCGAGGCTGCGCCCGTCGCGCTCCACCGCCAGCTCGGTGCGCAGGTCGGCGCGCTGCTCGCCGGCTGGTACGAGAAGGCCGGTGTCACGCTGGTCACCGGTGTGACCGTGACGTCTGTCGGCCCCGAGGGTGTGCACGTCGACCACGGGACGCACCGGGAGATGATCGGCGCCGACGTGGTGCTCGCCGCCGTCGGTGCCCGCCCGGCGACGGGGTGGTTGGCGGGCACCGTGCCGACAGGGCCACGCGGAGACGTGCAGACCGACATCCACGGCCGTGTGCTCGCGGGACCAGGGTCTGCATCCGGTGAGAGCGCAGCCCCGGAGACTGCCGCCTCCCAGCCTGCGGTCTGGGCCGTCGGCGACTGCGCCACGCGCGCGGACGACGTGTGGGGCCAGGTGCACGGAGGCCACTGGTCTGCGGCGCTGCTGGACCCCGGCACCGTCGCACGCTCGATCCTCGGCCTCGAGACCCCGCCGGTCCCGGCGCCCTACGTGTTCTCGACCCAGCTAGGTCACGACCTCGCCCTCTTCGGCCTGCCGGACCCGACTGCGGACAGCGTCGTGCTGCGCGGCGACCCGTCGACCCCGGGGACCGGCTGGGTGGCGTGCTACGTCGGCGGGTCCGGGACCGTCACGGGGATCTTGGCGGTCGACTCTCCGCGCGACGTCGCCGCGGCACGACGCCTGATGGCTCAGGGCCCCGCGCTCCTGGACCTCGACAAGGTGGCCGATCCCACGGTCCCGCTCAAGGCGACGGCAGCTGCCACGCCCAGCTCGGCCTGACCTGGAAGACGCGATCACCCCCAGAACCGGAGAGCCCGGCCTGACCATGAGGAGGTCAGGCCGGGCTCGTCCCGTCTCAGTGTGCGAAGTGGCGCGTCCCCGTGAGGTACAGCGTGACCCCGGCGGCCTCGGCCGCGGCGATCACCTCGGCGTCGCGGACCGAGCCGCCCGGCTGGACCACGGCACGGACACCCGCGTCGAGCAGCACCTGGAGCCCGTCGGCGAAGGGGAAGAAGGCGTCGGAGGCCGCGACGGCCCCGCGAGCGCGCTCGACGTCACCGGAGTTGGCGCGCTCGACCGCGAGGCGGCACGAGTCGACCCGGTTGACCTGTCCCATGCCGACCCCCACGGAGGCCCCGCCGTCGGCGAGCAGGATCGCGTTGGACTTCACGGCGCGCACGGCACGCCACGCGAACTCGAGGTCGGCGAGGGTCTGGGCGTCAGCGGCCTCACCTGTCGCGAGGGTCCAGCTCTCGGGCGAGTCGCCACCGGTCTCGGAGGCGGCGTCGACGCGGTCGACCTCCTGGACGAGCAGGCCGCCGCTGATCGGACGGGTCTCGACGGTCGCGGACGGCGCGCCGTCGACCTGGAGCAGGCGGATGTTCTTCTTGGCGCTGAGGATCTCGACGGCCTCGGGCTCGAAGCCTGGCGCGACGACGACCTCGGTGAAGATCGGGGCGATCTGCTCCGCGGCGGCCTTGGTGATGATGCCGTTGGCCGCGATGACGCCGCCGAAGGCGCTCAGCGGGTCGCAGGCGTGGGCCTTGGCGTGCGCGTCGGCGATGTCGTCGCCGACCGCGATGCCGCAGGGGTTGGCGTGCTTGATGATCGCGACCGTCGCGCCCTCGTGGTCGTGGGCGGCGCGCCACGCGGCGTCGGCGTCGACGTAGTTGTTGTAGCTCATCGCCTTGCCGTGCAGCTGGACGGCCTGGGCGAGGCCGCCCGTCGCACCCTCGGCCACGTAGATCGCAGCACCCTGGTGCGGGTTCTCGCCGTAGCGGAGCACGTCCGAGCGTGTCCAGGTGGCACCGCGCCAGGACGGGAAGCCCGTCGAGACGCCCAGACCGTCGGGGCCGTCGGTCAGCACGACGTCCGTCGGCGAGACGACCTCGCTCATCCACGTGGCGACGGCGACGTCGTAGCTCGCGGTGTGCACGAAGGCCTGCGCGGCGAGCGCCTTGCGGTGCGCGTAGGTGAACCCGCCACCCTGGACCGCGGCGACGACCTCGGGGTACGCGGCGGGGTCGACGACGACGGCGACGCTCGGGTGGTTCTTCGCGGCGGCGCGGACCATAGACGGACCACCGATGTCGATCTGCTCGACGCACTCGTCAGGCGTCGCGCCCGAGGCGACTGTCGCCGTGAACGGGTAGAGGTTGACGATCACGAGCTCGAAGGGCGTGACGCCGAGCTCGTCGAGCTGCGCGAGGTGGTCGGCCTTGCGGGTGTCGGCGAGGATGCCGGCGTGCACGCGCGGGTGCAGGGTCTTGACGCGTCCCTCGAGGCACTCGGGGAAGCCCGTGAGCTCTTCGACCCCGGTGACGGGCACACCCGCGGCGGCGATGGTCGACGCGGTCGACCCTGTCGAGACGATCTCGACGCCGGCTGCGTGCAGCGCCTGGGCGAGCTCGGCGAGGCCGGTCTTGTCGTAGACGCTGACGAGGGCGCGTCGGACGGGGCGCTGCGAGTCGTCGGCGAGCTGGGCGACGGGCTCAGCGGACGGGTGTGCTGCGGACATCAGGGGTCTCCTCCGGGCTGCGGTTCTCGTGAGACCGCCCGTCCAGGTGCGACGAGCGGTGACGTGGACCCAGGCGCCCAGGCGGGCGGCGCAGCTGCGGGGGCGTTCCGGTCGCTCCCCGGTGGTGAACCCCACCCTCGCCAGTCGCGACCGAGATCCAGCCTAACCGAGATCGGACGCAGCCTGAAGGGGATGTGGCTGACGGGAGACCAGCCCAGGGGTCGTCCCTGCCGTCAGACCTCAGGCGTCCCGACGACGACCCTGCGGCCCTCGACGCTCAGGCCGCCACGGGCGATCTTGCCGACCCACTCCACGAGCAGCGCACGCTCGACGGCCTTGATGCGCTCGTGGAGCGTCGGCTCGTCGTCACCGTCCTCGACGGCCACGGCTGCCTGCGCGACGATCGGGCCCGTGTCGACCCCCTCGTCGATGAGGTGCACTGTGCAGCCGGTGATCCGCACCCCGTGCGCGAGGGCGTCCCGGACGCCGTGCGCGCCGGGGAAGGCCGGGAGCAGCGCAGGGTGGGTGTTGAGGGTGCGTCCGCCGAAGGACGTGAGGAAGCTGCGGCCCAAGATCCTCATGAAGCCCGCGCTGACGACGTAGTCCGCGTGGAAGACCGCGACGGTCTCGGCGAGAGCACGGTCCCAGTCCTCGCGGGACGCGAAGTCGGAGGGCTCGACGACAGCGCACGCGACACCTGCCGCGCGGGCGTGGTCGAGGGCTCCGGCCCCGGGCTTGTCGGTCACGACGGCGACGACCCGGGCGCCGTAGGCCGGGTCTGCCTGGGCGTCGAGCAGGGCCGCGAGGTTGCTGCCCGCTCCCGAGGCGAGGACGACCACCCGAGCGGGCGATCCCTCGGTGCGCCCCACGACGGGGACGACGTGGCCGGACGGGGTACGGACGGGGTCACCAGGAGTCACGGTCGGAAGACTAGCCTGCCGACGCGCAGCCGCGCCGGACGGCTCCACAGGCCGGGCCGTCTGCACCACGGCCCGCTGCGGTACGGGATGATGGGCTCATGGGAAACCCGTACGCGCCCAAGCCCCCGGGCAGCACCCCGCACCGCCCGGTCGCGACCGGATCTCCGCAGGACGAGCAGGACGGCGGGCTCCCGCCGCAGCACCTCGCTCCGCAGCCTCTCCCGGGCCAGCCGGTCACGCCTGCTCCGGGCGACCACGGCCAGCCGGGACCGGGTGGCGCACCGGGCGGCTGGGACGGGCGTGGGGCACCGCGCGCGCCGCGCCCGCCGGTCGACCCCGAGAAGGCTCGCCTCGCGACCCGGGGAGTGATGATCTTCGGGCTCTACATGCTGGCCTCGCTGCTCCTCAGCTCGGTCGCGCTGCCCTGGCGGATGCTCAGCGTCGCCGTCGGTGTCGCTGCGCTGGTGGTCGGCGTCCGGGCCCTGCGGACCGTGTGGCGCGCAGGCCTGCGCGGTGGGCTCGTCGTGGTGCTGTCGGCCGGCATGCTCATGACCGTGGTCCTCGGGCTCTCGACCCTCGCGGTGATCCCGGTCTGGGGCATCGAGACAGACCGTCAGAGCTGCCTCGACCAGGCCATCACCGTCACGGCCCAGACGTCCTGCCAGACCACGTACGAGACGGCGATCGACGACTACAGGTCCTCGCTGACCGACTGAGGCGGGGTCGTCGGAGCAGGCGCAGCGGTCGAGGTCGACGTGGTCGTCGACGCGCCCTTCGTCGGTGCAGCTCCCGCTGTCTCCTCGCCAGGTGCTTCCGTCCCGGAACCTTCCCCCGTGCTGGAACCTGCGCCACCGGCTCCGGGATCCACCTCAGCGTCGCCGCCCGCGCTCCCCCGCCCGCGCACAGACCGCCACGCGGCCGCCACGGCGGCGTGCACCTCTGCGCGGGTGGCCAGCAGCACCAGCAGCGCGCCGAGACCGGTCTGCGCGGCCACGCACCCGCCGAGGTAGACGGGCGAGGCCCCGACGTCGGCGAGCCTGCCGGGACCGGCGACCCCCGAGGCGAGGCCCACCATGATCGCGGTGACCAGCCCGCTCCCCACGCCGACGAGCCCGGCGAGGGGGACGACGTGCCACCACACGAGGCTGTCGGTGCGGCGGGTCGCGGCCCACCCGCCGCAGATCCCGGCGACGACGACGAGCACAGGTGCCCAGAGCGCGATGCCACCCCCGGTGCTCGGAGCCGGCAGCGCGCCGAGGAGCGGGATGGCGGGCAGCGGCCCTGACGTGACGAAGTCAGGCCCGAAGTGCGTCCCGGAGCCGACGGAGAACCCCGGGCCGGCCAACCAGGTCACGGCGAGCACCGCAAGGTTGGGCAGCACGGCAAGCTGGGCGATCCCGAGGGAGATGGTGCTCGCGGCGTCGAGGCTCAGGTCGCTCAGCACGTCTGCGACGGTCGACCAGCCCATGAGCACCCAGAAGAGCGTGAGGAGACCGGCGAGCACGCCGAGGACAGCCGCGGCCGAGAGCGCGCCACGCACACCGACCCGCAGCAGCTGCGGAACCCGCGCGACGAGCGCACGAGCCTGCGCCACGAGCGGTCCGGGCTCCGGGCCTGTGAGCAGCCCCCAGCCGAGACCCAGGAGGGCGACCACCAGACCACCGACCACCGACGAGGCGAGCTGGAGCCCGTCGGTCGACCCTGTCGCGAGCGCCACGAGCAGGACGCCGACGACGTAGGTCGCGACCGCCGTCCACAGCGCGGACCGCGTCGCGACGATCGTGCGCCGCGCCGAGACCAGGACCGCGAAGACGGCGACGGCCGTGATGCCGAGCGGCACGAGGGTCACCGTCGCGGCGCCTGTGTGCAGGGGCGCCCCGTGCCCGAGCAGCCAGAGTCGGGCGGCGACAGGGACTGCGGCAGTCCAGCCCGAGGTCACGGCGCTCAGCTGGGCGTTGGCGGCCACGGCCATCGCGATGGCGGGGACGACGACCACGGCGAGCGAGAAGACGAGGGCCTGCACGGCCCCGAGGACCCCGGACACCCACGGGGCGCCGAGGTCGAGGCTGGGCCACCGGCGGGTCTTCTCGGGCTGCTCGAGCGTCCGTCGCACGGCACCGGGGCGGGTGCTGGTCGGGTCGTCGCTGCGAGGTCCTCGGTTCACACCGATCATGGTCTCCCCTCGTGGCCTCCGGGCGAGGGAGGCCGGACGGTGAGCCGGGCGACACCGGGCGTGAAAGTTCTGCGGAGACGTGGGGCCCGCGGCGACGGACGTCGCGAGGGGCCGCCTGCCCTGGCAACGGCCGCGATGAACCCATCAGGTGTGGCCCAGGGGCGAAGACCGCAGGCCCGCCCCGGACGTACCGGGACGGGCCTACGGGCCGTGCTGGCGGCCAGCAGGCCGCCGCTGAGCAGCTGCTCAGGCGGAGAGGATCTCCCGCATGAGCGCGGCGGTCTCGGACGGCGTCTTGCCGACCTTGACGCCGGCGGCCTCGAGGGCCTCCTTCTTGGCCTGCGCGGTGCCCGACGAGCCGGAGACGATGGCGCCGGCGTGGCCCATGGTCTTGCCCTCGGGAGCCGTGAAGCCTGCGACGTAGCCGACGACGGGCTTCGTCACGTGCTCGGCGATGTACGCCGCGGCACGCTCCTCGGCGTCGCCACCGATCTCACCGATCATGACGATCGCGGCGGTCTCGGGGTCGGCCTCGAAGGCCTCGAGGGCGTCGATGTGCGTCGTCCCGATGATCGGGTCTCCGCCGATGCCGATCGCGGTCGAGAAGCCGAAGTCACGGAGCTCGTACATCATCTGGTACGTGAGCGTGCCCGACTTGGACACGAGCCCGATCTTGCCGGCACCCGTGATGTTCGCGGGGATGATGCCGACGTTCGACAGCCCGGGGCTGATGAGCCCGGGGCAGTTCGGGCCGATGAGCCGCACGCCGCGCTCCTGAGCGAGCGTGAAGAACTCGGCGGTGTCCTTGACGGGGACACCCTCGGTGATGATGACCACGAGCGGGATACCTGCCTCGATGGCCTCGACGACGGCGGCCTTGGTGAAGGCCGGCGGCACGAAGATCACGGACACGTCAGCGCCGGTCTCGGTCATCGCGTCGGCGACAGAGCCGAACACGGGGACGTCGACGCTCGACTCGCCCTTCGGGAAGGTGACGGAGGTGCCGGCCTTGCGCGGGTTCACGCCGCCGACGATGTTCGTGCCCGAGGCGAGCATGCGCGTGGTGTGCTTCTGCCCCTCGGATCCGGTCATGCCCTGAACGATGACCTTGGAGTCCTCAGTGATGAAGATTGCCATTGTTGTGTCGCTTCTTCTCTCGTTCGGGTGCGGTCAGACCGACGCGTGGGCGAGCTCGGCAGCCTTGTCGGCGCCGCCGTCCATGGTGTCGGCGAGGGTCACGAGCGGGTGCGCAGCCTCGATGAGGATCGCGCGTCCCTCCTCGACGTTGTTGCCGTCGAGACGGACGACGAGAGGCTTGGTCGCGGCATCGCCGAGCACCTTGAGGGCGCCGACGATGCCGTTCGCGACAGCGTCGCACGCGGTGATGCCGCCGAAGACGTTGACGAAGACGCTCTTGACCTGCTCGTCACCGAGGATGACGTCGAGACCCGCGGCCATGACCTCGGCCGAGGCGCCACCACCGATGTCGAGGAAGTTGGCGGGCTTGACCCCGCCGTGCGCCTCGCCGGCGTACGCGACGACGTCGAGGGTGCTCATGACGAGCCCAGCGCCGTTGCCGATGATGCCGACCTCACCGTCGAGCTTGACGTAGTTGAGGTCGTTCTCCTTGGCCTTGGCCTCGAGAGGGTCGGCCGCAGCCTTGTCCTCGAGCTCGGCGTGCTCCGCGTGGCGGAACCCGGCGTTCTCGTCGAGGGTGACCTTGCCGTCGAGGGCGACGATCGAGCCGTCCTCGGTGCGGACGAGGGGGTTGACCTCGACGAGCGTCGCGTCCTCTTCCTTGTAGACGGTCCACAGCTTCTGGAACGCGTCGACGACCTGGGCCTTGATGTCGTCGGCGAAGCCGGCGGCCTCGGCGATCTCGATAGCCTTGGCCTCGTCGATCCCGACGATCGGGTCCACGGCGACCTTGGCGAGAGCCTCGGGGCGCTCGACCGCGAGCTGCTCGATCTCCATGCCACCCTCGACGCTCGCCATGGCGAGGTACGAGCGGTTGGCCCGGTCGAGGAGCACCGAGAAGTAGAACTCCTCGGCGATCTTCGCGCCGGCCGCGATCATGACGCGGTGGACGGTGTGTCCCTTGATGTCCATGCCGAGGATCTCTTCGGCCCTGGCGGCTGCCTCGTCGGGGGTGTGGGCGAGCTTGACGCCGCCCGCCTTCCCGCGGCCTCCGACCTTGACCTGCGCCTTGACGACGACAGTTCCTCCGCCGAGCTCTTCTGCGCCTGAGCGAGCCTCTTCAGGAGTGGTCGCGACCACTCCACCCAGCACGGGAACGCCGTGCTTCTCGAAGATGTCGCGCGCCTGGTATTCGAACAGGTCCACCCTGCTGCGTCCTTCCGTCGACCGGTACACAGATGTCTCGACATCGAGACACTTCTGGACAGCGTAGTGCCGATCACCCGATCGGCGCTCCTGACACTGTGTCAGGTAGGCCACAGTGCGAAGGGGCTTGCGGGTGGGCAGGCGCGAGCCTGCACGGCTGACCTGCGGACTTGCAGACCCGCAGGCTCGCGGATCTGCGAGCGGGCTACATCCACTTCTTCCGCTTGAAGACGACGTACAACCCGACACCGAGCACGACCATCGCGGTGACGGCCATCGGATAGCCGAGGGCCCAGTGGAGCTCGGGCATGCTGTCGAAGTTCATGCCGTAGATCGCACCGATGAGCGTCGGCGCGAAGAGGATCGCGGCCCACCCGGAGATCTTCTTCATGTCCTCGTTCTGGCGCTGGCTGACCAGGGTCGCGTTGACCGTGAGGATCTGCGCGAGAGCGTCGCGGAGCTCGGCGACCCGCGTGTCGACCCGCAGCAGGTGGTCGGAGACGTCCTGCAGGTAGGTGCGCAGCGCGTCGGGGATCCCGTACCTGTCGAAGCCCTTGCCGAGGGCGTCGAGCACATCGGTCAGCGACGAGGTCGCGTGCTGGAGGTCGATGACCTCCTGGCTCAGGCGGTAGATGCGCTCGGTGACGGCTGCGTCGCCGCTGAAGACCTGGCGCTCGATCTGCTCCTTGTCGACCGCGAGGCCGCGCAGGACCGGCAGGTAGCCGTCGACGATCGCGTCGAGCAGCCTGTAGAGGACAGCCTCCGGACCGAGGGCGAGCAGCCTGTCGTCGTCCAGCAGGGTGTGGTCGGCGATCTCGGTCGAGCTGCCCGGCATGGTCGTGTCGTCCGAGCCGTCGATCCACCGTCCGTCCTGGCAGAGCACCGCGATGGCGTGCGGTCGCACGAGCACGTGGAACTCCGAGAAGTCGACGTCTTCGATGTCGTCGAGGTAGCGCGCCGAGCGCACGACGAGGAACAGGACGTCGCCGTAGCGCTCGAGCTTGGGACGCTGACCGGCGTGGTGCAGGTCTTCGACGAGCACGGGGTGCAGGTCCCACGCGTGCGCGAGCTCGTCGACGTCGTCCGCGGTCGGCGTCGGGAAGAGGCTGAGCGTCATCGTGCCGGGCTCGTCCTGGGCGAAGCGCAGGGCCTCCGCGATGCTCACCTCGTGCGGCGCCGCGGTGAGGTGACCGTCGACGACGTACCGGGTGCGCCGGGTCGACACCGTCGTCTCGGGGGCCCCAGGGCCGGAAGCAGCCTGTGAGGACCGCCAGAACCGACTGCCCCGACGCGGACCCGCTGCGTCACTCTGCCTGTGCATCACTCGCACTCTCTTCCTCGGTGGCCCGTGGGCCTGCGGTCGTGGCGGCACGCGTCGCCCCACCGAGGGTACGGGGGCGCGGCTGGCCGGGCCGACCGACGGCGGAGCGCGTCGGTCGGGCGGGCGGCGGCCGTGGTCGGCTGGGCCGTGGTTGGCTGGGCCCTTGCGGGCGGTCGAGACCGGTGGCCTTCGCCCAGCCCGATCGCCTCTCAGCCTGACCGCAGCCCCGCCCGACCGCGACCAACCGTCAGAGCGTTCGGCTCATCTCGACCTCGAGCTCGTCGGGGGCGAGCGGGTACGGGACAGTGCGACCCGACGCGACGAAGCCGCGGCGCTCGTAGAACGCGCGAGCACGGGCGTTCTCCTCGTGGACGTGGAGCGTCAACCGGTCGCTCTCGGTCCGCGCCCAGTCTTCGATCGTCGTGAGCAGGGCGTCTGCCAGGCCGACCTCCCGGCCGCGGACGCCTGGCGCGACGTAGACACCGACGAGCAGCGGTCCCGTCGAGGCGTCGGGCACGAAGCCGCCCATGGTCGCGACCCAGCGTCCTGACGCGTCGATCGCGGCGATCGCGATGCCGTGCTCCGCGCTGCCTCGGGCGCCGCGCATGCGCCACTCTGCCTCGTCGTGGGACTGAGCGGTCTCGAGCGTCTCGACGTACGCCTTCGGGGTGTCGCGGATCATCTCGAGACGCAGCGCGCGGACCTCGCGCCAGTCGTCTGCGGTCGTCCGTCTGATGGTGAGCTCGTGTGCTGTCACCGGCCACAGCCTAGGACCGGCGGGCGGATCGATCCAGCCTGGCGGGTCTGGCGAGCAGACGGTCGACGTCTCAACCAGAGGCCCAGTCAGACGTCCAGTCAGAGGCTTAGTCAGACGGTCTCGGACGGCTGGACCACCACGAAGCCCGGACCGTGGAAGGAGTACTGGATCGCCTCGCCGGAGCCGCGGCCGATGAAGGACATCGCGCTCATCGAGCTGACGATGGTCGGGGCGATGCTCGCCGACCAGCACACGGCTGCGTCGGTGTCGACGAAGACCGGGCGCTGCGAGCAGTCGAGGATCAGCGGCGGGCCGTCAGAGGTGAGCGCAACAGTCCCGTGGCCGCCGATGACGGTGTTGAACAGGCCGGCTCCGACCATCCCGGCACCGCTCGTGCGGTGCACGTCCCACTGGAGGTTCGCGTCGAAGGCGAGGAGAGAGTGGCCGCCGACACTGATGCCCTCCCCCTCGAGCAGCATGGTGAAGACGTTCGCCGCTCGGCGGGCGAGGTACACCTCGCCCTGACCGCTCATGCGCATGAGCGGCTGGTCCTCGGCGGTGAGCACCCGCTTCATCACCTTGGCGACCGAGCCGGCGCCCTCGTGCTTGAACTGGACCTGGCCGGTGTACGCGACCATGACGCCCTTGGCGGCGATGACGTCGGGACCGAGGGACACCCGCAGCATCTTGGGGCTCTGCAGGGTGTACCGCTCGCCGGTGTGGACCTCGTTGTGGGCCTGGTTGAAGAGCTCGCTTCGCATGGCACGAGTATGCCCTGCGAGGTGGGCGTGTGGCAGGATGCCCGGCCGCTGAACCGGCACGCCGGACACCCGGTTGCCCGCTGTCTGGCTGCTGTCTGCCTGCTGGGCCTGCTTGTCCGGCAGGCCCAGCCTCAGAGCTTGGTGACCGGGGCGAACCTCAGCAGCAGCCGCTTGGTGCCGTCCCCGCCGAAGTCGATCTTCGCGACGGCCTTGGTGCCGACACCCTCGACGGCCAGCACGGTCCCGAGACCGAAGGAGTCGTGCGTGACCCTGTCGCCGACGGCGAGCGACGGGATGTCGCCCTCGGCCTTGCCTCCGCCTGAGCCGAAGCTGGGCGCCGCGGGCTCGGCCTGCTTCTTCCACGCCGGGATGGTCGTCGTCTTCGAGCTGCGGTAGCCGCTGCCGCCGATGGGCGGGGCGAAGTCGTCGTCGTCTGAGGACCGCCGTCGCTGTCCGGATCCGTAGCCACCCGACCCGTACCCGCCGGAGTAGCCGCCCGGGCCGCGGAGCGCGGACATGCTCGACTCACGACGACGCCAGTCCCAGAGCTCTTCGGGGACCTCGTCGAGGAACCGGCTCGCCGGGAACTCGTTGGCCATGCCCCACGCGGACCGCACGGCCGACCGCGAGATGTACAGCCGTTCACGCGCTCGGGTGATGCCGACGTAGGCGAGGCGGCGCTCTTCGGCGAGCTCGACCTCGTCGTGCAGCGACCGCATGTGCGGGAAGGTCCCGTCTTCCATGCCGGTGAGGAACACGACGGGGAACTCGAGGCCCTTGGCCGTGTGCAACGTCATGAGCGTGACGACCCCGGGGTCGACCACTGGGACACCCTCGTGACCGGAGTCGTCGGCGCTGGGGATCTGGTCGGAGTCGGCCACGAGCGAGACGCGCTCGAGGAAGTCTGCGAGCGTGCCCTCGGGCTCGGACTCCTCGAACTCGCTCGCGACGGCGTGGAGCTCGGCGAGGTTCTCCACGCGCGACTCGTCCTGCGGGTCGTCGCTCGCGCGGAGGTCTTTGAGGTACCCGGTGCGGTCGAGGACCTCGCCGATGATCTCGGCCGGCCCAGCGCCACCCTCGGCGAGCTCGCGGAGCCCGTCCATGAGGTCGCGGAAGGCCTTGAGCGGCGTCCGGGTGCGGGTCGTGAGCCCAGGGATCTCGTCGAGCCTGTCGAGCGCCTCGCCGAAGGACGACCTGTCACGCTCTGCCTGGGCGACGACCATCGACTCGGCCCTGTCCCCCAGCCCGCGCTTGGGCACGTTGAGGATGCGGCGCATGTTGACGTCGTCGTCAGGGTTGGCGACGGCGCGCAGGTAGGCGATGACGTCCTTGATCTCGCGGCGCTCGTAGAAGCGCGTGCCGCCGACCACCTTGTAGGGCAGGCCGACGCGGATCAGGACCTCTTCGAGCGCACGGGACTGCGCGTTGGTGCGGTAGAAGATCGCGACGTCGCCTGGGCGCACCTTCTCGGTGTCGCCGAGGCGGTCAATCTCCTGGGCGATGAACCGGGCCTCTTCGTGCTCGTTGTCGGCGACGTAGCCGATGATCTTCGCGCCCTCGCCCGCGTCGGTCCACAGGCGCTTGGGCTTGCGGTCGGTGTTGCGCGAGATCACGGCGTTCGCGGCCGAGAGGATGTTCTGGGTCGAGCGGTAGTTCTGCTCGAGGAGGATGGTCCGCGCGTCAGGGTAGTCGGCCTCGAACTCGAGGATGTTGCGGATCGTCGCACCACGGAAGGCGTAGATCGACTGGTCGGCGTCACCGACGACGGTCAGCTCGCCGGGCGGGAGCGCACCGGGCTGGCTGGCGTGCCGGCTGGTCTGCTGGCCCTGCCCCTGCGCCAGGTGGTCGCTGTCGTCCTGGGCACCCGTGCCGCCGGGGTGGTCCGACTCGTCGGGAGCCTGCTCGTCTGCGGTGCCAGACGTGCCGCCGTCGCGCCGGGGCGCCGAGCCGGCGAGCTCCCGGACGAGGATGTACTGCGCGTGGTTGGTGTCCTGGTACTCGTCGACGAGGATGTGGCGGAACCTGCGCCTGTAGTGCTCTGCGACGGCCGGGTGCTCCTGCAGCAGCGTGACCGTGGACATGATGAGGTCGTCGAAGTCGAGGGCGTGCGCCTGCCGCAGCCTCGTCTGGTACCGGGTGTAGACGTCGGAGAGCACCTGGTCGACCTCGTTGGCGGTCGACCCCGAGGGCGACGACGCGCCCGACTCAGCGGCGTAGCGCTCCGGGGTGACCAGCTCGTCCTTGAGGGAGGAGATCTTGTTCTGCAGCTGCTTCGCGGGGAACTTCTTGGGGTCCAGGTCGAGCTCGCGCAGCACCATGGTGAGCAGCCGCTGAGAGTCGGCGGAGTCGTAGATCGAGAAGCTCTGGCGCAGCCCGAGGGACTTGGCCTCACGGCGCAGGATCCGCACGCAGGCCGAGTGGAAGGTCGAGACCCACATCCGCCCGGCCGCTGGCCCCACGAGCGCGGCGACGCGTTCACGCATCTCCGCAGCGGCCTTGTTGGTGAAGGTGATCGCGAGGATCTCCGACGGCCTCGCCCGACCCGTCGCGAGCAGGTGCGCGATGCGGTGGGTGAGCACCCGGGTCTTCCCCGACCCGGCGCCCGCGACGATGAGGAGCGGGCTCCCGCCGTGCTCGACAGCCTCGCGCTGCTGCGGGTTCAGGCCTTCGACGAGCTCGGCGGCGACCTTGGACGCACGGTCACGGGCCTGCTCTGCGGACGCCTCCCAGTCCTGCGGGTGCGCGGCTGCGACACGCGCGAGGGCGTCGCTCGCGGGACCCGCAGAGGAGGAGCCCGCTGCGTGGGCGTCGGACCCGCCGGGTGCGCTCGCGCCGGACGCAGGCCCGGAGGCCTCGCCTGCGGCGGCCGCCTGCGCGGGGGCGCGACCGAGGCCTGCGTCGTCGAAACCTGGGAGGTGATCAAAGAGAGAAGTCATAGCGGACCCAGCCTAAGCGTCAGGACCGACACGAGGGACCGCCGGTGACACTCCCCAGTCACGTGGCGATCAGCCCGACCACCCACGCCCCGACGGCGACGAGCGAGCCCGCCAGCTCGATGAGCACCGTGAGCGCTGTCGCCGTGAGAGCGGCCTTCGTGGCCGACCACGCGAGCGCCGCGTCGCGACGCCGCGAGAGCTCGCAGAGGAAGATCCCGCCGACGAACCCGACGAAGAGCCCGACCACGGGGATGACGAAGAACAGGACGATCCCCGCGACCGCGCCGACCACGACGGTCGAGCCCGGGACCTGAGCGCGTGTCATGTGCCGCCCCGCGACGAGGTACTTGACCACGGCCGAGGCGGCCACGGCGACGACCGCAACGACGAAGACCGCCCACGCGACGGCACCGCCGGTCATGATCGTCCACACCAGCAGCGCGGCGAGGATCACGAGCCCACCGGGGATGATCTGCGTGGTCCCGCCCACCAGCCCGACGAGCATGACGAGGCCCACGACGACTTCCAAGATTCCTGACATGCGGGTCACCCTAGGCCCCCGGAGCCGCTGTGCGAGGGTTGTGCTCATGCAGATCAGGTACCCGCGCCCCCTCCGCCCCGGCGACACCATCGGGGTGACCGCACCGTCGAGCGGCGTCGGCGACGCGGTCCGCGGCAGGTTCGACCACGCCGTGTCCTGGCTCCGTGAGCGCGGCTACGAGGTCCAGCTGGGAGAGTGCCTGGACGGCACGACGCACGTGAGTGCGCCTGTGCTCGAGCGGGCCGCGGAGCTGCAGCGGATGCTCACCGATCCCGAGGTCCGGGCAGTGATCCCGCCGTGGGGCGGCGAGACCGCGATCGACCTGCTCCCGCACCTCGACATGGCGGCCGTCGCCGCCGCCGAGCCGACGTGGATGGTCGGCTTCTCCGACATCTCGACGATCCTCACGCCTTTGACGCTGCTCACCGGGTGGGCGACGCTGCACGGCACCAACCTCATGGACACCCCGTACGAGGTCCCGGCCCCGCTGCTCTCGTGGTTGGACGTCGCGACGGCCGCCCCGGGGGCCACGCTGCGCCAGGCGAGCCCGGGGGTGCACCGCGCCTCCGGCTGGGACGACTGGGGTGTCGACCCGACAGTCTCCCAGCACACGTGGGACGGGACCGGTGGGTGGCGCAGGATCGACCGCTCAGACGACGTCGACGGCACTGGCGGGCTGGTCCTGGAGGGGCGGGTCGTCGGAGGCTGCATCGAGACGCAGTCGGGGATCGCCGGGACGCCTTTCGGGCGGACGGCGGCGCTGCGCGGCGGCTCTGGGGCTGACGAATCTGCGGGGGTTGGTTCGGCGGGTGTCGGTTCGGCGGGTGTCGGTTCGGCGGGTGTTAGTTCTACGGATGTCGGTTCTGCAACTTTCGGTTCTGCGGATGTCGGATCTGCGTCTGACGACTCTGCGTCTGGCAGGTCTGGGATCCTCGATGCCAGGCCTGGGGCCGGGCCGCTGATCGTCTACGTCGAGGCCGCCGGTGAGGACGCGCTGTCGATCTGCCGCAGGCTGCACAGCATGCGCCTGGCCGGGTACTTCGACGGGGCGGTCGCGGTGCTCGTCGGGCGGACGTCGGCACCCGACTCCCCCACGATGACGCAGGACGAGGCCGTCCTCGACGCCCTGGGGAGCCTCGGGGTCCCGATCGTCGCGGACGTCGAGTGCGGTCACGTCCCGCCCTACCTGCTGATGGTCAACGGGTCGTGGGGACGGCTCGTGTGGACCGAGGAAGAGCAGTACCTGGAGCAGTCGCTGGTCTGAGGGTGCGGGAGTGGGCGGGACCCCGTCTGCTCGTGGGAGAGGGTGGAGCCCGGTCAGCGTGCGGACGAGGGCAGAGCCCGGCTGAGTGTCTGGAAGAGGGCGGGGCCCGGTCCGAGTGTCTCTACGAGGGCGGAGCCCGGGCTGACTGGGCAACAGTCAGCTGGGCCCGGTCCGAGTGTCTCTACGAGGGCGGAGCCCGGGCTGACTGGGCAACAGTCATGACGGATGCAGGCACCTATCGCTCGCGGGCATCCCGGTGGGCCCTCAGACTGCGCCCTCGGGTCACAGCCTCTCCGCGTAGCGCTGACGACCACGACCACGCTGCCGCGGCTCGTGTCAGTGGGTATCCGTAGAATTGCCGCATGACGACGATAGCGGTGATACCTCGCGATACGGTCGGGCGGCGCCCCACCGTCTCTGCGCTCGCGCGGCGCGATGCCGTCGGCGTTCGGCACTCTCGCGACACGGTCAGGACAGGGCCAGCCGAGGCGACACAGCGTCCTGCTCCTGCTCCTGCTCCTGCTCCTGCTCCTGCTCCTGCTCCTGCTCCTGCTCCTGCTCCGACCAGCCTGACCTCCCTCTGGACCCGACCGCCACCGACCTCCTACGCCGAGGCCGACGAGGCCCTGGGGGTCCTGCTCGACGCCGTGGTGGCTGCTGATCGTGAGCTGGCCGTGGTGGCTGCCCGCCGGGCAGATCTGATCGACCAGGTACGACGGTGGTCGCGGTTCTCCGTCGACGCGCTGGCACAGGCGCGGGGTCAGGAGCGCGGGTCGATCGAAGACCATCGCATCGCTTCGCGGTCCACGACCGCCGAGCTGGCGTGCAGCCTGCGGGTCCCCGAAGGATCGGCGATGGTCCTCCTCGACGAGGCCCAGGCACTGGTCCACGAGCTGCCCGCGACGATGACCGCACTCGGTGAGGGGACGCTGTCCTACAGGCACGCCCAGGTGGTCATGTCGGCCACAGCCGCTCTCGACGAGGGCCCGACGCTGGCGTTGGACGTGATGCTGGCCGAGCGGGCGAAGACCACCACGGTGGCGAACCTGGGTCGGGTAGCGCGGCGCGCCCGTGAACGTCATGACCCGCGCCCACTGGTCGAGCGTCACACGGTCGCCCTGGTCGAGCGCCGGGTCGAGCTCGAGCCCGGGCGAGACGGCATGTCCTGGCTGCACCAGCTCATGCCTGCAGTGCACGCCGCAGCGATCTTCAACCGGCTCTCCGACATCGCCATCTCCTGCCAAGGCCCTGAGGAGACCCGAACGCTGGCGCAGCTGCGTGCCGACGCGTGCATCGAGCTGCTCCTGGACGACGACGCGCGGGCAGCAGCGGACGGCGGGTCTGCCTGGACTGCGCCGCATGGTACGGACTCACAACACTTCTCGAGCTCCCAGCCCGGCTCGGACTCACAACACTTCTCGAGCTCACAGCCCGGCTCGGACTCACTGCCCGGCTCAGACCCACGGCGCGGCTCAACCTCACAGCCCGCCTCGGACTCACAGCACTTCTCGAGCTCACAGCCCGGCTCGAGCCCGCAGCCCGGCTCAGGTAGAGCCTCCAGCTCATCAGGCGAGCTCGACCCGTCCGCACAAGAGCCGAGCACTCCTCAGCACCTCCGATCTCGAGTGACCTCGACCTCGCCGACTCTGAGCACGAGCGGTGGCCCCACCTCACCCGCCGCCCTCGAACACCCCTCGACCAGGGCGCCCGGGAGCACCCTGCCCGTCTCGGTACGGGGCATCCGTCCCGTCGTGGCCGTCACCGTGCCCGTCATGACGCTGCTCGGACACTCTGAGGAACCGGGCGACCTCGCCGGCTACGGGCCCATCGACGCCGCGACAGCACGCGAGCTCGCAGCCCACGCCACCAGCTTCATCCGGCTCCTGACCCACCCGGAGACCGGGACGGTCCTCTCCGTAGGCAGAGACAGGTATGCCGTCCCCGCGGACCTGCGTACGTGGCTCCAGATCCGTGACGAGACCTGCCGGTTCCCCGGGTGCTCACGACGAGCCGCCCGATGCGACGTCGACCACATCACCGACTGGGCCCGAGGAGGCACCACCAGCCACAGCAACCTCATCCACCTGTGCAGGAAGCACCACCGCCTCAAGCACACCACCCGATGGACCCCACGGATGGCCAGCACCATCACCGAGGGCACCTCCCAGAGCCCTGCCGAGGAGACCGCGAGCCACACCGACGACTCCGTCGTGCACTGGGACGCGCCGTCGGGGCGCACCCATCTCGATCATCCTGCAGTCCAGCTCTCCGACCCTGTCGGCAGGTCCGGACACGTTGCCGTCACGCCCAAGACGCCGGCCCGTGGCACGCCGATCCGGACCGGGCTTCCGGAGGGAAGGACTGACCATGACCTCGGCGACCACCCGCCCTTCTGACCGGGACAAGCAGCCGGGGCAACTCTTGCTCCGCGGATTCCCGGGGCACGCTCCCGAGAACCGTGACCGGCCGGCCCGTAGGCATCACCAGCCCGTGGCGTCGAGCACCTCGAGAGCGACGTCCTCGACTGCGCGACCGTCGGTGGAGATCACGACGACAGACTTCGACGCGCGCTGCTGCAGCAGCATCGCGGCACGGAGGCTGCGATCGATGTGCAGGTCCACCCGATCACCAGTCTCGCGCCGCGCAAGACGCTGAGCGACGGTCCTGGCACCAGCGACGAGGACCACGCTGGTGAACTCGACCTCGGACGACACCACACCTCCGGCAGACGATGCGCGGACCGCCCGCCGGATCATCTCTTCTTCGAGAACACTCACGGTGTTGGTGTAGATCAGCCGCGTCTGACCGACCTCGGCAAACCCAGACCACACACTCGCAAGATTCCTCTCGACGATCCCCGATCGTGAAGGGTCTCCTGGCGGCGCCGGGAAGATGTGCCCGAGTGTGTCGCCGTCGATCACACAGTGATCCACGCCGCGGTGCTCGAGGATCGCGGAAAGCTCCCATCCGACAGTCGTCTTGCCTGTCCCTGAAGCACCGCCGAGCAGGAGGATGTGGATCGTGGTCATCGCGCACGACGCTAACCCTCGAGCCCCAGGGCTCGCGAGAGTTTTTGTGGCTGGCCGCGGTGACGCGGTAACGCGGAGAACGCGCTCACTCCCCCGAGGGATCGCTCCACCTCGACTCCGAGAGCGAGGATCAGCTGGCACGCCTCAGACGAAGACAGCGATCACGACGTTGACCAGGGTCAGTCCGCCGATCGTGTGCTTGACCGCAGGGGCTACGGCGTCGCCTCTCTTCTTCGCGACGAGTGCGAGCACGGTGACGACCAGGGCGATGACGAGCTTGATCCCGATCTTGACCATCGACGGGTCTTTGTCGAGCGAGTCGACCGACTCGGCCAGACCGACCATGAGGACGCCGGTGACGAGCGCCGTCGCAGCGCCGTGGAAAGTACCGCGGTAGACCCCTGGCTGACGGATCGTGGCGATGTACCCACCGAGCACGATGGCCCAACCGACGAGATGGAGGACGAGGAGGAGGTTGTAGAGGAAGTCCATGCTCAGATCTTAATGACTCGTCGTCAGAAAATCACCTCTCGTACTGGTCGTGTGACGACGATCCGCGACCACACGGTGGATCAGAGTGCGACTGGGACGCGAGCCGCCTGACCACGCAATGTGTCACTGCAGATTTCCATGCATCCCCTGCAGGCGGATCAGTCCGCCCGCCCTCGTGACAACTCAGTCCGCACACCCTCGTGACGGATCAGTCCGCGTGCCCACGTGAAGACCGGCCCGCCTTGATCGAGCCACGGTTCTTCTTCGCGGTCAGTCTGCGCTCGACGGATCCACGCGTAGGTCGGGTCGCCCGACGCGACCGCGGCGGAGCCGCGAGGGCCTCGCGCACGGTCTGTGCCAGGCGATCTCGTGCAGTTGCCCGATTTCTCAGCTGAGCACGGTTCTCGGACGAGACGATGACGAGGGCCCCGTTCACCAGGGAACCCCGCAGCCGCGTCATGAGCCGTTCCTGCAGCACCTGCGGCAACGCCTCGACCGCGGCAGAGGTCGCGGGCTCCCACAGGAGCTCGACACGGCTGTCCGCGGTGTTGACTCCCTGACCGCCGGGTCCCGAAGACCGCGAGAACCGCCACGAGAGCTCGCTCGCGGGGATGCTCAGTGCGTCGGTGACGCGGACGGGGGTATCCATGACCCAAGCATGCCCGCACCACCCCCGGCTGACGCAAGGCGATACAACGTCCAGGGGAGAGAGCGTCAGATCACCCGCTCGTTGACGTCTCGACGTCTCGACGTCTCAGCCACTCACCCGTGACCTGCGTCCGTCGCCAGGCTCGACCTCTCAACCACTCACCCGTGACCCGCGCCCGTCCACAGGCTCGACCTCTCAACTACGCACTCACGACGTGCGTGCGCGTCCGCGAGCTCGACCTCAGACCGTCAACCGGCTCCGCAGCGTCTCGAGAGCAGCCTCGTAACGGTCGACGACGATCTGGGCGACGAGAGGGTGCGCTCCGATGGGCTCGGCGACGATCTCCGCGCCAGCCTTCGCGAGCCGACGCTGGAAGAAGCCAGGCGCGAGCAGGTACGAGGCGAGGACCACACGACCATGCTCCGGTCCCCCCAGTGACGCACGAGCAAGGTCAGCGGCGACGTCGACGCGAGGCGCAGCCGCCGAGCAGTAGCCGACAGTCACCGGACCGTCCCAGGCCGCGGCGACGTCGGCCGCGACGGCGTCCACGTCGAGGGTCGCGGCCGCGACGCTCGACCCCGCAGCTGCGACCACCACCGAGTCCCCTGCCAGCGCACCTGCCTCGTCGAGCCTGTCGACGAGGATCGTCGCGAGCCGAGGGTCTGGGCCGAGGGCACCGGCGGAGATGGTCGGTGAGCCTGCGGCGACCCGCGCCTCGACAGCCTGACGGATGTCGACGGTGACGTGGAACCCTCCGGACAGCAGGAGCGGAACGATGACCACCGGTCGTGACGGGGAGATCGACGCGACGACCTCGTCGACCTGCGGGTACTGGACGTCGACGTAGGTCTCGAGCACGTCGACGTCGGGGAGCAGCGTCCGGACCTGCCCCACGAGGTGTGCGATGACCGCCCGACCGTAGGGGTCGTCGGTCCCGTGCGAGCAGGCGACGAGGACAGGTCGCGCGTCGTCAGGGTCCACCGGGAGGCCGTCGGCGAGGTCGGTTCCGTCGAGGTCTTCAGGTGGGGTGGCACGCGTCATCGGACCATCGTGCACGACGTGGCCCCCGTCGCGCACCTTGCGGTGCCACCCAGACCCGGTGGTCTCGCCGTCGGGAGCGGGACCTGCGACGCGGATCGTCGAGCGTCCCCGCCCACCTGGTCCATGCCGTCACGGAGGCCGACGGCAGCCGAGCGGCAGCGCGGGAAATCCTCGCTCGCGGGTGCAGCTTTCTCACCGGACCGGCCGGAGCGACTGTCGCGCGGCGACCGGGCCGGTCAGAGCAACCGCCGCGCGGCAGCCTGGACAGTCAGAGCAGCAGACGCACCACCCACCACGACAGGCCGAGCAGCGGCGGCGATAGCCCACCGACCACTCAGAGCAGCCGGCGCGCCGCAGCCCAACGGGTCAGCTCGTGCCGCGACGACAGCTGCAGCTTGCGCAGCACTGCCGAGACATGGGTCTCGACAGTCTTGATGGAGATGAACAGCTCGCTCGCGACCTCGCGGTAGGAGTACCCGCGGGCGATCAGGCGCATGACCTCCTGCTCACGGGCCGACAGCCTGTCGAGCTCGTCGTCAGCGACAGCGACGTCGGCTGCCTGCGTCCCGAAGGAGTCGAGGACGAAGCCCGCGAGGCGTGGTGAGAAGACGGCGTCCCCTCCGGAGACCCTGTCGATGGCGTCGCTCAGCTCCGGTCCAGAGATGGCCTTCGTCACGTAACCCCGCGCCCCGGCACGGATGACGGCAACCACGTCTTCTGCGGCGTCCGAGACAGACAGCGCGAGGAAGCGGGTCCCCGCGAGCAGGTCCGCGCAGCGTGTGATGACCTCGGCTCCGCCCCCACCCCCACCACCGGGCAGGTGGACGTCGAGCAGCACGACTGTCGGCATGGTCGCCCGGATCACCGCCACGGCCGCATCGACGTCCGCCGCCTCACCGACGACCTCGACGTGGACGTCGAGGCTGGCACGCACACCCGCACGGAACATGTCGTGATCGTCGACGAGGACGGCTCGGGTCGGGTGGTCGGCGCTCATGTGCTGGTCTCCTGCGAGGTCGAGGGTGCTGATGGGGATGCGGCCGGGTAGGTCGCCGGGGGCAACGGTGGGGCTCCAGCCGGAGGCGATGCTGGGCCCGCCGCCGGGTGGGACGCCGGACCTCCAGCCTGGCGCGACACAGGGGTCGCGTCCGGACGCGATCCGGGGGTCGCTGCCTGAGTCGCACCCTGGACAGCCGCCGGGTGCGACGCCTCGGCACTGTGCTCGACGAGCGGGACCTTCAGACGGACCTCCGTGCCCCCACCAGGCCCCGAGCGCACGCTCGCCTGGCCGCCGCGTCTCTGCACCCGCCCGAGGATCGACTCCCGCACCCCGAACCTGTCGTGCGGGATCGCCTCGACGTCAAAGCCCTCCCCGCGGTCCCGGATGAACACCTCGGCCGCAGCCTCGCTCACCTCGAGATAGACGGAGACTGGCGGGCGTCCGTGCACGACAGCGTTGACTGTCGCCTCTCGTGCAGCCTGGAGCAGTGCCCTGGTCGCGTCGTTGGGCGGGCAGTCACCCACCACCACGACGTCGACCGACACGGCCTCGTCGCCTCCCAGCCGCTCGCTCATGCGGTTCTCGACGTCGGCGACGAGACCCCGGAGGTCGGCGGCGAGGGATGTCCCCTCCGCGGGCCTGTCGTCGTACAGCCACTCCCGGAGCTCGCGCTCCTGGTTGCGGGCGAGCCGGGTGACCTCACCGGGCCTGTCGGCGCTGCGCTGGATGAGCGCGAGGGTCTGCAGGACGGAGTCGTGCAGGTGGGCGGCGATGTCGGCACGCTCGTTGGCCCGCTCGCGTGCCGCGCGCTCCTCGCCGAGCTCACGCAGGAGCCGCAGCCACCAGGGCGCGAGGACCAGGGCGGCTCCGGCGAGGACCGCGAGCGCGGCGACGACTGCAGGGAGCATCGCGCTGGACGGCATGTCCTGGCTGACCAGGGCCAGCACGCCGACGAGCGCCAGGACGAGTCCTCCCACCAGCCGCAGGACACCGTTGGGCGTCCGACCGCCGGCACGGTTCAGCAGGTCGCCGCGCTGGCTGGCGTCGAGCTGGCTCCACGCCAGCCCGGTGCCGCCGAGGGCGATGACGACAGGCAGCACCCACGACCACTCGATCGTCACGCCGAACCGGCTCGCGACGAGGGCGCTCGCGCCGGCGAGGAGCAGAGACCCCACGAGGATGTCGCGGACGGGGAGGCGGCTGAGCAACCGGCTCATCGGGCTCGCTGCGTCGAGGCCCGGAGCCTGGTCGGTGCGGGGAGCGAGGCGTGCGAGCGCCGGGTCGCGCAGGTCGGCAGCGGCCCGGGCGGGGTCACCGACCGGGACCGTCGTCCAGAGGAACACGTAGGCGAAGATGCCCGCTCCCCCGACGAGGCTGAGCAGCAGCATGAGGATGCGGACGGTCTTGACGGGCACGTCGAGGTGTGCGGCGACGCCGAGGCACACCCCGCCGAGGATCCGGCCTCCGCGCGGTCTGCGCAGCGGGAGCCGCGGGGCCGTCCGGGGCGGCACGCCGGTCTGGTCGGCGGGCGGCGTGGGAGCGCTCGTCGACGTCTCGGGTCCGGGATCGGTCACGGTGGGGGTCACCCTCTGATCGTGGCACGGTGCGCCGCCGACCGGCGCCTCGCGACCACTCTAGAGGGGAGGACAGGGGGAAAGATCAGGGCTGTGGACGACTTGGAGGCCACGATCCCCTGACCGGCCCCGACGAGGATCAGGGTCGGATCAGGGACACACCCGATGGTCGACGGCGCACCCGGCGGGCCAGGATCGAGGCATGAGCACATCAGACCCTTCAGACCAGGGGCCTCAGGCGCCAGGTTCGCCGGCTGGACCGCCGGCGCCAGGCCCCGGAGGCCCGACGCCCACCCCCGGCCCGGGCACCGGTGGTCCGGCCCCGACCTCAGGTCCCGAGCCGACGCCCGGCTCGACCGACCACGTCGCGAGCTTCTTCGCCTCGGTCCGTCGCACCGGGCTGGTGCGCACGCCCGACCGCTGGATCGGTGGTGTCGCGTCAGGTCTCGCGCTGAGGCTCGGCGTCGACGCCCTGCTGGTCCGGGCCGCCTTCGGGGTGCTCGCCCTCATCTCCGGCGCGGGCCTCGTCCTCTACGCGCTCGCCTGGGCGCTGCTGCCCGAGCAGTCGGACGGGCGCATCCACCTCGAGGAGACGATCCGCGGTCGCTTCGACGCGGCGATCGCCGGAGCCGGGCTGCTGCTCGTCGTCGGCCTCAGCTGGGACCCGGGCCGGTTCGGCTGGTGGGGCCCCTGGGGCTTCGGCTGGCTCGACGACCTCTTCGGCATCGCCCTGGTGGCCTTCGTCGTCTCGGTCTTCGTCACAGCGCGGCGGCGCCGTCGCGACGGGGCTGGTGCCAGCGGCGCTGGCGCACAGTGGTCGTACCCCGGCACCCCGGGGGCCGGATCACCTCCGGCCTACCCAGGCGCAGCTCCCGGGTCAGCGGGATCACCCGCTTCAGCCACGAGCCCGCCCTGGCCGGGTGCCACCGACGCGACGACTGCCGGACCTGGATCGAGCACGACCGCGTACACCGGACCCAGCCTGGACAAGCGTCCGACGGGCGCCCCCACGCAGCCGCCTCATAGCTCCTCCGGGCCTCTGCCAGGGTCCTACGGACCACCCGCCGGGGCCACGGCTCCCTGGGCACGGTCTACCGCACCCGCTCCGTCTCCCACAGGTCCCACAGGTCCCACACCTCCCCCAGCTCCCCCAGCTCCCCCAGCTCCCCCAGCTCCTGCGGCACCCACAGTCATCGGGTGGTCCTCGGAGCAGAAGGCCGAGAAGAAGGTCAGCGGCCCCGGCCGCGCGTCAGTCGGCCTGGTCGCCGGCCTCGCCCTCCTGGTCTTCGCGGGACTGCTCGTGGCGGACCGCTCGGAGTCCTTCGACGGGAACGTCGGAGTCACCACGTTCGGGGTGCTCGCGGTCTTGGCAGGGGTAGGCATCGCTGTCGCCGGCCTGCGTGGACGCCGGTCCGGGACCCTCGGGTTCTTCGCGATCGTGGCCATCGTCCTCGCGAGCCCGCTCGTCGCGCTCCAGGGCGTCGGCTCCGGCCTGGGGGCCGGCTTCGACGCAGGGTCGACGACCTTCATGGGCGACAGCACCTACCGCCCGACCTCGAGCGAGGTCGCCACCGACGGGTTCGCCGTCGGGCTCGGGTCGACCACGGTCGACCTCACGGGCATCGACCTGCCACGCGGCGAGACCATCGAGGTCCCCGTCCACGTGGGCGCCGGGGACCTCACCGTCCTCGTCCCGGCAGACACCCCCGTCTCCGCGCAGGTGGACGTCGGCGCAGGCAGCATCGAGTGGCGCCTCGACGACGACTGGTCGACCGAGTCCGGCGTCGGACGGTCGACCAGCTTCGAGAACCAGGCTGTTCGCGACGGCGAGACCGCCCGCATCCACGTCACCGTCGCCGCAGGCGCAGGCAAGATCACGATCGAGGAGACCTCATGACCACCCCGTACCCGACCGAGGACGACCCCGCACGCGACGCCGACACCGCAGGTCCCGTGAGCAACCAGCCCGACCACGTCGCGCGTGACGACACGACCGCCACAGCTTCCGGCGTCACTGGGCAGTGGCCGGAGAGCACGGAGCCTGAGACTGAGAGCGGGGCTGCGACTGAGGCTGCGACTGAGGCTGCGGCTGCACCTGCACCTGCACCTGCACCTGCACCTGCACCTGCACCTGGCGAGGCTGTCACCGAGCACATCGCTGTCAGCGCCGCGCAGTCCCCGGGCTCTGAGACCGCGGAGACCATCAGGATCGACGGCGTCGCCGTCACCGAGCGTCTCGGAGCCAGCAGCACAGCTCGGCTCGAGACCCGAGACGTCCACGAGACCGCAGAGTTCGGAGAGCCTGGAGAGCCTGGAGAGACCGGAGACATCCGCGAGTCTGGAAAGACCTGGGAGACCTGGGAGACCTGGGAGACCAAGGAGACCGGAGGGACCCGGGAGGCCGGAGACACCCGGGAGACCGGAGAGATCCGAGAGACGACGAGGTTCGACGCGGACGGTTCTGGGTACGCAGACCACGACAGGAGTGGTGCCCCACGCGCAGAGGAGCAGACCTCGGCTGCCCCGACGACGTCGTACCCGGCCGTCACAGCCCAGGGCGCGGCACCCGAAGCAGCGCCCGCCACAGGCACAGGCACAGCCCCGAGCGTCGCCAGCCCGGCCCACGAGTCGCCCCGACGTCGCGGGGCCCGCATGGGAACCGTCGTCTGGGGCATCTTGCTCGCCGCGATCGGTGCCGGCATCGTCGCGCGAGGGCTCGGGGTCGACTTCGACGTCGAGCTCGCCCTGATCATCGTGCTCAGCGTCATGGGCGGCGCGCTGCTCGTCGGCTCGGTCGTCGCGGGCATCCGCAGGACCTGAGACGAGCTCGGGACCGTCCGGGCCCGGACGAGCAGGACGGGGCACAGCACGGCGCCACGTGGACGGACCCGTCACAGACGCACGTCGCAGAGAGCCGTCACAGAGACTCGTCACAGACGCCCGTCAAGGACGCACGTCAAAGGCGCCGTCATGGATGCACGTCACAGAGAAGAGGCGGGACCCCTCAGGGGGCCCCGCCTCTTCTCTGCTCAGCGGACCTCAGACGTGTCGTCTGAGCTCAGCCCCGCCGGTCGACGTCACGCCTTGTCGTTGGTCCCATCCGTCGGCTCGCCCGGAGCTGTCCGGTCGGCAGGGGGTGTCACCCGGTCGGCGGGCGACGCCCAGCCGCCGAGCCTGTCGTCCTTGGCCGGTCCGGCCGTCCCGGTCTCGCCGGAGGTGACGACGGGGGTCGTCCCCGTGGTGGGCCGCTCCCCGGCGGGGGCGGGCGACGGGGTCGCGGCGCGGTCGGAGCGGCTGACCCTCACCGGCTCCTGGGTCGCAGTCGTGGACGTCGCGGACGGCGTCGTGACGGGAGCAGCGGTCGCCGGGCTCGTCGTCTCGGGGACGACGGTGGTCGCGGTGTCCTTCTCGTGCTTGTCGTTCTTGTCGCGGGTGGAGCGTCGCGTCTGCACCTCGTCCGCGGACGCCTGGTGCGAGCCCACGGTCCGGCTGCCGCTCGACGTCTCGACGACGACGGGCGGACCGCCAGCGACCCTGCGCAGCGCCCAGCCGACGAGGATGAACAGCACACCGAGGCCCGCGACGAGCGCCGCGATGCCGAAGGACACCACAGACGTGAACAGCGAGGCCCGCAGGAACGACGCGTTCATCACCGTCTCGCGGCGCGGGTCGTCCTGGTCGAGCTGCGCGTAGGTCTGCCCGTCGGACATCTCGAGCGCGTGCTTGTTGATGACCTCAGCCTGCGCGAAGGCCGAGAACGGGTCGTTGACCTTCTTGCCGGCGAGGAACGACGCGTCCTCGGACACCACGATCCCCTCCTGCGACAGCTTGTCGGCGACCGCCCACCACGTGACTCCCCCGGCGATGATCATCAGGACACCAGCGATGATGCTGATGAGACCGACGACCCCGACTCCTCGACTCTGCCTGATCGTGACTGTGCTCGACATCAGAATCTCCCTCAAGATTGGCCCTGCAAGACTGCACTGCTGGGATCACCGTAGCCAAGGTCGGGCCTGCTCGCAGGGACGTCGCCCCGCCCGGGGGCGGCGCACGACGCGCTCGCCCCACCGCCCGACGCACGACGGGCGGTGACGGGATGTCCCGTCACCGCCCGTCCGACGCTCTCGGCTGCAGCCGGAGCGTCACTCCCACTCGATGGTGCCCGGCGGCTTCGAGGTGACGTCGAGGACCACGCGGTTGACCTCGCGCACCTCGTTCGTGATGCGGGTCGAGATGATCGACAGGACGTCGTAGGGCAGGCGCGTCCAGTCAGCCGTCATGGCGTCCTCGGACGACACGGGGCGCAGCACGATCGGGTGACCGTAGGTGCGACCGTCGCCCTGCACGCCGACAGAGCGGACGTCGGCGAGCAGCACGACGGGGCACTGCCAGATCTCGCGGTCGAGACCCGCCTTGCTGAGCTCCTCACGGGCGATCGCGTCGGCTGCGCGCAGGATCTCGAGGCGCTCGGCGGTGACGTCACCGACGATGCGGATGCCCAGGCCCGGTCCGGGGAAGGGCTGGCGCCAGACGATGACCTCGGGGACGCCGAGCTCGAGGCCGACGGCGCGGACCTCGTCCTTGAACAGGGTGCGCAGCGGCTCGACGAGCGAGAACTGCAGGTCGTCGGGCAGGCCGCCCACGTTGTGGTGGCTCTTGATGTTGGCCGCACCCTCGCCACCGCCGGACTCGACGACGTCGGGGTAGAGCGTGCCCTGCACGAGGAACTTGACCTCGGAGCCGGACTCGCCGGCCTCCTCGACGACCTCGCGCGCAGCGTCCTCGAAGACCCTGATGAACTCGCGGCCGATGATCTTGCGCTTGGTCTCGGGGTCGCTCACGCCGGCGAGCGCCGTGAGGAACCGCTCGCGTGCGTCGACGACCTTGAGCTGGACGCCCGTGGACTCGACGAAGTCGACCTCGACCTGCTCGGCCTCGCCCTCGCGGAGCAGACCGTGGTCGACGAACACGCAGGTGAGCTGCGACCCGACGGCCTTCTGCACGAGCGCCGCGGCGACCGAGGAGTCGACACCACCGGAGAGCCCGCAGATGACGCGCGCGTCGCCGACCTGCTCGCGGATGATCGCGACCTGGTCGTCGATGACGTTCGCCGGCGTCCAGGTCGGCTCGAGCCCGGCGCCGACGTAGAGGAAGTTCTCGAGGGCCTGCTGGCCCAGCGGGGAGTGCTTGACCTCGGGGTGCCACTGCACGCCGTACAGACGGCGCTCGGTGTTCTCGAAGGCCGCGACGGGCGAGCCGGCCGAGGTCGCGAGGACCTCGAAGCCCTCGGGGGCCGAGTGCACGGCGTCCCCGTGGCTCATCCAGGTGGTCTGCTGCTCGGGCGAGCCGTGCAGCAGGGCCCCGGCCTGGCACACGTCGACGGCCGTGCCGCCGTACTCGGACACACCGGTCTGCGCGACCTCGCCGCCGAGGGCCTTGGCCATCGCCTGGAAGCCGTAGCAGATGCCGAAGACCGGGACCCCGGCCTCGAACAGCGCGGGGTCCACGAAGGGGGCGCCGTGGGCGTAGACCGACGAGGGCCCGCCCGAGAGGATGATCGCCGCGGGGTCCTTGGCGAGCATCTGCTCGACCGTCGCGGTGTGCGGGACGATCTCGGAGTAGACCTTGGCCTCACGGACGCGGCGGGCGATCAGCTGCGCGTACTGCGCACCGAAGTCGACGACCAGGACCGGGCGGGGCAGAGAGGTGGGGGTGTGCGTCACGCGAACCAGGATAGTCGTCCCGCAGTCCGGCTGGGGTCACCGTCCGCGGTACAGCACTGACCAGACCAGTGTGCAGACCTGACCAGACCAGCACTCAGACCGGGCCGAGGCTGCGTGCACGCCTGGCTCAGACCTGAGTGCCTGTGCGAGCGCAGACCTCACCGCAGGCGAGCCAGTGCCTGACACTGCTGCTCAGGGCCACAGCCTGTCGGTCGACCACTCCCCCGCGACGTCGCTCGGCCGGTACCTCAGCCGCACGTGAGCCCTGCTGTGGTCCGCCTGCCAGAACTCGACGGATGCCGGCCGCACCGACCACAGCGTCCACCCGGGCGACGCGTCGTCAGGGTGCGCAGCCGCCTCGACCTCAGCGGCGGCGAGCGCCTCGGAGAGGTCGTCGGACGGGGCCATCGGTGCGCTCTGCTCCCCCGCGAGGTACGCGGCGCGGGCCGCCGGCGGACGCGCGAGGAAGTCGGCGGCGGCCTCGTCGGCGGGACGGCGCACGACGTCACCGACCACCCGGACCTGCCGCCCGACGGCAGGCCAGAAGAAGGTCAGCGCAGCACGCGGGTTCTCGTCGAGGTCGCGGCCCTTGGGGCTCGTCGCCTGCCCGGCGAACACCCAGCCCTCGTCCGACACGTCCTTGAGGATCACGACGCGGGCCGAGACCTCCCCCGAGGCCGCGGCGGTCGAGACGGTCACCGCGTGCGGGGCGAGCACCCCGGCGTCGACGGCGTGCTCGAGCCACTCGAGGAACAGCGCCTCGGGGACGGCGGGCGCGGCGGCGACGTCGAAGGTCGGGAGCTCTGCCCCGAAGCTGGGGAGGCCACGCAGGCGCTCACGGACAGCGCCGGGAGCGACGGGTGAGGCGGTGGGGTGTGTCGGCACGACGGGACCTCCGGGAGACGTGTGGGCTGAGGGAGAGGTGGGCGCGGCGCCATCCGGACGACCGGTCACGACTCCTCCAGACCGCAGAGCGTCCGCGCTCCGCGCAGCGCGCGCTCGAGGGCTGTGTCGTCGCCGAGCGCCCGGGCCAGGACGTAGCCGCCCTGGACCGTCGCGACGACGGTCATCGCACGGTCGTGCGCCTCGGTCTCGGAGAACCCCTGCTCCCACAGGGCGAGCGTCACGAGGTCGAGCAGACCCGTGAAGTACTCCTCGAGCGGTGCACGCAGCGTCGGGTCGGCCATGACGACGGGGTCGCTGGTCATCCGCCCGACGGCGCTGCCGGCGAGCGCGTCGCGCGGGGCGCCGAGGTACGCGCGCAGCCGTCCGCTCGAGCTCCCGCCACCGGCGAGCGTCCCACGGGCCCTGTCGAGGGACTCCTCGGTGGTGCGGACCAGAGCCGTGCGTGCGAGGTCCGTCTTGCTCGGGAAGTGGTGGTAGAGGCTGCCCTGGCCCACCCCGCTGCGCTCGAGGACCTGGCGCGGCGTGGTCGCGTCGACCCCCTGCTCCCCGTAGAGCTCCTGGGCTGCACGGACGAGCCGTTCGCGAGCCGTGAGGACGTCGGCGGCTGGCGCGGTCGTGGTCATGCCTGGACCGTAGCAGCCCTACCCGCAGGTATGCAGCGCGGGACAGAAAGCAACCTTGGTTGACAACCTGCCCACTAGCAACTTAGGTTGACGATATGCCGACTCCCGACGTCGCCGCCACAGCGGCTGACACCTCTGATCCCCGCGCAGGTCTGCGAGCCGTCGCGTCGCTGCGCGTCCTCGCCGACTCGCTCGAGCTGCGTCAGGTCGAGGCAGCCTTGCGGGCGGGGATGAGCTGGCAGGCCGTCGCGGACGCCCTCGGGGTCTCCCGGCAGGCCGTCCACAAGAAGTACTCGAAGCGCATCGACCCCACGATCCCGGTCCCCAGGAGGAACGCATGAGCAAGCTCAGCCGCGCTGCCGCAACGAGCCAGACCCTGTCCCTCGTCGCGATGGAGGAGGCCTCCAGGCTCGGCCTGCGGGAGGCCGACCTCGAGCACCTGCTGCTGGCCCTCGTGGTCAGCGACCAGCCTGCTGGCGTCGCGCTGCGCTCGACGGGCATCACGCTCGCTGACGCACGCACCGCCGTCGAGTCGCTCCACAGCGAGCAGCTCGCCTCGCTCGGGATCAGCACAGGGCTGCCCGACGCTGGACGCATCGTGTTCCACGAGACCGGTGGCTACGAGTGGACCCGGCGGGCGAGCGACCTCATCGGGCGCGCCGCCGGGCGGGGACGAGCCGGTGACGCTGCCGCGGTCCTGCGCGAGCTGCTCGCCGAGCCCAGCGGGCTGGTCACCGACCTGCTCGAGCGCCTGGGGACCACACCGCAGCAGGTCCTCGCGGAGCTCGCCCGGGTCGAGGCCGAACCCCGACCCCGACAGGCACGACCTCGGGCACCCGGTGTCGCGACGGGATCGGCCGAGACCTTCGTCCCTGCCTCGGTCGACGAGGTCTGGGCGCTCGTGTCAGCCCCCGGGCGGGTCCCGGAGTGGTATCCGAGCATCGCCTCCGTCGAGACGACCGGGTCCGGCGAGGAGACCACCTGGGCCGCCAGGACGAGCACCACCGACTCCTCGGGCAAGCCCGTGCGCGTCCGACCCGACCGCCTCCGGTGCCAGGTGGAGCTGGTCGACTCCTCGCCCCGGACCCGGGTCCGGTGGCGGTTCGTCTACCCCGACGCGGCTGTGCGCCGACCCGTCGTCGTCGAGATCGCGCTCGCCCCGACCGCCGGCGGGACACAGGTCTCGGTCGTGCAGACATGGGTGCGCTCGACAGGGTGGCAGGCCGTCGTGGCCGCGCCGCTGCGGCCGCTCCAGCGGGTGCTGCTCTGGCTCGCCGTGTTCCAGACGGGCAGCGCGATCAGCCGTGCCTTCCGTCAGCCGCGTCTCCCGTCAGACCGAGACAGCGCGAGCTACCCGCAGGAGTAACCGCCCGCGACGAGACCCGCCTGCTGCTCGAAGTAGTTGCCGCAGGGGTCGACCCCCTCGGCGAGGTACATCAGCGAGAAGTCGGGGCCGAAGAGGCGCCACTGGCGCACGTGCTCCGACTCGTGGGCGACGAGGTCTGCCCCGAGGTCTCGCTGCCCGTCCGGGCTGAGGAAGGTGTCACCGTAGGTCGTGCCACCACGCTGGACCAGGAACGACCGCACGTCGAAGCAGACCCACAGCCCGGCCTGCCGCTCGCAGGTCGCACCAGCCTCGACGGCACGGTCCCGGTGGCCGGCGCCCTGGGTCGTCGCGAGGAGAGACCGGCCGAGAGAGCACGCGACGCCCGAGGCGGGCGTGGTCGGGCAGAGCCTGTCCGCGTAGGGGCCCGAGGAGTAGTCGATGTGCTCTCCGGCGACCACCAGGTGACCGGCGGCACGGTCTGGCGCCGGACGGACTGCGGCGTGGTCGCTCACGGCGTGGCCGACCACGGAGCTGTCTGCTCCGGCGCGGCCCACGACCAAACCTGCCGCCATCGCCCCGCCCGAGGTTGCGGCGACGAGGGCGCACGCCACGACCCCTGCGCCCAGCACTCGTGAGACGGCGTGTGCATTCTCGACCGCACGGAGACGACGCCGGTCAGCCCTCACGAGGAGCCCTTCCCGCCCGCCGGGTCCGTCAGACCGTCCGGGCCTGGGCGACCCGCGCCTCGGCGTCGGCGTGCACGCGCTTCTCGACGAGGAAGGACATCACAGGCACCACGCCTCCCAGGACCATGACTACGAGCCGCCCGACGGTCCAGCGCATCTTCGACCAGAGGTCGACCACGGTGACCAGGTACACGACGTAGACCCAGCCGTGCGCGTACGGGATCCAGGTCACGTACCGCATGATGTCGTCGTCGACCTTGAACACGTATTTCATGGCCATCTCGACGACGAGCACGAGCAGCATCACACCGGTCACGTAGGCCATCACGCGGTACCGCTTGAGGGCGCCCTGAGCAGCGCGGATGATCTTCTCGCGTGCCGCGACGGCTGCCTCGGTGGGGGCCGCCGAGCCTGCGGTCGGGTCTGAGGGGGACGTCATCTGAAACCTTCCGGTTATTCTCTGGCCCGCTGTCGGTGCCAGACCCTAATGTTAATGACCGTGCGTTCCCTTCCCCTCACCGACCTCGGCCGACCTCCGCTCACCTCACCCGGCGCCTTCCTCGCATGGCAGTCCCGCCGCCAGATCGACGTGCTCTCCATGTCGGTCTTCCTCGGGATCCTCACCTTCCTGTCGCAGGCGGTGACACCCTTCGTCCTCGGGCGAGCCCTCGACGAGGGGTTGCAGCAGGGCCTGAGCACGGCGCTGCTCGGATGGGCCGCGATCATGCTCGGCGCCGGTGTCGTCCAGGTGGTCGCCGGAGGCATCGGGCACCGCTACGACGTGCAGAACTGGCTCCGCGCAGCCTTCGCCGTCTCCCAGCTCGTGGGCGACAAGATCAGCCGCAGCGGCGACGCCGTCACCGAGGACATCCCCACGGGTGAGGTCGTCTCGACCGTCGCGACAGACTCCGGCCGGGTGGGCGAGTTCTACTTCAACCTCGCGCGCTTCGTCGGGTCGGTCGTCGCGTACGCGGTCGTCGCCGTCCTCATGCTCACGACCTCGCTCCAGCTGGGGCTGGTCGTGGTCGTCGGGCTGCCTGCTGTCGCCGCGATCCTCGGGCTCCTGGTCAAGCCGCTCCAGGCCCGCCAGGCTGCCCAGCGCGAGGCCTCGGGCCGGCTCACCACCCTCGGTGCGGACACAGTCTCGGGTCTGCGCATCCTGCGCGGCATCGGCGGCGAGGGCGCCTTCACCGACAGGTACCGCGCCCAGTCCCAGCGGGTCCGCCAGACCGCGGTCCGCGTCGCCACGACGCAGTCCTACCTCGATGCGCTCCAGGTGCTGCTGCCCGGCCTCTTCGTCGCGCTCGTGCTGTGGCTCAGCGCCACGAAGGCCATCGAGGGCGAGATCACCGCAGGGCAGCTCGTGACCTTCTACGGCTACGCGGCCTTCCTCACGTGGCCGATGCAGAACCTCACGCAGACCCTGCAGATCACCACCCGGGCCTTCGTGTCGGTCCGCAAGATCATCACGGTGCTCAAGGTCGAGGCGGCCGCGGGCGCTGGCACAGCGACTGACGAGGCACCCGCTACGACCGAGCCTCTGCACGACGTCACGACAGGCGTCACGCTCGAGCCTGGACGAATCGTCGCGCTCGTCAGTGCCGACCCCGACGACTCGGCGAAGGTCGCGACCCGCATGGGCCGCTTCAACGACGACCTCGAGGCCGGCACGCCGGTGCTCCTCGGCGACGTGCCCCTGCGCGACGTCGACAAGACGGCCCTGCGCGACCGCGTGGTCGTCGCCGAGGCCACGTCCCACCTGTTCTCCGGTGTGCTGCGCGACGAGCTCGACGTGCGGGACCGCGCGACCGACGACGAGATCTACGCGGCGCTCACGGTCGCCGACGCGCACGACGTCCTCGAGTCCACACCGGGTGGCCTCACGGGCGAGCTCCCCGAGAAGGGCCGCTCGCTCTCCGGCGGGCAGCGTCAGCGTGTCGCGCTGGCCCGTGCCCTGCTCACCGAGGCCGAGTACCTGCTGCTCGTCGAGCCGACGAGCGCCGTCGACGCGCACACCGAGGCGCGCATCGCCGAGCGGCTCGTCGCCGCCCGGGCAGGCCGCTCGACCCTCGTGGTCACCGCCAGCCCGCTCGTACTCGACCACGTCGACGAGATCCTCGTCCTGCACGAGGACGAGGTGATCGTCCGCGGCTCGCACCGTGAGCTGCTCGACGGCGTCGGCCCCGAGTATGACCACTACAGGTCGGTCGTGGGACGGTCGCTGGCCGAAGAGCCCGCGTCCGAGGAACCCGCAGCCGGCGACGCCTCACGGATCGACAGCACGTCCACCAGCACGACCACCGACGACTCCACCCAGGAGGTGACCCGATGACCAGCACGACGCTCCCGATCGCCGACGGCACGACAGTCCGGCGGCACACCGCGATGCTGCTGCGCCAGAACAAGGGCCCCCTCGCCGGGGTCGTCAGCCTGCACACCGTCGCGGCCCTCGTCGGCCTCGTCGGTCCGCTGCTCCTCGGACGGCTGGTCGACGAGGTCACGAACGGCGCGACGCAGTCTTTCGTCAACAACACCGTCCTGTTCCTCGTGGTCGCCGTCGTCGCGCAGAGCGTCGTCATCCGCTTCGCCCAGCGCAACGCGATGATCTTCGGCGAGACCGTGTTCGCCGACCTCCGCGAAGACTTCCTCGCGACGGTCACCGAGCTCCCGCTCTCGACCGTCGAGCGCTCCGGCACGGGTGACCTCGTCGGTCGTACGACCAACGACGTCGACCGCATCCAGCACTCGGTCCGCTTCGGCGTGCCGCGGATCCTCGTGGCGAGCGTGACGATCCTCCTGACGATCGTCGCGGCCTTCGTCACGGCGCCGCTCGTGGCGATCGCGATGCTCGTCGGCTTCCCGATCATCTTCTTCATCGGTCGCTGGTACCTCGCCCGCGCGACCCCCGCCTACCAGCGAGAGTCGGCCGCGTACGCGACCCTCAACGGCACCATCACGGAGTCGGTCGAGGGCACCCGGACCGTGGACGCGCTCGGCCTCGGCCAGCGTCGCCGCGACAAGGTCCGCAAGGACCTCCAGGAGGCCTTCGCCGCCGAGAAGAAGACCCTGAACCTGCGCACCGTGCTCATCCCGGGCATGGACGCCGCCTTCGTCATCGGGCCGATCGCCGTGCTCCTGTGGGGCGCGTACCTGCTCGAGCAGGGTCACGTCACCCTCGGTGCCGTCACCACGGTCGTCCTCTACTCGACCCAGCTGGTCGGCCCCGTGTGGGAGCTCATCTTCTGGCTCGACGAGATCCAGGTCGCGGCGGCCTCCCTCGCCCGCATCATCGGGGTCGGGCTCGTCGAGCGCGACCGTGAGCAGGGCGAGCGCGTGCCGACCGACGAGCACATCGTCGCGACAGGTGTCGAGTACGCGTACAGGCCAGGGCACAACGTGCTGCACGGGATCGACCTCGACCTCGCCGTCGGCGAGCGGCTCGCCGTCGTCGGCCCGTCGGGTGCCGGCAAGTCGACCCTCGGCCGCATGCTCGCCGGCATCCACCCTCCCACCGGGGGATCGGTGCGGGTCGGTGGGGTGCCGCTCGTGGAGCTGCCGCTCGAAGACCTGCGCAGCCACGTCGCGCTCGTCACCCAGGAGCACCACGTGTTCGTCGGGACCCTCGCCGAGAACCTGCGGCTGGCCGACGCCGGCGCGGACGACGCGAAGCTCCTCGAGGCGCTCGCCGCCGTCGACGCGAAGTCGTGGGTCGAGGCCCTCGACCTCGGGCTCGAGACGGAGGTCGGCTCGGGCGGTCACGTGCTCACCCCCGCCCAGGCGCAGCAGGTCGCGCTCGCGCGGCTCGTGCTGCTCGACCCGCACACGCTGATCCTCGACGAGGCGACCAGCCTGCTCGACCCACGGGCAGCCCGGCACCTCGAGCGCTCGCTCAACGCCGTGCTGACAGGCCGGACCGTCGTCGCGATCGCCCACCGCCTGCACACCGCGCACGACGCCGACAGGGTCGCCGTGGTCGACGGCGGGCTCATCACCGAGATCGGGCCGCACGACGAGCTCGTCGCGGCCGACGGCGAGTACGCACGGCTCTGGCACAGCTGGCAGCAGGCGTAGCGGCGAGGACGACGAGCACTGCTCGCTGGTCCGAGCGGAGGGTTGGCCACGGGTACTCGCGGCAGCAGCCCGAGCACGAGCAGCAGCAGCAGCAGCACGATCAGCATGGTCTGAGGGCCGTCCCGGGGAATCCTGGGGCGGCCCTCAGGGCTTTCCCAGGGTCGTCTGGGTTACTTGAAGGGTCAGTCATTTCCGCCGCACCCCTCACGACGGGACTCCCCCCATGAAGAAGAAGCTCATCATCGCGGTCATCGCCCTGGTCGTGGTCGTCGCCGCAGTCGTCGGCGGCACCGCGCTCTACGCCAAAATCGAGAACGACAAGGCCCCCGAAGAGCTCGGCCTCTCGACCCCGACGGCCTCGGCCAGCACCGGGACAGGCGAGACCGCCGACCCGGCCGACCTCGCGGGAGACTGGACCATCGCGGACGGCTCGCAGGCCGGCTACCGCGTGGACGAGGTCCTCAACGGTCAGGACGTCACAGTCGTCGGACGCACCGAAGACGTCGACGGCACCCTCACCATCGACGGCACCGAGCTCAGCGCCGCCGACATCACCGTCTCCATGACCACCGTCGCGACCGACAACAGCAACCGCGACAGCCAGTTCCTGGACATCCTCAAGACCGCCGAGAACCCCACCTCGACCTTCACGCTGACCGAGCCCGTCGACATCTCGGCAGTGAGCTCGGGCGTCGCGTCGGTCCAGGCCGTCGGTGACCTCACGATCGCCGGCGTCACCAAGAGCGTCACGGTCGCCCTCGAGGCACAGACCACCGCCGACGGCGTCGAGGTCTCGGGCACCATCCCGGTCACCTTCTCCGACTTCGGCGTCGACGCCCCCGACCTCGGGTTCGTCAAGGTCGAGGACAGCGGGACCGTCGAGATGCTGCTGCAGCTCACGAAGTAGCAGGTCACAGAGCAGCGGCTCACGAGGTAGCAACCCGACGGACGACGGCCCGGCTCTGGCGCACAGCGCCGACCCGGGCCGTCGTGCGCGGAGGGACACCTTCTCTGACTGCGGCAGGGCAGGCTTTCGTCCGCGTCGGACTTGCGTCCGCTTCAGGCTCTCGTCCGCGTCAGGCGTCCACCGACATCAGGCTGCTGGCTAGGTCAGGCTTCTGCCTCGGCGCGGGCGAGCGCGCCGAAGGGGTCTTCGTCTGCGCTCTTCTCCTCACCACGGGTCTCGTCCCGGACCAGCCGCAACCAGAGCAGCACGGCGAACCCGCCGAAGATCCACCACTGCAGGGCGTAGAACAGGTTCTGCAGGTTCAGCCCGTCGCCGCCCTCGATGCTGGGCCTGTCCAGCAGGACGATCGCATCGGCCTGAGACGGCTGCGAGGACGACACCACGAGATACCCGGAGTAGATCGGTCCGCCCCAGACGTTGGCGAGCGAGGCCGAGCTGATCGAGTCGGTCCGGCCAGGCACCGAGGACCCCTGCCCGAGGGCCTCGGAGGCCTGCAGGTACCCCACGAGCCGGACCGTGCCGGCTGGCTCGGCGAGGACCGACGCGTCAACGTCGGGGTCGCTGCCGTCGGTGCTCGCCGGGACCCAGCCCCGGACCACGGGCAGGACCGGAGCACCGGAGAGGTCCGCCCACGAGGCGCCACCGGTCCCGTCCTCGGAGACCCGCATCGCCGTGAGCACCAAGAACCCGGGCTCGCCGTCGTGCGCGCGACCCTCGACGAGCATCTGCGTGCCGGGCACGTACTCACCCTCGACCCACGCCTGGCGACCCACGAGGTCGCCGGGGAAGGTCGACTGCGGCTCGAGGAGCGCCCCGAGCCCTTCGGGCCCCTGGTTCTGCGCCTCGGCCGCGGCCTGCCTGTCGGCGAGGTCGCCGCGCTCGTGCGCCCGGTCCAGCTGCCACACGCCGAGGCGTGCGCAGACCGCTGCAGCGAGCAGGAAGAGGAGGAGCAGCCCGATCATCCGCGGTCGCAGCGCGACCGAGACCATCGAGGGTCGCACAGGGGGGTCGGACGGGTTCGGCACGCGCCCAGGCTACCTCGCGCCCCTGGGAGGGCTGAGCCGGTCGGCTCGCCCCGTGAGGGGCGAGCCGACCGACCGCTCCCCTGCAGAGCGCAGCTACCCCCGGCGCCGCAGCGCTGCCCCGGCGAGCGCGACGCAGCCCGCGCACCAGGCGATCAGCACGAGCAGCGGACCTGTCTCGATCGTGAAGCTCGACCCGGCCAGCCCAGCCCTGATCAGCTGGGCCATCGGCTCGATCGGCAGCACGGCGTGGACCGACGCGAGCCAGGACGGGAACTGCTCTGCCGGGACGGAGACCGGCGAGAAGAGCAGGATGACGAAGACGACGAGCTGGGTGAACAGCATCGCGAGCGACGGCGGCAGCAGCGCTGCGACCGTGTAGCCGATGGCGGCCGCCGTGAGCGAGACGAGCAGGGCCGCAGGCAGCACCCACCACGAGACGTCGAGCGAGATGTCGTAGCGCAGCACCCCGACGAAGACCGCGAGCACGGTGCCGGGCAGCGCCACGAGGGTCCACACGGTGAGGTCGGCCGCGAGGAAGACGAGCCGCGGGACCGGGAGCGTCATGAGCCACTGCGCACTACCCTCGGTCTTGGCCTGCGCGAGCATCTGCGGCGCCATGACCAGACCGATGACGATCAGCGTGATGGTCGGCGCCCCGGTGGCGAGGTAGAGCGCCGCATCACCCTCGAGGTCGCCCATGAGGATGCCGAAGCCGAGCACGGTCCCCACGGCGAGGGCTCCTTGCACGACGACGAGGAGCGGCAGGTAGACAGACTGGCGTCGGAGCTGCCACTGGGTGAGCAGACCGTACTGCTGCAGGACGGTGGTCATCGGAGGGTTCCTTCGGTGGTGTCGGCATCGTGCCCGGCAGGGACGGGTGCGTGGGTCTCGGCGGCGTCCGCGTGGGTCCCGCCGGGTGAGCCGGTCTCGCCGGCAGCGCCGACGAGCTCGACGTAGACGTCTTCGAGCGACGCCGGGGTGACCGAGTAGCGGTCGAGGTCACCGCGGTCGACGGCGTCCTGCGCCCAGGCGACGGCCTCTGCGGCGCGCGCCGCAGGCACAGACGCACGGGCACGCAGCCCGTCGTGGCCCGTCTCGGTCGCGCACGGCGGCCACGCCACGGCCCGCCCCGGTGGGAGGTCGACGTCGAGCTGGAGCGTGGAGCGCAACGGGTGGGTCAGCTCGGCGACGGTCCCGTGGGCGATCACGCGTCCCCGGTCGAGGATGACGAGGTCGTCGACCGCGTGCTCGGCCTCGCGCACGTTGTGGGTCACGAGCAGGACCCCGGCGCCGTCGTCGGCCAGTGCCTTGATCTGGGTCCACAGGAGGCGACGCCGGACGGGGTCCACGTCGTTGGTGGGCTCGTCGAGGATCACCAGACGCCCGGGGACGACGGCCGTCATCGCGAAGGCGGTGAGCCTGGCGACTCCCCCGGAGACCTTGTGCGCCGGGGTCGAGGCCCACTGACCGAGGTCGAGCGCCTCGATGAGACCGTCCGTCCGCCGGGCGACGTCGCGTCTGGCACCGCCCCGGATCCGGCCGACCAGCTCGATCGCCGTGCGCGGGGTGAGCCCGGTGATGGGGACGTTGGCCTGAGCCTGGACGCTGATCTCCCGGCGGGTGCGCTCGGGGTGCGCGACGACGTCGTGACCGACCACCCGGAGCGAGCCGGAGTCGGGCAGCAGGAGCCCTGCCACCTGGTTCACCAGGGTGGTCTTGCCTGCGCCGTTGTGGCCGAGCAGACCGACGACGGCACCCTCGGGCACGGTCAGGCTGACGCCGTCGTTGGCGCGCAGGGGCCGCCTGCCTCCGAAGGTCTTGGTGACGTCGGCGACGTCGAGTGCGGGTACCGCGGTCATGATCGTCCTCTCGTGGGGATCCAGGTCGAATACCTTTCAGTATCCGGAATACCGATGGGTATGTACCGGACCGTATCAGAGTCGGGTACTGCTGGGTATCTCTCTGTAGACTCATCAGATGGCATCCCACGAGACCCCGCGCAGGCGCACGTCCCAGCGTTCGCCCTCCGACGGCGACGCAGGCGGGCGCACAGGCAAGGGCAAGGGGAAGAAGGCTCCCGCCGACGACTCCTCCTCGAGGTCAGGCAGCCAGAACCCAGCGGTCGCCCTCGCCGCACAGGCTCTCGCCGAGGCCACGGCAGCCCTCGGCGAGGCGCTCCGCTCGGCGACCTCCGACGCCGTCGGGGCCGTCGAGGGCGACCTCGCGCAGACCCTGCGCTCAGCCGCCGCGAACGTCGAGAACGTCGCGTCGAAGTTCACCCGACGCTCGAACCGGTCCGACCGCACCCGGGCCGACCTACTCGCGGCAGCCGTCGACCTCTTCGCGAGCCGGGGCTACGGGGCCACGTCGGTCGAAGACGTCGCAGCAGCCGCCGGCTACACCAAGGGAGCCGTCTACTCCCGCTTCCCGTCGAAGTCCGACCTCTTCCTCGGGATCTTCCGGGAGCACCTCGACCGCGCACCGGGCGACCCGGGTCCCCTCGACATGCCCGCCCAGGCCCCGAGCAGCGAGGAGCACCTCGCGCTGCTGCGCGAGTCACGGACGGACCCGCGCCTCACGCTCAGCTCCGAGCTGGCGACCTTCGGGCTGCGCAACCCCGAGCACCGGGCCGAGGCAGGCGCGCTCTACGCGCGCCTGCTCGACGAGTCGGTCGACGCGCTGCTGGCCGAAGAGGCCAGGCTCGCCGACGAGGCCGGAGCCCCCCGACCTGCCGGCACGCCCGAGGAGCGCAGGGCAGCCCGCGAGCGCCTGCTGGTCGCGAGCGCGGTCACCCATCACCTGAGCATGCTCAACGCGCTCGGTGTCGCGGGTGTCGACGACGAGACCTGGTTGCGCCTGGTCCGTGCGGTGTGGCCCGTGCAGGGACCAAGGTCCGGTACCGAGAACACCGGCGGGACCTCCGGTGACGGAACTCACGGCACAGACGAAAGCCGCTAGCACGGACCGAACTCCCGATCTCACACCAAAGACCTAGTGCGCGCAGACCGCGGATGCGGTTACATGAAAGCGTTCACCCATCACTTCGGTTGGAGATCGTCATGACACGTTCTGCTCTTGGTGGTACACCCCACGCAGAGGTCCGGTCCTCCTCGTCCGACGCCTGGCGCGCGCGACCCGACACGCCTCTCGACGACGAGACGCTCGAGCGCATCCACGGGTGGTGGCGTGCCGCCAACTACCTGTCGATCGGTCAGATCTACCTGCTGTCCAACCCCCTCATGCGCACCGAGCTGACCCGCGACGACGTCAAGCCGCGCCTCCTCGGCCACTGGGGCACGACCCCCGGTCTGAACTTCCTCTACGCCCACCTCAACCGGGCGATCGCCGAGCGCAACCTGTCGACGATGTACGTGACCGGCCCGGGCCACGGCGGTCCGGGGCTCGTCGCGAACTCCTACCTCGAGGGCACGTACACCGAGACGTACCCCGACATCACCCAGGACGACGAGGGTCTGCGCAGGCTGTTCCGCCAGTTCTCCTTCCCGGGTGGGATCCCCAGCCACGTGGCCCCCGAGACCCCCGGGTCGATCCACGAGGGTGGCGAGCTCGGCTACGCGCTGTCGCACGCCTACGGCGCGGCCTTCGACAACCCCGACCTGCTGGTCGCAGCCGTGGTCGGCGACGGCGAGGCCGAGACCGGTCCGCTCGCGACCAGCTGGCACTCCAACAAGTTCGTCAACCCGGCCCAGGACGGTGTCGTCCTGCCGATCCTGCACCTCAACGGCTACAAGATCGCCAACCCGACGGTGCTCGCCCGCATCTCCGACGACGAGCTCGAGTCGCTCATGGTCGGCTACGGGCACAAGCCCTACGTCTTCGTCGGAGGCTTCGACGACGAAGACCCGGTGTCGATCCACCGTCGGTTCGCCGAGCTGCTGGACGAGGCCCTCGACGACATCGTCGAGATCAAGGCCCGTGCGGCGGGTGGGGACACCGCCCGTCCGATGTGGCCGATGATCGTCTTCCGCACCCCCAAGGGCTGGACCTGCCCGCCCGAGATCGACGGCAAGAAGACCGAGGGCTCGTGGCGCGCTCACCAGGTGCCGCTCGCCTCGGCCCGGGACACGCCCGAGCACCTCGAGGTGCTGCGTGGCTGGCTCGAGTCCTACAAGGCCGACGAGCTCTTCGACGACAGCGGCCGCCTCGTCGCGGACGTCGCCTCGCTCGCCCCCGAGGGCGAGCTGCGGATGAGCGCGAACCCGCACACCAACGGCGGTCTGCTGCTCAAGGACCTCCGGCTGCCCGACTTCCGGGACTTCGCGGTCGACGTGCCCACCCCGGGTGGCTCCATCAGCGAGGCGACCCGTGTGCTCGGCGCCTGGCTGACCGAGGTGGTCCGCCTCAACCCCGAGAACTTCCGCATCTTCGGTCCGGACGAGACGGCGTCGAACAGGCTGCAGCCCGTCTTCGACGTGACCGACAAGCAGTGGAACGCGGCGACGATCCCCGACGACCTCGACGACCACCTCGCCCGCGCCGGCCGCGTCATGGAGATGCTCTCCGAGCACCAGTGCCAGGGCTGGCTCGAGGGATACCTGCTCACGGGCCGCCACGGGCTGTTCAACTGCTACGAGGCGTTCATCCACATCATCGACTCGATGTTCAACCAGCACGCCAAGTGGTTGAAGATCACCCGCGAGATCCCGTGGCGCCAGCCGATGGCCTCGCTCAACTACCTGCTGTCGAGCCACGTGTGGCGCCAGGACCACAACGGCTTCTCGCACCAGGACCCGGGCTTCATCGACCACGTCGTGAACAAGAAGGCCGAGGTCGTCCGCGTCTACCTGCCGCCGGACGCCAACACCCTGCTCTCGACCTACGACCACTGCCTGCGCAGCCGCGACTACGTCAACGTGGTCGTGGCGGGCAAGCAGCCGGCCCCGAACTTCCTCTCGATGGACGAGGCCGTGGCGCACTGCACGCGTGGCCTGGGCATCTGGGACTGGGCCGGCAGCGAGGTCGCCGGGGAGGACCCCGACGTCGTGCTCGGCTGCGCGGGCGACGTCCCGACCCTCGAGGTCCTCGCGGCGGCGGACCTGCTCCGCCAGCACCTGCCTGAGCTCAAGGTCCGCGTGGTCAACGTCGTCGACCTCATGCGTCTGCAGGACGAGAAGGAGCACCCGCACGGGCTCTCCGACCGCGACTTCGACACCCTCTTCACGACCACCAGGCCTGTCGTGTTCGCCTACCACGGCTACCCGTGGCTCATCCACCGCCTCACCTACCGCCGCGCCGGGCACAACAACATCCACGTGCGCGGCTACAAGGAAGAGGGCACCACGACCACACCGTTCGACATGGTCATGCTCAACGACCTCGACCGGTTCCACCTCGTCATGGACGTCATCGACCAGGTCCCGCACCTGGGCAGCCGGGCCGCCGTGCTCCGGCAGGAGATGTCCGACGCGCGCCTGCGGGCGCGGCAGTACACCCGAGACCACGGGGAAGACCTCCCCGAGGTCCGCGACTGGGTGTGGCCCGACGCGGGCGACACCGCGACCCAGGTGGGCGGGCCACAGGCCGCCACCGTTTCCACTGGAGGCGACAACGAGTGAGCTCCTCCGCTCGCAGCATCTTCATCACGTCCCCCGAGGGTGAGACCGGCAAGTCCACGGTCGCCCTCGGGGTTCTCGACCTCCTCACGCGCCGCGTGCAGCGGGTCGGTGTGTTCCGTCCGGTCACCCGGACGGGGCACACCGCCCGCGGCGCGGCCGCGTCGGCCGAGGGGGCAGAGCGCGACTACGTCGTCGAGCTGCTCCTGGCCCACGACGGCGTCGACCTCACCTACGAGGAGTGCGTCGGCGTCACGTACGACGACCTGCACGACGACCCCGAGGCGGCGCTGTCGCAGATCGTCACGAAGTACCACGAGGTCGAGAAGAAGTGCGACCTCGTGGTGATCGTCGGGACCGACTACACCGACGTCACCGGGCCGACCGAGCTGGCCTTCAACGCCCGGATCGCCGCCAACCTCGGCGCCCCCGTGCTGCTCGTGCTCTCGGGCAAGGACCGCTCCCCCGCCGGGATCCGGCAGATGAGCGAGGTCTCGGTCTCCGAGCTCCAGTCCAACCACGCGCAGGTCATCGGTGTGGTCGCGAACCGTTGCTTCCCCGACGACCTCGAGGCCATCCGCGCCGAGTTCGCCGGCGAGACGCTGCCCGTCTGGACCATGCCGGACGACCCCTTCCTCGTCGCACCGACAGTCGGACAGCTCATGGGAGCCGTCGGCGGTCGCCTGCTCCTGGGCGAGGAGGCTCTCCTCGGCCGCGAGGTGCTCGACGTCCTCGTCGGCGCCATGAACTTCGAGAACCTGCTCGACAGGCTCGCCGACGGCGCCGTGGTCATCACCCCCGGTGACCGCACCGACGTTCTGCTCGGCCTCCTCACCGCGCAGACCGCCAAGAACTTCCCGTCGCTCGCCGGCATCATCCTCAACGGCGGCTTCCTGCCGCCCGACGCCGTGAGCCGCCTCATCGCGGACCTCGACCCGAGCGTCCCGATCATCCAGACGGACCTCGGGACCTTCCGCTCGGCGAGCGCCGCCGCGTCTGCCCGCGGTCGCGTCACCAAGGACTCCCAGCGCAAGGTCGACACGGCCCTCGCCCTCTTCGAGCAGAACGTCGACGCGGCCTCGCTGCTCGCGAGCCTCGACGTCGAGCGTCCCGAGGTCGTCACCCCGCTGATGTTCGAGTACGAGCTGCTCAACAGGGCCCGCGCCGACCGCAAGCACATCGTGCTGCCCGAGGGCACCGACGACCGCATCCTGCGGGCGGCCTCGACGCTGCTGCAGCGCCAGGTCGCGCACCTGACGATCCTCGGCGACGAGGAGTCGATCCGGGCCCGCGCCGTCGAGCTCGGCCTCGACATCTCCGAGGCGAAGGTCATCGACCCGCACACGGGCGACCTGCACGAAGAGTTCGCGCAGGCCTACACGGTCATGCGCGCCCACAAGGGCATGACAGTCGACCGTGCCCGCGAGATCGTCAGCTCGGTCTCGTACTTCGGCACCATGATGGTCCAGCTCGGCTACGCCGACGGCATGGTGTCGGGCGCTGCCCACACGACAGCGCACACCATCCGCCCGGCCTTCGAGATCATCAAGACCGTCCCGAACGTCTCGGTCGTCTCGTCGGTGTTCATCATGTGCCTCGAAGACCGCGTCCTCGTCTACGGCGACTGCGCCGTCAACCCGGACCCGACGGCGGAGCAGCTCGCCGACATCGCGATCTCCTCGGCTGCGACGGCCGTGCAGTTCGGGGTCGAGCCCCGCATCGCGATGCTCTCCTACTCGACGGGCGAGTCCGGCTCGGGCGCGGACGTCGACAAGGTGCGCGCCGCCACGGCCCTCGTCCGCGAGCGCCGCCCGGACCTCTTCGTCGAGGGCCCGATCCAGTACGACGCGGCGGTCGACGCCTCCGTCGCCGCCTCGAAGATGCCCGACTCGGCCGTCGCCGGCCGCGCGACCGTCTTCGTGTTCCCGGACCTCAACACCGGGAACAACACGTACAAGGCCGTGCAGCGCTCGGCCGGGGCGATCGCCGTCGGACCTGTCCTGCAGGGCCTGCGGATGCCCGTCAACGACCTGTCCCGCGGGGCGCTCGTGCAGGACATCGTCAACACCGTCGCGATCACCGCGATCCAGGCGCAGGCGCTCTCGGCCGAGAAGGCCCGCGCCGCCGAGGAGGCGGCAGCCGCCGCACCGACCACCGAGCCCACCCCGGGCTCCCACGAGGCTGGAGCACCCACAGCATGAACCCGACGTCAGACGAGCGCCCCCGCGCCACCTCGAGCGTCCTCGTCATCAACGCCGGCTCCTCGTCGGTGAAGTACCAGCTGGTCGACCCCACCGGCGGCGAGGCGATCGCCTCGGGCATCGTCGAGAAGATCGGCTCGTCCGAGGGCTCGGTCTCGCACAAGTTCGAGGGCACCAAGACCCAGCGCACGGTCGACGTGCCCGACCACGGTGCCGCGCTGCGCGTCGTGCTCGACCTCTTCTCCGAGATCGGCCCGAGCCTGGCCGACGCGAACGTCGTCGCTGTCGGGCACCGTGTCGTCCAGGGCGGCAGCCTGTTCTCGGGCCCCGTCGTGATCGACGACGCGATCGTCGAGGACATCCGCGGTCTCATCCCGCTCGCGCCCCTGCACAACCCTGGGCACGTGCGCGGCATCGAGGTCGCCCGGGCGCTGTTCCCGGACGTCCCGCACGTGGCCGTCTTCGACACCGCGTTCTTCCAGACGCTCCCCGAGGCTGCGTACACCTACGCGATCGACGCCGAGGTGGCCCGCGCGCACGGTGTGCGCCGCTACGGCTTCCACGGCACCAGCCACGAGTACGTGTCCAAGGAGGTCGCGCGGGTCCTCGACCGTCCGCTCGAAGACCTCAACACCATCGTGCTGCACCTCGGCAACGGCGCGTCGGCGTCGGCCGTGCGCGGCGGGGTGGCCGTCGAGACCTCGATGGGTCTTACGCCCCTCGAGGGCCTGGTCATGGGCACCCGCTCGGGAGACATCGACCCGGCGATCGTCTTCCACCTGCACCGCAACGCCGGCATGTCGATCGACGAGATCGACGACCTGCTCAACAAGCGCTCGGGCATCCTCGGTCTCGCCGGGGACAACGACTTCCGCACCCTGCACGAGCTCGTCGCGGCAGGTCACGAGGGCGCTCGCCTGGCCCTCGACGTGTACGTGCACAGGCTGAAGAAGTACATCGGCTCGTACCTCGCGGTCCTCGGCCGCGTCGACGTCATCGCCTTCACCGCCGGCGTCGGCGAGAACGACGAGATCGTGCGTCGCCTCGTGATGCGTGGTCTCACAGACCTCGGCATCGAGATCGACGAGGTCGTCAACGACGTCCGCTCCCCCGAGGCACGGACCATCTCGCCCGAGGGTACGAAGATCCGCGTGATGATCGTCCCGACGAACGAAGAGCTCGCGATCGCCCGCCAGAGCCTCGAGATCGTCGGCGCGCAGGGCTGAGCACGGGCCTGGGCACGGTCCTGGGCACGAGCACGAGCACGAGCACGACGACAAGACGTCAGGTGCGCACCTTCTCGGGGGTGCGCACCTGACGTCGTCCTGGGGGTAGACCCTGCTCAGGCTGTCAGCACGACGGATCGTCAGTACTCAGGACCGTCAGCGCAGGGGCTCGAGGCGGCCGTGACCGGACCTCGTCGTCAGCAGGGCAGGTCGGCCGACTTGTCGACGACACGGCCGGCAGCCTGCGACCGGTTGCTTGCCACGACCGGGACGGGCACCGGTGCGGTGTGCGGACGTCCGAGCGCCCAGTAGTCCCAGCCGGCCGCCCGGAACCTGTCGGCGTCGAGGGCGTTGCGGGTGTCGACGACGGTCCGGGTCCGGACCTGCTCCCCCATCTGCGCGGGGTCCGCGGTCCGGAACTCCTGCCACTCGGTCAGCAGGACCGTGACCTCCGCGCCTGCGAGCGCCTGGTCGAGGCTCGCCGCGTACTCCAGGTCGGGATACACACGGTGCGCGTTGACCGACGCCTCGGGGTCGTAGACCGAGACGATCGCGCCCTCGAGGTAGAGCATCCGGGCGACGTCGAGCGCCGGCGCGTCGCGGACGTCGTCGGAGTCGGGCTTGAAGGCCGCACCGAGGGCTGCGACCCTCACCCCCATGAGGTCTCCGCCGGCTACCTGCCGGATGAGTGCGACGGTCCGCAGGCGCCTGCGGACGTTGATCGCGTCGACCTCACCGAGGAAGGCGACGGCCTCGCCGATCCCGAGCTCTTCAGCACGGTGCTTGAAGGAGCGGATGTCCTTGGGCAGGCACCCTCCGCCAAAACCGAGGCCGGGCTTGAGGAACTTGGAGCCGATGCGCTCGTCGAGACCCAGTGCCTCCGCCAGCCGGATGACGTCGGCCCCCGTGGCCTCGCACACCTCGGACATCGCGTTGATGTACGAGATCTTCGTGGCGAGGAAGGAGTTGGCTGCCGACTTCACGAGCTCGGCTGTCGCGAGGTCCGTGACGATGAGCGGCGTGCCCTCGGCGAGGATCGGCTCGAAGGCGGCCCGCAGACGGTCTTCGGCCCACGCAGACGTGACGCCGAAGACGAGCCTGTCCGGGTGCAGGGTGTCCTGGACCGCGAAGCCCTCGCGCAGGAACTCGGGGTTCCAGGCGACCTCGAGCTCGGCCCCCAGGGGCGAGATCTCCTGGACCAGGGTGGTGAGGCGCTCAGCCGTGCCGATCGGCACCGTCGACTTCCCGACGAGCAGCACCTTGCGGGTGATGCGGCGGGCGAGCTCGGTGAAGGCCGAGTCGACGAACCGCAGGTCCGCCGCCTCCGAGCCCATCTGCTGGGGTGTGCCGACGCACACGAAGTGCACGTCGCCGAACTCCGCGGCCTCGTCGAGGTCTGTCGTGAAGCGCAGCCGTCCGCTCGCGAGAGCCTCGTCGAGCTTCTCGGGCAGGCCAGGCTCGAAGAACGGCACCGTGCCCTCGTTGAGCAGGTCGACCTTGCGCTGGTCGATGTCGACTCCGAGGACCTCGAAGCCGAGGTAGGCCATGGCGACGGCGTGGGTGGCACCGAGATATCCCGTACCGATGACGGTGAGGCGGGGGGCACGCTCGGGGCTGGGTGAGGCAGGGGGGAGGGTAGACATGATGAGCTCCGATTTCTGTGGGCACCGCTGACTGCTGGGGAGGGTGGGACGGGCTCAGGGACGGCGGGCGGCTTCTCTCTGCGGGCACCGCATCTCTGCGGTGGCGCTGGCTGGGACTGGTCAGGCTGACCTGAGCACGCCGATGGCGGCGTACCAGGGCGCAGCCAGCCCGTGCCCGTCGCTGCGGGCACCGAGGGCACTGCTGGCTGCTGGGGGGAGGGAGAGAGATCTGGGGTCGGCGGAGCTGCCGGGAGGAGGGAGAGGGTCTGTGGTCGGGACAGATCAGTGGTCGGGCAGGGAGGTGGTCGGGACAGGGAGGTGCGCCGCGAGCAGGGTCAGCCCGCGCCGCACTCCACGTTGCTGAGACCTTCGCCGGCGCCGGTCGCCGTGTTGTCGCACTCGACGACGTTGGAGAGCTCAGGGGTGAGCGAGAAGCCGAAGCCTGTGCCGTCGACGGTCGCGACGTTCCCGCGGAAGACGTTGTGGTCGCCCCAGCCCTCGAGGATCTCGTGGGTCTGGAAGCCGTCGGTCGGCGACGAGGTCCCGGTGTTGCCCTGGACGAGCCACCCGTTGCCCTTGACGTCGACCCACGAGTCGGCTGCGGAGATCGACGACCCGTCGAAGGTGTTGCCACGGACGATCCCGTCCGAGGTCCCCTCCTTGATGTCGATGCTCTCCGAGGTCGTCCCGCTGATCGTGTTGTCCTCGATGACGTTGCGGTCGGAGGGGTCGGGCTCACAGGCCGTGATGTCGCACCAGTTGCTCTCGGCCGTCCCGACGTACACACCCTCGCCGAACTTCGGCTTGCGCAGCCCGGTGTCGCTGATGACGTTGCCCGACACCACGTTGTCCGTGCTGGCCTTGCGGAGGTGGATCGCCTCGTCGCCGATCGACGTGACCGTGAGGCCCGAGATCACCGAGCCGACCGTTCCGTCGGCCATCACGCCCTTCTGACCGTCGGTGACAGTGAACCCGCCGAGGCGCCAGTGGCTCGCCCCGTCGAGGTGCATCACGTACCCGCCCTCGGGCCCACCACCGTCGAGCACGGCGTCGGCCGGTCCGCAGAGCGTGATCGGCTCGTCAGCGGTCCCTGACGTCGTGGCCACGAACAACCCGTCGTAGGTCCCCGGAGCCAGGACGATCACCTCTCCGGGCTCGACCTCCGCGAGGCTCTCGGTGAGCTCGTCGGCGGTCGAGACCGTGGGCTCGGCCGGGCAGTCGACGGTGCTGTCCGGGACTGCGGCACCAGGAGAGTCCGCCGTGGCTGACGGGGACGGTTCCGGGCTCGAGGTCGACCCTGTCGGGTCGGACGAGGGTTCTGGGGTGCCGGGCGACGGGCTGCCTGGTGCTGTGCACCCCGCGAGGATCAGGCCACCGACCACGACCTCGCGGGCACGTCGGCCGAGAGTCCTCAGGACGCCGGTCACGGTGCGCACCGCAGGTCCCTCGGGCGGCGGCCGGGTGCCCGTCCACCGGGCTCCGCGACCTGTGCGGGCGGCTGGCCTGGCTGCTGGCCCGGCTGCCGAGTGTCCTGCAGGCTCTGCTGCAGGGTCTCTCGTCGGCCTTGCTGCCGCGCTGGGGCGGGCACGTCGTCCCCGGGGTTCCCGTCGTCGTGCAGCTCGAGATCGGCTGGGGCCTCACGGACCAGCAGGTCCCCCGCCGACCTGTCGGCGCGACGGGCTCGGGAGGGCTGCGGGCGGAGCAGCGTCGGTGCGAGGATCCCGGGACCATGCGGCTGCTCGTCCCGGGCTCCGCCCTGGGACTGGTCCTGGGTCTGATTCTGGGCCCGGTCCTGAGACTGGCCCTGCGCCGGCCCGAAGATCTCGCTCGGGTCGACCACGCCGCGGGTGAGCGAGGTGAGCGGGGCCCGGTTCGCGTACGGGTGCCGGACACCCGCGTTGCGGTGCCGGATGCTCGTCAGCGCGGTGACGAGCACCAGCAGGGCGAGCAGCAGCCAGACGACGGTGAGCGGCTGGAAGATCTGCCGCAGGACCGTCGAGAGGGGCTTGGTGCTGTCCCAGTCCTCCGTCGAGTTGTCCGACACCGCGACCCCCGTCGTGCGGGCCACGTCGATCGCGCTCGGACCACGTCCGCCGACGCTGTTGTCCGAGACGACCGAACCACCGGTCGCACCGACCAGCGTGATCGCGTGGCTGGTCACGTCGTCGACGGTGTTGCGCTCGAAGGTCCCGCCCGCGTCACGGGCGTAGATGCCGATCTCACCACCGAGCACGGTGTTGCCTGTTACCACGGTGTCCGTGCCGGCCGACCTCAGCGAGATCCCCTGCTGGTCCGCGCCCTCGACGGTGTTGTCCGTGAGCTCGACAGCCGTCGCGCCCTCGCTCACCACGATGCCCGCGGGGTTGTCTGTCACGGTGTTCGCGTCGACCTCGATGGTCGTCCCGCCGACCACGTCGATCCCGTACCGGCCGTTACTCGTCACGGTGCTCTCCGAGACGCTGTTGGCGCCGGACATCTCCGTGCCCGTGCCTGTCGCGCTCGGGCCGTCGGCGAGCGGCGTCCCCTCGATCGAGATGCCGTTGCGACCGTTGCCCGTCGAGGTCAGCCGCTCGAGGACGATGCCGCTCGTCGAGCGGGCCAGCCTGAAGCCGTCGACGGCGTTGCCCGTCGACGTGGTCGCCACGACTGTGCTCGCAGTGACGTCTCGGTGCATCACCAGACCGTCGACGAGGGAGTCCTCGATCCGCGACCCGCTCACCACGACACCCTCGGCGTTCATGACGAACAGCCCGAAGGCGTTGTCGGAGAACGTCACGTCCTGGATCTGCGCTGACACGAAGCTGTATCCGCTGAGGTCCGCACCCAGCCCGAGGGTCGGGGCACCTGCCCCTGTGGGCAAGAGCTCGGTCCCGAAGACCTTGGCTGAGGGCGGTGAGACGACAGTGCTCGTGGTGCCGGTCTCGGTGGGGGCACCTGCGCTCGTCGTGGAGGTGGTGGTCCCGTCGGACGCTGCTCCCGGGTCCGCTGCGTCACCTGTCGCGACGGCGCCGGCCGTCCCGTCGGTCCCGGCTGTCCCGTCGGGCACCGGCGGCTCGTCGGCTGCGGGGATCTCCCCCGCCGCGAGGTCCTGCGAGCCGGGCGCTGTGTGCGGCAGGTCGGTCCCGGTGAGGGAGACTCCCCCGGTGGTCCCGCTCCAGAAGCCGAGGTGGTCGAAGGTCGCGTGCCGGAAGTCCGCATAGCCACCGACCACCCGCACGTAGGCCCGCCCGTCGGAGGTGTCGTCGTCCACGGTGCCGGTCCGTGGGTCCCAGGCGCTCACCACGGTCGGGTTCTCGGCCGTGCCGGCGACCGTCAGGTCTCCGCCGAGCGTGACGATCGAGACGAAGGCGTCGTCGGTCGACGTGAGGTTGAGACGCAGCCCGTCGTCGCTCGTGAGGTCGAGGGTCGCGCCCTCCTCCACAACGATGTTCTCGCCGAGGAGGTACGAGCCGTCGGGCTGGCGCACGAGGGTCTGCGGGGCGAGCTCGAGCAGGTCGTCGAAGCTGTAGGGCGCCTCGCGCTCGACGAGCACGAGCGTGTACGTCGTCCCCGTCTCGAGCCTGTACGGCCGCCACTGCGACGCGCCCGTCCACTGTGCACCGTTGGCGATCGACCGCACCTCGACGAGGCGGCGGTCTTCGGCCGCGACGAGCGCGGCCTCGGCGTCAGGGTCACCCGGGTAGGCGACGGGTGCGGGCGTGGGCACCGCGGTCGACGCGGCGCGCACCTGCACAGGCTGGAGGACCGGGGTCGCGGCAGCCATGCCCCCGGTCACGAGGACCGTGCACCCGACGGCTGTGGCGACGGCTGCGGCGCGGGTCGCCCGACGCGCGCTCATCGTGCAGCCTCCGGCGTCCGGGCCGCCGAGGCGTAGACCGCGGGAGAGACAGAGGTGGTCTGAGGTGCAGGCACGACCTCCTCGACAGGGTCGAGGCTCCGGGCGGTCTGCCCGTCGCCGCCGACCTGGTCGGCGTGGCGGGTCAGCCAGCCCTGCTTGTTCATCGTGACGAAGGCGTACAGCTTGATCGGCAGGGCGACCATGATCACCACGGCGGCGAGCAGCGGCAGCAAGAACACCTCCTGCGGGTGGCGCCGCAGGTGCGAGAATCCGCGGATGCCACGGCCGAGGAGCAGCCATCCCACGGCGGCCGCGATGCCCAGGGTGGTGAGCTCGAGCCTCGACGCCACCAGGTACCAGAGCGTCAAGCCCATCGTGAGCGGCGTGAGGAGGATCTGCAGCACGGTCACCTTGGTGACGAAGGGCGTCCGCCACAGCCAGCCCTTCGACACGGCCGTGAGGTAGCACCTGTAGGAGTTGCGGCTCCAGCGCACCCGCTGCTTGACGAAGGCGCTGAAGGTGTCGGGGAACATCGAGATCGCCCGGGCCGAGGACTGGTGAACGGTCTTGTAGCCCGAGGCGAGCACGAGCCAGGTGAGCCTGCCGTCGTCCCCCGCGATGCAGCGGCGGCCGAGGAAGAACTCGTTCTCGAGGTCGTCGAGGACCGGGACGACGGCGTCACGCCTGTAGGCCGCGGTCCGACCGGACAGGCACGGCACAGCGCCCGCGCTGCCCATCGCCGGGACGTAGTCGTAGTAGCGCAGGTTGACGAGCCAGTCGGCGATGCGCCGCCAGACGCTCGACGTCCGCTGGTACACGTTCTGCTGCGTCCCCACACCACCCACGAGCGGGTCGGCGAAGGGCATCTGCACGGCCTCGAGCAGGCCCGGCTCCCACGACGTGTCGGAGTCGGTCAGCACGAGGACCTCGTAGCGCGCGGCCCGGATGCCGGCGCCGAGCGCCGAGCGCTTGCCCGCGTGGTGGAACAAGACCGGACGCACCCTGGCGTCCCCACGGGCCACGATCCGGGTGTAGGCCTCGAGGTCGGCGACGTCCAGCACGACGATGATCTCGGTCGGGTCCTGCGCCAGCCAGGAGTCCAGGCACCGCAGGAGGATGTCCGGGTCTTCGTGGAAGGACGGCACGACGACCGAGGTGGTCGAGCGGTGGTCGGTGACGATCGGGCGGGCCCTGCGGGACAGGACGACGCGGTAGATCCAGAGGGACCAGACGATGATGCCGGCGACGGCGAGCGGGAAGAGGTGGACGACCTGGTCGACCAGGTCACCGACGTCCACCTGTCCGACCGAGAGGGCCGAGGCTGGGGACGCCACGAGGATCGATGAAGGCATGGGGCACTCTCCGGAGTCGGAAGAAGGCGCGCAGAAGTGGATCAGGAGGGGAGGGGGACGTCATCGTCCGGTTGACGCACGAGCGTCGTTCTGTCCAGCGTCCTAGGGCCACCGAGGGGGGAGGGGGGAGGGTGGCGGCCCGAGTGAGGCTCAAGGTATTCGGCAGGTTCTGCGACCGTCAATGGACCTCGGTGCGGGCGGGCTGCCCGGGGCCCGGAGGTCACACGATCGAAACTCCGTGAAGAACGGACGTTCCGGTGGGGTGCTGCCGGTGGTGCCCGCCTCCCGGTGACCGGCCGCGGACCCACCACCTGGGGAGACGTCCGCGCGTGGGACGGGACCTCTTGAGGGGCCGCGCCGGGTCCCTGCGAGCGCCAGGACCCTCTCGTCCCACTTGGTGGACGTCAACTTTCACCCGTCGGAAATCCTCATGGACCCGGGTCGACGGTCGACGCACGGTCGGACGCGGGACCTGAGACTGGTCCACGGGTACGCGCGCGGGCCACAGCCCGACCACCGGCGTCCCGCGACCCCGTCGCCACGTCTGTCCTCAGCGCACCCCGAGCGCGCGCAGCACCCGCAGACCGGTCGTCAGCAGCCGCTGCCCCTGCCCGTCGGGGAGTGCGAAGAGCTCGTCGAGAGATGCCCCGCTCATGACTCCGCGCTGGACCGAGACCGTCTGCGCCTCGGTGTACTGCTCGATGCCCTCACGTCCGTGGCGGCGTCCCTGACCCGAGGCGCCGAAGCCGCCCATCGGCGCCTCGACAGAACCCCAGGCAGCCGCATAGCCGTCGTTGATGTTCACGGTGCCCGCGCGGACGCGCCCCGCGAGCACGCGGGCGCGGCGGGTGTCTGCGCTCCAGATGCTCGCGTTGAGCCCGAACTCCGTCTCGTTCATCACCGCGACGGCCTCGTCGTCGGAGGCGACCCGCACGACGCTGACCACCGGGCCGAAGGTCTCCTCCTGGGCGCAGAGCGCGTGGGGTGGGACGTCGGCGAGCACCGTCGGGGCGTAGAAGAGCGGCCCCACGTCAGTCCTGTGCACTCCCCCGGCGAGGATCCGCGCCCCCCGGGCGAGGGCGTCGTGCACGTGCCCCTCGACCCTCTCGAGCTGAGCAGCCGAGGTGAGCGACCCGACGTCGGCCGTGTAGTCGAGGGCTGCCGACAGGCGCAGGCTCGAGACCCTCTCGAGGAAGAGGTCGAGGAACGCGTCCGCGACGTCCTCGTGGAGCACGAGCCTCTCGATCGACATGCACAGCTGGCCGCTGTTCGAGAAGCACGCCCGCACGGCGCCGAGCGCCGCGACGTCGAGATCGGCATCAGCCGCGACGTAGAGCGGGTTCTTCCCGCCGAGCTCGAGGGTCGCGCCGATGAGCCGCTCCCCCGCGCGACCGGCGATGATCCTCCCTGTCGCCGTCGACCCTGTGAAGGCGATGTGGTCCACCTCCTCGACGAGCGCAGCGCCCACGTCTCCCCCGCCCGCGACGACCTGGAGCACGTCGGCCGGCAGGCCGCACTCTTCGAGGGCAGCGGCAGCCCACAGCGCTGTGAGCGTGGTCTGCGGGTCGGGCTTGAGGACGACGGCGTTGCCCGCCACGAGCGCGGGCAGCACGTCGGCCAGGGCGAGGGTCAACGGATAGTTCCAGGGCGAGATCACCCCGACGACGCCGACGGGGATCCGGGCGACAGTCGTCCGGGTGAGGACAGGGAGCATCCCGCGGACCGTGCGCGGCGCGAGGTACGCACCAGCCCGGCGACCGTAGTGCCGCGAGACCTGGGCGACGTCGGCGACCTCCTCGAAGGCGCTCCCCCGGGACTTGCCGGACTCGTGCTGGACGAGGTCCAAGACCTCCGACTGCCGGTCGAGCACGAGGTCGTGCAGACGGAGCAGGACGGCGGCACGCTCGCGGACGTCTGTCGCTGCCCAGGCTGGCTGGGCGTCCCGCGCCCTGTCGACTGCTCGGGTCACGTCGTCGGGGCCGGACAGCGGGAGGTCGACGAGCACGTGCCCCGTCGCAGGGGCGACGACGCGGCGGGTGCCGGCCTCGTGGGTGGTGGCGACGCGGGCGAGCAGCGGGGCGAGGTCCTCGGGCTCGAGCAGGTAGGTCGCGCTCGCGTCGACCTCGGGGTCGAGCGGGCCCTCGCCGCCACCCGTGTGCTGGTCGCGCGAGCCCGGGGTGTGCTGGCCGCGCGAGACCGGCACGCCGTCTTCACGCCACTGCTCGTGGGCGCCTGGCCCGCCCTCTCCGTGCTGCTGCTCAGGACCGGGGACGGCGTCTGCACCAGGATCGTTCGGCATGGACCGAGCCTACGCCGCAGGAGGTGCGGGAGAGGAGGAAGCACCTGAGCTCCGAGACGACGCTGCCCCGCACCCCTCGTGGGGTGCGGGGCAGGTCTGCCCGTCTGTCAGGCGCCGAGGAGCGCCGCGACCTCAGGTGAGAGGGCCGCGACAGCAGCCGCGCGAGCATCCGTGGCCGAGCGGGCACCGAGCGCCGCGGCAGCGACGGCGCGGGCCTGCTCCTGCGTGTGCCTGGACACCGCGAAGCGGACCGCGGGCACAGACCCCGAGGACATCGACAGGGACGTCACGCCGAGCCCGACGAGCACGACAGCCATGACGGGGTCACCGGCGGACTCGCCGCAGACCCCGGCGGGCTTCCCGGCCTGCTGGCCGGCCCGTGCCGTCGCGGCCACGAGGTCGAGGACGGCCGGCTGCCACATCGAGATGAGGTCGCTCAGCTCGCCGCGCAGGCGGTCCGAGGCCATGACGTACTGGGCGAGGTCGTTCGTGCCCATCGAGACGAAGTCCACCTCGGCGAGGATCGCCTCCGCCCGCAGGGCGGCGGCGGGGACCTCGACCATGACACCGACGGTCGTCAGGCCGTGGGCACGTGCCGAGGCAGCGAAGTCGCGCGCCTCGTCGGGGGTCGAGATCATCGGGGCCATCACCCACGGCTCGATCCCGGTCTCGCGCTGCGCGTCGGCGAGGGCCGCGAGCTGCGTCTCGAGCAGCTCAGGAGCCGTGCGGACGAGCCTGTAGCCACGGACACCGAGGGCAGGGTTCTCCTCGTCGGGCTGCGTCGCGAAGGCGAGCGGCTTGTCGGCGCCCGCGTCGAGCGTCCGGACGACGACCTTGCGTCCGCCGAGGCTCCGCAAGACCTCTGCGTAGACGGCGGCCTGCTCTTCGCGGGTCGGCTCAGTGGTCCGCTCGAGGAAGAGCACCTCGGTGCGGAACAGTCCGACACCCTCGACCGCCGTGCCGGCGGCACGCTCGGCGTCGGCCGCCGTGCCGATGTTGGCGAGCAGACCGACGGGGACGCCGTCGGCCGTGGCACCCGCAGAGGTGTCCTCGGCGAGCTGCGCGGCGAGGCGCGCGCGCTCGGCGAAGGCCTCGGCGACCTCCGGGCCTGGGTCGACCTCGACGGTCCCCGACGCGGCGTCCACGGCCACGACGGTCCCGGGCTCGAGGTCGAGCGCCCCGGTCACGCGGACGACGCAGGGGATGCTGCGCTGCCCCGCGATGATCGCGGTGTGGCTCGTGGTGCCGCCCTGCTCGGTGACGATCGCGACGACGTGGCGCAGGTCGAGAGCGGCGGTGTCGGCCGGTGCGAGGTCTTCGGCGACGACGACCGCAGGACCTGTCAGCTGCGGGACGCCAGGGACGGGCACACCGAGGAGGTGCGCCGCGACCCTGTCACGGACGCTGCGCAGGTCGGTGACCCGCTCGAGCAGCATCCCGCCGGCGGCCGTGAACATGTCGACGAAGGTCTTCACTACGGCGTCGAGGGCTGCGACGGGCGGCTCGCCGTCGGCGATCCGGGCCAGCACCTTCGTGCGCAGCGCACGGTCCTGAGCCATCTGGGCCGTGGCCTGGAGGACGGCGACAGCCGCCCCCTCGGCACCGTCGGCCTGAGCACGCAGCGCAGCCGCGACGTCGTCGAAGGCCGCTGTGGCCCGCGCGGCTGTGGCCTCGCGGTCAGCCGGGGCCTGCTCGTCCGTGGGAGCGACCGGTGCCGGGCTGACCCGGACGACAGGTCCGATCCCGGCACCCCGGCCGACGCCCGCACCGGTGAGCATCAGTGCTCCTCGTCCAGGTCCGTCGCGAGCAGCGTGACGAGCTCGTCGAGGATCCTGTCGGCGTCCTCGCCCTCGGCTGCGAGGGTCACCTCGTCGCCGTGCGGGACACCGAGCGACATGACGAGCAGGATGCTCGCCGCGTCGACGGGCTCGCCCTCGCCGTGCGCGATGGTCACGTCGAGGCCGCTGTCGGCCGCAGCCTGGGTGAACAGGGACGCGGGACGGGCGTGCAGGCCGGATCGCGAGGCGACGGCCACGGTACGTGCGGGCATTGTTCTCTCCTTCGAGGGCCGTGGTCCGCACCGCTGCGAGCGGTGCGGACCCTGGCGGGTGGTGGTCTGCGCCGAGGTGCGGCGCAGACCGGGACGGGCGTGCGTGGGTCGGTCCGACCCGCCCGGTCAGGCTGTGGGCTGCGCCGCGGTGCTGGGGGCGCTGGCCGCGGCGGCGGCGTCTGCCGCCTGCTCGGCCTCGAGGGCCGGGTTGGAGCCCAGTCCCTTGAAGATGATCACCAGGACCGCAGAGATCACCGTGCCGATCGCGACGGCCAGCAGGAACAGCAGCCAGTTGTCGACGAGCGGGAGGACCCAGACGCCACCGTGCGGGGCACGCTGCGAGGCGTCGAAGGCCATGATGAGCCCGCCGGTCACGCTCGAGCCGACGACCGAGGCACCGAGCACGCGGAGCGGGTCGGCAGCCGCGAACGGGATGGCACCCTCGGAGATGAACGAGAGACCGAGCAGCCAGGCTGCCTTGCCGTTCTCGCGCTCGGCCCTGGTGAACAGGCGCTTGCGGACCGTCGTGGCCAGGGCCATCGCGAGCGGGGCGACCATCCCGGCACCCATGACCGTGGCCATGACGCGGAACTGCGTGGCGCCGTCCGTGAGGCCGGCTGTCGAGAGCCCCGTGACGGCGAAGGTGTAGGCCACCTTGTTGACCGGACCACCGAGGTCGATGCCCATCATCGCGCCCAGGATCAGGCCGAGGAGGATGAGGTTGGAGCCGCTCAGGCCGCTGAGCCAGTCGGACAGCCCGTCCATGAGTGCGGCGAGCGGACGCCCGAGCACCACGAACATCAGCAGGCCTGTGACGAAGGTCGACAGCAGCGGGATCACCACGACGGGCATGATGCCGCGGACCCCCTTGGGGACCTTCCAGCGGCTGATCCACAGCGCGAGGAACCCGGCGACGAAGCCGGAGACCAGACCACCGAGGAAACCGGCGCCGACGGCGACGGAGATCGAGCCACCGACGAAGCCGGGCACGAGTCCGGGCCTGTCGGCGATCGCGAAGGCGATGAACCCGGAGAGCACAGCCACGAGGAACCCGAAGGCGACACCGCCGGTGAGGTTCATCAGCGCGGCCCAGCTGGTCTTCGACAGCACGTCGAAGTTGTTGATGACCTCGTCGGCCTTCACGTTCACGATCTCGTAGCCGCCGATCATGAAGCTCAGCGCGATGAGGATGCCACCTGCGGCGACGAACGGGATCATGTACGAGACGCCGGTCATGAGGTACTGGCGGACGCGCGTCCCCACGCTCGAGCTGCGGTCGATCGTCGTCGCGGGGTCCTTCGACCCGCCACCGGCTGTCGCGGCGGGCGTCGAGACACCGGCCTCGACGGCGGCGATCGCCTGGTTGAGGACACCTGGGGCGTCGTGGACGGCCTTCTTGACGCCGACGTCGATCGTCGGCTTGCCCGCGAATCGCTCCTTGTCGCGGACCTCGAGGTCTGCGGCGAAGATGACGCCGTCAGCGGCCTCGATGATCGCGGGGTCGAGGGGCGTCGAGCCGGCCGAGCCCTGGGTCTCGACCTGGACCTCGTGCCCGGCGGCCTTGCCAGCCTGCTCGAGCGCCTCTGCTGCCATGTAGGTGTGCGCGATGCCCGTGGGGCACGACGTCACGGCGACGAACTTCATGAGGGGTTGACCTCTCGGGTGACGATCTCGGCGACGGTCGCGGCGTCGGGGGCCTCGCGCAGGGAGGTGCGGAAGGACTCGTGGACGAGACGGCGGGCGAGCGACGCGAGGATCTTGAGGTGGTCGCTGTCGCCGCTGGCCGGCGCCGCGATGAGGAAGATCAGCGTCGCGGGGCCGTCCGGGGCACCGAAGTCGACACCGGCGGGCACACGGGCGACGGCGAGCGTCGGGACCGTGACGTGCTCGGAGCGGGCGTGCGGCAGACCGACGCCTCCGGGCATGCCCGTCGCCATCTGCGCCTCGCGGGCACGGACGTCGGCGTGGAAGCCGTCGGCGTCCGTCACGCGGCCAGCGGCTGCGAGCAGGTCGATGAGGACACGGGTGGCCTCGTCACGGTCGGCTGCGACGACGTCGAGGGCGACGAGGTCGGCGGTGATCAGGGGGGTGAGGGAAGTGCTCACTTCACAGCTCCTTCAGTGCGATGTGGCGGGATGGGTCGGTGAGGGTCTCGACGTCGTCGAGGTGGATGTCGTGGGGTGCAGGGACTGCAGAGCCTGGGAGGAGGACCGCGGCGCGGCCCCATGCGACGGCGCGGCGCAACGCGTCCGCCGAGATCTCGGGGTCGACCGAGGCCGGTCCGTGGGGTGCGTCGACGAGGGCGCTGAGGAAGCCGGCGAGGGTCACGTCGCCCGCGCCCACCGTCGAGGCCGGGACGAGGGCCGGGCCACCGGCCCAGAGCACGCTGCCGGGTGCGACGAGCAGCGCGCCGTGCGCCCCGAGGGACACCAGGACGGCGGTGACGCCGGACTCCATCACCTGGTGCGCAGCGTCGACGACGGCCCCGACAGTGGTCAGCGGACGGCCGACGAGCTCAGCGAGCTCGTCTTCGTTCGGCTTGACGAGCGTCAGACCGCCTGCAGCGACCGCCGCACGGAGCGGTGCGCCCGAGGTGTCGAGGACCGTGGGGACCCCTGAGCGTGCCGCGACCTGCGCGACCCTGACGTAGAAGTCGTCACCTGCACCAGCCGGCAGGCTGCCCGCGCCGACGACCAGGACGTGCTCCCCGGCGTCGACCGCGAGCCGGACCTCGTCCGCGAGGGCGTCGAGGAGGGCCTGGACGGCAGCCTCCGTCATGGGGGCGCCCGGCGCGTTGATCTTGGTCGTCGAACCACGGCCGTCGACCACGGTGATGTTGCTGCGGGTGTCGGTCCCGGTCTCGACAGGGCGGGCCACGACTCCCCCGTCGCGGAGCTCGGCGACCAGGCGGGCGCCGTCAGAGCCTCCCGACGGGAAGATCGCGACCGAGGAGAACCCGTCGGCCGACAGGGCACGGGTGACGTTGATGCCCTTGCCCCCGGCGTCGACCCGCGTCGCGTGCGCGCGGTTCACCTCGCCAGGCTCGAGGACCTGGACCTCGAGGGTCCGGTCCAGGCTCGGGTTGGGGGTGATCGTGATGATCATGCTTGCACCACCGTGAGGTCGACCGACTCGAGCTCCGCCGCGAGGTCCGCGTCGATCCCTGAGTCGGTGATGAAGAGGTCGACGTCGTCGAGACCGACGATCCGGGCGAAGTCTGAGCGTCCGACCTTCGTGTGGTCGGCGAGCAGCACGACCCGCCGCGCCGCCCGGGCGAGCGCCCGCTTGACCGCGGCCTCGCCGAGGTCGGGTGTGGTCGCGCCGTGGTCGGGGGTGATGCCGTTGGCACCGAGGAAGACGATGTCGGCGTGGATGTCGGCGAGGGCCCGCTCGGCCCAGGGACCGACCGAGGCGAGCGTCCGGCCGCGGACCGCACCGCCGACGAAGTGCACGGTGACCGTCGGGCGCTCGGCGAGCAGCGCGGCGATCGGCAGCGAGTTCGTGACCACCTGGAGCTCGCGGTCCGTCGGGAGGATCTCAGCCAGGCGCAGGGTCGTGGTGCCGGCATCGAGGACGATCGTCCCCGCGTCCGGGATCTCACGCAGCGCCGCGGCGGCGATGCGGCGCTTCTCGTCGGAGAGCATGCCCTCACGGACGGCGACGGCAGGCTCCGACCGCAGACGCTCGACGGGGATCGCACCCCCGTGGACCCTGCGCACCAGACCGTGGCGCTCGAGCACCGACAGGTCGCGCCGGATGGTCTCGGGGGTGACGTCGAAGGTCCGGGCCAGGCCTGCGACCTCTGCGCGCCCCTCGGCGCGTGCAGTCGCCAGGATCGCCTGGTGTCTCTCGGGTGCGTACACGTCAACTCCATCGTCGCTCGCGTCGCCGACGACGCGGATATCTGTATTCACTTGTATACGCCCGTTTATGTTGGAGTGCAAGCCTCGATGTGTGTGTGCTGGTCAGGCGCGCGCGCTGCGCGGCACGCGAAGGCCCCGTAATAGCTGTGCGGAGGACGGAAGACCCAGGACACGGCAGTGCGCGGCCTGGATCCAGACACAATCGGACATGAGGTGTCGGTGCCGGTCGTGCGTGCGTGCGGGCGCCGTGGCCAGCCCTGCGCGATGATCCACCGGGCGCGGTCGCAGGTCGTCAGAGCCCAGAGGGAGGGAACGCGGCTGCGGGCGCGGCGATCAGCTGGGCTCGAGAACTGAGGGTCTGGAGGACTGGGCCCGCTCAGTCGGTCCGGCGGCCCAGCACGACGCAGGACTGGTCGGTGTAGCCGAGCGCGGCGTAGAAGCCGAGCACGGCGGTGTTGGTCGTGCGGACCATGAGCTGCACCTTGGGTGCCCCCTGGGAGACGAGCCACGCCTCGGCCGCGACCATGAGCGCCCGACCGAGACCGGTCCCGCGCTGCGCCTCGTCGACCGCGAGGTAGTACACCCATCCCCGGTGCCCGTCGTAGCCGACCATCACGGTCCCGACCAGCGAGCTGTTGGGCAGAGCACTGTCGGGTACAGCGCCGTCGGGTACAGCGCCGTCGGGCAGAGTTCCGTCGGGCAGAGTTCCGTCGAGCAGAGTTCCGTCGAGCAGAGCGACGTCGTGCAGGCGCGCCCCGAGCACAGTCGACGTCGGGGTCTCGAGCGCAGACCGCAGGTCGGCCGCAGGGTCGTTCCAGGGGCGGGTGAGCCCTGCTGCCTCCCACAACGCCACGACGGCACGTTCGTCGTCCCAGGTCACCGGGGAGATGGTGGTCTCCTGGGTGGCAGGGGCGGCGGACGTGCCGTCGTGGGTCATCGAGAGTCTCGGGTCAGGCGCGGGTCAGCGCGGCTGGTAGGGCGAGACCACGACCTCGACCCGCTGGAACTCCTTGAGGTCGGAGTACCCGGTCGTAGCCATGGCGCGCTTGAGCGCACCGACGAGGTTGAGCGTGCCGTCGGCCTGGCGGCCCGGGCCGAAGAGGATCTCGGCGAGCGACCCGGCGGTGCCGACGCTCACCCGCTCTCCACGGGGGAGCTCGGGGTGGTGCGCCTCGGAGCCCCAGTGCCAGCCCTGGCCCGGCGCCTCCTCGGCCCGCGCGAGCGCGGCACCGACCATCACGGCGTCAGCACCGCAGGCGACGGCCTTGACGAGGTCCCCGGCGCGTCCCACACCACCGTCGGCGATCACGTGGACGTAGCGGCCCCCGGACTCGTCGAGGTAGTCGCGGCGCGCAGCGGCCACGTCGGCCACGGCTGTGGCCATCGGGGCGTGGATGCCGAGCGAGACGCGGGTGGTGTGCGCAGCGCCGCCGCCGAAGCCGACGAGGACGCCGGCCGCACCGGTCCGCATGAGGTGCAGCGCCGCGGTGTAGGTCGAGGCACCGCCGACGATCACGGGGACGTCGAGCTCGTAGATGAAGCGCTTGAGGTTGAGCGGCTCGGCGTTGCCCGAGACGTGCTCGGCCGACACCGTCGTGCCACGGATGACGAAGAGGTCGACACCCGCGTCGATCACAGTCTGGTAGAACTCCTGGGTCCGCTGCGGCGAGAGCGCACCGGCGACGGTGACGCCCGCGGCGCGGATCTCCTTGAGACGCTGCGTGATGAGCTCGGGCTGGATCGGCGCGGAGTAGATCTCCTGCATGCGCCGGGTCGCCTGGGTCGGCTCGAGCTGCGCGATCTCGGAGAGCAGCGCTGTCGGGTCCTCGTAGCGCGTCCACAGACCTTCGAGGTCCAGGACACCGAGGCCCCCGTGCTGCCCGAGCGCGACGGCCGTCGCGGGGCTCATCACCGAGTCCATCGGTGCAGCCACGATCGGCAGGTCGAAGTGGTACGCGTCGATCTGCCACCCGACAGACACGTCTTCTGGGTCGCGCGTACGGCGTGACGGCACCACCGCGATGTCGTCGAAGGAGAAGGCGCGCCGTCCGCGCTTGCCTCGGCCGATCTCGATCTCGTTGCTCACCCGACCAGGTTACCGTCCCGAGACGCCTGGACCGCGCGGCGGTCCACGTCCGTGTCGGTGGCGGCTGGGATGCTGGCCGCACACGACGACCTCGAGGAGACACCCCATGACCTGGACCGCAGGCCCCCTGCTCGGATTCGACACCGAGACGACGGGTGTCGACGTGAGCCAGGACCGGATCGTCTCCGCGGCCCTCGTGCGCCGCGACTCCGTGACGACCGACGTCCGCACCTGGCTGCTCGACCCGGGTGTGCCGATCCCGCCGGAGGCCTCAGCCATCCACGGCATCACCACGGAGGTCGCCCGGGCGGAGGGCCAAGACCCTGCAGGCGCGATCGACGAGATCGCGAAAGAGCTCGCCGGGGCGCTCTCGAGCGGCATCCCCGTGGTCGCCTTCAACGCGACCTTCGACCTGTGCATCCTGCAGGCCGAGCTCGACCGCTACGGCCTGCCGAGCCTCGAAGACCGGATCGACGGGCAGGTGGCCCCGGTCATCGACCCGCTCGTCCTCGACAGGGCTCTCGACCGCTACCGCCGCGGGCCACGCAAGCTCGTCGACCTCTGCGGGGTGTACGCGGTCGTCGGTGACGGCGAGCTGCACACGGCCGACGTCGACGTCATCGCGACCCTCGACGTGCTCCACGCGATGCTCGCGCGCTACCCCGAGCTCGCCGAGCGCGAGCTCGACGCCCTGCACCTGTACCAGGCCGACGAGCACCGTCGGTGGGCGGAGAGCTTCAACTCCTGGCGTGAGCGCAAGGGGCTCACGGGCCCGGGGGCCGAGCTCACCTGGCTGCGAGACCACCGCCAGACTGGGCAGCGCACGCTCTGAGAGGACCAGGGGCTCCGGGGCTCACCCGGTCGACACCTCCGACGCCACCGATGTCACGGACGGCACCGACGCCTCCGACGGCTCGGACGCCTCGGCCCACACCTCGAGGCTCCGCCGGCTCGTGAAGCTGCGCGGCGCACCGCTCAGCGGGTCCGTGAACTCGATAGACCGTGCCAGCAGCTGGAGCGGGGCCGAGTAGTCGTCGGGGGCCACGTCGTAGAACTCCGGGTAGAAGTTGTCGTTGACGATCGGCAGCCCGAGCGAGGCCATGTGCAGCCGCAGCTGGTGGGTCTTTCCCGTGTGCGGCTCGAGGACGTAGCGCCCCAGCATCTCGCCGCCGTCCCGGGCGACTGTGTCGACGAGGGTCACGCGGCTCTCGGCGTTCGGCTCCCCCGGGACCTCCTGGGCGACGAGGGTCCCGTGCTCCTTGACGATCCTGCTGCGCACCGTGCAGGGCAGGTCGAGCGCGGGGTCGACGGGGGCGACGGCCTCATAGGTCTTGCGGATCGTCCGGCTCGCGAAGAGCTGCTGGTATGCGCCGCGGACCTCGCGACGCGTGGTCAGCACGAGCACGCCCGCCGTGATCCTGTCGAGCCTGTGCGCAGGGCTGATCTCGGGCAGGCCGAGGTCCCGGCGCAGCCGCACGACGGCCGACTCGACCACGTACGCCCCGCGGGGCGTGCTGGCCAAGAAGTGCGGCTTGTCGATCACGAGGAGGTCGTCGTCGTGGTGCAGCACGTCGATCTCGAAGGGCACCCGGGGCTCGGGCGCGGCGTCCCTGTAGAGGTACACGAGCGTCCCGGCGACGTACGGGGCGTCCGGGCCGAGCGGGCGCCCGATCTCGTCGACGACCTCCCCCGCCGCGACCTTCTCGCGCATCCGGGCCTCGTCGTGGGGGAACCTCGCCACGAGGTGCTCCACCACGGTCGCCGCGTCAGCGCCGTGCGGCAGCTGGAGGCGGACAGGGTTGAGGCCGTCCCGGACCGGAAGCGGTACGGGACGGCCTCGACGAGACCTGCTCAGCGGCCCGTGTAGTTCGGGGCCTCGACGGTCATCTGGATGTCGTGAGGGTGCGACTCCTTCAGACCGGCCGGGGTGATGCGGACGAAGTTGCCACGCTCCTGCAGCTGCGGGATCGTGTGCGCACCGACGTAGAACATCGACTGGTGCAGACCGCCGACGAGCTGGTGCGCGACGGCACCGAGCGGGCCGCGGTACGGCACCTGGCCCTCGATGCCCTCGGGCACGATCTTGTCGTCGCTGGCCACGTCCGCCTGGAAGTACCGGTCCTTGGAGTACGAGGCCTTCTTGCCGCGCGAGGCCATCGCACCGATCGAGCCCATGCCGCGGTACAGCTTGTACTGCTTGCCGTTGACGAAGACGAGGTCCCCCGGGCTCTCGTCGCAGCCGGCGAGGAGCGAGCCGAGCATGACGGTGTCGGCCCCGGCGACGAGAGCCTTCGCGATGTCGCCCGAGTACTGCAGGCCACCGTCGCCGATGACCGGGACGCCGGCCGGCTTGCAGGCGAGCGACGCCTCGTAGATCGCGGTGATCTGCGGGACGCCGACCCCGGCGACCACGCGGGTGGTGCAGATCGAGCCCGGTCCGACCCCGACCTTGACGGCGTCGACGCCCGCGTCGACGAGGGCCTGCGCGCCAGCACGGGTCGCGACGTTGCCGCCGATGATCTGGACGTCCTTGAAGAACGGGTCTGCCTTGAGCTTGCGGATCATGTCGAGCAGCAGGCGCGCGTGCCCGTTCGCGGTGTCGGCGACGAGCACGTCGACACCAGCCTCGGCGAGAGTCGTCGCGCGCTCCCACGCGTCTCCGAAGAACCCGATCGCGGCACCCACGACGAGGCGACCCTCGCCGTCCTTGGTCGCGTCGGGATACTGCTCGGACTTGACGAAGTCCTTGACCGTGATGAGGCCCTGGAGGCGACCGGCGTCGTCGACCAGGGGGAGCTTCTCGATGCGGTGCGTGCCGAGCAGCGCCGCGGCGTCGTCGCGCGAGATGCCGACAGGGCCGGTGATGAGCGGCATCTTGGTCATGACCTCGTGGACCTTGCGGTGCGCGAAGTCGCCCGGGGAGACGAACCGCAGGTCGCGGTTGGTGATGATGCCGACGAGCAGGCCGTCGGGGTCGACGACCGGCAGGCCGGAGACGCGGTACTGGCCGCACAGGGCGTCGAGCTCGGCGAGCGTCGCGTCGGGGTGCACGGTCACCGGGTCGGTGATCATCCCGGACTCGGAGCGCTTGACCAGGTCGACCTCTTTGGCCTGCGCCTCGATCGAGAGGTTGCGGTGGATGATGCCGATGCCGCCCTGGCGCGCCATGGCGATGGCCATGCGCGACTCGGTGACGGTGTCCATCGCTGCGGAGAGCATCGGGATCGACACCGAGATCTCTCGCGTCAGCCGCGCGGTCGTGTCGACCTGGCTGGGGATGACGTCTGTCTCTCCGGGGAGGAGGAGCACGTCGTCGTAGGTGAGTCCGATGAATCCGAAGGGGTCGTGGGGCTGCGCGCTGCTCGACGAGTTCATGTCAGGAGTCTACGCACCGCCGACGGAGCACCCGGTGTCTGTCCGCTCACAGGACCGGTCCTGCCATCGCGCTCCCCCGGCACCCTCACGCCGGCGCCCAGGGCGACGTCAGACCGCGACGGCGAGGACCTCGTGGAGCAGACCCTGGAAGCTGCGGACCCTGCTGACGAACCGCGACTGCGGGAGGTCGGCAGCCGCGTCGTCGCTGCTCAGGCCGACGAACACCGAGAGCTCGGGGTGGGTCTCGTGCAGGGCGTGTACGATCCCGAGCTCGGGGCGCGAGAGCGAGGTGACCAGGACCGTGGCGACGGGTCGCACCATGGTCACGAGCTCGAGGGCCCGGTGCGCGTTCGCAGGTCCGGTGACGATCCGGGCCGTCACGCCCTGCGAGACGAGGGCCGCAGCGAGGGCGTGCATCGCGAGCGGCTGCGCGTCGTCGGCCGCGGCGAAGAGCAGCACGATCTTCTTCATCTGGCTGGGGTGGGGCGACCTGACCCCGGTCTCCTGCGCGGTCTTCTCCTCGCGGGCCCGGATGAAGTCCGCGATCACCTTGAGGGTCGCCGAGGCGAGCAGCATCTCGGGCGCCTCGCCGGGCTTGGCCAGGACGGTCCGGGCTGCGAGCTTGCGCAGGGTCGGCTCGACCAGCGTCAGCCACCACTGGGCAGGGTCTTCGTCGACGTCGAGCGCGAGCAGGCGCTCCGTCGCGGCGACGTTGCCGCGCAGGACCGCGTCGATGACGTCGATCGAGGTGACGGTCGAGTCGACCGGGGCCGCCAGGCGCAGGGCTGGGCGCTGCTGGCCGGGGTCGGTGTCGGGGGCCTCGGGCTCGGCGCCGCGGAGAGAGCGGGGACCTGTCGGGAGGGAGGACACCTGCGCCGCTGCAGCACCGGCCGAGGTGTCGGCGTCGCCCTCGACCGTGGGGCGGGGCGCGAGGGAACCCTCACCCTGGGAGTCTCCGTCGAGACCGACGAGGCGTCGCGGTGCCTCAGCGAGCGGGAGATCGCCGCGGCGACCGTGGCGCTGGCTCTCCTCGTCGACGTGGGCGATGGTCTCGCGCAGCTCGTCCTCGAGCTGTTCGCTGCTGGTGGTCGTGAGGTCGACGGCCAGTGCTGCCCGCGCGGCGTCGACGGGGGCGACGCCCTCGAGCGCGAGCCTGCGCATGACCATGAGCCGGGCGACGTCGTCGCTCGAGTACCGGCGGTGGGCGCCTGCGGAGTGCTCCGAGGGGCCCAGGCCGTAGCGACGGTCCCAGGTGCGCAACGTCGCCGGAGCCACCCCGAGCCTGCGTGCCACGGCTGCCACGGCGAGGCCGGGTTCGTTGACCTGGTCCGTGATCTCGTCGGGCGTCGTGCCGTCGGCAGGGTCGCCGCCGGTCGCTCCCTGTGCCGGTCGACCTGTGCTCATGAGTCGATTGTGCCGAGATCTGAGAGGTCGTGCCACCTGGCACCCCTCCGCGAGACGCCTGAAGTTGTTCGCTAGTTGTTCATCTCACGTCGAGCCGCGTGGACCGGGGACCTGCAGAGACGCCGAGGATGGCGGGTTTCCGCAGTTCCCAGAGCGGCTCGTCAGTGGTACTAGACCAGAACATGGGCAACGGATGGCACGGTGAATCGTTTCTCATCCGGTCAGCGACTTGAACAACTGCTGGATCGGTTCTAAGTTAGTCACAGATCACCCGGGACCGAGGTCCTGGGCAGATGCACCGACCGGGGTCTATCGCCCCTCATCGACACTCAGAAGGACGGTACGACCATGACTGAGCTCTCTCGCCTCCCCGGCCCCGTGATGGACCTCTGGGAGTGGCAGTACCAGGGTTCGTGCCGCGACGTCGACGACACGCTGTTCTTCCACCCGGAGGGCGAGCGCGGCGCCGCACGCCGCCGCCGCGCCGAGGCCGCCAAGGCCATCTGCCACGGGTGCCCGGTCATGATGGAGTGCCGCGAGGCCTCGCTCCGAGTCCGTGAGCCCTACGGCGTCTGGGGCGGCCTCAGCGAAGACGAGCGCACAGCCGCGCTCGCCGCGATGCCCGCCTCGACCACCACACGCCGGGTCGGCTGACCCGAGCAGACCTCCAGCTCACGCTGAGTCGGTCAGCGCGAGCACCCAGAGCTCAGGCGTTCCCGAAGGGCCCCACGACTGCGGTCGTGGGGCCCTTCACGTCGTGGGGTCTTTCTGGTCGTCGGGCCCGACTCTCGTCGTCCGGCCCTCTCCAGGTCGCTGAAGCCGGGGCCCGTCCCGGCATGCAGAAGGGCCCCACGACCATCGGTCGTGGGGCCCTTCGTCACGCGTGGTGCGTGATCAGCCGATCACTGCGAGCACGTCGCGGGCGGAGAGGATGAGGAACTCCTCGCCGTCGTACTTGACCTCGGTGCCGCCGTACTTGCTGTAGATGACCTTGTCACCGACAGAGACGTCGAGCGGGACGCGGTTGCCGTTGTCGTCGATACGACCGGGGCCGACTGCCAGGACCTCGCCCTCCTGGGGCTTCTCCTTGGCGGTGTCAGGGATAACGAGACCGGAGGGCGTGGTCAGCTCGACTTCGAGAGTCTTGACGACGATCCGGTCCTCGAGCGGCTTGATGGAGACCGACACGCGGACCTCCCCTTTCGCAGAGAAATGAGGGACAGTTCATGGCCGCCACGCTCGCACCGGGCCGCCGTCGCGGGGGTCGGCCAGGAGCTACGTGGAACCACGAGCAAATCTATGCCGGAGTTAGCACTCGGTCAAGGCGAGTGCCAGATCGGGCGCGGCACCAGGTGCGGACGAGGTCGAGGGCGACCGGCCGTTGAAGCCCGTCCGGCCGTCGACGGCTTGGCCGCAGCGGGCCGGCCCGCTGCGGGCCGCTCCTTGCGACAGGACTCGCGCAGAACTCGTCCACAGGCCGGGGGCTGAACAGCTTGCCCCCAGGCGCACCGGAGAGCATTCCCTAGGGCGAGCCCGCTGACTACCGTCACGGGATGCCGACATCGATCGGGGTGGCCGTCGCGATCGCCACCCCAGCCCTCTCGTTCCTCGCTGTCCTGCTGGGGCAGTGGTTGACACGACGGAGCGCCCACGAGCTCGACGTCTGGCGTCGGAGAGAGGAGACGATGCGGATGCTGCGGTGGTCGGCAGAGGCCGCGGCATCAGAGCGTCCGGCGCTCAGCCGCACGGGTGTGGCGGTCCTCGAAGGGCTCGGCGAGTCTGAGCTGCTGCAGGACGAAGACCGCCCGCTCGTGCACACGGTCGCACGGATCACAGCACGACTGGCCTTGGCGGGCAGAAGATCCGAAACGTACGATATCGGAGGCGTCGTGGTCGAAGACGCCGAGCTGAGGACTACGGAGGGAGACGCTCATGACTGACCGGCGCGAACCAGAGGTGGAGGCTGCACCCAGCCCGATCCGCGTCACCCTGCTTCAGGTCGAGGCCGCACGGGTAGCGGTCAAGGCGAACGCCAGGCTCGGGCTGCCGTCGAGCCCGGGACTCATCAAGATCGCCGAGGCGGGGCGCGCGACCTGAGGCACCCGGCCACGGGGTAGGGGCACCTGTCCGCGGAGCACCTCTCCACCGTCTGCACGGTCTCCGGGCTGCCCACCCTGCGGACCATCGCGCCCTACAGCTCCCCACGTCCGACCGGGCCGCAGACGGGTCAGAGCTCCGCGACGAGCTCCTTGCTCGGCGCGCGCTCGCCCACGGGCAGAGGTACCGCGAGGGTGTTGTCCGGCGGGGCGAGCGGGCAGGCCCACGCCGGGTCGTAGGCGCACGACGGGTTGTAGGCGAAGTTGAGGTCGACCACGAGCCGCCCGCCGGAACCCTGGCCGAGGTCTGCACCCTTGATCGTGTCGAGCAGATAGCGTCCGCCGCCGTAGGTGCCGCCGTCCTGCCCGGCGCTCGAGTCCTTGAGCGGCACGAAGATCCCGCCGCCGTAGGAGCGCAGCGCCCAGAGCGACAGCGTCCCCAGACCGTCGAGCTCGAGGAGCCCGACCCGTTCGAAGGGCACCACGCCGTCCGTCCCCGTGGCGACGTCCATCCGACCCTCGGGTGCATCCTGGACCTCGACCTCGAAGCGGTACGCCGGGTCGTAGGGGGCGACGTCGAGGCCGGTGAACTCTGCCTTGGCCTCGGGACCGAGGGCCGAGGCCGGGTGCGAGGCGAACATCTCGTCGCGGGCACGGACCCACAGCGCGTGGGCGGCCGCCGGGTCCTCGGCCGCGGCGGACCGGACCTGGGCGTAGATCGCCGCCGTCTTGCGTCGCCAGTCGGCGACGGCGAGCACGCTCTGCGCTGCGGGTGTCATCAGGTTCCTCCGTGGTCGGGACCGTCCCATGATTCCCGAGGCAGGCCGTGGCCGCGACCGGGTGGGGCGCACTCAGTCCGAGAGGTTGGTGCTCAGCACGTCGAGCACCCGCGAGCGCACCTGCCGGGACCGCTCCCCCAGCCTGTCGGCGACGACCTCGACGAAGGCCTCGAGGACGATCGCGTGCGGGACGCGCGACGTGTGCTCGAGCTCGGCACGGAACGAGCCTGCGGCCGGGCCGACGACCAGGGCGACGTCGGCGAGGGCTGTGAGCGGCGACTCGACGAAGCTCGTGAGCACCACCACGGGCACACCCGCGGCACGCCCGGCACGCGCGACCCGCAGGCTCGACTCGCTGGCGCCCGACCCGGAGACCACGAGGCACAGGTCCGCAGGGGTGAGCTGGGCGGCGGCGATCTGCTGGCCGATCGGGTCGGCCACGCACTCGGTCGGTCGCCCGACGGCCGTGAGCCGCAGGGCGAGGTCGGCGGCGAGCGGAGACGACAGCCCGTTGCCCGTCGCGAGGACCCGCCCGGCTCCGACGCAGAGGGCGACGGCTCGTTCGACGTGCTCGTCGGACAGCACGCTGGTGATCTGCTGGAGGGTCGCGGCGAGGGACTCGACGTGCGTCCTCACGCGGCCGAGGGCCGTGTCGGGGTGGGCCGGGGGCTCGGCGCCCAGCGCGAGCTCGCGGGCGAGCGCCACCCGCAGCTGCGGATACCCGCGATAACCGAGCCGCTGGCACGTGCGGATGACCGACGACCGCGCCACCCCCGCCCTGTCGGCGATCTCCTGCGCCGTCGCCTCGACGGCCGCCGCGACGTCGTCGAGGACGAGGTCGACCACGCGTCGTTCGGTCGGCTGGAGGGCGTTGCGGACCGTCGCGATCCGGACCGAGGGCCAGACGTCGGGCCCGGGGTCGGCGTCGGTCGAGCTGCTGGTCGTGCCCGGGGCAGGCATTGAGCCGCTGCTCGTGCTGGCGGCAGGCTCGACGCCGTCGGCGGTGACCGTCGGGCGGTCTGCGCCGGGACCCGTGGCGGGCAGGGTAGCGCTCATCGTCCTGTGCTCCCGTCGGTGAGGCGGCGTCGCACCGCGGCGGAGACCGAGTCGATCGCCATCGTCACGACCACGACGACGATCAGCAGCACCCCGACGGTGGACCACTCACGGTACTGGGTGTACGAGGTGAGCATGTCGCCGATCCCACCCACGCCGATGAGCCCGAGGACGGCCGAGGCGCGCACGTTGATCTCGAACCTGTAGAGCCAGAACGAGAAGAAGTCTGTCGCCGCGCTCGGCCACACGCCCCAGCGGAGCGCCTCGACCGTCGAGCCACCTGCGGCCCGCGCGGCTTCGACAGGACCGTGGTCGACGCCTTCGACGGACTCGTAGCCCCACTTGCCGAGCGTCCCGACGCTGTTGACCGCGAGCGCGAGCGCCCCGGTGAGCGGGGTCAGCCCGGTGACCGACAAGATGATGATGGCGATGATGATCTCGGGGACTGCCCGGATGAGCGAGAAGAGACCGCGGAGCGCGCCTCTCACAGGTGCGGGTCCGTAGCCGCGTGCGGCGAGGAAGCTCAGCGGGAAGGACACGACGATGCCGAGCACCGTCCCCAGCCAGGCCATCTCGACCGAGCGCAGGGTCTGCCGCAGGGCCTCGGGGAGCTTGTCCCACGACGGCGCGGAGAACATGAGGTCGAGGTAGTGGACCACCTGGCCGGGCAGGCTGGCGAGCCGCGACCACTGGATGTCGATCGACCAGAAGGCGACGAGGGCTGTCGCCGTGGCGACGGTGAGGGCCACGGCGCGCAGGACTCGCACGGGCCGGCGAGGTGCGGTGACCGCGGCCGGTTCTGTGCGCGTGGGGGCGAGGGTGGTCATACGAGCCTCCGGCGGACGATCGAGCTGACGAGGTCGATGACGAGCACGGCCACCAGGATCTCGAGGATGATGAGCGAGAGCTGGTCGTACCTGTAGTACGTGCGCACGGCGTCGACGAGGAGACCGAGACCTCCGGCACCGACGAGTCCCAGGACGCTCGACGCACGCACGTTGAGCTCGAGGACGTAGAGCGTCTGGTTGACGAAGCTCGGCAGCATGTCCGGCAGGGCGATCGTCCGGTTGATCTGGGTCTGGGTACCGCCTGCTGCGCGACCGGCCTCGAGGGGGCCGCGGTCTGAGCCGTCGATGGTCTCGGAGACCATCTTGACGATGATCCCGACGTTGAACAGCACGAGGGCGATGACGCCGGGGAGCGCACCGACACCGACCATCGCGACGAGCACGGCGGCGTAGAGCAGCTCGGGGACGGCCCGGACGACGTTGAGCACGAGGCGCACGGCGCCTCGGGTCCAGCGGTCCGGGTTCGTGGGCCGCGCAGCCCACATGCTCACGGGCAGGGCGACTGCCGCCCCGACGACAGTCGCGACGACGGCCATCTGGAGGGTCTCGAGCATCGGCTCGACGGTCCGCGGGAAGAAGGACCAGTCGGGGCTGAACAGCCTGACGATCCTGTCGGCACCGTTGCGCCAGTTCCGCGCGATGGCGTCGGCGTCGAAGCCGATGGCCCACGGGCTGAGGGTCGCTGCGGTGAGGAGCAGGACGACGGCGAGCGCGGCCCACGGCTTCCAGCGTCCCGCCGGACGGGGCGGCACGGCGAGCGTGGGGCGTCGGGACGTGAGGTCACCTGCCGCCGGCGACCCTCCCGCTGCCTGTGCCCATCCTGCGGTCCCAGGTCGGGAGGTCTGTGTCGTCTTCATCCGCCGAGCACGTCCTGCTGGCGGATGCTGCGCCCGTAGATCTCCTCGAAGACGGCGTCGCTCGCGGTCGCCGCCGGACCGTCGTAGACGACCTTGCCTGCGCGCAGGCCGATCATCCGGGTGCCGTACTCGCGGGCGAGGTCGAGCAGGTGCAGGTTGGTGAGCACCGTGATGCCGAGCTCGGTGTTGATGCGGCGCAGGTCCCCCATGACGGCGTGGGCGCTCGGCGGGTCGAGGCTCGCGACAGGCTCGTCCGCGAGGACGATCCGTGGCTGCTGCGTGAGGGCCCGGGCGATCGCGACGCGCTGCTGCTGCCCGCCCGAGAGGTTGCTGGCCCGCTGCCACGTCTTGTCGAGGATGCCGACGCTGTCGAGCGCCTCGAAGGCCAGCTGCTTGTCGGCTGCCGTGTAGGCACCGAGCAGGGTGCGCCAGGTCGGGGTGTGCGCGAGGCGTCCGACGAGCACGTTGTTGAGGACCGTCGTGCGCCTGGCGAGGTTGAAGCTCTGGAAGATCATCCCGATGCTGCCGCGCACGGCACGGGCCTGGCGCCCGGAGAGCCTGCCGAGGGTGTGCTCGCCGACGGTGACCTCGCCCGAGGTCACCGGGACCAGTCCGTTGATGGTGCGGATGAGCGTGGACTTCCCCGAGCCGGAGAGGCCGACGACCGAGACCATCTCACCGGCCTCGATGTCGAGGGTCACGCCGTCGAGGGCGGTCACGCCGCCGGGGTAGCGCACGGTGACGTCCCGCACCCGGACCGGCCAGGAGCGGGACGTCACCTGCTGGGGAGCGAGCGTCACTGGAGACCGAGCTTCTCGGCGGCCTGCGCCACGACGTCGAGCGTGCTCGGGTCGGCCGGGGCCAGCTTGCTGATGGAGTAGATGTCCGTGAGGATCTTCGACCCCTCAGGGGTGCTCGAGTAGTCCGCGAGCGCCGTGGTGATCTTGTCCTGCAGCTCGGGCGAGAGGTCGGCCGAGAGCGCGACGCCGTCGTTGGGGATCTCGTCGGTCAGCGCGAAGACGACGACCTTCTGGCCGACGTCGGGGACGTCCTTGGCGACGATGTCGCGGGCGTCCCAGAAGCTGAAGCCGACCTCGGCGTCGCCGTTGTAGACGGCCAGGACGCTCGCGTCGTTGGTGGTGACGGGGATCTGCTCGATCCCGGTGTCGGTGTCGATGCCCGCGTTCTTCAGCGCGAGGACCGGGTAGATGTAGCCGGCCGGGGACCCGGGGCCGAGGAGCGCGACCTTCGCACCCTCGACCTTGGTGATCGAGTCGAGACCGGCCGGTCCCACGAGGGCGTCGGCGCCGTTGCAGAACAGCTTGCCGTCGCGCTCGACGGGGGTGTCCTCGCAGTACTTGTCGGGGTTGTTCGTCATGAGCTGGGCCGGGTAGGAGATGTTCCCGTTGCGCTCGGTCTGCAGGACGACCGAGGCGTCGTACATGTCCGAGGCCTGCCACAGCTGGAGCGAGGGCAGGAACCCGATCTGCGCCTGTCCTGCGCCCATGGCCTCGACGGCGGCCTGGTAGTCCTTGGACACCACACCGGTGACCTCGATGCCGAGCTCGTCGGTGAGGAAGTCGGTGAGCGGCTTCGCGGTGTCGACGAGACCACCCTGGTCCTGCGAGGGCACGAGGGCGAGGGTGAGCGACGTCGGGTCGGCGGCGGGGCTGCCGTCGGTGCTGCCCGACGCGTCCGAGCTGCAGGCGGCGAGGGAGCCGAGGGTGAGGAGTGCGACGGAGGTGAGTGCCAGCTTCGTGAGCTTCACAGGTCTGCCTTTGCGGTGGTTGCGGTGGTGAGGTGGTGGACAGGACGTGCAGGTGGCGGCTGGTGCAGATGGTGGGGCTCGAGGTCGGCTGCGGCCCAGGCGGTGATGCCGGGGACGAGGCCGCCGAGGGTGTCGGCGCTGTAGGTCGCCCGGACGTCGCCGACGCCGCCTCGGGTCAGGAGCGCTGTCGCGGCGCCGCGGGCCCACACGGGCTCGAGGTCGTTGTGCCACACGTCGCCGACGCTCAGGACGGGGCCGCGGGCGAGCATCTCGTCGGCGAGGGCGTGCATCCCGGTGGGCTTGCCGACCGAGGTGCGGACCTCGTCGAAGGCGTCGGTGACCCCGAGGACCGCCAGCGCCCTGTCGAGCCCTGTGGCCGGGGCGTTGGTGGCGAGCACCAGGTAGGCCTGCGTGCTGAGCCTGCGCAGCCACGAGGCGAGGTCGTCGCGCCCTGCGGTGGTCGTGCCTGCCGACCGGGTGATGACCGGGGCCGAGATCACGGCGTGCTCTGTCGCGAGCAGCTCCCGGCTGGCCAGGTAGGCCGCCGAGAGCACCGCAGAGTCTGCGCCGTGGACGAGGGCGACCTGGCGGACCAGGTCGTAGTCGTCGACCGGGGCGGCTGCCGGCGAGCCGGTCAGCCCTGTGCGGCCGTGCAGACCTGCGGTGACGGCTGCCCGGAAGCCGTCGGCGAGACCAGGTGCGAGACGGACCGCGACCTGCTCTGCGTAGGCGAGCACGGGGCCGTCCCCGACGGTGATGGTGCCGTCGAAGTCGAAGATGATCACGCGGTCGCGTGCCGTTCTCGTCACGTGCCCTCCGGAGCCGGTGCTGTGCGCACCACGGCTGTGGACGCGATGTCCACACTAGGAGGACCGCATGGACGCTTTGGCTACGGCGCGGTGAACACTGCGTGACGTTCGCGGGACGGTCCGGGGTGGTGGTCCGTCCTGCACCAGGCCCACCTCGCAGCGCACCCGCCGCAGTCGTGAAAAGATCACCGCATGGAACCGTCCGCGCTCGCCAAGCTGCTCGACCAGGAGGCGTGGGCTCTGCTCAACGCTCTCCCGCCCTACGAGGAGAAGCTCGCGATGGTCCTGTCCGAGCGGCTGCGCGCCAAGGGCTTCGACCCCGAGGTCGTCGCGCTCGTCCTCACCCAGTCGCGACTGCGCGCCAAGGCCGAGGCCAAGTTCGGGCCCTTCGCCGAGGGGATGCTCTTCACCCCCGCCGGCCTCGAGCAGGCGACCCGCCTCGTCGTCGCCGCCCACCACGCGCAGCGGTACCTCGCCGCGGGCGTGACCACCGTCGCCGACCTCACCTGCGGGATCGGCGCCGACTCCATGGCCTTCGCAGGTGTCGGCCTCAAGGTCGTCGCGACAGACCTCGACGAGGCGACAGCCGCCGTGGCGACAGTGAACCTGCGGGCCTTCCCCGAGGCCGTGGTCCGCCACGCCGACGGTCTCGCGCTCGACCTCGCCGCCGAGGGCCTCACCGACGGCACCGGCGGCATCTACGCCGACCCCGCCCGCCGCACCCGCTCGGGCAAGCGGATCTTCGACCCCAAGGCCTACGCCCCCGCCCTCGACGACGTGTGGGCGCTGCGCTCGCAGGTCCCGGCCGTCGGCATTAAGGTCGGCCCCGGGATCCCCCACGAGGGGCTGCCCGCAGACTGCGAGGCGCAGTGGGTCTCGGTCGACGGGGACGTCGTCGAGGCCGGTCTGTGGTTCGGGCCTCTCGCCCCGGACGGCCCTGGGCGCTCCGCGCTCCTGCTGCGCACCGAGGGTGGCCAGACCCTCGCACGCACCTACCGTGGCGACGGGATCGCCACCGGGACCGGCGAGGGCGAGTCCCTGCCTGAGGCCGTTGACGATGCCGAGGGCGTCGGCCGCTATCTCTACGAGCCTGACGGAGCCGTCATCCGCGCTGGCCTGGTCGCCGACGTCTCGCGCGTGCTCCGCGGCCGACTGCTCGACCGCACCATCGCGTACGTCACGACGGACGAGAGGCTCGACGACGGCGAGCAGGTCCCGCTCGCGACCGGGTACAGGGTGCTCGACACCATGCCCTTCGGCGTCAAGCGGCTCAAGAGCTATCTCCGCGCCCGCGACGTGGGACGCGTGACCATCAAGAAGCGTGGCACCGCTGTCACCCCCGAGTCGCTGCGCGCCCAGCTCGCGCTCAAGGGCTCGGCCGAGGCTACGCTCGTCCTCACCCGCGTCGCCGGTGCCCAGCACATCCTGGTCGTCGAGCCCCTCGGCCACCCCGGGCAGCCTGTCGCGCCGCTCACCTCTCCCCCGTCAGACTCGGAGTGACCATGCACCTGCCCTTCGCCACGTCAGAGCGGTCGACCGTCGGGATCGAGTGGGAGCTCGCCCTCGTCGACAAGGACTCCGGCGACCTGCGCCAGGTCGCCCAGCACGTCCTGGACGCCGTGACCCCGGCCGACGGCTCGCAGCACCCGCACATCCGGCAAGAGCTGCTGCTCAACACCGTCGAGGTCGTCTCGGGCGTCTCGCGCACGGTCCGCCAGGCTGGCGACGACCTCGAGCGCAGCATGGACGAGATCCGCGAGCTGACCGATCCCCTGCGGGTCGAGCTCATGTGCGCCGGCACGCACCCCTTCGCCCGGTGGGCCCAGCAGAAGGTCACCGACAAGGAGCGCTACGCCACCCTCATCGACCGCACCCAGTGGTGGGGCCGCCAGATGCTCATCTACGGCGTGCACGTGCACGTCGGCATCGAAGACCGCGACAAGGTCCTGCCCATCTCACGCGCGATGCTCGGGTACTTCGGCCTGTTCCAGTCGCTGTCCGCCTCCAGCCCGTTCTGGGGCGGCAAGGACACCGGCTACGCGTCCAACCGGGCGCTGATGTTCCAGCAGCTGCCGACGGCCGGTCTCGGCTTCCAGTTCGAGGAGTGGGAGCAGCTCGAGGGCTACGTCGCCGACATGATGCACACGGGAGTCATCGACCAGTTCGACGAGGTCCGCTGGGACCTGCGCCCCTCTCCCCGGTTCGGGACCCTCGAGACGCGCATCTGCGACGGCGCCTCGAACATCACCGAGGTGCTCGCCTTCGCGGCCCTCAACCACTGCCTGGTCGAGCACCTGTCGACGATGCTCGACGAGGGCAAGGAGCTCCCGACCATCCAGCCGTGGTTCGCGCAGGAGAACAAGTGGCGCTCGGCCCGCTACGGCATGGACGCGATCCTCATCCTCGACAGGGCCGGCAACGAAGAGCTCGTCACGGACGCGATCTCGAGGTTGCTCGTCGAGCTCGAGCCTGTCGCCCAGCGTCTGGGCTGCCTCGACGAGCTCGACGGCATCCGGACGATCATGCGCAAGGGTGCCGGCTACCAGCGCCAGCGCGCCGTCGCCCGCCGCAACGGCGGAGAGCTCGACGCCGTGGTGGCCTCGCTCGTCGCCGAGATGCGGGCTGGCAAGCCGTTGTGAGGCTCGGGGGCCCGGGATCCCGCTGAGGAGCCCCGGGACGCCTTCCCGAGGAGCCTGGGCTCAGGGCTCGGCCCCAGACGGTTCGCCTCAGACGCTCACCGTCGTGAGCGGCATCGACGAGTCGACGGGGATGTCCAGGCTCGAGGGCGCGACACCTGCGCGCACCACCGCTGAACCGAGGGCAGCGATCATCGCACCGTTGTCCGTGCAGTAGCGGATCGGCGGGATGCGCAGGGTGATGCCAGCCTGCGCGCACCGCTCGGCGGCGAGATCACGGAGCTGAGAGTTCGCCGAGAATCCCCCACCGATGACGAGGGTGTCGACGCCGTTGCGCTCGCACGCCGCGATCGTCTTGGCGGTGAGCACATCGGCGACGGCTGCCGCGAAGGACGCGGCGACGTCAGCCGTCGGCAGCGGCGCTCCGCTGTCGGTGTGCGCCTCGACCCACCGCGCCACGGCCGTCTTGAGACCGGAGAACGAGAAGTCGTACATGTGCTTGGCCTGGTCCTTCGCCGCGGTCAGACCGCGCGGGAACCTGATCGCCGTCGGGTCACCCTCGCGAGCGAGCCTGTCGACGTGCGGGCCGCCCGGGTAGGGCAGACCGAGCAGGCGGCCGACCTTGTCGAAGGCCTCACCGGCGGCGTCGTCGAGGGTCGACCCGAGCTCGGTCACGTCGGTCGCGATGTCGTCGACCAGCAGCAGCGAGGAGTGCCCGCCCGAGACGACCAACGCCATGAACCGCTCGGGGAACTCCCCGTGCACCAGCTGGTCGACGGCTGCGTGCCCGACGACGTGGTTGACGCCGTACAAGGGCTTGCCGAGCGCGACCGCAAGAGCCTTCGCGGCTGAGGCGCCGACTGTCAGCGGGCCGACGAGCCCAGGCCCAGCCGTGACGGCGATCGCGTCGACGTCGGACAGCCTGACGTCGGCCTCGGCGAGCGCGCGCTCGAGCGTAGGGACCATGGCTTCGAGGTGCGCACGCGAGGCGACCTCCGGGATGATGCCGCCGAAGCGGGCGTGCTCGTCGACCGAGCTGGCGACGGCGTCGACCAGCAGGTCGTTCCCGCGGACGAGCGCGACACCGGTCTCGTCGCACGAGCTCTCGATGCCGAGGATGAGGGGCGCAGACATGCTCCCCAGCCTAGGACACCTCAGGGCTCTGTCCGGTACCGGTCCAGCCGTGACGCTGACCTCGTCGGGAGGCGGCTGGCGCTCAGGACCTCGCCGTCTCAGGCGCCGACGGCCGCCGGACGCTCCGGGTCGTTCGACCACTGCGACCACGAGCCCGGGTACAGCGCCGCGTCGATGCCGAGGCTCGCGAGGACGGCGACCTGGTGCGAGGCCGTGACACCCGACCCGCAGTAGACCGCGAGCTGCTGGTCCTCCCCTGCCGCCAGGTGCGGTGCGCCGCTCAGCACGCCGGCAGCGACGAACCTGTCGAGCAGGGCCTCCGGCGCGAGCGTGCGGCCCGTGGCGTCGAGGTTGCCGGCCGTCGGCAGGCTGACCGCACCAGGGATGTGGCCGGCCCGGGGGTCGACGGGCTCGACCTCTCCGCGGAACCTCTCGCCGGCACGCGCGTCGAGGAGGACACCTGTCGTCGCGACCCGCTGCGCCTCGTCGGCGTCGACCACGGGCAGGTGGCCCGGGGTCAGGACGATCGAGCTCTCGGGGACGACGACGTCGCCGCTCTCGACAGCGCCACCGCGAGCGCGCCAGGCGCTCAGACCACCGTCGAGGATGCGCACGTCGTCGACACCGGCCCAGCGGAGCAGCCACCAGGCCCGCGCGGCCGACATGCCGGACACGTCGTCGTAGACGACGACGGGGACGCCGCGCCGCACACCCCAGCTGCGGGCAGAGTCTTGGAGGGCCTCGAGCCCGGGCAGCGGGTGCCGACCGGCTGCGGGCGACGCTGGGCCTGCGAGCTCGGTCTCCAGGTCGACGAAGACCGCGCCGGGGACGTGAGCAGACTCGTACTGCGCGCGGCCGTCGCTGCGGCCGAGAGCCCACCGCACGTCGAGGACCGTGAGCGGCTTGCCTGAGTCGAGCAGCCCCTGCAGGCCTGCGGGCCCGACGACGACGCGGGCTCGCCGCTCGTCGAGGTCGACGGTGTGGTCGCTCATGCTGTGCCCGCCCGGGCGGCGGCTGCCGCTGCGGCCGCTGCGCCTGCGGGGTCGGAGACCACCGAGGGGCTCGGTGCGGACGTGGGGTTCGGCAAAGAGGTGGTCTCAGGAGCACCGCCCGAGTCCGCCGCTGCGGAGAGGTCGAGTCGCATCGTCCACGCGTCGACGTCTTCGGGCTGGTAGTAGCGCTTGCGCAGGCCGAGCCTGACAAATCCGAACTTCTCGTACATGGTGATCGCGGCGGCGTTGTTCACGGCCACCTCGAGCAGGACGCCTGTCGCGCCGATCTCGCGGGACCTCTCGACGAGGGCTGTGAGCAGCTGCGAGCCGATCCCGCAGTGCTGGGCGCGGGTCGCGACCCCGAGGGTCATCACCTGGGTGATCTCGCCGTCGAACCACAGTCCCGCGTAACCGACCAGGTCGCCGGGACCTGCCCGGTCCAGGCGGACCTCTTCGGCTGCGACGTACCAGCGTCCGAGGCCGCCGAGCTCTTCGGCGAGCATGCCGTGGCTCCACGCGCCACGGCCGAAGAGCTCGACCTCGAGCTCGACCACCCGCGGCAGGTCGCTCGCCCGCAGGGGTCGGACCCTGGCGACGGTCCGTCCCCCGTCGAGGGTCGACGACCCGTCGGAGCCTGGCATCAGGTCGCCCGCTTCGGGGCGGCGGGCTCCTGCGCGTCCGGGCGCCGGAGGTAGAGGGGCTCGCTCGAGAGCTCTTCGCCCTGCGACACCCGGGCCAGGGCGAGGCGCGCCAGGTACGCGGGGTCGGGCAGGCACGGCGCACCGTCACGGGTGCTCGTGCCCTCGAAGGCCTCGGGGTACAGCTCGGTACCCTGCCCGACGACCACGGCACCCTCGGCGAGGCCCGCGGCGACGACGTCGGCCGCCGTGCCGACCTCGGGTCCTGCCGTGGTGTGCACGGCGCGGGCACCGAGCACCCCGACCTCGTCGACCGTGTAGCGGGCGTAGTAGACCTCCCGGCGCCGGGCGTCGGCGGCCACGAGGACGTGGGCGTCGTGCGGGAGGTCGAAGACCTCGGCCGTCTCGGAGGCGATCGCGTCGAGGCTCGAGATGCCGAAGACCGGGATCTCGAGAGCCCGGGCCATCGTGCGTGCGGTGACCAGCCCGACGCGCAGCCCTGTGAAGGGTGCCGGGCCTGTGCCGACCACGACCGCCTTGAGGTCGCCGGGGGTGATCCCGGCCTCCGCGAGGACCTCTTCGATCATCGGGGCGAGGAGCTCGGCGTGGCGGCGCTGCTCGACGACCCGGCGTGCAGCGAGCTGCGTGCCGAGGTTGTCGAGGAGAGCGACGGCCACCGCCGCTGACGTGTCGAGCGCTAGAACTGCCACGACCTCAGCCTACTGACTCGTGGCGGTCGGTGGGAGCCGCGGGGTCCTGGGCCGCATCGTCTGCGTCGATCGCACCCGGGAGCTCGAGACCGGCCCACCGCTCGCCGAAGCCCTCGACGGTGAGGCGGCGCGTGCCGGACTCGGCGTCGTCGAGGATCGCGGCGAGCTCGTCCTGCGTCGCGCCGGCGGCCCCGCGCGGGCGGCTGAGCGTGAGCTCGAGCCGGTCCCGGGCGATCGACTCGACGAGGCCGCGGCCCCACTCGACGACAGTCACCGACTCGTCGAGGCTCGCGTCGAGGTCGAGAGCGTCGACCTCGTCGAGGGACCCGAGCCTGTAGGCGTCGACGTGGACGAGGGCGGGCCCGTCGCCGAGCGGCGGGTGGACCCGCGCGATGACGAAGGTCGGCGAGGCCACCTGCCCGCGGACGTCGAGGCCTGCCCCGATGCCCTGCGTGAGCGTGGTCTTCCCTGCGCCGAGGTCACCGGTGAGCATGACGAGGTCGCCGGCCCGCAGCAGGTCTGCGAGCGCGCGGCCGAGCGCACGGGTCGCGTCGGCGTCGGGCAGGTCGATCGTGAGATGAGAGGTGCGAGTCACCCCACCAGTATCTCCGGCGTCAGACCGCAGGACCACCCTGCCCGGCCTCGGGCAGGTCGACGTCGCCGACGTACTCCCGCGGGACCCGGGTGCCGAGGCGGGTGACGATCTCGTAGCTGATGGTCTCGGCGGCGTCGGCCCAGTCCTGCGCCGTGGGTCCTCCGTCGGTCCCCGGGCCGAAGAGCACGACGGTGTCTCCGGCCTGCTCGGCCGCGTCGGGCCCGAGGTCGACGACCACCTGGTCCATGCAGACCCGGCCGGCCACGGCGAGCGTCCGGCCGCTCGCGCCCGAGCCGACCCGGACAGGCCCTCCGGGCCGCCGGGGCAGGTCGCCCGAGGCGTGCCGCGGCACCCCGTCGCCGTAGCCCAGCGGGACGACGCCGAGGGTCGTCCGCTCCGTCGTCGTGTACTGGTGGCCGTAGGACACTCCGCTCCCCGCGGGCACCTCCTTGACCGTCGCGAGGCGTGCCTCGAGGGTCATCGCCGGGACGAGCCCGTAGTCGGCGGCGCTGCCCAGGTCCGGGACCGGGGTGAGCCCGTAGACGGCGAGGCCCGGGCGGACCAGGTCGTAGTGCAGACGAGGATTCGTGAGGGTCGCCGCCGAGTTCGCCAGGTGCCGCACCTCGAGGTGGGCCCCGGCCTGCTCGGCGCGACGGACGGCGTCGTCGAAGACTGCCGCCTGCGCGAGCACCGTGGGGTGGGCCGGGTCGTCTGCGAGCGCGAGGTGCGACCAGATGCCGACGACCTCGACGAGCCCGTCGGACTGGGCTGCGACAGCGGAGGCGAGGACGGTGCCGAGCTCGTCCGGCATGATCCCGTTGCGCCCGAGCCCGGTGTCGACCTTGAGGTGGATGCGGGCCGTCCGACCCGTCTCCCGTGCCGCTGCGAGCACGGCGTCGAGGGCCCAGGACGCGGAGACCGCGACGTCGACGTCTGCGCGGAGGAGGTCTGCGAGGGGCGCACCGGGGGCGTACAACCAGGTGAGGATCCGCGAGGAGATGCCTGCTGCGCGCAGCGCGAGGGCCTCGCCGAGCTGGGCGGTCCCGAGCCAGGTCGCCCCGCCGGCGAGCGCAGCCCGGGCGGCCGGGACGAGCCCGTGGCCGTAACCGTCGGCCTTGACGACAGCGAGGACCTGGGCACCGCTCCCGGCTGACGGCGAGGCGTGGCGGAGGAGCGAGCCGACGTTGTCCCGGATGGCCCCGAGGTCCACGACAGCGCGCGCGGGGTAGTAGCTGGTCATGCCCCCACGATCTCACGCACGACCCGCAAGCAGCGGCGAGCGGGGTCAGCGACGCACGATCCTGTCGGCGCGAGACCTCCCCGGTGCGACGAGCCGGGCGTTGCGCTCGTCGGGCCCGCTCGCCCACGCGCGGGCGTCGTCGGGGCTGCGGCCGTGGCGCTCGAGCCGCGCGACGAGCCTCTCGACCCGGGTCGTCTGCGGGAGGTCCAGGTACCAGACCGTGTCGAGCAGCCCGCGCACCTGGTCCCACCCGTGGTCGTCGTGCAGCAGGTAGTTCCCCTCGGTCACCACGACCCTGGCGTCCGGGCCGACCGCGACGGCCCCGGCGACAGGTTCCTCGATCTCACGACGGAACTCTGGGGCGTAGACCGTACGACCACCGGGGGCCCGCAGCCGCGCCAGGAGCGCGACGTACCCGTCCACGTCGAAGGTGTCCGGCGCTCCCTTGCGGTCAGCGCGGCCGAGCCGCTCGAGCTCGCGCTGGGCCAGGTGGAAACCGTCCATCGGCACGAGGACGGCCGTGGTCCCGGCCGCGAGCAGGGCGTCGACCAGCTCGGACGCGAGCGTGGACTTGCCGGCACCGGGCTGGCCGGCGATCCCGAGGAGCAGACGCGGGCGGGCGAGGTCGGCGAGCACCTCGTCGGCCAGCTCGGACACCGAGTAGGACCTGTCGCCGGTCGCGTCCTCGGTCTGAGCGGCTCGCGTCACAGGTCGCCGCGCAGCAGGGCGGCGACAGTCCCGGGGACGGCCTCGGCCACGTCGAGCGCCGAGACCGGACCACCAGGGTTGGCCCTGTGGGCTGCTCGGCCGTGCAGCAGAGCCGCGCTGGCCGCGAGGAGGGCAGGCAGGCCCGGGTCACGCACAGCATCCTCCGAGCGGGCGGCGAGCAGCGACCCGAGGATCCCTGCGAGCACGTCGCCGGCACCCGCCGTCGCGAGCCACGACGGTCCGTCCGCCTGGGCGTAGGCACCCGAGGGTCCCACGACGACGGTCACCTCTCCCTTGAGCAAGACCGTGGCACCGGTCAGGTCGCGGGCCCGGCGGGCCCAGCGCAGCGGCTCGGCCTCGACGTCGGACCTCTCGACGTCGTCGCCGCGCGACCTGAGCAGCGTCGCGAGCTCGCCGGCGTGCGGGGTGAGGACGACCCAGGGCGGGCAGCGGTCGGGCAGCAGCGGCAGCGCGCCTGCGTCGACGACCACGGGGACGGCGTCACCGACGACGTCGGAGGACAGCTCGCCTGTCGCCTGGGCGAGGGCGTGCCGCACCCGGGTGCGCTGCGACCTGGCGGCGTCACCGTTCCCTGAGTGCCCTGACTGCCCTGCGGGTGCTGCGGGTGCTGCAGGGAGGCCGGGTCCCACGGCCCAGGCCTGGACCCGGCCTGCGGCGGGGACCACCTCGGGGCGCGCGGCGAGGACAGCGGCCGTGACCGACGGGTCTCCCAGGTAGCGGACCATGCCGACCCCCGTGCGGACCGCGCCCGAGACCGTGAGCACTGCAGCCCCCGGGAAGTCTTCGGTCCCGGCCACGACACCCAGCACACCCCGGCTGTACTTGTGCGCAGTCCCTGTCGGCGCGGCGAGCGCCCCCTGGTCCACGAGGTCCTGGGGTGCCAGCCTGCGGACGGCTCCGGGATGCCAGGTGCGGTCGTCGTCGAGACCCAGCCCGATGTCGACCACCTCGACCTCTCCGGCGAGGGCCGCAGCCGGAGGCAGCAGCAGACCGGGCTTCGCGGCGCCGAAGGTCACCGTGCGGTCGGCGCGCAGCACGACGGGGTCGCTCGGCTGCTGCGCCCCGCGGCTCCCGCTCCGTGCGGGGTCTGGTCGCGGCAACGACCCGTCGTCGACCCCGATGCCGCTCGGGACGTCGACCGCGACGACGAGCGGCCTCCGCGGGGCAGTCTCGAGACGCCGGACGACAGCCCGCACGACGTCGCCCGCGAGCCCGCGCAGCCCTCCCGAGGCGCCGATGCCGAGGATCCCGTCGAGCACGACGTCCGCCTCGACGACGTGCCGCGCGACGTCGTCGAAGGTCCGCCCCGCGGCGTGCGTCACGATCCCGCCGGCGGCGCGCAGGGCAGCCAGTCCGTCACGGTGGACCCTGTCGTCGAGGAGCACAGCGCTCACGCGCACGCCACGACCGGCGAGCCGCGCCCCGGCGAAGAGCGTGTCTCCCCCGTTGTTGCCCGAGCCCACGAGCAGGCAGACGTGCGCCCCCCGGACAGCGCCTCGGGCCGTCCGCAGCTCGCGGAGCACCGCCCCGGCCAGCGCCCACGACGCGCGCTGCATGAGCGGCTCTCCTCGCGCGAGCAGAGGGTCTTCGGCCGCACGCACGGCCCGGGCGTCGTGTGCCTGGATCATCTGGCCATCATGCCGCAGTCGACAGGCCTCGCACCTGGGCCGACACCGGTGCGCGGCAGCACACCCGAACGTAAGGTGGGTCACATGCGATTCGGACTCTTCATCCCCCAGGGCTGGCGCCAGGACCTCACAGGCATCGCGCCGGCCGACCAGTGGTCTGTCATGGACGGCCTCGCCCAGCACGCCGACACAGGCTCTGCCTTCGACTCCGTGTGGGTCTACGACCACTTCCACACCGTGCCCGAGCCGACCGAGGAGGCCACGCACGAGGCCTGGTCGCTCATGGCCGCCTTCGCCGCGTCGACCTCACGGGTCAAGCTCGGTCAGATGTGCACCTGCATGGCCTACCGCAACCCCGCGTATCTCGCGAAGGTCGCCACGACGGTCGACGTCATCAGCGGCGGCCGTGCCCAGATGGGGATCGGTGCCGGCTGGTACGAGCACGAGTGGCGTGCCTACGGCTACGGCTTCCCGAGGGCCGGCGAGCGCCTCGACATGCTCGACGAGGGCGTGCAGATCATGCGGCAGATGTGGACCGAGGGCACAGCGACCCTCGACGGGAAGCACTACCAGGTCGACGGGGCCCGCAACTACCCCCTGCCCCTCCAGGAGGGCGGCATCCCGCTGTGGATCGCCGGCGGCGGTGAGAAGAAGACGCTGCGCATCGCCGCGCAGCACGCCGACTACACCAACTTCGACGGCACGGCCGAGACCTTCACGGCCAAGTCGGAGATCCTCCGCGGCCACTGCGAGACCGTGGGCCGCGACTTCGCGGAGATCACCCGCTCGGCCAACTACAACGTGATCATCGGCGAGACCGCCCAGGACGTCGAGGACCGGCTCGCCTGGCTCGGGGAGCACTACGCCAAGACCGTCCCCAGCAAGGCCGCCGAGACCGTCGAGTCCCTCCGCCAGGGCCCCTTGGTCGGCACCCCCGAGCAGATCGTCGAAGAGCTCACCCGCCTCGAGCAGCTCGGCATGACCTACGCGATCACCTATTTCGCCGAGGCTGCGTACGACCGCTCAGGCATCGAGCTCTTCGAGTCCCAGGTGGTCCCCGAGCTCAGCTGACCCCCCGGGCCCCCTGAGAAGGCTCGCTGCAGGCAGACAGAACAGTCACGACCCGCCGCAACGAGCCTTCTCCAGCCGTCTCCGCCGACACTCGTCGAGCCCCCACCCGCGATGCGCAGCGAGCCCGACCCCGTCAGGCGATGCGCAGCGAGCCGTCCTCGGCAGCGAAGCGACCCGAGCAGATGCTCCCCACGAGGAGCGAGGCGCAGCGAGCGTGCGCGCGATCGTGGTGGGCCTGGCACGGCGTGCCCAGGCACGCCGCGGAGATCGCGCGCACGCTCGCGGAGCCTCGCGGACCCCCAAGACATCAGCTCTCAGCCACCACCATGGCAGTAGCGATCCCCCCGTCGTGCGACAACGACAGGTGGAAGTACGCCACCCCCAGCTCCGCAGCCCGCGCAGCGACAGTCCCGCGCACCTCGACGACAGGCGCCCCGCCCCGGACCCGCGGGATCGTGCAGTCGTGCCACAGCAGGTTCCCCGGAGCGCCGAGCGCCTTGGCGAGGGCCTCCTTGGCGGCGAACCTGGCCGCGAGCGACGAGGGCGCAAGGTCGCGCTCGGGAGGGGTGAAGAGCTTCTCCCGCAGTCTCGGTGCCCGTTCGAGGGTCGCCATGAACCGTGCGATGTCGACGACGTCGACCCCCACCCCGACGATCATCGGGCAGCCCGGTGTCGCGGTGCGCGGCCCTGCAGGACCCCAGGCACGCGGACGGCCGCCGCCACCGAGGTGACGACGGCCGGTCCGTGCGAGGGCGTCGGGGTCATTCGACCGTGACGGACTTCGCGAGGTTGCGCGGCTGGTCGACGTCGAGCCCACGGGCTGTCGCGAGCTCGCAGGCGAAGATCTGCAGCGGGACGACGGTGAGCAGCGGCGCGAGGAGCGTCGGGGCCTGCGGGACCCAGAACACCTCGTCGGCGTAGGGCAGCACGGCCTCGTCGCCGTCTTCGGCGAGCACGAGGGTACGAGCCCCACGGGCGCGGATCTCCTGGATGTTGGAGATCACCTTGGAGTGCAGCGAGTGACGTCCGCGAGGCGACGGCACGATGACGAAGACCGCCTGGCCGGGCTCGATGAGCGCGATCGGTCCGTGCTTGAGCTCACCGGCGGCGAAGCCCTCGGCGTGGATGTAGGCCAGCTCCTTGAGCTTGAGCGCGCCCTCCATCGCGACGGGGAAACCGACGTGGCGGCCCAGGAACAGCACGGACGACGTGTCGGCCATCCATCGGGCGATCTCTCGCACGCGGGTCCCGCGGTCGATGACCTCCTGGATCTTGCCGGGCATCTCGCGGAGCTCGTCGTAGATCTTCGCGATCTCGTCGGGGAACATGTTGCCGCGCAGCTGGGCGAGGTACAGGCCGAGCAGGTAGGCCGCGGTGATCTGCGAGAGGAAAGCCTTGGTCGAGGCGACGGCGATCTCGGGCCCGGCGTGCGTGTAGAGCACGGCGTCGGACTCGCGCGGGATGGTCGACCCGTGCGTGTTGACGATCGAGATGACCTTGGCGCCCTGCTCGCGGGCGTGGCGCACGGCCATGAGCGTGTCCATGGTCTCGCCCGACTGGGTGATGGCCACGACGAGGGTCTTCTCGTTGACGACGGGGTCGCGGTAGCGGAACTCGTGGGCGAGCTCTACCTCGACGGGGATGCGGCACCAGTGCTCGATCGCGTACTTGGCGACGTGCCCGGCGTAGGCGGCTGTCCCGCAGGCGATCACGACGATCTTGTCGACGGTGCGGAGCACGGACTCGTCGATGCGCAGGTCGTCGAGGACGAGACGCCCCTCGAGGTCGGTGCGTCCGAGGAGGGTGTCGCCGACGGCCTGGGGCTGGTCGTGGATCTCCTTGTCCATGAAGGACGCGAAGCCGCCCTTCTCGGCGGCCTCGGCGTCCCAGTCGACCGTGAAGCGGCGCGGCTCGACGACAGTGCCCTCGAAGTCGATGACGGAGACGGCGTCGGGGGTGATCGTCGCGATCTGGTCCTGCCCGAGCTCGAGAGCCTCGCGGGTGAAGGCGATGAAGGCGGCGACGTCGGAGCCGAGGAAGTTCTCGCCGTCTCCGAGCCCGACGACGAGCGGAGAGTCGTGACGGGCGCCCACGACGGTGTCGGGGCGGTCGGCGTGGACGGCGAGGAGCGTGAAGGTGCCCTCGAGCCTGACGGCCGTGCGGCGCATCGCCTCGGTGAGGTCTCCAGTCTCGGCGAGCTCCTTGGCCAGGAGGTGGGCGGCGACCTCGGTGTCCGTCTCGGACAGGAAGGTGACACCGTCGCCGGCGAGCTCGAGGCGCAGCGCTGCGAAGTTCTCGACGATCCCGTTGTGGATCACGGCGAGGCGTCCGCCGTCCGCGAGGTGCGGGTGGGCGTTGAGGTCGTTGGGTGCGCCGTGGGTGGCCCAGCGGGTGTGCCCGATGGACGCGGTGGCGTCAGCCAGCGGGTGGGCCTCGAGCTCTGCCGTGAGGTTCAACAGCTTCCCGGCCTTCTTGGCCGAGACGACACGGTCGACCCCGGGGGCGACGAGCGCCACACCTGCGGAGTCGTAGCCGCGGTACTCGAGCCGCTTGAGGCCGTTGAGCGCTACCTCGAGGGGGCGCGAGGAGGGGACTTGGGATCCGACGTAACCAACGATTCCGCACATGGTCCCAGAGTCTAGACGACGCACGGCTCTGATCGATCAGGCAGAATCGTCGGGTGGTAGCCCAGAACATCGTCCCCGCGACGCCCTACGTCGATCTCGACAGGGCGGCGTGGTACCGGCTCTCCGAGTCGACCCCCCTCCCGCTGACCGACGCCGACGTCGCCAGGCTCCGTGGTCTCGGCGACCCCGTCGACCTGGCCGAGGTCGACACTGTCTACAGGCCGCTCTCGCGCCTGCTCAACCTCTACGTCGCGACGGCGGGCAGCCTGCACCAGGCGACGTCGACCTTCTTGCGGGAGGACTCGGGCCGGACGCCCTACGTGATCGGGGTCGCCGGCTCGGTGGCCGTCGGGAAGTCCACGACGGCCCGCGTGCTGCGCGAGATGATGGCCCGCTGGCCGGACACGCCCCGTGTGGAGCTGGTGACGACCGACGGCTTCCTCTACCCCAACGCCGAGCTCGAGCGCCGCGGCCTCATGGAGCGCAAGGGGTTCCCCGAGTCCTACGACCGTCGGTCGCTCATCAGGTTCTTGTCGAAGGTCAAGGCCGGGCGCCCCGAGGTCCGTGCGCCCGTGTACGACCACCTCACCTACGACATCGTCCCCGGGGCCGAGACCGTGGTGCACAGACCTGACGTGCTGATCGTCGAGGGCCTCAACGTCCTCCAGCCCGGACGCGCCACGCAGTCGGGGTCAGACCTGTCGGTCAGCGACTTCTTCGACTTCTCGATCTACGTCGACGCCCGGACGGCGGACGTGCGCCAGTGGTACGTCGACAGGTTCTTGTCCTTGCGCTCTACGGCGTTCTCCCGCCCCGAGTCGTACTTCCACAGGTACGCGGGGCTCTCGGACGACGAGGCTGTCGCCCGTGCCGAGCACATCTGGGACACGATCAACGAGCCGAACCTGCTGCAGAACGTCGCCCCGACCCGGAGCCGGGCGACGCTCGTGCTGCACAAGGGCCGCGACCACTCGGTCGAGCGGGTGCGGCTCCGCAAGATCTGAGGGCCGCTGGCGACCGGGCTGGCTCAGGCCGCAGAGGCACCCACGGTGGCCGCCTCACGGACCGCCGGCACGGCTGGGTCGGCCGCCTCGTCGGCTGCCGCTCCCGCGACGTCAGCGCCGCTGCGCCCGAGCAGGCGTCCGACGACGAGGTCGACCACATAGCCGAGGGCGATGCCGCCGACCACCCCGACGGCCATCGCGACGAGCGGCCTGTCACCGAGCCACATCCCTGACCCGATGCCGATGAGGGTCGAGTAGCCCGCCCACGTGACCCCGCCGACTGTCGCGAGAGCCACGAACCGTGGCGCCGGCATCTTGATGGCCCCCGCGGTCATGTTCACGGCGACCCGCCCGACGGGCACGTACCGCGCCGAGACGATGAACCTCGCCGGGCGGGCAGCCAGTGCGCCCTCGGCCCAGTCGAAGGCGGCCTGGAGACGACGTGCGTGCATGACCCGCCACGCACGGATGTGCAGATGACGACCCAGCAGGTAGGCGATCGAGTCCCCCAGCACAGCACCCACGGCTGCGGCCGCGACGATCGCCCAGAGGGGTGGTCCTCCTGTCGACACCGCGTACGCGGCGACCGCGATGACGAGGGTCTCGCTCGGCACCGGCGGGAAGAACGCGTCGACCACCACGAAGAGCACGAGGACAGCGAAGACCCAGGGTGACGCGGCGAGGCCCACGGCCCAGGCCTCGACGGAGTGCAGCACGTTCTCGATGATCTCCAGCACGTGCGTCGTCCCCTCCTCGGCCCGGACGTCCCGGTGTCCCACCAGCGTAGAAATCCGACGTGGCAGGCACCATCGGGTATCTCCCCGATGTGTCCCTGACAGTTCAGCACGCAGCCTCAGGGGTGGGCATCGGCCGCACGGATGATCGCAGGACGCACGAGGCCCACCTCAGGGACGAGCCGAGGTGGGCCAGAAGGTGCAGACGGCGTGCCACACGGGCCGTGGCAGCCGCGCTCTCGCGGGGTGGGTCAGGCAGTCAGTCAGGCAGTCGGGAAGCGGAGAGCCTGAGCGGCCTCGGCCGGGCCCTCGTGCCCACCCCAGAGCGTGGCGAGGTTGTCGTTCGAGGTGAGCGAGCGGATCTCGGCGTGGTCGAGGTACAGCTGGCCTCGAAGGTGGTCCGTCTCGTGCTGGACGATCCGCGCCGGCCAGCCCGTGAGCTCTTCGTCGAGCTGGCGCCCCGTCTCGTCCTGACCTGTCAGACGGACGGTGCGGAACCGCGCCACGACGGCCTGGTAGCCCTCGACGCTGAGGCAGCCCTCGAAGAACGAGCGTCGCTCGTCGCCGACGCCCTCGTAGGACGGGTTCACGAGCACCCTGTGCTCGAGCGGGGTCCGCTCGCGCGGGTCCTGGGCGTCGGGGGCCCCGGCGTCGTGCACCACGGCGATCTGCAGACCGATGCCGATCTGCGGAGCCGCGAGACCCACCCCGGGGGCGTCGACCATCGTCAGGCGCATCGCGTCGAGGAGGGCGGGCAGCAGGTCGCCGAGCTGACCGTCGTAGGCCGCCGCCGGCTGGCGGAGCACAGGGTGCCCCGCCTGCACGATCGGCAGCACACCACGGTCGAAGGTGTCGAGGTAGCGCTCGACAGCGTCACGGAACGACGGCTGGAGTGTCATGTCACGGGCTCCTGGGGCGACGGCGGCTCGAGGGACGAGCGCTCGGGGTGAGGGTCAGAGGGCGAGGCGCACGCGGACGACGTCCGCGAGAGACTCTGCGACGGTGTCAGCCTGCTCCTGGGTCGCGGCCTCGACCATGACCCGGACGAGCGACTCAGTGCCCGAGGGGCGCAGCAGGACGCGTCCGGTCTCGCCCAGCAGGACCTCGGCCTCGGCGACGGCCGCGAGGACGTCGCTGTCGCTGCTCGCACGGCTCTTGTCCACGCCCTTGACGTTGACCAGAGACTGCGGCAGACGTCCGATGGCCGAGGCGAGCTCCGACATCGTCTTCTTGGTCTCCGCCAGACGGCTCAGCAGGTGCAGCGCCGTGAGCGTGCCGTCACCCGTGGTCGCGTAGTCCGTGAGGAGGACGTGACCTGACTGCTCGCCGCCGACGGAGTAGCCGCTGCGGCGCATCTCCTCGAGGACGTACCTGTCCCCCACGGCCGTCTCGACGGTCCTGATGCCCGACTTCTGCATCGCGAGCTTGAGCCCGAGGTTCGACATGACCGTCGTCACGAGGGTGCCGTTGGTCAACGTGCCGCGCTCGGCGTGAGCCTGCGCGAGGATCCCCATGATCTGGTCGCCGTCGACGATGTTGCCGTCTTCGTCGGCCGCGATGCAGCGGTCGGCGTCACCGTCGAAGGACACACCCGCGTGGGCCCAGTGGCCGACTGTCGCCGCCGCCATGCGGCGGGGGTGGGTGGCGCCGTAGCCGGAGTTGATGTTGATGCCGTCGGGGTAGGACCCGATGACCACGACCTCCGCGCCAGCGCGGCGCAGGGCCTCGGGGCCCACCTCGCTCGCGGCACCGTTGGCCGAGTCCACGACGACCTTGAGCCCGTCGAGACGGTAGGGCACGGTCGAGACGAGGAAGTCGACGTAGCGCCACACGGCTGTGTAGTCCTGCGTCATGCGACCCACGTCGGCACCTGTCGGACGGTCCCAGTCAGCGCGCAGACGCGCCTCGATCTGGTCTTCGACCTCGTCGGCGAGCTTGTACCCCGACCTGTCGAAGAACTTGATGCCGTTGTCTTCCATCGGGTTGTGCGAGGCCGAGAGCATGACGCCGAGGTCCACGTCCATGCTGTGGGTCAGGTACGCGACGGCAGGGGTGGGGACGACACCGACGTCGATGACGTCGACGCCAGCGCTCGCGAGGCCGGCGCAGACGGCGGCCGAGAGGAACTCGCCCGAGGCGCGGGGGTCACGGCCCACGACGGCCTTCGGGCGGTGGCCCGAGAACACACCGCGCTGCCCGAGCACGTGCGCTGCTGCGACCGCGAGGTCGAGAGCGATCTCGGCCGTGACGTCACGGTTCGCGAGCCCGCGCACACCGTCTGTTCCGAAGATACGAGCCATCTGCTGGTACACCCCTGTGAGAAGAGAGAGATCACGGCAGCGGGACTCCGCAGCCCGCCGGTCGAACGGCGAACGGCCCCGATGGGGTCACCATCGGGGCCGTCGCAGAGCGCGAAAGAATCAGCGCTTGGAGTACTGAGGAGCCTTGCGGGCCTTCTTGAGACCAGCCTTCTTGCGCTCGACGACGCGTGCGTCGCGAGTGAGGAAGCCAGCCTTCTTCAGCGTCGCGCGGTTGTGCTCCTCGTCGATCTCATTGAGGGCACGGGCGATGCCGAGGCGCAGCGCGCCGGCCTGGCCGGAGGTGCCGCCACCGACGATGCGGGCGATGACGTCGAAGCGACCCTCGACGTCGACCAGCTTCAGCGGGGAGTTCACGAGCTGCTGGTGGACCTTGTTCGGGAAGTAGCCCTCGAGCGTGCGCCCGTTGATCTTCCACTGTCCGGTGCCGGGGACGAGACGCACACGTGCGACCGCCTCCTTGCGACGACCCAGAGCCTGGGCCGGCGCGGTGATGCTCTGGCCACGGCCCGCGGGGGCGGTGGTCTCAGAGGTGTAGGTGCTGGGTGCTTCTTCGTCCAGCGCGTCGATGTCGACGGTGGTCTCCGCCACGGTGATGTCCTCGCGTCCTTGGTATGTCAGCTGAGCAGGCGGGGCCTACTGAGCGACCTGGGTGATCTCGAACGGCTTCGGCTGCTGCGCAGCGTGGGGGTGCTCAGTGCCACGGTAGACCTTGAGCTTGCCCAGCTGGTTGCGACCGAGGGTGGTCTTGGGGAGCATGCCGCGGACGGCCTTCTCCACTGCGCGCTCCGGGTGCTTCTCGAGCAGGTCGGAGTACGCGACAGCACGCAGACCACCCGGGTAGCCGGAGTGGGTGTAGGCCAGCTTCTGCTCGCGCTTGTTGCCGGTCAGGGCGACCTTGTCCGCGTTGATGACGATGACGAAGTCACCGCCGTCGACGTGCGGAGCGAAGGTGGCCTTGTGCTTGCCACGGAGCAGAGTCGCCACGTGGGTAGCGAGGCGGCCCAGGACGACATCGGTCGCGTCGATGACGTACCAGTCACTCTGGACGTCGCCGGGCTTCGGGGTGTACGTACGCACGGTCGTAGCCTTCGTTTCGTATCGTGTCTTGCCAGACGCAGAGTTCTGCGGCCGGCGAGGTCGGCGAGCGCTCCGTCTCAGACCTAGCGAGTGGGCGCACCGGTCACGTATGGAAGCACAACGACTAGTCACACTATCTGCTCCACGGGTCGCCGGTCAAAACCGACTGCGTCACAACAGACCTCGGGAGGAGGTCGTCCGCGGCCCCTCGGGGCCGGGCCCCGGCGTCAGAGCCGAGGAGGACGGTGGTAGAAGCACGGAGCACTGTGATCCAGCCGCAGCAGATACTACCCGAGAGCCGCGCCGGCCACGTCATGGGTGCGCTGTCCGGGTAGAGGAGTCGGCACCGGAGCCGGGGACCACGATCACCGGCAGGGGGTCCACGAGGGGCAGGGCGATCGCGCCGACGCCGTAGGTCAGGCCGAGACCCTGTCCCCCACCTGGTGAGACGCCTGCCCGGCCTCAGCCGCCGCGCAGGTCGGGCAGGTCTGGGACCGCGCCTGCTCCGAGCAGCCTGCGCACACCACCCGCAGGGTCGTGCACGCCGTGGACGCGCAGTTCTCGTACGAGGCCGTCACGGCCGAGCAGAGCACGCAGGTACCGAGCGGGACGGTCTCCGGGTCGAAGTCGACGTGCATCCGCTCGTCGAAGACGTACAGCGACCCCTCCCACAGGCTCGACGTCCCGAGCTCCTCGCCGTAGCGGACGATCCCGCCGTCGATCTGGTAGACCTCCTCGAAGCCGCGGGCCGTCATGAGCGCCGAGAGCACCTCGCAGCGCACGCCGCCCGTGCAGTAGGTGACGACGGGCCGACCCTTGAGGTCGTCGTACCGGCCCGAGTCGAGCTCGGCCACGAAGTCGCGGGTGGTCCGCACGTCGGGAACGACAGCGCCCCGGAACCTGCCGATCTGAGCCTCGAAGGCATTGCGTCCGTCGAAGAACACGACCTCGTCCCCGCGCTCGGCGACGAGCGCGTCGACCTCCTTCGGGCTGAGGTGGGTGCCACCGCCCACGACCCCGTCGGCGTCGACCTCGAGCTCGTCCGGCGCGCCGAAGCTCACGAGCTCGGGACGCACCTTGACGCTCAGCCGCGGGAAGTCGGCGCCTGTGCCATCGGACCACTTGACGTCCATGGAGGCGAAACCCGGGTACTGGCGCGTCGTCTTCACGTACTGCTTGAGATCCTCGACCGTGCCGCCGAGGGTCGCGTTGATGCCGTGCTCCGACACGATCACCCGCCCCCTGAGGTTCCAGCGCTCGGCGAGCGCCGACTGCCACAGGCGCAGGGCGAGCGGGTCGGGGACCGGGGTGAAGGCGTAGAAGAGGACGATCTTGTGGACAGCCATGCCCCCAGGATAGGTGGCTCAGCCGTCGGGCTCACCGCTCCCGGCGGACCCGCTCCACGTCCCAGACGGGCTCCTGGGTGGCCCGGACCGTGCCGTCGCCCCCGAAGACGAGGAACCTCTCGAAGCCGCGGGCGAACCAGCGGTCGTGGGTCACGGCGACGACGGTCCCCTCGAACTGGGCGAGCCCGGCCTCGAGAGCCTCGGCCGAGTGCAGGTCCAGGTTGTCCGTCGGCTCGTCGAGCAGCAGCAGGGTCGCTCCGCCGAGCTCGAGCAGCAAGATCTGGAAGCGTGCCTGCTGACCACCGGACAAGGTCTCGAACTTCTGCTCCGCCTGCCCGGCGAGCTCGTACCTGTCGAGCGCCTTGCTCGCGGGCTCCCGGCTCATGCCGTCCCGGCTGCCCTCACCGCGGTGCAGGATGTCGAGGAGCGTGCGCCCGTCCCACTCGGGGTGGACGTGGTTCTGGGCGAACCACCCTGGGCGCACCCGCGAACCGAGCGTGACGACCCCTGTGTGCTTGACAGGCTCCTGCGAGGCGGGCATGCCCTCGACCACCGGGGCGTGGTCCGCGGGGTCGGAGCCGCCTGCTGCCAGCAGTCGCATGAAGTGCGACTTGCCCGAGCCGTTCGACCCCAGCACGGCGACCCTGTCGCCGAACCAGATCTCGGTGTCGAAGGGCTTCATGAGGCCTGTGAGCTCGAGCTTCTCGGCCACGACGGCACGCTTGGCCGTCCGACCGCCGGTCAGGCGCACGCGGACGTTCTGCTCCCGCGCGACGACCTCGGGCGGCCCGGCCTCCTCGAACTTGCGCAGGCGGGTCTGGGCCGCCTGGTAGCGGCTCGCCAGACCGTCGTTGAAGGCAGCCCGCGTCTTGAGGCCGTTGACCAGGTCTTTGAGCTTCGTGTGCTCTTCGTCCCAGCGGCGGCGCAGCTCTTCGAGACGGCTCATCCGGTCTTCGCGAGCGGCGGCGTAGGTGTCGAAGCCTTGTCCGTGGACCCAGACCGACGACCCCGACGCACCCGGCTCGAGCGAGGCCACCTGGGTCGCCGTGCGCGAGAGCAGCTCACGGTCGTGGCTGATGAACAGGACGGTCTTGCGGCTCGCGGCGAGCTGCTGCTCGAGCCAGCGCTTGGTCGGGACGTCGAGGAAGTTGTCCGGCTCGTCGAGCAGGAGCACCTCGTCGGGGCCGCGGAGCAGGGAGGTGAGCACGAGGCGCTTCTGCTCACCTCCGGACAGGGTCCGCATCGCGCGGTGCTGCGCCGAGTCGAAGGGGATCGAGAGGACCTCGTCGGTCACGTGGTCCCAGTCGTTCTCGGCGTCGTAGCCGCCGGCGTCGGCCCAGTCGGCGATCGCCTGGGCGTAGCGCATCTGGGTCGGCTCGTCGTCCGTGGTCATCATCGCGATCTCGGAGTCCGCGAGCTCGACGCCCGCCGCCCTGACGGCAGGGTTCGCGAGGTCGACCAGGACGTCGCGGATGGTCCTGTCGTCGTCGATCCGTCCGACGAGCTGACGCATGACGCCGAGCCCGCCGCTGCGGTTCACCCGGCCGCCGTGAGCCTCGAGGTCGCCCGAGACGATGCGCATGAGCGTGGTCTTGCCAGCGCCGTTGGGGCCCACCAGGGCCACCTTCGCGCCGTCGCCGACACGCAGGTCGACCCCCGACAGCAACGGACGCCCGTCGGGGAGGAAATAGCTGACGTCGTTGATGTCGATGTGTCCCACGGGGCTAGTGTGCCGTCTCGGCAGGGCTGGGAGCGAGCTCAATACCCGTCGGCGCCTGCGGCGACGTCCAGGCTCGCCGCCTGCACGAGGGTCCGGGCGCTCCCCTCGACGTGCGGACCGTGCTGCGCGGTGACACCGTGGAGGGATGAGCGAAGACACACCGGCAACCAGCACCGACGCCGCGCTGAACAGCGAGGGCGACACCGACCAGCTGCCCAAGGAGGACACCCTCACCCAGCGTGGGGTCGACGACCTCCTCGACGAGGGCTACTCCCCGCCCGAGAGGCCGCGGAGCAACCACTTCGGCGAGACGGCTCTCGAGGAGATCCAGGGCGAGACCCTCGACCAGCGACTCGCCGAGGAAGAACCCGACATCTTCGACGCCCCGGACTCCGGCGCGACCCAGCCCGACCGCGCAGGACGCCTCGTGGCCGACCCCGACGCCCTCGACGGGCGGGTCAACGACACCTTCGCCGAAGACACCGGTGTCGACGGCGGAGCGGCGAGCGCCGAAGAGGCAGCCGTGCACATCGTCGAGGAGCCCTGAGCGCAGGGATCCCCGACCACCCGACGAGCGCGGCGACGCCGTCACGCTCTTCAGCACCGCAGGCCCGTCCGGCTCCGGACGGGCCTGCGGTGTCTCCGACGTCGTGCGGTGGGTACCGCGCTGCGCGGCGGCGCCCTCTCGAGCCGGGACCGTACGGCCTACTGCCAGATGTGCTCTTCGATCCTCCGGGCTCGTGAGCGCTCCGCCTGGGCGGCGACCTCGTCGTCGGAGGGGTAGAAGACCTCTTCGAGGGTGAGCCCGTGCGGGGGGACCACCCCGGCGAGGGGGTCGCGCACTCCCCCGCGCAAGATCTCCCCGGGCCACTCCACGGGGCGCTGGCCGTAGCCCACAGCCATCGATGCCCCCACGAGCGCGCGGACCATGTTGTGGCAGAACGCGTCCGACTGGACGCTCGCGACGACGAGCCCGTCGTCAGGCCCACCCACCCGGCGCTCCCACCGGAGCTCCTGCAGGTGCCGGATGGTCGTCGCGCCAGGCCTGGGACGGCAGAAGGCCGCGAAGTCCCGCACCCCCACGAGCGGCTCGGTGGCCGCGCGCATCGCGTCGACGTCGAGGGGCCGCCGGGACCACAGGGTCCAGTCGGCGCGCAAGGGGTCGCGCAGCTCGGCGCGGTCGACGATCCGATAGCTGTAGCGCCGCCACAGCGCACTGAACCTCGCGTCGAAGCCTGGCGGCGCGACTGTCACCGCCCGGACCACGACGTCGGCCGGCAGCACGCCGCTGATGCGGGAGAGCAGCGCCTGCTCGCTCGTCCTGTCTCCCCGACCCTCGAGCTTGATCCAGGTCTCGTCCGGGACGTCGATGTGCGTGACCTGCCCCCGGGAGTGCACGCCGGCGTCGGTGCGCCCGGCCACCGTCAGACGGACCCGGGTGCGCAAGACCTGGGCGAGACCGTCTTCGAGGGTCCCCTGGACCGTCCGCAGCCCAGGCTGGACAGCCCAGCCGGCAAAGTCTGTCCCCCTGTAGGAGATGTCTAGTCTGATGCGCATCACGTCCTCCATGATGACGCACCGCGGGCTGCCGGGCGGACCCAGGTGGGCCCTGCGCACAGCAGCACCTGGACAGCGGCAGCGAGGCCTGCGCCGCGGCAGCGGGACCAGGGCGACACCGGACCGAGGGACGTCACACCACCTGGCAGGGCCTCAGACCCGCCACGGGCGCAGCGACGGACGTATCCTGCACCTCATGTCTGCTTCCGGCTCTCCGGCCCCGCTCACGCTCTCCGTCGACTGCGGGGGCGGCGGCATCAAGGCTGCGGTGCTCGACGCCGCAGGGACGGCGCACGCGCCTGCGGTCCGGGTCCCGACGCCGTACCCGCTCTCGCCGGAGCTGCTCGTCGACACCGTCGCCGGCCTCGCCCGTGACCTGCCGCCCGCGGACAGGGTGAGCCTGGGGATGCCGGGGATGATCCGGCACGGTGTCGTGATCCACACGCCGCACTACATCACCCGGACAGGTCCTCGCTCGCGGATCGACCCCGAGCTGCGTGAGCTGTGGTCCGGCTTCGACGCGAGGGCCGCCCTCGAGGGGCGTCTGGGTGTCCCGGTCCTCGTGCTCAACGACGCGGAGATCCACGGCGCCGGCGTGGTCGCGGGGACAGGCCTCGAGCTCGTGCTGACCCTCGGGACCGGGCTCGGCAGCGCGCACTTCGACGGCGGCCGGGTAGCACCCCACCTCGAGCTCTCCCACGCACCCGTGCGACGCGGCACCACCTATGACGCGTACATCGGCGAGATCGAGCGGCACAGGCTCGGGGACGGTCTGTGGTCGAGGCGCGTCGCACGCGTCGTCGACGGCCTGCGGCCCGTGTTCCTGTGGGACCGGCTGTACATCGGCGGGGGCAACTCGCGCCGGATCACCCAGGCCGTGCTCGACAGGCTGGGCGACGAGGTCGTCATCGTGCCGAACTCGGCAGCCCTCGTCGGCGGCGCCAGGGCCTGGGACCTCTTCGGATAGCCGGTGCGCCAGGCGCGGGTGGGGGTGCTGCTCCCGGCCATCCGTGAGCCGCTCTGGCCGTCTAGGGCCGCGCAGACGGGTCGACAGCCTCGAGGGCCTCGAGCACGACCCGTGTGAAGGCGACGGGCGCGTCGAGGCTGACCAGGTGCCGGGCCCTCGGGACCACCACTGTCCGGACAGGCTGGCCAGAGCGCTCCGCGGCCCTGCGGAACGCTGCCTGCTGGGTGCGGAAGTGGTCGAGGGCGCCGTTGACGAGCCACACCGGGCACCGCGACCTCGGCAAGGAGCCGAGCGGGTCGAGGCCACCGACGGCATCGAGCGCCTCGGACATCACGCGGAGCGCGAAGCCGCCGGCCGCGATGTCGTCCTGTGCCTGCGGAGAGAGCGCCGCACGGACGACGAAGGCGTTCAACCGGGCCCCAGAGTCCGGTGTCCGCTCGATCCAGCGGGAGAGCCGCGCCCACGCGGCCCGCAGCGGCACCCGGGGGTCTGTGCAGCAGCCGGCGGCGACCAGCCCGCGCACGGCGTCAGGGTGCTTGTCCGCGAACTCGACCGACAAGAACCCACCGAGCGACAGCCCGACGAGGAGCACCTCGCCGCCCAGGTCGTCGACGGCCTCGGCGATCACGGCGTCGCAGGCGGCGAGCGTGAAGGGCTCCCCGAGGCGGGTGCCGTGCCCCGGGAGGTCGACCGCCCGGACACGACGCCCCGCGGCCTCGAGGGAGGCGACCTGCGCCCGCCACATGGTCGACGAGGTCCGGATGCCGTGGACCAGCACGACAGGGAGTCCGGCCTGCACCCCAGGCGCTGTCGGCACGTCAACCACAGGCCGTCAGCTCGTAGAGAGCGGCGTCCCCTGCCGTGGCGACGGGGACGAAGCCTGTCGACACGTCGACCTCAGACAGGGCTGGTCCGAGCGGGCTGCGCTTGGCGCCGTCGCGAGGCTTCGTCCGGTCGACGTAGAAGTGGGTCACCCCGAGCTCACGCACGGCCTCGCACACCCTCGGGTCTGTCGTGACGTCGTCGAAGTGGTCGACGAGGTACTGCCGGTCCGGGTCGAGCCCGGAGATGTTCAGCTGCGGGAGCACGACGTGGGTGCGCCCCACAGACCACGCGTAGGGCGCGCCGCTGAACGGGTCCCCCAGCACGACGGCGTCGTCACCGACGATCTCCGGCAGGTCGCGCATCAGCTCGAGCTCGTCGACGCTGAGCATGGTCCCCCACTGGATGCTCGCCGGGTCGTAGGCCTGGGCGAACCTCACGGCCCGCTGCGGGGCCTGGAAGGCCGCCGACGTCACGAAGGCGACCAGCAGCAGCGCGCCTGTCAGCGCGACCGGAGACCGGAGCCATGGCGCGCCGGGAGCCTTGTCCCGGACCCGTCCGCTCGCACGCACCCTGTCGACCACGGCCAGCGCGCCGACCGCCGCGAGGACCGCCGCAGGCACCGGGTAGAAAGCCTCGATCCGAGCTGCCTGGGTGTACCAGATCCCGGTGACCAGCCTCAGTGGGTTCTCCGGACCGGCGGCCAGGGCAGCGAGTGCCACGACGAGACCCGCGGAGACCACGAGCCAACGGTGCCGTCGCCGACGCAGGGGCACCACAGCCCCGACGACCACGAGCACCGACACCACGATGTTGCCGGGTACAGGGGTCAGGACAGTGTCGGTGAGGATCCGGGCGACCGACACGGGGATGCTCCGTTGCGGGGCCCGTGCGAAGCCGAAGACCATGTCGAGGACCGACGACCGGCTGAGCACGAGAGCAGCAGCCGTCACGAAGACCACCACGAAGACGGCCGGCACGAGCACCGCAGTCCTGCGCCCGCCGCGCCACGCGTCGCGGACGACGACGGCGAGCACCGTCACCACGAAGGGCGCGAGGACCACCGCCAACCCCACGAAGCCGCTCGGCTGTGCGAGTGCTACACCAGCAGCACTGCCCAGGGCCAGGGCCGTCAAGACCACAGAGGTCACCCGGGCGACAGGGGGCGAGGTCCGGTCCGCGCGGGACCGCCACGACCTCGTGGCCGTGACCACGGCGGCGGCCGCCCCAGGGATCAGCATGGTCGCGAGACCGTTGGGCCACTGCGCGAGGGTGGCCAGCTGCACGGTCGGGAACATCGAGAAGGCAGACACCGCCAGGGCCGAGAGCACGGTGACCGCAGGTCGGTGCGGGAGAACTGCGCGGGCGAAGGCCGCAGCGCCTAGGACCCACACGACACTCATGACGAGGGTCGAGGCATTCGCCGCAGCCGTGATCGACGACGCCGTCAGCGGACCGCCGAGGCTCACGACGAGCGACACCGCCGCGTGCCAGGCCGTCGGGTAGTAGACGCTCGCACCTGTGCCGTAGAGCCCGTTGAGCTGGCTCGCGTCCCCGGTCTCCTGGATCAGGGCGAGCCCGTTGAGGTGGTAGACGGCGTCCCACTGCTGGAGCGGGGCGTCCGGGGCCCCCATGCCGATCATGGTCGGGACGACAGTCACGACAGCGGACCCCGCGACCGCGGCACAGACCCACGCCCGCCACGACCACGTCGACGGTGCCCAGCGTCGGCCTGCGCCGCGAGACGAACCCTCTGACGGCGTCCCGGACCAGGCAGGCCCAGCACCGAGCCCGTCTGCGCCGGGCAGCAGACCGGTGACGCGCGCCCACCCAGAGCGGGTCGCGCGCCTGGCCAGGACGGCGACCGCAGCGACGACGACCAGGCACCCCAGCGCGAGAAGACCGACCGTCACGGGCGACCAGGCGACCCCGGACCTCGCGAGGACGACGGCGAGCACTGCGTAGAAGGCGACCGACAGTCCGGGGCCGGCACCAAGGGCCAGCCAGGCCGGGACGCCGGCGGCTCGCGCGACGAGCGCTCCAGGCGCGACCAGCACGGCCGCGCACGCCACGAAGGCTGGCACGAGCTCGATCCAGGACACGGACCGCTCCCCTCGTCGTCGTCTCTCGGCCCGTGGACGTGCTCGTGCACGCGCACCGGGGTCGACGTTAGCGCACGAGGCCCGGTCCGTGACGAGTCACGGACCGGGCCTCGTGGATGAAGCTCAGGCACTCGCCCCTGGGGACGAGGGCGGCGTCAGGCGTCCTTCTCGGACGACTCCTCTGCCGGTGCCTCGGCGTCAGCGGCCGGAGCCTCGGACGCGGGTGCCTCGTCAGCCTTGGCAGCCTTCGGGGCGGTCTTCTTCGCGGCCTTCTCGGCCTCGCGGACGACAGACTGCTTGGCGCTCACGGGCTCGAGGATGAGCTCGATGACGGCCATGGGGGCGTTGTCGCCCTTACGGTTGCCGACCTTCGTCACGCGGGTGTAGCCACCGTTGCGCTCGGACATGGCCGGGGCGATCTCGGTGATGAGGCGGTGCAGCGTGGTCGCAGCGTCGCCCTCTTCGCCGGGACGGTTGACCGTCTTGGAGTTGATGGTCTTGGCGACCTGGCGGATGTTGTGCAGGTCTCCGCGCTTCGCCTTCGAGATGAGGCGCTCGGCGAAGGGCTGCAGGCGCTTGGCCTTGGTCACCGTGGTGGTGATGCGGCCGTGCTCGAAGAGGCTCGTCGCGAGGTTCTTGAGGATGAGGCGCTCGTGGGACGGGCTTCCGCCGAGACGCGCACCCTTGGTGGGGGTAGGCATGGTGTGTGCTCCTAGAAAGGTGGGGGTGTGCCGGCCGCTCGCGCGGACGACTCAGACGTCAGGTGTACTGCTCGTCTTCCGTGTCGTCGCCGTCGTAGTAGTCGGCGGTCGAGGGGTCGAAGTCCAGCGGGGAGTCCTTGAGGGACAGGCCGAGCTCGGCGAGCTTGTCCTTGACCTCATTGATGGACTTCGCACCGAAGTTACGGATGTCGAGCAGGTCTGCCTCGCTGCGTGCCACGAGCTCACCCACGGCGTGGATGCCCTCGCGCTTGAGGCAGTTGTACGAACGGATCGTCAGCTGGAGGTCCTCGATCGGGAGCGCCAGGTCAGCGGCCAGCGCGGCGTCGGTCGGCGACGGGCCGATCTCGATGCCCTCGGCCTCGACGTTGAGCTCACGGGCCAGGCCGAACAGCTCGACCAGCGTCTTACCAGCCGACGCGAGCGCGTCGCGGGGGCTGATGGCCTGCTTGGTCTCGACGTCGACGATGAGCTTGTCGAAGTCGGTGCGCTGCTCGACACGGGTCGCCTCGACCTTGTACGTGACCTTGAGGACCGGCGAGTAGATCGAGTCGACCGGCACGCGGCCGATCTCGGCGTCGAAGGACTTGTTCTGCTGGGCAGAGACGTAGCCACGTCCACGCTCGACGGTGAGCTCGATCTCGAGCTTTCCCTTGTCGTTGAGGGTCGCGATGTGCAGATCGGGGTTGTGCACCTCGACGCCCGCCGGCGGGACGATGTCCGCGGCGGTGACCACACCGGAGCCCTGCTTGCGCAGGTACATCACGACGGGCTCGTCGTTCTCCGAGGAGACGACGAGGTTCTTGACGTTGAGGATGATCTCGGTGACGTCTTCCTTGACACCGGGGACGGTGGTGAACTCGTGGAGCACACCGTCGATCCGGATCGAGGTGACTGCAGCGCCGGGGATCGACGAGAGCAGCGTGCGACGGAGCGAGTTGCCGAGCGTGTAGCCGAAGCCAGGCTCGAGCGGCTCGATGGAGAAGCGGGAGCGGCTCTCCGAGATGACCTCTTCGGTCAGTGTGGGGCGCTGTGCGATAAGCACGTGGGTGTGTTCCTTTCAGCATGCGTCCGCTATATGACGCATCACGAACCCGGGACGAAGATCTCCTCGCCGGGACCTGCAGCTTGCTGCCGGGTGACGGTGCTCTGCCCACGTGCGGGGCACGTGGGCAGAGCACCGTCTCGGCGGTGACGACCGGTCAGGTCAGACGCGGCGGCGCTTGGGCGGGCGGCAGCCGTTGTGCGCCTGGGGGGTGACGTCCTGGATCGAGCCGACCTCGAGGCCAGCGGCCTGGAGGGAGCGGATCGCGGTCTCGCGCCCGGAGCCGGGGCCCTTGACGAAGACGTCGACCTTCTTCATGCCGTGCTCCTGCGCACGGCGTGCAGCGGCCTCGGCGGCGAGCTGCGCGGCGAACGGGGTCGACTTGCGCGAACCCTTGAAGCCGACCTGGCCGGAGGAGGCCCAGGAGATGACCGCACCGGACGGGTCCGTGATGGACACGATGGTGTTGTTGAAGGTGCTCTTGATGTGCGCCTGGCCGATGGCGACGTTCTTCTTGTCTTTACGGCGAGGCTTGCGTGCGCTCTGGGCGCCGCGAGTCTTGGGAGGCATGTGCTGTTTCTTTCCTTGCTCGAGGTCTTCGGATCGCGGGAGAGGTGTTCGGCGGCCGATGTAGAACCGCCGGCTCCCGGCGAACTACTGGCTGCTAGCGGGCCTTCTTCTTGCCGGCCACGGTGCGCTTGGGGCCCTTGCGGGTACGCGCGTTGGTCTTCGTGCGCTGTCCGCGCACGGGCAGGCCGCGGCGGTGGCGCAGACCCTCGTAGCAGCCGATCTCGACCTTGCGGCGGATGTCAGCAGCAACCTCACGGCGAAGGTCACCCTCGAGCTTGTAGTTGCCCTCGAGGTAGTCACGGAGCGAGACGAGCTCGGCGTCGCCGAGGTCCTTCACGCGGACGTCGGGGCTGATGCCCGTCGCTGCCAGCGTCTGCTGGGCGCGGGTACGGCCGACGCCGAAGATGTAGGTGAGTGCAACCTCGAGCCGCTTGTCGCGGGGGAGGTCGACACCGATAAGACGTGCCATGTGCCTTCCGGCTCCTGTACTGCATTCGGAGGTCTGCCGCACCATCTCTCGCGGATTTGCGAGCCCCGGCCTCCGAGCCGAGGGTGACGCCTGGTCACGGATCTCTCCGTGCCAGCCGTTGGTGGTGCGCTGGGTCGTGCGTGCCCGGTTGTTCAGCCCGCCGGACAGGCACTGGTCGATCTGTGAAGCATGTGCCCTAGAGCACCGAGGCCTCTCAGCCCTGGCGCTGCTTGTGACGCAGGTTCTCGCAGATGACCATGACGCGACCGTGCCGGCGGATCACCTTGCACTTGTCGCAGATCTTCTTGACGCTGGGCTTGACCTTCATCGTGGTTCCTCCGCCGCCGTGTGGCGCATGCGCGCAAGACAGCAGTTGATCGAGTGGTGGTTACTTGTAGCGGTAGACGATCCGGCCACGGGACAAGTCGTACGGGCTCAGCTCGACCACTACGCGGTCCTCGGGGAGGATCCGGATGTAGTGCTGTCGCATCTTGCCCGAGATGTGAGCGAGCACCTTGTGACCGTTGGCAAGCTCCACGCGAAACATCGCGTTCGGCAGCGCCTCGACCACGCTGCCCTCGATCTCGATGACACCGTCCTTCTTCGCCATATCCTCCGCTAACTCTCGTGACGAACATCCTGCCCACGGCCGCGTCGGCCACGCCCGGAACGGGTCCGGGAGACGTGGTCTGCAGCTGTTGCCAGCTGTCGAGACCGTGGGGTGGTGGTGGAAGTGCGCGAGCACTACACACCCAACGAAACATCCTACGGCACGAGACCCGAAACAGGAAAACTGTGCCGCACGTCATGCCATGTCGTCGTCGTCCTCGTAGTCAGCGTCGTCCTCGGCGTCGTCGTCCGGGCGCTCGTCGCCTGCACGCCCGGTGGGCGCGGCGCCCCTGCCGCCGCCCCTCCTCCCACGGCCGGCCGGCCCGCCTCGGCCGCCTGGTCCACCTCGCCGACCGGCATCCCCAGGGCCTCGCGCTCCCCCGGCGCCAGGTTCCCCGGCGGGGTCGTCGAGCAGCCCCAGGTCGCGCGCCTTCTCGACGGTCTCGACGCTCGAGTGCGTCCCGAGCTTCTGGTAGATGCTCCGCAGGTGCGTCTTGACGGTGTTGGCGGACAAGAACAACGAGCGGGCGACGCTCGCGAGCGACGGGCTCTCGGCCAGGCTGCGCAGCACCTGCATCTCGCGGCTGCTGAGCCTGGCGCGCGGCGACTCCCCGGGGAACACGCTGTCGCTCTCGGCGAAGCCCGGTGCGTCGAGGACAGCGCGGACCGCGGGGACCTGCGGAGCCAGGTCCTCCAGCACGTCGCGCGGGACCTTGAGGAAGCTGCGCAGCAGCCCGGTCGCCCGGAAGAGGGCGACAGCCTCTTCGAGCGCGACGGCAGCCTCGTGCCTGTGCCCGCGGCCGAGCTCGGCCGCGGCGAGCACCAGCAGCAGGTCGAGACGCATCCGCGGGCCGTTGAGGTGCGTGGCCAACCACGCAGTGCACCTGTCGACGGCGTCGTCCAGGTCCCCGGCGACGAGGTCTGTCCGGGCGCAGGCGATCGCGACGGCCTCGTACCGCCGGTCCATGCCCGCGACCGCTGCTCGGGCCCGCGAGACGTACCCGAGCCCGAGGTACAGCTCGACCGCTGCCCCTGCCAGGAGAGACTCCCGCAGGCTCCGTGACGCGCTGCTGCCCTCGAGAGCCTGACGCGCCGCCTCGACCTCCGCCAGAGCCTCGTAGTGGGTGCCGTCGCGCAGGGCGATCTGCGACCTCACAGCGATGACCACGACACCGAGCCCGGACGCAGCACCAGGATCGTCGGGCGGCAGCAGAGCGGTGCCGTCGGACGGTTCGAGGCGCTCGAGCGCGACGATCGCCCGGACCGTCTGGACCCCTCGTCCCTCCGCCGTGCGGCCTGCTGTGCTGGCCCGGCCGAGCTCCGAGACGACGGCGGGGACCTCGAGCAGCCACTCCTCAGCCTGCTCCAGATAGCCGAGCAGCGCACAGCACAGAGCGGCGCCGACCGCAGCCTCCCGCAGCACGAGCGGCCTGCCCGCGCTGCGTGCGAGACCAGCCCCCTGACGGAAGGCCGAGAGCGCGCCCTCGACGTCTCCGGCGAGGAACCGTGTCACCGCCCACTCGTAGAGCAGCGGCGCGAGCTCCCCCTGGGCGGCCGCGTCCGCCCCGTCGAGGATCGGCCCGACGCCCACCTGTGCCTGCTCGGCGAGGTGGGTCGCGGCGCCGTAGTCACCGGTGAGGCGCAGCGTGACGATCTGCGCCAGCCCCTCCTCCATCGAGCCGAGCGCCTGGGCCGCCGCGTCGGTCCCGTCGCCCTCGGTGGTCCCAGGCCCGGCTGCCCGCAGCCCGCGCGCGGCGTCGTGCGCCGCGCCACCAGGGTCGCCGCGCCGCGGGCGGAGCACGGGCAGCAGGTGCGCGTGCGCGATCCCGAGGCGAGGGTGGCGGGCCAGCACGGTCGCCGGCACCCGTTCGACCACGTCGGCGACGACCTCCGGGTGCTCCGCGACCAGGGTCGCCCAGTGACTGTCGACGAGCTCGGCACAGGCCTCCCAGGTCCGCGCCTCGAGCAGGTGCTCGACGGCCTCGCCGACCCGCCCCTGAGCCGTCCGCAGCCGTGCCATGCGGCGCTGCGCGACCCTGTACCGCCGCGGTTCCTCAGCACGGAAGATCTCCGTCGCCGCCAGGGCGACAGCCTCGACGTACCTGAGCCGCACCTGCGTGCCTGCGGTCTCCTGGACGAGCAGACCGACGTCGACGAGCCCGCAGACGATGTCCGCGCAGTCACGCAGGCCTGTGGTCCAGGTCGCGTCGTCGACCGTGAAAGGCCCGATGAAGCCCGTGAGCTGCACAAAACGCTTGAGCGCTGGGTCGGCGAGCTCGTCCCAGACCGATCTGAGATAGGGGAGCCCCGCCGAGAGGTCGAGCCTGTGGCCCGGCACTGCCGGTGTCGCCGGCACCACGGCCTGTCGACCTGTGGCCTCGACAGCAGGTCCGTCGGCCCGCGTCGCGAGGTCTGACCGGGACCGTCCTCCAGGGCGAGCCCGCGGACCAGAGCCGACGAGCACGGCACGCAGCAGCGCCGCCCATCCACCGGTCGCCCGGACGAGGGACCGGACCGACTCGCCCGAGAAGTCGTGACCGAGGGCCGCGACGAGGCGGGTGGTGTCGTCGACCCCGAGCAAGAGGTCCTGGGGTCCGAGGACCACCGAGTCGACGGTCGAGGCGAGGAGCGGCTCGGTGGTCCGCGGGCTCCGCGCCAGCACCACCACGTAGAGCAGGTCGAACCGCTGGACGAGCTCGAGGATCTCCCCGGCGACGTGCGGGTCAGGGTTGTCGTCGAAGTCGTCGACGACCACACAGAGCGGCTCGGTGCGTCCAGCGATCGCTGCGACCACGTCGCTCCGCCCGGGCACGAGGCCTGGCTCGACGGCGCTCAGCCCGGCGCGCCACAGCTCGGCCGCGAGCCGCGCCCAGAACGGGGCGGGCATCCCGTCCGCCAGGACCGACGGCAGCCTGCACGACACCCAGACGAGGTCGTGACCGAGGGTCCGTGCACGGGCCCACGAGCTGACGAGCGCCGTCTTGCCGTAGCCCTTGGGGGCGCAGATCACCGTGAGCGGCTCGTGGCGGTCGAGCAACGACGTCAGTGCGGGCTTGCCGACGAGGACCGAGGGCGCACGAGGGAGCCTCGGGGGGCGCGTGCCACCCCCAGCCCCCCGGTGCTCGGAATCCCACGACATCTGGTCGCCCTGCTCGTCGGTCCTTCTGCTCGAAGGACGGGAGGCCCTGGCTCGCCCAGGAATCGCGAGGCTACCGCCACGGCCTCGACGGTGGGAAGACGATCGGGCGGAGTTCGCCCGCCCGAACCGCGTCAGACCGGGGCGATCTCCACACCCAGGGCCGCAAGGCGGGCTGCGCCACCGTCTTCGGCCGTGAGGACCCAGAGCCCGTCCTCGAGGATCGCGACGGTGTGCTCCCAGTGGGCGGCCCTCGACCCGTCGCTCGAGACCACGGTCCAGTCGTCCTCGCAGACGTGGGTCAGCTGGTCGCCACGGGTGACCATGGGTTCGACCGCGAGGCACATCCCGGGGCGGATCTTCGCGCCGCGCTCTCGGGTGCGGTAATTCAGCACGTCCGGGGGCTGGTGCATCGCGGTACCGATACCGTGCCCGACGTAGTCCTCGACGATCCCGTAGCGGGCACCGTCACGCTCGGCGGCCTCGGTGATCGAGTCGTCGACAGCGTTCGCGACAGCGCTCAGACGCTCCCCCGACGCGAGAGCTGCCACGCCGGCCCACAACGCGTCGTCCGTGGCACGGATGAGCGCCAGGTCGCGCGGGTCTGCAGCGGCCTCTCCCCCGACGACGAAGGACACCGCGGCGTCGGCGTGCCAGCCGTCGACGATCGCTCCGCAGTCGACCGAGACCAGGTCCCCGTCGACCAGGACCCGGCCGCCGGGGATGCCGTGGATGACGGCGTCGTTGACCGAGACGCAGACCGTCGCCGGGAAGCCCTCGTACCCGAGGAAGGACGCCGTGGCACCAGCGTCGGCGATCACGGCCGCGGCCACGGCATCGAGATCTGCTGTGGTCAGGCCCGCAGCCGCAGCGTCTTCGACAGCCCTCAGGGCCGCAGCGACCACGAGCCCGGCCCTGCGCATGCACGACACCTGCTCAGGTGTCTTGTACTCGATCTTCTCGCGGCCGAACATCGTGGTCTTCTGTCTCTCAGGAGTGCAGCTGGTCGAGCGCACCGAGCAGGCGGGTGGTGACCTCGTCGACGGAACCGATGCCGTCAACCTGGGCCAGGGCGCCACGCTCGGCGTACAGCCGTGCGATCGGCGCCGTCTGCTCGGCGTAGACCGACAGACGGTGCCGGATGACGGGTTCGGTGTCGTCCGCACGACCCTCGATCTCCGCACGGCCCAGGAGCCGCTCGACGACGATCTCAGGGTCGGCGGTGATCTCGACGGCCCCGTCGAGCGTCAGCCCGAGGTCTGTGAGGATCGTGTCGAGCTCGGCCACCTGGGCCACGTTGCGCGGGTAGCCGTCGAGGATGAACCCCTGCTCCCCCGCAGCGACCTTGGAGGCGAGCTTGTCGCGCACCATGGCGTTGGTGACCTCGTCGGGGACGAGCTCGCCCTTCGCCGTGTACTGCTGGGCGAGCAGACCGAGCTCGGTCTCGCCCTTGATGTTCGAGCGGAAGATGTCGCCTGTCGAGATCGCCTCGATCTGGAGCGACTCGGCCAGGCGCGCGGCCTGGGTGCCCTTTCCCGCTCCGGGAGGGCCGAGGAGGACGATGCGTGCGCTCAACGGAGGAACCCTTCGTAGTGACGCTGCTGCAGCTGGGAGTCGATCTGCTTCACGGTCTCGAGACCGACACCGACGATGATGAGGATCGACGTACCACCGAACGGGATGTTGGTGCTGACGTCGAGCAGCAGGAACGTGATGGTCGGGATCAGCGCGATCAGAGCGAGGTAGATCGCTCCGGCCGAGGTGATCCTCGTGATGACGTAGTCGAGGTACTCGGCGGTCGGACGGCCGGCACGGATGCCGGGCACGAACCCGCCGTACTTCTTCATGTTGTCGGCGACCTCGTCCGGGTTGAACGTGATGGCCGTGTAGAAGAAGCAGAAGAAGAGGATGAGGAGCACGTAGAGCACGATGTGCAGAGGGGCCTCGGGCAGCGCGATGTTGCGCTGGACCCACTGCACCCAGCCGGCCTCGGGCGCCGCGAACTGGGCGATGAGTGCCGGGACCGCGAGCAGCGAGGACGCGAAGATCACGGGGATCACGCCGGCCATGTTGATCTTGATCGGGATGTACGTGGTCGAACCGCCGTACATCTTGCGACCGACCATGCGCTTGGCGTACTGGACCGGGATGCGTCGCTGGGACTGCTCGACGAAGACGACCAGCGCGACGACCACGAGGGTCACCAGGATGACGATGATGAACTTCTGCACGCCACCGGCACCGCCGGCGATCGAGAAGAGCGCGGGCGGGAAGCTCGCGGCGATCGACGTGAAGATCAGCAGCGACATACCGTTACCGACGCCACGCTCGCTGATGAGCTCACCGAGCCACATGATCAGGCCCGCGCCACCGGTCATCGTGATGACGATGAGCAGCGAGGTCATGAAGCTGTCGTTCGGGATGACGTCGCAGCCCGGCAGCAGCTGACCGTTGCGTGCCATGGTCACGTAGGTCGTGGCCTGCAAGACGGCGAGGCCGATGGTGAGGTAGCGGGTGTACTGCGTGAGCTTCGCTGTACCCGACTGGCCCTCCTTGTGGAGCGCCTCGAAGTGAGGGATCACGACGCGGAGCAGCTGGACGATGATGCTCGCGGTGATGTACGGCATGATGCCGAGCGCGAAGATCGACAGCTGCAGCAGCGCACCGCCGCTGAAGAGGTTCACCAGACCGAGGAGCTCTCCGCTGCCACCGTCGGCGAGGCAGGCCTGCACGTTCCCGTAGTCGATGCCCGGGGACGGCACGAAGGAGCCGACACGGAACAGCGCCATGATCGAGATCGTGAACAGCAGCTTGCGCCGCAGGTCGGGCGTGCGGAACGCCCTTGCGAATGCGCTGAGCACCAAGTCCTCCTGGTCCGCCGAGGCGGGAAGTCGTCACCGTCTGTGCGGCGTGTGGAGTCGGCACCGAGTGCTCGGCGCCTGTCGATCGCGTGCCGCTGACTCCAGCGGCGCGGGTGTGACTGGACGAGTCTAGTGGATGGCCTGGTCGGACCCGGACATCTGGACCCGCAGACGACAGCAGGGCCGGGAGCGCGTGTGCGCTGCCGGCCCTGCTGTGTGTGTCATGCCTGCGAGACGGAACCGCCAGCTGCAAGGATCTTGTCCTTGGCGGAGCCCGAGAGACGGTCGACCGTCACGTCGAGCTTCACGGTCAGCTCGCCCGTGCCGAGGACCTTGACGAGCTCGCCCTTGCGGACGGCGCCCTTCGCGACAAGGTCGTCCACCGTGACAGATCCACCCTCAGGGTAGAGCGCCGACAGCTTCTCCAGGTTCACGACCTGGTACTCGGTGCGGAACGGGTTCTTGAAGCCACGGAGCTTCGGAAGCCGCATGTGCAGCGGCATCTGTCCACCCTCGAAGCGCTCAGGAACCTGGTAGCGGGCCTTCTGGCCCTTGGTCCCGCGTCCAGCGGTCTTACCCTTGGACGCCTCACCACGACCCACGCGGGTCTTGGCGGTCTTGGCACCCGGAGCAGGACGCAGGTGGTGGACCTTGAGGGTCCCACCTGCACCGGCTGCGGCCACCGGCTCGACAGCCTCGGCCTTGGCGGCCTTGGTCGTCTTCGCCTTCGGGGCTGCCTTTGCGGGCGCCTCGGCTGCAGACTTCGCAGCAGGAGCCTTCTTGGCAGCCGTCTTCTTCACGGGTGCGTCGGTCTCGACGGCCGCGTCCTTCTTGTCTGACTTCTCAGCCATGATCACTCGACCTCCTCGACGGTGACGAGGTGCGCCACCGTGACGACCATCCCGCGGATCTCCGGGCGGTCTTCCTTCACGGCGGTGTCACCGATCCGCTTGAGGCCCAGAGTGCGCAGGGTGTCGCGCTGATTCTGCTTGCCGCCGATGGCGGACTTGACCTGGGTCACCTTGAGACGGGCCATCATGCACCTGCCTCTGCTGCCGGAGCCTTGCCCGCTGCCTGCGCACGGAGCATGGCCGCCGGGGCGACGTGCTCGAGCGGAAGGCCACGGCGAGCAGCAACCTGCTCGGGGAGCTCGAGGCCGCGGAGCGCCGCCACCGTCGCGTGGACGATGTTGATGGCGTTCGAGGACCCGAGGGACTTCGAGAGCACGTCGTGGATGCCGGCGCACTCCAGCACGGCGCGGACCGGTCCACCGGCGATCACACCGGTTCCCGGTGCGGCCGGACGGAGGAAGACGACACCAGCGGCTGCCTCGCCCGTGACGGGGTGAGGAACCGTGCCCTGGATGCGAGGAACCTTGAAGAAGTTCTTCTTGGCCTCTTCGACACCCTTGGCGATGGCCGCGGGAACTTCTTTGGCCTTGCCGTAGCCGACGCCGACGGTTCCGTCGCCGTCACCCACCACGACGAGAGCGGTGAAGCTGAAGCGACGACCACCCTTGACGACCTTGGCGACACGGTTGATGGTGACGACGCGCTCGACAAAAGCGCTCTTCTCAGCGGCGTCACCGCGACGACCGTCTCCGCCGCGGCCTCCGCCGCGACGGTCGTTCCTACGGTCGCTGTTGTTGTTCTCGGTGGTGGCGCCGCCCGTGGGGGCGCCGGTGGTGCTGCGCTGCCCTGCAGCCATCAGAGAGTCCTTTGCTTCGATGCGGAAGTGGTTCGCGTCATCACAGGGCCAGACCGCCTTCGCGGGCCCCGTCGGCGACTGCTGCCACTCGGCCGTGGTACTTGTTGCCCCCGCGGTCGAAGACGACTGCCTCGACACCAGCGGCCTTGGCACGCTCGGCGACGAGCTCGCCGATCTTGCGAGCCTTGGCGGTCTTGTCGCCGTCGAAGGCACGAAGGTCGGCCTCGAGGGTCGACGCCGAGGCGACGGTCTTGCCGACTGTGTCGTCCACGACCTGAGCGGTCATGTGACGAGCAGAGCGGGTAACCACGAGACGCGGCTGAGCAGCCGTGCCCGAGATCTTCTTGCGCAGGCGGAAGTGGCGGCGCTGACGCGCGACGGCCTTGCCCTTGCCCATGATCTTGAGAGCCATGGTTACTTACCAGCCTTTCCGGCCTTGCGACGGACGATCTCGCCCGCGTAACGCACACCCTTGCCCTTGTAAGGCTCGGGCTTGCGGATCTTGCGGATGTTCGCAGCGACCTCGCCCACCTGCTGCTTGTCGATGCCGCTGACCGAGAACTTGGTCGGGGCCTCGACGGCGAAGCTGATGCCCTCGGGGGCCGAGATGACCACCGGGTGGCTGAAGCCAAGTGCGAACTCGAGGTCGGAACCCTTTGCCGTCACGCGGTAACCGGTGCCGACGATCTCGAGCTTCTTCTCGTAGCCCTGGGTCACACCGGTGATGATGTTGGCCAGGAGCGTACGGGTGAGCCCGTGCAGGGCGCGTGAGGTGCGCTCGTCGTTGGGACGGGTGACCGCGAGGGCACCGTCCTCAGCGAGCGAGACCTCGATGGGGGCGGGGATGACGTGCTCGAGGGTTCCCTTGGGACCCTTGACCGTCACCAGCGCTCCGCTGATGCTGACGTCCACTCCGGAAGGAACCGGGACGGGGACTTTGCCGATACGGGACATGGCTATCTCCTCTCCGTCTTCCGATTACCAGACGTAGGCGAGGACTTCCCCACCCACGCCCTTCTGTGCGGCCTGCTTGTCGGTCAGGAGGCCTGAGGACGTGGACAGGATCGCCACACCCAGACCGCCGAGGACCTTCGGCAGGTTCGTGGACTTCGCGTACACACGAAGACCAGGCTTCGAGATACGGCGGATGCCGGCGAGCGAACGCTCGCGGCTCGGGCCGAACTTCAGCTGGATGGTGAGGTACTTGCCCACGGGCGCGTCCTCGACGGTCCAGCCGGAGATGTATCCCTCGGCCTGCAAAATCTCAGCAATGTGCGACTTCAGCTTCGAGAACGGCATCTGAACCGTCTCGTGGTAAGCCGAGTTCGCGTTACGCAGACGCGTGAGCATGTCTGCGATCGGGTCGGTCATCGTCATTGGGCTGTAGCCCTTCCTCGCCGGGGTATCCGGTCCGTGCCTCTACGGGCACCGTCCGGACCTACGACGTAGTTGTTACCAGCTGCTCTTGGTGACGCCGGGAAGCTCGCCGCGGTGCGCCATCTCGCGCACACAGATACGGCAGAGTCCGAACTTGCGGTACACAGAGTGCGGGCGACCGCACTTCTGGCACCGGGTGTAGGCACGAACCGCGAACTTGGGCTTTGCGGCTGCCTTGTTGACCAGGGCCTTCTTCGCCATGTCAGAGCTCCTTGAAGGGGAAGCCGAGACGCTTCAGGAGCGAACGGCCCTCAGCGTCGGTGGTCGCGGTCGTCACGATGGTGATGTCCATACCGCGAACGCGGTCGACCTTGTCGGGGTCGATCTCGTGGAACATGGACTGCTCGTTCAGACCGAACGTGTAGTTGCCGTGTCCGTCGAACTGCTTGGGCGAGAGCCCACGGAAGTCACGGATACGCGGGAGCGCGATCGACAGCAGACGGTCGGCGAACTCCCACATGCGGTCGCCGCGCAGCGTCACGTGGGCGCCGATGGGCATCCCCTCGCGAAGCTTGAACTGGGCGATCGACTTGCGGGCCTTCGTGACCTGCGGCTTCTGACCGGTGATGGCTGTGAGGTCGCGGATGGCGCCCTCGATCAGCTTGGCGTCCTTCGCAGCGTCTCCGACACCCATGTTGACGACGATCTTCGTGAGACCGGCGACCTGGTTGACGTTCTCGTGCGAGAACTCCTCGTGGAGCGCCGGGAGGATCTCCGCGGCGTAGCGGGCCTTGAGGCGAGGCTGTGCCTTCGCGTACGTCTCGGTGCTCATCAGATGTCCTTCGCGGTGTCGCCGTGACCGCGGGTCACGCGGACACGGACCGTACGAGTACGACCGTCTCGCTCGACCTGCTCGGTGCGGGCACCGATGCGCTTGCCGCGCTTTGCCTCGGCGTCGTAGAACTGCACGTTGCTGACGTGGATCGGAGCCTCGACAGACTCGATCCCGCCCGTGCGGGTCCCACGCTGGGTCTGGCCGACCTTGACGTGCTTGGTGACGCGCTGGACACCCTCGACGATGACGCGGTCGGAGTCCGTGAGGACCTCGAGGACGCGACCAGTCTTGCCCTTGTCACGACCGGCGATCACGATCACCGTGTCGCCCTTCTTGATCTTCGCCATGTTCAGAGCACCTCCATCGCCAGCGAGATGATCTTCATGAACTTCTTGTCGCGCAGCTCGCGGCCGACAGGGCCGAAGATGCGGGTTCCACGGGGCTCGCCGTCAGCCTTGAGGATGACAGCGGCGTTCTCGTCGAACTTGATGTAGGAACCGTCGGGACGACGGCGCTCCTTGGCGGTCCGGACGATGACGGCCTTGACCACGTCGCCCTTCTTGACGTTCCCGCCGGGGATCGCGTCCTTGACGGTTGCGACGATGGTGTCGCCGATACCGGCGTAGCGACGGCCCGACCCACCGAGAACGCGGATGCAGAGAATCTCCTTGGCACCCGTGTTGTCGGCGACTCGAAGTCGCGACTCCTGCTGAATCATGTGGTGAACTCCTGTCGTCGAGCTGGTTCTCGTCGTAACGAGCCTTGCCGAACGGATAGCTGACAAGCACTGTAGTAGCTCGTCTCACCCCTGTGGGGCGGACCCGTGGTGACCACAGGTCCGCCCCTCAGGCGTCAGATCTCTACTTCCAAGTGCTGGTGTTACTTGGCCTTCTCGAGGATCTCCACCAGTCGCCACCGCTTGGTAGCGGACAGCGGGCGGGTCTCCATGATGAGGACGAGGTCACCCGTACCAGCAGCATTCTGCTCGTCGTGCGCCTTGACCTTCGAGGTGCGTCGGATCACCTTACCGTAGAGCGGGTGCTTGACCCGGTCTTCGACCTCGATGACGACGGTCTTGTCCATCTTGTCGCTCACCACGTAGCCGCGCCGCGTCTTGCGGTTCGGCCGGCTGGCGGCGACGTCCTGCTCTGCAGCTGCCTCAGCAGTTGTCTTCTCGCTCATGTCAGCCTCACTCACTCACGCTCGGTGCGGTACGGATGCCGAGCTCGCGCTCACGCAGGATCGTGTAGATCCGCGCGATGTCGCGACGAACAGCCTTGAGCCGACCGTGGCTCTCCAGCTGGCCGGTGGCCGACTGGAAGCGGAGGTTGAAGAGCTCCTTCTTGGACTTCTCCAGCTCGGCGACAAGCTTCTCGTCGTCGAAGCCGTCCAGCTCGCTAGGAGCCAGATCCTTGGTTCCGAAAGCCATCAGTTGCCACCACCCTCGCGCACCACGAAACGGCACTTCATCGGGAGCTTGTGGATAGCGCGACGCATAGCCTCCCGGGCCAGCTCTTCCGGGACACCGGCGAGCTCGAAGACGATCCGGCCGGGCTTGACGTTCGCGATCCACCACTCGGGGGAACCCTTACCTGAACCCATTCGGGTCTCCGCAGGCTTCTTGGTCAGCGGACGGTCAGGGTAGATGTTGATCCAGACCTTGCCACCACGCTTGATGTGGCGGGTCATGGCGATACGAGCAGCCTCGATCTGACGGTTCGTGACGTAGGCCGGCTCGAGAGCCTGGATTCCGTACTCGCCGAACGCGATCGTGGTACCACCGGTCGCGGCGCCGGAGCGCCCCGGGTGGTGCTGCTTGCGGTGCTTCAGCCTGCGCGGGATCAGCATGCTCAGGCCTCCGTTCCGGTCGGAGCGGCCGGGGCAGCCTCTGCCGGAGCAGCAGCAGCCTGGTCGGCCTGGGCGGGCGCCTCGGCAGCGGCCGGACGCTCGTTACGACGGCCGCCACGAGCGGGACGCTCGCCGCGCGGGCCACCACGGGGCGCACGAGGCGCCTGGTTCGCCTGCGAAGCCGCGAACTCCTTCTCCGTCATGTCACCCTTGTAGATCCACACCTTGACGCCGATACGGCCGAAGGTGGTGCGGGCCTCGAAGAAGCCGTAGTCGATGTTCGCGCGGAGGGTGTGCAGCGGCACACGGCCTTCGCGGTAGAACTCGCTGCGGCTCATCTCTGCGCCACCGAGACGACCTGCGCACTGGACACGGATGCCCTTGGCGCCGGCGCGCTGGGCGGACTGCATGCCCTTGCGCATCGCACGGCGGAACGAGACGCGGCTCGCGAGCTGCTCGGCGATCCCCTGGGCCACGAGCTGAGCATCGATCTCAGCGTTCTTGACCTCGAGGATGTTGAGCTGGACCTGCTTGCCCGTGAGCTTCTCGAGCTCGCCGCGGATGCGGTCTGCCTCGGCGCCACGACGACCGATCACGATGCCCGGACGGGCAGTGTGGATGTCGACGCGGACGCGGTCGCGGGTGCGCTCGATCTCAACCTTCGAGATTCCAGCGCGCTCGAGACCGGTGCTCATGAGCTTGCGGATCTGGACGTCCTCACGGACGTAGTCGCGGTAGCGCTGACCGGGCTTGGTGCTGTCGGCGAACCACCGCGAGCGGTGGTCGGTCGTGATGCCGAGACGGTACCCGTGCGGGTGAACCTTCTGTCCCACTATCGGGCCCTTCCCTTCGTGTCTTCGCGCGGGGCGACAACCACGGTGATGTGGCTGGTCCGCTTGAGGATCTGGCTGGCTCGCCCCTGCGCACGGGGGCGGAACCGCTTGAGGGTCGGCCCCTCGTCGACGAACGCAGCCGTGACGACGAGCTGCTGCTCGTCGAAGGCCACGCTCGCGCGGTCTGCCTTGACCCGTGCATTCGCGATCGCGCTCTCCACGACCTTGCGAATCGGCTCGCTGGCGGCCTGCGGTGCAAACTTCAGCACCGCGACGGCCTCAGTGGCCTGCTTGCCACGGATGAGATCCACGACGCGCCGGGCCTTCTGGGGCGTGACGCGGATGAACCGCACCTGCGCCTTGGCTTCCATTGCTGTCCTGCCTTCTTGTCTGGTCATGACCAAGAGGTCCCTGTCGCTGCTGACCCGGGGGTCAGCGGCGACGGCCCTTCTTGTCGTCCTTCACGTGGCCACGGAAGGTGCGCGTCGGAGCGAACTCGCCGAGCTTGTGACCCACCATCGACTCGGTGACGAACACCGGGGTGTGCTTGCGTCCGTCGTGCACGGCAAACGTGTGACCGAGGAAGTCGGGCGTGATGACCGACCGACGGGACCAGGTCTTGATGACGTTCTTGGTCCCCTTCTCGTTCTGGACGTCCACCTTCTTCTGAAGGTGGCCGTCAACGAAGGGGCCCTTCTTGAGGCTACGAGGCATCTGTCAGGCTCCTTATCAACGCTTCTTGTTGCCGGTACGACGGCGACGGACGATGAGCTTGTCGCTCGCCTTGTTGGGACGACGGGTGCGACCCTCTGCCTGGCCCCAGGGGCTGACAGGGTGACGACCACCGGAGGTCTTCCCTTCACCACCACCGTGCGGGTGGTCGATCGGGTTCATGGCGACACCACGGACTGTCGGGCGCTTGCCCTTCCAGCGCATGCGGCCGGCCTTGCCCCAGTTGATGTTCGACTGCTCGGCGTTGCCGACCTCACCGATGGTGGCGCGGCAGCGCAGGTCGACGTTGCGGATCTCGCCGGACGGCATGCGCAGCTGCGCGAAGTTGCCGTCCTTGGCCACGAGCTGCACCGACACACCAGCCGAACGTGCGATCTTCGCGCCGCCGCCGGGCTTGAGCTCGATGGCGTGGATGACCGTACCGGTCGGGATGTTGCGAAGAGGCAGGTTGTTGCCGGGCTTGATGTCAGCACCGGCGCCGTTCTCGATCGCGTCACCCTGACGCAGCTTGTTCGGAGCGATGATGTAGCGCTTCTCGCCGTCCGCGTAGTGCAGCAGCGCGATGCGGGCGGTCCGGTTCGGGTCGTACTCGATGTGAGCGACCTTGGCGGGCACGCCGTCCTTGTCGTGGCGACGGAAGTCGATGACGCGGTACGCACGCTTGTGGCCACCACCCTTGTGACGGGTGGTGATACGGCCGGAGCTGTTACGGCCACCGGTCTTGTGGAGCGGGCGGATCAGCGACTTCTCCGGCTCCGAGCGCGTGATCTCGACGAAGTCGGCGACGCTGGCGCCGCGGCGTCCGGGCGTCGTCGGCTTGTACTTACGGATTCCCATGGGGATCTGTCCTCAATCTGCTCTCGGCCGGCTCAGCCGACCGGGCCACCGAACATGTCAATCGAACCCTCACGGAGGGAGACGATTGCACGCTTGGTGTCCTTGCGCTTGCCGATACCGAAACGGGTCCGCCGGGTCTTGCCCTTGCGGTTGATCGTGTTGACGGAGGCGACCTTGACATCGAAGATCTTCTCGATGGCGATCTTGATCTCCGTCTTGTTCGACCGCGGGTCGACGAGGAAGGTGTACTTCCCCTCGTCGAGCAGGCCGTAGCTCTTCTCCGAGAGGACCGGCGCGATCAGGATGTCGCGGGGGTCCTTCTGGACGGTGGTGCTCACTTGGCGTCCTCCTTCGCGAGCTGTGCCGACTCGGACTCGGTCGCGACGGCCTTGACCGAAGAACCTGTCGTGGGCCCGGCGAGGAACGCGTCGAGCGCGCCCTGCGTGAAGACCACGTCGTCAGAGACGAGCACGTCGTAGGTGTTGAGCTGGTCAGCGACCAGGAGGTGCACCTGCTCAGCGTTGCGGAGCGACTTCACCGTGAGCTCGTCACCGCGCTCGAGCACAACGAGGACGTTGCGGCGAGGAGCGAGGTTGGAGAGCGAGGTGAGAGCCTGCTTGGTCGACGGCACGCCGTCGACACCGAAACCGGTGACGACGTGGATGCGGCCTGCGCGAGCCCGGTCGGACAGGGCGCCGCGGAGAGCAGCAGCCTTCATCTTCTTGGGGGTGCGCTGCGAGTAGTCGCGAGGCGTGGGGCCGTGGACGACTCCACCACCGGCGAACTGAGGAGCACGGGTCGAGCCCTGACGGGCGCGGCCGGTCCCCTTCTGCTTGTACGGCTTGCGTCCACCACCGCGGACCTCGCCGCGGCTCTTGGTGTCGTGCGTACCCTGACGGGCTGCAGCGAGCTGCGCGACGACGACCTGGTGGATCAGCGGGATGTTCGTCTGGACGTCGAACACCTCGGCGGGGAGGTCGGTCGTGCCGGCCTTCTTGCCTGTGGCGTCGATGACGTCGACGGTGAGCGTTTCAGACATGTCTTCACGCACCCTTCGCGGCACTACGCACGAGGACGACGCCGCCCTTAGGTCCGGGAACTGCACCCTTGACGAGGAGCAGGCCCTTCTCGGCGTCGACCGCGTGAACGGTCAGGTTCTGCGTGGTCTGACGGTCAACACCCATCCGACCAGCCATGCGCACACCCTTGAACACGCGCGACGGGGTCGAGGCCCCACCGATCGAGCCGGGCTTGCGGTGGTTCTTGTGGGCACCGTGGGACGCGCCGACTCCGTGGAATCCGTGGCGCTTCATGACTCCTGCGAAGCCCTTACCCTTGGTGGTCCCGATGACGTCCACGACACTGCCGGAGGCGAAGGCCTCGGCGGTGAGCTCCTGGCCGAGCGTGAACTCGCCGGCGTCGGACGTACGGATCTCGGTCACGTGACGGCGCGGGGTGACCCCGGCCTTCTCGAAGTGACCCTTCAGCGGCTGCGAGACCTTGCGCGGGTCGATCTGGCCGTAGGCGAGCTGGACGGCTGCGTAGCCGTCGACCTCAGCTGTACGGACCTGGGTCACCACGTTGGTGCCGACCTGGACCACGGTCACGGGAACGAGGCGTCCTGCCTCGTCCCAGACCTGGGTCATCCCGAGCTTGGTTCCGAGCACGGCCGTGACGGGCCGTTCGTTCTGCTGGGTAGCCATAGTGATGTCCTCCCCCAGCCTCAGAGCTTGATCTCGATGTTCACGTCCGCGGGCAGGTCGAGACGCATGAGCGAGTCGACCGCCTTCGGCGTGGGATCGATGATGTCGATGAGCCGCTTGTGCGTGCGCATCTCAAAGTGCTCGCGGCTGTCCTTGTACTTGTGAGGCGAACGGATAACGCAGAACACGTTCTTCTCCGTCGGCAACGGCACCGGGCCCACGACCGTCGCACCAGCGCGTGTCACCGTGTCGACGATCTTGCGCGCCGAGCTGTCGATGACCTCGTGGTCGTAGGACTTGAGCCGGATGCGGATCTTCTGTCCCGCCATGGCGTCGTCTGACTCTTTCTCTCGAACTGTCCGACCCCCGCGCTCGGGCGTGTCGCTCTGGGCGACAACCTCTTGCGCTGCACCACTGCGTGGTACGGGGCCGTTGGAAATGTGAACCGCTGCTGATCGTGAGCACTGCGTGCCCGACGATGCCCAGCTGATCACAACGTCTTCTCACCTGTGTGGAACCGGGGTCCCGTGGCGCCTCGATCTGTCGAAGAACAGAGAGCTCAACACACGGCAACGGCCCTCCTCTGGGAGGACCCGCGGTTCAACACACTGTTCGACTTGAGAATGAGCGCGCCCGTAACAGGCAACTTGACTAGTCTGCCACGGCGAGGTGGAAAAGCCAACCCACGCCGGGTTGTGACCTGCACCGCCCCTCTGCCGGCAGGCTCAGGAGGTACCTCCAGGCACCTCCCCCGCCCCCAGACGCACGAAGACCCGGCAGCCACGAGGGCTGCCGGGTCTCCGGACGAGCTAGCTGGTCAGCTAGGCACTAGATCACTTGAGGATCTTGGTGACCTGGCCCGATCCAACGGTGCGGCCACCCTCACGGATAGCGAAGCCGAGGCCCTCTTCCATGGCGATCGGCTGGATGAGCTCGACCGTCATCTCGGTGTTGTCGCCAGGCATGACCATCTCGGTGCCCTCGGGCAGCGTGATGACGCCGGTGACGTCCGTGGTGCGGAAGTAGAACTGCGGACGGTAGTTCGAGTAGAACGGGTTGTGACGCCCGCCCTCGTCCTTGGCAAGGATGTAGACGCGAGCCTCGAACTCGGTGTGCGGCGTGATGGAGCCGGGCTTGACCACGACCTGGCCACGCTCGACGTCCTCGCGCTTGATGCCGCGGAGGAGGAGACCGGTGTTGTCGCCAGCCTGTGCCTCGTCCATGGACTTGTGGAACGTCTCGATGCCGGTGACGGTCGTCTTCTGCGCGGGGCGGATTCCGACGATCTCGACCTCAGAGTTGAGCGCGAGCGCTCCACGGTCGACCTTGCCGGTGACGACGGTTCCACGACCGGTGATCGTGAAGACGTCCTCGATCGGCATGAGGAAGGGCTTGTCGAGGTCGCGGACGGGGTCCGGGACGTTCTCGTCGACAGCTTCCATCAGGTCCTCGACGGACTTGACCCACTCAGCGTCGCCCTCGAGAGCCTTGAGGCCCGAGACGCGCATGACCGGGGCGTTGTCGCCGTCGAAGCCCTGAGCGGAGAGGAGCTCACGCACCTCCATCTCGACGAGCTCGAGGATCTCTTCGTCCTCGACCATGTCGGCCTTGTTCAGCGCGACCAGCAGGTAGGGGACACCAACCTGGCGGGCGAGCAGAACGTGCTCACGGGTCTGAGCCATCGGGCCGTCGGTCGCCGCGACCACGAGGATCGCGCCGTCCATCTGAGCGGCACCGGTGATCATGTTCTTGATGTAGTCAGCGTGACCGGGAGCGTCGACGTGCGCGTAGTGGCGCTTGCCCGTCTCGTACTCGATGTGCGCGATGTTGATCGTGATACCGCGCTGCTTCTCTTCCGGTGCCTTGTCGATCTCGTCGAACTTGAACTCAGGGTTCACGTCCGGGAACTTGTCGTGCAGCACCTTGGAGATCGCCGCCGTCAGCGTCGTCTTGCCGTGGTCAACGTGACCGATGGTTCCGATGTTGACGTGCGGTTTGGTCCGCTCGAACTTGGCCTTCGCCACTGGGGTCCTCCTGGGACTTGGGTAGTCGTGCCGAACGATGCAGATACTAGCTCGTTTCAGCGGTGTATCTGCGGGGCGTGCGGGTCGCTACAGGTTGATGGTGGTGATACTACGGTTCGACCTGTGGGGACTCACTCGCCCCGGGTCTTCTTGATGATCTCTTCGGCAACGTTCCGAGGAACCTCGGAGTAGCTGTCGAACTGCATCGAGTACACGGCACGACCCTGGGTCTTCGACCGAAGGTCACCGATGTACCCGAACATCTCTGACAACGGCACCTGGGCCCGGATGACCTTGACGCCTGTCGCGTCCTCCATCGACTGGATCATCCCGCGACGCGAGTTGATGTCGCCGATGACGTCACCCATGTACTCCTCAGGAGTACGGACCTCAACTGCCATGACCGGCTCAAGGATAACCGGGTCAGCCCGCTTGACGCCCTCCTTGAGGACCATCGAGCCGGCAATCTTGAACGCCATCTCCGAGGAGTCGACGTCGTGGTAGGCGCCGTCGATGACGGTGGCCTTGACACCCACGAGCGGGAAGCCTGCGAGGACACCCTGGCTCATCGCCGCCTGGATACCGGCGTCGATGCTGGGGATGTACTCGCGAGGGATACGACCACCCGTGACAGCGTTGACGAACTGGTACAGCTCGCCCTCGGCGGTCTCGAGGGGCTCGAAGGTGACCTGCACCTTGGCGAACTGACCCGATCCACCGGTCTGCTTCTTGTGTGTGTAGTCGATCTTCTCCGCCGTGCGGCGGATCGTCTCGCGGTAGGCCACCTGCGGCTTGCCGACGTTGGCCTCGACGTTGAACTCGCGACGCATACGGTCGACGAGGATGTCGAGGTGGAGCTCGCCCATGCCGCCGATGACGGTCTGGCCGGTCTCGTCGTCCAGCTTGACGCGGAACGTCGGGTCCTCTTCGGCGAGCTTCTGGATGGCGACCGAGAGCTTCTCCTGGTCGGCCTTCGTCTTCGGCTCGATGGCCACGTCGATGACGGGCTCGGGGAAGGTCATGGACTCGAGCACGACAGGGCTCGACACGTCGGTGAGGGTGTCACCCGTCGTGGTGTCCTTGAGGCCGATGACCGCGTAGATGTGACCCGCGCTCGCCGAGGCGACAGGGTTCTCCTTGTTGGAGTACATCTGGAAGATCTTGCCCAGGCGCTCCTTCTTCCCCTTGGAGGAGTTGAGGAGCTGTGCGCCGGGCTCGACCTTGCCGGAGTACACGCGGATGTACGTCAGCTTGCCGAAGAACGGGTGAGCCGCGACCTTGAAGGCGAGAGCCGCGAAGGGCTCCGTGGCGTCCGGGTGGCGCTCGATGACCTTCTCGAAGTCACGCACGTCGTGGGCGTCGATGGCCGGCACGTCGAGGGGCGACGGGAGGTAGTCGATGACGGCGTCGAGCATGGGCTGGACGCCCTTGTTCTTGAACGCCGAGCCGCAGAGGACCGGGAAGGCCTCGCCGGCGACGGTGAGCGCGCGGATCGCGGTCTTGATCTCGGGGATCGTGACCTCTTCGCCGCCGAGGTACTTCTCGAGGAGCTCTTCGCTCGACTCGGCGACGTCCTCGATGAGCTGGGCACGGTACTGCTGTGCCTTCTCGACGAGGTCGGCCGGGATCTCCTCGGTCGTGTACGCCTCGCCCATCTTGGTCTCACCGCGCCACATGAGGGCCTTCATCTCGAGCAGGTCCACCACGCCGGTGAACTCGCTCTCGGACCCGATGGGCAGCTGGATGACCAGCGGCTTCGCCTTGAGGCGGTTGATGATGGTGTCGACGGTGAAGTAGAAGTCCGCGCCGAGCTTGTCCATCTTGTTGACGAAGCAGATGCGGGGGACGTTGTACTTGTCGGCCTGGCGCCAGACCGTCTCGGACTGGGGCTCGACGCCCTCCTTGCCGTCGAAGACGGCGACAGCGCCGTCGAGGACGCGGAGCGAGCGCTCGACCTCGACCGTGAAGTCGACGTGTCCGGGCGTGTCGATGATGTTGATCTGGTTCTTGTTCCAGAAGCAGGTCACGGCCGCGGACGTGATGGTGATGCCGCGCTCCTTCTCCTGCTCCATCCAGTCAGTCGTCGATGCGCCGTCGTGGGTCTCACCGATCTTGTAGTTGACCCCGGTGTAGAACAGGATCCGCTCGGTGGTCGTCGTCTTGCCAGCATCGATGTGGGCCATGATGCCGATGTTGCGGACCTTGTTCAGGTCGGTGAGCACGTCCTGTGCCACGGTTTACCTCTTACTGATGGGGGACGGAGCGAGACAAGAGACTGCCGGCCCCGCGAGGGAGGGCAGCGGATGGCCCGGTGCCCCGAGGGAGTACCTCGGGGCACCGGTGCGCCATTACCAGCGGTAGTGCGCGAAGGCCTTGTTGGACTCGGCCATCTTGTGGATGTCCTCACGGCGCTTGACAGCGGCACCGAGGCCGTTGCTCGCGTCGAGGATCTCGTTCATGAGGCGCTCGGTCATCGTCTTCTCGCGACGGGCGCGGGAGTAGTCGGTGAGCCAGCGCAGGGCGAGCGTCGTGGCACGCGCGGGGCGGACCTCGACGGGGACCTGGTAGGTCGCTCCACCGACACGGCGCGAGCGCACCTCGAGGGCGGGGCGGACGTTCTCGAGCGCACGCTTGAGCACGACGACGGGGTCACCCGCGGTCTTCTCGCGCACACCTTCGAGGGCACCGTAGACGATCGCCTCAGCGGTCGACTTCTTGCCGTCGAGGAGAACCTTGTTGATCAGCTGCGTGACGACCGGCGATCCGTAGACCGGGTCGATGACGAGTGGCCGCTTCGGGGCCGGACCCTTACGAGGCATCTCAGCTCTTCTCCTTCTTCGCGCCATAACGGCTGCGAGCCTGCTTGCGGTTCTTGACACCCTGGGTGTCGAGTGCGCCGCGGATGACCTTGTAGCGAACACCGGGGAGGTCCTTCACACGACCGCCGCGGACGAGCACGATCGAGTGCTCCTGGAGGTTGTGGCCGACACCGGGGATGTAGGCGGTGACCTCGACGCCGGAGGAGAGCTTCACGCGGGCAACCTTGCGGAGCGCGGAGTTCGGCTTCTTCGGGGTCGTGGTGTAGACGCGGGTGCACACACCGCGTCGCTGGGGCGAGCCCTTGAGGGCGGGGGTCTTGGACTTCGAGACCTTAGATGTCCGCCCCTTGCGGACGAGCTGCTGAATCGTGGGCACTGCGTCTCCGTGTCTACTCGAGCCCACCGAGATGATCTCGGTGCTGGCTGTGGCATGCGTTGCTGGTCTGTGTCCGCGCTGGGTGCACGAGGGCACCGCAGCTTCAGCTGCACTACGCCACGTACCACCGGCTCGATGGTCCAGAGCGACGCCAGGCGCCGATCCGGAAAAGCCCGCCGCGTCGTCTGGCCGTCGTGGTCCGGTCGTGTCGACCGGCGACCCCTGGCCTCCACCCGTCGAGCCAGAGCAGCGAGCTGCTCGGCGATCAGCGGAGGACGTCTGGGACGCACGATGGCCCGAGAGCACGGGCACGGTGCTCAACACTACCCGGCGGAGCCCCGGAGGTCAACGTCGCTGGCCAGGGTCCCACGAGCCGCCGTGGAGCGAATGGCGGCCGCTCTCCCAGAACCCTGGTCGAGGAGCTCGCGACGCGCTGGAGAGCGCGGTCTTGCGCGCGTCTCTCCCCCACCGAGGACGCTCCGGGAGCCGTGCGCAGAGGCCTGCTGAGTGCGCCCCTCTCCCCCTCTGGCGGACGAGCAGGCCCACTCCCCCGACAGCACAGCAGGGCGGCTCCCGGAGGAGCCGCCCTGCTGTGTCAGACGGTCGAGATCAGATCTCGGTCAGCGGAAGTCCGGACCGAAGTCGATGTCCTCGAGCGGGATGGCCTCGCCCGAGCCCATGCCGAGCGCGGGGAAGTCGATCTCGTCGTACCCGAAGCTCGGGTACAGCTCGGCCTTCGCCTCTTCGGTCGGCTCGACGGTGACCTCGTGGTAGCGGGGCAGACCCGTACCGGCGGGGATGAGCTTTCCGAGGATGACGTTCTCCTTGAGGCCCAGCAGCGGGTCGCGGCGACCGCTCATGGCGGCCTCCGTGAGCACGCGGGTGGTCTCCTGGAAGGACGCCGCAGACAGCCACGAGTCGGTCGCGAGCGACGCCTTCGTGATGCCCATGAGCTCAGGACGACCCGAGGCCGGCTGACCACCCTCGGCGACAGCCTGGCGGTTGGCGTTCTCGAAGCGGCCACGCTCGGCGAGCTCGCCGGGCAGCAGGATCGAGTCACCCGAGTCGAGCACGGTCACGCGACGCAGCATCTGCCGGACGATGACCTCGATGTGCTTGTCGTGGATGTCCACACCCTGCGAGCCGTAGACCTCCTGGACCTCGTCCACCAGGTGCTTCTGGGTGGCACGCGGTCCGAGGATGCGCAGGACCTTCTTCGGGTCGACAGCACCCTGGACGAGCTGGGTGCCGACGACGACGTCCTGTCCGTCCTCGACAAGCAGGCGCGAACGCTTGGTGACCGGGTATGCGATCTCCTCGGAGCCGTCCTCGGGGGTGAGGACGATCCGACGGGTCCGCTCGGAGTCATCGATCGTGATCTTGCCGGAGTACTCCGCGATCGGGGCCTCACCCTTGGGGGTGCGGGCCTCGAAGAGCTCGGTGACACGGGGCAGACCCTGCGTGATGTCGTCGGCCGACGCCACACCACCGGTGTGGAAGGTACGCATGGTCAGCTGCGTACCGGGCTCACCGATCGACTGGGCCGCGATGATGCCGACGGCCTCGCCGATGTCCACGAGCTTGCCGGTCGCGAGCGAACGGCCGTAGCAGCGGGCGCAGGTACCGACGTGCGACTCGCAGGTGAGCACGGAGCGCACCTTGAGGGTCGTGACGCCCGCAGCGAGCAGCGCGTCGATGAGCACGTCTCCGACGTCGTCGCCCGACTTGCCGAGCACCTTGCCGTCGACCTCGACCGAGGCGGCCAGGGTGCGCGAGTAGATGCTCTGCTCGACCTTGGCGTGGCGCACGAGGCGACCGTCACCGAGGTCTTCGCCCACGGGGAGCGTGAGACCGCGCTCGGTCCCGCAGTCGTCCTCGCGGACGATGACGTCCTGCGAGACGTCGACGAGACGACGGGTCAGGTAGCCCGAGTCTGCTGTGCGCAGAGCCGTGTCGGCCAGACCCTTACGAGCACCGTGCGTGGCGATGAAGTACTCGAGGACCGAGAGGCCCTCACGGTAGTTGGACTTGATCGGGCGAGGGATGATCTCACCCTTCGGGTTCGCCACGAGACCACGCATACCGGCGATCTGACGGACCTGCATCCAGTTACCACGAGCACCCGAGCCGACCATCCTGTAGACCGTGTTGCGCGCAGGGAAGTTCTCCTGCATCGCCTTCGCGACCTTGTCGGTGGCCTGGGTCCAGATCTCGATGAGCTCCTGGCGGCGCTCGTCGTCGGTGATCAGACCCTTGTCGAACTGCTGCTGCACCTTGAGAGCACGAGCCTCGTGCGCCTCGAGGATGGCAGCCTTCTCGGCCTTCGGCGTCGCGACGTCGGAGATCGAGATGGTGATGCCCGAGCGGGTCGCCCAGCGGAAGCCGGCGGCCTTAAGAGCGTCGAGCGACTCGGCGACCTCGACCTTGGGGTAGGTCTCGGCCAGCTCGTTGACGATCTGCGACAGACGCTTCTTGTCCACGACCGAGTTCACGTACGGGTACGTGACAGGGAGCAGCTCGTTGAAGAGCGCGCGACCCAGGGTGGTGGTGAAGAGGAGCGGCTCGCCCTCGACCCAGCCCTCGGGAGCCTCGAAGCCGGAGACCGGCGGGACGAGACCCTCCATGCGGATCGTGACGACGGCGTTGAGGTCCAGGCTGCCCTGGTCGAAGGCCATGACGGCCTCGGACACGGAGCTGAACGCGCGGCCCTCGCCGATCGGGTCGACCTTGTCGCTCGTCAGGTGGTACAGACCGATGATCATGTCCTGCGAGGGCATGGTGACCGGACGACCGTCAGACGGCTTGAGGATGTTGTTGCTCGAGAGCATGAGGATGCGCGCCTCGGCCTGGGCCTCGGCGGACAGCGGCAGGTGGACAGCCATCTGGTCACCGTCGAAGTCGGCGTTGAACGCCGCGCAGACGAGCGGGTGCAGGTGGATGGCCTTGCCCTCGACGAGCTGAGGCTCGAAGGCCTGGATACCCAGGCGGTGCAGGGTGGGTGCACGGTTGAGCAGCACGGGGTGCTCGGTGATGACCTCTTCGAGGACGTCCCACACCGCGGACTTCGCGCGCTCGACCATGCGCTTGGCGCTCTTGATGTTCTGAGCGTGGTTGAGGTCGACGAGACGCTTCATGACGAAGGGCTTGAAGAGCTCGAGCGCCATCTGCTTCGGCAGGCCGCACTGGTGCAGCTTGAGCTGAGGACCGACCACGATGACCGAACGGCCCGAGTAGTCCACGCGCTTGCCGAGGAGGTTCTGGCGGAATCGACCCTGCTTGCCCTTGAGCATGTCGGAGATCGACTTGAGCGGGCGGTTGCCCGGTCCGGTGACCGGACGTCCACGACGACCGTTGTCGAACAGCGAGTCGACAGCCTCCTGGAGCATGCGCTTCTCGTTGTTGACGATGATCTCGGGTGCACCGAGGTCGAGGAGGCGCTTCAGGCGGTTGTTGCGGTTGATCACGCGGCGGTACAGGTCGTTGAGGTCGGACGTCGCAAAACGTCCACCGTCGAGCTGCACCATCGGACGCAGGTCCGGCGGGATGACCGGGACGGCGTCCAGGACCATGCCCGTGGGCGAGTTGGTCGTGGTGAGGAACGCGTTGACGACCTTGAGGCGCTTGAGGGCGCGGGTCTTCTTCTGGCCCTTGCCGGAGCGGATGATCTCGCGCAGCGAGGTCGCCTCGGCGTCGAGGTCGAAGTCCTGGAGCCGCTTCTGGATCGCGGCGGCACCCATCGAACCCTCGAAGTAGTTGCCGTAACGGTCCTGGAGGGCACGGTAGAGCATCTCGTCGCCTTCGAGGTCGGCGACCTTGAGGTTCTTGAACTTGTCCCAGACCTGCTCGAGGCGCTCGAGCTCGGCGTCAGCACGCTTGCGCAGCTGAGCCATCTCGCGCTCGGCCGAGTCGCGCACCTTGCGGCGTGCGTCGGCGCGGGCGCCCTCGGCCTCGAGCTCGGCGAGGTCGGCCTCGAGACGGCGTGCGCGCGTCTCGATGTCGTTGTCGCGACGGTCGGTGATCTCCTTCTTCTCCAGGTCGATCTCGTTCTGGAGGTTCGGGAGGTCTTCCTGGCGGCCGTCGACGTCGACCGACGTCACCATGTACGCGGCGAAGTAGATGACCTTCTCGAGGTCCTTCGGCGCGAGGTCGAGCAGGTAGCCGAGGCGGGACGGCACACCCTTGAAGAACCAGATGTGAGTGACGGGCGCGGCGAGCTCGATGTGGCCCATGCGCTCACGACGCACCTTCGAGCGCGTCACCTCGACGCCGCAGCGCTCACAGATGATGCCCTTGAAGCGCACGCGCTTGTACTTGCCGCAGTAGCACTCCCAGTCCCGGGTCGGACCGAAGATCTTCTCGCAGAAGAGTCCGTCCTTCTCGGGCTTGAGGGTGCGGTAGTTGATGGTCTCAGGCTTCTTGACCTCGCCATGCGACCAGGTGCGGATGTCGTCTGCCGTGGCCAGTCCGATACGCAGCTCGTCGAAGACATTGACGTCGAGCAAGGTGGTCCTACTTCCTTCGTCTGCCGGCCTGGTCGGGATGTGTCCCGTCACCGGCGCGGTGGAGGTGCTACAGGGTGTCGGATGGGGCAGGGGTGGAGGTCCCAGCAGGGACTACGCACCCCCGCCCGTCACCGAGATCAGATCTCGTCGATGCTCGCTGCTGCGTTGGGGCGACGCGACAGGTCGATACCGAGCTCTTCAGCGGCGCGGTACACGTCGTCGTCAGACTCGCGCATCTCGATCGAGGTGCCGTCGCTCGAGAGCACCTCGACGTTCAGGCACAGCGACTGCATCTCCTTGAGGAGGACCTTGAAGGACTCCGGGATGCCCGAGTCGGGGATGTTCTCGCCCTTGACGATCGCCTCGTAGACCTTGACACGGCCCGGGACGTCGTCCGACTTGATGGTCAGGAGCTCCTGCAGGGTGTACGCAGCTCCGTACGCCTCGAGGGCCCAGACCTCCATCTCACCGAAGCGCTGGCCACCGAACTGGGCCTTACCACCGAGCGGCTGCTGGGTGATCATCGAGTACGGACCCGTCGAGCGCGCGTGGATCTTGTCGTCCACCAGGTGGTGGAGCTTCAAGATGTACATGTAGCCGACAGCCACGGCCTCGGGGAACGGCTCGCCGGAGCGGCCGTCGAAGAGGCGTGCCTTGCCGTCGGGCTGCACCATGCGTGCGCCGTCGCGGTTCGGGAGGGTGCTCTGGAGCAGACCCGAGAGGGCGTTCTCCTGGAGACCGTCGAAGACCGGTGTCGCCACAGGGTTGCGCGGCTCGGAGGTCGCTGCGACCGCGGGGACGTTCTCCTTCCAGGAGAGGTCACCCTCAGTCGCGAGGTCGATGTCCCAGCCCTGCGCGGCGATCCACCCGAGGTGGACCTCGAGCACCTGACCGACGTTCATTCGTCCCGGGACACCCATCGGGTTGAGGACGATGTCGACGGGCGTGCCGTCCTCGAGGAACGGCATGTCCTCGACCGGGAGGATCGTCGAGATGACGCCCTTGTTCCCGTGACGGCCGGCGAGCTTGTCACCCGCGGTGATCTTGCGTCGCTGAGCGATGTACACGCGGACCAGCTCGTTGACGCCGGCGGGCAGCTCGTCGCCGTCCTCACGGTTGAACGTGCGGACCTCGATGACCGTGCCGGACTCGCCGTGGGGCACCTTGAGGGACGTGTCGCGGACCTCGCGGGCCTTCTCGCCGAAGATCGCGCGGAGCAGGCGCTCCTCCGGGGTGAGCTCGGTCTCGCCCTTGGGCGTGACCTTTCCGACGAGCACGTCGCCCGAGCTGACCTCGGCGCCGATGCGGATGATGCCGCGCTCGTCGAGGTCGGCGAGGACGTCCTCGGAGACGTTCGGGATGTCCCGGGTGATCTCCTCAGGGCCGAGCTTCGTGTCGCGGGCGTCGACCTCGTGCTCCTCGATGTGGATCGAGGAGAGGACGTCGTCCTGGACCAGACGCTGGCTGAGGATGATCGCGTCCTCGTAGTTGTGACCCTCCCACGACATGAACGCCACGAGCAGGTTGCGGCCGAGCGCGAGCTCGCCCTCGTCCGTCGCGGGGCCGTCGGCGAGCACCGAGCCGACCTCGACCCGGGCGCCCTCGTCGACCAGCACGCGCTGGTTGTAGGAGGTTCCCTGGTTGGAGCGGCGGAACTTCGCGGCGCGGTAGCTCGTGGTGGTCGCGTCGTCGTTGGCGACGACGATGAGGTCTGCGGAGACCTCGGTGACCACACCGGGCTTCGTGGCGACGATGACGTCACCGGCGTCGATCGCGGCACGACGCTCCATGCCGGTACCGACGAAGGGGGCCTCCGACCGGACCAGCGGGACAGCCTGGCGCTGCATGTTGGCACCCATGAGGGCGCGGTTGGCGTCGTCGTGCTCGAGGAACGGGATGAGGGCCGTCGCGACCGACACCATCTGGCGCGGCGAGACGTCCATGTAGTCCACGTTCGAGCCGAGGACGTCGTCGGTCTCTCCACCCTTGAGGCGGACCAGGACGCGCTCCTGACGGAACGAGCCGTCCTCGTTGAGCTCCGTGTTCGCCTGGGCGATGACGTAGCGGTCCTCGTCGTCAGCCGTGAGGTACACGACGTCGTCGGAGACCTTGCCGTTCTCGACCTTGCGGTACGGCGTCTCGATGAAGCCGAAGGGGTTGATACGACCGAAGGACGCGAGCGAGCCGATGAGGCCGATGTTCGGGCCCTCAGGGGTCTCGATCGGGCACATGCGGCCGTAGTGCGACGGGTGGACGTCACGGACCTCCATGCCGGCGCGGTCGCGGGACAGACCACCCGGGCCCAGCGCGGACAGACGACGCTTGTGCGTCAGACCGGCGAGGGGGTTGTTCTGGTCCATGAACTGCGAGAGCTGGGAGGTCCCGAAGAACTCCTTGATCGACGCCACGACGGGGCGGATGTTGATCAGGGTCTGCGGGGCGATCGCCTCGACGTCCTGCGTCGTCATGCGCTCGCGCACGACACGCTCCATCCGAGACAGGCCGGTACGGACCTGGTTCTGGATGAGCTCGCCGACGGCGCGGATACGACGGTTGCCGAAGTGGTCGATGTCGTCGGTCTCGACGCGGACCTCGACGGCCTCGCCGTTCTTGACGCCGTCGAGAGCGGTGACGTCGGCGTGCAGGGCTGCGAGGTACTTGATCGTCTTGACGATGTCGGTGACGGTCAGGACCGAGTCGGCCAGGGGCGCGTCGATGCCGAGCTTCTTGTTCACCTTGTAGCGGCCGACCTTCGCGAGGTCGTAGCGCTTGGAGTTGAAGTAGAAGTTCTCGAGGAGCGAGCGACCGGCCTCGACCGTGGGCGGCTCGCCCGGACGGATCTTGCGGTAGAGGTCGACGAGCGCCTCTTCCTCGGTCGTGACGTTGTCCTTCTCGAGGGTGTCGAGGATCGAGGGGAAGGCCGCGAACTCCTCGCGGATCTCCGACTCGGTCATGCCGAGGGCCTTGAGGAGGACCGTGACGGACTGCTTGCGCTTGCGGTCGACGCGGACGCCCACGGCGTCGCGCTTGTCGATCTCGAACTCGAGCCACGCACCACGCTGCGGGATGATCTTCGCGGAGAAGATGTCCTTGTCGCTGGTCTTGTCGGCGGCACGCTCGAAGTACACGCCGGGCGAACGGACGAGCTGCGAGACGACGACGCGCTCGGTGCCGTTGATGATGAAGGTGCCGCGCTCGGTCATCAGGGGGAAGTCACCCATGAAGACCGTCTGGCTCTTGATCTCGCCGGTGTTGTAGTTGAAGAACTCCGCCGTGACGAACAGCGGCGCCGCGTAGGTGAAGTCCTTCTCCTTGCACTCCTCGGCCGTGTGCTTCGGGGGCTCGAAGCGGTGGTTGGAGAACGAGAGAGACATCGAGGAGCCGAAGTCCTCGATCGGTGAGATCTCTTCGAAGATCTCTTCCAGGCCTGAGGTCTCCGGCACGTCCTGGGTCCCGAGCTTCATGGCTGCCGCAACACGCGCGCGCCACTTCTCGTTGCCCAGGAGCCAGTCGAAGCTGTCGGTCTGGAGGCCGAGGAGGTCAGGGACCTCGAGCGGCTCAAAAATCTTGGCGAAGGAGACGCGCCGAGATGCGGTGCGGTTCGCGATTGCGTCGGCGGACGGAGCAGAAGGGGTGCGCGAGGCAGCCAAGAGGGGTCCTTCCCTGCGGATCGAGTGCACGCTGTTGCGCTTGTGAGCCTGGTCGTCCACCCTTGTGGTGTCATCGACACCTGGGTCCCTGTCACAGCCGTGGTTTCACGGCAGCCCCGGGGGCTCACGGATCCTCAGGTCAGATGCCGAGACGGGCTCGGAGCTCTCTCCGAGGGTCGCGGACCGTTCCAGTCGGTTCCGTGAGTGGCTTCGCAGGCACACGCCAGCGCAAAGCGATAGCATAGCCGACCGGGCCAAGTACATGCAACCCGGTCGAGGCGCGCGCAGGATGGCCGGTTGGATGACCGGCGGACCGGTCCCGGCTGCGCGCGAGCGTGGACGACAAGAGTCGACCCCGCAGTCGCCCGGACCGTCGCTCTCGCGCGGCAGCCCGGAGCCCGGCGTCCCCCTGCGAGAGGTGCGGACCGGCGGAGCCGGTCCCGACGTCGAGCAGACGAGAAGGCCCGCACCCCTCGAGGGGGTGCGGGCCTTCTCGCACGATGTGGTCCGCGCAGACGCCAGGCGTCTAGGCGGCCCGAGCCCGGAGGCTCAGATCACTTGAGGGTGACCGTCGCGCCGGCGCCCTCGAGGGCAGCCTTTGCCTTCTCGGCGGTCTCCTTGTTGGCGGCCTCGAGGACCGGCTTCGGAGCACCGTCGACGAGGTCCTTGGCCTCCTTGAGACCGAGGCTCGTGAGGGCACGCACCTCCTTGATGACCTGGATCTTCTTGTCGCCAGCAGCCTCGAGGATGACGTCGAACTCGTCCTTCTCCTCCTCGGCCTCGGCGGCAGCAGCAGCCGGGCCAGCAACGGCGACAGCGGCCGGAGCAGCTGCGGTGACCTCGAAGGTCTCCTCGAATGCCTTCACGAACTCAGAGAGCTCGATGAGGGTGAGTTCCTTGAAAGCTCCGATGAGCTCTTCGGTGGTGAGCTTCGCCATGGTCGGCGTCCTTCCTAGTTGTCCTGCGTGAAGCAGAGGGTGATGTGTGTGCGTGGCCTGCGTCGTCCCGGAGGGGAAGACTCAGGCAGCGCTTTCCTGCGAAGCCTGCTTCTCGCGCAGGGCGTCGATGGTGCGCACAGCCTGTGAAGCGGGGGCCGTGAACAGGTAGGCCGCCTGGAAGAGCGAAGCCTTGAATGCGCCCGCGGCCTTGGCCAGGAGCACCTCGCGGGACTCGAGGTCCGCGAGCTTGTTGATGTCCTCAGCGGTCAGCGGGCGTCCGTCGAGGACTCCTGCCTTGATGACCAGCTGGGGGTTCGCCTTGGCGAAGTCACGCAGACCCTTGGCAGCCTCGACCGGGTCACCGGAGACGAAGGCGATTGCCGACGGACCAGCGAGGTCGGCGTCGAGTCCCTCGACACCGGCTTCCTTGGCCGCGATGGCGGTCAGCGTGTTCTTCACCACGGCGTAGGTTGCGTTGCCGCTGAGCGACCGACGCAGCTGCTTGAGCTGCGCGACGGTGAGCCCGCGGTACTCGGTCAGCACTGCAGCGTTGGACTCGCGGAACAGGTCCGTGAGCTCTGCGACTGCGGCTGCCTTGTCCGGCCTCGCCATGGCAATCCTTCCGATGGTGGTGCCGCACGTCTCGCCGGGAATCCGGCTCCCGCCCCGGACACAAAAAGAGCCCCGCGCAGGCGCGGGGCTCACAAGTTCCGGACCAGGTCCGACTCGATCACACTCACCTGCGCTGGCCTCCGTCTGCGACGGGACTTCGATCGGCATGTCCGCGAGCGGGCACGACCGACGACCTGCGGTCTTGGGTACAGATGAATACTACACGCCCCGAGGGGTGCTCACGACCATCGTGAGCCAGGCCATGTCACGGCGGCCGGCACCGGCCTGGCCTGACTGGCCTGACTGGCCGMCTGGCCGMCTGGCCGCCTGGCCGCCTGGCCGCCTGGCCGCCTGGCCGCCTGGCCGCCTGGCCGCCTGGCCGCCTGGCCGCCTGGCCGCCTCAGAGAGTGTCCAGACGCGGACGAGGCCGGACCCCCCAGCGGGGATCCGGCCTCGTCGTCGAGCTGAGAGGCTCAGGCCTCGTCGTTCTCGAGCAGCTTCGTCGTCTTCGACTGGTCCACGGGGATGCCGGGGCCCATCGTCGTCGTGAGCGTCGCCTTCGAGATGTAGCGGCCCTTGGAAGCGGACGGCTTCAGACGGAGGACCTCTTCGATCGCGGCTGCGTAGTTCTCCACGAGGGCTTCCTCGGAGAACGACACCTTGCCGATGATGAAGTGGAGGTTCGAGTGCTTGTCGACGCGGAACTCGATCTTTCCGCCCTTGATCTCCGAGACAGCCTTCGCGACGTCCATGGTCACGGTGCCCGTCTTGGGGTTCGGCATGAGGCCACGGGGTCCGAGGACCTTTCCGAGGCGGCCGACCTTGCCCATGAGGTCAGGGGTGGCGACAGCAGAGTCGAAGTCGGTGAAACCGGCTGCGACCTGGTCGATGAGTTCGTCGCCACCGACGACGTCGGCGCCGGCTGCGCGAGCCTGCTCGGCGCGCTCACCCGTGGCGAAGACCAGGACACGAGCGGTCTTGCCGGTGCCGTGCGGGAGGATGACGGTGCCACGGACCATCTGGTCGGCCTTGCGAGGGTCGACGCCGAGACGGAAGGCGACCTCGACGGTCGCGTCCCACTTGGTCACCGAGGTTTCCTTCGCGAGGCGGACGGCCTCGAGGGGGGTGTAGAGGTTGTCGCGGTCGATCTTCTCGGCCGCAGTGCGATATGCCTTGCTGCGCGTTGCCATCTGCTGGTTCTCCTAGCTGCAGTCGTGGTCTACGGGTCCGCGCGGACCCTGCCACTGGCCGCCGGCTGAGCCGACGGTCGATGAAAGATGAGGGAGAAGGCTTCTCAGCCTTCGACCTTGATGCCCATGGAGCGGGCGGTGCCGGCGATGATCTTCGACGCTGCGTCGATGTCGTTGGCGTTGAGGTCTTCGAGCTTGGTGGTGGCGATGTCACGGACCTGTGCGGACGTGAGGGTCGCGACCTTGACCGTGTGCGGGGTGGGCGAGCCCTTGTCCACGCCAGCGGCCTTCTTGATCAGCTCTGCTGCCGGCGGCGTCTTCGTGATGAAGGTGAAGGAACGGTCTTCGTAGACCGTGATCTCCACGGGCACCACGTTGCCGCGCTGCGACTCGGTGGCCGCGTTGTAGGCCTTGCAGAACTCCATGATGTTGACGCCGTGCTGTCCGAGCGCGGGGCCGATCGGGGGTGCCGGTGTGGCAGCACCGGCCTGGATCTGGAGCTTGATCAGCCCAGATACCTTCTTCTTGGGAGGCATATCGGGTCCTTCGTGTCTTCTGACTCAGTTGTTGACGGGAGCCTGGGTGGCACACGTCCCTCGCCGGACGGCTCAGATCTTGGCGACCTGGCTGAACGACAGCTCGACCGGGGTCTCCCGGCCGAAGATCGAGACCAGCACCTTGAGCTTCTGGCCCTCGGCGTTGATCTCGGAGATCGTGGCAGGCAGCGTGTCGAAAGGTCCGTCCGTGACGGTGACCGACTCGCCGACGGTGAAGTCGACCTCGATCGCCGGGGCGGAACCGCTGCCCTTGGCGCCGGCCTCTGCCTTGGGGGCGATGAGGGGCGCGAGCATCCCGAAGACCTCGTTCTGGGTCAGCGGGACAGGCTGGTGGGTGTGACCGACGAAGCCGGTGACACCGGGCGTGTGGCGCACGGCGCCCCACGACTCGTCGGTGAGGTCCATGCGGACGAGGACGTAACCGGGGATCCGGACGCGGCGGACGATCTTCTTCTGCGCGTTCTTGATCTCGGTGACCTCTTCCATCGGCACCTCGATCTGGAAGATGTAGTCCTCCATGTTGAGGCTCTGGATGCGGTTCTCGAGGTTCGCCTTCACGCGGTTCTCGTAGCCGGCGTAAGAGTGGATGACGTACCAGTCGCCGGGCTTGCCGCGCAGCTCGCGCTTGAAGGCCTCGACGGGGTCTTCGTCCTCGTCGTCGACAGCCGCCTCGGCGTCGGACGCGGACTCGTCGGCCGGGGACTCCTCGGCGATCTCGTCGCCGGCCGCCTCGGTCGGCTCCTCGGTCGAGGTCGCGTCGTCGTCGACGGACTCCTCGGTCGGCTGGTCGTCGAGCTCGGTGACCGCGACGTCCGCGTCGGCGCTCTCAGCGTCGCCCGCGACGGCGTCGACGATCTCCTCCGTCGGTTCGAACGACTCCTGAGACACGTGTCAACCTGCTTTCTACTGACGATCCGAGATGGGCCCGGACTACTACCTGATGGACGTGCGACGCGCGGTCACTCGAGAGCTCCGCGCGTCATGTTCTGGACCGCCCGCTGTCGCGCGACGGTCGCTCGGCCTAGCCGAAGATCCAGAAGACGCCCTTGTTGATGACGTAGTCGAGCGCGAGCACGAAGGCCATGCAGACGAGCACGAAGACGATCACGACGAGCGTGTAGTTCCAGAGCTCAGACCGCGTGGGGGTGACGACCTTCTTGAGCTCGGCGACCACCTGGCGGACGAAGAGAGCGATGCGAGCGAAGATGTTCGCCTTGGCAGGCGCACCCCTCGGGCTCTTCTTCTCGCCACCGACACCGGCGCTCTCAGCGCTGGCTGCTCCGGCTGCGGAATCGCTCACTGGTTCATCCCTACGTCGTGGCTTGCCTGTTCACGTGCCCATGACCCATCTCCTCGAATCAGACGAGGATGTGCCCAGGCCCGGTCGACGACCGACGAGGACACCAAGCAGGGCAGACAGGACTCGAACCTGCAACCTGCGGTTTTGGAGACCGCTGCGCTACCAATTGCGCCACTACCCTTCGACGGACTGCTCACCCTGACTGCCGCACCGGACCGACCCGTGAGGGTCGGAGGCACGCCCGATCAGGATGGACGTCATCCACCGAATGAATACTGTACGCGACGCAGGCGCTGGGGTCTAACCAGGTCTGTCTCAGGCCCTCGGACGGGCCGGCCGAGGGCGCTGCGACGGCCCGTCGAAGCGCGCCGTCCTCCGGACGGAGGACCCCCAGGTCGACCGCTCCGACTCTGGTGCGCAGACCGCCACCAGACCAGGCTCGAGCCATGACCACCAGCAGGCAGACAGGCAGGACCTCTCCGGCGATCGAGGTCGTGGGCCTCCACAAGCGCTACGGCTCCCACGCCGCCGTCGACGGTCTCGACCTGCGCGTCGAGCACGGCGAGACCGTCGCGATCCTGGGCCCCAACGGCGCCGGGAAGACGACCACCGTCGAGATCCTCGAGGGCTTCCGGCGGCCTGACGCGGGGACTGTGCGCGTGCTCGGCACAGACCCCTCGCACGCCGGTCGGCAGTGGCGGGACCGCATCGGTGTGGTGCTCCAGGACTCCCGGGACCAGGCCGAGCTCACGGTCCGGGAGATGGTCCGGCACTTCGCCGGCTACTACTCGGCGCCACGCGACCCTGACGAGGTGGTCGAGGCCGTCGGGCTCGCCGCCACGGCCGGGGCGCGAGCCCGGTCGCTCTCGGGCGGTCAGCGCCGCAGGCTCGACGTCGCCCTGGGGATCGTGGGGTCCCCCGAGCTGTTGTTCCTCGACGAGCCCACGACAGGCTTCGACCCCGAGGCACGCCGCTCGTTCTGGGAGCTGGTGCGCTCTCTGCGGGGTGACGGCACGACGGTCGTGCTGACCACCCACTATCTCGACGAGGCCGCGGCACTCGCCGACCGTGTGGTCGTGGTGACCGCGGGCCGCGTCGCCGCGGAGGGCACCCCCACCTCCCTCGGCGGGCCCGAGGCCCGTCGGCCTGTCGTGCACTGGACCCAGGACGGTGCCGCCCGGAGCGAACGGACCGCCCGGCCGACAGCCCTCGTGGCTGAGCTGGCCGCCAGCCTGGCCCTCGACGACGGAGAGGTCCCCGGGCTGAGGATCGAGACGCCGACCCTCGAAGACGTCTACCTCGACCTCGTCTCCGCGGGCCGCACCACCGACAGGCCCCCGGCGGCTGCGCCCGGACGACACCCAGACACCCATGACCTGACGACGACGGAGACGGCACGATGACCGCAGCGACGCACAGCACAGGTACGCACGGCCCAGGCACGCACCACCCAGGCACGACGCGGACGTCGACCCGGCGGCTCCCCGGGATCGTCGCGCTCGGCCTGAGCCGCACCCGGCTCGAGCTGGTGTCGTTCTTCCGAGAGCGCGACGCCGTCGTCTTCATCTTCGCGTACCCGATCCTCATGCTCGCGATCTTCGCGAGCGTCTTCGGTCAGGACGGCGCGACGGCGGGAGGCTCGGGCGAGGACGCCGTGAGCTTCGCCCAGTACTTCCTCCCCGGGATGATCGCCACGGGGATGATGCTCACGAGCTTCCAGGCGCTCGCCACGTCGCTCGCGGTCGAGCGCGACGACGGCTCGCTCAAACGCCTGCGGACCACTCCCCTGCCACCCGTCGCGTTCTTCCTCGGGAAGATCGGTCAGGTCCTGGTCGTCTCGCTCGCGCAGACCACTCTGCTCGTGGCTGCCGGGGCGGTGCTGTTCGGCATCGAGGTGCCCGGCTCCCTCGACGCCTGGGTCACCTTCGCCTGGGTGTTCGTGCTCGGGACCGCCGTCGGCACGGTGTGCGGCATCGCGTTCTCCTCGGTCCCACGCTCTGGCAGGTCGGTGACAGCAGTCGTCCTGCCCGTCGTGCTGGTCCTGCAGTTCACCTCCGGGGTGTTCTTCGTGTTCTCCGACCTGCCCACCTGGATGCAGAGGTTCGCGGAGGTCTTCCCGCTCAAGTGGATGGCGCAGGGCATGCGCTCGGTGTTCCTCCCCGACAGCGCCCAGGCGGCCGAGGTGTCCGGGTCCTGGCAGCACGGGCCGACAGCCGTCATCCTGGTGGCATGGTTGATCCTCGGGCTCGTCGTGTGCGTGCGCACCTTCCGCTGGCGCCGTCGTGACGACGGCTGAGCCGGCGGGCCTCACAGCCGACGGCGCGATCGACGCCGACGCACGCAGCTGGGCACGGGTCTTGAGGTTCTGGCACCTCGCCTTCTACCTGCTCGTCGGGTTCACCGTCGCGGGGATCCTGGTGAGCGACGACAGGGTCCTGGGCCGCAGCGGTCCCTCGCTCGTCGCCCTCGGCGTGCTCGTCCTGGCCTACGCGACCTTCGGCCAGCGGGCTGCGGCCCGGAGCCTGCACCACGGCCCCGACGCCGCGGTGTGGGCCTACCTCCTCGTGCTCTTCGTGGTCACCTGCGTCGTGACGTCCCTCGACCCACTGGGCACCATGCTGCTGTTCGTGGCGTACTCGCAGGTCTGGCTGCTCACGCCGAGCATCCGCGTCGGGGCGTGGTTGAGCGCGCTCCTCGCCCTCGTGAGCACCCTCGCGCTGCTGTTCAGGCTCCGAGACGTCGATGCGGCCTCGTGGGCCACCGTGTTCCAGATGGCGCTCGGTCTCGCCTTCAGCATGCTCATGGGCCTGTGGCTGCACTGGATCTTGCGGCAGGGGGCCCAGCGCGCCGAGCTGCTCCGATCGCTCCAGGAGGCCCAGGCCGAGCTGGGCCGCACCCAGCACGCCGCGGGCGTGGTCGCCGAGCGCGAGCGCGTCGCGCGCGAGATCCACGACACCCTCGCCCAGGGCTTCACGAGCGTGGTCATGCTCGCCCAGACCGCCGCCGCCGAGGCGCAGCACGGGGAGACCGGCCAGGTGCTGCGCCACCTCGACCTGATCGAGCGGACGGCGCGGGACAACCTCGCCGAGGCACGGGCCCTCGTCTCGGCGTCCTCCCCGGCGCCCCTCGACGCGTCGACGCTGCCGGAGGCCCTGGCACGGCTCGGAGCACGGCTCACCGAGGAGACCGGGATCGAGGTCAGCACGGTGTGCACGGGGAGCGACGCGCTCTCCTCGCCCGTCGAGGTCGCGCTGCTGCGGACGGTCCAGGAGGCGCTGTCCAACGTCCGCAGGCACTCGGGTGCTGCCCGGGTGCAGGTCAGCCTCGAGATCGGCCCCACGGACGCCGTGGTCACCGTGACGGACGACGGGACCGGCCGTGACGACGACGCCGTGGAAGGATTCGGGCTGCGCGGCATGCGTGAGCGCGTGAGAGCCCTAGGAGGACAGGTGCAGGTCGAAGACTGCAGAGCGGAGATCGGCGACGCGTCCACCGTGCCAGAGCACGTCGCAGCCGGACACGGGGCCCCGCAGGTCGCGGCGGGCCGCGGGACCCGGCTCGTCGCGCGCGTCCCGAGGATCCTCGCGTGAGCACCGCGTCAGGGCGTCCTGCAGGCGCACCCGCTCAACCGGGCACCGGGCTCGCGGCAGGGGTCGTCAGGGTCGTGGTCGCCGACGACCACCCTGTCGTGCGGGCCGGGATCGTGGGGATGCTCGGCGTCGAGCCTGACATCCAGGTCGTCGGCGAGGCCGAGGACGGCCGTCAGGCTGTCGACCTCGCGCGCGAGCTGGTCCCCGACGTGGTCGTGACAGACCTGCGCATGCCTGTGCTCGACGGGGTCGGCGCCACCCGCGAGATCGTCGCGCTGCCCGGCCGGACCCGCGTCGTCGTGCTGACGACCTACGAGACCGACGGTGAGATCCTGCGGGCCGTCGAGGCCGGTGCCACGGGCTATCTGCTCAAGGACACCCCGCGTGCTGAGCTGGTCGCCGGGATCCGCGACGCGGCGCGGGGCCAGACGGTGCTCACCCCCTCGGTCGCGACCCGCCTCGTCAGCCAGGTCGGCTCGCGGGCGGAACGGCTCACCCCGCGCGAGGTCGAGGTTCTCCGGGCGGTCGCCCGCGGCCTGAGCAACGCCGCGGTCGGGCAGGAGCTGTTCATCTCGGAGACCACGGTGAAGACCCACCTGATCCGCGCCTTCGGCAAGCTCGGCGTCAACGACAGGACCCATGCCGTGACCGTCGCGATCGAGCGCGGGCTGCTCGGCACCGCATGACGCGCTGCGCCGGGGTCAGACCGCGTCGGCGGTCTCGGCCACGAGCTCGGCGGCGACACCCTCGGCCCACGCCCTGACGGCATCCATGTCACGGCTGTCGCCGTACTTGCCGCGCGCTGCGAGGATGGCCGCGCGCTCGGCCAGGCTGAGCACGAGGACGTCGAGCTTGCCCGGGAAGTGCCTGTGGCCGCGAGCGCCGAGCGTCTCCATCCGGGCTGTCGTGGCTGGTGCGGAGTTGCCGCGCTTGCTCGGCTGGTCGGCGAGCCCGGAGGAGAACAACCAGACGGGCACCGAGCGCAGCTGGTCGGCGAGGCGGTCCACGAGGTCGCGCGCCTCGGGGAGCCACTGGCCGATGTACACAGCGGAGCCGACGACGACGGCGTCGTAGACGCTCACGTCCTTCACGTCTGCGGGTTCGACGACGTCGCACTCGAGCCCGGCCCGCTCGAAGGCCTGGGCGATCACCGACGCGATCTCCCGGGTCGACCCGTGCTTCGACGCTGCGCTGACCAAGACTCGCATCTGGCTCTCCCTCGCTGTGGTGCGCGAGACCCGGGGACCCGGTTCTCGGCACGCCGGGCGCACCTCGCCCGACCTGCACATCATCGACCGGGCCGACAGGGCGTCCGTGGGCCGGAAGTCCCCCGGGACGGCGCCGACCTGGCAGAATCCACAGATGCCTGACGAGACGCAGCAGCCCGGACCACTCGCTCACCCGGCACAGAGCACCGAGAGCACCCAGAGCAGCACCAATACCACTCACGCTGCTGAGACCGTCCGCACACCTCCCCCGAGCACGCCACCTGGCCGCAGAGACCTCGCCACCCTGCCCAAGGCACACCTGCACCTGCACTTCACAGGGTCGATGCGGCAGTCGACGCTCGCGGACCTCGCCGCCGCCCACGGGATGAGGCTGCCGAGCGCGCTGCTCGACCTCGACCCTCTCCGGGTGCCGGCCAACGAGCGCGGCTGGTTCAGGTTCCAGCGTCTGTACGACGCAGCCCGGGCGTGCGTGCGCACCGAGTCCGACATGCGCCGCATCATCCGCGAGGCCGCCGAGGACGACGCCGCCGAGGGGTCGGGCAGGCTCGAGATCCAGGTGGACCCGACGTCGTACGCCCCCTTCGTCGGTGGCATCACCCCGGCCCTCGAGATCGTCCTCGACGAGGCCAGGTCCGCGAGCGCGACGAGCGGCGTCGAGGTCGGGGTGATCGTCGCGTCCTCACGCATGCGCCACCCTCTCGACGCCCGCATCCTCGCGAGGCTTGCCGCCCTGCACGCCGGAGACGGACCGGGCGAGGTCATCGGCTTCGGGCTGAGCAACGACGAGCGGCGCGGTGACACGAGCGCCTTCGCCCCGGCCTTCCGCATCGCCCGCAAGGCCGGGCTGGCCTCTGTCCCCCACGGCGGCGAGCTGCTCGGGCCCGGGCACGTGTCCGAGGTGCTCGACACCCTGCAGCCGGACCGGCTGGGGCACGGCGTGCGGGCGGGCGAAGACCGTCGGGTGCTCGAGCGGATCGTCGAGCAGGACGTGTCGCTCGAGGTGTGCCCGGCGTCGAACGTCTCGCTCGGGGTGTACGCGGACGACGCGCAGGTGCCGCTGCGGGACCTCGTGGACGCGGGGGCGCGGGTCGCCCTCGGGGCCGACGACCCGCTGCTGTTCAGGTCCAGGCTCGTGGGGCAGTACGAGAGCGCGCGCGACGTGCACGGCTTCTCCGACGAAGAGCTCGCGGGTCTGGCCCGGTCCTCGATCCGTGCGAGCCTCGCCGCCGGGTCGACGCAGCGTCGGCTGCTGACCGAGGTCGACGAGTGGCTCGCCGCGCCGGCGCCCGGAGCAGGCGAGGTCGGCAAGGCGTGAGAGAAGGACCCGACCTGGCCCCCGGGGCTCGCACCCTGCTCGAGGTCGACAGGCTCGTCGAAGGATGCACGGCCTGCCCACGCCTCGTGGAGTTCCGCGAGAAGGTCTCGACGGAGCGTCGCGCAGCCTTCCGCGACCAGACGTACTGGGGCCGCGGCGTGCCGAGCTTCGGAGACGAGCAGGCGGGCGTCGTCGTCGTCGGTCTCGCCCCTGCGGCGCACGGCAGCAACCGGACCGGCCGGATGTTCACGGGCGACCGCAGCGGCCAGGTGCTCGTCGCCGCGATGCACAGGACGGGCTTCGCCTCTCAACCGACAGCGGTGTCGCGCGACGACGGGCTCGTGCTGACGGGGGCACGGATCGTCGCCCCCGTGCACTGCGTCCCCCCGGACAACAAGCCGACACCCGACGAGCGTCGCCGCTGCTCCCCCTACCTCGGACGCGAGCTCGAGCTGCTGGCAGCCACGGTCCGGGTCGCCGTGGTTCTCGGCGGGTTCGGATGGGTCGCGCTGCTCGCCACGCTGCGTGACCAGGGCTGGTCGGTGCCGCGGCCCCGACCGCGCTTCGGCCACGGCGCGAAGGTGAGGATCGGGCACCCCGACGGGCGCGAGCTCACGGTGCTCGGCTGCTTCCACGTGAGCCCCCACAACACGAGCACCGGGCGGCTGACACCGCAGATGGTCGACGACGTGCTGCTCGAGGCTCGACGCCTGGCCGGGCTGGACCTGCGGGAGGGCTGAGGTCCTGGTCGCCCACTCGGTGCCCGCCACGTGAGACGGGGGAAACTCCCCGTCGCGCGTGGGAACCTCCCGGGTGCGCGTGACGTTGAGCCATCATGCACACGGGTCGGTAGGTGGTGAACGGCACCACCTCGGCACGCACACTCGAAAGGACCCACATGGAGGTCTCTGGGCTCGTCTGGGGTCTGACGATCGTTCTGATCGTCGGGCTCCTGGCGTTCGACTTCATCTTCCACGTCCGCAAGGCACACATCCCGACGCTGCGAGAGGCAGCGATCTGGTCGTCGATCTACGTCGGGCTCGCGCTCGTCTTCGGCGTCGGCGTCCTCGTCTTCGGGGGATCGCAGATGGGGTCCGAGTACTTCGCCGGCTACATCACGGAGAAGGCTCTCTCGGTCGACAACCTGTTCGTCTTCCTCATCATCATGGCGAGCTTCAAGGTGCCGCGCGCAGACCAGCAGAAGGTGCTGCTCTTCGGCATCGTCTTCTCGCTCATCGCCCGCACAGCCTTCATCTTCGTCGGTGTCGCGCTCATCAACCGCTTCTCGGCGCTGTTCTACCTCTTCGGTCTGTTCCTGCTCTTCACGGCCATCAAGCTGCTCAAGCCCGAGGGCGAGGGCGAGGGCGACGAGGCGAACAACTTCATCATCCGGACGGCCAAGAAGCTGTTCCACACGACCGACGAGTACGACGGCGACAAGCTCTTCACCATGCACAACGGCAAGCGTGCCCTCACGCCGATGCTGCTCGTCATGGTCGCCATCGGCGGTACGGACATCCTCTTCGCCCTCGACTCGATCCCGGCGATCTTCGGTCTGACGCAGAACACCTTCATCGTGTTCACGGCCACGGCCTTCTCGCTCATGGGTCTGCGTCAGCTGTACTTCCTGGTGGACGGCCTGCTCGACCGCCTCATCTACCTGTCGTACGGTCTCGCCGCGATCCTCGGGTTCATCGGCATCAAGCTCGTGCTGCACGCCCTGCACGAGAACAACCTGCCGTTCATCAACGGCGGCGAGCACGTCGACGTCTTCGAGGTCAGCACCCCGCTGTCCCTCAGCGTCATCGTCGGTGTCCTGGCGATCACCGTCATCGCCTCGCTCATGTCCGACAAGGGCAAGGTGCAGAACCTCGTCAACGGCGCTCGCCGCGACGCGTCGCACTACGTGGACCTGTCCTACACGACAGACCCCGCAGAGCGTCACCGTCTCTACGTCGAGCTCCAGGAGACCGAGAGCCGCCTGCAGAAGATCGACCCCAAGTACGCCGACATGTACACCGAGGACGAGGAGCTCAAGGCTCTCATCGCCCAGGCGCACGAGGCGCACGGATCGTTCCGCTCGGAGCCCGACCGCACCTGAGGTCCGGTCCCCCGGCGGTCTGCCGGGCCAGCACGACGAAGCCCCTCACGCACCGCGGTGCGTGAGGGGCTTCGTCGTGCTGTGGCGCTGCCCCGTGGGGCGGGGGCGCACGATGCGGCCTCCCGGGGCCAGCAGACGGCGTCGTGCGGCTCGCTCTTCCGGTGTCAGGCAGCCAGGGCCTGCCGGAGCATCTCGAGAGCACCCTCGCGGGTCTCGGCCGCGGCGATGAACCCGGCCTTGTGGCAGAACACCGCGTCGGGCACGCCGGTCACCTCGGCGAGCTCGGCGCCGTTGAGGCCGCGCCAGGACTCGGGCAGCTCCTTGCGGGACCCGAACTGCGACGACTCGGGCCGGACGGTCTGGATCGTCCAGTGCCCGGTCGCGCCGGGGAAGACCGTGAAGAGCAGCTTCGACTGCTTGGTGGCGATGCCGCCGTGCGGGACGAACTTCTCGAGGACCACGTAGGTCTTCTTCGGGCTCGCGGCGTAGGCCTCGAGGAAGGTGCGCTCCGCGGCGATCGACGTCTCGTACTTGAGCCTGTAGCGCTGCAGCAGCGTGGTCGCGAGCGCGACGGCGACCTGGAACTGGGAGTCGAAGTCTTCGTCGTCGCCGAGCGGGTTGAACAGCCCGAGCACCTCGGACACGTCGAGCGGGGCGGCGCCGAAGTCGCTCACCGTGTACAGGTCCTGGCCGTTGTCGACGGCGTCGATGGCCTGCACGAGGCGGGAGTCGATCTTCTGCCACACGGCGTCGTCGCCGCAGTACTCCTTGCCGTAGTGCTGCCACAGCAGACCGAAGGCGGAGTAGAGGATCCCGTTGTCGCGGGCACCCGAGCTCAGCTGGTGGTGGTCGAAGCGCCGGGTCTCGACGTCGTAGACGCCGCCGACGTCGAGCACGACGTCGGCCGTCGCGAGGACCTCGGGGTCACGGGTGCGGACCACCTCGGCGTCCGGGAAGAGCTGGGTGAGGAGGGCGACGCCGAAGACGTCGTCTGCGTGGAACTTGCCGTTGTGGGTTGCGATGATCACACCCGACAGCCTACGGGGAGGGGCTGACGCGCCTCACGACCCGCGGTCCCCCGCCTGATCCGGCCGTCGAGGCCCTCTGTGCCCGCCCCATGACCCTCCCGTGACCACCCTGCGTGGTGCTCGTAGCGCCCACCAGACGAGAACGCACTGGCGGACCGGCTGACCCCGGTTAGCCTTGACCGGTGACTGACCACCAGAACGCCTCGTCGAACGACCTCCGCGAGGCCATCCCCGACGACCGTGACGACGCGCGGGACGAGATGCCGGAGAAGCTCCGCGCCGACGTCCGCCTCCTCGGCGACCTGCTCGGCACCATCCTCCGCGAGGCCGGCGGCCCTGACCTGCTCGACGACGTCGAGCGGCTCCGTGGGCTCGTCATCACGGCCCAGAAGGCCCCGGAGTCTGGAGCGATCGACGAGGCAGAAGCCCTCATCGACACCTTCAGCCCCGAGCGGGCCGAAGAGGTCTCCCGTGCCTTCAGCTGCTACTTCCACCTGGTGAACCTCGCCGAGGAGCACCACCGGGTGCGGGTGGTGCACGAGCACGAGGCCGAGCTCTCGCCCGCCGAGGCGCACGCCCAGGACTACCTGCCCGACGCGCTGCGTCGCCTCGAGGCCGAGCTCGGCCCGGACGAGACGCGCCGTCGCCTCGCCGGCCTCGAGTTCCGCCCCGTCTTCACCGCGCACCCGACCGAGGCGCGCCGACGCGCCATCGCCGCGTCGATCCGCCGGATCACCACGCTGCTCGCGGCACGCGACGAGTCCTCGCTCGCCGGGGTCTCGCGCCTGGAGAACACCGACCAGCTGCTCGCCGAGATCGACGGCCTGTGGCGCACCTCGCCGCTGCGCACCACCAAGCCCTCCCCCCTCGACGAGGTCCGCACGGCGATGGGCGTCTTCGACGAGACGCTGTTCAGCGTGCTCCCCGAGGTCTACCGCCGGCTCGACACCTGGGTGAACCGCGACGAGCCCGGGGTCTCGACCCCCGTCTCCCCGCCCTTCGTCCGTCTGGGCACATGGATCGGCGGAGACCGCGACGGCAACCCGAACGTCACGGCGTCGATCACCCGCACCGCGGCAGCGATCGCGAGCGAGCACGTGCTCATCGCGCTCGAGAACGTCGCCGAGCGCGTGGGCCGCACCATGACCCTCGACGCGACGACGACACCGGCCTCCGAGGCCCTCGACCAGCTGTGGCTCTCCCAGCGCCAGCTCGCCCCCGAGATCACCGCGGACATCTCGAGCCGCTCCCCCAACGAGCCGCACCGCCGCACGCTGCTCGTCGTCGCCGAGCGTCTTCGTGCGACGCGGCGCCGGGACGCCGACCTGGCCTACCCGACCGCGGCCGACCTGCTCGCCGACCTCCGCACGATCCAGGACTCCCTCGTCGCAGCCGGCGCCCGACGGGTCGCGTACTCCGACCTGCAGAAGTTCATCTGGCAGGTGCAGACCTTCGGCTTCCACCTCGCCGAGCTCGAGGTGCGCCAGCACTCCCAGGTGCACCGGGAGACCCTCGCCGAGATCGCCGAGCACGGCGCCGACAGCGCAGCGCTCAGCGAGCGCTCGGTCGAGGTCCTCGACACCTTCCGGGCGATCGCCGCGATCCAGAAGCGCCACGGGGTCGACGCGGCCCGCCGCTACGTCGTGTCCTTCACGACGAACGCCGAAGACCTCGCGAACGTCTACACCCTCGCCGCGCACGCGCTCGGCGGCCCCGAGCTCGCCCCCGTCCTCGACGTCGTGCCGCTCTTCGAGACCTTCGCCGACCTCCAGGCCGCTCCCGGTGTCCTCGCCGAGTACGTGAAGAACCCCCTCGTGGTCGAGCGCCTCGAGGCGACAGACCGCCGCCTCGAGGTCATGCTCGGCTACTCCGACTCCTCCAAGGACGTCGGGCCGGTCTCGGCGACCCTCGCCCTCTACGAGGCGCAGGACAAGATCGCTGCGTGGGCGCAGGACGCCGACATCACGCTCACGCTCTTCCACGGCCGTGGTGGTGCGCTCGGGCGCGGCGGCGGCCCCGCCAACCGTGCTGTGCTCGCCCAGCCCCCGGGCTCGGTCGACGGGCGCTTCAAGCTCACCGAGCAGGGTGAGGTCATCGCGGCCCGCTACGGCGACCCGACGATCGCCACCCGGCACATCGAGCAGGTCGCCGCGGCGACCCTGCTGCAGTCGATGCCCTCGGTCGGCGAGCACAACGCCCAGGCCGCCGAGAGGTTCACCGACGTCGCCGCGACGCTCGACGTGGAGTCGCGCAAGCGGTTCTTCGAGCTCGTGCACGCCGAGGGCTTCCCGCAGTGGTTCGCCCAGGTCACCCCGCAGGAGGAGATCGGTCTGCTGCCCCTCGGCTCGCGGCCCGCCAAGCGTGGGCTGTCGGTCAACTCCCTCGACGACCTCCGGGCGATCCCGTGGGTCTTCGCATGGACGCAGGCCCGCATCAACCTCACCGGGTGGTTCGGGCTGGGCACGGCCCTCGCGGCAGTCGGCGACGTCGACGAGCTCAAGCGGGCCTACGCCCAGTGGCCGCTCTTCTCGACGATGATCGACAACGTCGAGATGTCCCTCGCCAAGACCGACGTGCGGATCGCCGAGCGCTATCTCGCCCTCGGCGACCGCGACGACCTCGCGACGCTCGTCCTCGACGAGATGGCCCTCACCCGCGAGTGGGTCCTCAAGATCACCGGCAAGACGACCATGCTCGGCAACCTGCACGTCCTCGGGCGCGCGGTCCAGCTGCGCAGCCCGTACGTCGACGCGCTCTCGCTGATCCAGCTCCGCGCGCTGCGTGCCCTGCGCCGCGGTGCACCGCAGGAGCAGGTGCCGCAGCTGCAACGACTGCTGCTGCTGTCCGTCAACGGGATCGCCGCCGGGCTCCAGAACACCGGGTGACCCAGACCGACCCGTCCGACGCAGGCCCTCGACCGCACGTCTCGTGCTGTCGGGGGCCTGCGTCGTCTGCGTGGGGCTGCAGTGCCCTCCCCCGGCCTTCTGTCCCAGGCCGGGCCGCAGAGGGCGTGGGAGGATCATCGAGGAACAGTTCTCGATCCGGTCAGGTGATGACATGTCGACCACGTCCCCAGCACACCCCCCGAGCCCCCGGCAGACCGCCGACGAACGTCTGCCCTTCGCCTCGTCCCCCGACGCCGTGCTCGCAGACCTCGACGCGACTGCGGGTGGCCTCTCAGCAGACGACGCCGCACGCCGGCTCGAGACCGCTGGCCCGAACCGGCTGCCAGCGCCGAAGAAGACCAGCGCGATCCGCAGGCTGCTCGGGCACTTCGACGACATCCTCATCTACATCCTGCTCGCCTCGGCCGTCCTCAAGGCGATCCTCGGCGACTGGGTCGACTTCGCGGTGATCCTCGCCGTCGCCGTCATCAACGCGGCTGTCGGCTTCCTCCAGGAGGGGCAGGCGGAGAAGGCCCTCGACGGGATCCGCACCATGCTGTCCCTCGACGCCCAGGCCCTGCGGGACGGGGAGTGGAAGGTCGTCGACGCCGAAGACCTCGTCCCCGGTGACGTGGTGCGCGTGAGGTCCGGGGACAGGGTCCCCGCAGACCTGCGCCTCCTCGAGGCGACGAACCTCCAGGTCGAGGAGGCTGCGCTCACAGGCGAGTCCGTCCCGGCAGCCAAGCAGCTCGAGGCCGTGGGACCAGACGCCGGGATCGGCGACAGGTCGACGATGCTCTACTCCGGGACCATCGTCGCGGTCGGTCAGGGCGTCGGGGTCGTCACCGCGACGGGCGCCCAGACCGAGATCGGGCGCATCCAGTCGCTCATCGGCGAGGTCGACCACCTCGAGACGCCGCTGTCGAAGCAGCTCGCGTCCTTCGGCAAGGTGCTGTCCCTCGGGATCCTCGCGATGGCCGGGGTGATGCTCGTCATCGGGCGCGTGATCCACGACTTCGAGCTGCCCGAGCTGGTCTCGGCCGCGATCGGCTTCGCCGTCGCCGCGGTCCCCGAAGGCCTCCCGGCGCTGGTGACCGTGACGCTCGCCCTCGGTGTGCAGCAGATGGCCCGCCGCAACGCGATCACCCGCAAGCTCACGGCCGTCGAGGCGCTCGGCTCTGTCACGACGATCTGCTCGGACAAGACCGGCACACTCACCAAGAACGAGATGACGGCCCGCACCGTCGTCACCGCCGAGGCCACCTACACCGTCGAGGGCCTCGGCTACGCCCCTGACGGCCGTGTCACGACAGCCGACGGCGGCGACGCGAGCCTCGCCGAGCACGCGGACCTGCGCGCCTTCGTCGAGGCCGCCGTCGCCTGCAACGACGCCAGGGTCGTCGAGGTCGACGGGCACTGGCAGGTCGTCGGCCAGCCGACCGAGGGGGCTGTCACGACCCTCGGCCGCAAGGCCGGCGTCGACCCGTCAGCGGTCGAACGTCTCGCCGTCCTGCCCTTCGAGTCGTCGACCAAGTACATGGCGACCCTCGACAGGGTCGCCGACGGCCGCACTCTCGTCCACGTGGTCGGCGCCCCCGACCGCCTCCTCGACCGCAGCACCCACGAGCGCGGCAGCGACGGGACCCCGGTGCCGATCGACAGGGCACGCTGGGAGGCGACCATCGACGAGCTCGGTGGTCAGGGGCTGCGCGTGCTCGCCGCCGCAGAGAGGGTCGCGGTCTCCGGTGCGACGACGCTGAGCGCAGACGACGCAGAGTCCGACCTCGTGCTGCTCGGTCTCGTCGGGATCGTCGACCCGCCGCGACCCGAGGCCATCCAGGCGATCGCCGACTGCCACCGCGCGGGGATCCGCGTGAAGATGATCACCGGCGACCACATCGGGACTGCCGTCGCGATCGCCCGTGAGCTGGGGATCGTCCAGGGACCGGACGCCGCCCGCGCCCTGACCGGCGCAGAGCTCGAGGCCATGACCCAGGAAGAGCTGCGCACCCGGGTCCGCGAGGTCGACGTGTTCGCCCGCACCAGCCCCGAGCACAAGATCAGGATCGTCAGGGCCCTCCAGTCCCACGGCGAGGTGGTCGCGATGACCGGTGACGGCGTCAACGACGCCCCGGCGCTCACCCGGGCGGACATCGGCATCGCGATGGGCATCAAGGGGACCGAGGCGACCAAGGAGGCTGCTGAGATCGTCCTGGCCGACGACAACTTCGCGACCATCGAGCGTGCCGTCGAAGAAGGTCGGCGGATCTACGACAACATCCGCAAGTCTGTCGTGTTCCTGCTCCCCACGAACGGCGCGCAGTCCCTCGTGATCCTCGTCGCGGTGCTGTTCGGCCTGACGCTGCCGCTCGCCCCCGTGCAGATCTTGTGGGTCAACCTCGTCACCGCCGTCACGCTCTCCCTCGCGCTCGCCTACGAGCCCGCCGAGGACGGCATCATGTCCAGGCCCCCGCGCGGGCCCGGCGGGTCCGTGATCTCGGCCTCGTCGCTGCGGTACGTCGTCGTGGTGTCTGTGCTCATCGGCGCGGCGACCCTCGCGGTGTTCTTCATCCAGCGGGAGTCCGGGGCGTCGACCGCCGTCGCCCAGACCACGGCAGTGACGATGCTCGCCCTCGGCCAGCTCGCCTACCTGTTCAGCTGCAGGTTCATCGGGCAGTCGAGCCTCACGCCCCGCGTGCTGCGCGGCAACCCTGTCGTGTGGATCGCCACCGGCGCCCTCATCGCCCTGCAGCTCGTGTTCACCTACGTGCCGTTCATGAACTCGTGGTTCGACTCCGCGCCGATCGGTCTGCGCGAGTGGGGCATGACGCTCGGCTTCGCGGTCGTCGTGTTCTTGCTCGTCGAGGCCCTCAAGGCCGTGACCCGGCGCGGCGAGCGCCGGACCGACGCAGCACGGCTGCGGGAGCGCGGGGTGTGAAGCTCAGGCGTCGCGCTCGGCCCTGAGCTCGCGGCCGATCGTCTCGGCGAAGGTGTCGACGTCCTCCTCCGTGGTGTCGAAGGCGCACATCCAGCGGACCTCGCCGCGGGCGGCATCCCAGTCGTAGAAGGCGAACTGCTCGCGGACCCTGTCTGCCGCGGCCCGCGGGAGGACGGCAAAGAGCCCGTTCGACTCGGTCGGCTGCGAGAAGGACAGCCCCGGCGCCTGCCCCTCCTCGATCATGAGGTCGAGCCTGGACCGCAGCCGGCGTGCCATCGCGTTGGCGCGGGCCGCAGACCGGAGCCAGAGGTCACCGTCGAGGATCGCGAGCAGCTGGGCGGAGACGAAGCGCATCTTCGAGGACAGCTGCATGGTCATCTTGCGGATGTAGTCGACCCCGTCGACAGCGTCAGGGTCGAGCACCACGACGGCCTCGCCGAGCACGAGGCCGTTCTTGGTGCCGCCGAAGGAGAGCACGTCGACGCCGACGTCTGTGGTGATCCCACGCAGGCTGGTGCCGAGGGCCGCCGCCGCGTTCGCGATGCGTGCGCCGTCCATGTGCACCCGCATCCCGCGCTCGTGGCAGTGCGTGGTGATCGCCCGGATCTCGTCGGGGGTGTAGACGGTGCCCAGCTCGGTCGACTGGGTCAGCGACACGGCGAGCGGCTGGGCGCGGTGCTGGTCGCCCCAGCCCCACGCCTGCTCGTCGATCCGCTCCGGCGTGAGCTTGCCGTCGGGGGTGTCGACGGTGAGCAGCTTGAGCCCGCCGACGCGCTCCGGCGCCGCGTTCTCGTCGTTCTCGATGTGCGCGTAGCGCGAGGTGATGACAGCGCCCCACCGCGGGAGCATCGACATGAGGCTCACGACGTTGGCACCTGTCCCGTTGAAGACGGGGTAGGCGAGCGCCTGCTGGCCGAAGTGACGCTGGACGACCTCTCCCAGGCGCGTGGTCCACGGGTCGGCGCCGTAGGCCCGGGCGTGACCCGCCCCGACGTCGGCGAGGGCCGCGAGGACCTCGGGGTGGGCACCGGCGTAGTTGTCAGAGGCGAAGGTTGGCTGCACGTCGACCACCTTACGTCGCAGGTCCGACGCGTCGCGGGGACCCTGTGGACAGCCGCGGAGGGTGTCGGAGGGCTGGGGTTGAATGGCCTCATGGCCACGTATCTCGCCCGCATCACGGTCCACGACGAGCTCGACCTGGAGTCGATCCTCGGCATGGCCGACGCCCTCGGTGCCGTCGGCACACCTGGCGTCACCGAGACCGCGACGGTCTTCGAGGTCCCCGGGGAGGCGCCCGACGCTGGCGTCGCGACGGTGGCGGCCGCCCAGCACGCCGCCGACGTGCTCGACGGCTTCGAGTACGAGGTGCTAGTCCTCGAGATCTACTGACGGCCGGACCGGCGCACGGGGAGGCGTCTGGAGCAGGCAGGATAGACGGGTGCTCGGAGTCCTCACAGGTTTTGCCATCATCGCCGCGATCATCGCCGTGGGGTACGTCGTGGGACGGATCGGGCTGCTCGGCCCTGACGCCCGGCCCATCCTCGCGCGGCTCGTCTTCTTCGTGCTGGCGCCGAGCCTGCTGTTCACGATCTTGGCCGACGCCGAGGTGGGTCAGCTCTTCTCGCCCCTCCTGGTCGTCTCGCTGCTGGCGGCCGCGACGAGCTTCGCCGTCTACGGGCTGGTGGCCCGGCTGCTCTGGCACCGTGGTGTGGCGGAGACCGTCATCGGCGCCCTCTCGGCCGGGTACGTCAACGGCAACAACATCGGGATCCCCGTCGCGGTCTACGTGCTCGGAGACCCCGCCTACGTGGCCCCGGTGATCCTGGTCCAGCTGCTCCTCTTCGCACCCCTCGGCCTCGCCGTGCTCGACGCCGCCCAGCAGGGGCGGGTGAGCGTCGGACGGCTCGCGACGGGTCCGCTGCGCAACCCGATCATCATCGGCTCGGCCCTCGGGCTGCTCGTCGCCCTGCTCGACGTGACGCCGCCCGAGGCCTTCATGGAGCCGTTCCGGATCATCGGGGGCGCCGCTGTGCCGCTCATGCTGCTGTCCTACGGGATCTCGCTGCACGGCCAGAAGGTCCTCGAGCAGGGGTCGGACCGCCGGGACGCCGTGCTCGCCTCGGCGATCAAGCTCCTCCTCATGCCTGCCGTCGCCTGGACCGCCGGGGTGCTGCTCTTCGACCTCGACCACCAGGAGCTCTTCGTGGTCGTGGCCCTCGCCGCGCTCCCCACAGCGCAGAACGTGTTCAACTACGCCCAGCGGTACAGGCGCGGCGAGACCCTCGCACGCGACGCGATCTTCGTGACGACCATCGGCTCCCTGCCGGTCCTGCTCGGGGTCGCGGCCGTCCTGCGCTGAGCAGGCGCCCTGGGCTGACCGTGCGGTCCGCTCTGACCAGGGGGGCCGCACCGACCAGAAGGATCAGTCCAGCTGGCTCGGACCAGACGGCCCAGCCAGCTGGTCTGAGCAGACAGCTCAGCCAACCGGCTCAGCCGACGGCTCAGCCCAGCTGGTCGATGACCACGCGGGCGATCGAGAAGTAGATGATGAGCCCCGTGCCGTCGATCACCGTGGTGATGAGCGGCCCGGACACGACCGCGGGGTCGATCCCGACCTTCTTGATGACCAGCGGCAGGACCGACGCGACGAGCGAGGTCCACAGGACGATCGCGACCACGGAGAGCGAGACCGTCAGCGCGACGTCGGTCCCCACGCCCTGCACGAGCGCCCGGACCCACGCGACCGAGGCGACAGTCGCCGCGATGAGGACCCCCGTCGCCATCTCCTTGCGGACCACCCGGAACATGTCGCGCATGCGGACCTGCCCCATGGCCATCGCGCGGATCAGCGTCGTGGTGATCTGCGTGCCGGTGTTGCCCCCGGTGCCGATGAGCAGCGGCACGAAGAACATCAGTGCGACGACGCCCTCGAGCTCGCTCTCGAAGTGCTCCATGACCGTGCCGGTGTACATGGCGGCGAGGAAGAGCATGAGCAGCCAGGTGATGCGCTTGCGGAACAGCCGCAGCGGCGAGGCCCGCAGGTACGGCACCGCGAGGGGGGACGAGCCTCCCTGACGCTCGGCGTCCTCGGTCATCTCCTGGTCGAGGATGTCGACGACGTCCTCGACGGAGATCACCCCGACGAGCTCGCCCTCGTGGACGACGGGGATGCCCGAGAGGTCGTGCTCGGTGAGCAGCCGCGCCGCGACCTCCTGGTCGGCGAGCGCACCGACGGACACGACATCGGTGTCCATGAGGTCGCCGATGACCACCCCCGGCTCGGCGAGCACGAGGTCGAGGTAGGAGACGACCCCGACGAGCCTGTGGTCGGGCAGGGCGGTGACGAGCACCTCGTCGTTGTCCAGGGTCGCGGTCCGGGCCTGGTCACGGATGGTCTCGACGGCCTCGGCAACGGTCATCGTCTGGGTGACCGAGACGACCGTGGGGTCCATCCGCGAGCCTGCGCTGTCGTCGGGCCAGGCCAGCAGCCCGCGCAGCGTCGCCGACCGGACGGCTCCGGTGCGGTCGAGGACGTCGCGGCGCTCGTCGGCAGGGAGCCTGCGCAGGATCTCGGCCGACCTGTCGTGGTCGAGGGAGTCGAGGAGCCCGGCGCCGACGGCCGGGGACAAGACGCTCAGGACTGTGACGACTGAGCTGGTGTCGATCGAGTCGAAGAGCTCTCGGGACGTCTCCGGGGTGAGGAGGGCCACGAGGCGGCGGACCTCGGCGTCGGTGAGGTCGTCGACCTGCTCGGTCCGGTCCCACGACCCGGCGACGTCACGCAGCCACACGTGGACGGCGGCGTCGGTCGAGGCGACGAGGACGTCGCGCAGGTCGGTCGTGGTGCGGGGGGTGGGGGTGGTGTTCTGGCGCACTGGGGCACTCCACTTCGGGTGGGGCCACCGGCGGGTCGTCTGGGCACGTCAGCCGCTGTGCCGCCAGCGCCCGGGGAGGGCGTAGACGTCAGGGCAGCTCACGCGCGGCAGAGGAAGGTCGCTCGGCGGCGCGGGTGGTGTGGACGACGGGCTCCGCGACGAAGACTCAGGAGACTCGGTGGTCTCAGAGGTCTCTCGCGCGGTGCTCACGTGTCAGGCGCCAGTGCTGGGCTGCCCGCGCCTCGCGGCGGGGAGGTCAGAAGCTGTCAGGGCCGCAGAGTGCCTGGGAGCACCGACGCCATGGATAGGTCGCTCGGACTGCAACTCGCTGGCTCCATGGTCGTCACCTCCTCAGGTCGGTCCCCGGGTGCGGTGGTGCGTGCACGTGCTGGCAGGCACCTGTCGGCGCGGTTGTGCGCGCTGCGGGGATGCCTCCACCCTATGCCAGGTCCGTCGGGGCCGGGGGTGACGGTCCTCACCGCCGGCCCCGGCACCGCGGGCCTCAGGCGGTGACGCTCCCCGCGTCGGTGCTGCCCGAGAGGGTCCCGCCCAGCACCAGCCCGTCGACCTCGTCGCCCGAGACCGTCCCTCCGGAGGTGATCGTGTACGTGGCTCCGGCGACCAGGTCGGGTGTCGAGAAGACGACGGTCTGGAAGCTCTTCGTCGGGGTGTAGGAGGCGACGACGGTCCCGTCCTCGGCGACGAGGCTCACCGTCGTCCCGGCGGGCTGGGCTGCGTCGAAGACCACCATGGTCGACGCCTGCGGTGACGACGCCGCCGGGGACACCGCCATGCCGGCGCTGCCCGCCGCGACGAGGACTCCCCCGCTCACCTCGACGCCGCTGTTCGCGTCGATCGCCCCGTTGCCGCCGTCCGTGGGACCGTCGACCGTCGTGGTGCCCCCGGTGATGCTGATCGACCCGTTCGAGTCCAGACCGTCACCGCCCGCGTCGACCGTCAGGGTGCCGCCCGAGACGAGCAAGAAGGTCTCTGCGTCGGCTGTGAAGGTCTCCTCGCCGCCCATCCCTCCTCCGCCGCCCATCCCTCCGGGGCCGCCGGTGCCCGACGAGTCCGTCCCGCCGGAGACGTTGATGCCGTCGTCGGTGGCGGTGACGTCGAGGTCTCCGCCGCTCAGCGTGATGCTCGCGGCCTCGAGACCCTCGTAGGAGGCACGGACCACGACGGTCCCCGCGGAGACTGTCAGCGCGCCGTCGGCGTGGACGCCGTCGTCACCGCTCGCGAGGGTGAGCGCCCCGCCCGAGACGGTGACCTGACCGTCGGAGTGCAGGGCGTCGTCGGCGGAGTCGACGTCCACGGTCCCGCCCGAGACGCGGACGCTCGCCGTGCCCTTGATCCCCTTGGACGACACGTCGGCGAGAACGGTCCCGGTGCTCCCTCCGGCAGCGACGATGCTGAGGGTCCCGCCGGAGACGATCGCGTGGGTCTCGGCCTGGATGCCGTCACCGTCGGTCGTGAGGTCGAGGGTGCCGCCGCTGACCGACACGTAGCCGAGCGTCGTGTCGTCGACGTTCGTGGACTTCAGCCCGTCGCCGCCCGCCGTGGCGGTGATCGTGGGGCTCGAGAGCTCGCTGTCCTTGACCACGACGTAGTCCTTGCCGCGGACGGCGTCGTCGGTCGCGGTGACGGTGAGGTCGCCGCCGGAGATCACGAGACCGTCTTTGCTGACGATGCCGTCGCCGGCGTTCGCGTCGACCGTCAACGCACCGGTCCCGGTGATCGTCAGGTCGGCGGTCGAGAAGATCGCACCGTCGGGCTCGTCGGTCGCGCTGTCGGGGTACACGTAGGTGTCGGCGTCGGAGACGCTGTTGGTCGAGCCCTCCGCGAGGACGATCATCGCCTTGCCCGCGTCGGTGATCACGACAGGTGCGGACGTCGAGCTCGCGATGTCGACGCCGTCGAAGACCAGCCGGACCACGCCGTCGTCCGCGGAGTCCACGACCACCTGCCCGTCGGTGAGCTCGCCCGAGAGCCTGTAGGCGCCCGAGGCCGTGATCGTCACGGTGCTGCCGTCGACCACGACGGCGGCGCTGTCAGAGCTCGCGGTGTCACCGTCGAGCGAGACGGCGACCTCGGCGCTGGTGTCCCACTCGTAGTCCGAGGCCTCGTCGTGGTCGGCGGCGACGTCACCCGTCGCGTCGGCGACGGTCGTCGCGACGGTCTCCGTCTCGGCGCTGCTGGTGCTGCTGGTGCTGCTGGTCGGGCCTGGCGACTCTGTCGACGTCCCGGCTGTGCTCGTGGGTGAGCACCCGGCGACCAGGGCGAGGGCGAGCAGGGGGGCGAGGGCGGTGAGGCGGGCGGGACGTCGCACGGTGGGCTCCAGGTGTCTGTCGGTCGGTGTCGACACCTGTTCTACGGAGCGGGTCTATGGCACCTGTGGGCCGTGGCTGTGCGGCGGCTGTGGAGCGTCAGGCGGAGACGCGTGCGCGTGCCGTCCGGCGTCGGGCGACCGCGTAGGCGACACCCAGCAGCGCGATCCACCCGACACCCACGACGAGCGAGACCCGCGTCGCCTCGGTCACGCCGAGCATGACGACGACCCCGACCATGAAGACGATCGCGAGGACCGGGGCGACGGGCCAGAACGGCACGGGGAACTCCGACGGTCCCAGCTCGCCGCGGGCGATCTTGCGGCGCATCGAGACGTGGGACGCGAGGATCATGAGCCACACCCAGACCGTCGCGAAGGTGGCGAGGGAGGCGATGACGAGGAACACGTCGTCGGGCACGAGGGCGTTGAGGACCACCCCGACGGTGAGCGTCGCGGCCATGAGCACCACGGTCATCCACGGGACGCCGTTCTTGGAGACCTTGCCGAAGGACGCTGGCGCGTTGCCCGTCCTGGACAGCCCGAAGAGCATCCTGCCGGCGCTGTAGACGTCGCTGTTGATCGCGGACAGCGCGGCGGTGATGACCACGGCGTTGAGGATGTGCGCGGCCGCGGGGATGCCGAGCCCGTCGAAGATCTGCACGAAGGGGCTGCCGTCGTCGCCGATCTTGTCCCACGGGGAGAGCATCATGAGGATCGCGAGCGTGAAGACGTAGAACACGAGGATGCGCACGGGCACGGTGTTGATCGCCCGGGGCACCACCTGCGCCGGGCGGTCGGCCTCGCCGGCCGAGATGCCGATCGTCTCGATGCCGCCGAAGGCGAACATCACCACCGTGAAACAGGCGAGGAACCCGCCGAGGCCGTTCGGGAAGAACCCGCCGTGGTCGACGAGGTTCGAGGCGCCGACCTGCGCGTCGTCGGCGAGCGAGAAGCCGAAGACGACGATCAGCGCACCACCGACGATCATCGCGACGATCGCCACCACCTTGACGAGGGACAACCAGAACTCGACCTCGCCGAAGACCGAGACCTTGAGCAGGTTGATCGCGGCGATGACGCAGATGATCGCCGCGACCCACGTCCACCGCGGCACGTCGGGGAACCAGAAGCCCATGTAGATGCCGAAGGCCGTCACGTCGGCGATCGCGACGATCGCCATCTCGAAGGCGAAGGTCCACCCCGTGACGTAGCCGGCGAAGCGCCCGAGATAGGTGTGCGCATACTCGCCGAAGGAGCCGGAGACGGGGTTGCGGACGGTCATCTCGCCGAGGGCGCGCATGACGACGAAGACCGCCATACCTCCGAGGAGGTATGCCAGCAGCACGCTCGGTCCGGCCTGCTGGACAGCGCTCGCGGAACCGTAGAAGAGCCCGGTGCCGATGGCCGAGCCCAGCGCGATGAACCGGATGTGCCGGGCCTTGAGCCCGCGCCGCAGGGTGGGGGCTGCTGCTCGCTCCGCCGACGGGTCGACGGGGTCCGGGTCCACCGCGTGGTCGAGAGCGTCTGCCGGACGAGCAGCACCCGCGGCGTGCGACGGGCCAGGCTCGGGTGCGAAGGGGGTGGACGGAGCATCGGGGAGGTCGTTCGGCACGTCGAGAAGGCCTTGTCTGCGCAGGGGGGGGCGGCCGTCCGATCGGGTGGCGCCGGCCGATTCTACGTCCGTACCGGGCAGAGGTGACAGATCAGCCCAAGAGCTCGCGGACGTCCGTCGCGGTCAGACCCGCCCCACCTGCGGCTCCACCGTCGAGCACGCTCGCGAAGAGCTTCGACTTCGAGGCCTTGAGCGCCATGACCTTCTCCTCGATCGTGTCGGTCGAGACCATGCGGTACACGTTGACGTTGCGCGTCTGACCGATGCGGTGCGCCCTGTCGACGGCCTGGGCCTCGGCCGCAGGGTTCCACCACGGGTCGAGCAGGATGCAGTAGTCCGCGGCGGTGAGGTTGAGGCCAAAACCACCGGCCTTGAGCGAGATGAGGAACACGGAGGTCTCCCCCGAGGTGAAGCGCTCGATGGTCTCGGTCCGCCGGCGGGTGCGGCCGTCGAGGTAGGAGTAGTCGACGTCCTTGCGGTCGAGGTGGTCCCGCACCCGGCCGAGGAACTGCGTGAACTGGCTGAAGATCAGCACGCTGTGGCCCTCGGCGAGGATGTCGTCGAGCATCTCGTAGAGCACCTCGAGCTTGGACGAGGGCACCTTCTCGTGCTCGCTGTCGACCAGGCTCACGTCGAGGCTCGCCTGGCGCAGCACCGTGAGGGACCTGAACACCTCGAAGCGGTGCTCGCCGAACTCGTCGACGAGCCCGAGCACCTTGGTGCGCTCGCGCTGCAGGTACGCGTCGTAGAGCGCACGGTGGCGGGAGTTGAGCACGACGTCGACCACCTGCTCCTGCTTCTCGGGGAGGTCTTTGGCGACGTCTTCCTTGGTGCGGCGCAGCATGAAGGGCGCGATGCGTCGGCGCAGCTGGTCCAGGCGCGAGACGTAGCCCTCCTTCTCGATCGGCTTGGCGTAGTAGTCCTGGAACTTGCCGGGCGTGGGGAACAGCCCCGGGCTGACGACCGACACGATCGACCACAGCTCCATGAGGTTGTTCTCGAGAGGCGTCCCGGTCAGCGCGAGCTTGAAGGGCGCGTCGAGCCGCCGCGCGCACTGGTAGGCCACCGATTGGTGGTTCTTGACGAACTGCGCCTCGTCGAGGATCAGCCCGGCCCAGGCCTGTGTGCGGTACTCCTCGAAACCGAGACGGAACAGCGCGTACGAGGTGACCACCACGTCAGCCCCGGCGACGACCTCGGACAACGAGGTGCGACGACGCGCCAGGGTCTCGGTGACAGTCACGGCCTTCAGACCGGGGGTGAACCTGCGGACCTCGGCAGCCCAGTTCCCCACGACGCTCGTCGGGGCGACCACGAGGAACGGAGCCGAGCTCCGCGACCGGTCTGCGCTCCCTGTCCCCGTGGCGTCGTCGGCACCGACGACCTCCGGGCGGTCGGGGGCGTCTGGTCCCGGCGAGGTCGCCACGGTCTCCGATGTCGTCGCGGTCTCGCGGACGTGCTGGACGAGGGCGAGCGCCTGGAGCGTCTTGCCCAGCCCCATGTCGTCGGCGAGGACCCCGCCGAGCCCGTGCTCGTGCAGGAAGGCGAGCCACTCGAACCCCTCCTGCTGGTACTCGCGCATGGTCGCGTCGAGACCCGCCGGCGCGGGGACGGGCCCGGGCCGCGCTCCCCCGGCGAGCGCACCGACGGCCTCGCGCCACGCCTGCGCCTGACCGCCGACGACCCCGAGCCTCTCGAGCTCGTCGAAGAGCCCCGCCTGGAACCTGTTGACGCGCAGCGTGCCGCCCATCGTGTCCTGCATGGCGCGGGCTTCTTCGATGAGCTCGCGCAGCGCGTGGAAGCGCTCGTCGTCGAGGGAGAAGTGCAGACCGTCGACGAGCAGCAGGTACGACTTGCCCTTGGCCAAGGCTGTGAAGACGTCCGCGAAGGGGATGAACTGCTGACCCGCGGTGACGATCACCGCGAGGTCGAACCAGTCGCGGGTCTCCGGCAGCGTCGAGGTCGACACCGAGATCTCGACGTCGTCGGCCCGCCTGTAGTCCACAGCCTCGCCGCGGACCTCGACCACGAGGTCGGTCTCCTCCTGCGCGAGGTCCAGCAAGAGCGGGAGCTCGTCGGTGACGAAGAGCGCCGTGGCGACGTCGGCGAGCTCGGTCCGTCCCACGCGGGCGACGGCGGCTGCGGCCACGTCGGCCAGCCGTGCGGTGTCGTCGGCAGCGCGCCGTGGCTCGGCGGCCGCGCCGGGCAGGCGTGGGGCACGCCCGGCGAGCCTGTCGAGCAGCTGCGTCTCGGCCCGCGGGTCGCGGACGCCCGCGTCGGTCTGCCGGGTGCTCGGCCCGAGGTCGAACCGCAGGGTGTGGGTGGTGCCGTCGTCGTCCTCGACCGCGTAGCGCCACTGCCAGGTCAGACGCAGACCGTGCTCGGGCAGGTGCAGCACGTCGAGGTGCAGCGTGGGCCGTGGGCGCTCGGGCAGCGTGATCGACGGGTCGAGGTCGACAGCGTCGAAGCGGTCTTCGAGGGCGGGCAGGACGCGGAGCAAGAAGCGCCGCTGGTCGGTCTCGGGGACCGTGAGCGGCTCGGGGCGCTCGAGCAGCGCGAGGACCGGGGGGTCGACGGGCGAGGCGAGCGGGGCGAGCACCACCCTGGTCTCCTTGGTGGGAGCCCGGCGGCCCCGCCACGTCACGAGCCCCGTCGGGGGCTCGCCGAGCAACGACGTCGTCGCACGGTCGAGGGGGGTCAGGCCGTGGGGCATGCCTGCAGCCTCGGCCGCCGACGAGGCTGTGCCGGCGGTCTGCTGGGTCGCGTCTGCGAGGTCGAGAGTGTCCTGCCCGGCGGCGTCGGTCTGCCCGAGCTCGCCCGCGCCCGCCAGGTCCACCGACGCACCCGCCGGGCCGTCAGCCCTGCTGGCGGGGTCGAGCGACGTGGTGTCGGCTTCGATCGCCGCGCCGAGGACCAGTCCCGCCGTCCCGCGGGAGACGGTGAGCCGGGTGCGGGCGGGACCTGCGAGGACGACGGGGCTCTGCGCCTTGTCCGAGTGGACCATCGGCAGGCCAGAGCGTCGGGCCTCGGTGAGCAGCGCCCACAGCGCGGCGCTCGGCAGCTCGTCCGCGTAGACCCACGTCGGCGCCGAGAAGTAGGCAGAGTCGGAGACGCTGATCGCGAGACCGAAGAGGGAGCGCAAGATGTCGACGTGGCCGTCCGGGTAGGCCCCGTGACGGTAGTTGAGGAACCTCAGCTCGCTCCACGAGATGCCTGTCCGCACCCAGCGCCCCGTCGCGCTCCGGGTCACCGGACGCATCCCCAGGCGCGGCGAGTCGACCGAGGCAAGCGCTCGCCGTGAAGAACGACCTGTCGGCTCGGTGAGGAGCTCGACCTGGAGGCCGACGTCGTGGGAGCTGCGCACGTCCCACGGCTTGGGCTTGCGGCCGGGGCGGCCGGGGACGGGCGGGGTGTCGTCGGGCTCGGTGAGGAGGGTCGCGAAGGTCCGCTCCCACTCGGCGCTGCGGCGCGGGGTGGTGCGACCCGTGGCAGGGGCCGCGGTGAGCGCGGCCTGACCCGGTGAGCCGGCAGCCCCGCGGGCACCGTCCGTCCCGGGGAGGTCTCCGGCGTCCGCGCCGCTGTCGGCGCGCTCCCCCGCCGTGTCGGTTGCGACCCCGGCCGCGGCGTCGGCCAGGATCGCCTGCGCGGTGAGTCGGTCGAGGTACGCGAGGAGCGTGGCAGCCGTGTGCTTGCAGTTGAGGCGCACCGGGCAGGAGCACCGCCCGTAGCGCGGAGTCGCATGCTCTCCGGCGCTCGACATCTCGACGACAGTCACATACTGCTTGCGGGCCGATCCGCGGACCTGCCCGACGATCGTCGTGCCGTCACCGTTCCGCGCGACCGAGACGACCTGCCCAGCACTGACGTACTCCTCGCCGCGGGCGAAGGTCTCCGAGCCCACGAGCTGGGATACGTCGGCTGCTGAGAACACCCCCGAAGTCTCTCACCGACCGGTGACAGCCGGAGCATCCCCAGAGCCGAGGCACCACGCAGCCGACAGCCACCGCGCCGGGCTGGCCTCCTCAGGACGAGTCAGCAACCAGCGGAGTCGTACGAGCAGAGCTTGTCGAAGGCCGTCGTCAGACCCGAGGTGACTGCGTCGCGAGCGTTGCCCACCGACTCCTCGCCGCTGAGCATCGCCACGATGGTCACGGCGTTGCCCCGGCGGGTCACCGCCGCGTAGCTGCCAGCCCCCTGGTCGCCGAGCTCGGCGTAGTTGTTGGCCAGACCACGACCCTGGGTCCCGACCGCGACGTCTTCCACGCTGTACGACCCGCTGTCGCCCGGAGGCGTCTCGACGCACGCGTCCATCGCGGCGCGGACCCGGTCCGCGACGGCCGAGGCTGTCTCGGCGTCCGGGAAGACGGCGACGGTCTGGAGACCGACCGGGTCCGTGCTCTCGTAGAGCCCCTGGGACACGGTCTGCACGGCGACAGCCTCCGGTGCTGCGGGGACCGAGCAGGCTGACGACAAGAACCAGGTCTCGGCCTGGTCCGTCGACCCGCGGCTCTCGCCGACGGGCTCGAGCTCGTCGGGGCCGAGCATCACGTCGTCGGTGAGATCGAGACGGACGGACGCCGGGGGCTCGGTCGGAGCAGGTTCCTCGGTCGCCGTGGTCTCCTCCGACGACGGGGCCGGCTCGCCGGTGGCCGTCGACTCCGCCGCTGTCGTCGACGCCGTGGCCGATGGCGAATCTTCGACCGAGCCGTCACCGCCCGAGCACCCTGCGACGAGGAAGACGGACAGGACGACGGCGACGTGGGCTCTCATCCGTCGATGATCCCCGCTGGTCGCCGCTAGCGCTACCGCAGGTCAGCGCACCAGAGACCAGGGACCCGGTACAGGGCCAGAAGCCTGGGCCAAGGGATCAGCCGACGGGCGTGACTGCCTCGAGCACGCCGTCGCCGAACTTCTCGAGCTTCGCGGCGCCGACCCCGCTGACTGTGCCGAGCTCGTCGGTCGTCGTCGGACGGAGCACAGCGATGTCGCGGAGCGTCGCGTCGTGGAACACGACGTAGGCCGGCACGCCGGCCTCTTTGGCCGTCGCAGCGCGCCACGCGCGGAGCCGTTCGAAGACGGCTGCCGCGGTGTCGTCGAGGTCGACGGCAGCCTTCGCCTGTCCCTTGCCGGCCGATCGTGTCCGGGTCCGGGCAGCCTTCGGCGCCTCCCGCCGGAACCGGACCTCCCGTGCGCCGGAGAGCACCTCGGCCGAGTCGGCCGTCAGCTGGAGCGTGCCGTAGCCCTCGCCGTCGACCCCGAGCAGGCCACGGGCGAGCAGCTGGCGGACGACCCCGCGCCACTCCCCGTCGGAGAGGTCGCTGCCGATGCCGAAGGTCGACAGGCTGGTGTGACCGAGCTGGGTGACGCGCGGCGTCTCCTTGCCGAGCAAGATGTCCACGAGGTGGCCCGCGCCGTAGCGCTGCCCGCGGTCGCGCTCGAGACGGACGACCGTGGAGAGCAGCTTCTGCGCGGCGACGGTGCCGTCCCACGTCTCCGGGGGCGCGAGGCAGGTGTCGCAGTTGCCGCAGGCCGAGCTCTGCTCACCGAAGTACGAGAGAAGCTGGACGCGTCGGCACTCGACGGTCTCGCACAGGGCGAGCATCGCGTCGAGGTGCGCCGACAGTGCGCGCTTGTGCGTGGCGTCGCCCTCGGACTGGTCGATCATGCGGCGCTGCTGGACCACGTCCTGGAGGCCGTAGGCCAGCCAGGCCGTCGACGGCTGGCCGTCTCGGCCCGCTCGCCCGGTCTCCTGGTAGTAGCCCTCGACGGACTTGGGCAGGTCGAGGTGGGCGACGAACCGTACGTCGGGCTTGTCGATCCCCATGCCGAAGGCGATGGTCGCGACCATGACGATCCCGTCCTCACGCAAGAACTTCGACTGGTTGGCCGCGCGCACGTGGGCGGGCAGCCCTGCGTGGTACGGCAGGGCCGGGATCCCCTGGGCGACGAGGTGCTCGGCGGTCTGCTCGACCGAGTTCCGCGACAGGCAGTAGACGATGCCGGCATCACCGGGGTGCTCGGTCCGCAGGAGCTCGAGCAGCTGGGCGCGCGGGTTGTTCTTCGACGCGATCCTGTACTGGATGTTGGGACGGTCGAAGCTCGCGACGAAGTGCCGTGCGTCCTCGAGCTGGAGCCGGCTCGCGATCTCGCGGTGGGTCGTCTCGGTCGCTGTCGCGGTGAGGGCGATGCGCGGGACCGTGGGCCACCGCTCGTGCAGGATCGACAGGCCTAGGTAGTCGGGGCGGAAGTCGTGGCCCCACTGCGACACGCAGTGCGCCTCGTCGATCGCGAAGAGCGCGACGTCTCCGCGGTCGAGCAGCGCGAGGGTCTCGGGGACCCGCAACCGCTCGGGGGCGAGGTAGAGCAGGTCGAGCGTGCCGTCGACGAAGGCCGCCTCGACCTCTCTGCGCTGCTCCCAGCTCTGCGTGGAGTTGAGGAACCCGGCCTTGACCCCGAGGGCTGACAGGGCGTCGACCTGGTCCTGCATGAGGGCGATGAGCGGTGACACGACCACGCCGACACCCTCGCGGACGAGCGAGGGCACCTGGTAGCAGAGGGACTTGCCGCCACCTGTCGGCATGAGGACGAGGGCGTCCCCTCCCCCGACGACGGTCGAGACGATCTCCGCCTGGTCGCCGCGGAAGGCCGGGTACCCGAAGACCGTGTGCAGCACGTCGAGGGCGCGCGGGTCCGCCGGGGCTGACGACGCGGGGAGGACGGCGGACGGTGTCGGGGCGACCGCCGTCGCGGTCCCGGCGCCTGGGGCGTCGCTGCCCGGGGCGTCGGTGCGAGCGTCGGGTCCGGTCTGCTCAGGCGTGGTCACCGGACCACTCTAGGTCCGGACCGCAGGTCCCCGGGCACTGTCCACAAGGGCCGCTCGGGCGGGGGACGCGCGAGGCACGGGGCGTCGAGCACGAAGCGTAGGATGCAACTTGTATCTATGACGCGCCGCAGTCCTCCGTGCGGCGTCGCAGCCAGCCCGAGAAGGTCTCATGCCCCCCGCATCCCCCGCGCCCGCGAGCGCGCCCGGCTCCCCGCAGCCAGCTCCCCGACCCGCTGCTTCTGCTTCTGCTTCTGAGCGGGCCTACGCGGCGCTCCGCGCCAGGGTCGTCTCCGGCGCGGTCCCCGGCGGCACGATGCTCAGCGAGGGCGAGGTCGCCGACGAGCTCGGCATGAGCCGGACCCCTGTCCGCGAGGCATTCCTGCGGCTGCAGGCCGAAGGGTGGATGCAGCTGTTCCCCAAGAGGGGCGCGCTGGTCCGGCCGATCGAGCCCGACGAGCTGGCCGAGGTCGTCGAGGCCAGGCACCTGGTCGAGTCCGCCGCGGTCCGCACGATCACGGCCGACGACGGCGCCACCACGGCCCTGGTCAACAGTCTGCGAGCGCTCGTCGCCGCGCAGCGCGCGGCGGCCGAGAACGCAGACCTCGACACCTTCGCCCTCCTCGACGTGACCTTCCACCAGACGATCGCCGACGCCGGAGGCAACAGCATCCTCACGGCCTTCTACTCCTCGCTGCGCGACAGGCAGCACCGCATCACCGCGCGCACCGTGCGCGCGGGGCAGGACCGCGTCGAGGCGATCCTCGCGCAGCACACCGAGCTCGTCGACCTCGTGGGAGCAGGTGACGCCGCAGGTTTCGAGGCGGCGCTCGCTGCTCACCTCGGCGAGATCCACCGCGGGATCTTCGGCCGATGAGGGGCGCAGGCAGCACGACAGACTCCACAGGAACCACGGGCACCACACCCTCGCCCACCCAGGCCTCCTGGGCGCACAGGTCTTCGACGACCCACGCGAGCCACGAGACTTACGCCGTCCAAGATCCCGGAGCCCCTCAGACCGCACCGTCCGTGCCCGACGCCCAGCCGGACCCCCAGATGACAGCAGCGAACGCTCGCGGCACCCACCCTCGAGCCTGGCTCGCTGCGTGCGGGGTCCTCTTCGCCGTCGCGTGGGGCGGGAACGAGTTCACACCGCTCCTCGTCCTCTACCGCCTCGAAGGACTCTCCGCGCAGTCGGTCAACGTCCTCCTCGGCGCCTACGTGCTCGGGATCGTCCCGGCCCTGCTCGTCGGTGGGCCGATGTCGGACCGCTACGGGCGCCGTCCGCTGCTGCTGCCCGCGCCGCTGCTCGGCGTGCTGGGCAGCGCGCTGATCGCGTGGGGCGCGCACCTGCACGCCCTGCTGTTCGCGGGTCGGGTCTTCTCCGGGCTCGCGCTCGGGCTCGTCATGGCCGTCGGGACCAGCTGGGTCAAAGAGCTCTCGCAGCCGCCCGTCGCCGACCCGGGCGAGCCTGGCGCCGGGGCACGACGTGCTGCCCTCGCCCTGACCGCAGGCTTCGGCCTCGGCGCCGTCGTGGCTGCTGTCCTCGCCCAGTACGGGCCGCTGCCGACGCTGCTGCCCTACGCCGTGAACATCGTGGTGACCGTGGTGCTCATCGTCCCGGCGCTCTCCGCACCCGAGACCACGGTCCGTCAGACCACACCGGGGCGGCTCCGTGACGACCTGCGCATCCCCGCAGCCCGGCACCGACGGTTCCTCAGGGTCGTGCTGCCGATGGCGCCGTGGGTCTTCGCCGTCGCTGCCTGCGCGTACGCGATCTTGCCGGCCCTCGTCGCCCACGAGGTGCCGGGGAACGAGATCGGGTTCTCCGGGCTGCTGTGCTTCGTGGCGCTCTCCTGCGGGTTCGTCGTCCAGCAGCTCGCGCGAGCCGTCGACACACCGCGGTCGTCCAGAGCCGTCGCTGTCGCGCTGGCCGTGACCGTCGTGGGGATGGCGACGGCGTCGTGGGCGGCGGCCACCCTCGACCTGCGGGTCACGGTGCTCGCCGCCGGCGTGCTGGGCTGCGCCTACGGTCTGCTGATGCTCTCGGGGTTGCAGGAGGCGCAACGGATCGCCGGGCCGGACGACCTCGCCGGGATCATCGCCGTCTTCTACTCGATCAGCTATCTCGGGTTCTTCGTGCCGACGGTCTTCGGGGCGCTCTCGGGCAGCCTGAGCTATCCGATCATGCTCGGGGGCGGGGCCGTCGTCGCGCTCGGCTGCCTGCTCGTGGTCGTGGCCAGCTGGCGGGCGCACCTGCCAGCCGACGCCGCGGCGCGGACGCCCTCGGACGCTGAAGTGCGGCCGCCGTCAGCCGCTGACGTGCGTCCGCAGCCTGACGCTGACGTGCATCCGCAGCCCGACGCTGCGGCGCGACGCTCGTCAGAGGCCGCACCGCAGCGGGGGTCAACGGCCGGCAGCGACCTGCCCTGACGGGACCGCCTGCTCGACGTCGGCCGGGACCGGCACCCCGAGGTCGGGGGTGCCGTCCTCGCCCCAGGTGAAGCGCTGGGCGAAGATCATCCTGTCCCACCCGTCCGTCCTGGTGGCGTGGTAGACCATCCAGCCTTCCTGGCCGTCCGGTGAGAGGACGAAGGATCCGTGCCCAGGCCCCAGGACGTCTGCGGTCTTCGAGAACGCCGGCTCGGTGGACTTGGTCCACGACGCCGGGTCGAGCACGTCGTCGCCCGTGAGGGTGAGCAGGCCGTAGGCGTAGTCGTCGGTCCAGCTCGCGCTCGTCGAGTACACGAGGTGCAGTGCACCGTCACGCTCGAGCACCTGCGGCCCCTCCTGGACAGGCATCCCCTGCCGCTCCCACTCTTCGGTCGGCTCCGAGAGGAGCACGCGGGGTCCGGAGATCGACGTCGGGCCGTCCATCTGGGCGATGTAGAGGTTCTGCTGCCCGTCGACCTCTCCCTCCCAGCCCGACCAGACGAAGAACTGCTGCCCCTCGTGGTCCAGCACGGTGCCGTCGATCGCCCAGCGGTCGGTCTCGTCGGTGATCTGGCCGTGGTCGACGTACGGGCCGAAGGGATCGTCTCCCTCGCTCTCGAGCACGTACATGCGGTGGTTCGCGTTGTCCCCGTCGCAGCTCGTCGCTGCCAGGTAGACGAACCACGTGCCGTCGCCGTGGTGGATCTCGGGAGCCCAGACGTCCCGGCACGCCGGCCCGAGGGCCGCCGGCTCCCAGATCTTCTGGCGCGTCCCAGACCAGAGATCGGTGAGGTTGTCGGGCTCGGAGGCCGTGAGCCAGAGCTCGCCGTTCGACCGCGCCTCGAGCATGAGGTAGCGGTCGCCGTCCTCGACCACGTAGGGGTCGTTGCCGAGGTCCGCGACAGGGTTGGCGAAGGTGGGCGCTCCGGTGGTGTCGTCTGCCACCGGGTCTTCTGGTCCGCCCGAGCCGCACCCCGCCAGGAGAAGCACGGCTGCGACGACCACCGCGGCCGCAGGACCGCTGCGCAGCCGCCTCATCCCTTGAGCCCAGCAGTCGCGACAGACTCGATGATCTTTCGCTGGAAGAACACGAAGACGAGCAGCGCCGGGACGCTCGCGATGACCGCACCGGCCATGATGAGCGGCTGGTTGGCGATGTACGCGCTCTGCAGGAGCGGCAGACCGGCCGGCAGCGTCAGGGTGGACGTCGTCGAGAGCGCGTAGACCGGCCAGAGGAAGTCGTTCCAGCTCGCGAGGAAGGTGATCACCGCGATGGTCGACAGGGCCGGCTGCGCGAGCGGCAGCATGACCGACGCGAAGATCCGCACGTCCGACGCCCCGTCGATCCGGGCCGCCTCCTCGAGCTCTCGCGGGAGCCCGAGGAAGAACTGCCGGAGGAAGAACACACCGAAGGCCCCACCGACCGGGGGGAGCATCAGGGCGAGGAGCGAGTCGAGGATCCCGAGGCTGTCCGAGATCAGGTAGGTCGGGATGAGGAACACGAATCCCGGCAGGAACAGGGTCGCGATGACGAGCGAGAACACGATCCCTCGTCCTCGGAAGGTGAACCTGGCGAGCGCGTAGGCGGCGAGCGCCGCCGTGCTGACCACGAGGGCCGTCGTGACCGTCGCTGTGACGACGGAGTTGAAGAACCACCGGACCACCGGCGACTTCCCACCCCAGGCCGTCAGGGGCCTGTAGCTGTCGAGGGTCACCGGGTCGGGCACCAGCGACGTGCTGGTCGCCGCGTCGAGCTGGGTCTTGAACGACGTCGAGATCATCCACAGGATCGGGACGAGCACGAGGAGGGCGAGGGCGACGAGCACCATGGTGCGGACCACGGTCCTGGTCTGACGCCTGACCACGGTGTCGGTGACCGTCATGACTGGTCCTCCTTGCCGACGAGGAACCTGAAGTTCAGGATGCTGACGACGACCAGCAGGAGTGCGAGGACGTAGGACATCGCTGTCGCGGAACCCATCCGGGACTCTCCGAGCCCGACGTCGGACATGTACATGATGGCCGAGCGGGTCGCGCCGTTCGGGTCGCCGTCGGTCATGACGTAGGGCTGCCCGAAGACGTTCGCCGAGGCCAGGACGGTGATCATCACGACGAAGACCACGACGGGCCGCAGACCCGGCAGGGTGATGCTGCGGAAGGTCCGCCACCGGCCGGCACCGTCGAGGGCCGCAGCCTCGTACTGGTCGCGAGGGATGCTCTGCAGGCCCGCGAGGTAGATGATCGCGTTGAAGCCGAGCGTCCACCAGAGGGTCGCGCCCACGAGCGACACCCACACCCACGGCTCCTGCTGCAGCCACGGGATGTCGTCACGCAGACCGAGCCCGCCGAGGATCCTGTTGAGGATCCCGTGCTGGGTGTCGAGGACGAACTTCCACAAGACCCCGACCACGGCGACCCCGAGGACGTAGGGCGCGAAGAACGCTGCACGCAGCACGGTCCTGCCGCGGAACGGCTTGTCGACGAGCAGCGCGACGGCGAGCGGCACGGTGACCATGAGCGGGACCGTGAAGAGCGTGAACAGGCCCGTCGCGCGCATGCTCCGCCAGAACGAGGCGTAGTCGAGCGTGCCCGGCGTGAAGAGGTCGACATAGTTGCCGAGCCCGACGAAGGGCCTGTACGAGGGAAAGCTGAAGTCCCAGTCGAAGAGGCTCACGTAGATGCCGTAGACCGCAGGGGCCAGGACGAAGAGCCCGAAGAAGCAGAGATAGGGCGCGAGGAAGAGCCAGGGGACGGCCGCGCGGCCTCGACGACCGCGCGGCGCCCCCTTCTCAGACCCCGCCGCGCCCCGGGTCTGCCCGACCCGGGTCGTGGGGGCTGTCATGGTCTAGTACCCGAACTTCTTCTGGTTGCGGTCGACGATGAGCTGCGCCTCGGCGGCCGAGGCCTCGAGGGCGGCCTGCGGCTCGGTCGTCAGCAGGAGCGCTGCGTTGATCCCCTCTTCGAGCTTGCCGAGGGCGTCCGGCAGACCCGGGAAGTTCTGCGGCAGGACCGTCGTGTCGATCATCGGCCCGAAGACGTCCATCCCCGGGATCGCCGCGAACTCGGCGGACTCGCGGACCGAAGCACGTGCGGGGACCTGGTTGGCCTGGGCCCAGACGATCGAGTCCTTGCTCATCGAGTTGATGAAGTACGCCGCGGCCGCGAGCTTGTTGGCGTCGTCCGCGACCTGCTTGGTCGCCGTGAGCTGGTGCGAGCTGCCCCACGTGGCGGCGGTGTCACCGATCACCGGGAGCGGCGCGACCCCCCAGTCGATCGCCTCGAAGGTCGGGTTGGACTGCTCCCAGATTCCACCGATCACGTAGGCGTTCTGGCCGTCGGCGAAGGCCTTCCAGTAGCCGTCCTGCCCCACGTTCTCCGGGCTGTACCCCTTGCGCACGAGGTCGGTGAGCCAGGTGAGCGCCTTGACCCCGGACTCGTCGTCCCACGTCACCGTGCGCCCGTCGTCGCTGACGGCCTGGCCGCCCCACTGCGCCTGGAGGGCCGTGAACCACGTGCGCATCCACCCTGTCGAGTCGATCCACATGCCCTGCACGCCCTGCGCCTTGAGGACCTCGAGATGCTGGAGGAGCTCCTCACCCGTGGTCGCCGGGGCCTCCGGGTCGAGCCCCGCCGCCCGCAGCACGTCCTTGTTGTAGTACAGCCCGTGCATGTGGACGTCGAGCGGGATGCCGTACCGGGCGCCGTCGTAGACACCGCCGGCCCAGACAGCCTCGGCGAAGTCGTCCTCCTCGAGACCGAGGTCCGACGCGACGGCGTCGAGACCGATGAGGGCCCCCTGCGCGGCCTGGGTGGACACCTGGTCCATGTGCATCACGGCGACGTCGGGACCGTTCCCGGACTCCACGGCGACGGGGAGCTTCTGGTAGAAGTCGCCCCACTCCGACGTCGTGACCTTGACGGTGACGTTCGGGTTGGCAGCGTTGAAGGAGTCGACCATCGCGTCGAAGTAGGCGCCGTCGGCCCCTGTGAAGCCGTTCCAGAAGGACAGCTCGACCGGGGGTCCGTCGTACGAGTCGCCGCTGACCTGGCTGACGACGGGTGCGTCCTGCGCACCCCCGTCCGAGCCGCAGGCGGCGAGGGTCAGTGCGAGTGTCGCCGCGGCCCCAGCGGCGACGGTTCTGGCGAAGACAAGGTTCATCTCGGTGCTCTCCTTCGAGTTCCGGGCTGCCGCGGCGAGCGCGGCACACCTGCTGACCAAGCGGTCGATCCGGACATTACAGCGCTGTAATGCGCACGTCAACGAGGCGGTTGACCCCTGTGGACGAGCCCGGTCTGACGGACGCGCCAGCGGTCAGCCGTCCTCTGAGCCGCACGTGGCACACGTCCCCGTCGGTCCCGTCGCTCCCGTCGCTCCTGGGAACCCGGGCACCCGCCGACCTGCCGCGACCTCGACGTCTGCGCACACAGGTCTCGGCCGCCCGGCTGTAGATTGACCAGCGGCGCGCCGGGACCGGCCGCCCTGCCCGACGGTCGCGCGACCAGCGGCACCGAGGTCCGACGAGGAGGACGATGGCCAGGGTCCGGCTCCAGGACGTCGCAGAGCACGCAGGCGTCTCCATGAAGACTGTGTCCAACGTCGTCAACGACTACCCGCACGTCTCCCCCGCCACGCGCAGCCAGGTGCTCGCCTCGATCGAGGCGCTCGGCTACAGGCCGAACGCGACAGCCCGCCGCCTCGCGACAGGCCGGACCGGGACGCTCGCGCTCGCCGTGAGCGACGTGAGCCTGCCGTACTTCGCCGAGCTGGCGAGCACGATCTCCCGACTGGCGACGAGCCGGGGCTACAGGCTGCTGCTCGAGCAGACCGGCGAGTCTGTCGAGGCTGAGCGCGCGGTCCTCCTCGGCGGCGAGAGCGGGCTGGTCGACGGGATCATCTTCCAGCCGTCGCACATCGCGCTCGACGACCTCGCCCGCTACACGACCGCGACCCCCGTGGTGCTCCTCGGCGAGGGCGACGCCCCCGAGGGCGTGGACACCGTGATGATCGACAACACCGCAGCAGCCCGAGAGGTCACCGAGCACCTGCTGCGCCTCGGCCGGCGCCGGGTGGCCTTCGTCGGGCACGAGGCCCACGGGCTCTCTGCGACCTCCCGTCAGCGGCTCACCGGCTTCGAGACAGCGCTGCGCGAGACGGGCGCACAGGTCGACCCCGCGCTGCTCCTCGCGACCGACGCGATCAGCGCTGAGGCCGCCGAGCGCGCCGTCGGCGACGCGCTCGACGGCGGGCTGCGGTTCGACGCCGCCTTCTGCCGCGACGACCTCGCTGCCCTCGGGGCCCTCAGCGCGCTCCGCAGGCGCGGCGTGCGCGTCCCCGACGACGTCGCCGTGACGGGGTGGGACGACGTCACCCTCACGCGGTTCTCGAACCCGACGCTGACGACGGTCCACCCCGACCTCGACCACCTGGCGCGCAGCGCGATGGATCTCCTCGAAGAACGCGTCGGCGGGTACCGCGGGGCCGGACGGCACGTGGTCGCACCGCACTCGATCAGCGTCCGCGAGAGCGCCCCGTCGGCCTGAGACGACCTCTCGCCGCACCGCTCGACCGTCGGACCGACGCCCGGCTCAGCCAGCCGGCGGGCAGGCGACCGCGCCCCGCAGGCGTCGTCCCCGCCCGCTCAGACGCCGGCACAGCCCTCCCCTCCACCCCTTTACAGCGCTGTAAAGAATGCGCATACTGTCGTCATGAGCACATCTGCTGCCCCGTCACTCGTCCGCGCCTCCATCCAGGACGGCACCTACCCCCGACCCCAGCTCGTCCGTGCCGACTGGGTCGACCTCTGCGGGACCTGGCAGCTCGCGACCGACGACGCCGACGAGGGTCTGGCCGCGGGCTGGTCCGACGCGGGGTCCTTCGACCGGACCGTCGTCGTGCCCTTCCCGCCGGAGTCCCCGGCCTCGGGCGTCGCAGACACCGGTTTCCACCCCGTCCTCTGGTACCGCCGCGACCTCTCCGCCGACGACCTCGACAGCACCGGGCGGTCCGCCGACAGGCCGACGGTCTTGCTGCACCTGGGAGCCGTGGACCACCGTGCCGACGTCTGGCTCAACGGCACCTATCTGGGCGGGCACGTCGGCGGCTCGACCCCGTTCACGCTCGACGTCACCCGCGCGATCGACCCCGACCGCGCCGCGCAGAACCTCGTGGTCCGCGCCTTCGACGACCCCGCCGACGTGGAGCAGCACCGCGGGAAGCAGGACTGGCAGCGTGACGCCCACAGCATCTGGTACGACCGCACGTCCGGGATCTGGCAGCCCGTGTGGCTCGAGGCCGTCCCCGAGCTGCACGTCACGCACCTCACGTGGACGACAGACCTGCACGCCGGGAGCGTGACCCTCGACGTCGAGCTCAACCGCCGCCCGGCAGCCCCCGTCGACCTCCGTGTCGAGATCGACCACGAGACGTCCCAGCTCGCCTCGGTCACGGTCCAGACCTCGGAGCCGCGCAGCACCGTGCAGATGTCGGTCCCACGCCAGCGCAACGGGCAGGACTACGAGACCCTCCTGTGGAGCCCTGAGCATCCGACGCTGCTCGACGCGCGCGTCCACCTGGTCCCGGCCGCAGGACAGGCGCCGGCCGCGGCTGACGGCGTGAGCTCGTACCTGGGTCTGCGGTCGGCGTCGACAGGTGGCGGGCACTTCCTGCTCAACGACCGTCCGTACTACGTGAGGTCTGTGCTCAACCAGGGCTTCTGGCCTCAGTCGCACCTCGCTGCGCCGAGCGCCGACGCGCTGCGCGCCGAGGTCCAGCTCATCAAGGACCTCGGCTTCAACGCCAACCGGGTGCACCAGAAGATCGAAGACCCGCGCTTCCTGTTCTGGGCGGACCGGCTCGGGCTGCTCGTGTGGGAAGAGGCGCCGAGCGCCTACCAGTTCTCGGGCACGGCGGTCCGCCGGATGCTCACGGAGTGGAGCGAGGCGATCCACCGGGACGCCTCGCACCCGTGCATCGTCACGTGGGTGCCGATCAACGAGAGCTGGGGCGTCCAGCACGTCGCGCACGACGAGCAGATGCGGCACTACACGCAGGCGCTGTGGCACCTCACCCATGCGCTCGACGGCACGCGTCCCGTGGTGTCCAACGACGGGTGGGAGCTCACAGACTCTGACGTGTGGTCGGTCCACGACTACGACGCCTCGCCCGAGGCGCTCGCCGAGCGGTACCGCGACCCTGCGGCCCTCACCACGCTCCTCGAGGGCGTCGGTCCTGCCGGGCGGCGCATGCGCCTCACCGGCGAGGCCGACCGTGGTCAGCCGGTCATGCTCACGGAGTTCGGCGGGATCACCTTCGCCGCCGGCGCCGAGGACAGCACCTGGGGCTACAGCCGCGTCGGCACGGCCGAGGACCTCGACGCACACCTCTCAGCCGTCGTGGGAGCGGTCCGCGGAGCCCACCTGGCCGGGTTCTGCTACACCCAGCTCGCCGACACCCTGCAAGAGGCGAACGGTCTGGTCGACGAGCACCGCCGACCGAAGATCCCCGCCGAGCGCATCCGGCAGATCATCAGCGGCTGACGCTCCTCCGCGTACCAGCGGTGCGTGCCCCGGACAGGACGTCCAGGGCACGCGCCGCGTCACGACAGCCGACCAGGCGCGGCGTCACGGCAGAAGCCGCTCGCCATGACACGGCGTCAGGTCATGCGCAGCCTCGTCACGGCCGGGTCGCGCGCTCCAGCAGCTGCAGCACGTGGACGTAGGGGCGGCCCGTCGCGCGCGACATGCCCATCTCGCACGTCCGGTTCGCCGAGGCGTAGGCGTCCAGACGGCCGTCCCGGGCGACCTCGTAGGCTGCGACCTCGGCAGCCTCGCGCGCCGTCGCGCTCGCCGTGAGCTCGGGGTGCAGCATGCCGCGGTCCCCTGCGAAGCCGCAGCACCCCCACGAGGGCGGGACGAGCACCTCGCTCGCGACGACCCCGGCAAGTGCGACGAGGTCCTCGACGATCCCCAGGTGGACCGTCGAGCAGGTGGGGTGCACGGCTGCTGTGCGCAGGCGCTGGGTCACGGTCAGCCGGGCGAGCAGGGACTCGCGGACGAAGGTCACGGCATCGACGATGCGCAGCCTGTCGAAGCGCTCTGCCCAGGCGCCGTCGAGCTGGGTGGCGAGATCGCGCACGCCGTGGGTGCACGAGCTCGCGTCGGTGACGACGGGGAGCCTGCCGCCGTCGCTGGTCTCCCACAGCGCGGCGACCGTGGAGTACGCCATCGTGCGGTGCCCGTCGGTGAGGCCCTTGGACTGCCAGACCGTGCCGCAGCACAGGCCGTCGACCGCGTCCGGTACGACGACAGCAGCGCCCGCTCGGTCGCAGAGTGACACGAAGGCTCCTTCGGCGCTCTCGAGCAGCCCGTCGGCGCCGCGCTCGGCGGCGAAGATGCCGCCGACGCAGCTGGGGAAGAGCACGACCTCAGGGACTCCTGATCCCCGCTGTCCTCCCCTGCGGCGGCGGCCCGGGCCTGGGAGGTCACCCGAGGCGCTCGGGACGAGCTCGTGCGGGAGCACCGAGCGGGCAGCTGCCGTGACGGCGCCGAGCACGCCTCCGGGCAGGGGTGCTGCCACAGCGAGCCCGGCGCGGGCGGCTGCACCGACAGCGCCCCAGTGCCGGGCAGCGAGGTCTCCGGCGCGCTGGGCAGGGCTGCCGCTGCCGCCTGCCCGCTCGGCGCGGAAGGACTTCATGACTTTCCCGGTGTCGATGCCGACAGGGCAGGCCGTGACGCACAGGGAGTCGGCGGCGCAGAGGTCGACGGCGTCGTAGCCGAAGTCCTCCTCGATCGCGGCGCGCTGGTCGGGCTCGGCTGCGGCCATCGTCCGGAGCAGGACGATGCGCTGGCGGGGTGTGACGGTGATGTCCTTCGAGGGGCAGACGGGCTCGCAGTACCCGCACTCGACGCAGGCGTCGACCCTCGGGTCGACCTGCGGGACGAGCTTGAGGTGCTCGAGGTGCGCGCGGGGGCTGTCCGGGAGGACCACGCCGGGGTTGAGCAGGCGCTCCGGGTCGAAGAGCTCCTTCACCCCGGTCATCACCGCGAACAGCTCGGGACCGTACTGGCGCTCGACGAAGGGCGCCATGACCCGCCCGGTCCCGTGCTCGGCCTTGAGGGACCCGCCCTGGCGGAGCACGAGCTCGACAAGGTCCTCGGTGAAGGCCTCGAAGGCTCTCAGCTCTGCGGGGTCGTCGAGCCGCGGGCTGATCATGAAGTGCAGGTTGCCGTCCTTGGCGTGGCCGAAGACGACGGCGTCGTCGTAGCCGTGGCGGTCGAAGAGGGTGGCGAGCTCGGTCATGGTCGCGCTCAGCGCGGGCACCGGGACGACCACGTCTTCGAGGAGGGCCGTGGTGCCGACAGGACGGGCTCCCGCGACGGCTGTGTAGAGCCCCTTGCGCAGCGTCCACAGCGCGGCACGCTCGGCCGGGTCGACGGTGAGCGAGACCGGCAGGACGAGCGGGAGCTGCGCTGCGACCTCGTCGACGTGGGCTGTCGCGTCCGCGAGCGCCTCGGCGTCCTCGGCCTGGAGCTCGAGCAGGAGCGCCGTGTGGCCGTCGAGGACGAGGGAGCGCAACGGGTCTGTCGGGGCGAGGGACGGCTGGACGACGCGCAGCGACGCGGCGTCCATGAGCTCGAGCGTGCGCGCACCGGCGCGGGTGAGCGCCCCGAGGGCGTCGGTCGCGTCGGTGAGGGTGGCGAAGACGAGCAGCCCCGTGGCAGCGAGCGGGAGGACCGGGACCGTGCGGAAGGTCGCCTGCGCGACGAAGCCGAGGGTGCCCTCGGACCCCACGAGCAGGTGCTCGAGGATCGCGACGGGGGTGTCGTGGTCGAGGAAGGCGTTGACGGAGTACCCCATGGTGTTCTTCATGGAGAACAGGTGCCTGATGCGCTCGACCGAGACCGCGTCGCGCCGGACCCGGTCTCGCAGGTGCAGGAGCCCTGCGTGCAGGGCGGGCTCGGCGCTCTGCAGGCGGGCGTCGGCGTCCGGGTGGCCGGTGTCGAGCACGGTGCCCGAGGGCAGCACGACGACGAGGGAGTCGAGGGTCGCGTAGGTGCTGGCCTCGGTGCCGCAGGCCATCCCCGAGGAGTTGTTGGCGACCACCCCGCCGACTGTGCAGGCGACCTCGCTCGCCGGGTCAGGGCCGAGGCGGCGGCGGTACGGGGCGAGGCGCGCGTTGACCGACCGGATCGTCGCGCCTGGGCCGCAGCGGACCAGGCGGCCGCCGTCGAGCACCTCGACGTCGCGGAACCCGGCCCGGGTGTCGACCTGGAGGCCTGTCCCGCTCGCCTGCCCGGAGAGGCTCGTGCCGCCCGAGCGGAAGGTCACCGGCCGCCCGGCCGTCGACGCCAGCCGGAGGGCCGCGACCACGTCGTCGACCGACTGCGCGGTGACGACGGCGTCGGGGACCAGCAGCACGTGCGAGGCGTCGTGGGCCCTGGCCGCGAGGTCGATCGGCCGCAGGTGCAGCTGATCGGCGGCGAACTGCGCCCGCAGCGCGTCTCGCAGCTCCGCGGCGACCACCTCGGGGGCGTCGTCGGGGGTCGTGCGGGCTGGCGCCTGGGCGGTCATGGGTCCTCCGGTGGTGCGGGTCTAGGACGTCGTCAGGTCCGTTGCGGCCTGCGCGTGGGCTGTCGGCGGTCGCGGACCGCGTCGTAGGTGACCTGGAGCGCGTCGAGGCTGCGCTCGTAGGTCTGCTGGGCGACCCCGACGAACAGGCAGTCGACGACGGTGAGCTGGGCGAGCCGGCTGCCTGTCGCGCCCGAGCGGAACGTGGTCTCGCGCGCCGCCGTGGTGAGGACGTGGTCGGCCTCGCGGGCCAGCGGCGACCTGGGGGCGTTGGTGATCGCCACGGTCACCGCCCCGTTGGCACGGGCCAGGGCGAGGGAGTCGATGGTGTCGGCCGTCAGGCCCGAGTGCGAGATGGCGATCGCGATACCCCGCTCGTCGAGGAGCGCGGCGGAGACGAGCGCCTGGTGGGGGTCGGGGAAGGAGAACGCGACCTGCCCGATCCTGTGCAGCTTCTGCTGGAGGTCCGCGGCGACGATGCTCGACGCCCCGACGCCGTAGATGTCGCAGCGGTCGGCGGCGATGAGCGCGTGCACGACGGCCTCGAGCTCGGTGATCGACAGGGCCTTGGCGGTGTCCTCGACCGAGCGGGCGTCCGCGTACGAGATCTTCTCGACGACCGAGGCGAGGTCGTCGCCGGGGGCGATGTCTCCGGAGAGCTCGAAGGCGGCGTCGGTCCGCGAGCGCCCGCCCATCTCGGAGGCGAGGGCGAGGCGCAGCTGCGGGTAGCCCCGCACGCCGAGCTCTCGGCAGAACCTCACGACGGTCGTCTCGGAGGTGTCGCAGGCGTCGGCGAGGTCGGAGATGGTCATCGCGGCGACCTCGGCGGGGCGGGCGAGGATCTGCTCGGCGACGCGTCGGATCGCGGGCTGGAGGTCGGGCAGCAGACCCCGGATGCGCACAGTCAGCGGGACGGCGGGGTCCGTGGTCCCGGGCGCGGCGTGCTCTGTCGTCATGAAGGAAACTTACCTTCGATCAGTAGAGCAGGACAGCGTCGGGCCGGTGGCTCCGCGGGGCCAGCAGCGTCGACACGGGGACCCCGGCGTCGACAGTCGTGCGCAGCGCGTCCGAGCCCCACAGCAGGTCGACGAAGGGACGGCGACCGGGCAGGACCTCGGACGGGCCCGCGGCCCCGGTGCCCGACGGCCCTTCACGTCCCGGACCCGCAGAACCGTCCTGGGCCGAACCGTCCTGGACAGCGGGCTCTGCGGGCTCGGGCAGCCGCCAGCCGAAGTCCTCGGGGTACAGCCTCGCGACGGTCTCGACAAGCAGCACCCCGGTCCTGACGGGCTCGAAGGCGACGGCGTCGCTCACGTGGAGCTGGACCCCGCGCACGAGCTCCCCCGCGAAGGCGTGGAAGGTGGGCGTGAAGGTCGTGGGGCGGAACAGCACACCGGGCAGACCGAGCGCCGTGAGGGCTGGTGCCAGCCGTGCGTCGACCCACGGCGCCCCGACGATCTCGAAGGGCCGGGTGGTGCCGCGACCCTCCGAGAGCGTGGTCCCCTCGACGATCCCGGTCCCCGCGTAGACGAGGGCCGTCTCGGGGGTCGGCATGTTGGGCGAGGGCATCACCCACGGCAGTCCTGTCGCCGCCCAGAGCATGTCGCGGGTCCAGCCCTCGAGCTCGACGACGCGCACGGGCCCTGTGCGCAGCCCGGCTGCGGCGTCGTCAGCGCGGACGGCGAGCGCGAGCTCACCGGCGGTGAGCCCGTGGCGCTGCGGGACGGGCACCCGTCCGACAAAGCTGGCGAAGGCCGGGTCGAGGTCGGGCCCCTCGACCGCGAGACCGCCGAGCGGGTTGGGCCTGTCGAGGACGACCAGGTCGATGCCCACGCGGGCCGCCGAACGGAGGCAGTCGACGAGCGTCCACACGTAGGTGTAGTAGCGCACCCCGATGTCAGGGAGGTCGACCAGGAGCGTGTCGATCCCCGAGGCCAGCAGCATCGCGTCGAGTGCGTCGTCCGCGGCCAGGTAGGTGTCGTAGACCGGGAGACCCGTGGCCTCGTCGAGCCCGAGGTCGTCGCTCGCCCCGGCCTGCGCGGCGCCGCGCAGACCGTGCTCGGGGCCGAAGAGCGCGACGAGCGGGGCCCCGGCGTCCTGGAGCGCTGTCGAGGTGAGCCGCAGGTCGGCCGTCACCGCGGTGTCGTTGGTGACCAGGCCCCAGCGCGTCCCGCCGACGAGCGTGGGGTCGGCGACGAGCCTGTCGGCGCCGGTCCTGACGACGGGGTGCGGGCGGGAGGTCATGAGCGGGTCTCCTCAGACGGGCGGGGCGGGGTCACTGGGCTCGTGTGCCGGGGAACCACGTGCCCGTCGGCACCGACCAGGTCGACAGGCAGCACGCCCGTCACGGCTGCGGCCCCGGCGAGAGCGTCACCGGCTGCCCGTGCGCTCGGCGCGACGTCGCCGAAGGTCAGCAGCAGCGGGACGTCGTCCGGGACGAGAGCAGAGTCGGACGGGCTGCGGGTCGCCACGACGCAGGCCTGCGTCCCGGTCTCGGTCGCGAGCGTGAGCAGCCGGGCGAGGTGGCGGGACTGCTCGGGGTCGCGCCAGGCGTCGCGCGTCGCGACGACGACGACGTCCGGCGTCGACCCGCAGAGACCCCGGGTCGCGGCAGCCAGGATCGTGTCAGGGTCGTCGTCGAGAGGTTCGGTCCAGACCTGCGCCCCGGCAGCGCCGAGCCTGTCGGCGAGGACGGCGCTCACGTCGACACCCCGCAGCTGCGGGTCGGTCCGCAGACCGACGACGAGGACTCGCGTCCCCGGGGCCCCAGGGTCTAGCACCCAGGTGGTCGACGGGTCTCGCCACACGAGGGAGGCGCGGGCGGCCCGCTCCGCAGTGCTCGCGTGCTGCGATGTCGCAAGAAGTGCCTCGACGTCGATCCCGTCGCCGGTCAGCCCCAGCCGCTCCTTGAGCCTGAGGATGCGCCGGGCGGAGTCTCGCAGCGCGTCACGGGAGAGCACACCGTCCGCGAGCGCCGCGAGCACGGCGTCGGTCGCCGCCTCGGGGTCACCGGGCATGAGCAGCTGGTCGACCCCTGCGGCGAGCGCGGCGACAGCCCCTGCACCCGGTCCGTCGGCCAGCTGCGCGCCGGCCATGTCGAGGGCGTCGGTGACGATCACGCCGTCGAAGCCGAGCGCCTCGCGCAGCTCTCCGGTGACCACGGCGCGTGAGTAGGTGGCGGGGGTCCCGGCGTCGACGGCGGGGAACACGAGGTGCCCGATCATCACGGCGTCGGCTCCCGCGGCGATCCCGGCGGCGAAGACGGCCCGCTCCTGGCGTTCCCACGCGTCCCGGGTGAGCTCGAGGACCGGCAGACCGAGATGGGAGTCGACCGTGGTGCTGCCGTGCCCCGGGAAGTGCTTGAGGGTCGAGGCGACACCGGCCGCAGCCAGCCCGCGCACCGTCGCGGACACCTGGCGCGCTGCGGCCTGGGGGTCGGCGCCCGGCGAGCGCACCCCGATGACGGGGTTGCGCGGCTCGACGGCGAGGTCGGCGACCGGGGCGAAGGCGTGCCGGATCCCTGTCGCGCGCAGCTCGGTCCCGCTCGTCCGGGCGACCTCCTCCGTGAGCGCGACGTCGTCGGCGGCGGCCAGCGCCTGCGCGGAGGGCAGTCTGGTGCTGCCCTGGCGCAGGCGGCTGACCGTGCCGTTCTCCTGGTCGGCGCTCACCAGGAGAGGCACGCTCGCGACCTGCTGCAGGCGACGGACGAGGTGACGGATCGCGTCAGGCGAGTCGCCCTCGGCCGTCTCGGGAAAATAGCAGACGCCGCCGATGTGGCGGGCGGCGACGAGGTCGGCGAGGGCGTCGACGGGGGTGCGCCACACACCGTCGGTCGCGGCGGGGTGGCCGCCGTCGGCAGTGGTGACCGAGTCGTCAGGACTGTCGGGCTCGTCGACGGTGATGCCCCGCGCGGAGTGGGTCCCGACCGCGAGGCTGAACAGCTGGCCCACGAGCTGCGCGTCGTCCCAGTCGTCGACGGCGTCCGAGGCATCGACGGCGTCGTCGCTGCCGAGGACGTCACCGGGCCCGGCCGGACCGGCCTCGGCTGGTCCCGGGGCGGCCGGTCCTGGGGCGGCTGCCCCGAGGGCGATGGCCCGGGTCGACGACGGTCCGGTCTGAGCCGTTCCGGGGTGCTGAGTCACGAGCGCAGTCTCCGTCGGTGCGAGGTGAGATGTCCATGGGTCGAGGCGAGGCAGGTCCTGCGCGTCCGACAGGGCGGTCTGCGCGTGGGTGGACCCCCCCTCCACGACATCCCGACGGTAACATATTTACCAGGATTGCTATAGGCTCGGCAATCACATACATAGACCGACGAGGAGCAGCTGTGGACACGACGGGCGCGACCGGCGCGGGCGCGGAGATCGACCTGAGCACACTCACCACCGAGTCCGTCGACCCCCGCTACAGCGACCTCGACACCCTGGACGTCGCGGCGCTCACCGCCGCGATGAACGAGGCCGAGGCAGAGGTCCCCGTCGCCGTCCGTGCCGCGCTCCCCCAGATCACCGAGGCCATCGAGCAGATCGTCGACAGGGTGCGCGCCGGCGGGCGCATCCTCTACGTCGGCGCCGGGACACCCGGCCGGCTCGGCGTCCTGGACGCCTCGGAGTGCCCGCCGACCTTCTCGACCGACCCGGAGACAGTCCAGGGGATCATCGCCGGCGGACCTGCAGCCCTCCGGGACGCCGTCGAGGGCGCGGAGGACGACACCGCAGCCGGGGCCGCGCTCGTCGACGAGCACCTCGTCACGGCGGTCGACGCGGTGGTCGGGCTGACGGCATCGGGCCGGACCCCCTATGTCCTCGCGGCCATCGAGGCCGCCCGCTCCGTCGGTGCGCTCACCGTCGGGGTCTCCTGCAACGCCGGGGCCGAGCTGAGCACCGTCGCCGAGCTCGCGATCGAGGTCGTCGTCGGCCCGGAGATCGTCTCGGGCTCGACCCGACTCAAGGCGGGGTCGGCGCAGAAGCAGGTCCTCAACATGATCTCGACGGTGAGCATGGTGCGGCTCGGCAAGACCTATGGCAACCTCATGGTCGACGTCGCCGCGACCAACGCCAAGCTGCGGGTCAGGGCCCGGAGGCTGGTCGAGCAGATCGCCGCGGTCGACCCGCAGACCGCAGACTCCGCCCTCGCCGCCTCGGGCGGGCACGTCAAGGTCGCCGCGGCGATGCTCGTGCACGGCGTCGACAGGCCGACGGCCGAGCGGTGGCTGGCGGACGCCGACGGACGTCTGCGGACTGTGATCGAAGGGCGGTAGGCAGGTGGACCTCGTCATCGGGGCCGACGTCGGCGGCACGTCGACCAAGGTCGCGCTCGCGACCACCGCGGGCCAGCTCATGGCCTACGAGACCGGGCCGGGCGGCAACATCCGCTCCTCCCCCGCAGACCTCGGCTCGACGCTCCGCCAGACCCTCGGGCGGGTACTCACCGGCCACGACCCCTCCCACGTGCGCGCCAGCCACCTCGGCGTCTCGGGGGCAGGACCCGCGGCCGTCGGCACGGTGACGGCACTCTGCACGACAGCCCTCCAGGCTGTCGGCGTGAGCGGCCCCGTCGAGGTCCGCACCGACCTCGATATCGCCTTCGCCTCGGCGGCGACGGGGACCACCGGCCTGCTCCTGCTCGCCGGGACCGGGGCGGTCGCCTGCTCGGTCGAGGACCTCGTGACGGTCGGCCGCTGCGACGGGACGGGTTGGTTGCTCGGCGACGTCGGGTCGGCCGTGTGGTTCGGACGTCGCGCCCTCGAAGCCGCAGCCGCCGACCTCGACGGCCGCGGTCCCGCGACAGCGCTCACCTCTCTCGTCCTCGCGCACCACGGGGTCGACCCGCTCGACGACCCGCGCCAGGGGCTCGTCGCAGCGGTCTACCCCCTCGCCGTCTCGGAGCACGGCGGGCTCGCGCCGCTCGTCCTCGCTGCAGCGGCTGCCGACGACCTCGTGGCCCAGCAGGTGGTCGACGAAGGTGTCGACGCCCTCGTCCGCACGGCCCACGCAGCGCTGACCGACACACTCGGCCCGGTACGCCTGGGCACGCCTCGCCGACCGGCCGAGCTGGTGCTCGCCGGAGGGCTGCTCACAGCCCCCGGCCCCATCAGGTCCGAGGTCGGCCGCAGGCTCGCCCACGACCTCGACCTCCCTCCAGGCGCTGTCCACGACGCGCTCGCGCCCGTGGTCGGCGCGCTGCGGCTGGCCGTCCGGGCTGCAGGCGGCCCGGACCTGGCTCCCGAGACGCTCGCCACGCTCCGCACAAGGGTCACATCCTGGACAGGAGCGGGTGAGGCGAGCCCGCAGACCTAGGCTGCCACGACCCCAAGGCGCGTCAGCGCACCCGCTGGCGCCGACGAGCGGAGACCGCATGACCCGCGAGGCAGACCCCACGTCACGCCAGCACAGCGCCCCGACGAGCCCTGCCGGAGAGCCGCAGCTCGAGCGCGCACTCTCCAACCGGCACCTGCAGCTCATCGCCATCGGCGGGGCGATCGGCACGGGCCTGTTCATGGGCTCGGGCAAGACCATCTCGCTCGCCGGCCCGTCGGTGCTGCTCGTCTACGCGGTCATCGGCTTCATGCTGTTCTTCGTCATGCGGGCCCTCGGCGAGCTGCTGCTGTCCAACCTGGGCTACAAGTCCTTCCGCGACATCACCTCGGACATCCTCGGTCCGTGGGCCGGGTTCTTCACGGGGTGGACGTACTGGTTCTGCTGGATCGTCACCGGGATCGCCGACATCGTCGCCATCTCCGGGTACATGGCCTTCTGGGCGCCCGACCTGGCCCGCTGGATCCCGGCCCTCGCGACCATCCTGCTGCTGCTCGGGCTCAACCTCGTGGCCGTACGGCTCTTCGGCGAGCTCGAGTTCTGGTTCGCCATCATCAAGATCGTCGCGATCGTCGCCCTGGTGGTCACTGGGATCGTGCTCGTCGCGATCGCCTTCCAGTCTCCCGACGGCTCGGAGGCCACCCTGACGAACCTGTACTCGGACGGCGGGCTCTTCCCGCACGGGGTCAGCGGCTTCCTCGCCGGCTTCCAGATCGCCCTCTTCGCCTTCGTCGGCATCGAGCTCGTCGGCACGGCGGCGGCCGAGACCAAAGACCCGGAGAAGAACCTGCCGCGGGCCATCAACTCGATCCCCATCCGGATCGTGCTGTTCTACCTCGGTGCGCTGCTCGTCATCATGGCAGTCACGCCGTGGCGCAGCATCTCGCCCGACGAGAGCCCCTTCGTCGCCATGTTCGCCCTCGCCGGGCTGCCCGCCGCGGCGGCCGTGGTGAACTTCGTGGTGCTCACCTCAGCCGCGTCGTCGGCGAACAGCGGGATCTTCTCGACCTCGCGGATGATGTACGGCCTCGCGCAGGAGGACGAGGCGCCCCGCAGCTTCGCCAGGCTCTCGAAGAGCCGCGTCCCGTCGCGCGGGCTGATCTTCTCGTGCGCGTGCCTCGTCCCCGGCGTCGCGCTGCTCTACACGGGCAAGAGCGTCGTCGACGCCTTCACGCTCGTCACGACGGTCTCGTCGGTCCTCTTCATGTTCGTGTGGACCATGATCATCGTCAGCTATCTGCGCTACCGCCGCGACCGCCCAGAGCTCCACGAGTCCTCGGCCTTCCGGATGCCCGGCGGTGTGGTCATGTGCTGGGTGGTCCTGGCCTTCTTCGCCGCGATGATCGTCGTGCTGCTGCTCGAGAAGGACACGCGAGACGCGCTGCTCGTCACGCCCGTGTGGTTCGTGGTCCTCGGTGTCGCGTGGGCCGTCATGCGCCGCCGTGGGCACGGCGGACGTGCGCCGGTCGCAAAGGCCGACGGGACGACGGGCGTCTGACCTCAGGCGCACGTGCCCCCACTCCGGCCGGGGCTCGCCGGCAGGAGCACCCGCACCCGCACCCGCACCCGCACCCGCACCCGCACCCGCACGACGATGCCCGGACCCCGTACGGGGTCCGGGCATCGTCGTCTGGCAGATGTCGTGGCGTCAGTCCAGGGCTACTTCTTGGTGTGGAAGGCCATCTGGGCCTTCTCGAGACCTTCGGTGACGACCATCTCGACGGCGTCGGCGCTCGTGTCGATCAAGAACGGGAGCTCCTTGCGCTCGACCGTCCCGAAGTCCTTGAGCACGAAGTCCGCGGTGTCCATCCGGCCCGGAGGCCGGCCGATGCCCGTGCGGACCCGGAGGTAGTCCTTGGTCCCGAGAGCCTTGCTGATGTCGCGCAGACCGTTGTGCCCGCCCTCGCCGCCGCCGATCTTGCAGCGGACGTCGCCGAAGGGGATGTCGAGCTCGTCGTGGACGACCAGCACGTGGTCAGGCTCGACCTGGAAGTACTGGGTGAGACCGGCGACAGGACCGCCCGAGGTGTTCATGTACGTCGAGGGCTTCGCGAGGACCACGCGCGGGCCGGGGACGCCGCCGGGCAGGACGCCCAGGCGCACCTCCGCGACGCTCGCGCGGGACCTGTGCGCGGAGAACGAGCCGCCGTGCCGCGCGGCCAGCTCGTCGAGCACCATCTGACCGACGTTGTGGCGGTTCCCCGCGTACTGCGCCCCGGGGTTGCCAAGCCCCACGACAAGCCACAGCCCGTCTGTCATCGTGTCCACATCTCTCTGCTCGTCGTCACGCTGCTCGTCATCACGCTGCTCATCGCCACTCTGCTCGCCGCCACTCTGCTCGCCGTCACTCTGCCCACCACGGCTCTGCGTGTCGTCAGTCTGCTCGGCGCCACCCTGCTCGTCTGCCCGGCGCTGTCGTGCAGCGGCGGTGCCGTGCTCGTCGGGCCTCTCGTGAGACCGCGGCGCGCGTCACCGCGAGGTGCGTACGCAGACGCCAGAGCGCCCGGCACCAGAAGGGTACCGGGCGCTCCGTCGACAGATCAGGCCGGAGCCTGAAGGGTCAGGTCGTTCACTCGCTCTCGGCGGCCGATGCCGACGCTGCGGCCTGCTGTGCGGAGACCTCAGCAGCGGCCTCGTCGTCAGCGGAGTTGTCCTGCGGGACCGAGATGAGCACGACGTCGGCGTCGGCCTCGGTGATGAGGGCCGAGCCCTCGGGGAGGACGAGGTCGCCCGCGGTGATGACCGTGCCGGCCTCGCGGCCGGTGACGTCAGCCTCGATCCACTCGGGGAGGTTCGTGGCGAGGGCCTCGAGGACGACAGTCTGCGACTGCACGATGTGGATGGTGCCGGGGACGGGCTCGCCGGTGACGTGCACGTTGACCTCGACCTCGACCTTCTCGCCCTTCTTGACGATGAGGAGGTCGACGTGCTCGATGACGTTCTTGACCGGGTCGCGCTGGACGTCCTTCGCGAGGGCGAACTGCGTGGTGCCGTCGAGCTCGATCTCGAAGAGAGCGTTCGACTGCTTCAGCGCGAGCATCGTCTGGTGGCCGGGGAGGGCGACGTGGACGGGGGCCGTGCCGTGGCCGTAGAGGACGGCGGGGATCTGGTTGTTGCGGCGGGTGCGGCGTGCGGCGCCCTTGCCGAACTCGGTGCGGGCCTCGGCGACGAGCTTGTTGTTGTCAGACACGTGGAACTCCTGGGACAGATGATGGGCCGACGGCCAGTGGGATACCTTCGGCTGTGACCTGGAGCGGCACGTGGTGCGAGAGAAGCTGCCTCACCAGGAAACGGGCGGTGCTCTACGGCGCAGACGACAGACGGACGCGCGGGAGCGGACCGCCCAGTCGATCACGGAGTCTCGACGTTCCGGAGCATTCCGGCCCGTCAGACGTCCCTCGCCGAGGCAACCTGGTCACTGTACAGGCTGGGAGGCTCCAGAGTCGAACTCCCAGCGGACGGTGACGCTCGCCGAGACCTCCTGGGCCCCCGGGTCAACCCCGATCTTCGCGGCCATCGCGTCCGCACGCATCGCCATCGGCCGTGGACCGCCACCTGCGGGAGCACCGTCGAGGACCTCGACCACCCGGCCCAGCGTCCGCCCGGCCAGGGTCGCCAGCTGCTCGGCGACGGCGTGGGCGTCGCGGAAGGCCGCCTCGCGCGCCGCCCGGACGAGCACCTCGGTGTCACCGACGGCGACGTGCATCGACTCGAGCCTCGCGACGGGCCCGGCTGCTGCCAGGGCTGCGCGCACGCACTCCCCCGCCGCGTCGACATCGCGCACCCGAGCACGCAGCGTGAGCCGGGCGGTCGTCACCTGCTCGCCGCCCTCGCGGTTCTCGGTCCAGGTGGAGGTCTGCGCCGTCTGCAGGTCTGCGGCGGCCACCCCGTGGTCGGCGAGGGCCGACCGCGCGGCGTCGAGCCCTGCAGCGGCAGCGTCGAGCGCCTCCTGCACGTCGCGAGCCGTGGCCTCCGCCCCGAGCTCGACGTCGACCAAGTCAGGCACCGCCGCAGCGCTGCCCGTCCCGGTCACGGTGATCCCCTCAGACCTGCGCGTCTTCCCCATCCGCCCATCCTCCCCCTCACGCCCACCGACCGCGAGAGCAGCCCCGCAGCACGCGCGACGCCCGGCGCCCCTCGGAGGAGGGAGGCCGGGCGTCGGTCGTGCGTCGAGGAGGGCCTGTCAGGCGTTGCCCTCGAAGAGGGACGTGACCGATCCGTCGTCGAAGACCTCGCGGATGGCGCGGGCCAGCAGCGGGGCGATCGACAGGACGGTGAGCTTGTCGAAGGTGCGGTCTGCGCTGATCGGCAGGGTGTCGGTGATGACGACCTCGCGGGCGCCGCACTCGCTCAGACGCTGCGCCGCAGGGTCGGAGAGCACGCCGTGGGTGGCCGCGATGATGACGTCCTTCGCGCCGGCGGCGAGGATCACCTTGACCGCCGAGGCGATCGTGCCACCGGTGTCGATGAGGTCGTCGACAAGGACGCAGGTGCGACCCTCGACGTCGCCGACCACGCGGTTCGCGACCGACTGGTTCGGCTTGGTGATGTCACGCGTCTTGTGCACGAAGGCCAGCGGGGCGTCGCCCAGCTTGGCAGCCCACTGCTCGGCCACGCGGATGCGCCCGGCGTCGGGCGAGACGACAGCGACGTTCGCGAGGTCGACGCGGGTGCGCACGTAGTCGGTCAGCAGCGGCATCGCCCAGAGGTGGTCGACGGGTCCGTTGAAGAAGCCCTGCAGCTGGGAGCTGTGGAGGTCGACGCTCATGATGCGGTCCGCACCGGCCGTCTTGAACAGGTCCGCCATGAGGCGGGCCGAGATCGGCTCGCGACCGCGGTGCTTCTTGTCCTGGCGGGCGTAGCCGTAGAAGGGCTGCACCACGGTGATCGTCTTGGCGGACGCCCGCTTGAGGGCGTCGACCATGATGAGCTGCTCCATGATCCACTGGTTGATCGGGGCCGTGTGCGACTGCAGGACGAAGACGTCCGCACCGCGCACGCTCTCGCCGAAGCGGACGTAGATCTCACCGTTCGCGAAGTCGTAGGCCGTGGTCGGGACCAGACCGGTCCCGAGCTCACGGGCGACGTCCTTGGCGAGCTCGGGGTGAGCCCGACCAGAGACGAAGACGAGTCGCTTCTCGCCGTCGGGGGAGACGATGCCAGTCATCAGTTGCGGTGTCCTTCAGTGGAGACGTCGGCTCCAGGCTGCGGCGCGGCCTGGTTCGTGGAGGCTGTCGGAGGGCTCGGGACGGGCAGCGTCGCCTGGTGGTCGGCGAGCTCGGCGCGCGCCTGCGCTCCGAGGCCCTGCGAGGCTGTGTCGTCAGCACGACGGAGCCGCTCGGCGGCGCGGGCCGCGTCGCTGCCCGGGCGGCGGCGCTCGACCCAGCCCTCGATGTTGCGCTGCGGGCCTGCGGACACAGCCAGGGCCCCCGAGGGGACGTCGCTGCGGACGACGGTGCCAGCCGCGGTGTAGGTGCCGTCGCCGATGTGGACGGGGGCCACGAGGAGGTTGTCGGCACCGACCCTCGAGAAGGACCCGACGGTCGAGCGGTGCTTGGTGACCCCGTCGTAGTTGACGAAGATCGTCGCCGCACCGATGTTCGTGTGCTCGCCGATGGTCGCGTCACCCACGTAGGACAGGTGCGGGACCTTGGAGCCGTCGCCGATCGTCGCGTTCTTCGTCTCGACGAAGCCACCGATCTTGCCGCCGGAGCCCAGGACGGTCCCCGGACGCAGATAGCTGAAGGGGCCGACGCTCGCGTTGTCGCCGATGACCGCGAGCTCAGCCTGCGTGCGCGACACCGTCGCGTGCTGGCCGACCTCGGTGCTCGTGAGCGTCGTGTCGGGGCCGACCGTCGCGCCCTCGCGGACCACGGTCGCCCCGTAGAGCTGGGTGCCGGGGAGGATCGTCACGTCGCGCTCGAGCTCGACGTCGACGTCGACCCAGGTGGTCGCCGGGTCGACGACCGTGACACCCGAGGCCATCCAGTCGGCGAGGATGCGGCGGTTCATCTCGGCACCCAGGACCGCGAGCTGGACGCGGTCGTTGACACCCTCGACGAGGAAGGGGTCGTCGGTGCGCAGGGCCCGGACCGAGCCACCCTGCGAGCGGGCGATCGCGAGCACGTCGGTGAGGTAGACCTCGCCCTGCGAGTTGTCGCGGTCGAGGTTGCCGAGGCCGTGGCGGAGCACGGCGGCGTCGAAGACGTAGATCGAGGAGTTGATCTCGCGGATCTCGCGCTGCTCGGGTGTGGCGTCGCGGTGCTCGACGATCGAGAGGACCTCACCGGTCGACGCGTCGCGGACGATGCGGCCGTAGCCTGTCGCGTCCTCGACCTCGGTCGTCAGGACGGTGACGGCGTTGCCGTCGGCGTGGTGCGCGGCGAGCAGCTCGCCGAGAGTCCCGGCGTCGAGCATCGGGACGTCGCCCGCGATGACCACGACGGCCCCGGTGACACCGTCGCCGACGCCCCGGCCCTCGCTGCCCTCGGGGACACCGTCGTGCGCCGCCGCGGCGTGCGCGGCGGCATCGAGGACGCCCATGGCGCACTGGACGGCCCGGCCGGTGCCGGGGACGTCGTCCTGGTCGACGACGAGGACGGAGGGGTCGATCTCGAGGGCGTGGCCTGCGACGGCCTCGCGCTCGTGCCTGACGACGACGGCGACCCGCCGCGGGTCGAGGCCACGGGCGGCTGCGAGCGCGTGCCCGAGCATGCTCCGGCCGGCGAGGGTGTGCAGGACCTTGGGGGTGGCAGATCTCATGCGCGTCCCCTCGCCTGCTGCGAGGACGACGACGGCCGCGGGTTGAGCGGTGGTCACGAAGGGACTCCCAGGTGCTCGGGTGGGTCTGCTGACGACGCCACCGATCGTGACGTCCGCTCCGCCCCCAGGACTCGAACCTGGACTAAAGGCACCAAAAACCCTTGTGCTGCCGATTACACCAAGGCGGAAGGAGCTCAGGCCACCCGGGACGCACGTGCACGCAGGCGCTGCCCGGGCGCTCGGACCTCATTCTGCCAGGATTTTCGTGCGCACCAAACGCCGGCCGCAGGGGCAGGTCCGGCATGATGGTGACGTGGCCTCCGACAACAAACGTGCTCCCCGCCCGCGCATGACGGCGAAGGAACGCCGAGAACAGCTCATCGACGTCAGCCGAGCCCTGTTCGCGCAGAAGGGCTTCGAGGGGACGAGCGTCGAGGAGATCGCCGCGAGGGCGCAGGTGTCCAAGCCCGTGGTCTACGAGCACTTCGGGGGCAAGGAGGGCATCTACGCCGTCGTCGTCGACCGGGAGATCCAGGGGCTCACGGGTGCGCTGACCGGCGCCCTGACGGCCGGCGGCCACCCCAAGGTGGTCCTCGAGCGCACGGCGCTCGCCCTGCTCACCTACATCGAGTCCTCCGAGGACGGGTTCCGCGTGCTGGTCCGGGACTCCCCCGTCGCGCAGGCGACGGGGACCTTCTCGAGCCTCATCGGTGACGTCGCGACCCAGGTGGAGCACCTGCTCGCCGAGCAGTTCCGGCGGCGTGACCTCGACCCTGCCGTCGCGCCGATCTACGCCCAGATGCTCGTGGGCATGGTCGCCCTGACGGGCCAGCACTGGCTCGACGCCCGGAACCCGAGCAAGCACGAGGTCGCCGCGCACCTGGTGAACCTCGCCTGGAACGGGCTCAGCGGGCTGGAGCGCCGCCCGTCGATGACCGACACGTCGAGCATCGCGCAGACGCCGGGGATCGGGGGCGCGCCGCACACCTCGTCGACCGTGAGCCTGCCGGGGGCCGTGCGCCCAGCCGCAGCCCAGACCACCCCGAGACCGACGAGCGCCTGAGCCGAGGCGCTCATCGCCCCCACGCTCCCGGCTCCTCGGCTGCACGCTCCACCTGCGCAGGGCGCGGGCACCAGGGCTACGGGGCGCAGGTGCCGGATCCCTGGGATCGAGCCGGGAGCCGGGAGCCGGGAGCCCGAGGGCGCACGCCCCTCGTCCCTTCGGACGACAGACGTCCAGCCCTCGGTCGTCCGATCGGCTACTTCTGCGCCCGATACGCTCCCAAAAGCCGCGAAGCGCCTGACTAGGCAGAATTGCAGTGGTGCCGGGCACCCTCTGCTCCCCTAACCTGGGAGACGTCTGTGCAACCCGACACACCTGCGAGGGAACGACCATGCCCATGCTGGAGATCGACAACCTCTCCAAGTCCTACGGCCCGCTGCGTGCGCTCGACTCCATGTCCTTCTCGGTCGCCTCCGGCGAGATCTTCGGCTTCGTCGGCTCGAACGGCGCCGGGAAGTCGACGACCATGCGGATCGCCCTCGGGGTGCTCGCCGCCGACTCCGGCGAGGTGCGCTGGGACGGCGCTCCCCTCGACGTGGCCGCACGCCGGACCGTGGGCTACATGCCCGAGGAGCGTGGCCTCTACCCCAAGATGAAGGTCGCCGACCAGCTCGTCTACCTGGCGCGCCTGCACGGCATGAGCGCCTCGGACGCCCGCGCGGCGATGGAGCACTGGACCGAGAAGCTCGGTGTCGCCGCACGGCGCGACTCCGACGTCCAGACCCTCTCCCTCGGCAACCAGCAGCGCGTCCAGCTGGCCGCCGCGCTCGTCCACGACCCGGAGATCCTCGTCCTCGACGAGCCGTTCTCCGGTCTGGACCCCGTCGCTGTCGACGTGATGAGCGGTGTCCTGCGCGAGAAGGCCGACCAGGGCGCGCCCGTCGTCTTCTCCTCCCACCAGCTCGAGCTGGTCGAGCACCTCTGCGACAGGGTCGGCATCATCCGGGCAGGGCGCATGGTCGCGTGCGGGACCGTCGACGAGCTCCGCTCGCACGCCGCACCCCGCTGGCTGGTCGACGCACCCGGTGCGGCACCAGGCTGGGCTGACACCCTGCCGGGTGCGCGGGTGGTCAGCACGACAGGCTCCCGGACCGTCGTCGAGGTGGGCCGCGAGCCCGACGCCGAGCAGGCGGTCCTGCAGGCGGCTCTCGCGACGGGCACGGTCCGCGAGTTCGCGCCGCAGCGCGCGAGCCTCACCGACCTCTTCCGCGACGTCGTGAGCGCCGAGGCACCCTCGGAGGACACCCCCAGCACCGACACCCCCACGAAGACCAAGCGGTCCTTCCTGAGCAAGGGACGAGCAGCATGAGCACCACGACCGCACCCCTGAGCCCCTGGTCGGCCGTCAGGCTCGTCGCGAGCCGTGAGATCAAGCAGCGCGCCGGCTCGAAGGCCTTCCTGTGGACCACCGTCGTCCTCGTCGTGCTGATCGTCGGCGGGGCCTTCCTCGCCCAGACGCTGCGCGGCGGAGAGAGCACCCTCGCCGTGGGCGTCACCCAGGAGACCGCCGCGCTGGCGGAGTCGGTCACCGAGACGGCCTCGGGATTCGGCACCACGGCCGAGGTCACCACCGTGACCGAGGAGGAGGGCCGCACCCAGGTGCTCGACGGCGACCTCGACGCCGTCGTGCTCTCGGCCGAGGGCGGCACCGTGAAGGTCATCACGAAGTCGACCCTCGACACCGACCTCAGCTCGGTGCTCACGGTGATCGCCCAGCAGACCGTGCTGGCCGAGCAGGTGACCTCCCTCGGGGGCGACCCCTCCGACGTGAGCCGCGCGGTCGCGCAGGCGAGCGTCGACGTCGAGGCGATCGAGCCCCCGCGCGAGATCGACCCGTCCCAGATCATCTCGGCCTACCTCGTGGGCATCCTCATGTTCATCAGCCTCCAGCTCTGCGGGGCGATGATCGCGCAGGGTGTCGTCGAGGAGAAGTCCAGCCGCGTCGTCGAGCTGCTGCTCGCCACGGTCCGCCCCTGGCAGCTCATGGCCGGCAAGGTGCTCGGCATCGGCGTCATCGGTCTGGGTCAGGTGGTCGTGCTGGTCGCGGCGGCCGCCGGGAGCGCTGCGGGCTTCGGCCTGCTCGACGGCATGGACCTGAACCTCGGCGCCACCGTGCTGTGGACGATCGCGTGGTTCCTCATCGGCTTCACCATGTATGCGCTGCTCTTCGCGGCGGCCGCAGCGCTGGTCTCGCGCCAGGAGGACGTCGGCACGGTCACCACGCCGATCCTCATGCTCATGATGATCCCGTACATCGTCAGCGTCTCGGTGGCACCCTTCGCCCCCGACAGCCCGGTCGTCGTGTGGCTCTCGTACCTGCCGTTCACGTCGCCGCTCATCATGCCCACCCGGGTCGCCGTCGGCGGTGTCGAGATGTGGCAGGTCGCCGTGGTCATGGCGGTCAACATCGCCCTGGTCCCGCTGCTCGTCTGGCTCGCCGGTCGCATCTACTCCAACGCCGTGCTGCGCTCCGGCGCACGCATCAAGCTCAAGGACGCGCTGCGTGCAGCGTGACGCACGAGACAGCCGTCAAGACTCTTGACGTCAAGTAATGTCAGAGGATGAGCTCAGACGAGGTCCGCGAGGACGAGGTGGACCGCATCATCGCGGCCTGGGGCCGCGTGCGACCCGACCTCGACGTGTCCCCGCTCGCGGTCCTGTCGCGCGTCTCGCGGCTCGACAGGCACCTCGACCTGGCTCGCCGCGGGGCCTTCGCCCGCAACGAGCTCGAGCCGTGGGAGTTCGACGTGCTGGCCGCCCTGCGCCGGACCGGTGAGCCTCACGTCCTCTCCCCCGGGGCCCTGGTCACGCAGACGATGGTCACCAGCGGCACCATGACCAACCGCATCGACAGGCTCGCCTCGCGCGGGCTGGTCGAGCGGGAGCCCTCACCCGACGACAGGCGCGGGGTGCTCGTCCGCCTCACGGCGGACGGGCTCGCCCGGGTCGACGCGGCGTTCAGCGACCTGCTGGCCGTCGAGCACGAGGTCCTCACGGTCCTCGATCCGGCGGACGAACCCGCCATCACCGATCTGCTGCGACGGCTCGTCGCCCAGTTCGACACCCTCGGCTGAACCACCGCGAGAGACCAGGACCACCATGCACGCCGCCCTCATCCCCTGGCTCGACCCCGCCACGATCATCCCGAGCATGGGGCCCTGGGCCCTCGTCGGGGTCTGCCTCATCATCTTCGCCGAGACCGGCCTGCTCGTCGGGTTCCTGCTCCCCGGGGACACCCTGCTGTTCTTCGCAGGGCTGCTGACGCACACCGGGGTCATCCCCGTGAACATCTGGTGGGTGTGCCTGGCCATCGGTCTCGCGGCCTTCCTCGGCGGGGAGGTGGGGTACCTCATCGGCCACAGGCTCGGCCCACGGGTGTTCGAGCGCAAGGACTCCGGGCTGTTCAGCACCGAGAACGTCGCCCGGACCAACGCGTTCTTCGAGCGCTTCGGCGCCCTGGCCGTGATCCTCGCCCGCTTCATCCCGGTGGTGCGGACCTTCGCCCCTGTCGCCGCGGGCGTCGCGCACATGAGCTACCGCCGCTACTCGCTGTACAACCTCGTCGGGGCCGTCGTCTGGGGCATCGGGCTGACCATGCTCGGCTTCCTGCTCGGAGGCATCCCGTGGGTGGCCGAGTTCGCCGAGAAGTACATCGACCTCGTGATCCTCGGGGCCGTCGCGCTCACCCTGGTCCCCACGGTCATCCACTACGTGCGGTCGACCCGGAAGGCACGCCGGGCACCCGTGGCGCCTGCACCGCAGGACCCCGAGGTCACCGCCGTCTGAGTCCGGCTGGCTCTTCCCGCCCGCGTACCCTTGCCGGGTGGCTCATCTACTCGGGGGCGAATCCCTCCACCTCTCCTTCCCCACCAAGACCGTCTTCGGCTCCGTGACAGTCGGCGTGAACGAGGGCGACCGCGTCGGGATCGTCGGACGCAACGGTGACGGCAAGTCGTCCCTGCTCGCGATGCTCTCCGGGCGCCTCGAGCCCTCCGGTGGACGTGTCACCGTGCGGAACGGCACCCGCGTCGGGGTCCTCGACCAGGGCGACACCCTCGACCCCACCAAGACCGTCGCCGACTCGATCGTCGGCTCGACGCCCGAGCACGAGTGGGCCGGGGACCCGAAGGTCCGCGACGTCATCGCCGGGCTGGTCACCGACCTGCCCTGGGACGGCCTCGTGGGCGAGCTCAGCGGAGGCCAGCGCCGCCGTGTCGCCCTGGCAGCGCTGCTCGTCGGTGACGACGACCTGCTGTTCCTCGACGAGCCCACCAACCACCTCGACGTCGAGGCGATCACCTGGCTCGCCGGGCACCTGCGCACCCGCTGGTCAGCCTCCGCGGGCGGTCTGCTGGTCGTGACCCACGACCGCTGGTTCCTCGACGAGGTCTGCACGGCCACCTGGGAGGTGCACGACGGGATCGTCGAGCCCTTCGAGGGCGGCTACGCGGCGTACATCCTGCAGCGCGTCGAGCGCGACAGGATGTCGGCCGCGACCGAGGCCAAGCGCCAGAACCTCATGCGCAAAGAGCTCGCGTGGCTGCGCCGCGGCGCCCCGGCCCGCACCTCGAAGCCGAAGTTCCGCATCGAGGCCGCCAACGAGCTCATCGCGAACGAGCCGCCCGTGCGCAACTCGGTCGAGCTCGCGCAGATGGCCACGTCCCGCCTCGGCAAGGACGTCGTCGACCTCATCGACGTCTCGGTGAGCTACGGCGACAAGCAGGTGCTCAAGGACATCACCTGGCTCATCGGGCCCGGCGAGCGCACCGGGATCCTCGGCATGAACGGCGCGGGCAAGTCGACGCTGCTCTCCCTGGTCACCGGGGACCTCCAGCCGTCCTCAGGTCGCGTCAAGCGTGGCAAGACCGTCAAGGTCGCCACCCTGACGCAGCAGCTCGCCGAGCTCGAGGACATCGCAGACAATCGGGTGAGCGACGTGATCGCCCGGTACCGCACCTCCTACGTCGCGGGCGGCAAGGAGATGACCCCGGGCCAGCTGCTCGAGCGGCTCGGCTTCACGGCTGTGCAGCTCGCCACCCCTGTCAAGGACCTCTCGGGTGGTCAGCGTCGCCGTCTCCAGCTGCTGCTGATCCTGCTCGACGAGCCCAACGTCCTGATCCTCGACGAGCCGTCGAACGACCTCGACACGGACATGCTGGCCGCGATGGAAGACCTCCTCGACTCCTGGCCCGGCACGCTGCTCGTCGTCTCGCACGACCGCTACCTGCTCGAGCGCGTGACCGACCAGCAGTACGCGATCCTCGACGGCGGGCTCCAGCACGTGCCCGGCGGCGTGGACCAGTACCTGCAGATCATGGCCGGCCGTGCTTCGACCAGTCGGCCCTCGACCCCGACCAGCTCGCAGGGCGGCGGGCAGAGCGCACCGTCGAGCGCCGAGGCGCGCGCCGCGAAGAAGGAGCTCGGTGCTGTCGAGCGCAAGCTCACCAAGCTGACCGACCAGATCGCCGCGGTCCACGCGTCGATGGCCACCCACGACTCGAGCGACTTCACGGGGCTCGGGGAGCTCAACGAGAAGCTCCGCGCCTTCCAGAGCGAGGTCACCGAGCTGGAGATGCGCTGGATGGAGCTCGCCGAGCAGGCTGGCTGAGCCGGCTCTCACGAAGCAGGGCTCCCGGGAGCGACCTCCGTCGTCGGGTGGGGACCTCTCCCCCGCGGACGCACGGCAGCGAGCCGTGCGCCCGCGGGCGTGCCAGGCTGGGCCGGTGCCCACAGTCGAGTCCTCGATCATCGTGCCCGTCCCGCCCGCGACGGCCTTCGCCGTGTCGCAGACCACCGGGGAGACCCGGTTGCGCTGGGACCCTTTCATCCGCCGCCAGCAGCTCCTCGACGGCGCCCAGGTCCCGGCGAAGGGCGTCCGGACGCTCACGGTCCACAGGCTCGGTCTGCGGATGGTGAGCGAGTACGTCTCGTACTCGCCGCCGACGAACGTGGGCATGAAGATGATCCGAGGCTCGTGGTTCTTCGAGCGCCTGGCCGGCGGCTGGAGGTTCTCCCCGGTCGACGGCGACCCCACCAGCACCCGGGCCGTCTGGCGCTACAGCTTCGTGTGCCGCCCCCGATGGCTCGCGCCGCTCGCCGAGCGGGTGGGCAAGATCCTGCTCCAGCGCGACATCGACGCCAGGATCGCCGGCTTCGCCTGCGGCTGCGCCGACCCTGTGGTGGTGGCTGCGGTCTCCTGAGGCCGGCGTGGTCGACCGGTAGGAAGACTCGAGCCAGCCTCCCCGTCGAATCGATCCGAGATTTTTCTCGAATCGATTCGACATCGGGCCGCGCATCCCCCTAGGCTCGTAGACCGAGGCACAACCGACGTGCCCCACCCCTGACCAGCCCGGCTCCGTCCGTGTCCCTCAGCTGCCCCCGCTGCTGCGCACGCGACCCAGCCTCGCGACGACGTCAGGCCCTCGTCCGCCCACTGCTGAAGCCGTCACATGACAAAGAACCTCACGACAGGTCCCCCTGCCAAGATCATCCTGCTCTTCACCCTCCCCCTGCTCATCGGCAACGTGTTCCAGCAGATGTACGGCTTCGCCGACGCCTTCGTCGTCGGCCGGATCCTCGGGATCGACGCCCTCGCCGCGGTCGGCTCGACAGGCGGGATCGCCTTCCTGCTGCTCGGCTTCGCCTGGGGTCTGACCGCCGGCTTCGCGATCCCGACGGCCCAGGCCTTCGGTGCGGGCGACCCCGCAGCGGTCCGCCGGGCCGTCGCGGCCGGCACGCTGCTCACCGGTGGCTTCGCCGTCCTGCTCACGGCTGTCGCCGTGCCCGTCGCCCGCCCGCTGCTCGAGCTCATGCGGACACCGCCCGAGATCATCGACGACGCCTACCTGTTCATCGTCGTCTCGTTCTGGGGCATCGCCGCGACCATGTTCTTCAACTTCCTCTCGAGCACCATCCGGGCGCTCGGGGACAGCCGGACGCCGCTCGTCTTCCTCGCGATCTCCTGCGTGCTCAACGTGGTGCTCGTCATCGCCTTCATCGCCGGGCTCGGCATGGGGGTCGACGGCGCCGCCCTGGCGACCATCACCTCTCAGCTCGTCTCGGTCCTGCTGTGCCTGTGGCTCGTGCAGAAGAAGATGCCGACCCTCCACCTCAGCCGGGAGGACTGGAGGGTGACCCGGGCAGAGCTGGCGACCCAGCTGCGCATCGGGCTGCCGATGGCCTTCCAGTCGTCGATCATCGCGATCGGGACCATCGTGCTCCAGTACGCCCTCAACGGGCTCGGCGCCGAGTCTGTGGGCGCCTACACGGCCGCGCAGAAGGTCGACGGTCTGGCGATGGCGCCGCTCGCCTCCTTCGGCCTCGCGATGGCCACCTTCACGGCGCAGAACTACGGCGCCCGGGCCTACGGCCGCATCCGGACCGGGGTCTTCCAGACCTGCCTCATGTCTGTCGGCTTCGCCCTGGCGATCGGGCTGGTCAACGTCCTCTTCGGGCGGCACCTCATCCGGCTGTTCGTCGGCCCCGGCGAAGAGCACGTCGTCGAGCTCGCGCAGACCTTCCTCGTCGTCAACGGGTCGCTCTACGTCGCGCTCGGGCTGCTCTTCGTGCTCCGCAACACCCTGCAGGGCATGGGCCGCTCGCTCGTGCCGACCGTGGCGGGCGTGATGGAGCTCGTCACCCGAGTCGTCGCAGCCCTCGTCCTCGCCTCGCACGTGGGCTTCGTGGGGGTCTGCCTCGCGGCGCCGCTCGCGTGGGTCGCCGCGCTCGTGCCCGTGTGGGTCTCGTACCACCGGCGACGTCGCTGGCTGGCCGAGGAGGAGACACTCCTCGCCCAGGAGCGAGACTCAGCCCAGGCTCTCCTGGACGACGCGGGCTCCGGGCACAGGCCCTGAGGCGCAGACCGAGGAGGCGCACGCCCCCGAGGCGACGAAGGCGTCCGCCAGGGCCTCGGCGTGAGCCGAGGACCGCGCGAGCGCGGCGATCGTGGGCCCCGACCCCGACACGACGACGCCGAGGGCTCCGGCGGCACGCGCCACGTCCATCGTCCCCACGAGGTCCGGGGCGAGCATGAGCGCGGCGGGCTGGAGGTCGTTCGAGAGCGCCGCACCGAGACGCTCGGCGTCCCCGGCCCGCAGCGCGGCCATGAGCGCAGTGTCGGCGTCCTCGGGGAGGTCGGCGGTCCGCGCGTCGTCGTCGAAGCGCCGGAACACCTCAGGCGTCGAGAGCCCGTCGGCGCGCAGCGCGAAGGCCCAGTGGAACTCCCCCTGGGCCATGGCTGGGGTCAGGACGTCCCCGCGCCCCGTCCCGACGGCGGTGTGCCCCTGGAGGCAGAACGGGACGTCGGCGCCGAGCCCGGCAGCCAGGCTCAGGAGCTCGGGACGGGTCAGCGCCGTGCCCCACAGGGCGTCGAGGGCCACGAGCGTCGCCGCGGCGTCCGCCGACCCGCCCGCCATGCCGCCGGCCACCGGGATGCCCTTGGTGATCGCCAGGCGCGCGCCGAGCTTCACGCCTGTGTGCTCGGCGAGGGCACGAGCCGCCCGCAGCGCGAGGTTGGAGCCGTCGAGCGGCACGTGCTCGGCCCCCGGACCCGAGACCTCGAGCGAGAAGCCCGCAGCCGTCGTCGCGGTGACCTCCTCGACGAGGGAGACAGCCTGGAAGACCGTGACGAGAGGGTGGTAGCCGTCGGCCTCACGGGGCCCCACGTGGAGCGACAGGTTGACCTTGCCCGGTGCACGCGCAGTGACAGAACGCTCGTGCACCCGCACGCTGCTCAGCCTGGTCGTCCGTGTCACGGTCGTGCTGTGCCAGGTCGGACGAGGGGCGTCGTCCCGGCCGGTGACGTCGAGCCTCGCTCAGCCGTGACGGTCCCGTCCTGCTCGGTCGCGTCGGGCTCGTCCTGCGCGGTCCCGGCGGTCTCGTCCGGCGCGGTCCCGGTGGTCTCGTCCGGCGCAGTCCCAGCCTGGTCGTCGAGGGCCTCGGCGATCCGTGCGAAGTCGTCGACGGTCAGCTGCTCGCCGCGCGTGGTCGGGTCGACCCCGGCAGCCTCGAGGGCCTGCGCCGCGGCCGCGGCGGAGCCTGCGAGCTCGGCGAGCGCACCACGGAGCATCTTGCGGCGCTGGGCGAAGGCCGCGTCGACCACCTCGAAGACGCGCTCGCGGGTCGCCCGGGTCTCCGGGTGTGCCCTGCGCTCGAGGAGGACGAGGGCGGAGTCGACGTTCGGGACGGGCCAGAACACGTTGCGGCCGATCGTCGAGGTGCGCCGCGCCGTCGCGTACCACGCGGCCTTGACCGACGGGATCCCGTAGGTCCGGTTGCCCGGAGGTGCGGCGAGCCTGTCGGCGACCTCCGCCTGGACCATCACGAGCACGCGGTCGAGGGAGTCGAAGCGCTCCAGGAAGGTCAGGAGGACCGGTACGGCGACGTTGTAGGGCAGGTTGGCCACCAGGGCCGTGGGAGCCGGTCCGGGGAGCTCTGTGACCGTCAGGGCGTCCTGGAGCACCACGGTCAGCCTGTCGGACCACTCGGGTGCCCTGTCGGCGAGGGTCTGGGGCAGCTGCTCGGCGAGGACCGGGTCGATCTCGACCGCGACGACCGTCATGCCGGCCTCGAGCAGGCCGAAGGTCAACGACCCCAGACCCGGCCCGACCTCGACGACGTGCTGACCGGGCTCGAGGCCTGCGGACCTGACGATCTTGCGGACGGTGCCGGCGTCGTGCACGAAGTTCTGACCGAGGGTCTTCGTGGGCCGGACGCCGAGACGCCCTGCCAGGTCGCGGATCTGTACCGGACCGAGCAGGGCGTTCGACGGAGCGTTCATGAGCAAGAGCCTAGAGGGTCTTGCCCACCTGGTGCGTCATCCGAGGCTCAGCGGAGGCCGAGCTTGGACGAGCAGTGCGGCCACTGGCCCCAGCCGGAGCGTGCCTGGAGGGCCTGCGCGAGACGCGTCTGCTCCGCGGGGCTCGCCTGCGACGGGAGGCCGGTGCCGCCGAGCGACTGCCAGGTCCCGACCGAGAACTGGTAGAGCCCGTGGTACAGCCCGTTGCTCGAGACGACGGACGGGTTGCCGCCAGACTCGCACTGCGCGAGCTGGCCCCACACGTCACCTGTCACGACAGGGGCTGCCGGGGCCGGAGCAGCCTCGGGAGTGCTGCCGCCGTCGGTCGACGGGGCCGGGGTCGAGCGCACCGTCGGCTTCGGGGCGACGACCTTCGGACGCTCCTTGGTCCCCTGGACGAGGACCTTGGTGACTGGAGCCGTCGTCAGCTCGTCCGAGACGAGCTCGCGGGACTCCTCGACACCGTCGACCGTGGTGACCGAGGAGACCGCGGTCCACAGACCCTCGACACCCTCGACCTTGGTCACGACGTCGAGGTCGGCGTAACGCGTCGGGTCTTCTTCGGTGACGGTCTCGAAGGGGACAGGAGCCGTCGCCGTCTCCTCGGTCACCGCGACGCGCTGGACCACGATGGTCACCTGCGTGTCGTCGGCCCGGGGGTCGGTGATGACGTCCGGGTTCGCCGGGGCCGTGGTGGCGGCATCCTCGGGCTCCGTCGTCGCTGTGCCCTCGGCCGGTGCAGCCTCAGACGCCGTGGCGTCGACAGCAGCGGCTGCGGCGGGCTCGGCTGTCGCCGCCCGTGCCGCAGCCTGTTCCTGGGCCTCAAGGGCCTCCGGGGTCGGACGCTGCTCGACGCTCAGACGGTCGAGCTCGCCGAGCTCGACACCCTGCTCCTCGAGGATCGTGTCGACACCCGCGGTGCCGTCCTCGACCTGCGTCGTGGTGCCGTCGACCTGGACCTGGACGGGTCCTTCGAGCGAGAGGCGCAGACCGAGGTCGGTGCGTCCGTCGCCCTGCGAGCGGGAGGCGACGAGGCTGACGTCCGCGCCGCGGTCGGCGTAGGCCGAGAGCAGCTCGTCGGCGTCGACAGCCGTTGTCTTGATGGTGGTGGCGTTGCCGTTCGTCTGCAGCGTGATCTCGCGCGAGTAGCGCACGACGACGTCGGCGCCGTCGGTCAGCGAGGAGGCAGCAGCCGGGGCGACGAGGTCGTCGGGGCCGACGGTGACGTCGTTCTCGGCGAGGACGCCCTCGACGGAGCCGGAGAAGGTCGAGACCTCCTGGACCTGGCCGTCGATGTCGAGCATCACGGTCTTGTGGGCGTTGGCGTAGACGGCCGTGCCTGTCGCGAGGACCGCGACGGCGACGCCTCCGACGACGAGCGGGAGCGTGCGGCGTGAGCGGCGCGCGGTCGAGGGTGCAGCACCCTCGGAGAGCGGGGTGGTGTCGGAGAGACCGGCGCCGGCGAGATCGGTGGACTCGCCGGGCTTCGCGGGTCCGCGCTGGTGAGCGCGGCCGGAGAAGACGTGGAGAAGATTTTTCACGGAGATCCAGACGTGGAGCGGTCCGGGCACAAGAGTCGGCTGCGGAGTTGCACCGCCGCCCTCGCGGGCTGTCCGACTGTCCTGATCCGGCGATCGATCCTGTCCGGTCGCCGAGCGCCCCCTGGCGCGGTCCGGACAGCTGTCGCACGGCCGACCTGACCCAGACCGACCCCGCTGCACCGTTCCCTGTGGGGCTCGGTGGTGAGGCGTCGACCGGGTGGCGCGCACCGTGGCAACGATCGACCGTAACCGATCCGTGATCATCCGCCAAGAGGTACGGGTCACGGTGCCGGCTCAGGAAAACGCTCAGAACGGGACGACCCGGGTGCCCAGCGGGTGAAAGATGACGAGCCTCACGGGGTGTCGCACGACGAGGCGCGACGCCTCGTGCAGACGCCCAGGAGCCCCCTGACGCGCCCTGACCAGCCACGACCCCGGGAGCGACGAAGCCCCCGCCTGCCGCGAACGGCGAGCGAGGGCTGTCCGCTCAGAGCGGAGCGTGGGATCAGTAGAAGTTCTTGGCCTTCGAGTGCGACCAGGCGGCGCACGGCGTGCCGTACCTGTCGCTGATGTACCCCAGGCCCCAGGTGATCTGGGTCGCGGCGTTGGTCTGCCAGTCTGCGCCGGCGCTCGACATCTTCGAACCCGGGAGCGCCTGCGGGATGCCGTACGCGCTGCTGGACGGGTTGTCGGAGGTGACCTTCCAGCCGCTCTCCTTCTGCCACAGCGAGTCGAGGCACGCGAACTGCTCGGAGCCCCACCCGCGCTCGGCAACCATGGTCTGCGCGATCGCCCGCGCGGAGTCCGGGTCGACGACCACGAGCGACGGGTCGGGCAGCTCGAGCGTGCCGACGGCGACGATCTCGTCCTGCGGCTCGACCGTGACCCTGCGGGCGACGACCTCACGGCCGGTCTCGACCCCGTCGACCACGGTCACCGCGTAGGTGGTCAGCGCCTGCCCGAGGACCCCCTTCTGGGTGACCTTCGTCTTCCCGACGGGGAGCGTCGCGTCCTCGACCTCCTGGGTCGCGTACGGCAGCACCTCCTGGGTGGACGAGGTGTCCGTCGCGGCGCGGCCGATCGTCACGACCATGCCGTCGACCGTGGCCGCGTCGAGAGCGGCAGCCGTGGCCTCGGCCGTCGAGGCGGCCGCTGCGACAGAGACGGGCGGCGGGTCGAGCGTGACGGTGTCGTCGCTGTCGAGGACGACCCCGGCCGTGAGAAGGAGCTCGCGGACAGTGCCCTCGGTCGAGGAGATCGGCAGCTGCTGGCCGTCGACCGCGAGGGTCACGGTCTTGGGGGTGGTGATGACGAGGGGCTCGCGCCCGACCTCCGCGCTGCGAGAGGCCGAGACGTCAGCTCCCGCGGCACGGTCTCCGAGCTCGTCGAGGACCTCGCCGACGGTGCGCGCCGACGACTGGATCGTCTGGACCGTGCCGTCGATCTCGACCTGCACGTCCCGGACGGTCCGCACGACGATGAGGTCGCCGTCGTTCACGGTGCTCTCCGGGGAGGGGAAGACCTGGTCCTGGGGGTCGACGTCGAGCGAGTCGCTCGCGAGGACGTCGTCCACGGTCCGGGAGAAGCCCGCCACCTCGTGCGCGACCCCGTCGACCTCGACAGTCACCGTCTTGTGGAGCGTGGTGAACGCCGTGGTGCCTCCGACGACAGTCGCCAAGATCAGCGCCTGCGCGAGGAGCCGGGCTGGGCGGCGGCTGCGACGGGCTGTGCTGGAGGTCGACTGGTGGGTCGAGGTCACGGGGCGGGGTGTCCTTCGGTCGGGCGGGTGCGGCCGCAGAGCAGCAGCACGGTCTGGAGGGGATCGACCCCACGGTAGTCCACGCCGGGCGGGCGCACACGGGTGGAATCTCGCGTTCGCCCCTCCTCTACAGGCCCTGCACGACTGCGGCGCGGCGGTCGACGGCCACGCTCACCACGTCCCGTAGACGTCCTCCGAGGTCGCAGCCACGCCGCGGCACGCGTCCTCGAGCGAGACGTCCTTGACGGCTGCGATGGTCGCCATCGTCACAGGGACGAGGTACGGGGCGTTCGGACGCCCCCGGAACGGGTGCGGTGTGAGGTAGGGCGCATCGGTCTCGACGAGCACCTGGGAGAGCGGGACCTCGCGGAGGGCGTCACGCAGACCGTCGTTGGGCCGGAAGGTCACCGGCCCCGCGAAGGACAGGTACCAGCCCTGCTCGACGCAGGTGCGGGCCATCTCGGCGTCGCCCGAATAGCAGTGGAACACCGTGCGCTCCGGCGCACCGTCGGCCAGCAGGACCTCGAGCACCTCGGCATGAGCGTCACGGTCGTGGATCTGCAGGGCGAGCCCGAGCTCTTTGGCCAGGGCCACGTGCGCCCTGAAGGAGTCCCGCTGCGCAGCGCGGCCGGCGTCCCCGGTGCGGAAGAGGTCGAGGCCTGTCTCGCCGATCGCCCGGATGCGGTCGTTGCCACGCGCGAGGTCGGCGACGAGGGAGATCGCGTCGTCGAGGGGCATCGCGTGGTGGTCGCGGACCGTGGCCTCGAGACCGTCGGGACCACGCTCACGCACCCCTGCGTGGAGCGGGGCCTCGTTGGGGTGGATCGCGATCGCCCCGAGCAGCTCGGGGCGATCGCGGACCAGGGCGTCGGTCCACCGGACCGCCGGGACGTCGCAACCGACCTGGACCATCCGGGTGACACCGACCGCGGCAGCCTCGGCGATCAGCCTGTCGACGCTCGGCACCTCGTCGTCGGGCCCGAGGACGTGACCGATCGAGTCGAGGTGCGTGTGGTTGTCGACCACCGGGTACGGCAACGCATCCGGGGCCGGGGGCCAGCCCCGCTCACGGGTGCGTGCCAAGGCCTCAGACCTCGTCGAGACGGGGGAACAACGAGGCACCCTTCGTCACGCGCGTCCCGGCAGGCAGGGTGCCGAAGTCAGCAGCGGTCTGGACCGGCTGGTCGTCGAGGGGCCCGAGGGGCTCTTCGGCGCCGAGCGCGGTCCACAGACCCTGCGCGGCCTTCGGCACGACAGGGTTGAGCAGGACCGCGAGGGTCCGCAGCGCCTCGGCCGCTGTCACCAGGATCGTGGCCAGACGGCCACCCTCGACGCCCGCTCCGCTCTCGGTCGTCTCGCCCGGGAGCTTCGCGACCTTCCAGGGCTCCTGCTCCGTGAGATACAGGTTGGTGGCGTCGACGAGAGTCCACACGGCGTTGATCGCCTCGTTCGGGGAGATCCTGTCGATCGCTGCCTCGGCCTGCGCGACGGCTGCTGCGGCGACCTCCTGGAGCGCGGTCTCGGCGTCGCTCGACGAGCCGGGCCTGGGCAGCGAGCCGCCGAAGTTCTTGGAGATCATCGCGGCCACGCGGGAGGCGAGGTTGCCGAAGCCGTTGGCGAGCTCGGCGTTGTAGCGCGCGGAGAGGTCCTCCCACGAGAAGGACCCGTCCTGGCCGAAGGGGATCGCGCGCATGAAGTAGTAGCGGAAGGCGTCCGAGCCGAACACGTCGGTGATCTGCGTCGGGGCGATGCCCGTGAGCTTGGACTTGCTCATCTTCTCGCCGCCGACCAGCAGCCAGCCGTGCGCGAAGATCGTCTTGGGCAGCGGGAGCCCTGCGGCCATGAGCATCGCGGGCCAGATCACCGCGTGGAAGCGCAAGATGTCCTTGCCGACGAGGTGCACGTCGGCCGGCCACGTCGCGGCGAAGCGCTCGCGCTCGGCCTCGTCGTCGCTCTCCAGGCCGATCGCCGTCGCGTAGTTGAGCAGCGCGTCGAACCACACGTAGAGCACGTGCGAGGTGTCCCACGGGATCGGGATGCCCCAGTCGAAGGTGTTGCGCGAGATCGAGAGGTCCTGCAGGCCGCTCTTGACGAAGGCGAGGACCTCGTTGCGTGCGCTGGCCGGCTGGACGAACTCGGGGTGCTCCTCGTAGAGAGCCAGGAGGCGGTCGGCGTAGGCGCTCATCTTGAAGAAGTAGTTCTGCTCGGAGAGCATCTCGACAGGGCGGCTGTGGATCGGGCAGAGCTTGAGGCCCTCGTACTCCCCCGTGCCGTCGACCAGCTCGCCCGGGAGCTTGTACTCCTCGCAGCCCACGCAGTACGGGCCCTCGTAGGAGCCCGCGTAGATCTCGCCCTTGGCGTGCAGCTGGCTGATGAACTTCTGCACGCGCTCGGTGTGGCGCGGCTGCGTGGTCCGGATGAAGTCGTCGTTGCGCGCGTCGAGGGTCTCCAGGACGGGCTTCCAGGACGACTCGACGAGGCGGTCGGCCCACTCCTGCGGTGTGACGCCGTTGGCCTCGGCCGTGCGCATGACCTTCTGCCCGTGCTCGTCGGTCCCGGTGAGGAACCAGACGCGCTCCTGGCGCTGGCGGTGCCAGCGGGTCAGGACGTCGCCCGCGACCGTCGTGTACGCGTGCCCGATGTGCGGGGCGTCGTTCACGTAGTAGATCGGGGTGGTGAGGTAGAAGGACTGCGTCCCGGCGGGCGCTGCGGTCTCGTCGTGGGCCATGAGCACAATGCTAGGGCGTCCCGGGGCCCTGGAGGTCGCCCGACCTCCAGCCGAGACGGTCGACGGGCTGGTCGGCCGCCGCGTCGTCGCCGAGCGGGGCCGCTGCGCCTGCCTGGAGGTCGTCTGCGAGCAGGTCGTCCCACACCGGGCCGTAGCCGAGCCGAGCCTGCTCGGCCGCGACCACCTCGCGGGCGAGCACGGCCTCGCTCACGTCGACAGCGCGCGTGGTCCCGGCGGCGAGGCTCGACTCGCGGACGTACTCGTCGAAGAGCTGCTGCTTGGTCGCGAGGATCTCGCGGATGCGCTCGTCGACGGTGTCCTCGACGAGCAGCCTGTGCACGCGGACCGGGCGGACCTGCCCCATCCTGCGCACACGCGCCACGGCCTGCGCCTCGGTCGTCGGCTTGACCTGGGGCTCGCAGAGCACCACGACGTTGGCCGCCTGGATGTTCAGGCCCACTCCCCCGGCGTCCACCTGCGCGACGAGCACAGCGCCCGGCGGGGCCGCGGTGAACCTGTCGACCTCGAGCTGGCGCTCGTCGGCGCTGACACCACCCCAGAGCGGCCCGAAGACCGCGGGGAGTCCTCCGGCGGCGGGGTCGAGGTCAGCACGGTCGAGGTCAGCCGAGTCGAGGTCGGCGGCTGCGACGGCGTCGACCTGTGAGCCCGCGCTGCCCAGGCCGCCGGGCCTGGTGAGCGTGCGGCAGACGAGGTCGACGACCGAGCGGAAGTACGAGAACACCACGACCTTCTCGCCGTTCGCCGCGGCGTCCTCGAGGATCTCCAGCAGCCGGCCGAGCTTGCTCGACCCGGAGGGGTCAGGGGTCGCGAAGTCAGCGCGGCGCATGTCCATGAACCGCCCCTGCGCGACAGCCGCCTCGTAGACCCGGCGGCCGTCCGGGGTGAGCTCTTCCCACTCGTCGAGCTCGACGAGGTCGGGCAGCTCCACGAGGACGTCCGCGGCGTTGCGGCGCAGGTAGACCGGCGCCATCGTGTGCCGCAGCGTGTCCGCACCGACCAGACGCAGGTGCGGCGGGAGGCTGTCGACGAGCGCCGGCTGGAGCATCCGCACCAGGCCCAAGAACTCGTCGAGACGGTTCTCGAGCGGGGTGCCGGTCATGAGGAGCACGCGCCAGCAGCGGTCCGCCCATGCGGCCACGTCCTGCGAGCGACGGGCACGCGGGTTCTTGACGAGGTGCGCCTCGTCGACGACCAGCAGGTCGAGGATCTCCGCCGCGGCCTCGGGCACGTGCCGCAGCCCCTCGAAGGTGGTCACCGCGACACCACCCTGCGCGAGCCACGCGGCTGCGGCAGCCTCACGGTCTGGTCCGTGGACGCGCCAGACCTGGAGAGACGACCTGAGCTCGATCTCGCGGAGCCACCCGACGAGGACGCTCGCCGGGCAGACCACGAGGACGTGCGTCGCACCGGCGGCCACGAGGTGGGCCATCACGGCGACAGCCTGCACGGTCTTGCCGAGCCCCATCTCGTCGCCGAGCAGCACACGCCCCTGGTTGAGCACGAACTTCGCACCGAAGGCCTGGTAGCCGCGCAGGCTCACGTCGAGCAGCGAGGTGTCGAGCGTGAGCGCGTCGACCCTGTCGGCCAGCTCGGAGGGGAGCATGCCTGTCGCGGCGAGCACGTCCCGCACGAGGGGGACGATCGCGGCGAGGACCGTGTAGTAGACGGCCGACCGGCGCTCGAAGTCGTCCCAGAGCGCGAGCGGACCGGGCCCAGGCTCGCCGCAGGCCGACGTGAGCCTGGCGACGACATGCTCCAGACCCGTCGAGGCCAGCCACGGGGCCCAGCCCTCGAGGGCTGCGAGCGCGTCGAGCGCACGTCGACGCGTCGCACGGCGCCTGAAGGCGAAGGTGAGGGCGTTCGTCGCCTGGGACGCGTCGTCGGCCAGCTGCTCGACAGACCGCGCGTAGTCGTCGAGGTCGCGGCGGTGCGGCTCGACGAGCGGCCCCAGCCGCACGAGCATCTCGAGGTCGCCGAGCAGCCGGGTGCCGGTGGCGTCGTCGCGGTCGAGCGTGATGCGCATCGACTGGCCCTGGGCCGTCGCGTCGGCGAGCTGCTCGACGGCCGCGACGGTACTCCGGGCTGTGTGGGAGCCGACGCCGTCGAGCATCTCGAGCTGCTCGGCGCTCACGCCGAGCAGCGAGCCGACTGTCGTGTAGCCGGCGTCGAGCAGGGCGCGGATGCGCAGGTTCTTGTCCGTGATCTCGGTGAGGCGGTCGACGGTCAGCCCGTCGAGCTCTGCGCGGGTCCGGGCGGCACGGTCGCTGTGGACCTGCTCGGCGATGCGGGTGGTCGCACCGTCCAGGTGGTCGAGGACGGCCCGCGCTGATGCCGCGAGCGTGACGTGCGCGTCGACGAGCCGGCGGGCCTGGGCTCCTGGTCTGGTCGACGGGCCCGGGGCGGCGGGCGAGGCCTGCGGTGCCAGCCCCTCGGACCCGGGCGGGACCGGTCCGCCCTGGCCGGGCTCGGGCACGGCCACGTCAGTCCTCGGTGACGACCACAGGCACGAGGCGGTCGTCACCCTCGCGGGGCTCGCCCCGTCCGTCGGTGTTGCCGGTCAGGACGTAGAGGTCTCCGTCCGCCCCGACAGCCACGGCACGCAGCCGGCCGAGCTCACCCGCGAGCAGCGTCTGCGGGTCTCCGACGCCGTCCGGCGCGAGGGGGACGCGCAGCAGGGCCTCGCCCTGGAGCGCCGCCACGTAGACGCCCTCGTCGGTGACGGCCAGGCCGCTCGGCGAGGCCGCGTCGGTCGACCAGCTGACGAGGGGGTCGACAAACCCCTGGGAGGTGCCTCCGGGCCCCTCGACCGCGGGCCACCCGTAGTTGCCGCCCGAGACCACGAGGTTGAGCTCGTCGAGAGTGTCCTGGCCGAGCTCGGAGGCGAGCATCCGCCCGTCCTGCGCCCACCCGAGCCCCTGGACGTTGCGGTGCCCCAGGCTCCACACCGGGGACCCGGGGACGGGGTTGTCGCGAGGCACCGAGCCGTCGGGGGCGATCCGCAGGATCTTGCCGCCGAGGGAGTCGGGGTGCTGCGCGAGGATCGTCGAGCCCGAGTCGCCCGTCGCGACGTAGAGCATGCCGTCAGGACCGAAGGCGATGCGCCCGCCGTCGTGGGTGGCCGCGGCCGGGATCCCTGACAGGACCGCCGTGAGCTCGCCCAGGGTGGTGCCGTCGAGGGTGCCGCTGAGGACCTCGTTGCCCTCCTCTGCCGTGCGGTAGAAGAACACGAGGTTGTCGTCGGCGAAGGTCGGCGACAGCGCGACGCCGAGCAGCCCGCCCTCCCCCGTGCCTGTCGTGCCCTCGACCAGGTCGTCCGCCCCTGGGCCGGTGAGGGTCGTCGGGGCCGAGGCGTCGGCCGGGACGACCTTGACGGCGCGGGTGTCACGCTCGGTCACGAGCCAGTCGCCGTCGGGCAGCTGGGCCAGACCCCAGGGGGCTTGGAGGCCCGTCGCGAGCGGGGTGCCGAGCGTCGCGGAGACGGTCTCGACCACCGGGTCCCGCGGGTCGAGCGCCCCTTCTGAAGGAGCGTCCGTCGCCTCGTCGGTCGGGTCTGCGGGGTCGGCTCCGTCCTGGGAGCCGTCGGTCGCCGTCGCTGTCCCCGTGGGCGTCGAGGGGGTCTCGTCGTCCGAGCACGCGGCGACAGCAAGTGTCAGCGCTGCCGCGAGCACGAGGGCCGCGGGCCGTCGGGCCGGGTGGGTACGGGGCGTCACAGCAGCGTCAGACCCTTCTTGAGGCCACGGACGGCCTGGCCGATCCTGTGCTCGTTCTCGATGAGGGCGAAGCGGACGTGGTCGTCGCCGCCGGCGCCAAAACCGACGCCCGGGGAGACTGCGACGTCGCACTGCTCGATCACGTGGGTCGCGAACTCGATCGACCCCATGTGCCTGTAGGGCTCGGGGATCCGCGCCCAGACGAACATGGTGCCGCCGGGCTTCTCGATCTCCCAGCCGATGCGGTTGAGACCGTCGACGAGGGCGTTGCGGCGCGACTCGTAGACCTGCGAGACCTCGGCGGGGAAGTCTGTGGCCTCGTTGAGGGTGACCGTCGCGGCGATCTGGATCGGCTGGAAGGTGCCGTAGTCGAGATAGCTCTTGAGCTTGGCGAGCGCACCGACCACGTCTTCTCGCCCGACGAGGAAGGCCACCCGCCAGCCGGCCATCGAGAAGGACTTGGTCATGGAGTACAGCTCGACGGCGACCTCGGTCGCCCCCTCGCACTGCATGATCGACGGCGGCGTGAATCCGTCGAAGGTCATGTCGGCGTAGGCGAGGTCGTGGACGAGCACGACGTCGCGGTCCTTGGCCCAGTCGACCAGGCGCTGCAGGTCGCTCAGCTGCGCGACGGTGGTGGTCGGGTTGTGCGGGAAGGACAGCACGACGACCCGGGGCTTGGGCCAGCCGAGCTCCCACGCCTCCATCACGCGGTCGATGAACCCTGCGGCGTCGGTCCCGTCGCCGATGGGCACCTGCCGGGCGTCCGCCCCGGCGAAGTACGGGCCCCAGATGTGGATGGGGTAGCTGGGCGTGGGGACGATCGCCGCGTCGCCGGGCTGCAGCAGCACCCACATGAGGTGGCTGAAGCCCTCCTTGGCGCCGATGGTCGAGATGACCTGCGTCTCGGGGTCGAGCGTCACGTCGAAGCGTCGCTTGTAGTGGTCGGCGACGGCCTCGCGGAGCTTCGGGATCCCGCGGGAGGAGGAGTACCGGTGGTTGCGCTGGTTGTGCGCGGCCTCGGTGAGCTTGTCCACGGCGATCTGCGGGCTGGGCAGGTCGGGGTTGCCGAAGCCGAGGTCGACGATGTCGCGTCCCTCGCGGCGCGCGGCCAGCTTGAGGGAGTCGATGATCGTGAAGACGTACGGCGGCAGGCCAGGGATGCGGCGGAACTCGATCTCACGGGGCATGCCTGAACCCTACGGCGGGTGCCCCCGGTGGTGCAGCCCGTTCTCACCCTTCGCACAGGTGCCGCCTGTGGCGGCAGCAGCGAGATCGTGAGTTCGGAGCGAGATCGATCATCCTGGCTCACGATCTCGCTCCGAAGTCACGATCTCGACAGGGCTCCGGATGGCTGCGGCCGGCTCAGGTCAGGTCGGCTCAGCCCAGGTCAGGGCAGGGACGGCCGGACCTGGGGTCGCTGGCTAGAGTGGGTGGATGACCTCCGACGCTGTGCAGAGCCTTCCGGACCAGAGCAGCCCCGAGCCCCGCCGGGCCCTGCTCGTGGTCGACGTCCAGCCGACCTTCTGCGAGGGCGGCGCCCTCGGCGTCGAGGGCGGCGACGCCGTCGCGCACGCCGTCGCCGGCTTCGCCGCGGCGCACCGCGACGACTACGTGCTGGTCGTGACGACCCAGGACTGGCACGTCGACCCGGGCGAGCACTTCAGCGACACCCCCGACTACGTCGACACCTGGCCGCCGCACGGTGTCGCCGGGACCGCCGAGGCCGAGCTGCACCCGGCCCTCGCGGACCTCGCGCCCGACGTCTCGGTCAAGAAGGGCGAGTACCAGGCCGCCTACTCCGGCTTCGAGGGAGTCGACGGCCAGGGTCGTCTGCTCGCAGACGTCCTGCGCGAGGCCCAGATCGAGGCCGTCGACGTCGTCGGCATCGCCGAGTCGCACTGCGTCAAGGCGACGGCCCTCGACGCCCTCCAGCTCGGTCTGGCGACCCGGGTCTTCACGGACCTCACAGTCCCCGTCTCCCCCGACCAGGGCACCCAGGCCCGCGTCGAGATGACCGCAGCAGGAGTCGAGCTCCGCCCCTCCGCCTGACGGCTGCGCGTCCTACTTCGCGGCGAGGGCTGCGGCGTAGAGCTCGCGCTTGTGGACGCCGGCGGCGTCGGCGACGCCCGCGACGGCCTCTTTGAGGCGTTCTCCCCCGGCGACGCGCGACAGCACCTCCGCGACGAGCTCGGCGGTCGTCGCGGTCTCGCGCTGGGGTGCGCCCGAGACGACGATCGAGATCTCGCCGCGGAGCTGCTCCTGGGCGGCTGTCTCGGCGAGCTCGCCGAGCCCGCCGCGCAGCACCTCTTCGTAGGTCTTGGTGAGCTCGCGGCACACCGCTGCCGGGCGGTCCGCCCCGAAGGCCTCAGCCATCGCGGCGAGGGTCTGGTCCACGCGGTGCGGGGACTCGAAGAACACCATGGTGCGCCGCTCGTCGGCCAGCAGCTCGAAGGCCCGCGCGCGCTCGCCGGGCTTGCGGGGCGGGAAGCCCTCGAAGCAGAACCTGTCGGTCGGCAGGCCGGAGACCGCGAGCGCTGTCAGCACGGCGCTCGGTCCGGGGGCCGAGGTGACGGGGAGCCCACGCTCGATCGCGCGGGTCACGACCCTGTACCCGGGGTCGGAGACGGACGGCATCCCGGCGTCGGTGACGATCAGCACGGTGCCGCCGTTCTCGACGACGTCGAGGAGCTCGTCGGCACGGGCCGACTCGTTGTGCTCGTGGTAGCTGAGGATCCGTCCGGCCATCTTCAGCTCGAGGCGCCCGGCGAGGGCGTGCAGCCTCCGGGTGTCCTCTGCGGCGACGACGTCAGCCTCGACGAGGAGGCGGCGCAGTCGCGGCGAGGCGTCCTCGACGTCTCCGATGGGTGTCCCGGCGAGGATGAGGCGGCCTGTCATGGGGCCAAGCCTGCCATGTCCACCTACGATGACTGGCGTGACAGGGACGAACGGGGCGGACGACGCCGGCACACAGGACGCGTCGACGGTCACCACCCCACCGCGCGTCGACCTCGTCAAGCACGACCGCCCGGCGGGCGAGACCGAGCAGGCGCTGCTGCGCCGCCTCTTCTCCGACAGGTTCCTCGCGCTCGGCGTGACAGCCCAGGACCGCCTCTGGGGCTGGCTCGGCCCGCTGCTCGTCGCCGTGGTCGCGGGGATCGCGCGCTTCGTCAACCTCGGCAACCCGAGCACGCTGGTCTTCGACGAGACGTACTACGTCAAGGGCGCGTACACGCTCCTCCACCTCGGCTACGAGGCCGACTGGCCGGACGAGCCGAACCCCGCCTTCGAGGCCGGGAACCAGGACGGCTACCTCCCTGCCGCCGACTACGTGGTCCACCCGCCCGTCGGCAAGTGGATGATCGCGCTCGGGCTGCGCCTGGGCGGGTCCGAGAACCCGTGGGCATGGCGCCTGGCGCCGGCTGTCGTCGGCGTGATCGCGGTGTTCCTGCTCGCGCGGACCGCGCGCAGGCTGTTCGGCTCAACGACCTTCGGCATCGTGGCCGGCGGCATCATGGCCGTCGACGGTGTGGCGATCGTGCACTCGCGCACAGGGCTGCTCGACGTGTTCCTCATGTTCTGGGTCCTCGTCGCCTTCGCCCTGCTCGTCAAGGACCGGGAGTGGTTCAGGCGGCGGCTGGCCGAGAGGTCGGCCGCGCTCATCGACTCCGGACGCGGGGTGGGCCGAGACGGGCCCGTGGTCGGCATCCGCTGGTGGCGCCTAGCAGCAGCGGTCGCGCTCGGCCTCGCCTGCGGCACCAAGTGGTCGGGCCTGTACTTCGTCGCGGTGTTCTGCCTGCTCTCGGTCGCGTGGGACGCGACAGCCCGGCGGTCGGTCGGTGCGCGGCAGTGGCACATCGGCTCGGTCCTGCTCGACGGCGTCCCGGCGGCGGCCTCCATGCTGCCCACGGTCCTCGTGACCTACCTGCTGTCCTGGTCGGCCTGGTTCGCCAACCCCAAGTCCTACGACCGCCAGTGGTTCGTCAGCCACCCCGGCAGCTACCCCGACTGGGTCCCGGACGTCATGGTCGGCTGGGGCGAGGCCCTGCGGTCGTTCTGGCAGTACCACGAGAAGATGCTGGCCTTCCACACAGGCCTGGACAACCCGCACACGTACATGGCGAACCCGTGGGGCTGGTTGCTGCAGCTGCGCCCGACGTCGTTCTACTGGCGCAAGACGGAGAACTTCGACGGCGGCTGCGGGGCCGAGGCCTGCGCGCGGGCGATCACCTCGGTCGGCAACCCGCTCGTGTGGTGGCTCGCCACGGCCGCGATCCTCGTGGCGCTGTACGCCGTCGTGCTGCGCAGGGACTGGCGCGCCGTCGCGGTCCTGTCCGGGATCGTGGCCGGGTGGGTGCCGTGGCTGTTCTTCCCCGAGCGCACCATCTTCACCTTCTACACGATCGCCTTCGCCCCGTGGATGTACCTCACGCTCACCTACGCCCTCGTGCTCGTGTGGGAGCAGGTCGCCGACGACCCGCGCCTGCGTCGCCGGGCGCTGCGGGTCATGGGGGCGCTGCTCGGCCTGATCCTCGTGGTGAGCATCTTCTTCTACCCGGTGTGGACCGCGATGGACATCCCCTACGACTTCTGGCGTGCGCACATGTGGTTGCGCAGCTGGATCTGAGCTCCCGGCGCGAGCGCCCGGACCCCCGGGATCGGGGCTCGGGACACCGGGCCCCGGTTCCGAGCTTCGGAGTCGGCACCCCCGGCCCCGGCCCCGGCCCCGGCCTTGGGAGCACGCTCGCCCTCGCCCGTTGCGTTACATAGCCTGGCTATGTAAACTCGTCGGGTGACCACGTCGACGCCCTCCGCCCCCCAGCCTGACGCTCCCCGCGACGCCAGCACGCTCGGCGGGGACCTCGTCGTCGCCTGCTCCAGGTTCGCCCGGACCGCGGCCCAGGCGATCGACGTCGACGTCTCGGTGACGATGTGGCGCATGCTCTCCAACCTCGCGCACACCGGCGACCTCAGCGTCACCGAGCTCGCGGCGATCGAGCGCACCTCGCAGCCGACTGTCTCCAAGATGGTCAAGCGGCTCGAGGCCCAGGGCCTCGTCTCACGACGGCCCGACCCCACCGACCGACGGTCCAGCGCCGTCTCCGTCACCGACGCCGGGCGAGCCTCCCTCGCCCGCTACCGTGCGTCCCTCACGACGGCCCTCGCCCCCCACCTCGCCCAGCTCGACGAGGACGACCTGCGTACGCTCGACCGCGCGCTCGACCTCCTCGCCCACCTGACCACCGAGGTGGCCGACGCAGGACCCATCACCAGCGAAAGCGTGACCTGATGACGTCCAGCACCACCCAGCACAGCACCTCTCAGCACAGCACCAGCCCGCAGAAGTCCGCCCGGCACAGCACGTCAGGGCACGGCTCGTCCGGGCACAGCACCGCAGCCCCCGGCTCCCAGCACGCCGGTCCGCCCGGCACGGCTCCCAGCCCGGCAGGGTCCATGCTCCGCCAGCCCCGCGTCGTGTGGGCCATCGCCTTCGCCTGCGTGATCTCCTTCATGGGGATCGGCCTGGTGGACCCGATCCTCACGTCCATCGCCGCCGAGCTCGACGCCTCGTCCAGCCAGGTGATGCTGCTCTTCACCAGCTATCTGTTCATCACCGGTCTCGCGATGCTCTTCACCAGCTGGGTGTCCTCGCGCATCGGCGCCAAGAAGACGCTGCTCGCAGGTCTCGCCCTCATCGTGGTCTTCGCGGCCCTCGCCGGGGCCTCGGGCTCGATCGGGCAGATCATCGGCTTCCGCGCGGGCTGGGGTCTGGGTAACGCCCTCTTCATCTCGACGGCTCTGGCGACCATCGTCGCGTCGGCGAGCGGCAGCACCGCGAGCGCGATCATCCTCTACGAGGCCGCCCTCGGGATCGGCATCGCCGTCGGGCCGCTCGTCGGCGGAGCGCTCGGCGAGGTCAGCTGGCGCGCACCGTTCTTTGGCACAGCAGCCCTCATGGCTGTCGGCTTCCTCGCGATCGTCGTGTTCTTCGGGAAGTCCGCACCGAGCACGGGTCCGAAGATCTCCGCGACGGCGTCGTTCTCGGCTCTCAAGAAGCCCGGCCTGCGGACCCTCGCCCTCGCGGCGCTGTTCTACAACTTCGGCTTCTTCGTGCTGCTCGCCTATTCGCCCTTCCCCATCGAGGCGGCCGCCGAGACCGTCGGCATCCACGTGGGTGCGCACGAGCTCGGGCTGGTGTTCTTCGGCTGGGGCATCTGCCTGGCGATCACCTCCGTGGTGGCCGCACCGCGCCTCACCCGCCGGTTCGGGCTGCACGCCGTGCTCTACGCGATGCTCGGGCTGCTCGCCCTCGACTTCGTGGTCCTGGCGACCTTCACCGACCGCTTCGCCGTGATCGTCACCGCGATCATCGTCGCCGGTCTGTTCCTCGGGGTGCTCAACACGGCGCTCACCGAGGCCGTCATGGAGTCGACCGACCTGCCACGCTCGGTCGCCTCGTCGACGTACAGCGGCGTGAGGTTCATGGGCGGCGCCGTCGCACCGGCCGTCGCCGGACCGATCCGCGACCACCTGGGGCTGCCCGCCCCGTACTGGACGGCGGCCGTCGCCGTGCTCGTCGCGATCGGTGTGCTGGTGCTCGGACGCCGGACCTTCGCCCAGGACCACGACATCCCGTCGGAGAGCGCCGAGGACGAGGCCCTCGCCATCTCGGCGGGCGACGCCTGACCTGGACGAGACGGGTCCCAGCCGTCCCCAGGGTCCGACCCTCCGGACCTGAGAAGACCACCGAAAACGCCTGCGGGCCCCGACCGTCATGGTCGGGGCCCGCAGGCTCGTGCTGGGTGAGGCCGCACCGGGCGGGGCGCCGGGCCTCGGGCCAGGGTGTCAGCGCGCGGAGCGGAACTGCGCGGTGAGCGGGCACTGGAAGGGGTCGCGGGCCGAGAGGCCGACACGGTTGAGGTACTCGATGACGATCTTGTAGGACTCGATCAGCGAGGTCTCGGTGTACTTGATGCCCTTGTCGGCACAGAACTGCTTGACCATCGGACGGACCTCGCGCAGCGCGGGGCTCGGCATCGACGGGAACAGGTGGTGCTCGACCTGGAAGTTGAGACCGCCCATGAAGACCGCGACCCAGCGTCCGCCGTGGATGTTGCGGCTCATGAGCACCTGGCGGCGCAGGAAGTCGATCTTGACGTCGGGGCCGACAGTCGGCATGCCCTTGTGGTTCGGGGCGAAGGACGCACCCATGAAGAACCCGAAGGAGCCGAGCTGCACGGCGAGGAAGGCGAAGCCGAGACCGACAGGCATGAGCAGGAAGACCGCGGCGACGTAGCCGACGAGGCGGATGCTCACGAGGGTGAGCTCGGTGCCGCGGCGCTTGACCGGGCCCTTGCCGAGGATGGTCCGCAGACCGGCCACGTGCAGGTTGACACCCTCGAGCAGGAGGAGCGGGAAGAACCAGTTGCCCTGGCGGGCGACGAGCCACGCCTTGATGCCGGTCTTCGGCTTCTCGAGCGTGTTGGTCTCCCAGGTGAGCACACCGTTGAGCATGTCGGGGTCGACACCCTCGACGTTGGGCTTCTGGTGGTGCTTGGAGTGCTTGTGCAGCCACCAACCGTAGCTGAGGCCACCGAAGAGGTTGGCGACGATCAGGCTCGCCCAGTCGTTCCACTTGCCCGAGTCGAAGATCTGGCGGTGCGCGGCGTCGTGGCCGAGGAAGGCGAACTGCGTCAGCAGGAGACCGAGGCCACCGGCGACGGCAAGCTGCCACCACGAGTCACCGAGGGTGATCATGAGCGCCACGGCTCCGGCGAGCAGCCCGCACAGCAGTGCGAAGCGTCCCCAGTAGTGCGCGTAGCGACGGCGCATGAGGCCGGTCTCCTGGACCGCGCGGGTGAGCTCGGAGAAGTCGCTGACCTGACGCTTGCGTGGCGAGACCGCCTCGCTGGGGTTCATCACCGCACTGGTTGCCGTCATCGTCGTCCGTTCGTCGTCCTGGTGCACCGGGGGTCCCCGACGCTCTGACGGCAACGCTACGGAACCGTAGGTTAGGTCGACAGGGGGTTAACCCCCCTCTTCTAGGACTGAGGTCCCTGGTGACTCTCAGGGACCGGGTCCCGCGCGTCTGGGCAGGTCGCAGCCAGACGGCTGCCAGGTCCGGGGCCAGGACGGGAGTCAGGCCGCAGGCCGTCGTCGAGCAGCTCGGGGCGCGCGAGGCACAGCCGGGCTCGGGCGGCGATCCCCTAGGCTCGTCTGGACCGCCTGCCACAGGCGGCCGCCCGCCCACGGAGAACCCCATGACTGCGCACGACCACGACAGCCTGGCTGCCGTCCCCGAGGGGCCGGCGCCGCTGGCGACCGTCGCCGCAGCCGCCGGTGTCTCGGTCCCTACGGTGTCGAAGGTGCTCAACTCGCGCCCTGACGTCTCGGCCGCCACCCGGGCGAAGGTCCAGGCCGCGCTCGAGGCGCACGGCCACACCGTGCGCCGCCCCGTCAGCAAGCCGACGGGTCTGGTCGACATCCGGGTCGTCAGCCTGGAGAGCACCTGGTCCGAGGCCGTCGTCCGAGGGGCTGCCGAGAGCGCCCGTCGCCACGGCGTCGACCTCGTCATCACCGTCGACCCCGACCCTGACGACTGCGGGGCGTGGGTGCGGCACGCCCTGGCGCGCGGGACCGACGGGGCCGTGAGCGTCGTGACGGTGCCCGACGCCGCCGAGCGCCAGGCCTTCGCCGACGCCCTCGTACCCGTGGTCGTCGTCGACCCGCGGGTGCGCCCGCCCGAGGGCCTGCTGAGCGTCGGCGCGACCAACTGGCAGGGCGGTCTCGACGCGACGGCGCACCTGGTGGCGCTCGGTCACCGCAGGATCGGCACCATCACCGGGGACGACGCGCAGGCGAACGCGCTCGCGCGGCTCGCCGGGTACCGCACGGCACTCATCCAGGCGGGGATCGCCCCCGACGACTCCCTCGTCCGACGCGGCGACTTCACGGTCGACGCCGGCTACGAGGAGGCGTGGCACCTGCTGTCCCTCGACGACAGACCCACGGCGATCGTCGCGAGCAGCGACGACACGGCCCTCGGTGCGCTCCGGGCCGTCCGGGAGGCAGGGCTGCGGGTCCCCGACGACGTCTCCCTCGTCGGCTTCGACGACCTGCCGATCGCCGCGTGGCTCGACCCGGCGCTGACGACGGTCCACCAGCCGCTCGTCGAGATGGGGGCTGCGGCCGTCGACCTCCTGCACCGTGCACGGTCGGGGACCGGTCACACGGTGCGGGCCGAGCTCGCGACGACCCTCGTCGAGCGGGCGTCGACAGCGCCGCCACCGGAGGTGGTCCGCGGCCCGGTAAGCGCACGCACCTGACCTCTCGGGTCCGAGGACGCGGACCGTCCGCCCGAGCCCACGAGACCACGTCGCCGTTAGTCTCTGGGCATGACTCTCGGTGATGACCTGGTGGCACGGCTCGAGCGGGCGGTCGCGCGCTACGGGGCCGGCACGCCGACCCCGGCCCACGAGGTAGAGGCCCGCCTCGCCCCGCTCGGTGTCGTCGTACCCGACGACCTCGTCGAGCTCGTCGGCCGCTGGGGCGGCTGCTACGTCGGCGTCTCCGTGCACGCCTGGGACAACGCGTCGATCCTCGGCCGTGAGACCTGCGTCGACCTGACGCTCGCAGCACGTGCCCAGCTCGGCGACGTGGTCACCGGGCTGGTCATCGCCGACGACGGAGCGGGCAACCCGATCTGGGTCGCCGCTGACGGCCGTGTGCTCCGGACGGACGCTGACTCGGGCGAGTCCGAGGAGCTCGCACCGAGCTTCCGCGCGTTCCTGGTGGACAACGTCCACGACTGACCCTGTGCACGCGGCACGAGGCCGCCGCCGGACACCGGCGACGGCCTCGTGCTCGTTCTCGTTCTTGTCATGCACTGGCGTCGTCCTGCACCGGTGCCGCAGCACCGCTGAGGACCCAGGCGTAGGTCCTCCCTCAGCCCAGCCGACGCCTGCGGACGAGGACGACCGTGGCGGCCCCGAGGAGGACCGTCAGGAGCGCAGCCCCGGCCAGGACCGGTGCGCCGTCTGTGCCGGTCTCGGCGAGGTCGCCGCCCTGGGCCGACCTGTCGGCCCCGTCACCGCCGGTGCTGCCGCCGCCACCAGCGCCTGGCGCCATCGGTGCGGTGGTCTCGGGGGCCAGCGTCGGGTCTGTGGGAGTCGGGTCCGTGGGCGCCGGAGGTGTCGGTTCCTCGGTCGGTGCTGCGGCGACCTCGACCGTCACGTCCACCTCGCCCGGGGTGGTGATCCCGGCCGTGCTGGTCGTCGAGATCGCGAGGGCGTACGTGCCCGGCGCCAGAGTCGTCTGGCCGTCGCAGGACCACGCGCCGTCGGCATCGACGGGTGCCGTGCAGAGGGTCTGGACCGCGAGCGCGGCCACGTCGCCTGTCGGCGTCGCGGTGACCGTGAGCTCAGCCCCGGGCTCACCCGTCCCGGAGAACGTGGTGCGAGGGTCGGTCAGCACTGTGCCCGCAGCAGGGGTGGTCAGGACCGGGACCACGGCCTCGGCCGAGGCGGAGAAGACCTCGGCCTCCATGAGCGGGCGCAGCGAGGCCTCGAGCTGGTCGTCGACGAAGTAGTCCTGGAGCGAGCCGTCGGTGAGGTAGTTGCCGATCGCCGCCATGATCATCGACTGGTCGAGGGACAGGTACGTCTGGGCGACGGTGCCTGAGCGGACCGCGATCGCGTCGTAGAAGCCGCCGGGTCCGTAGGAGTCGAAGTCGGACTCGAGCCCGTCGAGGTTGGCGAGCACGCCCTCGGGGTCGTAGGACAGACCGAGGAAGGAGGCGTGCGGGGTGACGACACCGTCCTGATACTCGGGGTCGGGGTTGGTGCCCTCGGCGCAGCCGAAGCTGTCGACGTCGACGTTGGTGACGCCGTCGGAGAGGTAGCCGTCGTCACGCATGCCCAGCTGGTCGACGCCGTACTCGGCGTAGCCGCCGAAGGGGTTGGACGCGGGCGAGAAGCCCCAGTACCCGTAGCCGGCCTCGTCCAGGCCGTGCTGCTTCTGCGCCTCGACGACCAGCGGGTGGTTGACGCCCCACGACGTCGGGCCCCACTCGGACTCGGGGACGAGCATGTCGGGCATGAGGGCCTCGAACATGGACCCGCCCCAGCCGGGGACGATCGACATGCCGCGGTAGCTGTACGCACCCTCGAAGACGTCGACGCCGAGGTAGGTGCGGGTCACGCCGCTCGGGCGCGACTCCTGCCAGGCCCAGTCGCAGGTCGAGGGGAAGGTACGCCACGTCGCGTAGTACGTCTCGGGCGGGACGTCGCCCTCGGCGATCCCGAGGTAGGTCGCGATCCGGGTCTCGGAGACCGCCGTGTCGTAGTGGTGGCCCGTGTAGTAGACGTCCTGGCCGGTGCCGAGGTAGTCCCCCGGGACCGACCCCTCGGTCTGCTTCTCGTCCCAGAACCCTCCGCGCAGCAGGCCGAGGCCGCGGTCGGGCAGGGCGTCCGCGTTGTAGTAGACGCCGAAGTTCATGTCGTCGTAGATCGCCGTCGCCTCGTCGGCCAGGCGGGGCTCGGCCTCGGCGACGACGCGCAGCGCGGCGGCGAGCCAGCCGTTGTCGACCGAGCTGAGGAACTGCTCGACCACGGCGCCGTCACCGGGCCAGCTCCGCACCCTGTCGCCGGTGGCCGGGTCGTACCAGTTGTAGAACATGCCGCTCGGCTCGTGGCGGTCGAGGCCGTCGACGGTCGCGAGCGTCGTGCTCATGAGGTCGTAGGCCTCGTCGGCCGTGACGATGCCGAGGTCGCGCGCCATGACCGTCGACCACAGGTAGCCGCCGATGTTCGTCGGCGAGGTGTAGGCGCTGCGGGTTGCGGGGTCGAGCGTGCCGCCGATGTTGTCGGCGGGCAGACCCGTCGCCGGGTCGGTCATCGCGGCGAGGGAGTCGTAGGTGTCGGCGGCGTAGCGCTCGAGTGTCGCCTCCTGCTCGGGGGTGACGACGCTCGGCACCGCAGCGGCTGCGACAGCCCCTGCGGGGGACGTGGTCGCGACGGGCGCGGGTGCTGCGGCGACCAGCGAGGTCGCGACGAGCGAGGCGCCGACGGTCACGGCGCAGGCTGTCACAGCCCGCCGCAGGCCGCTCCGGGGTGCTGCGGAGACGGGGACGCCTACCGCTGAGCCGTTCGGGGTGGCTGACGTGCGGCTGGGTGTGCCGCGGTTCGGGGATCCCATGGGTGCACTTCCTCGTGTGTCAGGGACGACGTGCCCATTTTCGTCATCGAAATTTCGGAGATACATTCCGAAAAGGCACGAAGAGACTAGTGACCGGCGTCTCACCCGTCAAGGCGACCGAGATCGCCTCGAACCGGACACGAAGTAGCGCCGATCGGACGGACGGAGGCTCGGATTTCTCAGCAACTAAGGTTATCCTCACCTACGTGAAGCAGACTTCCCCCGGTCCCGAGACCTCCTCCGAGCACCCGTCGCTCGCGGGGACGGACCTGTTCCTCGCCTACGACCGGTCGACCGTCGTGCACGGCGCGTCGCTGCGTCTCGTCGCAGGTCAGGTGACAGCTCTCATCGGGCCCAACGGTTCCGGCAAGTCGACCCTGCTGCGCTCGCTCGCCCGGTTGCACAAGCCCACCTCCGGCACCGTGAGCCTGCCCGACGCACCCGACGCCCTCGCGCTCAAGCCCAAGGACTTCGCACGCCAGGTGACGCTCCTGTCGCAGAGCCGGCCCACGCCCAACGGCGTGACGGTCCGCGACATCGTCGGCTACGGCCGTCACCCCTACCAGGCGCGGTACCGCCGCACCGACACCGACGGGCCCCGCGCCGTCGCCCACGCCATGGAGGTCACCGGGGTGACCGGCATGGCGGACCGCGGAGTCGACGAGCTCTCGGGCGGCGAGCTCCAGCGCGTCTGGCTCGCGACCTGCCTCGCGCAGGACACCGGCGTGCTGCTGCTCGACGAGCCCACCACCTATCTCGACCTGCGCTACCAGGTGGAGATCCTCGACCTGGTGCGCGACCTCGCCGACGACCACGGCGTGGCTGTCGGTGTCGTCCTGCACGACCTCAACCAGGCCGCCGCCGTCGCCGACCACGTCGTCCTGCTCCGCCAGGGTGTCGTCCAGGCCTCCGGGTCGGCCGTCGACGTGCTGAGGGCCGACCTGCTCAGCGAGACCTACGGGCTGCGCATCGACGTGAGCGTCGACCCGCTCACCGGGCTCGTCCGGACCGAGCCTGTCGGACGCCACACCGCCCGACGCGCTCAGCCCGCCTAGCCGGACCCGCTCACCCAGAGCACCCAGACCTCCGCTCCGAGCCCGGCCACCCGCGCCGGGACACCAGCCGCCCCGCACCCGTGGGGCCCAGCACCGAAGGACACCCATGCGCACGACCCACCTGCTGGCCCTGCCCGCAGCCCTGCTGGCCGCGGCCCTCACGCTCAGCGCGTGCGGCACCACCGAGACCCCCGACGCCGACGCCTCCGGCGACGCGACGACCGCCGCGTCGACGGGCCCGGTCACCTACACCGACGAGCGCGGCGAGCACACGCTCGACGCACCGGCCACAGCCGTCGTCTCCCTCGAGTGGGGCCTGACCGAGAACCTGCTCGCGCTCGGCGCACCGATCGTCGGCCAGGCCGACGTCGAGGGCTACAACACCTGGGACACCTCGATCGCCCTCGACCCGTCCACCCCGGACGTCGGCACGCGCGGCGAGGCGAGCCTCGAGGCGATCTCCGCCCTCGAGCCCGACCTCATCGCCGTCACGACGGACACGACCGACGCCGTGGTCGACCAGCTCGAGGACATCGCGCCCGTCGTGGTGCTCCGTGGCTCGGACGGCTCCGACCCGATCGGCTACATGCGCAGCACGGTCGAGACCCTCGCCGCCGCGACGGGCACCGACGCGAAGGGCGAGGAGCTCCTCCAGTCCTTCGACGACAAGGTCGCCGAGGGCAAGGCAGCGCTCGACGAGGCCGGGGTCGCTGGTGCGGCCTTCACCATGGCCGACGGCTGGATCACCAACGGGACCGTCTCGGTCCGCATGTACACCTCGGGCTCGTTCTTCGGCGCGATCGGCGACGAGCTCGGCCTCGAGAACGCCTGGACCGGCGAGGGCGACCCCGACTACGGCCTCGCCCAGACCGACGTCGAGGGTCTCACGGCACTCAGCGACACGAAGGACCTCACCTTCCTCTACACGGCGAGCGCGAGCGAGGCGAACCCCTTCGACGAGGGCCTCGCCGGCAACGCGATCTGGGAGCAGCTGCCCTTCGTCGCCGCAGGTGACGTGCAGCGTCTGCCCGACGGCATCTGGATGTTCGGCGGCCCGGCCTCGGCCGAGGCCTACGTCGACGCCGTCGTCGCCGCGCTGACAGCATGAGCACCGCGCAGGGGCGGGTCGACCAGCGAGCGACCCCGCTCGTCCCCGACGGTCGCGGCGAGCAGCCGCAGCTCACCGGACGTCACCCGCTCCTGCGCACAGGCGGGGTCTTCCTCGCCACCGGCCTGGTGGTCCTCGTCCTCGCGGCCGTCCACCTCACCCAGGGCACAGCGGGCCTCGGGCTCGGCGACGTCGTCAGGTCGTTGCTCGGTCTCGACGAGGGGTCGACGGCCTCGGCCGTGCTCGTGGCGTCCAGGCTGCCCAGGCTCGTCGCCGGGCTGCTGGTGGGCGCGGCCCTGGGCGCAGCCGGCGCGGCGCTGCAGTCTGTCGCCCGCAACCCGCTCGCCTCCCCCGACACCCTCGCGGTCAACGCCGGCGGGTATCTCGCGGTCGTCACTGTCGCCGTCGTCGGCATCTCCCTGCCCTTCTACCTCTCGGGGGTGCTGGCCTTCCTCGGTGGGCTGGCCGCCGCAGGGCTCGTGCTCGCCCTCTCCCAGGGAGGCAGCGCGGGGCCGACCCGCCTGATCCTCGCCGGCGCGGCCACGACCCTCGCCCTCAGCGCGGTCACGAGCGTGCTGCTCGTCCTCTTCCAGCAGCAGACCACGGGCCTCTTCGCGTGGGGCAGCGGGTCTGTCGTGCAGTCAGGCACCCGGGTCGTGACCCTCGCAGCACCTGTGGTGCTCGTCGGTCTGCTCGGTCTCGCGCTGCTGGCACGCCGTCTCGACCTGCTCGCGCTCGGCGACGACGCAGCCCGCGTGCTCGGCGTCGACGTGCGCGGCACCCGGGTCCTCACCGTCGGGGTCGCCGTGCTGCTCTCGGCCGCAGCCGTGACCGTCGCCGGTCCGATCGGCTTCGTCGGCCTCTGCGCCCCGGTGCTCGCGCGCCTCGTCGCGCGCACCGTGCCGGGCCTGAGCCGGCACACCACGCTGCTGCCGCTCTCCGCGCTCTTCGGCATCGTCGTCGTGCTCGGCGCCGACGTGCTGCTGCGCCTCGTGCTGCCCGGCCAGTACGGCGCGGCCGTGCCCACAGGCATCGTCACCACGGTCTTCGGAGCGCTCACCCTCGTGCTCCTCGCCCGCAGGCTCCGCGACTCGGGACCGGCCGCCAAGGGCGCTGCCGCGCACGTGCGCCCCCGGACCGCGCGCCGCACCGTCGTGGTGGTCACGGTCCTCGAGGTGCTGCTGGTCGTCGCCGCCGTGCTCGCAGTCCTGCTCGGCGACAGGATGCTGCTTCTCGGCGACGTCTCGAACTGGTTCGCCGACCAGGCCGGGCGTCAGGTCTCCTTCGTCCTCGACCAGCGGATGCCGCGGGTCCTGGCCGCCCTGCTCGCCGGAGCCGCCCTCGGGCTCGCCGGGACGCTCGTGCAGGCGGTGTGCCGCAACCCGCTCGCCGAGCCCAGCCTGCTGGGCGTCACCGCCGGAGCCGGCCTCGGAGCCGTCACCGTGATCCTCCTCGTGCCCGGAGCGCCCATCTGGGCCATGTCGCTCGCCGCGACGGCCGGGGCCTTCGTCACCTTCGGGCTCGTCTACCTGCTCGCGTACCGCGGCGGGCTGAGCTCGGACAGGCTCGTGCTCATCGGTGTGGGGATGAGCGCAGGCACCACGGCCTTCACCACCCTCGTGATCCTCGTGGTCGAGCCGTGGAACACGAACCTCGCGCTCACCTGGTTGTCAGGCTCGACCTACGGCCGGACCATGGCGCAGATCGTGCCCGTCGCCGTCGTCCTGCTCGTCGCGACGCCTCTCGCGATCTCGCGACGCCGCGAGATGGACGTGCTCTCCCTCGACGAGGACACCCCGCGAACGCTCGGCGTCTCGGTCGACCGGACCCGGCTGCTGCTGCTCTCCGCGACGGTCCTCATCACCGCGGCCGCCGTGTGCGCCGTGGGGGTCGTGGGCTTCGTCGGGCTCGTCGCGCCGCACGCGGCACGGGCGCTCGTCGGGTCGCGCAACGGACGGGTGATCCCCGTCGCGATGCTGCTCGGTGCACTGCTCGTCTCGGTCGCGGACACCGTAGGGCGGACGGTCATCGCCCCCGCGCAGATCCCCGCGGGCCTGACGACGGCGCTCATCGGCGCGCCGTACTTCGTCTGGCTGCTGTGGCGCCAGCGCACGACGCGCTGACGCACCCCTGATCTTCTCTGGCGCCGACCGGGCCACCCGGTCTGCCAGATCCCCCTGGCCGGAGCCGTCCACGGACCCCGCCAGCACCGCCCACCTGATCCCTCCTGGAAGGACCTCCGATGAGCACCCCGACCCGCCCGCGCGCTCCCCGCCGCACGCACCTCCTGATCGCCGTCCCCCTGCTCGCCGCCACCCTGCTCGCCGGGTGCTCGACCGTCACCGACGGCGCCGACGCGACCGGCAGCACAGCCTCCGGCGAGGCGACCTCGGCCGCGCCGACGACGCAGACCGTCGAGCACGCCCGCGGCACGACCGAGGTCCCCGCCGAGCCGCTCCGGGTGGTCGTCCTCGAACCCGTGCAGCTCGACACCGCCGTCGCCCTGGGTGTCATCCCGGTCGGTGCCGCCGTGCTCAGCGACGAGGCCGGTATCCCCGCGTACCTCGGCGAGGAGGCCGCGGGCATCGAGTCCGTCGGCACGGTCACCGAGCCGAGCATCGAGAAGATCGCCGCCCTCGAGCCCGACCTCATCCTCGGGACGGAGTCACGCCACTCGGCGCTCTACGACCGCCTCGACGAGATCGCGCCCACGGTGTTCATGGCGACGCAGACCGACCCGTGGACCGAGAACGTCGCGCTCGTCGCCCGCGCCCTCGGCGACGAGGCCGGGGCGCAGACCCTGCTCGACGACTTCGACGCGCGCTGCACCGAGGTCGCGGACGAGCACGACACGGCCGGCAAGACCGCCCAGCTCATCCGTCCGCGCGACGGACAGCTGAGCCTCTACGGGCCGACCTCCTTCGCCGGGAGCGCCCTGGAGTGCGCTGGCTTCACCACCCCCGAGCGCGACTGGGAAGACTCGATCTCCGTCGACCTGTCCTACGAGCGGGTCTTCGAGGCGCAGGCCGACCTCGTGCTCGTCACCACCTCGGACACCAGCGACCCGGCGACCATGCCCGAGGTCATCACCACGAACGCCGACGCCTTCCCGGACGCCCACCTGGTCGACCAGTCCTTCTGGATCACCGGTGTCGGCCCGCTCGGCGGCATGACCGTGCTGGACGACCTGGACCGGATCCTGTCGGAGCAGTAGCCCACCGGCACGGGACGGGGGCCTCGCCCTCGTCCCGCCCCTCGGGTGCCTCCGGTGCCTGCGGTGCCCGCCCCGCCGCGCCCGGCCCCAGACGCAGAAGAACCCGGCTCCTGAGGAGCCGGGTTCTTCTGTCGTGCTGTGGTGGAGCTAAGGAGATTCGAACTCCTGACCTCTTCGATGCGAACGAAGCGCGCTACCAACTGCGCCATAGCCCCAGGTCTGACGACCGGACGAACCGGTGTGCCGAACCGCTGTCTAGCCTAGCACCCAGGTGGAGGTGCTCCGCACAGGAGCGGTCACTCCCCCGCGGCCCGGCGGCGGGCCAGGACGGAGTTGAGGTTCACGCCGAGGCTGTCCTCGGACGGCTCCTCAGCGGCCACCGTGACCGGTGCGGGCTGCGCGGGGCTGGCCCCGGCGAGCTCGGCGCGACGCTCTTCGGTGAGCTTGCGGAGCTCGGCCGTGAGGGGCGCGGGCTCCCAGCGGGGCGCGGTCGACTTGAGGGTGTAGACCGGGCGCGGGACGGCGACGGGCTCCCAGTCGGTGCTCTCGCCCTCCTGGGCTGGAGCGGGCTGGCGGGCAGCAGGGGCGGCCGAGGACGCACGGTCAGCCCCGCCGGTCGGACGAGAGGCCGAGGACGCCTCCGGCTCGGCAGTCTTAGCCGTTCGGGCGGCAGCCGTCGGAGTGACGGTCCGCTCTACCTCGGCGCCGCTCTTCGCGGCGGTCGTCTTGGCGGCGGTGGTCGTGGCAGCGGTCGTGCCGGTCGTCGTACCGGCCGACGTGCCCTCAGCGCCCTGGCCAGCGGCACCCGCAGCCCGCACGCGGGAGATCATCTCGGTCTGGGTCTGCGAGGAGTGCACGGCACGACCGGTCACGGTGGTTCGCACAGCAGGTGCGGGGCGTCCGGCACGGCGCAGCGCTGCGGGGCGGGCGGCCTCGCGGGCCGCCTCACGCTCCCTGGCAGCAGCGTCGGCGCGGGCGTTCGCGAGGACGGCGCGACGTCCGAGGACGAGCACCGAGACGAGGAGGACTGCGGGGACAGCCACGGTCCAGACGGGCAGGGACGTCACGGCGACGATCACGCCGACGAGGGCGGTGAGCACCACGAGGCCGAGCGTGAGGGTCGCGCGGCGGCGCGCAGCAGCGGCGCGGCGCGCGAGCAGCGCGTCGCGCGAGGCCGACCCGTACGAGTCGTTCCGCTCCATGTCCTGCACTCCATCCGTGATCTGACGCCGAGCCCGCACCGTCGTGCCGATCGGCGGTGTCAGCAACGACACGTCCACACTGCTCGACGTCGTGCAGTCACCATGCTTCTGAGAGACGGCCTGCGCGGACCGTCCCGTGGTGCTCTTGCTGGGTGACGAGTCACCGCTCGCGACCGCGAGGACGCGCAGACGACCGGAGAACCTGTCGTCCACCCGCGACTCGAGCAGCTGCTGACGGTGACGCAACCTCTGAGGGACCAGGTAGGCCAACCACAGCACGACCACAGCCACGACGACGATACCGGCTGGTGATCCCACACGCTGACGTTAGGCGAGGTGGCAGCACCGACCGTGGACGCACCCCGGCGTGTCGGCCCCGGGCCGCTGTCGCGGTCGATGCAGGGCCCCCGTCGCGGTCAGGCGCCCTGCGTGGACCGCCACCGCGCGAGCAGCCCGTCCGGCACCTCAGGGGCTGTCAGAGCGAAGGTCCTGTGGTCGCACCACCGACCCTGGATGTGCAGGTACGCCTCGCGTAGCCCTTCGTCACGCAGCCCGAGCTTCTCGACCACCCGCAGGCTCGGCGCGTTCTCGGGCCTGATGTTGATCTCGACCCTGTGCAGCCCGAGCTCGAAGAAGCAGTGGTCGGCGGCCATCGCGACGGCCGTCGGGATCACGCCCCGTCCTGCGACGTGCTGGCCGACCCAGTAGCCGATGCTCGCAGAGCAGAGTGAGCCGTAGGTGATCGAGGAGACCGTCAGCTGGCCGACGAGCTCGCCGTCCAGCTCGACCGCGAAGGGCAGCGTCGAGCCGTCGCGGGCAGCCTTGTCGAGGGCCCTGACGTAGCCCGTGAAGGACGGCGGGCGCGTGGGCTGCGTCCGTCCCGGCCACCCGCGGTGACGGCCCTGGCGGTCGAGGCCAGTCGGTGCCGGGGTGGTGGCCTCCCACCGTTCGAGCCAGTCCTGGTTGTCCGCCCGCAGGTCCATCCACGCGTCGCGGTCCGCCCGGCGCAGGCGCCGGAGCAGCAGCGTCCCGCCGGGGGCGCGCAGCGAGTCGTCCCGAAGGATCACCGGCCAGCGCGGCGCCCAGACCACACCCACCGCTAGCCCTCGAGGACCAGGCAGTGCACGCGGTCGCCGAAGCGCACCTCGGACTCGCCCTCGGGCACGACAGCCAGCGCGTTGGCCTCGGCGAGCCCGGCGACCGAGAGGTCTTCGAGACGGGTCGGGTCGCCGACGGGCGTCACGTGGTACCCACCGTCGGGGGACCCGACGAGGACCGCGGGGACGAACTGGCGCACACCCGCGGGGCTGCGCCAGCCGACAGCCGCGTGGGCCGCGACGGACGGCCTGTAGATGTCTGTGTAGCCGGCCATCGCGCGCAGCGCCGGCCGCACGAAGACCTCGTAGGAGATCTGCGCGGCGACGGGGTGCCCGGGCAGGGAGAAGACCGGGATCGTGTCTCCAGGGTTGTCGGTGCTGTCGCCGATGCCGGCGTGGAGCGTCCCGAGGCCCTGGTTGCGCCCGGGGACCATCGCGACGTGGTCGAAGCGGACCGTGCCGAGCGGGGCCAGCACGTCCTTGAGGGTGTCGTGCGACCCCTCCGACAACCCGCCGGTGGTGATGAGCAGGTCGGCGCGGACCAGCTGGTCTTCGATCATCTCGCGCAGGCGGGTCTGGTCGTCGCTCACCGGCGCCACCTGGATCGCGATGGCTCCGGCGTCCTGGACGGCGGTCCGCAGGGAGGGACCGTTCGCGTCGAACACCCCGGGACGGGTCGAGCCCGGCTGGACCAGCTCGTCGCCGACGGGGAGGATCACGACGCGCGGCGCGGGGTGCACCCGGATCCGGGCGTAGCCGAGGCTCGCCGCGAAGGCCAGCTGCCGGGCGTCGAGGCGGGTGCCGTGGCGCAGCGCGACGGTCCCGGCACGCACATCGGAGCCGACGGCGCGGACGTTGGCGCCGGGGGCGAGCTCGGTCATGACGCGGACCTTGGCGGCCCCGCGGTCGGTCGCCCAGACGGGGACGAGCGCGTCGGCCCCCACGGGCATGGGGACCCCCGAGCTCACCAGGACGCTCTGACGCGGCGCGAGCCTGAAGGGCTCGTCGGCAGCAGACCAGACGTCGTGGGTGACGGGCAGGACCACGGGCGACTCGTGGCTCGCTCCGGCGAGGTCCTGGGAGCGCACCGCGTAGCCGTCGCAGGTCGCCAGCGGGCGCGAGGGGATGTCCTCGGTGACGACGATGTCGGCCGCGAGGATGCAGCCCGCGGCGTCGGTCAGGACGACGTCGAGCGCGGGGACGGGCAGGGCGACGGCGAGGACTGCCGCGAGCTGGTCCTGGACGCTCTTCACCGCTGAGCCACCGCCGTCGTCAAGACGCTCGAGCAGCACGGGGCGGTGGGGGTGGTCGCGCTCATCCGGCCAGGGTAGTGCAGATACGACTCTGCGCAGGTCCTGACCGGGTCACACCCCGGACGGGGCGTTTCTTTGAGATACTTTGACCATGAGTGGTCCAGCACAGCCGTACCCTGTCCACGCGGCGCTCGAGGCGGAGGACGCCAAGAGCGCCCTGCGCACAGCGATCCGCTCGGCCCGCGACGCACGCACGGAGCGCCGACGCGACGAGGCCGCGCACGCGCTGGCCGAGGTCGTGCTGACCATCCCCGAGGTGCGCGACGCCCGACGCGTGGGCCTCTACGCCGCCCGACCGGCCGAGCCCGGGACGGCTCCGCTGCTCGACGCCCTCGACGAGCTCGGCAAGACCATCTTGCTGCCGGTGCTCGGCGCAGGTCTCCAGCGCGACTGGGCCCCCTACGCCGGGGCCCACGACCTCTTGCAGCGCGCCCCGGGGCGCCCGCCGGAGCCCTCCGGCGCCCCTGTCGGTCCGTCGGCCCTCGAAGACGTCGACGTGGTGATCGCCCCCGCTCTCGCGGTGGACACCTCCGGCACGCGGCTGGGCCAGGGCGGCGGCTGGTACGACCGCGCCCTCACCTTCGTGAGGCCCGACGTGAAGATCGTCGCCGTGGTGTTCCCCGAGGAGATCTACGACGCGCAGGAGCGCCCGCTCCCCCGCGAGGAGCATGACCGCCCCGTGCACGGGTACGCGACCCCGCACGGCTGGGATTGGATCACGGCGTGAGCGTGAGCTCGTCCTTCGACTCGGCCTCGACGGCCTCGCGGCTCGACCGCCACGTGTAGGAGTCGCCGGCCGCCCAGGTCGACAGCTGGTCTTCGTAGTGGCTGCTGGCCGGGTGGCCCGACGTGCCGGTCACCACGACCCAGGTCGAGGCGTCGAGGTCGGCCAGGTCGACGACCGCCCGCATCGACGGACCCGCGGTCACCTCGAAGGAGCCTGTCGAGGCGTCCCACGACGTCGCGTCGACGATCGCCGCGCCACCGCTCATCTCGAGGGTCGGCGGGTTGACGAAGCCACGGACGATGCCCGGGACCGACTCCCCGCCGAGCACGGGGTGCTCGAGGTCGAGCGTGTGCAGGGAGCCCCAGCGCCAGTCCGACGGGTCGCTGCCGAGACGGACCGTGAGCTCGGACCGGGCGTTGACCAGAGCCTGCTGGAGGATCGAGTCGCGCGTCTCGACGACGTTCGCCGTGCGCCTGTCGTCCCACCACGAGCTCATCGGGTCGTCGAGCCGGGTGCGGACCACCTCGAGCCACCGGTCGCTGCCGTCGGCCGCAGCCTCCTCGGAGAGCTCGTCGTCGAAGGTCAGCGCGAGCATCTCGGCCCAGACCGCAGAGAAGTAGGCGGCCGCCGGTGAGTCGGCGTCCTGGCTGTAGTCCCAGTCGCGCAGCAGGTCCTGCCCGCCGCGCTCGAAGCCTGTCGTGAGCCGCTGCTCGAGGAGGACAGGGACGAGCAGCCGCGCGAAGGGGTTGTCGGTGTCGCCCTGGATCCGCTCCATGTCGTCGACGGTGAAGGGCGTGCCGGCCGCGATCTGCTCTTCGAGCAGCGTGCGGATGCGCTGCGACCTGAAGCCGTAGTCCCAGTCCGAGGTGAGGTACGGGCCGGCGCCGGCCGGCGCGACGGCCTGGTTCGCCGCGACGATGAACCCCTCGGCAGGGTCGAGGACCGAGGGCATCGTGGCGGGGTCGACGGTCCCCTGCCAGTCGTAGGCGCTGTCCCAGCCGGGCCGCGGCCACGTGCCGTCGGAGGGCATGGGGCCCTCGACCACGCCGCGGACCGGGATCGTGCCTGGAGCCTGGTAGCCGATATGACCGTCGGTCGTCGCGAAGACGATGTTCTGCGACGGGACCTCGAACAGCCGGGCAGCCGCGGCGATGTCCTCGGCGTCGGCCGCGGTGTTCATGGCGAAGATCGCGTCGGCGGTCCGCCCGGGTGTCAGCGCGGTCCAGCCGAGGGCCACCTCGTAGCCGCCTCCCCCGGCACGGAGCACGCCGTCGACGACCTCGGTCGGCGTCCCGGTGACGGGGGCGACGTCGAGCACGTCGGAGATGATCGGGCCGTGGCCGGTCGACCGCACCTCGAGGGTGACGTCGTCCGCCCCGGCGACCTTGATGACCTCGGTCCGCGTGGTCATCTCGTTCCAGGTCCCGTCGACCTGGTAGGTGTCGTCCTGCGTGCGCTCGACGAAGAAGTCTGTGACGTCGGCCCCGAGGTTCGTGATCCCCCAGGCGAGCCCGGGGTTGTGGCCGATGATCACGCCGGGGAAGCCCGCGAAGGAGAAGCCGGTGACGTCGAAGGGGCAGGCGTCGCCCACGGCGTCGCAGTGCAGACCGACCTGCGCCCAGATGCTCGGGGCGGCGAGGCCGAGGTGCGGGTCGTTGGCCAGCATCGGGCTGCCCGTGGCCGTGTGCTCGCCCGAGACCACCCACGAGTTCGAGCCGATCCCTGCTCCGCGTCCGACGAGGACCGGCACCGCAGAGACAGCCTGCGCCGCAGAGTCGACAGCTCCGGCGACCGCGGGGGACGTCAGGTCGAGAGGGTCTGAGGACGCCCCGGCTCCGGCCCCGCTCGGTGCAGGCACGCTGTTCGCAGCGGCGGCCTCGGCGGACAGGATCGGCGTGTTGACGGTGTCCGGGTAGTCGGGGAAGAGCTCGTCGACACGTCCCACGTCGCGGACCGTGGCGAGTGACTGCGCCCGGGCCAGCTCGTCGTCGTAGTTGCCGCGCAGGTCCCAGGCCATCGCCTTGAGCCAGGCGAGGGAGTCGACGGGGTCCCAGCGCTCCGGGTCCTCGACGGAGACCTGGAGACCGAGCACGGAGTACTCGACGGCGATCTGCGAGGTCGAGCGCTCGGCGAGATACGCGTTGACGCCGTCGGCGTAGGCCTGGAGGTAGTTCTTGGTGTCGGAGTCGAGGATCTCCCACTCCTGCTCGGCGACCTCGCGCCACCCGAAGGTGCGGATCACCTTGTCCGCCTCGAGGGCGTCGGCGTTCTCGCCCACCAGCTCCGACAGCCGGCCCGCGGTGACGTGACGTCGGTAGTCCATCTCGAAGAACCTGTCCTGCGCCTGCACGTAGCCCTGGGCCATGAAGAGGTCCGCTGCCGTCGAGGCGTAGATGTCCGGGACACCCTGCGCGTCGCGGTGCACGGTGACGGGCGCGGAGAGACCGGCGACGCTCAGCTCGCCCGAGGTGGTCGGCAGGGGGCGCCGGACCAGCACAGCGGTCGTGACGACAGTCGCCACGAGGGCGACGACGAGCAGGAGGGCGAGGGCGACGAGGGAACGGCGGAGAGCGACATGACGAGAGGGCACGGTGCGAGGTTACGTGCTCGGCCCGACACCCGCCCCCGGCGGGCGAGATCGTTACCTGGCGGGGTGTGCCGGAGCCCACTTCCCGGTGCGGCGGCGGAGACGTATGATTAGCACTCGGTCGACCCGAGTGCTAGAACAGGCAACGCGTCGCAGCCTGCACGTCGGGTCGCGTCCCTCCTGCCCGGCCCGCACGGGAGACCGATCCCTACCCGGGTGCGCCGGTGCGCCCGACCCCCTACAGGTTCTCGAGGAGATCTCCGTGCCCCTCTACGCGTACACGTGCACCGCGTGCGGCCACAGCTTCGACATCCACCAGTCCTTCGCCGAGGACGCGCTGACAGTCTGCCCCGAGTGCGAGGGCCGTCTGCGCAAGGTGTTCTCCCCCGTCGGCGTGGTCTTCAAGGGCTCCGGCTTCTACCGCACGGACAACAGCTCGAAGAAGTCCTCGGGCTCGTCCTCGGGATCGTCGAAGCCCGCCTCGGCCTCGAGCAGCACGAGCTCGTCGAGCGACAGCTCGAGCACGTCAGGCTCGTCCTCGAGCACCTCTGGCTCGTCCAGCTCGTCTGGCTCGTCCAGCGCCTCGGGGTCGTCCAGCTCGTCGAAGGCCTCGACGTCGTCAGGCTCCTCCGGCTCCTGACTCAGCACAGTCTCCGCGCACGGCCGTCGTCCCCAGGGGCGGCGGCCGTCGTCGTGTCCACAGACGGCTCGAACTTGGCACCGGCACGGTCTGACGATCCCTAGCGTGCAGGCATGCGCACACAGTCCCGCACGCCCGACCGGGTCAGTCCTCGGGGCAGGCCGGTACCTGACCTGCCCGACCGTGCCACCGCGCGCTCTCGCCGCCTGACCCATCGCACAGACCGCTCCGGCCGCTCCGATCCCGGCGGACGACGCACCGAACGCGCCGGGGCCAGCTCGTCGCTCGTGGCCCGTCCCGGGGCGCTGGTCCCTCCGCGGGTGCGGCGTCGAGCGCGGGCCCTGCTGTGGCGGCACAGGTTCGTCGTCGCCGCGCTGCTCGTCGGGCTCGCCGCAGCCGTGGTCGTCCACAGGCTCGCTCCTCCCCCGGAGCCGCGGCAGGCCGTGGTCGTCGCTGCCTCCACGCTGCCCGCCGGTACGACGCTCGGCACCGCGGACCTGCGGACGGTCGACCTCCCCCTCGACGTGGTCGCCGAGGGATGGCACTCGGACGGCTCCGCCGTCGTGGGTCGCACCCTCGCGCTCGACGTCCCCGAGGGCACGATCCTCGGGGCTCCGTTGCTGGTCGACGAGGCTGCGACGGGACCACCGGGCACCGTCGTGGCAGGGGTGCGCCTGGCCGAGCCGGCACTGGTCGCGGTGCTGTCGCCAGGGATGCACGTCGACCTGCTCGCGGCAGCCCCGACACTGGACGGTGCCGAGGGCGCGTCCGCCGCCCCGGCGACGACCCTCGCCGTGAGGGCGCTCGTCCTGCCTCAGCCAGCCAGCGCTGCAGACGACGGAGACGGGATCCTCGGTTCGGCAGGGAGCGCCGGTGACGCGGCCGAGCTGGTGCTCGTCGCGGTCACACCCGACGAGGCCTCGCTGCTCGCGAACGTCGCCGGACGCCAGGCCGTGTCCGCAGTGGTCGTGCGATGATCTTGTCGTTAATCGTCACCTCTGGAAGTGGGGATCCATGAAGAACGTCGCGAACGGCTTCAAAGAATTCATCATGCGCGGCAACGCCATCGACCTGGCCGTCGGTGTCATCATCGGTGCGGCATTCGGAGCCGTGGTCAACGCGATCGTCGACAACCTGCTCACACCGCTGATCGCCGCGATCTTCAGCGAGCCGAACCTCGACTCGGTCATGACCTTCGAGATCAACGACGCCGTGTTCAGCATCGGTACCGTGCTCACAGCGCTGATCAACCTGTTCTTCATCGCGCTCGCGCTGTACTTCTGCGTGGTCCTGCCGCTCAACCACCTGCAGAAGCTCCGCAAGAAGGGCGTCATCGAGGAGCCCGAGGGCCCGTCGGAAGACGTCCTCATCCTCACGCAGATCCGCGACCTGCTCCTCGCCCAGAACGGTGGCCCGGCGCTCGGCACCTCGTCAGCGCCGTCCACCCCGGACGTACCGACCACGAAGCCGCCGGTCCCGCCCGTCGCCTGACGCAGGCCCGCCAGAGCGACACCCGGTCCCCGCAACGCCAGAGGCCGCAGCACCCCACGGTGCTGCGGCCTCTCGCGTACGGAATCCTCCACGTGCGTCGTGCTTCGCGTGCCGGGCCTGCTCGCGCGCCCGACCTCGTCGCTGCTGCGACCTCGCGCAGTCTCGGCCCCTGGCGTGCTGCAGCACCGCGGGCGCGACCTGAGATCACCAGTGCGGCGGCACGTCCCGACGCAGCCGGTCGTCGTTGGCGTCGTCAGCCGACCCGTTGCCGGTGACCTCGTCGGCCCAGCCAGACGAGGTCTCGTCCGCGCTCAGCCCTGCGACAGCCTCACGCTCGGGCCCCTTCCGGACCACCCGGCGGTGCCCACGTCGACGCGGTGTCTCGGGAGCGCCAGCAGGATCAGCCCCCTCGCGCTGCACCACCGAGGCCGGTCGCTCCGGAGCAGAATGCCCCGGGCCAGGGCGGCCGCCGTCCGGCGCGCCGCCCTCTCCCGAGGTCACAGGCCCAGTGTCCGGCGCACCGCGCTCGACACGGCGATGTCCACGCGGTTGCTCCTGCGGACGATCCCCAGCTCGGAGCGCACCTGCGCTGCGAGCTCGTCGGCGTCCCGCGGGAGGCCGTCGGTCATGATCCACCGGGCCAGCTCGTCGAGGTCGTCGTCGCCGTAGGCGGCGATGGGCAGCCCGGGCTCGACGTCGGGCCGGCTCGCGCGGCGGACCGCCTCGCGCGGCTGCGGGACGTCCCCCTCGGTGAGCAGAGGCGCGGTGACCACGGGGACAGGCGCCGACGGGTCGACGACCTCTCCGGCAAGACCGTCAGCATCGGCGAGCCCCGCGATGTCTCCGGCGTCGTCGAGACCGACCAGCGGGATCGCCCCGGTCACCGGCATGCGGGCCGCGCGGCGGCGCGCCTCGATGTCCAGGACGGTCTCGCGGATCCGCATGGCCTGACCCTCGGGGTCGAGGAACAGCGAGACAGACCACACCTGGACCACAGACCAGCCCAGACGTTCCAGCCGCTCGGCGCGCTGGCGGTCCCGGACGCGGATGCTCGTCTCGGCCGTGTAGTCGGCGTCGTCGGTGAGGACGGCGACGAGCAGCTCGTCGGGCAGGTCGGGGTGGCCCACCACGAGCGGGATGTGCTCGCCGTCGGCAGCGCCGTGGTGCGTCTCGACGGTGAGCCCCGCGCGGAACAGTCGCTCGGCGAGGTCGAGGACCAGGCGGTCCGGGTCGGGCTGACCCTCGGTGAACCGACCGACGTCGTGGACGGGGCTGGCCGACCGCTGCTCTGCGAAGTCGAGGAGCGAGCCGAGCAGCTGGGCTCCCGCGCCGCGCAGGCGCTCGGGGTCCAGGTCCTCGGCCCCGAAGCACGAGACGACCGTGAGGCGGCGTCGTGTCGAGCCGATCGCGTTGAGGAGCAGGGAGTCTCCGGTCGGCCCGGACACGTCGCCGAAGTTGTGCAGCACCCGGCCGTGCGGCGTCCGGCCGAAGCCGACCGAGAAGATCACGGCCTCGCGGCTCAGCCCGGCGACAGACTGCAGGTCGGAGACGACCACGGGCTCGCGGCGCGAGGGGTCGAAGAACGGACCGAGGGCCGCGTTCTGGCGCACCTGCCCGAGGATCGCCTCGCGGATGCGGTCGGCGTGCGCGCGCGACCCGGTGATGATCCCGAGGGACTCGTCGGGACGGTCGAGGGCGTGCATGATCGCGAGCTCGACCACCCGGTCGACCTCGGTCTGCGTGGACTCGACAGCACCCGAGACGGGGTCGGGCATGCCGACGCCGTCGACGGTCTCGAAGAAGACCAGACGCTCCTGGGAGGGCAGCGGCATCGGGTGCAGGACACCCGCGTAGCCGTGCTGCGACAAGAACTGCGTGAGCTCGGGGTCGCGCCGCGAGGCGTCACCGGCGAGGCCGACCGTCGGCAGCAGCTCCGCGAGGCTGCGGACAGCCTGGCCCGGAGCGCAGCGGGCGTCGCCCACCACGACGATCTGGCGGCCGCGGGCGATCGCCGACAGGACGGACTCGACGGGCAGGTGCTGCGCGGCGTCGAGGATCACGAGGTCCACGGTGCGGTGGGCGGGGAGCACGTGCGGCACGAGGGTCGGTGTCGCGATCATGCAGGGGCGGAGCTTGCGCAGCACGTCACCGTACTCGTCGGCCACGGTCCGCAGGCTCGTCAGCGACTCTTCGACGAGGAGCGCGAAGAGACCTTCGGCCTGCTCCCTGTTGTCGCGGAGCGCTCCGTGGATCTGCGCGACGGCGGCCGCGCGGATCGGGGTGGCGAGGGAGTCGACGTGCTCGCGGTCGAGGGTGCGGAAGGTCTCGGCGAGCGCCTCGATGCCCCGGCCGCCGACCTCGGCGACGTAGGGGTCCGCGGCGAGGATCTGCTCGAAGACCGAGCTCCACCAGGCGAGGTCGAGCTCGGCCTCGACGAGACCGCGCTCGACGCGGCGGGCGGTGAGGTCGGTGAGCAGCGTGCCGAGCCCGTGAGCCGTGAGGCTGCGGACCAGCCGGGTGCGCTCGGGCAGCGAGGTGAGCGCCCCACGGTCGTCGAGCAGACGCTGCAGGCGCTCGGTGAGGTCGCCGAGGGTCATCCCGGCGAGGCCGGCACCTGCCGAGGTCGTCGCGAGGACGGCGTCGAGGGCTGTGAGGTCCTCGACCACGTCGCGGTAGGTCTGCTCGATGGCCGCGAGGCCCTCGGGCAGGCGCGGCCATCCACCGGACGGGCAGTGCTCGGCCCAGGTCTGGCGCTGCGCCTGGACCTCGAGCAGCGCAGAGTGCAGGTCGGCCACGCGTGAGCCGGGACGGATCATGTCCTTCGCACGCTTGACGAGCCGGCGGCGGTGCAGCCCGCTCATCTCGACGTCGTGCTCGTTGCGCCACTGACGGCTCGCCGTCGCGGCGACCAGGTCGTCGGCGGTCCGCTCGAAGACCATCGGCTGGAAGACCTCGAGGGTCGTGCGCATGCCGGCGAGCATCTCGATCTGCTCGCCCCAGGCAGAGACCGTGCGGGCGGCCTGCAGCCCGGTGTCCTCGACCACGGCGTCCATCTGCCTGCGGAGGTCGGCGAGCGAGACGTCGAGCAGCCGGGTGATCCGGGCGACGGCGTCCTCGGCCGTGGCGTCGGTGTCGATGTCAGCCCCGTACCAGGGCGAGGTGCCCGGCTGGGCCGAGAACGCATCGAGGGACGCGGCCCGGACCAGGTCGGCGCCGACCTCCTGGCGCACCGAGGCGATGCGCGCGAGCGTCGCGGCGTCGAGCCTGACCGTCGTGGCGGGGGTCGGGCGTTCGGAGGTGAGCCGGGCCAGTGCCTGGAGCGCGTCGTAGGCGGAGATGTCCCACGGAGCACGCAGCTGGTGCAGGCCGTCGATCATCCGGGTGAGCCTGGACCGGGTCTCCACGAGGGCGAGGCGGGTGTCGGCGATGCGCGCGGCGTCGACAGTCGGCGCCTCGAGGGTCATGGCACCGAGCAGGCGGCGCGACACCGAGGTGCGCCAGCTGGGGCTCGGGGTGACGTCGAGGACCAGGTCCCCGAGACCGAGGTCCTCCAGGCGCGCGGTGAGCGCGTCGGCGGCGCGACGGTGGCCGGGGACGTACAGGACGCTGCGGCCGATGGCTGCAGCCTCCGCGACCACCGCTGCGACGGCGCCTGTGGCGTCGGCGCCCACGGGGGCGTCGACGAAGAGGTGGCTGCCCGTGGCGAGCGCGTCGAGGACGTTGCGGCCCGAGGGGTCGAGGTCGCCGACACCACGCTCCATGTTGGGCTCGGCGTCGCCCGTGCGCAGCGCGGGCATCGAGGCTGCGAGGGAGTCGATGGCTCCCTGGTCCCCGGCGAGGGCGGCGATGACCTCGTGACGGTCCAGCCCGATGTTGAGGTCGTCGAGGTCGTCGACGAGCATCTGCCCCGGGTGCGCGAAGGTCCCCACGAGCAGCTTGTCGGTCATGGTGAAGTCGGCGAGCACCGCCGAGCCGAGGGCGTTGATGCGGTCGAGGGCGACAGCAGGGTCGAAGCCCGAGCCCGTGAAGGCACCGCGGGCGAGGGCGGCTGCGTCGAGCAGGGCCCCGCGTGAACGCAGCGCCCGGGCCAGCACGGGGTTGATCTCGGCCGTGGGCTCGAGGGCGAGCTCGTAGTCGGTCTCGCCTCCCCCGCGGGCCTCGATCTCGATCGGGCGCAGCAGGACAGGGGCGCGGACCGTGCGGCCGGCGGCGCGGGAGGCCTCGGCTGCGGCGTCGTCGTAGACCCCACGGTCGGAGCCGCCGGAGAAGGCGACGCGGGCGAGCGCTGCGACGTCGTCGGAGGTCTCGTCGACCTCGTGCTCGGTCCAGGTCGCGAGGCCGATCGCCAGATACGTCGGGGCGATGCCGTAGCGCTCGGCCTGCTCCTGGGAGCGCTGGGCGACGGCGCGCGCACGGCGGCGGGCGACGGGCAGCGAGCTGCCCTCGCGGAAGATGTTCGCCAGGCGGGTGCTGCGGCCTGCGAAGAGCTGGGCGATGCCCGACGGGTGCGCGGCGGTGAGGTCGAGGACAGCGTCGCCGAGCAGACCGACGTCGGCGAGCGTCGAGCCGCCGGCCAGCGAGACCAGGGTCGAGCGCCAGCGGTCGATCGCGGCGGCGACGGTCTCGGCCGTGGTGGCAGGCTTGACGAGGGTGGGGACCGTGCGCATGGCACGCGTCTCGGCGTTCGCGTCGGCGTCGCCGTGGACCGCGCCGGAGGCGGACTGGTCCGTGCTGGTCATGTCAGGGGTTCTCTCGCTGGACGGGTCGTGAGGCGCAGCCGGGCTCGGGTCGTGGTCGGAGCGGGCCCTGTCGGTCCCCGCCGTCCTGTCGCGATCGGGAGCTGTCACCCCAGCACGGTATCTGGCCGGGACGGCGTTCGTGGCCTGACGCGCCGACGACGAGGGCCACGACGGGCCTGGGCACTGCTGGAGGGGGTTGTCCGGCACCTCGACGGAGCGGTGACCTGGCCGTCCGTGACCGGGCTGAGCGCGGTGGGAAGGGCTGGGTGCGTCCGGAGAAAAAGGAACAGTGCGTGCCGCGCAGGGGGCAGGCGGCACGCACTGTCAGGGACAACTATGCACTCGCCCAGATCGAGTGTCAACAGGGAAGTTGAATCTTCTTCCAGATCGGTTCGACCGGCTGGTCGCCGCGGTGCATGGGCGACGGTCTCACCTGCGGTTCTGCGCTCCGGGGATCCACCGGCTCCACGTGCGAGAGCGCCTGTCGTGACCCTGGTCACCCACGAGCCCACTCACGCCAGCCGCTCCTCACCGCAGCCCCCCGCCACGACCCCCCACCCGCACGCCCACAGGTCCCACCCTGAGGTCACACGGTCCGCACCCAGGTCGTACGTCAGGCACCGAAGTCGTACGGACACGCCGTCCTGACGCCCCTAGCCCGGAGATCTGGCGTGTCCGTGCGACCTCGCGAGAGCTGCGACGACCTCGTCGGTGTCCTGGCGACCTCGTGGAGAGACGGACGTCTGGGGAGGGGCGCCGCAGATCTGGTTGCCGGCCGTGGCAGGGATCACGGGCGACTGTCAGGTAGCCTTGTCTCGCTCTCGCGCCCGTAGCTCAGGGGATAGAGCACCGCTCTCCTAAAGCGGGTGTCGGCAGTTCGAATCTGCCCGGGCGCACCAGTTCTCCCCTGTCTCGGCGTGCACCAGCGCGAGACCAGCGGCGCCCCAGGGCGTCAGACCTTCTTCACCACGCTCGACTTGAGCTGCATCGGACCGAAGCCGTCGACCTTGCAGTCGATGTCGTGGTCGCCCACCCCGTCGACGAGCCTGATGCCGCGCACCTTGGTGCCGACCTTGATGGCGGTCGCGCTGCCCTTGACCTTGAGGTCTTTGACCACGGTGACGGTGTCGCCGTCCTGCAGCACGTTGCCGACGGCGTCGCGGATCTCGCGCGGGCCGTCAGACGCCTCGGCCGAGCCTCCCGCAGCAGGCTCCCACTCGTGGGCGCACTCGGGGCAGACGAGCAGCGCACCCATCTCGTAGGTGTAGACGGAGGAGCACTCGGGGCACGGGGGCAGGATGTCGGTCACGGCCGCAACCCTACCGATCTCCGGGAGGCGCCCGTACCCCCGGGCGGCCCCGACCAGGCGGGCTGCTAGATCGCCCGATCCCCAGGCCCAGCACGATGGCGGAAGGCAGTCGACTGCGGGCGATGGCGCACGACGAGCGAGGAGCCTCCCGCCCGGGCCCGCCCCCCACGCACAGAGGGGCCGGGCCCGCCGGACCCGACCCCTCTCGACTGCGGCGTGCCGCTAGCGCTTGCCCACGGTCGCAGGCTCGGCTGCGACGTCCTCGTGCGAGGCGAGGCCGTAGTCGACGTCCTTGGTCTCCTTGGACAGGATCACCGCGACGAGGGTGAGGACAGCAGCTCCCGACAGGTAGAGCCCCACGAGCCAGGTGTCGCCGTCTGCCTGGGCCCAGAGCGCGACCGCGACGATCGGCGCGAGCGCAGCGCCCAGGATCGAGCTCACGTTGTAGGCGATGGCGGACCCTGTGTACCGGACGTTGGTCGGGAACAGCTCGGGGAGCAGCGCACCCATCGGCCCGAAGGTCACGCCCATGAGCGTGAAGCCGAGGATGAGGAAGGCCTGGACGAGACCACCCGTGAAGGCCGCGTCGGCGCGGGGCACCAGGAATAGGTGGAAGGTCAGCCCGAAGACCACGATGAGGCTCGACACCCCGATGAGCAGCCGGCGACGTCCGATGAGGTCGGCGACAGGCCCGGAGATCAGCGTGAACAGCCCGAAGAAGATCACGCCGATGATCTGCATGATGACGAAGTGCACGTACGGGATGCCCAGGCCCGCGGGGTCGGCGTCAGCAGCCTTGGTCCCGTAGGTGAGCGTGAAGCTGGTCATGAGGTAGAAGAGCACGTAGGTCGCGAGCATGATGAACGTGCCGAGGACCAGCTGGCGCCAGTGGAACTTGAACACCGTCGCGAGGGGTGTCTTGGTGATCGCACCCTTCTTCTCGGCCGTGACGAAGGCCTCGGACTCGACGAGCTTGAGCCGCACCCACAGACCGATGATCACCATGACGGCCGAGAACAGGAACGGGATGCGCCAGCCCCACGAGAGGAAGGCCTCGGACTGCAGGAGCGAGTCCTCGGGGTGCGGGAGCACGGCGTTGATGGTGAGGAACAGCCCGTTGGCGATGATGAAGCCGATCGGCGCGCCGAGCTGCGGGAAGGTCCCGTACCAGGCGCGCTTGTTCGCGGGGGCGTTCTCGGTCGCGACGAGCGCGGCGCCGGACCACTCGCCACCGAGCGCGAAGCCCTGCGCGAGGCGCAGGACGAGCAGCAGGACGGGCGCCGCGACACCGATCGAGTCGAAGGTGGGCAGCGTGCCGATGAGGAAGGTCGCGATCCCCATGGTGAGCAGCGAGATGACCAGGGTCGTCTTGCGGCCCTTCTTGTCACCGAGGTGGCCGAAGACGATCGCGCCGACGGGCCGCGCGACCATCGCCGCGCCGAAGACGGCGAAGGAGGCGAGGAGCGCCGTGGTGTCGTTGCCCGTGGGGAAGAACAACGTCGGGAAGACGAGGACTGCCGCGGTCGCGTAGACGTAGAAGTCGTAGAACTCGATCGTCGTGCCGACGAGGCTCGCGGTGATGACCCTCCCGCGGGAGTTCAGCGGTCGGGCGGGTGCTGCTGTGGTGGACATGTGGTGCTCCGGTCGGTGGGCGCTCACGTGCGAGGCGTCGTTCGCGGACGGGCGTCCGGGCGGCGGCGCGCTGGCACTGGAGGCTGCAGCGCGGGGCCGGGGGAACAAGAGGCCGTGCTCGACACGTCGGTGACGGTACCGAAGAACCGTAGTCCTGTCTCACCATGAGGCCAGAGCGCCTCCAGCATCTGGACAAACGGCCCGGGTCAGGCCGCGCGACGGCCGAACGCCTCGTCGCGCTCCGCCCTGGGCGGACACCCCGGGCGCGACGGCCGAGCCGGTGGAAGAATCACCAGATGACCCAGGACACCAACCCCGCACCCGGCACAGTCTCCCCCGCACCCCAGCCCGGCACGCAGCCGGCGCTCTGGGTCGAGCGGACCGGCGGTCGCCGGTACGTCGGCCGCAGCGCCCGCGGAGGCGAGGTGCAGCTCGGCGGTCTCGACGTCGAGGGCACCTTCACCCCCGGCGAGCTCCTCAAGATCGCCCTCGCCGCCTGCACAGGCTTCGCCTCGGACGTCACCCTCGCGCGTCGCCTCGGCGACGACTACGCGGCCACCGTGCACGTCGCAGGTGTCTCGGATCCCGAGGAAGACCGCTACCCGGTGCTCACCGAACGTCTCGAGCTCGACCTCTCCGGCCTCGACGACGAGGCCCGCGAGCGCCTGCTGACCGTCGTCAACCGCGCGGTCGACGCGTCCTGCACCGTCGGTCGCACGCTCAAGGCCGGCGCGACCGTCGAGCTGACCATCGCCTCGGTGTCGACGACCGAATGATCTCGGGTGGCGCGGCCCTGGGCAGGGTCGCGCCAGCTCCACCCGGCCGCGCCACCCCTGCCGGCCGACCCACGACGAACCGCAAGGAGCCACTGTGACCCAGAAGCTGTCCTTCGCCCGGACCCCGCTGATCGACGCAGCCCTCGACCAGGCGATCACCCTGCCGTCCTCGACCGTGCGGGCGCACGTCGACAGCCTGCGCCGACGCAACCCCGAGGCGTCGCCCCAGCAGATCGTCACGCTGCTGACCAAGGAGTACTCGCTCGTGCTCCAGGGCGCCGGCGGCGCCGTGGGTGCTGCGGCGGCGTTCCCCGGGGTGGGCACGGGGGTGTCGATGATCCTCAGCGGTGGTGACGTCGCGACCTTCTTCAGCGCCTCGGCCGCCTACGCGCTGTGCGTGGCAGAGGTCCACGGGGTGGAGGCCGACGACCTCGACCGTCGCCGCGCGCTGCTGCTCGCCACGGTCCTCGGCGAGTCCGGCGCGAGGTCGGTCGAAGAGGTGTCGGGCAAGTCGGCGGCAGCCTGGGGCACCGCCCTGATGACGACCATGCCGAAGAGCACGATCCGGCAGGTCAACAAGGTGCTGACGCGGCGGTTCGTCAAGCGGCAGATCGCCAAGCAGACCTCGCTCATGATGGGCCGCGTCATCCCCTTCGGCATCGGTGCCGTCGTCGGCGTCGCAGGTGGTCGGGCGCTCGCCCGCACGGTCGCGCACCAGGCGACCAAGGCCTTCGGCGAGCCGCCCGCGCACTTCGCGCGCGAGGTGGGCCCAGCCCGCTCGAAGGCCTCCAGCAAGGTCTACGAGTCCGTCGAGCCCGGTCGTGCCTCGAAGATCCCGCTGGTCGACCGCGCCCGACGGGCACGGATCGGCCGCGGGAGGTCGAGCGAGGTCGGCTCCGGCCGCACCTCCGGCACGGACGAGTCGTGACGGGGCGTCCGGCAGCGCACGACGCTGCAGCCGAGGGCCGAGGTCTCCGACGGGTGAGCGTCTCCCGGGAGCTGCCCGGGCAGCCCGCTGACGTCTTCGACCTGGTGGCCGACGTCCGCCACCACTCGCGGTGGATCCCGCTGACCTGGGGTTCGTTCCCCGTGGAACCATCGGGCCGCCCGCTCCCCGACGGCCCCCTGCCGTCGGGCGCTCGGTTCACCATGTACAGCCACCCGGGGATCGTCGACCGCATGGAGGTCGTCGGTCTCGAACGTCCCGCCGGCGACGCGCTGAGCGGCACCGAGCGCCACAGGCTCGTGCTGCGCAAGGCCGGACCGCTGCTCGAGGGGACGGCGGGCATCGACGTCGAGCCCGTCGACCACGCGACGAGCCTGGTCACCTGGTGGGAAGAGGTCTACCTCGCCGGACCGCTCCCGGCCCGCCTGACGTCCCCGCTCCTCGGGGTACCCCTCGGGCTCATGCTCCGCCTGGCGCTGCACAGGGTGTCCCGCGAGCTCGACGCCGCCTGACCCCGGGCCTGCCCCGGGCCCCACAGGCGCCTCCCGTGACCGGAGAGGTCGCCCTCCCTACGGCGAGGTCGCCCTCCTGACCTCGAGGTCGTACAGACACGCCAGAACAGCCCCGGATCGCCCGGTATTCGGCGTGTCCGTACGACCTCGCGCGCGAGCTCGGTCCTCGGGTGAGGGGTGGACCCGCGGAGCGCGAGGTGTTCCCGCGCGCTCTCGCAGGTCGGGGCGTAGTGTCGGCCATCACACAGACAGTGCGACGGCCGGCCGGGAGACCCTCCGGACGGCTCAGCGTCACCCCTCGCCACGAGCGACAGCCTGAGGAGCCCGCCGATGACCGCAGCCCACGCCCGCCGTTATCTCATGTGCCGTCCGGAGTACTTCACGGTGAGCTACGAGATCAACCCGTGGATGGACGTGAGCCGCCCGACGGACACGGCGCGCGCCGTCGAGCAGTGGGAGCGTCTGCGCGACGTGTACCTCGACCTCGGGCACACCGTCGACCTCGTGGAGCCCGTGCCGGGGCTCCCTGACATGGTCTACGCGGCGAACGGTGCGACTGTCGTCGACGGCGTCGTCTACAGCGCCCTGTTCACCCACCCCGAGCGTGCCCCCGAGGCCGCCGTCTACCTGCAGTGGTTCGCCGAGAACGGCTTCGAGGTGCACGACGCCCTCGAGCGCAACGAGGGCGAGGGCGACATCCTCACGGTCGGCCCCCTCTCCCTCGCCGGGACGGGCTTCCGCACCGACACGGCCGCGCACGCCGAGGCCGCGAGGCTCTGGGGCCGCGAGGTCGTGACCCTCGAGCTCGTCGACCCGCGGTTCTACCACCTCGACACCGCGCTCACAGTCCTCGAGGGCTCCGAGGGCGGCACCGCCCCCGGCAAGGTCGCGTACTACCCGGACGCCTTCTCGGCTGAGAGCCGTGCGGTCCTGGCGGACCTCTTCCCCGACGCCGTCCACGCTGCCGAGTCCGACGCGACGGTCCTCGGGCTCAACGCCGTCTCCGACGGCCACCACGTGATCCTCAACCCCGCCGCGACGCGCCTCCAGGCGCAGCTGAGAGAGCGCGGCTACGAACCGATCGGCGTCGACACGTCCGAGCTGCTGCTCGGCGGAGGCGGCGCGAAGTGCTGCACGCTCGAGATCCGGGCGGCGGGCTGAGAGGAGCCGACCATGGACGGGACGCACGTCGAGACCAGAGACCACCTGGTGCACAACTACGCGCCGCTCCCGGTCACCGTCGCGCACGGCGAGGGATCCTGGGTCACGGACACCGACGGTCGCCGGTACCTGGACCTGCTCTCCGGATACTCGGCGCTCAACTTCGGGCACAGGCACCCGACCCTCGTGGCGGCTGCGGTCGAACAGCTCGGACGCGTGACGCTGACGTCGCGCGCCTTCGACAACGACCAGCTCGGCCCCTTCGCGGACGAGCTCTGCGCCCTCGTCGGTGACTCGCTCGCCCTCGAGGGCACCCACGCCGCGATGCTGCCGATGAACACCGGCGCAGAGGCCGTCGAGACCGCGGTCAAGGCGGTCCGCAAGTGGGGCCACAGGCGCGGGATCGCCGAGCCGACGATCATCGTCGCGCGCGACAACTTCCACGGGCGCACCACGACGGTCGTGTCCTTCTCGACCGACGACGAGGCCCGCGAGGGCTACGGCCCCTTCACCCCGGGCTTCCGCGTCGTCCCCTACGGAGACGCCGAGGCCGTCGCGGCGGCCGTCGACGAGACCACAGTCGCGGTGCTCATGGAGCCGATCCAGGGCGAGGCCGGTGTGGTCGTGCCCCCGCCAGGCTTCTGGGCCTCGCTGCGGACGGTCTGCGACGACGCCGGGATCCTGCTCGTCGCCGACGAGATCCAGTCCGGGCTCGGTCGCACAGGGACGACTCTCGCGTGCGAGCTCTGGAACGTCCGCCCCGACCTCGTGACCCTCGGCAAGGCGCTCGGTGGCGGGATCTTGCCGGTGAGCGCTGTCGTCGGGCGGTCTGACGTCCTCGACGTCTTCACCCCGGGCACCCACGGCTCGACCTTCGGGGGCAACCCGCTCGCCTGCGCCGTGGGTCGCGCCGTCGTCAGGCTCCTCGACACCGGCGAGGTGCAGGAGCGCGCCGCGGAGCTCGGCGACCACCTCCAGCTGCGTCTCGACGAGATGGTCGAGTCCGAGCTGCTCACCGAGGTCCGGGGCGCGGGCCTGTGGGCCGGAGTCGACCTGCCGCCGACGTGGGAGTCAGGCCGAGAGCTCTGCCTCGCCCTGCGGGACGCGGGCGTGCTCGCCAAGGACACGCACGGCACGACGATCCGGCTCGCTCCCCCGCTGACCATCACCCTGGACGACCTCGACCTCGGTCTCGACAGGCTGCGGGACGTCCTCGCGACCCGCTGACCTGGACCCGCACAACTGCGCAAGAAAGAAGTAGCCGCCCCTCACAGCCGAGGCACAGGATGGTCGCCATGACCTCCTACGCGATCGAGGCTCACGGGCTCGTCAAGCACTTCGGCACGACGCGTGCGGTCGACGGCATCGACCTTGCCGTCCCCGCCGGCACGGTGTACGGCGTGCTCGGACCCAACGGAGCCGGCAAGACGACAGCCGTCCGCATGCTCGCCACCCTCCTGCGCCCCGACGCGGGCAGCGCGAGCATCTTGGGGCACGACATCCTCCGCGAGGCCGACACGGTCCGCAGCCTCGTCGGGCTCACGGGGCAGTACGCCTCCGTCGACGAAGACCTCACGGGCGCCGAGAACCTCATGGTGCTCGCGCGCCTCTACGGCTTCACGCGGGCTGCCGCTCGACGACGGGGTGCCGACCTGCTCGAGGCCTTCGACCTCACGGAGGCGGCCGGCAAGCAGGTCAAGACGTACTCGGGCGGCATGCGACGCCGGATCGACCTCGCGGCGAGCCTGGTCATGAGCCCGTCCGTGCTGTTCCTCGACGAACCCACCACGGGGCTCGACCCGCGCAGCCGCAACGACGTGTGGGACATCGTCCGGGTGCTCGTCGCCGACGGTGCCACCGTCCTGCTGACCACCCAGTACCTCGAAGAGGCCGACCAGCTCGCGAACCGCATCGCCGTGGTCGACCACGGGAAGGTGATCGCCGAGGGAACCGCCCCCGAGCTCAAGAGCTCTGTCGGCTCAGGCTCGGTCCAGCTGCGCCTCGCCGACCAGAGCCGACGGGACGAGGCGGCGCGGATCGTCGCCGCACTCCTCGGCGACCCCGACGCCGTGTCGTTGTCCCCCGACCCGTCGGCGCTCTCGGCCCGCATCGACAGCAGCGCCGACGGCTCCGCGCAGGCCTACCAGATCCTCCCCCGCCTCCACGAGGCGGGGATCCACGTGCCCGAGTTCTCGCTCGGCCAGCCGAGCCTCGACGAGGTGTTCCTCGCCCTCACAGGTCAGCCGACCGACCCCACGAGCCCGGCAGACGCCGAGCAGCCCTCCGAGGAGGCCACCTCATGAGCACCACCGACAGCCCGACGACGTCGGCCACCACGCTGCGGTCCGCGGTATCCCTCGACAGCCGTCCGACGCGCCCCTCGGCGATCGAGAACACCCTGACCTTCGCCTGGCGGGCCCTGCTGAAGATCAAGCACGTGCCCGAGCAGCTGTTCGACGTCACGCTCACTCCGATCATCTTCACGCTGATGTTCACGTATCTCTTCGGCGGGGCGATCGCCGGCGACACCGCGACCTACCTGCGGTTCTTGCTGCCCGGCATCCTCGTCCAGACCGTCCTCATCATCACCGTGTACACGGGGTTCACGCTCAACACGGACATCACCAAGGGCGTCTTCGACAGGTTCAGGTCGCTGCCCATCTGGCGCCCGGCCCCGATCGTCGGCGCGCTGCTCGGCGACACCGTGCGCTACACGATCGCCTCGGTCATCACGATCGGCCTCGGGCTCGTCCTGGGCTACAGGCCCGACGGCGGGCTGCCCGGGACGCTCGCAGCCGTGGCGCTGCTGCTCGTCTTCGCCTTCTCGCTCAGCTGGATCTTCACCATCTTCGGCCTGCTGATGCGCACGCCCAACGCCGTTATGGGTGTCTCGATGCTCATCCTCATGCCGCTCACCTTCGCGTCGAACATCTTCGTCGACCCGGCGACCATGCCGTCGGCGCTGCGAGCTGTCGTGGACGTCAACCCGGTGACCCACCTCGTCACGGCGATCCGCGGGCTGATGGGCGGCACCGCGCAGTTCGGCGACGTCGTCTGGGTGCTCGTCGCCGCTGCGGCGCTCACCCTCGTGTTCGCGCCGATCACCATGCGGCTGTACCGCACCAAGAACTGAGCACCAGCCCAGCGCGAGGTCCGGTCGAGACGCCGTGCGCGGGCGACCCGGCCGGACCTCTCGTCCGGCCCGCGGGTCAGTCTGCGGGGATCTCGCAGTGCTTGTTGACGACCATCACGGGGCAGGTGGAGTGGTGCAGCACGGCCTGGCTCGTCGAGCCGAGGAGGAGACCTGCGAAGCCTCCCCGCCCTCGGGAGCCGACCACCAGGAGGTCGCTCGCCTCGGAGAACTCGGTGAGCAGCTCGGCTCCGCTGCCGTCGAGCACGATGCGGCGCACGACGGTGCCGGGGTGCGCCGCCTCGGCCTTGTCGACGATCGAGTTGAGCGCGTCGGTGACGTCGGCGAGCACCTGCTCGTGGTCGATGGCTGCCGGCAGCCAGGCGAGCATGCCCGCGCCCGATCCGACCGGGACTCCCGCCACGGCGACGATCTCGGCACCCCAGAGGTTCGCCTGGTGGATCGCGGCGTGCAGGGCGCCGTAGGCCGACGGTGAGCCGTCGACCCCCACCACGACGCGCTTCATCGGGTGGGTCGGGACGCTCGCGTCGGGGTCGCCGCTGCCGCGGTAGGGCACCACGACGGTCGGGCAGTGCCCGTGCGCCGGGAGCGCCGAGGAGACCGTGCCGAGCAGGCGCTCTGCGAAGCCACCGCGCCCACGGGTGCCCACGACGGCGAGGGAGAAGTCCTTGGAGCGCTCGACGAGCACCCCGGCCGCGTCGCCGGCGGCGAGCTCGGTCGTCAGCGTGACGCCGGAGCGGGCTGCACGCTCCCGGGCGTCGTCGAGCACCGAACGAGCGCCGTCCTGGATCGCGTTGTCGTCGAGCGCTGCGTACCCGCCGTCGAGGGAGGCCGCCGCGAAGGACGGGAGGGAGTACGAGCAGACCGCGGTGATCGGCTGACCTGATCTCGACGCGTGGGCGATGGCCCAGTCGAGCGCGTGGAGGCTCGAGACCGAGCCGTCGACACCGACGAGGATGGCATCTGAGTGCGACATGGCGTTCTCCTCCTGCATCACGGACAAGCGGCGGTGCTTGTCCCGTACATTACCCGCTCATGACGCTGAGAACACGTTCGGCGGCCCCGCGAGATTCACGAGCGTCGCGGACGCACGAGAGCCCGGACCGCAGTGCGGTCCGGGCTCTCGTGGCGAGGCGTCTGCCGAGGCAGGACGACGTGTCAGCCGATGCGGATGAACGTCGGGTTGGACTGCCAGATCTCACGGAACTGGATCGTCTTGCCGGGGCGCGGTGCGTCGATCTGCGAGTTGCCACCCGCGTAGATCGCGATGTGCCCGGGCGAGTAGATCAGGTCGCCAGGCTGGGCGTCGGCGCGGGACACGACGGTGCCGGCCGAGGCCTGGGCACCAGAGGTGCGCGGCAGGTTGATGCCGAGCTGGGCGAAGACGTACGAGGTGAAGCCCGAGCAGTCGAAGCCGTCGGGGGTGGTGCCACCCGAGACGTACGGCACGCCGACGTAGCGACCAGCGACGTCGAGGATGGCCGAGCCGCTCGCGGAGGCGGGGACCGGCGCTGCAGCCTCGACAGGAGCCTCGGCGGCGACCTCAGAGGTCGACTCCGTGGACTCGGTCTGCGTGTCAGCAGAGATCGAGGTGCGCTCGGCGGTACGCGAGGCGGCTGCAGGAGCGCGGACGGGCTCCGGCTCCGGCTCGGGCTCGGGCGCCGGGGTGACGACCATGTCGGTCTGCTCGACGGTCCAGGAGGCGTCGGCGGCGACAGTCACGGCCGGAGCCGTGCTGAGCGCGGCGCGAGCCTCGGCCTTGAGCGACGCGACGTCGACGGTCGCGACCGAGGCGTCAGAGGGGAGGGGGGCTGCCGAGGCAGAGGTGGCACCCATCAGGGAGACGATGAGGCCAGAGGACGCAGCCACGAGGGCCGTCCGGCGTCCGACGGTTGCTGCGTTCTCGCTGGCCACGGAGGCGATCGAGGTCAGCGGCGCCAAGGGACGCCGTGCCGCGCGGTGGCGGGCACGAGCAGTGCTAGTAGTCACAAGTTCTCTCCAGTACGCCTGCGAGGTCAGCTGTCGGGTTCGAGTAGGAGAACACTCGGCCTCACGACCGTCAGACGGTCGTAGGGCTTCACCCCAAGGACGCTGCGAGCAGCGCCCAGATTTGGGTCCCCCGTCCCTGCCATGCGGGTTGTCGGCGGCTCATGCAGTGGCAGGGTTAGGCGATCTGCACGAGCGCGTCTTCGGCATGACTGCCTATGACGCTCCACGAAGGTACAACAGGTTTTCAGCAAATGTCACGCTCAGGTCACGAGAAATAATGTGACCCAGGTCTCACTCTGAGACGAAGATGTGGCGCGAGACCTCTTCGGGGAGGTCGAGCACCAGGTCAGCGCCTTCTGAGGTCACCGAGATGCCGATGCCGGACTCCGTCCGCCCGACTGTGATCTGCCCCCCAGGGACGACCCCGCTGCCCGCCAGACGCTCCAGGAGCTCGATGTCGGTCTGCAGAGGCTCGCCCAGCCGGGCCACGGTCGCCTCGAAGGACTCGTCGGGGTGAGCCGTGACAGCCGCCTTGAGCGAGACCACGCCGTCGAGGAACCCGACCGCAGCGGCACCCTCGCCGAGCTCGACCAGGCCCGGGATCGGGTTCCCGTACGGCGAGAAGTGCGGGTGGTCGAGGAGGTCGACGAGGCGCTTCTCTACGCGGTCGCTCATCACGTGCTCCCAGCGGCAGGCCTCTTCGTGGACGAAGGCCCAGTCGAGACCGATGACGTCGGTGAGCAGCCGCTCGGCCAGCCTGTGCTTGCGCATGACGCGCATGGCCTTGGTCTGGCCGACCTCGGTGAGCTCGAGGTGACGGTCGCCGCTGACGACGACGAGACCGTCGCGCTCCATGCGGGCGACGGTCTGCGAGACCGTCGGCCCCGAGTGCCCCAGACGCTCCGCGATGCGCGCCCGCAGCGGGACGATGCCCTCTTCGGCCAGCTCGTAGATGGTCCGCAGGTACATCTCGGTGGTGTCGATCAGGTCGCTCACGCGTTCCTCCAGTGCGTCAGGTGGCGCCGGACGACCCCGGCGGGCTCCGAGGAGCCCGTCGAGAGGCACAGGGGTGCCGGCCGGAGCCGCTCAGGGCCCCGTCGCATCGTCCACACGTCTTCTCCGGACAGCCTATCTCGCCCTGCGCAGACGCGGGGCGAGGCCCCTGACCGGGGGCTAAGGTGGGCCTCGTGACCGCCATGCCCAGCATCCCCGCCGCCCTCCTGCCCGCCGACGGCCGCTTCGGGAGCGGCCCGGGGAAGGTCCGCGACGCGCAGCTCGACGCGCTCGCCTCGACCGGCCGGACGCTGCTCGGCACGTCCCACAGGCAGCCCCCTGTCAAAGACCTCGTGGGCCGGGTGCGGTCCGGCCTCGCCGAGCTCTTCGACGTGCCCGAGGGCTATGAGGTCGTCCTCGGCAACGGCGGGTCGACAGCCTTCTGGGACGCCGCGACCTTCTCGCTCGTGCGCGACCGCGCGGCGCACGGCGTGTTCGGCGAGTTCGGCGGCAAGTTCGCCGCCGCCACGACAGCAGCACCCTTCCTCGAGAGGTCGGCCGTGACGACCGGGGCACCGGGCACCGTGGCGCTGCCCGTCGCGGTCGACGACGCCGACGTCTACGCCTGGGCTCACAACGAGACGTCCACCGGTGCGATGGCACCTGTCCGGCGCATCGCCGGGGCGGCGGCCGACGCGCTCACGGTCATCGACGCGACCTCCGGCGCGGGAGGCCTGCCCGTCGACATCGCCGAGACCGACGTCTACTACTTCGCCCCGCAGAAGTCCTTCGCCTCCGACGGCGGGCTCTGGCTCGCGGTGGTCTCCCCCGCAGCCGTGGAGCGCATCGGTCAGATCGCGACGCGCGGCCGGTGGATCCCGGAGTTCTTGTCCCTGCAGACGGCACTGACGAACTCTCGGGCCAACCAGACGCTGAACACCCCGGCGATCGCGACGCTGTTCCTGCTCGGTGAGCAGGTTCGGTGGATGCTCGACCAGGGGGGTCTCGACTGGGCTGCGGCGCGGACGGCCGAGTCAGCGGCACACCTCTACTCGTGGGCAGAGAGCCGCGAGTGGGCGACCCCCTTCGTGGCCGACCCTGCCGACCGCTCGACTGTCGTCGGCACGATCGACCTCGACGAGAGCATCGACGCCGCAGCGATCGCACGGACGCTCCGCGAGCACGGGGTCGTCGACGTCGACCCGTACCGCAAGCTCGGCCGCAACCAGCTGCGCGTCGCGATGTTCCCCTCCGTCGACCCCTCCGACGTCCAGGCCCTCACAGCCTGCGTCGACCACCTGGTCGAGCACAGCGCCTGAGCCCCGCCTGCCGGGGCGTCGACCGTCAGGTCGCGGTCGTGCGGTCTTTCGCCTCTTGGACGCCGAGGTCGTCGGCGACGTCGCGGCGGGCATGGGCCTCGTCTGCGGGTCTGTGGACGGCGTCGGCCGAGGGTGCGTAGGTGACCTCGACGTGGGGGCGGTGGAACACCTGGTAGGTGACGGTGTAGTCCCAGTTCTTCTTGGTCCACAGCGCGGCACCTGCGGCCACGAGCAGCGCGGTGATCGAGCCGATGCCGATCGCCCAGCGGGCACCGTAGGTCTCCGCGATCCACCCGACCACGGGCGAGCCGATCGGCGTGGCCCCGAGGAAGACCATCATGTAGAGCGCCATGACCCGGCCGCGCATCTGCGGCTCGGTCGACATCTGGATGGTCGAGTTCGCGGCCGTGAGCATGGTCAGGCTCGAGAACCCGACGGGGATGCTCATCAGCGCGTAGGTCCAGTAGGTCGGCATGATCGCCATCAGACCTGTCGAGACACCGAAGGCGAAGGCCGACCCGATGACGAGCCTCACCCGGGGACGCTCGCGGCGGGCAGCGAGGAGCGCACCGGCCAGGGACCCGATCGCGAGGATGGACCCGAGGATCCCGTACTCCCCCGCACCCTTGCCGAACTCTGCCGTCGCCATGACGGCCGAGGTCAGCTGGAAGTTCAGGCCGAAGGTCGACACGACGCAGACCACGCACATGATGACGACGATGTCGCTGCGGTTGCGCACGTACCTGACGCCCTCGCGGATCTGCCCCTTGGCCCGTGGGGCCACAGGCAGCCTGTTGAGCTCGCTCACGCGCATGCGGGTCATCGCGACGATCACCGCGGCGAAGGTCAGCCCGTTGATGATGAACATCCACCCCGGGCCGAAGGCTGCGATGAGCAGACCGGCCGCACCAGGACCGACGAGGCGCGCGGCGTTGAAGCCTGCGGAGTTGAGGCCCACGGCGTTGGAGAGCTTCTCCTTGGGCACCATCTCGGCGACGAAGGTCTGGCGCACGGGGTTGTCGATCGCCGTGACACAGCCGAGGAGCGCCGCGAAGACGTACACGTGCCAGAGCTCGGCGTGACCTGAGAGCACGAGCGCCCCGAGGGCGAGGGCGAGCACGCCGAGGGCGGTCTGGGTGATGATCAGCAGCTTGCGGCGGTCGACGCGGTCGGCAAGCACACCGGCCCACGCCGAGAGCGCGAGGACGGGCAAGAACTGCAGCGCGGTGACGATGCCGACGGCGGTCCCCGAGTTGTCGGTGAGGACCGTGAGCACGAGCCAGTCCTGGGCCACGCGCTGCATCCAGGTCCCGACGTTCGCCACGAGGGCGGCGCTGAACCAGAGTCTGTAGTTGTAGTACCTCAGGGAGGCGAAGGTAGGGCTCATCGACTGGCGATCCTCACGAGCAGCTCGCTCGCCGCTGCGAGCGTCTGCCGTTCTTCGGGGGTCAGCTGACCCAGGTTCTTGGTCAACCAGGCCTCGCGGCGTCGCCTGGTCTCTCTCACTTCGTCGCGGCCCGTCGTCGTCAGCTCGACGAGGACGAGCCTCTTGTCGGTCTCGTGCCCGACCTTGGTCACGAGTCCTAGCTCGGCGAGCGCGTTGACCGTGCGCGTCATCGACGGCGGGCGGATGTGCTCGTGGTCGGCGAGCGCGCCGGGCGTCATCGGGCCGTGCTTGTAGATCGTGGTGAGGACTGCGAACTGTCCCTCGGGGAGGTCGGCCTCACCGCGCTGGCTCCGGAGTCGTCGGGAGATCCGGGTCAGCGCCACGCGGAGCTGGCCTCCGAGGGTCCCGGGGGCGCAGGCGTCAGGTGTTGTCACTGTCCTTACCCTAACTCATTACCCTAGGTAATGAAAGGGTCTGCGGGTGCGACGACGCCCCCGGACGGCTGGCCTGATCGGCCGCCTGGCAGACCTGGTCGGGTGCGCCGCTCGGCGCAGCGCGTCAGGGCACGTAGGCGACGACGACCTGCCCGTCGCCCTCGAGCGTCATGTGACCCGCGTCGTGCGGGACGAAGACCGACTCGCCGCGGTCGAGCGTCGCGACAGGGCCGAGCGGCCCCGAGAGCGTGAGCCGCCCGTCGAGGCACAGGACGATGCGCGGGCCGTCGTGCGTGACGAGCGCACTCCCGCTCACCGCCCCGAACAGCAGGGAGAACTCCGGGACGGGCGCCCTGTACGCGGTCAGCCCGCCAGGCTCGGCGCGCAGGACCGGCCGCTGAGGCGGTCGCGGCGCGTAGCTCGCGCAGGACATCAGCTCCTCGACGTCCACGCGCTTGGTGGTCAGCCCGGCGCGCAGCACGTTGTCCGAGCTCGCCATCACCTCGACACCGACACCGGTCAGGTAGGCGTGGACCTCCCCCGCGGCGAGGAAGACGGCCTCACCCGGAGCCAGGGAGACCCTGTTGAGCATGATCGAGACGAGCGCGCCGGGGTCGCCGGGGAACCACCCGTCGAGGTCGAGCACGGTCTGGTCGGCCCGGGACGTCGAGAGCCCGGCGTCGATCCGGGCCCGCACGGAGGCCACGGTGCGGGCGAGGTCGTCGGTGCAGTCCACGTCGCGGGCCGAGAGCGCGACCGCGAAGGCTGCCCGGACGCCGTCAGCGTCAGGAGACGCCCGCAGGGCCTCGCGCATCCTGGCGACGAAGTCTCCGTCGAGGCCCTCGAGCAGGGCCAGGGTGCGCGCCGGCCGACGGAAGCCGCACAGCCCCTCGAAGGGTGTGAGCGCGAGGAGCATCTCGGGCTTGTGCTGGTCGTCCTTGTAGTTGCGCGAGGGCGCGTCGAGCGCGATGCCCGCAGCGGTCTCCCGGCGGAAGCCTGCCCGGGCCACGTGCGGGTGCGGGTGCACCTGGAGGGACAACGAGGACTCGGCAGCCAAGATCTTCAGCAAGAAGGGCAGCCGAGGACCGTAGGCCTCGACGACCGAGCGGCCGAGCATCGCGTCGGGCGACGACCTGACGAGGGCCGCGAGGTCGACGGTCTCAGCCTCGTCGCGCGCCGCCGCTCCGGCGACAGCCGTCGCGAGCGAGGGGGCGAGCGGGTGCGCACCGAGCCACATCTCGGCGACAGGCTGGCCGTCTGGCTCCGCACCCAGGATCTCCGGGATCGCCGTCGGAGACCCCCACGCGTACCGCTGGAGCGTGTTGGTGAGGCGGAAGACGCGGCGGGGTGTCACAGCAGTAGACCCTACGACAGCGCCCCGCCCGGGTCCGCTCCCAGGGGAGCGGACCCTGGCGGGGCGCTGGTCGAGCGAGTGCGAGAGCCCTGAAGGCACGTGCACGAGGTGCAGGCTGTGCGTGGTGCACGGCTCGGATCCGTGGGGCCGGCGGAGCCCGCCCGACCCTCCGGTCAGAAGACGCCGAGGGCGTCGCCGAGCGGGCCGCGGACGAAGTACAGGACGAAGAGCACCGCGGCGATCCACATGAGCGGGTGCACCTGGCGGACCTTGCCGACCGCGATGCGGATGACGACGAAGGTGATGAAGCCCGCGCCGATACCCGCCGTGATCGAGAAGGTGAAGGGCATGACGACGATCGTGAGGAACGCCGGGATGGCGAGCTCCATGTTCTTCCAGTCGATGCCGGTCACCTGCATGACCATGAGGAAGCCGACGACCACGAGGGCCGGTGTGGCAGCCTCGGAGGGCACCATCTCGACGAGCGGGGCGAAGAGGGTGGCGAGCAGGAACGCGACACCTGTGACGACGGAGGCGAGACCCGTGCGGGCACCGTCACCGACACCCGCGGCGGACTCGACGTACCCGGTGTTGGACGAGACACCACCGGCACCACCGGCGATCGCGGCGACCGAGTCGACGACGAGGATCTGGCGCGTCTTGGGGATGTTGCCGTCCTTGTCGACGAGGCCGGCCTCGGAGCCGACGGCGACCATCGTGCCCATGGTGTCGAAGAAGTCGGCGAGCAGGAGGGAGAAGACGAGCAGGATGACGGCGACAGCGCCGATCTTCTCGAAGGAGCCGAAGAGCGAGAACTGGCCGAGGAGCGAGAAGTCGGGCCAGTCGATCACGCTGTCCGGGAGCTGCGGGACGTTGAGCTTCCAGCCGTGGGAGTTCAGGACGCCGTCGGCGCCGACCATCCCGCCGACCTTGGCGACGGCCTCGATGATCACGGCGACGACCGTGGACGCGATGATCGAGATGAGGATGGCGCCCTTGACCTTGCGGACCATGAGCACGATCGCGGTGAGCACACCGAAGACGAAGACGAGCAGCGGCCACCCGGCGACAGAACCGGCGACACCGAGCTCGACGGGCGTGCCGGAGCCCGGGCGCACGAAGCCGGCGTCGACCATGCCGACGAAGGCGATGAACAGGCCGATGCCGACGCTGATCGCGACCTTGAGCTCGGGCGGGACCGCGCGGAACACGGCCTCACGGAAGCCCGTGAGGACGAGCAGCAGGATGATGATGCCCTCGAGCACCACGATGCCCATCGCGTCGGCCCAGGTCATCTCGGGCAGCGAGGCGATCGAGTACGCGACGACGGCGTTGAGGCCCATGCCGGCCGCGAGCGCGAGCGGGAAGTTCGCGACGAGGCCCATGATGATCGACAGGACGCCGGCGATGAGTGCAGTCGCCGCCGCGATCATCGTGATGTTCGGCTCGTCGGTGCCGCCACCGAGCAGCTGGCCGGTGCCGTCCTGGACGTTGCCGAGGATGATCGGGTTGAGGACGATGATGTAGCTCATCGCGAAGAAGGTGACGAGGCCACCTCGGATCTCGGAGGTGAGCGAGGAGCCCCGCTCGGAGATCTTGAAGAATCGGTCGAGCGCGCCTGCGGGCGCGGCTGTGTCACGGGTTGTGCTGTTCGCCATGGGGACTAGTGTGCCCGACCCTCCGCCGCAGCCTCACCACGATCTCATCACACCCGCGACACACCCGGACCACCTAGGCTGAGGGCGTGCGCACCTTCTTCGACCTCTTCCTCCACCCGGAACGGCGCCGACCAGGCCCGCAGCCTCGTCAGGTCGACCTGCGCCGCGCAATCCTGGCGGGCATCGCGCTCTGGGCCGTGGCAGCTGCTGTGCTCGCCGTGGTGGGGCTCACGACAGACCTCTCCGTGCGGTCGAACCTCGTGGTCTGCGCGACGGGCGGAGGTCTCGGTCTGCTCGCCCTCGCGTGGGAGCAGAACAACCGCCGCCGCTACAGGGCCGTGGCCGAGACTGTCGACGTGGTCGACGGCACCGCAGCCCAGGACCGCACCCAAGACTGACCCGGTCCGGACGCGACCGGGGCAGTCAGCTGAGCCACCCTGCCGTCAGACGCGCCGGGGACCGGCCTCGAGCAGCACACGCAGCTCGTCCGCGAGCGCCTCGTCGGTCGGCCCGCTCCGCGCGACCGAGGCGACCACCCCGAGGAGGTCACCCGGGGTGTCGAGCCAGGCCCGTGGTGCGCGCTCGGAGACGAGCAGCCGCAGGAGCGCCTCGACCGCCCGGGCGTGCGGCGCCCAGTAGCCGCGCCCGGCAAAGCCGTCGCAGGCGACGATCCCGACGCCTGAGGCCGTGGTGATCTCGACGTCGAAGGCCGCTCCCTCGGGGTACCACTCGATGCCGATGTTCCCGACGACGGCCGCGACGACGGTCGACAGCACCCCGGGATAGCGCCACCGGGTGGTCGGGGCGTCGATCTCGAGGGCCGCGAGGTCGCCCCACCGCACGAGGCCGCGCGGGACGCCGTCGTGGGCGTCGTCCTCGTCCGCTCTGGCATCACCGTCTGGGGCGTCGTCACGGTCGCCGAAGTCGCCGTCACCGAAGTGGTCGCCGTCGTCGAGGTCGTCGCCGTCGATGCCGTCGTCGTCGAGCTCGTCGTCAGAGTCGACGTCGTCGGCTGCAGCGCCCGCGCCGGGCGAGGCGTCGAGCCCGTCCACGCTCAGCCTGACGTGGCGACCACCGGGGTCTCCGAGGCAGAGCATGCCGCCCCGGACATTCGCGAACGCCACCCGCACAGACCTGCTCCTCATCTCCTCAGACGCTGACGTGCTCACACCTTCGACGTCGCCCCGCCATCTTGCCGTACGTGCAGGGCTCTCGCCCTGGACACGGGTTGTCGTCCGAGGTACGTCGAGCCACGCCCGGAGTCGGACGTTCTGTCTGCTCTGCGCACTTCATGAGACCCTGGGGGCCATGAGCCTGCGCATCATGACTGTCTACGGAACACGCCCCGAAGCGATCAAGGTCGCTCCTGTCATCGCCGCCATCGAGGCTGACGAGAGGTTCGAGAACATCGTCGTCGTCACCGGTCAGCACCGGGAGATGCTCGACCAGGTGAACGAGATCTTCGGGATCGTCCCCGACGCAGACCTCGACGTCTTCGGCCACGGGCAGAGCCTGTCTGGCATCGCGGCCAAGATCCTCGCCGGTCTGGCCCCCGTGCTCGAAGAGCACCGGCCGGACGCCGTCGTCGTCCAGGGAGACACGACCACGTCGACCGCTGCCGCTCTCGCCGCCTTCTACGCGGGCATCCCCGTGGTCCACCTCGAGGCGGGGCTGCGCTCGGGCGACATCACGTCGCCGTTCCCCGAGGAGGCCAACCGGAAGATCACCTCGCAGATCGCCGCCCTGCACCTCGCACCGACCTCGGAGAGCAGGGCGAACCTCGTCCGCGAGAGCATCGACGCCGCCGCGATCGCCGTCACGGGGAACACGGTGATCGACGCCCTGCTGGCGACGGCGCAGAGCGAGCACCCCTTCACCGACGCTGCCCTCGAGTCTGCGGCGGCGTCTGGCCGGCCCATCCTGCTCGTCACCACCCACCGTCGCGAGAGCTGGGGTCCCGCGATGGAGGGGGTCGGCCGGGCGCTGCGCCGCATCGCCGACGCGCACCCCGAGTACCTCGTGGTGCTCCCCCTGCACCGCAACCCTGTGGTGCGCGACGCGGTCCTGCCGCCGTTGACCGGAGCGGAGAACGTCGTCGTGACGGAGCCTCTGGCCTACGGGGAGTTCACACGGCTGCTCGGGGCGTGCCGGATCGTGCTGACAGACTCGGGAGGCGTGCAGGAGGAGGCCCCGAGCCTCGGCAAGCCCGTGCTCGTCATGCGCGAGAACACCGAGCGCCCAGAGGCCGTCGCCGCCGGGACCGTGCAGCTCATCGGGACCGACGAAGAGCGGATCGTCGCCGAGGTCGAGCGGCTCGTCACGGACGACGAGCACTTCGTGTCGATGTCGACGGCCGTGAACCCCTACGGTGACGGCGCGGCGAGCGGGCGGGCCGTCGCCGCGATCGCCCAGCTGCTGGGTGTCGGGAGCCGCCTGGAGGACTTCGTCGCCTGACCGGCCGGACCCGTGCACGGCCGAGCCCGCTCGGCCTCGCGGTCGGGCGGGCTCTGCTGCGCTCGGTGGCTACTTGACCGTAGCCCCGAGGATACCGAGGGCGTCCTTGTTGGCCTCGATGTACTCGGCCGAGGTGTCCTGCGCGATCGCGGCCACGAGCGGGTCGAAGGCTGCGCGGTCGAGGAGCACGATCGACTGCCCGTCTGCGCTCGTGCCGGTCCCGGCGTCCGGGGCCGTGAGGAAGGTGATGTCGTTGGTCGCGAGGCCGTCGAGGCTCTCGGCGATCGCCCGCATCTCGTTGATGCCGAGGCTGTCGTCGACGGACACCGAGCGGCTCACCACGGTGAGCAGGTTCGTGAGCCGCACAGGGTTCGAGATCAACCCGTCGTTCTTGGTCTTGGCGACCATCGCGCGGATCCAGTTCTGCTGGCGCTTGACCCTGTCGAAGTCACCACCGGGGAGACCGTAGCGCTGGCGGGTGTAAGCGAGCGCCTGCTCCCCGCTCAGGGTCTGCTTGCCGGCCGAGAACAGGAGCGTGTCGTGCTCGTAGACGTCCTCGGGGACGGTGATCTGCACGCCACCGAGCGTGTCGGTCAGCTCGACGAAGGACGTGAAGTCCGCCACCACGAAGTTGTCGATGCGGATGCCGGTGAGGTCTTCGACGGTCTGGATGGCCAGGGTCGGCCCGCCGAAGGAGAAGGCTGCGTTGATCTTCGCCTCTCCGTGCCCGGGCACGGGGACCCAGGAGTCACGCGGGATCGACATGACGACGGCGCTCTTGCGGTCGGCCGGGAGGTGCACGATCATCAGCGCGTCGGTGCGCTGGCCACCCTCCTCCCACGAGCTCGGGTCCCCTGCGGAGATCCGGCTGTCCGAGCCGAGCACGAGGATGTTGAGCGGGGTCGCCTCGGCACCCGGCTCTGTCGGGGCAGGGGTCGGCCGAGCTGCGGGGTCGAGGTCGTCGAAGGGGTCGGCGATCCGCTCGATGTTGTTGTTGACCCACGCGAGATAGCCGGCGACAGCACCACCACCGAGCACGACGAGGCCGAGGAGCACCGAGAAGGCGATGATGACCGCCCGCCGCCCGCCGGAGCGCCGTTCCTCGGGCTCCGCGTACGGGTCGTCGTCGTTCGTGCCGCGTCGAGACCGGCGTGCCGGTTCGGTCGTCATTCCCTCGAAGGGGTCCCCTGTGCTCACAGTCGACCATGGTACGGCCTCGGGGGTTTTGGCTCCGTTACCCGGAACACCGGGTTTATGATGGTGCCCGCACTCATCACACACATGATCTCCACGCGCGGAGCACGTGAGGGCACGGCACGTACGACGACGAAGACCACAGGAGGGGCCGACGGGTGCGCATCTTGCTGGTCAGCCACCACTACGCACCGGAGAACAACGCTCCGCAGCGGCGGTGGTCCGCCCTGGTGCCTCGCCTGCGCGATCTCGGAAACGAGGTCGTCGTGTTCGCCCCGCCGCCCCACTACCCCACAGGCACCCTCGACGACCCCCGAGGCGAGCACGCCGTCGGGTCGACGTCGAGGGGACAGCACGGTGAGACCGTCCACCGCGTGAGGTTCCGGGAGCACGGGCCAGGACTCAGGTCGCGGTCGGCCGACCAGGGCGTCGCCGCCCTCGACACCGTCTGGCGTGCGCTCGTCAGGCTGCGCCACCGCGCCGACAGGCCCGACGTCGTCGTCTCGACGGCCCCCGGGCTGCCCTCCCTCTTCGCAGGCTGGGTCCTCGCGCTCGTCTGGCGGGTCCCGCACGTGGTCGAGATGCGCGACGCATGGCCCGACCTCATCCACGCGAGCGGCGTGCTGCACGACGGCCGACGGACCGTCTCACTCAAGCGCCGGGTGGCGACCCATGCCGCCGACCGTGCTGTCACCTGGGTCCAGCGCCGGGCGGCCGCCGTGGTGACCACGACCGACGCCTTCGCCGAGGTGCTGCGGTCCCGCGGCATGCGACGGGTCGAGGTCGTCCGCAACGGCGCCCCCGTCGACGCCGTGCCGGCGCTCGAACGGCCTCGAGACGAAGGTGGGCTGCACGTCCTCTACGTCGGGACCGTCGGGCGCAGCCAAGGACTCGAGACTGCCGTCGAGGCGGCTGCGGCAGCCCGCGCGCTCGGGATCGACGTCAGGCTGCGCATCGTCGGCGGCGGCGCCCTGCACTCCGAGCTGCAGGCTCTCGCCTCGACCCTCGGCGCCCCGGTCGACTTCGTCGGACGGGTCCTCGCCGACAAGGTGCCCGAGCACTACGTGTGGGCGGACACCGTCCTGGTCTCCCTGCGCGACTGGCCCCCCTTCGCCTGGACCGTCCCGTCCAAGCTCTACGAGGCCCTCGCCGTCGGCCGGCACATCTCGGCCGCCGTCACCGGGGAGGCCGCGCACCTCGTCTCGGGGACGGGCGCCGGGACCGTCGTACCACCCGGCGACGTCGAGGCCCTCGTCACGCTGTGGGGCGAGCTGGCCGACGACAGGACCCTGCTGAGCACACCGTCGACAGGGCGCGAGTGGGCTCGCGCCAACGCCGGGTTCGCCGAGCTCGCCGCCGGCTACGACGCGCTGCTCCGTGAGGTGGTCCGGTGACGGGCCGCACCGCCGAGCTGGTCACCAACCTGCGGCTGACGGTGAGCACCGTGGCCGGGCACCTGCGGGAGGACCCCTTGCTGCTCGCGGTCCAGGTGAGCCGCAGGGCGCCGCGCCGCGTCACGCGTGCGACAGGGACCGCACTGACCCGCTCGGGCAAGCCGCTCACGCGCGCCACGGGAGCCTGGCTGCTCGGAGAGCTCGACGACGCCCGCGACCAGCTGCGCCAGGCAGCGGCACTCCCCCAGTCCCGGGGCGGGCTCCTCCGGGCCGGTCGGGTGGGGCGCCGCTGGCTCGTCGAGCTCGCGGTCCAGCTCGGTACCGCCGACGACCTTCCCGCCGAGCTGTTCGACGGGCTCCGTCAGAGCCGAGCACGGGCGCTGTGGCAGCGAGGTGACCTCAGCGGAGCTGTCGCCACGCTCGACGCGGCGACGGGCGGCACGGCGGCACGCGGGCCAGGTGAGGCCGGTGAGGCCCAGAGCACCGCTCGACAGGGCGTCGCTGCACGACGGGACTCCCCGCTCCGTGCGCGGCTCGCCTCCGAGGTGCGGATGATGAGCCCAGGCGTCGACCTCGTCGTCCCGAAGACCTCCGCCCCTGGCGCCCCGGGCCGTGGAGAGACGTCCACGACGACGCCCGCCGGGATCTCCGTCCTGCACGTCCTCACCAACTCGCTGCCGCACACCCAGAGCGGGTACACCCACCGCAGCCACGCCGTGCTCCGCGCCCAGCAGGACGCCGGTCTGCGCGTCACCGCGGCCACCAGGCTCGGCTACCCCGTCACCGTCGGCAAGATCGCAGCACGGCACGCCGACACGATCGACGGGGTCGACTACCGCCGGCTGGTGCTGCCGTCCCCGGGCGCGACGGTCGAGGCCCGGCTGCGCCAGAGCGTCCAGATGCTGCTGCCCCTCGCCGAGGAGGTCGGGGCCCAGGTGCTGCACGCCACCACCAACTACACCAACGGCCTCGTCGCCCGGGCAGCCGCCCGTGAGCTCGGCGTCCCGTGGGTCTACGAGGTCCGCGGGCTGCTGGAGGAGACATGGGTCGCGAGCCGACCCGCAGGTGCGCAGCAGGAGCACGCCGCCCAGAGCGAGAAGTACCGGATGCTGCGCGACCGCGAGACCGAGCTCGCCATGGCAGCCGACCACGTCTTCACGCTGAGCGAGACGCTCCGCGACGAGCTCGTCGCCCGCGGGGTCGACCGCGACACCATCTCCCTCGTGCCGAACGCCGTCGACGCCGAGCTGCTCGAGGGCTCGCTCGACGCCGTCGACGCGCGGCAGGTCCTCGGGCTCCCGGCCGAGGGGTTCTGGGTCGGCACCGTGAGCAGCCTGGTCGACTACGAAGGCCTCGACACGCTGCTCGGTGCCGTCGCCCTGCTCCGCCAGCGCGGGATCGACGCCCGGGCGCTGATCGTCGGCGACGGTGTCTCCCGCGGGGCGCTCGAGGCCGAGGCCAGACGCCTCGAGATCGACCGGGTTACGCTGTTCACCGGCCGGGTGCCACGTTCGCAGGCGCTCATGTACCACCAGGCCCTCGACGTGTTCGTCGTCCCACGACGCGACGTCAGGGTGTGCCGCCTGGTCACCCCACTGAAACCGATCGAGGCCATGGCGTACGGACGACCAGTTGTCGCGAGCGACCTGCCGGCGCTGCGCGAGATCGTCGGAGGGCCTGGGAGCGGGGTGCTGGTGACGGCGGGTGATACCGCCAGACTTTCTAACGCCCTAGAGGAACTTTCTGGCGACGCTCGTCTCCGGGCTGAGTTCGGGGCGCAAGGCATCAGGTTCGCGGCGAGCCGGACCTGGGCATCCGTCGGACAGGTCTACAAGGTTGCCCTTCGCGGCGTGGCCCGAGGTCATCGTGGTCGTTCATCCGACGGAGACCGCCCATGAACAGCAGCGAGACTCGCTCTCCAAATAACGTCACGCTCAGCACGCGCGGCCTCCGCGAGATCGGTACTCGTCCGAGACTGCCTGACTACCTCAGCCAGCTCTGGGACCGACGACACTTCATCGTGGCGGACTCCCGAGCTCGGGCCCAGACCAGCAACCGTCAGATGCTCCTCGGGTCCGTCTGGTTGGTCCTCAAGCCTCTCCTCGACGGCCTCGCCTTCTACCTGATCTTTGCGCTGCTCCTCAAGACAGATCGCGGTGTCGAGAACTTCGTCGGCTTCCTGCTGATCGGTGTCTTCATGTTTCAGTTCACGCAGCGTTGTCTGACTACCGGGGCATCGTCGGTCACGAGCAATAGGGGCCTGATCCGGTCCTTCACCTTCCCACGTGCATCGCTCCCCATCGCCGGGGTTCTACGAGAGCTGTTCAGCACCGGACCGGTGCTGCTCACCATGGCCGTCCTCATCGCCGCGATCCCGCCGCACGCCGTGATCACCTGGCGCTGGATGCTCTTCCCCGCAGTGCTGGCCCTGCAGACGACTTTCAACCTCGGTCTGGCTCTCTTCGCGGCACGTATCGTCTTCCGGATACCAGACCTGAATCACGCCATCAGCTTCATGACACGCTTCTGGATCTACGGGTCTGGCGTGTTCTTCTCCCTCGACCACTTCGTCACCCATCCTGGTCTCCTCCAGGTCATGCAGCTCAACCCGCTCTTCGTCATCCTCGACATGACCCGAGATCTCCTTCTCTACGGTGTCTCCCCGACGGCAGGCTCGTGGCTGGTCCTCACGCTCTGGGCGACAGCGCTGCCTCTCGCCGGCCTGCTCTTCTTCTGGCGTGGTGAGGAATCTTATGGACGTGGCTGACCCCTGGGACGGCTCCGCGCTGACCGTCGCAGTCGACAGCGTCCACATGCACTACAAGGTCAGGGCGTCACAGACAACCCTGCCGACGTCTGGACCTGCACGGCTGATCGGCAAGGTTGTCGGACGTCGTCCCGGTGTGATCGTCCGCGCTCTGGGAGGCGTGTCTCTTGCCGCCTCACGCGGAGAGTCTGTCGGCATCATCGGTGCCAACGGCTCAGGGAAGAGCACCCTGCTTCGAGCCATCGCAGGCCTCGAGCCGCCCTCACGTGGACGCATCCTCAGCGCAAGCACCCCCGTGCTCCTCGGTGTCAACGCAGCCCTGCTACCAGAGCTCTCAGGCGCGGAGAATGCCGTGCTCGGATGCCTCGCGATGGGCCTGTCACCGGACCGCGCCCATGATCTCCTCCCTGACATCCTGGAGCTGGCAGGGATCGGTGCCTCGATCGACCTCCCGATGAAGACCTACTCCTCTGGGATGGGGTCGCGTCTGAGGTTCGCGATCGCCGCAGCCGCCCAGCCTCAGATCCTGCTCATCGACGAGGCGCTCGGCACCGGTGACGCTTCGTTCAGCGCGCGAAGCCAGAGCACGATGGACGAACTTCGCCGCAAGGCGACCACGGTCTTCCTCGTCTCCCATGCTGCACAGACAATTGAAGAGATGTGCTCACGCGCGGTGTGGCTCCACAAGGGCAAGGTCGTCCTGAACGGACCGGCCGAAGAGACGGCCCGTCGATACAGGTTGTGGGCCTGGAGCATCGCCCAGGGAGACACCGACAAGGCGGCTGGACTGTTCCGAGAGGCGATCGAGGACGGTCGAGCTGAGCACATCACCTTCATGTCCCGAGACTCGCGGAGGACTCCGCCTCGCCACGCACGGGCACAGTCCGCAGGAGTACTCCGTGCTGGACGCTGAACGCATCCGGGTCGCGATCTACGGCAGCTGCGTGTCGCGCGACACCTTCGAGTACCTCGCCCCCAACTTCGAGCTGGTGTCCTACACCGCTCGGCAGTCTTTGGTGAGCGCCTTCACCGCACCGGTAGATCCCGCGATCGATCTCGCTCTGAGTATGCTGCCGAGTGAGTTTCAGCGTCGAATGCTCCTTGCTGACGCGAGGTCTTCTCTCGTCGATTCTCTAGATCGGCTCCCCGAAGACCTCGACCTGCTCGTCTGGGACCTCGTCGACGAGAGACTCGGCATCTCGAGATTCGAGGACGGCAGCGTGCAGACGCGCTCTGTCGAGCAGATCCGTGCCGGGATCGTGCCAGACAACGCAGAGCACGTACGTTTCGGCAGCGCGACCCACCGCAGGCTGTGGTCCGACGCCCTCCACCAGTGGGGCGAAGCGCTCGATGCTCGGGACCTGATCGGACGAACAGTCCTGCTCGCTCCTCCGTGGGCGGTTGACGACTCAGAAGGTGATCCGACACCCGCAAGCTTCGGCCTTCGTCCCGACGAGGCCAACGAGATCACCGAGAGATATGTCGAACAGGTACGTACTACTCTCGGCGTCCCGGTGATCACCACTCGCGACGTGGTCGCTGCTGTCGACCACCGTTGGGGACGAGCGGCGTTCCACTACTCGGACGATGTCTACCAGCGGCTCGCTGTAGAGCTTTCGACGCATGCCTTCTCATGTCGACGCGAGAGGATCCTCGCAATCCCACCGCCTCTTTCCCGAGACAGCCTGCCACTGCGGCAGCACTCAGCTTCCGTGGGCTCCTTGACCATCTCGGAACACCCGGGCAGGTACGTGGTCGCACCGGTCGACGGCGGGGCACTGGCCGTTGACCTGGCCGTAGTCCCACGGGACTCCGACGTCCTGACCGTCTATCTCCACGGCGGCGTGGAGCCGGGCCCCGATCGCCTACCCCGGTTCGAGTGGTTGCGTTCTCTTGCAGGGCGCCCCGAGTCCAAGCTCTACATCTCGGACCCGACATTGTCGATCGACGAACAGCTCAAGAACGCTTGGTATGTCGGCACCGAGGGAGAGGACCTCACCCCACGCCTCGCTCAGATAGTCGACGCTGTCCAGGCACAGGTCGGGGCCCGACACGTGGTCTTGATCGGATCTTCTGCAGGCGGGTTCGCGGCGGCGCGCATAGCCTCGGCACGGTCCGAGCCATCCGTCGCGCTAGCCTTCTCGACCCAGCGCTCGCTCGCGCACGGTCCGCGAGCCCACGTCGAGGGATTCCTGTCGACCGTCTTCCCCGGGGAGAACTACGAAGCAGTCCATGCCAGGCTCGGCGACAGGGTCAGCCTCGAAGAGACTCTCGCACAAGCGACAGCTGCACGTTTCGTCTGGGTGCAGAACACCGGAGACGTTGAGCACATGCGGGACCACTTCGCCCCCTACGCGCTCGCCCAAGGACTCGCCCCAGAGACCGGCGGGACATCGCATGGCCGGCGAGTCCATCTCACGCCGATGTACTACGGACCTGGACATCCTGTTCCACCCCTAGACCTCATGCATGCGTCGATCGACGCCGCAGTGAGCTATGCCCGTCAAGGTGATTTCCCTGGTATCGACTGGTTGGAGCACGCGCCTCCGCCTGACCGTGATGCCACGGTGTCGAGCTCCGTCGACCCTCCTCGGCTGGTCTCACCCGAGCCCTCGACCACGCACCCGGCGGGGTCGGTGCACCTGCACGGGACGGCGACTCCCGGTGACACCGTCACTCTCGAGATCGGTGGGCACCGATACCAGACGGTGACGGTCACCCCCGACGGGACATGGGAGATCTACCAGTCCTTCGCACCAGCACCTCGGTGGTCCGTGCACCTCTTTGCCGCTCGAGGGGGAACGGCGATCTCCGAGAGCGTCATGGTGACGCTGGAGATCGTCCGCACCTCCGGCTGAACCCGGAAGGACTCGCACATCTGGTACCTCAGGGGCGGTCGAAAGCGTGCTTCGAGAGCACATCCTCGAGCAGGGGAATATCGATCGTGAAATCGGATGCGATCGTCGCTGGCTGCTCGGCAGCGAGACCCTGCAACCCGATGTAGATCCCACCCTTCACCGACACGATGTCGTAGAAGTAGTCGTGGTTCATTGCCTCTGTCGCCAGGCAGAGGACCCGCACGCCGTCTCCCGAGAACGCCAGGTTGGAGAGAGCCGCCCCCATGTTTCCAACGACGTGCGTCGCGTCCCGGAAGACTGCCATCTGCTCCCTGAGCGTCAGTGTCTCCGGCGCGACGACCTCATAGCCGAGAGGACGAAGAACGTCGATGACGGCATCCTCGTTAAGGAGACGGCGTCGTCCGGAGCCGTTTCGTGTGACGTAGAGCCGCCTGGGACGTCGATCTGCGGAATCGTCCAGGTCAAGTGCCAGCTCGCGGAGGAACTCTACTGACCTCGGGTTCTTGACGAGCGGAGGGACCGTCACGGGTGCCGGATAGATCGCCCGTTCCATGGCGTAGGGATGCGAACCAGTAAACACGAGCTGCTCCTCGCGGACCCCGACGAGCGACATCGAGTCTACGAAGACCTGTCGCATCTGCTCCGAGGGGGGAACGTTGAGGATGAAGCTCATGCCCTCGGTACCGTGGGCACTGACGACTGCTTCCACGCGCGGAAACGTGTCCACGATCCAGTGTCCATAGTTGACGTCCCAAGTCTGCTTCATCACCACAGACGTCACTCCGGGGAGAGGCGGGTGGGGAGGAGTAAGAGGGCGCTCGAGCAGGAAGGTGTCGGTCTCCGCCACCTGGTAGAGAAGGCCTCGCTGGCGCATGCTGCGGGTGTTGATGAGCGACTCGTCGATGAGATTCCCGTCGACCACCACCGGGCCAAAACCGAGGACCGTCGCGTCGGACAGCACCGCGACGAGGCCGCCGGGTGCCTCGACGTCGGCCAAGTTCGACGTACGAGCCCGCAGCACGTCGCCTTTAGCTCCTGGGCCGTAGAAATCTGCCACAGCTCGGCGATAGCTCCGAGGAACGACGCCTACCCGACTGTCGATGCCTTCGAGAGCGCTGAGCGGTCGTGCCGGCAGGACGACGAAGGGACGGTCGACCTTGTCCAGTGTCAAGGCGTCTGTCCCGACGCTCAACGACGCTAGGTTCCGCAGGCAGTAGGCCACGAAAGGGTCTTGCGACGTAGCAGCTGCACCATCAACCCATCGATTCGCCACGGCATCGACGAGAGCACGGATGATCGGAGCAGTCCGCAGGGCAGACCGATCGACGCCGACCTCGATCCGATAGCTCCCCCCGGGTTCGACGCACGGGAACAACGCCGTCAACATCTCGATCGCGACGTCGATGTCGCACCCACGATCGATGACGCTGCCGACGGCCCCCAACTCGACGACAGACTCGATCTGAAGAGCCCCTTCGCTCGCGGCAGGAGTTGACCCGAGGTCTCCGGCGGTCTCGACGAAGCACGTCCCGGACCGCGTCCGGACCTCGACACGTGTTCCCGACGTCCCCGGTTCTGCCCACAGGACGAGAGAGCCCGTCATCACGCCGCACCAGAGAGAAGCGCGGCCAGCTGTTCGAGCTCAGCCCAGTCTGTCCTGTCGTAGGAGAAGACTCCGCAAGCCGCGGCGACTTCGTATGCCCGAGGAGCGAGCGGGCCAGCGGATGCCGCGACGATCTCCGGGTTGAAACGCTCGTAGAGACGCAGACGAGCCGACGTGGCAAAGTCGAGGACATCTGCCGGAAGTGCAGTCTTATACATCCCCTGCACTCGCTCGACTCCGAGGACGCTGACAAGGTACGGCGTCAGGAAATCATTCGCGAAATCGTCACCCCAGTCGTACCACGCACGGGCAGAGGGCAGTTCTGGGATGGGTAAGTCGAGATGGAACCTCTCTGCGACTGCGGTCATCATGAGGATCTTCCGGGTGTACTTCGCCTCGGGCGCATTGGCCACAGACTCGGCCACCGACGCGAACGTGGAGGCGTAGCTCCTCGCAGCGACAGCGAGCGTGCCGATCTCCGTCAATCCGCGCACGGGATTGTGGGACGTCAACCCGAGATAAGCGCAAGCCTCGATCACCGCCGGAACAAAGGAGCCCGTCGCTGCTAAGAAGTCCCGCGACGCCTCCATCACAGTACCGAAGGCGTAGGCGCCGAGATCCAGCTGGTCCCGCAAGAGGATGGTCCCGACAGCCATGAACTCCCACGAGTTCCGGTGCCAGCCGAGATCGACCAGGTTCGTCGCCACGATGTTCGTCGCAAAGTTACTGAAGGAAGCGCGCTCTCGAGCGAAGCGACCTCCGAAGTCGAGCGAGATGAGAGCCGTGTCTTGCGGCATCATCTCGAGCACGGCGAGCGAGTCGAAGCCGCCAGAGAAATTCAGTGCGGCTGTAGCGCCGCGGCGCCGGTAGTATTCCGGGCCGCTCGGGGCGGTGACTTCCGCTCCCGTGATCTTCCGCAGGCTCTGCGCACAACGCTCGGAGTACACCAGATCGAACTCGACCGAGTCGTATACCTTTCCGCAGAGCGTAGCCAGACAGAGCGCGATGACATCGTCCCGCGGGCGGACCGGTGTCGGAAGCTGAAACCACAGGCACGAATTCCCACGGACACTGTCCACCACGTCGATGCTCAGACGGTTCCCGGCATCGAAACGGATGTTCTCGAAGGTGACGCTGGCGCTCATGGCCTCTCTGACTCTCGTGTTCGTGACGCGTCCCGGACGATCTGCTGCAGGACGGCGACCATCGCCGCGCTGTTACCGATGGCCGACCTGTAAGGAGCAGGGTATGCCGCGAGGGGCGAGCCCTGATCATAGATCGCCCAGATCGGTCGTCCGGATCCCGCGTAGTCCGAGACCTTCGACGGCAGGAATGGGTTGATCGGCATGGAAGACGGTCGCTCCACGTCGTTGACGACGAGGGCGTCAAAGAGCCGAGACGCACTGAGGAACTCGAGGTAGGGCAAGTACGGGTTCACCACGACGTTCTGCGACAGGCCGAGCCCTTCCACCTCTCCTCGGACGGTGTCCGGGCTGCTGCAGAAGAGGTGCAGCCGCACAGCAACGCGATCGGCTACTGGAAGGTTGCGCATCGCGACGAGCACATCCGAGAGCCCCCGGTTCGAGTAGAAGCTGCCGAAGTAAGCGATGTCGACCGTCGAGCTGCTGACCTCGTACCCCGAGTCGCGGAGGCCATAGGCATACTCCGGCGGGACAGGGTGGGGCCGGACCCGTGATCGCGCGAGAGCGTGCTTCCGGAGTCGTGGCGAGACCATGTCGAGCATGTACTCCCTCTGGTTCTCGTTGGTGAAGATGATCTCGTCAGCCAGTGCGTAGGTCACGTCCTCGATGAGCTCGAACAGCGAGGCTCCCCGTGGAGCCTCGAAGCCCCTCGACTCGATCGCCCTGACGAGACGCCTAGACATGTCGTCGTCCTTCACGTCGCCAGCGCGCCGGGCTCCCGTGGCATCTGTCCGCAGAGGATCAGAGAACTCCGCGGTCCAGCGCACCGACCAGTGATCGAGCTTGAAGAGAGCTGCAGCGAGGTGCGAGCCGACCCAGAGGGCACGTGAGTACACGGACTCGTAACCGCCTGCACGCATGTCTTCTCGGTCAGCCACGGCACCGGCCTTCGACGCGAACTGCGAGATCTGGTCCCAACCGGCGAAGGAGGGCGGGCTGTCGATCGTGTACTGCGTGTCGATCCACCGGTCGACCAGCGCACCTGCGGACTGGTCCACCCGGCGCACCCCCGTCATGTCGTTGGTGATGACATCGACCACACGCCTGCGCTCGGCGACGGCCTTCGCGGCGACGATCGCGCTCGTGTCGGAGAACGGGGCGAAGCAATAGGCGATCACGAGGTCCTTCGCCCGTGCACGGTCGAGTGTTCTCCAGGGGAATCGCCGGATACCAGAGGTCTCGATCGCCGCGACCACAGCCTCATGCTCGTCGGGGCACGCCTCGAGGTACCGGGTGATGAACCCAACCTGGGCTCGGACCAGCACAGAGACCGCAGCGGCGGCGGTGTCCGACGTGACACCTGCGGTGTCCTCGAGAGCACGGATCACTGCGAGACGCTGAGCGACCGAGAAGTCGAAGGACGGCAGCTGGCGGGAGATCGACTCGCTCCTGACCTGGCGGAGGTAAGAAGACCCGTCACCGGTCGAGACTCTCACCTTCGTCGCGGGCCGGCGGAGCAGCCCGGCCATGTAGACGAGGTCTTCACCACTCCGGAGATCGGCATCGTAGTCCTGCTCGAGCGCCCAGGACCTCGGGATGAGCTTGCACGCGTTGAAGCCGAGGAGCCACGGCACGGTGTGCAGCTCCGGCTCCGCTGTACCGATCGCACGGATGCGCTGACCGAGCGTCGTGCCGGTGTCGACGCCACCGTCTGAGTCCACGTCGTGGATGCCAGCTGCGACGATCACGTCATCTGCTGCGAGCTCGAGCATCCCACGAACAAAACCGACCTCAAGGCGGTCGTCGTCGTCGAGGAAGGTGACGAACTTGAACCTGCTGGCTGCGATACCGAGGGTTCGCGCCTCCCCTGCGCTCGCCCGCGCTCGATGGAACCAGCGGAGCTGGAGGTTCGGGTGCTCGCGGGCCAGCTCTTCGAGCACCTCGTCGCTACCGTCACGTGGCCCGTTGGTGACGACCACGACCTCGAGCTCACCTGTGTCGGCATCCTGCGCTGCCACCGAGCTCACGCAGTCTCGGAGCCTGTCACGGCCGAGGTGGCTCGCGACGATGACTGTGCAACCGAAGGGCACGACCGGGCCGCGCTCCAAGGGCGATCGCTCGGTCTCGCGACGGCGGCCCGAGGTTGATACGACAGACTCGTGGCGTTGACCGGTCGTGCTGAGAGTTGTCATCTTCCCCTCCACCTCACCGTTCACCGTTGCCCCGTCTCTTCTTCTCCCAGCGCTTCAGTGTGAGGCGGCCGAGCCGCGACCCAGCGAGCGCATCGTACTTTCTCTGCAGTGCGGCGAGCCGTTTGCTCTCTGCGACGAGTCTGGACTCAAGCGCCCTCGCATCCTCCGACTCAGCTCTCACCGAGGGCTGAGACTGAGCGGCCGCCAGCTTCTCTGTCGCCTGAGAGAGCTGGCGACGGAGCTCGTCGATCTCTTGCGCGTCGGCGACCAGCTGCGCGGCTGCCGAGGCCTGCCCGTGCTCGGCCCCGTGCACGAGCCCGACGACGAGATCACGTGCGGAGGAGTCCTCAGCACGAGCCGCTCCCAGCCTCACGAATGAGAGACCGTCCCGCATGGCAATGCTTGTGATCGCCACGTCCTCGGAGCGTTCGATCATCTCCAGGTCTCGGACGATGTCGAGAAGACTGGCATGCTGAACGAGGACCACGTAGGCCGGAGTCTCTCCACGTGCGCCTTGAAGCAGTCGCACCGCGTCGTACATCACGTGGGGGTCATCTGACACGCAGACCAGACCGCCAGCACCCAGCGGGCCAAGATCATCGAGGCTGTCGAACACCTCGCAGTCTCTCTCGACAAAACCCAAGCCGACGAGCCGCCGGTGATACGGGTCGCAGACCACCTGAGCTCCGGCGAAGGTCTCTCCGCTCTCGACCAGACGAGACTTCACGGTGGTCCCTAGCTCCCGTCGGCTCACCGAGATGCCCCGCAGGTGTCGACGATGATTGCGCTCTGCGGCCGTCCCTCGGGGGCATCGCGGAAGGCAGCGTGGCCGACGAGGACAAGCACGAGGTCCGCGCCGGCGACTGCTGTGTCATGAGATGCGAGCGTGACGCCCTCGAGAACCTCGAGCACGGGCGGTAGGGCGCTCACGTGCGGTTCCACCGCATAGATCGTGGACGTGGGCAGAGCTGCGGCAAGCTGACGGACCACCTCGACGGCGGGAGACTCCCGTAGGTCGTCGATATCCGGCTTGAAGCTCAGCCCGAGAGCGGCGATCACCGGGCTGGTGTGCCCTGACAGCTTGTCGAGGACCGACTGGACGACCCAGCCCGGCTTCGAGTCGTTCACCTCGCGCGCCGTCCGGATCAACCTCGCTTCCTCAGGAGCAGCGTCCACGATGAACCACGGGTCGACCGCGATGCAGTGCCCGCCCACGCCAGGTCCCGGCTGCAGGATGTTGACCCGCGGGTGGTGGTTGGCTAGCTCGATGAGCTCCCACACGTTCACCCCGACCTTGTCGGCGATGATCGACAGCTCGTTGGCGAAGGCGATGTTGACGTCGCGGAAGGAGTTCTCGACGAGCTTGGCCATCTCGGCGGTCTTCGCGTCGGTCAGCAGGATCTCACCCTGGCAGAAGGTCTCGTAGAGCGACTTCGCGCGCTCGGCAGCACGTGGTGTCACTCCCCCGACGATGCGGTCGTTCGTCACGAGCTCGATCATCACGCGCCCTGGCAGCACACGCTCCGGGCAGTGCGCGAAGAACAGCCCGCCGTCCTCGTCCTTGTGCCGCAGGTCGGGGCGCAGCGCGAGGATACGGTCGGCCATGTGCTGCGTGGCTCCGGGCGGCGACGTCGACTCGAGGATCAGCAGCTCTCCACCGACCAGCTGCGGGGCGATCGCGTCGGCTGCGGCCTCGATGTAGGAGAGGTCAGCGGCGTGGTCGTCCTTGAAGGGCGTCGGGACCGCGACGATGTAGGCATCTGCCGCAGGTGTCTTCGTGCTGGCGGTCAGGTTCCCCTGAGTCACCGCCCCGGCGAGGTAGGTCCCGAGGTCGGGTTCGACGAAGGGCACCTCGCCACGGTTCACGGCGTCGACGGTGCTCTGCCTGACGTCGACCCCGACGACGTCGATCCCCTTCGACGCGAGGATAGCGGCCGTGGGCAGGCCGATGTAGCCGAGCCCGATGACGGCGACCGTGGTGATGTTCTCCATGCGATTCCCCTAGATCATGACGTGCTGGTCAGCACGTCCGTAGAACTTGACCTCGCCACCCGCGAGGACCTCCGCGTCTGAGACGGACCAGGTGTGGGCCCCTGCCGCGGCCTTCCTCACCTGGACGAACCCGAACCTGTCGGAGGAGTAGATGCGTTCCCCTGCCGAGGCCACGTCGCCCAAGAACTGCGTGTCTTCCCCACGCCCCACTGGGGCGAACCTATGCGCCAGCGCGACCTCACGCGCGGCGACGATCGTGGGCCCCATGACGAAGTCGGTATACCTGTGCTCGCGCTCTGCGAACCGCAGCACCGTCGCGCCAGTGGCCTCGAGGTGCATGTAGTGCGCCTGCTTGCCCACCACCCGCGCCCCGCTGTAGTCCATGGCGTACAGCTGGTCGGAGAGGTAGTGCTCGCCGTAGAGGTCGTCGTCGTCCATCTTGGCGACCACGTCGCCGTCGGCGGCGTCGACGAGCAGGTTGAGGCAGCTGCCCAGAGGGGTCGCCGCGTCAGCGCTGAGGTGGACGACGTCGGCGAGCCCCAGGCCGGCGGCGAGGCTGCTGACGGTGCGGCGGTCGACCTCGAAGCCGTGGGTGAGCAGCGCGAGCTGCACCTCGACGTCCCGCTGGGCGGCGACGGCACGGACGACGTGCTCGAGCTGGTGCGGCCGGTGGGTCGAGACCAGGGCTGTCACGGTCGGGCGCCGCCGGGTGCCGGGCTCGCGGAGCCCCGCCGCGACGAGCACCTCGTCGGCGCGGTGGGCGTAGGTGTGCTGGGACCAGATGCGTCGCTGCGCGCGGTGCGTCGACCGGTCGCGCAGCTCGGGGCTGCGCACGAGCGCCCGCAGGACGTTCTCGGCCTCGTCGGGCTCGCTGACGGTGAAGACCTCGTCGGACGGGAAGAACGCCTCGATCGCGGCGCTCGGCGTCGAGACCACGGGAGTCCCGCAGGCGGTGATCTCGAAGATCCGCCGGGCGCACATGCTGGGCGACCCGACGACGGAGTTGACGTTGAGGAACACCTTGAAGTCGCGGTAGGCGGTGAGCATCTGGTCGTAGCGCAGCGAGCCGACCACGTGCTGGGCGAAGGGCTCGGGGAACTGGTAGTCGGGGTCTCCCCCGAGCTGGCGCGAGAAGATCTCGAGGCCTGAGGGCATCGTGCCCCCGGCGCGGACCGCGGCCCCGAGCAGGAGGTCCATCTGCTCGCGACGCTCGGGGTACCTGTGCGCGAAGTACATCCCGGCGAAGGCGACGTCGCCTCGCGGTCCCTTCCCGTGGCTCCGGACCGGGTTGTGCACGCTCGTCTGCGCCGCGAAGCCGAGGACCCCGACCCTGTCGTGGCCGAGCTCGCGGCGGTAGTCCTCGACGCGGCCGACGTCGGTCGTGAGCACGTGGTCGAAGAGGCGTGCGGTGTCGAGGAAGTCCTCGAAGTGGGCCGGGTCCTCCTTGTTCCAGAAGACCGTCGGCACCCCGCGCTCACGGCACCGGGCGAGCATCTCGACGAGGGCTGGGCGCGGGGCTGTCGGCCCGGTGAGGTGGTAGCTCCACGCCCCGCCGTTGCCGGCCCACGCCGACTCGACGAAGACCAGGTCGAGCGCGTCCTCGTCGAGGGTGGTCTGCCAGCTCGAGGGCTTGAGCAGGACCTGGTCCCACTCGGCCTCGAAGGCGACCCTCGAGAAGTCGTCGAGCACGACCCCGACCCGGGGAGCCGACGGGTCGGCGACCCGCGGCGCGGGGTCCCACGGTCTGTACTCGCCCGAGGCCGTGGTCGGTGAGGAGGAGCGGAGCCGGCGTCTCCTCGACGCCCTGAGCTGCGAGAGCCCGCCGTGGCGCAGGTGCCAGAGGTCTCGCCTGAGGCGGTCGAAGGCCGAGCCGTTCACAGAGGGCTCCTCATCCTTCGACTGGTCAGCAGGGGACGCCACGGGCCACGGCGGTCACCTGCCGTGCCGGTCCGTCCGGCTTGTCCTCAGACCATACCAAATCTTCACCTTCTCACCGGACCTTCACCATCGCCCGGACAGCCCGGTGTCGCGGTCGGGGATGGTCGGCGGCGGACGGTCAGCGCTCGACCGACTGAGACGTACGGTCGCCCGCGGTCCGCCCGCACGACCCCGGACGCACGACCCCGGACGCACGAGAGACCCGAGGCATGGCCTCGGGTCTCTCGTGGTCCGCTCGGAGGTGGCCGCAGTCGTCAGACCACCAGCACCGAGAGGTTCCCCGGTCCGTAGCCGGAGACGTCGCACTCGAGGTCGAGGCGCGGCACGTAGGCCAGCACCCAGCCTGCGACGTCGTTCGGCAGCGCAGCCTTGGGCGGGTGCACAGCGCTGAGCCGCAGGTGCGGGGCACCCTCGGCGTTGAACAGCGACGCCATGACGTTGAGGATCTCGCCGGCGTTCTCGAGCAGCACGTCGGTCAGCTCTCCGGCGCCCACAGCGTTCTCCGAGGCGAGGGAGGGCATGAGGGCGATCGACGCGCCGGAGCGTGCCGCGAGCGGCACGTCCATGACGACGATGGCAGCGAGCTGCATCTGGTCCGAGACGAACTCGGCGACGAGCGCACCGTCGGTGCTGCCGGGGTCGACCATCGGGCCGCCCGTGGCCACCGCGACCTCACGGCCGAGGAGACCTTCGAGCAGCTCGCGGACGTCGAGGGCGCTCGGCAGCGGCGTCGCGCTCACGCGAGCACCGGGTCGATGACCTCGCGGAAGGACTCCGCGGTGAACGGCTTCGCGATGAGGAACAGCGCGCCGGCGGCGGCTGCCTGGTCGCGCATCTCCTGCGACCCCTCGGAGGTGACGAACCCGAACGGGATCATGCAGCCGGCCTGGCGGAGCGCCTGGAGCGCCTCGATCCCGGTGGCGTTGGGCATGTTCCAGTCCGAGAGGATGAGGTCAGGCTTCTCGGCGAGGGCCATGTCGTAGGCCTCCTGACCGTCGGTGGCCTCGATGATCTGCCAGTCGTACCCTGCCTGGCGCAGGGTACGGATCACGATCTGCCGCATCACGCGGCTGTCGTCGGCGACAAGGACGTACATAAGGGGGGTTCCTCTCCTGCTTCTACTGGTGGTGCGGGGTCAGACCAGCGACCACAGCGACACGACGAGGACGTGGCCCCGCCAGTCGAGGGCGATGTCCTGCAAGAACTGCTGCTCGGGGAGCTCGGGGGCTGACTGTGCCACAGTCGGGAGCGAGAGCACCGCGGGGGCCGACAGCAGCGACTTGACGTTACCGCCCACGACGTTGGCGAGCTCACCGAAGGCGTCGGCGAGGTCTTCCTGGCCGACGGGCTCGGACGCGTCCATCATCAGCAGGGCGCGGGTGAGCTCGTCGGCGGCCGGACGCTCGGTGCGCACGATCGTGCGGACACCGAGACCGAGCTCGGCGACGGTCATGTCGACCCACGCGCTCAGCGGCTCGACGGGGGCCGGCACGGGCTCGAAGCGCTCGGACACGAGCACCTCGCCGCCACCGTCGATCATCGCGGCGAAGACGTCTTCGGTGATGGTCAGGATCTGCTCCCTGGCCACAGCCACAAGGTGGGCGATCATGCGTTCTCCTCTACGGGGAGCAGCCCGAGCAGCTCCAGCTTGTCCCGGAGAGCGTCCGGGGTGAACGGTTTGATGAGGTACTCGTGGGCCCCGGCCGCGAGAGCCCTGACGATCTGCCCGTGCTCGCTCTCGGTCGTGACCATCATGAGCGTGATGCCGCGCCAGGCGCGGTTCTCCCGGACCTTCGTGACGAAGGTGAGCCCGTCCATGACGGGCATGTTCCAGTCGATGCACGCGAGCTGGAACTCGTCGCCCACCTCGAGGGCGTCGAGGGCCTGCTGGCCGTCCCCGGCCTCGACGGTCTCGTAGCCGAGATCCTTGAGGGTCGAGGACACGATGCGCCGCATGGTCCGAGAGTCGTCGATCACGAGTGCTTTCATGCGGGTCTCCCTGAGTTCTGGTAGATCGAGCTGCGGCCGACCTGGACACGGGTCCAGGCGTCGTCGATGCCGACTGTGGTCTCTGCTGCCCCGAGGACGAGGAACCCTCCGGGGCGCATCTGCGGTCGCAGGCGCCGCAGGATGTCCCGCTTGACCTCGACGTCGAAGTAGATGAGCACGTTGCGCAGGAACACGATGTCGAAGGGTCCCCCTGCCGGCGGCGCGCTCAGCAGGTTGTGCTTGCTGAACCGCACCATCGACCTCACGTCGTCGGCGATCTGCCACTGCGCGCCCGACTTGGTGAAGTGCTTGACGAGATAGGTCACGGGCAGGCCGCGGTTCACCTCGAGCTGGGAGTACAGGCCGGACTTGGCCTTGTCGAGGACCTCGTTGGACAGGTCCGTCGCGGTGATCTCGGCCCGGCGGGTGCCGAGCCTCTCGCGCAGGACCATCGCGATCGAGTACGGCTCCTGGCCCGTCGAGCAGGCCGCCGACCAGATCCGCAGGGGCGCGGCCGGCAGCAGCCTGGACGTCACCTCCGGGAGGATGTGGTCGGTCAACGACTGGAACGGCAGCGCGTCGCGGAACCAGCTCGTCTCGTTGGTCGTCAGCGCCTCGACGATCATCTCCGACTCGAGCTGGTCGGGGCGGGTGCGCTGGCTGCGCACGTACTCGTCGACCGACACGCCGCGCCTGCGTGCGAGCGGCAGCAGCCGGCTCTCGACGAGGTACTCCTTGCCGGGGGCGAGGTGGATCGCGCTGCGTGCGCGGACGAGGTCAGCGACGAAGGAGAAGCTCTCCGTGGTCAGGCTCACTCAGTTCACCTCCTGTGGTGCGGCGCTCGCCTGGACGAGGGCCGAGATGGTCTGCCCGATCTCGAGGATCGGGACGATGCGGTGTGCGTAGCCGGCCTGGGCGGTGACGCCCGGCATGCCCCACACGACAGAGGTCTTCTCGTCCTGCACGACGATGGTGCCGCCGGCCTCGGCGATGGCACCCGAGCCGGCCTTGCCGTCAGCACCCATCCCCGTGAGGATCACGCCGAGCAGGTCCGGGCCGATGCGCTCGAGGACCGAGCGGAACAGCACGTCGACCGACGGCCGGCAGAAGTTCACAGGCGGACCGTGCGTGATGCGGGCGCGCAGGTTGCCGGCCTTCCCGTCGACCTCGAGGTGGGTGTCCCCAGGTGCGATGTAGATGCCGCCGGGGACGAGCGCCTGGCCGTCCTCGGCCTCGACGACCGTCGACGGGCCGAGCCTGTCGAGGCGGTTGGCCAGCTGACGGGTGAAGACCGCGGGCATGTGCTGCACCACGAGCATGGGGACCGGCAGCGGGACAGTGAGGCGCTCGACCACGCGGGAGAGCGCCTCGGGGCCACCCGTCGAGCAGCCGAGCACGACGGCACGCACGGGGTGACGGCGCGCACCCTGGCGGGGCGCTGCGGTCCGGGGTGCCGGCGGAGCACCGACGGCGGCCCGCACCGGGACCCCGGCGGCACGCTGCGGTGCCTGCCGGGCTCCGGGCACCAGGGCACGGATCTTCGGGATCAGCTGGTCGGCGACAGCCTTGAGCGACTCGTTGATCGACCCGACGTTCGACGGCTTGGCCACATAGTCCGACGCCCCGGCCGACAGCGCGTCGAGGGTCGCTGTCGCGCCCCGCTCGGTCAGGGTCGAGAACATGATGATGGGCATCTGGTGGCCCCGCTTGCGGAGCTCGCGGACAGCCTCGACACCGTTGAGCTCGGGCATCTCGATGTCCATCGTCACGGCGTCGGGCCGCAGCTGCTCGACCTTGGCGAGCGCGAGCTTCCCGTTCGCGGCCGTCGAGATCACCTCGATGCCGGGGTCGCTCTCGAGGGCCTGGACGACGAGGCGGCGGATCACCACCGAGTCGTCGACCACGAGCACACGGATCGTCATGAGAGCACCTTGTCTGTCGGGAGGGAGAGTCAGACCGCGAACTGCGCGGTCTTGGAACGGAGGTCTGCGGAGGCGCTCGTGAGTTCCTCGACGGTCGTGCCCATGCGGGCGACGACGTCGGAGGACTCCGAGGCGACGGCGGCGACCGAGCCGATGTGCACGGCGATCTCACCGGCGCCCGTGGCCGCCTCGGTGATGCCGCGGCTCATCTCGTTGGTCGTCGCGGTCTGCTCCTCGACCGCCGAGGCGATGGTCATCTGGTAGTCGCTGATGGTCCGGATGATCGTCGAGATCTCGGAGATCGCCGAGACCGTCGTGCCGGTCTGCGCCTGGATCTCGGCGATGCGGCGCGCGACGTCCTCGGCCGCACGGCCGGACTCCCCCGCGAGCTCTTTGACCTCGTGGGCGACGACCGCGAAGCCCTTGCCGGCCTCACCGGCACGGGCAGCCTCGATGGTCGCGTTGAGGGCCAGCAGGTTCGTCTGCTCCGCGATCGACGTGATGGCCTTGACCACGGCGCCGATCGCCTGCGAGGACTCCCCGAGCAGCCGGACGTTCTCGGCCGTCGTCTCGGACACCTGGACAGCCTGCGCGGCGACCTTGGACGCCTCGTCGGCCGAGCCCGCGATCTCACGGATCGAGGCACCCATCTGCTCGGCGCCGGCGGCGACCGACTGGATGGTGCGCGAGACCAGCTCGGCGGCCTCGGTCGCGACAGCGGCCTGCGCGCTCGTGGCCGCGGTCCCGCCGGCCACCTGGCTGTTGGCGGCGCCGAGGTCTTCGGCGCTCTGGGCGACGGCGTGCGCCGTGCCCACCACGCCGGTCATCGCCGTGCGCAGCGTGGAGACCGCGAGGTCGTAGGACTCGGACATCTGACCGAGCTCGTCGCGGCTGAGGACCTCGACCTCGTGGGTGAGGTCACCCGTGGCGAGGGACTCGAGCGCGGCCTGGACAGAACGGATCCCGGAGGTGATGCGGCGCACCACGAGCACCGCGAGGGTCACCGAGAGCCCTGCGCCGACGAGGAACGCGACACCCAGGACGAGGATCGTCCTGGACACGTCGGCCTGGGCGTCGTGGAGCACCTCGGCCACCTGGAAGTCGATCTGACCCTGCGCGAGGAGCAGCGCACGCCCGGCACGGTCAGGGTCGGCGGCGACGTCGGCCGCGAGGGCCTGCTCGACGCCGTCGACGTCGCCGGCCTGCACGAGGGGCAGCACGACCGAGTCACGGTAGGTGGTCCACTCGTCCCAGCGGGTCACGAAGTCCTGCCACTGCTGGGTGCCGGACTGCTCGAAGGTCTCGACCTCGGCGATCAGCCTGTCGACGGCCGAGTCGTTCCAGTCCGAGGAGGTGAGGATCTGGGTGCGCAGCGCCTCGTCGGGTGCGGCCGCGGCGCGGCGCACGAGCAGCTGGCTGGTGGCCTGCGCGGCGCGGAGGTCACCGAGGTCGCCCTGGAGCTTGCCGGTGAGGGTGTTCACCTGGTCCAGGTGGCCCGCGGCGCGGTCGAGGGCCAGTGCGGCCACCCCGCCGACCGAGGCGAAGACGACTCCCATGACGACGAGGGACGTGCCGATCTTGGCCGCGACGGGACGGTCCCAGAACCACCGGGCCCGCGAGGAACGCGGTGCCTTGGTGGGAGGCGTGGCACCGGTCTCGACCGGGGCGACCGGGCTGTACGGGCTGCGTGCGGCAGGGCGGGCTGAGGGCGCAGCGCTGCGACCTGTCGGGCGTACGGGCCGCACTGACGTCGTCGTCATCGCAGCTCCTCCTCGGTGTAGTAGCCGCCGCCGACGAGCAGCGACTCGTAGTTCGTGGCGGTCACCACGACGGGGGCGAGCAGGTAGGTGGGGACCACGGTCACGCCGTTGTCGTAGGAGGTGACGTCGTTGACCTCGGGCGACTCGCCCTTGAGGAGCGCGTCACCCATGGCGACGGTCACCTCGGCGAGCTGGCGGGTGTCCTTGTAGATGCTCGAGAACTGCTCCCCGGCGATCACGGACTTGATCGAGGGGGCCTCGGCGTCCTGGCCGACGACCACGGGGAGCGGACGGGCTGGGGTGCCGTAGCCGGCCCCCTTGAGCACGTCGATGATCGCGATCGAGATGCCGTCGTAGGGCGAGAGCACCCCGTCGATCTGCAGGTCGGTCCCGGCGTACACGGAGTCGAGCAGGCGGGTCATGCGCTCGCCACCGACCTTGGCGTCCCAGGCCTCGATCGCGATGCTCGCGAAGTCGGTCTCGCCCGAGGGCACCTGGAGCACCCCGGAGTCGAGGTACGGCTGGAGGACGCTGAAGGCACCCTCGTAGAAGACCGTCGCGTTGTTGTCGTCCGACGACCCCGCGAAGACCTCGATGGTGAAGGGCCCCGCGGCCCCTGTCGGCTCCCCGGCCTCGTCGAGGACACCCAGACCCTGGAGCAGCGACGTCGCCTGCTGGGTACCGACCCGGAAGTTGTCGAAGGTCGCGTAGTAGTCGACGTCCGGCGACTCACGGATGAGCCTGTCGTAGGCGATCACCGGGATGCCCGCGTCGGCGGCCCGGGCGAGCTGGGCCTTGAGGGCGGTCCCGTCGATCGAGCCGACCACGAGCAGGTCGGCGCCGGCGTCGATCATCGAGTCGAGCTGGTCGACCTGCGTCGCCACGTCGTTCTCGGCGTAGCGCAGGTCGACCTGGTACCCGAGCGCCTCGAGCTGGGCCTGGAGGTTGTCGCCGTCCTCGATCCACCGCAACGACGTGGTCGTCGGCATCGCCACGCCCACGAGGGACGCGTCGGCACCGGCGGCCTCGGACGCGCAGCCTGTCAGGGCGAGCGGGGCCGCGACGAGCAGCGCGAGGGCCGGCGCGACGCGGCGCGGCGACCAGGGTGGGCGGGAGAAGGACATCATCGGCCTCAGATCGTGAAGTGGGACACCTGGGACCGGAGGTCCCCGGAGAGATCGGCGAGCTCGGAGACCGTGCTGCCGACAGCTGTGAGCACACCCGTAGAGGTGTGCGCGGACTCGGCGACGTCGGTGATCGTCGCGGAGATCTCGGAGGCCCCGGCTGCGGCGTCGGTGACGGAGCGGGACATCTCGTTGGTCGTCGCGGTCTGCTCCTCGACAGCCGACGCGATGGTCAGCTGGTAGTCGTTGATGCTCGCGATGATCGCCGAGATCTCACCGATCGCCGCGACAGCAGACGTCGTCTGCGCCTGGACCTGGGTGATCCGGCGTGCGATGTCCTCAGCAGCCCGACCCGACTCCGCAGCCAGGTCCTTGACCTCGCTCGCCACGACCGCGAAGCCCTTGCCGGCTTCCCCGGCACGAGCGGCCTCGATCGTCGCGTTGAGGGCCAGCAGGTTCGTCTGCTCCGCGATGCTCGTGATCACCTTGACCACAGACCCGATCTCCTTCGAGCTCTCACCGAGGGCACCGACCGTCGCGGCTGTCGTGTTGGAGAAGGTCACGGCCTGGCTCGCGACCTTCGCGGCCTCGTTGGCGTTGGTCGCGATCTCGCGGATCGAGGCGCCCATCTGCTCGGCACCCGCCGCGACGGTCTGCACGTTGAGGGAGACCTGCTCGGCGGCCGTCGCGGCCACCCCCGCCTGGGTGCTGGTCTGGCTGACGCCGCCGGCGACCTGGGTGTTCGCCGCGGCAAGGTCGTCGGCCTTGCTCGACACCGAGCCTGCGGCTGCGGCGACCTGGGTGAGGGTGCCGCGGAGCTCGCCCCGGGCGACCTCGAAGGCGTCGACGATCGAGCCGACCTCGTCGGAGTCGACGTGGACGGCCGGGTGGGTGAGGTCGCCCGCGGCGAGCTCGTCGATCGAGCCGCGCAGCATCTCGATGCTGCGGCGGACGCGGCTGCTGACCGCGACGGTGAGGACCGTGCAGAGGATCGCACCGATGACGAAGGCGACGGCGAGGACGGCGAGCGTCCGCGTGGCCTCCTGCTCGGCGGCTGTCGCGAGCTCGGCCGCCGCGACGGGGTCGGCCTCGGCCGACACCGCGCGCAGGCTCGACGCCGCGCTGCGCAGCGCGAGTGCCCCGAGACCGCCCACCACCGCGAAGACCGCGCCCATCAGCACCAGGGGTGCTGCGAACTTCACGCCGACGGGACGGTTCCAGAACCACTGCATCTTCGGTCATCTCCTGCTGTAGTGCGGGGCGACGCAGGACTGCGCCGCCCGGAAGGCAACCTCCCTATCGGCACGCTGGTGCCATGTGTGAGACGTCCCGGGCCGCGGCTCCGCGCCGCTGGCGGCGGATCGAGGTGGTGGTGCGGACCGCGGCCGGGCGGGGGCTCAGACCGTGAAGGAGCCGACCTGGGTCCGCAGCTCGGCCGAGGTCCGGGCGAGCTCGTCGACGGTCTCGGACATCTGCCCGACGGTGATCGTCGACTCGGCCGCGGCCGAGGCCACCCCGGTGATGTTCGCGGCGATCTCCCCAGCGCCCGTGGCCGCCTCGGTGACCGAGCGGGACATCTCGTTGGTGGTCGCGGTCTGCTCTTCGACAGCCGAGGCGATGGTCAGCTGGTAGTCGTTGATGCTCGCGATGATCGCCGAGATCTCACCGATCGCCGCGACAGCAGACGTCGTCTGCGCCTGCACCTGGGTGATCCGGCGCGCGATGTCCTCAGCAGCCCGACCCGACTCGGCAGCGAGGTCCTTGACCTCGGAGGCCACCACGGCGAAGCCCTTGCCGGCTTCCCCGGCACGCGCGGCCTCGATCGTCGCGTTGAGGGCCAGCAGGTTCGTCTGCTCCGCGATGCTCGTGATCACCTTGACCACCGACCCGATCTCCTTCGAGCTCTCACCGAGCTCGCCGATCGCCGCGGCGGTCGCCGTCGAGAAGTCGACGGCCTGCCCGGCGACCCGGGCGGCCTCGTTGGCGTTCGTCGCGATCTCGCGGATCGAGGCGCCCATCTCCTCGGCGCCTGCGGCGACGGTCTGCACGTTGCGCGAGACCTGCTCGGCCGCGGCGGCGACGACGCCCGCCTGCGCGCTCGTCTCCTCCGAGCCTGCGGCGACCTGCGAGCTCGACGACGCGAGGTGCTGGGCTGCCGTCGCGAGGACGTCGCTCGAGCCGACGACCCCGGCGAGCAGCCGCGCGATCGAGCGCTGAGCCTCGGCGAGGGAGGTCGCCATGTCACCGATCTCGTCCGTGCTCGCGACCTGCGGGGTGCGGGTGAGGTCACCGGCGGCGAGGGCCTCGAGGGCGCCGTTGACCTCGGCGGCCGAGCGCTTGACGCGTCGGCCGAGCACGAGGCTCAGGGTGACCACCGCGGCCAGGCCGAGGAGCACCGCGACCACCACGACTGCACCGTTGCGGGTGCGGGCCGAGGTCATGTCCTGCTGGAGCGTGTCGGCACGGTCGGTGAGCGACTCGCCGAGCTCGGCGGTCTGGCTCGTGATCGCGTAGTACTGCTCGTAGCCGGCTCCGACCACGAGGCCGTCGGCCTCGACCTTGGAGGCCTCGGTGCCGTCTTCGTAGAGCCCGACGACCTGCGCGTCGACGGCCTCGAAGGCGTCCCAGCTGGAGGTGATCTCGGCGAAGAGCGCCTTCTCGGCGTCGGTCATGGTCTCGACGTCGAGCTCGTCGAGCAGGGTGTGGAGCTCGCCGATCGAGGTGACGAAGCCGGCGCGGTTGGCAGAGTCTGGCGCGACGGCCGCCTGCGGGCCGATCGTGCTGGCGTCCCAGGCGTAGGCGACCTGCCACCCGGAGACGTCGGAGTTGTAGCGCGAGATCTGCGCGACCTGGAGGCGCAGCGTGTCGAGCGCGACGATCTGGCTGCTGCTCGACTGCGAGGAGCTCAGGCCGCTCCAGCCCGCGGCGGCGACCAGGACGGCGACCAGCATGCCGACGGCTCCGACGGAGAGGATCTTGGCGCGGAGGTCGTAGCGCGGGCGGTTCTTCACGGTGGGCATGAGCGCTCCTGAGGCAGGCGGGTGGTACCAGACGTGCTCCCCCTGCGGGACGTCGGTGACGCGTGACGGCCAGCTGGACGTCCTATCGTCCGACCAGCCTGGTAGTTGAGGCTTCACAGAAGGCGGGACCTGCCGGAGCCTGCGCAGCCCTCCCCTGCCCACCCGCAGACGCCGACGGCGCGGCGGTCCCCCCGGGCCGCCGCGCCGTCTCGCGCGGGTCAGTAGACGAAGCTGGCGACGCGTTCGCGCAGGTCAGCAGACATCATCGCGAGCTCCTGGACGGCCGTGCCCATCTGGGCGACGACGTCGGAGGACGCCACGGCGGCCGAGGCCACGCCGACGATGTTCTGCGCGATCTCACCCGATCCCGTGGCGGCCTCGGTGACCGACCTGGACATCTCGGTGGTCGTCGCGGTCTGCTCCTCGACGGCCGAGGCGATCGTCAGCTGGTAGTCGTTGATCGTCGCGATGATCTCGCCGATCCCCGAGATCGCCGCGACAGCCGACTCGGTCTGGCTGCGGTTCACGTCGATGCGGCGCGCGATGTCCTCGGCGGCCCGGGCCGACTCGGCTGCGAGGTCCTTGACCTCCGAGGCGACGACGGCGAAGCCCTTGCCGGCCTCACCGGCACGCGCGGCCTCGATGGTCGCGTTGAGCGCGAGCAGGTTCGTCTGCTCCGCGATGCTCGTGATGACCTTGACCACGGCGCCGATCTCCTGGCTCGACGTCCCGAGGTCGACGACGGTGATGCGGGTGCGCTCCGACTGCTCGACGGCCTCGTTCGAAGCACGGGCGGCCTCGTTGGCGTTCTGCGAGATCTCGCGGATCGACGCGCCCATCTGCTCGGCGCCCGCGGCGACGGTCTGCACGTTGCGCGAGACCTGCTCGGCGGCCGCGGCCACCACGCCGGCCTGGACGCTGGTCTCCTCCGAGCCTGCGGCGACCTGCGTGGTCGAGGCCGACATCTCCTCGGCGGCTGCGGCGACGGTCCCGGCCGTGGCGACGACACCCGAGACGAGCTCGCGCAGGTTCGCCTGCGCCGAGGAGAGGGAGGCGGCCATCTGACCGAGCTCGTCGCCAGAGTCGACACCGGTGTCCTTGGTGAGGTCCCCGTCTCCGAGGGCGACGATGGTCTCCTGCACCTTGCGCAGGTTGCCGACGATCGAGCGCACGAGGGTCACGGCCACGACCACGGCGAGGAGCGCGGCGACGACACCCGCGACGATCATCGAGACGATCGCCGTGCGGGCTGTGGCCGTGGACTCCTCGACAGACTGCGCAGCGCTCTCGCCCACGGCGTCGATGATCTCCTGCAGGGCGCCCGTGACCTCGGCGGTGATCGGACGCACCTGCTCGACGTAGGCGTCGTGGTAGGCGATCGCCCCGTCCGCGGTGATCGGTGCGATGGCCTCGACGGCCGCCTGGTACCGGCTGTACGCGTCGGTCAGGGTCGCGAAGGCGGCGCTGTCGAGGACGTAGGGCTCGTAGGCGTCCATGCTCGCGAGGGCGTCGGTGTCGAACTTCTCCATCTCCTCCAGGACCGTCTTCTGACCCTCGGGGGTGCTCATGCCGTACTCGAGCACGCGGGCGCGGCTCGCCTGGAACCAGCGCTGGATGTTGTTGAGGTCCGACTGCGGTGCGATGGCCTCGCGGTCGAGCTGCTGCGTCTGGGCGTCGAGGGTCACGAGCCGCTGCGCGCCCACCGCGGTGATCATCGCCGTGAGCAGGATGACGATGCCGAAGCCGATCCCGATCCGCACGGCCACGGGGAGGTCGCCGAGGCGACGTCGGCGCGGCGCGCCGACCTGGCTGGACGTGGTGCCGGGCGTGCTCGAAGACATGGTGCTCCTAGGTCAGGGGGGTGACGGGAGCGCGCGGCGCGCTCGACGTCGGGCAGCACTCCCATCGGCACCCGCCCGACCGCCATGAGCAGACAGGTCGGCTCCTCACCCGGGTGCGCTCCGCCACACCGGAGGACTGTGCCGTCACGGGGGGGGACGCGCAGACCCCCGCCCTCGAGGAGGACGGGGGTCTGCGCGGTGCGGGGTGCGGTGTGCGGGCTGCGGAGCGCTGTGCGGGCTCAGTAGCGGAAGGTCGAGACCTTCGCGTGCAGGTCCGAGGCGATCCCGGCGAGGTCGTCGACCCGGCCGCCCAGGTCGGCGATCGCGATGTTCGACACCTCGGCGGTCTGCGCGACACCCGCGGCGTTCGCGGCGATCTCGCCCGAGCCCGTGGCGGCCTCGGTGACCGAACGGGACATCTCGTTGGTCGTCGCGGTCTGCTCCTCGACGGCCGAGGCGATGGTCAGCTGGTAGTCGTTGATGCTCGCGATGATCGAGGAGATCTCCGCGATGGCGTCGACCGCGGAGCGGGTGTCGACCTGGATGGCCTCGACCCTGCGGGCGATGTCCTCGGTCGCCTTGGCGGTCTCCTGCGCGAGGTCCTTGACCTCGGAGGCGACCACGGCGAATCCCTTGCCGGCCTCGCCAGCACGTGCAGCCTCGATGGTCGCGTTGAGGGCGAGCAGGTTCGTCTGCTCCGCGATGCTCGTGATGACCTTGACGACGGCGCCGATCTCCTGGCTCGAGGTGCCGAGCTTGGCGACGGTCTCGTTGGTCGTGGCGGCGACCGTCGTCGCCGAGTGCGCGACCTGCGCGGCCTCGTTGGCGTTGGTCGCGATCTCGCGGATCGAGGCACCCATCTCCTCGGCGCCTGCGGCGACGGTCTGGACGTTGCGCGAGACCTGCTCGGCGGCCGCGGCCACCACGCCGATCTGCGCGCTCGACTCTTCTGCGCCCGTCGTCACCTGGGCGGCTCCGGCACGCATGTCCTGGGCCGCGTCGGAGACGCTGCGGGCCGACTCCGCGACCCCGCCGAGGACGTCGCGCAGGCTGCGCTGCGCGGTGACCAGGGCGCTGGCCATCGCACCGATCTCGTCGCGCGAGGTCACCTGCGGCTCGTCGGTGAGGTCGCCCGCGGCGAGCGACTCGAGGGAGTGCTGGACCTTGACGGTCGAACGGGTGATCGAGCGGGCGATGGTCATGCCGGCGGCCAGGCCGAGCGCCATGCCGAGGACGCTCACGACGATGATCACCAGCAGGCCGCGGCTGCCCGTGGCGCGGGCCTGGTCGGCGAGGTCGGCGCTGAAGACGACGGCCTCCTCGGCCCCGGCGTCGAGGTCGACCAGGTACTCGTCGATGAGCGGCTGCGACACCTCGGTCAGGGCTGTCTCGTAGGCCTTCGGGTCCGCGAGACGCGCCGCCGGGACGACCTGGTCGTCGCGCACCTCGCGCCACTCGAGGAAGGTGTCGATCCCGGAGAGGGCCGAGGACTCGATCCCCGCCATCGCCGTCCGGAACTGCTCGATCGCGGCGTCGGTCTCCGCGTCGTTGTCCGCCTGCTTGGTCAGCCACTCGTCGATGATGTCGTCGTCCGAGGCCGCCGCGATCTGCGCGACGATCAGACGCGCCTTGAGCTGCCCCTGGTGGACCTTGTTGAGCGGGATGACGATGTCGTTCTGGACCGTGGCGAGCGTGCTCGCGTCGTCCGAGATCGCCCGCGTGGTGGTCACGGCGACCGAGGCGACGACCACGACGACCAGCACGAAGACGGCGATGATCGCGCCGATGCGCTGCATGAGGCCGACCCGGCGGCGGCCCTGCCCGGAGGGCGCCGGCGGTGCGACGGACCCGCGCCCGGCGGACGACGGGGTGTCGTAGGCCGGGGTGGTGGCTCCGTTCCCGCGGGCGGCACCCGACGGCGCGTCGGAGCGCGGACGGTCCAGGGACTGACGGGGTGCAGACGTGACGCTCATGGTGCCTCTTCCGGTCGACAGGGGATGCCGGCCGCTCTCCACAGGAGAGACTCGTCGGCACGACGGGCCGAGAGCGGTCGTCGTCGGCCCGTCGTCTGGTGCTGTGCTGCGGTGGTGCGTTGCTGCTGTGCTGCGGTCGTGCTGGTTCCTGCGGGTGCTGCTGGCTGGTGCTGGGTCCTGCCGTCCTGCGCTGCGGCGGGGTCGCTGCCGTCGACCCCGCCGCGACGTCAGGCGGCGAGCGCCGCGTCGACGTCGAGCGTCAGCAGCAGACCCTGGTCGAGCTTGAAGGCGCCGGTGATGAGCTCGCGGCTCTGCGCGCCGAGGGTCTCGGGCGGGGACTCGAACTGCTCCTCGTCGAGGGTGAGCACCTCGCCCACCTCGTCGACGAGCAGGCTGATCGAGTCGTCAGCCACCTCGACGACGACCATCATCGACTCGGCGTCTGCCGCGAGGGCCTCGAGGCCCAGACGGGGTCGCAGGTCGACCGTCATGACGACCTGGCCGCGCAGGTTCACCAGGCCGGCGATGCCGACAGGTGCGAGCGGGACCGGGGTGCGGGCGTGGTGCCCGAGCGTCTCGGAGATCCGCATGACCTCGACGCCGTAGAGCGCCTCGCCGATGCGGAACGTCACGTACTGGGTGGACATCAGGCGCTCACCATCTCGGAGTCGTACGCAGAGCCGAGGCCTGAGGCCGCGGCGTGGTCCATGCCGTCGGTGCCGAGCATCTGGTCACCGTCGTAGAAGCGGGGGTCTGCCTGGAGCAGCGCCGTCGGCACGTCGAGCAGCTCGGTGACGCGTCCGGACAGGACGATCGAGCCGAGCAGGCCGATGTCGTCGACAGTGCTGCGCTCCGCGCCGGCGTCCGAGACGATCTCGACGATCTCGGAGACGACCATCGCGACGGTCCGCTCACCGCGGGTGAAGACCACCAGGGGGATCTCCTCGGTCGGCTCCTCGAAGGACCCGAGGGTCCGGGCGAGGCGCGAGACCGGGACGATCGCGTCGCGGTACTGGATGACCTCGTGGCCACCCACCAGCTCGATGCGGTCCTGGGCGACGAGCTCGAGGCGCGTGACCATCGCGAGCGGCACGGCGACACGACGTCCCGAGCCGATCCCGACGACCAGCAGCTCGGTGACCTCGCCGGCCGAGACGCTCTTCTCGATCGCGGCACGGTGGTCGAGGTCGGCGATCTCCCCCGACAGCGACCGGCGGGCGATCGCCTGGACGTCGAGGATGAGCGCGACCTGGCCGTCACCCATGAGGGTGGCGCCCGCGTAGATGCCGATCGTCTTGAGCTGGGCCGCGAGCGGCTTGACGACGATCTCCTCGTTGTTGAGGACACGGTCGACCACGAGGCCGAAGCGCTGGTTGTCGGCCTGCAGCACCGCGATGACCGCGGAGTCGCCGTCGCCACGGGTCTGGCCCATGACGTCGCTGAGCCGCACGAGCGGGAGCAGCGCGCCGCGGAGCCTGTACACCTCGGCCGAGCCGATGTGCTCGATGGCCTCCTGCGTCTTCTGGGTGTCGAGGGCCACGAGCTCCTGCAGGTTGACCTGCGGGATCGCGTAGATCTCGGAGCCCGAGCGCACTGTGAGCGCGGGCATGATCGCGAGGGTCAGCGGGATGCGCAGGCGCCACGTGGTGCCACGGCCCACCTCGCTCTCGACCTCGACGGCGCCGCCGATCGACTCGATGTTCGAGCGGACCACGTCCATGCCGACGCCACGGCCGGACACGTTGGTCACGGCTGCGGCTGTAGAGAACCCGGGCAGGAACACGAGGTTGAGGATGTCGCTCGTCGCCATCGCGTCGAGCTGCTCGGCCGTCTTGAGGCCACGCTCGATCGCCTTGGCGGCGACCTTCTGCGGGTCGATGCCCGCGCCGTCGTCGCGCACCTCGACCATGACCTGACCACCTGCGTGGTAGGCGCGCAGGGTGAGGACACCCGTCGAGGGCTTGCCCGACGCCGTGCGCGTGGCCGGCGACTCGATGCCGTGGTCCACGGCGTTGCGCACCAGGTGGGTGAGCGGGTCCTTGACGGACTCGAGGAGGGAACGGTCGAGCTCGGTGTCCCCACCGACCATCTCGAGGCGCACCTCGCGGGCGCAGGCGGCCGCGAGGTCGCGGACGATGCGCGGCATCTTCGACCAGATGTGGTCGATCGGCTGCATGCGGGTCTTCATGACCCCTTCTTGCAGCTCAGAGGCGATGAGGCTCAGGCGCTGCGAGGAGCGGGTGAGCTCGGCGTCGGAGTCGAATCCGGCCAGCTGGGCGATCTGGTTGCGGACGAGGACGAGCTCGCCGACCTGACGCATGAGGTCGTCAAGGAGGTCGACGTCCACGCGGATCGACGACTCGCTCGTGCCGCGCGAGGCGACAGACTCTGTCGGCTCGGGTGCGCCGGCGCGGGCAGGGGTGGCCTTCGCGAGAGCGGGGGCCGGCGCCGGGGCGGCGGGTGCGGGTGCGGCAGCCTGTGCGGGTGCAGCCGGCGCGGGCGCCGCCGGGGTCGCGGCGACGACAGCGGCGGTGACGGCAGCAGCCGACATCGCGGCGGCGACGGCGCGGTCGCCCTGGTCTGCGTCGGTCGCGGCGCGCACGGCGTCGGTCGCGTCCTGAGCGGCGGCGGCTGCAGCAGCTGCGGCGAGGGGTGCAGCCTCAGCAGCGGCTGCTGCGGCGAGGTCCTCTGCGGTCGGCTGACCGATCTGCGCGAGCGTGGGCTCGGCCGGGGTGGGCTCGGCGGCGGGCTCCGGTGCTGCCTCTGCGGCGGGCTCGGGTGCGACCTCGGCCGCTGCCTCGTCCTCGCCGTCGAGGGCGCGCTGGATCACGGCGATCACGCCGTCGACCTCGATGCCGGCCTCGCCACCGGTCGACTCGATCCGACCGAGCAGGTCGCGGATGGTGTCGACCATGCGCAGCAGCACGTCTGTCGTGTGCTGGTCCATGAGGCGGCGTCCGTCACGCAGCTCGACGAGGAGGCTCTCCCCGACGTGCGCGACCCTCTCGAGGTCGCCGAAGGCGAGGAACCCGCTGGTTCCCTTGATGGTGTGGATCGTGCGGAAGACGCTCGAGAGCAGCTCACGCGACCCCGGGGCGCTCTCCAGCGCGACCAGGTCCTGGTCCAGCTGGTCCAGGTTCTCGTAGCTCTCGATCAGGAACTCCCGAACGATGTCGTCAATGTCGTCCACTGATCGCACTCCCTCCGACTCACGGACGGGTAGACCTACCCGTCACTCCCTGCAGATCGGTCGCAGCCCACCGGGTATGAGGTTTTGTCACATGAGGCACCGGGTGACTCCGTGCTCGTGCGTCCCTGGCGTGTCCCGCAGGACCGTCGCGCCGCGCCGAAGACGCTGGGGTAGGGTCGTCGCATGCTGGTGCTGAGTCGACGAGTCGGAGAGAAGCTCCTCATCGGCGACGACATCGTCATCACGATCATCGACACCCGCGGAGACGGTGTGCGGATCGGGATCGACGCCCCCCGCTCGATGCGCGTCAACCGCGCCGAGGTCGTCGAGGCAGTCCAGGCCAGCAACCTCGCCGCCGTCTCGGCCGACGACGACGCCCAGGCCGCGCTCATCGCCCTGGTCACCCAGGCCACACAGTCGGGGCAGTCGGCGCAGTCGGCGCAGGCACCCGACGCCAGCACCCCCGAGACGACCCCGGACGAGGGCCCCTCCCCCTCCTGACCGGCGCGCCACCCTCCTCGCTGCACAGCCTCGCGCCAGGAAGAACCGTCCCCCGGCGGACCTTCGCTAGGCTGGACTGACAGCCAGGAGAAGAGGTCTCATGATCGCCGACGACAAGGGCGCGGTGCCCCGCGGGTACAGGTTCGCCGACCACGTCCCCTATGACACCCCGGACGATCTCTCCGAGCTGCAAGGACCGACGTCCGGCATCGTCCGCGTGGGGCCGCACATCGACACCAGCCAGGACCCCACCTATGACCTCGCGGACGCCAGCGACCTGATCGCGTTGTACTCCGCGGTCGTCCGCGCAGGTTCGGCCGACGACCACCGACGCCTCCTGGACCGCGCCACGCTCGAGAGGCTGTGGCCAGACCTCGTGCTGCCTCACAGGTGCCGCGAGACCTGGACCGCGCACTTCCCGCGCCTGCGCACCCTGGGCCTGCGGGCCCTGAGCGTCTAGCCCGGTGCGTCCCTTCCACGAGCGTCTGGCACGTGTCGGCCTAGCGGCGACCACCTGAGCGACGTCAGGTAGTCCCGTCGCTCAGTCCCAGGCGGGGTCGTCGAGGTGCTCGTCGAGCAGGGCCGCCCAGACGAGGGCCGAGGCCGCGAAGCCGTCGAGCAGACCGACAGGCACGCCGAGCTCGAGGATCGCCGCGGGCTGCGAGGTCGACGAGACGTTGCGGGCCGCGAGCGCGTCGAAGGGCCGGTGCTGGCCGACGGCCGTCATCCAGCGGCGGGCGTCGGCGAGGCTGCGGTCGGCCTCGACGACGGCCCACACCTGGTCCGGGTCGAAGGACGCGACGAGCGACGACGCGATGGTCCAGTCGGAGGCGTCGGCCCCGACGCCGAGGGCGACCACGAGCGGCGCCTCGGACTCGACGGTCGCCGCGCGGAGCCTGCGCGCGGACATGCCGGTGATGACCCACGGCCCGTAGCCGGTCTGCGGGTCGAGCCTCCCGGCGAGGGCGATGCCGGAGTCGGGCACGCCGATGCGTCGGGCGATGAGCCGCGCGGCCTCGACCACCTGCTCACCCTGCCCGGCGACCACGACGACCGAGGCGGGCTCGCGGACGACGGCGGGTGCGCGCGGGACCTTCGAGAGGACCTGCGACAGGGGGTACGTCCCCTGCCCTGCCGGCAGCTCGGAGAGCAGCCGGCGCGGGACGCCGACCTGGAGCAGCTCGGGGATGCTCGCACCCGTGGTGCGCACGACGACGAACTCGGCGGGTCGCACCTCTTTGTCGAGCACGACCGGGGTCGGGCCTGACGGGGTGGTCTTGCGGGCCCAGGGGTTGCTGCGCCGGGCCGAGGTCTGGCCGAGCGGTGGGGCGACCGGGGGCGTCGGCGCTGCCGAGACCGGACCGCCCGTCGCTGCAGCCCCGAAGGCAGCAGCCCCGGCAGCTGCGGTGCCACCCGAGGCTGCCGCGGCAGCGCCGAGCCCCGTGGCAGGTCCGGCGGTGGCGGAGGCCGCCGCGGCGGCCGCGGCCTCGTCGGCCTGGCGGGTCTCGGAGGCGAGCTGGCGCACCGAGTCGAGGATCGAGGCGAAGGTGTCCTGCTCGGTCGAGACGGGGGCGATCTCGTCGTCGGGGTTGTTGCCGCGCGGGGCGCCGTGCCTGTCGGCGGCGTCGGCGGCGGCGAGCAGGGCGTCGATCCCGACGGGCTGCACCTCGGCGGTGCCCGCGTCGACCTCCGCGCGGCGGGCTGCGTCGTCTCCGCCGCTCCACCGGGCGGCAGACCCGGGGATTGTGCCCACAGACCCGCCACCCACAGACCCGCCGCCTGCGGAGCCGACAGGCCCGCGGCTGCCCGGGGTGACGAGCGGCCCCGGGACGTAGGCGACCTCGTCAGGAACCTCGACGGTCAGCTCGAAGCGTTCTTTGGCGAAGAACCCGGCGACGCCGCCGGTCCGCACGCGCTCGGCCTTGACCACCTTGGCGGTCGGGCCGATCTCGCCGTGGACCCGGACGATGAGCGCCTCGAGGTCGGTGCCCTCAAGCAGCAATCGCTTCGACATCGCGGACAACCCCCACAGCCTCGATCTTCACACCGGATCCGGTGACCTCGGAGTATGACATCACGGGGGCCTCGCCGTGGTGGGTGGCCACGAGCGAGCGCAGCGCGGGCCGCAGGGCCGGCGCGCAGACGAGCACGACGTCGACGCCCTGGCTCTCGGCTGCGGCGCGACCGGCCGCGAAGGACCGCAGCATGGCCTCGAGCCGGTTCGGGTCGAGCAGGATCTGCGTGCCCTGCTCCCCCGGGCGCAGACCCTCGAGGAGCGCCTGCTCGAGCACGGGCTCGAGGGTCATGACGCGCAGCACGCCCTCGTGGGTGTGCGCGGCGGTGAGGGCGGGGGCGAGCTGGAGGCGGGCGGCCTCGACGAGCCCCTCGGCGTCGGTCGAGATCTTGGCGCGCAGGGTGAGCGCCTCGTAGATGCGGCCGAGGTCGCGGATCGGCACCTGCTCGGACAGCAGGCGCTGCAGCACGCGCTGCACCTCGCCGAGGGACAGCAGCCCGGGGACGAGCTCTTCGACGACGGCGGGGTTGACCTGCTTGACACCCTCGGTGAGCACGCGGACGTCCTCGCGGCTGAGCAGCCTGTCGGCGTTGCTCGCGATGACGTTGGACAGGTGCGTGATGAGCACCGACACGCGGTCGACGACGGTCGCACCGGTCATCTCCGCGGCGAAGCGCATCTCGGCGGGCACCCACTTGCCGGCGAGACCGAAGACGGGCTCGTGCACCTCGCTGCCGGGCAGCGAGCCGAGGTCGTCGCCGAGGGCCAGCACACGGCCGGGCGGCACCTCGCCGCGCGCGGCCTCGACACCCGAGATGCGCAGCACGTAGGTGGACGGTGGCAGCTCGACGGAGTCGCGGGTGCGGACCGGCGGGACGACGATCCCGAGGTCGAGGGCGACCTTGCGGCGCAGTCCGCGGATGCGGGCGAGCAGGTCGTCGTCGGAGCCCGAGCTCACGAGGTCGACGAGGTTCGGGGCGAGCAAGATCTCGAGGGCGGAGACGCGCATCTCCTCGATGAGCTTCTCGGGGGTGTCGGCCACAGGCGCGACGGTCTCCCGGATCGCGGCGTCGAGCTTGGCGTCCTGCTCGGCCTTGGCGTCGCGCGCCTTGATGCGCTGCGCGCCCAGGAGCAGCGCGGCGCCGACGAGGATGAAGGGCAGCTTGGGCATGCCGGGCAGCAGGGCGAGGGCGATCGCGGCGCTGCCAGCGATGAGCAGCGAGTTGCGCGACTGCGACAGCTGCTTGGACGCCGAGCTGCCGAGGTCGGAGTCGGCCGTGGCGCGCGTGACGATGAGACCCGTGGAGACCGAGAGCAGCAGGGCCGGGATCTGGGTGACGAGGCCGTCGCCGATGGTCAGCAGCGAGTACGTCTCGACCGCCTCGCCGATCTCCATGCCGCGCTGCATGAGGCCGATCGCGATGCCACCCACGAGGTTGATGATCGTGATGATGATGCCGGCGATCGCGTCGCCCTTGACGAACTTCGAGCCACCGTCCATCGCACCGTAGAAGTCGGCCTCGGCCGCGACGTCGGCGCGGCGCTGGCGTGCCTGGTCTTCGGTGATGAGCCCGGAGTTGAGGTCGGCGTCGATGGCCATCTGCTTGCCGGGCATCGCGTCGAGGGTGAAGCGGGCGCCGACCTCGGCCACACGGCCGGCACCGTTGGTGATGACCACGAACTGGATGACCACGAGGATGAGGAAGATGACGAGCCCGATGATGAGCGAGCCGCCGACGACGAAGTGGCCGAAGGCACCGATGACCTCGCCCGCGTAGCCGTCGCGGAGCACGAGGCGGGTCGAGGCCACGTTGAGCCCGAGCCTGAACAGCGTCGCGATGAGGATGAGCGAGGGGAACACCGAGAAGTCGAGCGGCCGCTGCACGTACATCGTGGTGAGCAGGATGACCAGCGACATGACGATGTTGACGACGATGAGCACGTCGAGCAGCATCGCGGGCAGCGGGATGACCAGCAGCATGACGATGCCGACGACACCGACAGGGACCGCCAGCTTGGCGAGGTCACGGTTCTTCATGCTCGGGCCTCCGAGAGGGTGGACGTCCCCGGTGCGGGGTCGGTGTCGGGCTGCGGGTCAGGACTGTCTGCGGGGCGCGCTGTGCGCGACGCCCGGGTGCGGCGGGCCGGTGGTGGGCTGCCGGGAGGTGGTGCAGGGATCGTGGGGCCGGGCATGGTGCGGACCCCGTCGGTGCTGCCACCGCGGCGCTTGAGCGCCATGACGAAGGCGAGCACCTGGGCGACGGCCGCGTAGAGGTCGGCCGGGATCTCCTCGCCGATCTCGCACGCGCCGTGCAGCGCACGGGCGAGCGGGACGTCGGAGATCATCGGGACCTTCTTCTCGGCGGCGACCTCGCGGATGCGGGCCGCGACGTGCCCGGCCCCCTTGGCGACGACCCGCGGTGCGCCGGTCCCCGCCTCGTACTTGAGGGCGACGGCCACGTGGGTCGGGTTGACGAGCACCACGTCGGCGTCGCCGACCGAGGCGATCATGCGGTTGCGGCTCATCGCGATCTGCTTGGAGCGGATGGCGCCCTTGAGCTGCGGGTCACCCTCGGACTGCTTGTTCTCCTGCTTGACCTCGTAGAGGGACATGCGGGTCTTCTTGCGGTTCCGCTTCATCACCACGACGAGGTCGAGCACCGCGAGCCCGAGACCGGCGGCGACTGCGCTCCACAGGAGCGAGGTGATGCCGCCCCCGGCTGCCGAGAGCAGCGCACCGACCGACAGACCGCCTGCGGTGAGCAGGACGGGCATGAGGTTCTGGACCGCGATGTACAGCACGGCGCCGACCACGACGGTCTTGGTGAGCGCCTTGACCCCCTGCCAGAGCGCCTGACCGCCGAAGGTGTTCTTGACGCCCTTGAGCAGGTTGAACTGGTCGACCCTCGGCTTGAGCTTCTTGGTCGCGATGTGCAGCCCGCCCTGGGCGACGTTCGCGACGATCGCGGCGATCACCACGACGATGAGCATCGGCGTGACGCTGTCGAGGATCGAGTCGAGCCCGCGTCCGAGCAGGTCGACCACGACGAGGGGGTCAGGGTTCGCGACGACGTCACGGACCGCGCTCAGCTGGTCGACCGCTGCGGAGGCGCCGCGGCCGAGGACGACCGGGAGCATCACCGCGGCGGCACCGATCCCCAGCCACGAGCTGAGGTCCTGGGACTTCTGGAGCGAACCGTCCTTGCGGTTCTGCTTCATCCGTTTTGGTGTCGCCTGCTCGGTCTTCTCCCCCGAGTCCCCACCCCCGCTCACGAGGTCACCCCGAGGACGGCGTCGAGCGACCGTCCGGTGAGGTTCTCGATGATGCGCGGCAGCGCGAGGTACGTGAGCGAGGCGAGGCTGAGCGTGAGCAAGATCTTCAGCGGGAAGCCGAGCGCGAAGGCGTTGAGCGCCGGGGCCACCCGGGTCAGCAGACCGAGGCCGACGTCGGCGAGGAACAGCACGACCACGAGCGGACCGGCGATCTGCAGGGTCGCGAGGAACATCCCGGTGACGCTCGCCGTGAGGGCGTCACCGAGCTTCGACAGGTCGAGGCTCGCACCGAGCGGGAGCGCGTCGAAGGTGCGCACCAGACCGGAGATGACCATCTGGTAGCCGTCCGAGACGAAGAGGATCACGACGGCCGTGAGCTGGTACAGCCTGGCGAACTGCGCGCCGTTGACCTGGGTCATCGGGTCGAAGCCCTGCGCGAGCGAGAAGCCGCCCATGAGGTCGATGAGCGACCCTGCCGACTGCACGGCCGCGAAGACGACAGCGACGAGGAAGCCGAGTCCGACCCCGATCACGGCCTCGCCCACGAGGAGCACGACGTACTCACCCGTGCTCGCGGGCGCTGTGGTCACGACCCGGGGTGCGATGGCGAGCGCGAGACCCGTCGCGAGCATGACCTTCACGGTCGCGGGGATGCCGCGGTGCGAGAAGGGCGGTGCGACGACGAGGAAGGCGACCATGCGCACACCGACGAGCATGAGCGACTCGAGCGCGCCGAGGGAGAGGCTGAGGGTCACCTGTCAGCCCCCGAGCAGACCGGGGATGCGGGCGAAGAGCTCGTGGGTGAACGACACCATCTCGGAGATCATCCAGTGGCCGCTGATGAGCAGCGCGAGCGAGACCGCGATGGCCTTGGGCACGAAGCTGAGCGTGACCTCCTGGATCTGGGTGATCGACTGCAGGAGGGAGACCGCAAAACCGACGACGAGGGCGGTGATGAGGATCGGTGCGCACAGCTTGGCCGCGATGATGAGGCCCTGCACGCCGATGTCGAGGACTGCTGAGGTGTCCATGGCCGCTACCCGTAGCTTCCGACGAGGGCCGTGATGATCATGCCCCAGCCGTCGATGAGGACGAAGAGCAGGATCTTGAACGGCAGCGAGATCATCACCGGCGGCAGCATCATCATGCCCATGGACATCAGTGCGGACGAGACCACGAGGTCGATGACCAGGAACGGGATGAAGATGACGAAGCCGATGATAAACGCGGCCCGGAGCTCGGAGAGCATGAAGGACGGGATGAGCGTGAGCATGGGGACCGACGCGGCGTCGGTCGGGTTCGGCTGGTCGGCCGCCCGGGTCATCAGCGCGATGTCCTCCTCACGGGTCTGACCGAGCATGAACTCGCGCAGCGGGGCAGAGCCGGCCTCGACGGCGGCGCTGAAGTCGAGCCCGCCGTTGACGTAGGGCTGCACGCCGAGCTCGTTCACCTGGCTGATGATCGGCGCCATGATGAACAGCGAGAGGAAGAGCGCGAGGCCTGCGAGCACCTGGTTCGGCGGGACGCCGGTGAGCCCGAGGGCGTTGCGGGTCAGCGCGAGCACCACGAAGATCTTGGTGAAGCTGGTCATCATGAGCAGCAGCGACGGGGCGACCGACAGCAGGGTGATGCCCAGGAGCACGACGATCGAGCTGCTCGGGGTCGTCGACGTGCCGTCGAGGTCGACGGTCACGACACCGGGCGCCGGGGCGACGGGGTCGACCGGGGCGATCGGGTCCCCCGGGGCCGCCGGGTCACCGGGTGCCAGCGGGTCTCCCGGCTGGGCGGGGAGCACCGCGGCGACGGCGGAGCGGACGGCGGTGCTCTGCGCACCCTGCACGGGCGTCGCGGCCGAGGCCGAGCCTGCGGTGAGCGTCGCACCGGCGACGGTGAGCACCGTGAGCACGAGGGCGAGGAGCGCGAGGACCAGCAGCCGCAGCGGGCGACGGCCTGCGGCGGCGGTCACCGCCGGGTCCGCGACTGCACGGCGCTGACGGCCTGCCGCCACGTCGCAGGAGACAGGACAGAACCGGCGACGAGGCTGGTCGATACCGGCGCAGCCGTGCCCGTGGACTGCGTGCCGGTGGGCTGGGTGCCGGTGAGCTGTGCGGCGACGGGCTCGGTCGCTGCCGCGTCCGAGGCGACAGGTGCGAGACGCGCTGTGGTGCCCTGCGCACCCTCGGGCTGCTGGGCGACGATCCCGGCGAAGACCTCGTCGAAGGCGACAGGGGCCGCAGGCCCGTCGGACGTGGGCGCGGGCGTGCCGGCCGCGACGACAGGCGTGGTCTCAGACGTGGCGACGGGTGCCGTGCCGGGCGTGGCGCCGCCCTTCACGAGGGACGTCGCGGCGGACGGGACAGCCTCGACGACCTCGACAGGCTCGGCCTCGACGGCCGGGGCCTGCATCGACGTGAGGAGCGTGACGCCGGCCTCGCTCACGCCGAGGACCAGACGCTGGTCGCCGACGTCGACGACAGCGACGCTCGCCTTGGGGCCCAGGCCCTGGCGGCCGACGACCGTGAGGACGGCCGCGGGCCGGCGGCGCTGCTTCGGCGCGGCGGACCGGCCGGGCAGCAGCGCCCTGAAGGGCGAGAGGAGACGGGACACGATGCCGTCCTGCGTGCGCCCGGCGGCGCGGTCGTCGAGCACCCGGCCCAGGACCACGACGAGGCCGACGACCACGACGAGGGCGAGCACGGTGCGCAGCGCGAGGACGGCGGTGTCCATCAGGCGGAGGCCTCGGCGAGGTCGACGATCTCGGTGATGCGCAGACCGTAGTCCTCGTCGATGACGACGACCTCGCCGCGGGCGATGAGGCGCCCGTTGACCATGAGGTCGGCGGGGCTGCCGGCGACGCGGTCGAGCTCGATGACGGCACCCGGGACGAGCTCGAGGACCTGGCGGACGGGCAGCTTGGCACGGCCGATCTCGGCGGAGAGCGTCATCTCGACGTCGTAGAGCAGGCGGAGGTTGTCGCCGACCGAGGCGCCCTTGCCCGCACCGGCTGCGCCGGCGGGGGCTGCCGGGACGACGTCCTGGTCGGCGCGCAGGCGCAGGCCGAACCAGCCCCGGACCACACCTGCGGCCTCGAGGGCGAAGACGTGCACGTCCTCGGCGCCGAAGGCCGTCCCGGCGTCGCGGATCTGCGCCTCGCCGAGGACTCCCTCGCCGAGGGTCGAGGCCGCGGCCTCGAGGGCGGGGCGCAGCGCGTCGGCGACCGACACGAGCGCACCCGCGCCGGCACCCGAGAGCGCCTCTTCGATCGCGGTCTTGGCGATCACGGCGAGGTCGGCGCTGCGGGTGCCCACGAGCGACGCCGTCACGGCGACCTCGTCGGCCCCGGGGCCCGTGCCGGGCTCGCAGGGGGTCACGACGAGCGGCACGTCGGAGGGGACGAGGCGCGCGAGCGCCTCGGCGGCGGCCCGGACCAGCTCTGCGGCCTCGGCAGCCTGTGCGTCTGCGGTGTTCATCGGTCTTCTCCTTCAGCGTCCACGATCTTGCAGGCGAGTTGTCGTCCGTTGTTCCCTGCGACCCCTCGGGCGAGGACGATGCCGTCCACCACCACGTCGAGGGGGCGGGACACGGGGTGGTTCAGGTGGATGACCTCGCCGACCGTGAGGTTGACGACGTCGCGCGGGTGGACCGTCACCGGGCGCATCCGCACGGACACGTCGACGGGGACGGTGCTCATGGTGCGGTGCAGGCGGTCGCTCGCGTCAGCGGCCTCGGCGATCTCGTCCTTGCTGCGCTGGACCAGGCCCTCTCCCGCACGCAGCGGGGCGAGCAGCACGTCGGCGGGGATCATGAGCGTCGCGGTCGTGGGGCGCTCCGCGATGGTCAGCGTGAAGGTCGCGACGATCACGGCCTCCGACGCCGGGGCTGCCTGCACGAACTGGGGGTTGTACTGGATCCCCTTGACGCGGACGTCGAGCGGGACGACAGCCACGAAGGCGTAGCGCAGGTCGGCCAGCGCCCCGGACAGCATGTCCGTGATGAGCGTCGTCTCGATCTCGGTGAGCTCGCGCGGGAGCTCTTCACGGATCAGGCCGGGGCCGCCGAGCACGTAGTCGACCCAGAGCATCGAGGTCTCCGAGGTCACCTGGAGCACGGCTGTCGAGCGCGTGGTCTCGATGCTGCAGAGCACCATCGTGGTGTGGGTGGGGAGCCTGCGGACGTACTCGTCGTAGGAGACCATCTCGACACCGTCGAGCCCCACGCCGACCATCACGCGCAGGCGCGAGGTGAGCTGGGTGCCCCACTGGCGGGCGAAGGTCTCGAAGGCCATCTCGAAGGCTCGGCCGTGCTCGCGGGCGAGCGTCATCGGGCGTCTGAAGTCGTACGCCTCGGGCTGGGCTGGGCGCTGTCGGCGCACAGCGGGGCGCGTCTTGTCCTGGACCGTCACGAAGAGCACCATCGGCTCGTCCAGCGCGGGTATGAGGAAAAGCAGGCACCGGGTGAAAAGAACTTCTCAGGTTGCGGCCCGGAGCCCCTCGTGGGCGTCCGTCCCGCAGGTGCTGCATCCCTCCCCTCGTCGTGCACGCGATGCGTCCACGAGAAGCACGAGGGTCGTGTGGCGCCCTCCATGGCGCCCCGACTCACCGGCATCCGTGCCGGTCACTGGTCACCTCACTGGGTGACGTAGTCCGTCAGGTAGACGCCCATCACCTCGCCCTCGTACAGGTGCTCGAGCGACTCGGCGAGCTCGGTCTTGAGCGTGTCGCGGGTCGCGGGGTCGGTGACCTCTGCCACGGACTTGCCGGAGTAGAGGGCGATCGCGGCGTCTCGAGCCTTCGCGGCGTCGAGCTCGTGGGCCTCGAGGGTCAGCTGGAGGCCGAAGCCGAGACGCAGGTAGTGGCCGTCGGCGAGGTTGATGCTCATCGCCTCGACGGTGAAGACCTCGCCAGGCTCGGGGGCGGGCTCTGCGGCCTCGCCGCCCTTCGACATGACGAGGAAGTAGTAGGCAGCCGCAGCGAGGACCACGACGGCGATGCCGACGATGACGAAGAGCTTCTTCTTGCTCTTCTTCGGGGTCTCCTCGGGGGCAGCAGCCTCGGCCTTCGGCTTGATGCCGCCGCCGGACGCGGCGGCGCCTGGACGCTGGGGCGCGTTCATCACGCGCTGTTCGATGGGCATGGCGGGCTCAGCCTTCGGGGAGGGTCGGGACGATGGGGAGGAGCGCACGGATGCGCTCGGGCTCGTCGCTGAGGACGACGAGGTCGACACGACGGTTGGCCGTCAGGCCCTCCGCGGTCTCGTTGGGCTGGAGCGGGCGCGAGTCGCCGTAGCCGACGGCGGAGATCCGGGGGGCCGGCATCCCGTCAGACTCGACCATGCGGCGCAGCACCTGGGTGGCGCGGTCCGAGGACAGCTCCCAGTTCGACGCGTAGCGGGCTGTGGGCACCGAGTCCGCGTGGCCCTCGATCGAGATCTCGTTGGGCAGCGGCACCAGGAACGGCGTCATGGTGTCCACGACAGCCTGCGAGGTCGGTGTGAGGACCGCGCTCTCGGAGGCGAAGAACACCTCGTCGGTGATCATGCCGATGACCAGGCCGCGCTCGTCGATCCGGAACTGCACCACGCCTTCCATGCCACCGGCGGCGAGGGCCGTGTCGATGGACTTCGCGAGCTCTTCGAAGCTCTGGTACTCCACGCGCGCCGCGGCGATGTCGGCGTCCGAGGCTGCGTCACCGGCCCCCGTGGACTCTCCGCCGTCGCCCGAGGTCGACTCGTCCACGGTCGACGGGACGATCTTCTCGATGGCCGGGAGGACCGCCTCGGTCGGGTTGTCGGCGAGGACACCGGCACCGTCGGACAGGATCGACACCTGCGGGGCGTTGAAGCCTGCGGCGAGCGACTGGCGCAGCTGGTCGTACTTGACCTCGTCGACCTGGCTGATCGCGTACAGCACGATGAACAGCGCCACGAGGACGGTCATCATGTCGGCGTAGCTCACGAGCCACCGCTCGGCGTCCTCGTGCTCCTCCTCGAGCTCTTTCTTGCCGCGCTTCTTGCCACCGCCGCTGCTCACGCCGCTTCCTTCTCGACCTGCTGCTGCTCGCTCAGCGGCAGCAGGCTCCGCAGGCGCTCACCCACCAGACGCGGGTTGGCACCGGCCTGGACGGAGAGGAGTCCTTCGAGGACGATCTCCATCTGGCTGCACTCGAGCTCGGAGAGGCGCTTCAGGCGGTTGCCGATCGGCAGCCACAGGACGTTGGCCGAGAGGATGCCCCACAGCGTGGCGACGAAGGCCGCGGCGATCATGTGGCCGAGCTCGTCAGGGTTCGAGAGGTTCTCGAGCACGTGCACGAGCGAGATGACAGTGCCGACGATGCCGATGGTCGGCGCGTAGCCGCCCATGTCGTGGAAGAACTTGTACGACGTCTTGTCCGAGACCCTCTTGGAGTGGATCCGGTCTTCGAGGAGGGCCCGGAGGTCTTCGGGGTCGGTGCCGTCGATCGCGGAGCGCAGACCGCTCTTGAGGAACTCGTCGTCGATGTCGCGGGCCGCCTCCTCGAGGGACAGCAGACCCTCGCGGCGAGCCTTCTCGGCCAGCGTGACGATCGTGTCGATCGAGTCGGCCGAGGTCTTCGCCTTGCCGAGGAAGGCCTTGGGCAGCGACTTGAGGCCACCGATCGTGTCCTTCAGGGTCCCGCCGGCGAGGGCCACCGCGAAGGACCCGCCGAAGACGAGGATCATCGGGGCCGGGAGGAGCACGGCCATCGGGCTCGCGCCCTCGAGGATGATCATCGCGAGGATCGAGCCGAGCGCGATACCGATGCCGAGCATGGTTGCCGGATCCATCAGGAGTCCTCCTCTGAGATCTTCTTCACCAGCGCCAGGTCCGGGCGGGTCGTCGGCGGCTCTGAGAGCTCTGCCTGCTGGATCTGCTGGGCGCGGGCGATCATGTGGGAGCGGTGGTCGTTGACCAGCTCGATGACCTCGGCCATGGACTCCTGGACGATGAACTTGGTGCCGTCGACGAGGGTGAGGATCGTGTCGGGGGCGCTGTCGATGCGCTGCACGAGGTCAGGGTTGACCGCGAAGGGAGGCCCGTTGAGGCGCGTCACGACTATCACTTGTTCATCCGTCCGTGGGGTGCTGCTAGAGGTCCGTCCATGAACCCGTCAGAGATCTCTTCGGCGGGTGACCACGGGGTATGAGGCTTTGCGGGGGGTGCTGCTGCGACCGCAGGCCGCGGTCCGTGCGGGCCCGGAGCAGCGCCCGCCCGTCCGCGTAGGCGGTCGGACGGGCGTGCGTGCGTGCGGGCCGGTCAGGGCAGGGCGCGGACGCCTGCGCCGGTGTCAGCGCTTGAGGTTGACGAGCTCCTGGAGCAGCTCGTCCGAGGTGGTGATGACGCGCGAGTTCGCCTGGAAACCACGCTGGGCGATGATGAGGTTGGTGAACTCCTGCGAGAGGTCGACGTTCGACATCTCGAGCGCACCACCGACGAGGGAACCGCGGCCACCCGCTCCGGCGGTGCCGATCGCGGCCTCGCCCGAGTTGACCGTGGTCGTGTAGAGCGAGCCACCGGCCTTCTCGAGACCGACAGGGTTGGCGAAGGTGCCCAGGGCGATGCGGCCGACGGGCGACTTCAGACCGTTGGAGAACGCACCGATGATCGTGCCGTCGGCGTTGATCGTGAAGGACTGCAGGCTGCCGGCACGCTGGCCGTCCTTGGAGGCCGTCTCGATGCTCGTGAGCTTGGCGAAGCCCGTGACGTCGGCGAGGGAGACCGCGACGCCGTCGACGGTCACGGTGCCGGGCGAGGCGAGCGTGCCGTCGGCGTTGAAGGCGACGGGCTGGGCTGCGCCGCCGTCGGAGGTGGTGAGCATCCAGCGGTTGGGGTCCGCCGGGGCGGCGCCGGCCGACTGCGTGAAGGACAGCGTGATGGTGCGGGCGTTGCCGAGGGCGTCGTAGACCTCGACATCACGGTTGAGCACCGTCCCCAGCGCGGCGTCGGAGGGCAGGTTGCCGTCGAAGCCGACCTGCGTGGTCGCGCTCGCCGGGTTGAGGACTGAGGTGGGCAGGCGCAGCGGCGCGAGCGGCCCGTTCGGGTCGACGGCCCCGTCGACAGCCGCCCAGCCCTGGACGAGCGCACCCTCGGCGGTGACGAGGTTGCCGTTGGCGTCGAAGTCGAAGGCACCAGAACGGGTGTAGAAGTTCTCACCGTTCTTGGACACCACGAAGAACCCGTCGCCCGAGATCATCATGTCGGTCGAGCGGTTGGTGACCTGGGCGGCGCCCTGCTGGAAGTTCGTCGTGACACCGGCGAGCTGCACACCGAGACCGACCTGCGCCGGGTTGGTGCCACCGACGCCGCCCTGGGCGCCACCGGCGTTGGTGAGCACCTGGGACAGGGTGTCCTTGAACTGCGTCTGCGAGGCCTTGAAGCCCGTGGTGTTGACGTTGGCGATGTTGTTGCCGGTGACGTCGAGCATGGTCTGGTGGGTGCGGAGCCCGGAGATGCCGGAGAAGAGCGAGCGGAGCATGAGAAGTTCCCTTCGGGATGTACGGACTAGGCGGAGGCTGTGGCGGGGGCGGTCGGCGTCCCCGGTGCGGTGGTGTCGTCGTCGGGGTCGGCCGGCGTCGTGGGTGCGGGCGGCACGACAGGTGCGCCGGCGGCTGTGACCGTCTGCACGGCGTCGAGGGTGACCTCGACCCCGCCGACGACGACCATCGGGACCGAGTACTTGTAGGAGACAGACTCGGCGACGCCCGTCTTCACGGTCCCGTCGGCCTGCGTGTAGCTCACCTGCTTGCCGAGCAGGTTCGCGGCGTTGTCACGCATCTGGAGGGCAAAGCTCTCCGCGATGGTGTCCGTCATGGTGGTGAGCTTCTCCATGCTGGCCAGCTGGGTGGTCTGCGCCATCATCTCGGTGGTGTCCATGGGCGAGCTCGGGTCCTGGTACTTCAGCTGGGCGACGAGCAGCGTCATGAAGGTCTCGTTGTCGAGGGACTTCTTCGACGTGCTCGCGCCGTTGGCCCCGGCGTGCAGACCCTGCGCGTTCTTGACGGACGTGGTGTCGACCGGGGTGGTCATGGTGGTGTCGATGGGCATCGGCGTTCTCCTCAGGTCAGGACGTCGACGCCGAGGGCGCCAGTGGTCGGGGTCGTGGGTCGGGTGGTCTCGGGGAGCGGGGCCGCCGCGAGGGTGGCTGTGCGCTCGGCGCGGGTGCCGGCGCTGCCGTTCCCGCCGCGGGTGCCCTGCTGGCCTGCGCCCCAGTCGCCGGCGAGGCCGCCCTGCGACCTGTCGGAGTCACCGGCGAGGGTGAGCGAGGCGTTCATGCCTGTGCCCGCGAGGTCGCGGCGCAGGTCGGTGAGCAGCGCGCGCAGGCCCTCACGGCCCGCGTCGGTCGCACCGAGGAGCTCGATGCGCACGCCCGCCGCGCCGATGTGCGCCTTCACCTGGACGGGCCCGAGGCTGTCGGGCGTCACCTGCAGGGTGAGGGTGTGCTCGCCGGGGGCCGCGTGGCGCAGCGCGACGAGAGGTCCGCGGACCTGCTCGGCGAGGGACGGTGCCTGGGCGGCCACCGGGACCTGGGGTGCTGCGGCGACCCGCTCCCCCGGAGCGGTCGGCGTGAGCCCGGCGAGAGTCTGGGAGAACGTGCTCGTCGAGGAGGTCGTGCTCGCGGGTGCCGGGGCCGCGGCGGCGGCGCCACCGGCTGCGGTCTCGGCCGAGGCCGAGCCGGAGCCGCCCTGCGACAAGTCAGCGCCCTGGGCGGACGACGCGTCGGTCGCGGGCACCGGCACAGCACCGCGTGCTGCGGCCGTGTCTGCCCCAGCGGCAGCCGGAGACCCGGGACGAGCCGTCGTCGTGGTGTCTGCGGCGACCCCTCCCGCCGCGGCTCCAGCCTGGGCCGCGACCGGGGCGGACGACGCGACCTGCTGGTCGGCGGCCGGCGCGGTGGGCGCCTGCTGATCGGTGGCGGTGGCGGAGGCAGCGGCAGCAGCAGCCGCACCGGGTGCCGGTGCGGCCTGGACAGCCGGTGCCGGGACCTGGGCCGTCGCGTCGGTCTCGGCCCCGGTCGTCGCCGCCGGCGCAGCGGCCGACGCCTGCGGGTCGGCGACCACGACAGCCCCGGCCGCGGCGATCTGCTGGGCGAGGAGCGTGGCGGCGTCGACGGGCACGGCCGGGACCGTCACCGGGGCGACGGTCTCGCCCGTGGCACCGGTCGTCGGCGCAGCGTCGGTCGGGGCCGTCGCGCCTGTCGACGTCGCGTCGTCGCTGGGTGCCGTGGCGCCGGTCGTGCTGCCGGACGCGGACGTCCCCTCGGACGGCCCCGTCGACCGGGTCGTCCCGGCCCCAGGCGTCCGGGGCTTCGGCATGCCGAGGTCGTGGCCCGGGCGCTCGCGCTGGAGCGTCGAGGGTCCACGGTCCGTCGAGAGCTCGCTGCGGCGCGGCTGCACGGCCTCGAGCCTGCGGGGCTGCACGGGCTCAGGGCGCTCGACGGGGCGTTGGGCCGGGCGCCGCTGGTCAGCGGCCCTGTCGGTCTGCGAGCGGCTGAGCGCAGCCGCGAAGGCGTCGCCGCTGGACGACGACGCGCTGCGCGGCGCTGAGGCCGGCTGGGCTCCGTGGACGCCGAGCGTCGAGAGGGTGGTCGGGGCGGTCATGCGGCATCTCCCAGGAGTGCGGTCATGGACGAGCGGTCGGCGGCGCTGCTGGCGAGCAGCTGCTCGACCTGGGCCGCGGTCGAGAGGGCGGGTGCTGCGGCCGCTGCGGTGGCCGCGGCCTCGGAGGCTGTCGGCAGGACGCGGCGGATGGCCGTCGGCGTCTCGTAGACGTCGCGCTCGCGCACCCTGTCCCCGGGCTTGGGCGCGTCGATCATGCGTCCTTCGCCGAGGTAGATGCCGATGTGCGAGCCGCCGTCGAAGACGAGCAGGTCGCCCGGCTCCGCCTGGTCGAGGGAGGCCACGGGGGTCCCCTGCGTCATCTGCTCGCGGGCAACGCGCGGCATGTCGACGCCGAGGGCCGAGAGCGAGAGCTTGACCAGACCAGAGCAGTCGAGACCCTGCGGGGTCGCGCCGCCCCACACGTAGGGGACGCCCACGTACTTGCGGGCCTCGGCGACGAGGTCGGCGCCCGTCGGTCCGGTCGCCGACGCGGGTGCCGGGGCGACCGCGGCCGCACCCGAGAGCGCGGCGAGCTGGGTCGCGAAGTCCTGCGAGGTCCCGGTCGACGCCGAGGCACCGGTGAGGGCCTGGACGGCGGACGTCGTGCTCGTCGTCGCGAGGGAGGCACCGGCCGCAGACGTCGCGGTCGAGGCCGACCCCGAGCCGAGCACCGCGACGCCCATCGCCTGCTGGGCGGTCGGCTGGGTCAGGCTGCGGATGCTCGACTGGATCTGGCTGATCCGGCCCATCGCCTCGACGGCGCTCATGACTCTCCTCGGGTTCCGTCGGTCGTGGGGGCTGTGGGTGACTCAGGGCCCTTCGTGCGGGACCCGATCTCGTCGAGCACGATCTGCTCCTGGCGGAGGTCTTCGACAGCCTCGCGCTCGGCGTGCTTCTCGGAGAGCTTCTCGAGCGGCACGAGCTGGCGGCGAGTCTGGGTCCAGGCGTCCTCGCGGCGGGTCACCTCGATGCCGGCGAGCTCGGTCGCGGCACCGGCCTCGGAGGCGAGGCTGCGCAGCGCGGCGCGGGTGGCGACCGAGGACAACCAGGCACCGGCCTCTTCGACGGGGTCGAAGCCGTGGTCGGCGAGGGCCCCGTCGGCCCGGCTCTGACGCTGCGCGGCGGCGCGGCGCGCGGCGTGCGCGACGGCGAGGTCCGCGGCGGCCTGGTCTTCCTGCAGCTTGCGGAAGCGCAGCAGACCGGCGAGGCGGAAGGCGCGGCTCATGCGGCCACCCCCATGCCCTGCACGAGGCCGCGGAGCGCAGCCCAGGACTGCTCGGACGGCGCGGGCTCGTCCACGCCCTGCTGCAGGAATGCGTCGATCTGGCCCTGGTGGGCGAGGGCGGCGTCGACGAGAGGGTTGCTGCCTTGCACGTAGGCGCCGACGTCGACGAGGTCCTGGACCGCACGCCGGGCCGACATCACCTTGCGCAGGGCCGTCGCGTCGGCGCGCTGCTGCGGGCTGGTGACACGGGTCGCCACGCGCGAGATCGAGCCGAGGGCGTCGATGCTCGGGAAGTGCCCGGCGACGGCGAGGCGCCTGTCGAGCACGACGTGGCCGTCGAGGATCGAGCGGGCCGCGTCGGCGATCGGCTCGTTGTGGTCGTCGCCGTCGACCAGGACCGTGTAGATGCCCGTGACAGAGCCGCGCGCGGAGGTGCCGGCACGCTCGAGGAGCTCGGCGAGGACCGAGAAGGTCGAGGGCGGGTAGCCGCGGGTCGCGGGGGGCTCGCCGACCGACAGACCGATCTCGCGCTGGGCCATCGCCACACGGGTGAGCGAGTCCATCATGAGCACGACGTCCTGGCCGGCCTCGCGGAAGGACTCGGCGATCCGGGTCGCGACGAAGGCTGCGCGCAGGCGGACGAGTGCGGGCTCGTCGGAGGTGGCGACCACGACGACAGACCGGGCCAGGCCCTCGGGCCCGAGGTCGTCCTCGAGGAACTCGCGGACCTCACGGCCACGCTCGCCGACGAGGGCGATCACGCTGATCGCCGCGTCGGTGCCGCGGGCCACCATCGAGAGGAGCGTCGACTTGCCGACACCCGAGCCTGCGAACAGGCCCATGCGCTGGCCGCGGCCCACGGTGGTGAGGGTGTCCAGGGTGCGCACGCCGAGGGTGAGCGGCTGCGCGACGCGCTGACGCTCGAGGGGGTGCGGCGCCTTGCCGTCGAGCGGCACGGAGGACGTCCCGACGAGCGGGCCCTTGCCGTCGAGCGGACGACCGAGCCCGTCCACGACGCGGCCCAGCAGACCGGCGCCGACGGGGACCTGGAGCGCGCCACCTGTCGTGCGGGCCTGGAGCCCGGGGCGGATGCCGCGCATCGCGCCGAGGGGCATGCAGCGGGCCGTCGACCCGGTGACGGCCACGACCTCGGCGAGCATCGAGGCTGACTCGGGCGAGGAGCCGCGGCCCTTCTCGCCGAGGGTGAGGACGTCACCGAGGGCGCAGTCGAGACCGACCACGTCGAGGGACAGACCGACGGCCGCGCTGACCTGGCCGACCCGCTCGGGCCGCGCCGCGCCCAGCACGCCGGACCAGGCGGCCGCGGCCGACGGGGTCGGGTGCGGGGCCGTCGTCGCGGACCGCTCGGCGGTCGCCAGGTCGGCGGTCATCGGGGCTCGTCCGAGGGGACGAGCTCGACGCTCGTGCGCAGCGCCTCGACGGCGCGGGTGAAGGCCACCTCGATGCGGGCGTCGAAGAACCCGCCCTCGAAGGTGCTCACGGCGTCGCCGCGAGACAGCGAGGGGTCGGCCACGAGGACCACGCCGTCGAGGGACGGCAGGTCCTGCGTGCCGCGGGCGCTCTCGGCAGCCCTGACGGCGGCGAGGTCGGCGGGGTGCAGACGGACCGTCTGCACCTGGACGTCGTGCGGGACGTCGAGGGCGCGCGCGAGCGCCGCACGGGCCGACTGCTCGGTGTCGGCGAGCTCGGTCGCCAGGACAGCGCGGGCCAGCTCGACGGCACCCGTGTAGAGGAGACCGCGAGCGTCGTCGAGGACCGGGATCACCCGCGCCGCAGCACCCTGCGCGGCACGGTTGAGCACGGCGACGGCTGCGGCGTGCTCGGCGGTGCGGGCGGCCTCGGCCGCGCGCGCCTCGGCGACCAGGCGCTGGTGCAGCGTCTCGGTCGCCGCGGCTGCGGCCCGGCTGCCGGCGGCGAAGCCGGCTGCGTAGCCGGCCACGCGGGCCCGCTCCTGGGTGTCGCGGACACGGTGGTCCTCGACGACTGTGAGCCTGGCGGAGCCGAAGGTGGGGGCGTCAGGACACATACTCGTCCTCGCCCTCGCGGCGGATGACGATCTGGCCGCTCTCCTCGAGGCGTCGGATGACCTGGACGATCTCCGCCCGTGCCTCCTCGACCTGCGACATGCGGACGGCACCGAGCAGCTCGATCTCCTCGAGCAGGTTCTCGCTCGCACGCTCGGACAGGTTGCGGAGCACGGCGTCGCGCTCCCCCGGGCCAGCACCCTTGAGGGCGAGGGCCAGGTTCGCAGACTCCACGCCGCGCAGCACGAGCTGGAGCGCGCGGTCTTCGAGCAGCACGATGTCGGCGAAGACGAACATGCGCGAGCGCACCTCTTCGGCGAGCTCGACGTCGCGGGTCTCGAGTCCTTCGAGGATGAGCTTCTCGGTGCCCGGGTCGGCGCGGTTGATGATCTCGACGAGAGGACCGACACCACCCACGGCCGAGGTCTCCCGCGGGGTGAGGACGGCCGAGGCCTTCTTGTGGAGGGAGTCGGCGACGACCATGACGACGTCGGGCGCGGCACGCTCCATGAGCGCGATGCGGTGCGCGACCTCGCCCTGGGTCTCGTTGGGCAGCCCGGCGAGGATCGCCGAGGCGTGCTCGGGACGCAGGTGCGCGAGCACGAGGGCCATCGTCTGCGGGTGCTCGCCGTTGAGGAGCGCGAGGACCTGGCGGGCGTCGGCCTGCTGGAGGAACTCGAAGGGCTGGCCGGCCATGCTCGTGGCGAGACGGTCGAGGAGCTCTTGCGCCTTGACGCCGCCCATCGAGGCCTCGAGGAGCTGCTGGGCGAACCCGAGGCCGCCGTTGCTGATGCTCGAGCCGCCTCCGAGGGTCACCGCGTGGAACTCGGCGATGACCTCGTCGGCCATGTCGCGGTCGACCCGCTCCATGCGCAGGATCTCGGCGGTGAGCTCTTCGATCGACTGCTCGTCGAGCTGGGCCATCACCTTGGCCGCACGGTCGCGGCCGATCTGCATGAGGACGAGGGCGGCCTTCTGGGTCCCGGTCAGGGTCGCGGTGCTCATACGGAGGACCTCTGGTCCATCCAGCCGCGGAGCAGCTCGGCGACCTGCTCAGGCTGCTCGTCGACGAGGAGGGCCACGTCGTTGCGCTTGCGCTCGATGCTGATCTGCTCGGCCGAGGGGAGCTCGGGGACCTCGGGCAGCTCGAGGAGCTGGGTGTCGAGGTCGGCGGGCTCGAGGGCCAGCGGCTCGTCCATGATCGGCAGGTCACCGAGGTCGAGGGACTCGCGCGGGTCGGCACGGTTGCGGTTGCGGCGGGCCAGGAAGATCGCGAGCAGGATCACCGCGAGCAGCGCGGCGCCGGCGATGATGAGGGTGCGCATCATCTGGCTTCGTGCGGCGGCCTCGTCGGCGGCCGCGGCGGCGTCGAGGGCGGCCTGGGCCGACTCGGCGCTCGAGGTGTCGAAGGGCATCTGCGAGACGGTCACGACGTCGCCGCGTGCCTCGTCGAAGCCGGAGGCGGAAGAGACCATCGCCTGCAGCTGGGCCATGTCGACCGCAGCGGCAGCGGCCGCGTCGACGGCCACGGAGACCGACTGACGACGGACCGTGCCGGGCGCCGTGACGGTGTGCTCGGTGAGCTTGTCGACGGCGTTGTTGGCCTCGTTGGTCTCGTTGGTGTAGCTGCCGTCGCCGGCGCCCTCGCCGACGGGGACCTGGATGTTGTCAGGTCCGAGCACGCCCGTCGCGGGGTTGCCGGTGCCTGTGTAGTTCTCCGTCGTGCTGCGCTCGGTGAGCGGGAGGACACCCTCGGCGCTCGAGAAGGACTCCTGGGTCCGCTCGGTCGCGTCGTAGTCGAGGTCGGCCGTGACCGTGACGACGGCCTTGCCCTGCCCGACGATCGGCTCGAGCATCGACTGGATCGACTGCGCGACCCGCTGCTCGTACTCGACGGTCTGCTTGTTGGCGCCGCCGGCGGCGAGGCCGGTCCCGACGGCGGAGAGCACCGTGCCCGAGGCGTCGATGACGGCGACGTCGGTCGCCTTCATGCCCTCGACGCTCGCCGAGACGAGGTTGACGATCGACTGCACCTGGTCGTCGGTCAGCGTGACGCCGGAGCGGGTCTTGACGAAGACCGACGCCGTCGGGTCGGTCGCCTCGTCGACGAAGACCGACTCGGCCGGCATCGCGAGCTTGACCGTCGCGAGCTCGACGCCCTCCATGGAGGAAACCGTCTTGCCCATCTCGCCCTCGAGGGCGCGCTTGTACGTGACGTCCTGCTGGAACTCCGAGGAGGTCATGCCCATGTCGTCGAGGAGCGAGTAGCCGCCGTCGGCCGAGGGGGACATCCCGCTCGCCGCGACCTTGAGGCGCATGTCGTAGACCGACTCGGTCGGGACCAGGACAGTCGAGCCGCCGTTGGTCAGCTGGTACTTGACGCCCTGGGTGGTGAGCTGGTCGACGATCGCGCTGGCGTCGGCCGGTGCGAGGTCGGTGTAGAGCGGGGAGAACTGGGGACGGTTGAACCACATGCTCAGGGCGACGACGCCGACGACGGCGACCGCGAGGCCGATGAGCGCGAGGGTGCGCTGGGCGACCGTGAACTCACGGATGGACGAGGTGACCCGGCCCAGCGCGGAGGTGATCTGCTGCGGCATCAGGCCTGCATCCTCATGATCTCGGAGAAGGCCTCGACGGCCTTGTTGCGGACGGCGGCGGTGAGCTCGAGGGTCACCTTCGCCTCGGTCGAGGCGATCGTGTAGTCGTGGATGTCGTCGAGGTCACCGGTGACGGCCTTGACCGCGAGGGCGTTCGAGGTGTCCTGGAGCGACTGCAGGTTCGAGACCGCGCCCGTGAGGACGTTCCCGAAGGCGTTCGAGGTCTCGGCGGTGCCCGAGGTGCTGGGCACCCCGATGACGTCGGGGCCCGACAGGTAGCCGGTCGGCGAGACGCCGCCGGCGCCAGAGAGGGAGATTCCCTCGATCGCAGGGATGCTCATCAGCCTCGTCCGATCTGCAGTGCTGCTTCGTAGGTGGCCTTCGCGCGGTCGACGACCGACGCGTTCGCCTGGTAGCCGCGCTGGGCCATGATCATCTGGGACATCTGCCCGGCCATGTCGACCTCGGGGTACTTGACGTAGCCCTCGCCGTCGGCGAGCGGGTGGTCGGGCTCGTAGACCATCCGGCCCTCGGCGCTGCCGAGCTCGATGCCGGCGACCTGGACGCCCTGGCCGTTCTCGGGGTAGCCGACCGCGCTCGCCACGACGTAGCGGGCCTGGAAGGCCGCCTCGTCGGAGGGGCGGACGGTGTTGATGTTGGCGAGGTTGTCGCTCACCGCGTCGAGCCACTTGCGGTTGACGGTCATGCCTGTGCTGGCGATGCCGATCGCTCCGAAGGTTGTCATCAGCTGGTCCTCATGGCTGTTCGGAGGGACGAGAAGGTGCCGTCCACCGCTTGGGTGGCCAGCTGGTAGCGCAGGTTGGTGTCGACGTTGAGCAACGTCTCCGCGTCGAGGTTGACGTTGTTGCCGTCAAGACGCGTGGGCTCGAGGGAGCGGGCCTCGGTGGGCTTGGCCGCACCGGTGCCGCGGCGTACCGCGGAGGCGAGCTCGCTCTCGAAGGAGACACGGCCCGCGAGGTAGTTCGGGGTGTTGATGTTCGCGACGTTGTTCGCGATCACCCGCTGGCGCAGGGCAAGGCCGTCCAGAGCGCTGTTGAGCGCGACGAAGGTCACTGAATCGAACACGACTATCCCCACGTGATGGTGACTGATCGGCCGATCCATGGCCTCCTGCGCGAGCCTTCCTGGCTCGTAAAGCACTATCGTCAGGTCCTCGCAACCCATGAGGGTTTTCTCACCCCCGGGTGAGAGGACCTGTTCTTTCACCCGACGGCGTCGAGGTACACCGCCGTCGTCGTGTCGTTCGTGCGCATGGAGCTGACCGCGCGCAGGTGCGCCCGAGCGGTGCTGGCGGCCTCTTCGAGCCGCTGCGTGAGCTCCAGCTGACGGTCGAGGATCGTCACGGCGCGGTCCGCGAGACCGGCCGGGATCGGTCCGAGCCCGGCTGGCGGCGTCCAGGAGAGGTCGGGCAGCACGTCCGAGTCGTCGATCAAGAACCCCGGGGCGACAAGAGCCTCTGCCTGGTCCATCGACCTGTCGAGCTCGTCGAGCGCGGCCTCCCACGCGGACCGCACGGGGGCCGGAGCCTCCGGCGGCGTGGAGACAGTCTCTGGTGCGGACACCAGCACAGGCACGAGAGCCTGCTCGGTCCGGTCGGCCGTGAGAGCCTCAGCCGACACCGAGCACTCCCCCGGTCTGCTGCGGTGCACCGACCGTGGCCAGCTCGCCGGTCCGGCGCGTCGCGCCGCCGAGCTCGGCGGCGGCCTCGTGCCAGGCGGCCCGGAGCGGCTCGACGACGGCCCGGCACTGCTGCGTGCGGTCGGCGTCGTGGGTGATGTTGGCCTGCACGAGCTCACCCATGAGGTGGGTGTACAGGGACTGCAGCGCCGGGCCGCCGGACCACGCCTCGACGTCGAGGGTGACCATCAGCTCGGCCAGGATGTCCTGCGCGTGCAGGAGCTGGACGTTCGCCTCGGCGGCGTCGCCCGCTCGCTGCGCCTTCTCGGCCCTGTCGAGGTCGAGGACCATGCGGTCGTACAGCATGGTCAGGAGGCGAGCAGGGGTGGCGCTGAGGACGGCATCGCTGAGGAACCGTGCGCGCTGTGCTTCGGAGCTCATCATGTTGCTCATGTGGTCCTCATCGGCAGCAGACCGGGCGGTGTGAGGGAAGCGGGAGACCGAAGATCGACTCCTCGTCGGGAGACCAGCCCGGGGCCGGACCGACAGAGCCGGCTGGGGGGGTCAGTTCCAGGTGGGCAGCGACGAGACCTGGCCGGCGAGCCAGCTCGACTGCGACTGGAGACCGCTGAGCGTCACCTCGAGCGAGGCGTAGGTCCGCTCGAGCCCGGACCTGCGGGTGGCCAGACGACGGTCCCAGTCGCTCACCTGCTCGGTGAGGTTCTTGGTGAACGACTCCTGGCTCTTGATCTTCTGCGTGAGGCTGCCGTCGATAGGGCTCGAGATCTTGGTCGCCGTCTCGGCCACCCGCTCGGCGAGCCCGGAGACGACCTTCTGGACCTTGGCCGGGTCGCTGGCGAGCGCTGCCGCGAACTTCTCGGGCTCGAAGGTGAAGGCACCGTCCTTGCCGAGGACGATCCCGACCTCCGAGGGCGAGATGCCGTCCACGGGGTAGGCGAGGGCCGAGGTGAGGGACTGCTGGATCCCGCGGGTCGCGCTGTCGCCCGAGAGCACACCTCCGGCGATGACCGTCCGGCCGTCGGCCGAGGTCGTCGTCGTGGTCGCGGTCCGCGAGGTGATCTCGGAGAGCACGACGCCCATCGAGCCGACGAGGTCGGAGGCGAGCTTGGTGAGGGCCGCGTCGTTGCGCGTGGTGGTCACGGTGACGGGTGCGGTCTCGAGGGCAGAGACCGTGAAGCTCACGCCGGTCAGCACGTCGCTGAAGGTGTTGCTCGCCGAGGTGACGGTCTGCCCGTCCCAGAGGCTGATGGCCGCGTCGGCCGAGGCCACCAGGGCTGCCGACCTCGAGACGACGAGGTCCGAGGCACCGGCTGCGAGGTCGTCCTTGGTGACGGTCCCGCGGTGGATGTCGAAGGCTGCGTCGTCTCCGGTCGCCTTGCCGGTGATCTGCAGGCGCGACTCGGTCGGGGAGACCTTGACGACGCTCGCCGTGATGCCGGTCCCTGCGGTGTTGAGCTTGGTGGCCAGCCCGGCCAGGTCTGTCACGCCGGCGAGGTCGACGGTGACCAGGGTCGGCTTGTCGGCGGGACCGGAGACGATCGTCAGCGAGTCGGGGACGCCGCCGGGGAAGTAGGAGTCGAGGTCGGTGACGTTGCCGCTCACCGAGGTCTGGGCCTTGGCCAGGCGGTCGACCGTGAAGCTCAGTGTCGAGGGCTGCGAGCCGGCGCTCGTGGTGACCTTGACGCTCGGCGCTGTCGAGACGGCCGACGTGGCCTGCCAGGACGCGGGCTTCGCGGCGGTCTTGGCGACGTCGGTCAGCGACGCGACGCGGGTGTTGAGGCCCTGCAGCGCGGTGATGAAGGTCTGCGTGGTCGAGACCTTCTGCTTGAGCATCGTCTGAGGCATCGCCTCGACCTGCATCAGCTGGTTGATGAGGTCGCTCGTCTTGAGACCGCTGATCATTCCGTCGATACCCAGGCTGACCATTCGACGCTCCTCGTTCGGTGTGGCGGTGCGGTGCCCGCCAGGCGGCGCGCGGGTTCGTCGCAGACCGACGGCGGTGAGGGACGGTGTCCCTCACCGCCGTCGGATCTGCGGTACTGCGGTGGTGCTGTGCTGCTGTCGTGCGGTGGTGCTCGGTCAGTCAGACCGGATCAACGCAGGAGCGAGAGGACGCCCTGGGGGATCTGGTTGGCCTGCGCGAGCATCGACGTGCCAGCCTGCGAGAGGATCTGGGCACGGGTGAAGCTGACCATCTCGGACGCCATGTCGGTGTCGCGGATGCGGCTCTCCGAGGCGGAGAGGTTCTCGACGGAGACGTTGATGTTCTTGACCGTGTGCTCGAAGCGGTTCTGCAGTGCACCGAGGTTGGCGCGAGCCGTCGAGACGGACGAGATCTTCTCGTCGATCTTCGTGATGGACGCCTGAGCAGCGGCGGCGGACGAGAAGTCCAGACCCTGCTGCGTGTTGGCGACCTGGTTGCCAGCGGCGAGGCCAGCACCCGGGGCGGTCACGTTGACGTCGCCGCCGTTGAGCGCCTTGACCGAGATCCCGGTGGCTGCACCGTTGACGTCCTTGATGACGTCGACGCTGAAGTTCGCGTTGAAGTTCTTGTCAGCGGACAGAGCGTCGGCGAGACCCTGGACCGAGGTCGGAGCAGTCGCGAGGGTGACCGCGATGTCCGAGGTGACGCCCGAGCCGTTGTCCACCGAGAAGGTGTACGCGGAGGCGGTGAGCGCAGCGGTCGAGACCGTGAACTCGGTGCCGCCGACGGCGAGCGAACCGGTGCTGAGGTCCGAGGCGATCGCCTTGATGTTGGCGCCCGACAGGTCGACCGTGATCTGGCTGTTGGCGTCGCCGTCAGCACCGACCTGGAACTGGAGCTTGCCCGAGCCGCCACCGGCGGTGCCGTCGAGGAGGTTCGTGCCGTTGAAGTTGGTGGACTTCGAGATGCGGTCGAGCTCCGACACGAGCTGGGTGGCCTCGGTGTCGATGTTCTTGCGAGCCTCGGCGTTGTTGGAGTCGTTACCAGCCTGGACGGCGAGGTCACGGACACGCTGGAGGATGGCGTGCGTCTCGGTGAGTGCACCTTCAGCGGTCTGCACGACGGAGATGCCGTCCTGAGCGTTACGAGCAGCGACCTTGAGGCCACCGACCTGCGAGCGCAGGCCCTCGGAGATCGCCAGACCGGCAGCGTCGTCAGCAGCGCGGTTGATGCGGAAGCCGGAGGAGAGCTTCTCCAGCGACTTGCTCAGGTCGTTCTGCGTGTTCGAGAGGTTGCGGTAGGAGTTGACTGCCGCGATGTTCTGGTTGATCGAGAGACCCATGATGTTCTTCTTCCGTGAGTGGGGCCGAGATGCGGCGCCCATCCGTGGGCTGCCACCCGTCCTATCGGTACCCCCCTGGGGGGCATGAGGATTTTCTCGAGAAGTTTTTTCTCGGGTCTCTCAGGCGAGCGAGACGAGGCCCGGGGCGACGATCTCGAGGTGCGAGGCGAGCTCCGCCTCGTGCTCCGGGGAGACGTCGGCGAGGGCCGCCTCGAGACCGGGTACGGCGCGCTCGTCGGAGTACACGTCGACGGCGATCGCCGCGGCGACAGCCCGCTGGCGGGGGTCCTGCGCCTCGTCCCGGCTCAGGGCGACGAGCGGGCAGCGCTCGGCGAGCCCGTGCGTGCGCAGCCGGACCGACCAGGCGACGGCCTCTTCGATGCTCAGCGCCGGCGCGAGCGCCGCACCGCACAGCAGGACGGAGACGTCCCCGGGTCGCGCAGCGTCCATCGCCTCGAGGAAGAGGCGCGCCGGCCGGCTCCCGTCGGAGACTGCCTGGAGCGCGAGGTCACCCCAGAGCGGGCCGTCGACCACCGCGAGCAGGTCGGTGAGCGGACGGTCGGCATCCCGGAACACCCCGACCAGCCGGGCAGGTGCCACCGACGGGAGTCCAGCAGCCGCAGCCCGGACGGCGACCTCGGCCGCGTCGGCGGCGCGGCCGGCGGACAGCAGCGCCCACACCTCGACGGGGGCGAGCTCGGTCTTGCGGAACGGGACCTGCTGGTCGTCGACGGCGTGGGCGGGGATGAGGTCGAGCGTCTCGAGGGTGCGCGCGGCGTCCTGGCGGAGTGCCAGCACGTAGGCCTTGCGGGCGAGCGGACGGGCGGGGAGCGTGTCGAGGGCGAGCCACGCGTCGAGCAGCTCGTCGACCACCTCGTCCTGGCCGAGGGCGAGGGCCAGCTCGACGAGCGCGGGGACGAGGGCGACCGCGGCGTCACGGGCCAGCAGCCCGCCGCCGAGCACGCGGCGTCCGAGCTCGAGACCTTCGGCAGTGTCACCGTGCAGGCCGAGAGACCTGGACAGGTTGGCCTCGAGGACCGCGACCTGCGTGGCCGGGAGGCCGTCCCGGCGGGCCGCGGCGACGTCGAGCCGGGCGAGGTCGAGGTTCCGGCGGGCCTTGCTGCGGTCGGCCATCCGCTCGGTGAGGTAGCCGCTGTGCGCGAGCCGCGCCGTCGGGACGGGGGTCGCCGCGCGCAGGTCGGCACCGGGGCGCGCGGCGACCATCTGCTCGTGCAGCCTGCCCGACCACGTGAAGGCACCGCGGAGGTAGAGCCGCACCGACGCCATGCTCTTGGTGACTGTCGCCTCTCCGACGCCGCCGCCCGCGACGTTGTCGACGAGGACGAGGTGGCAGCCGACGGCGGGGTCGAGGGCCGCGCGCACTGTCGCGGGGTCGCCCGAGAACACCTCGTCGGCGTCGACGGTGAGGACCCAGTCGCCTGTGGCGTGCTCGACCGCCCTGTTCCGGGCCGCCCCGAAGTCGTCGTCCCAGTACCCCTCGACGACGGTGCTCGCCCATGCCGAGGCGATCTCACGCGTGCGGTCTGTCGAGCCCGTGTCGTAGACGACGATCTCGTCGACCCAGCCGAGGGCGGCGAGGGAGGCCTCGAGCACGTCTTCTTCGTCCTTGACGATGAAGACTGCGGAGATCCGGCTCCCCGGGTGGCCCGTCGTGCTGTCGTGGCGAGCGGGCGAGGGGGACGCCGGCGCGGCTGGGGTGCGCGCCGCCCCGGAGGTGGACCGGAGCGGCGGCTGCGCTGGAGCGGTCTGGGTGTCGTCGTGCGGCATGGGTGCTCCCGAGATGGTCGTGTGCCATCCCATCGGCACCGACCCCGCAGGCATGAGCACGACCCGGGGTCCTGTGCCTGCCGAGACTCTGTCCCTGACGGAGCCCTGCGCCTGCTGCTCGGGCGAGCCGGTCAGCCGACGGCGACGAGCGGGAGGTGCGGGGCCGGGAACCCGGCCGCTCCCTGGGGCACGCGGGGCGTCTCGCCCGTGGCGGTGCCGACAGCGCTGACGCCGGCCGCGACGGCGGTCGAGGCGTGCAGGCTGGCGCGCTCGGCGATCGCCGCGAAGTAGCTCTCGCGGCGACGCTGTGCGACACCGTCGGGGGCAGCGGCGGCGGGGACCTGCGCGGGGTCGAGGTGCGTGTTGAGCCCGTCGCGCAGCAGCACCATGGCCTCGGCGCGGAGCTGGCTGACACGGGACTGGGTGACGCCCATGTCCTTGGCGATGTCCGTGACCGTGCGGTCGTGGAAGAACACCTGCTCGACGACTGTGCGCAGACGCTCGGGGAGCGTGGCGACAGCGGCGTGGAGGTAGGTGAGGCGCTCGTCGAGGATGACCGACTCCTCGGGTCCGACCTCACGGGCGGGGAGGACCTCGGCGAGTGCGCCGTCGTAGCCCTCGAGGCTGAGGACGCGGGTGGCGGCCGCCTCGCGGGCGGTGTCCACCTCGGAGACGTCGACGCCGAGCGCGAGGGCGATCTCGTCGCGGGTCGGCGCGCGGCCGAGGTCTGCGGTGAGCTCGTCGGCGACGGTGGTGAGCTTGCGGGCGCGCTGGCGGGCGCCGCGGCTGACCCAGTCCATCGAGCGGAGCTCGTCGACCATCGCGCCCTTGATGCGGATCGCGGCGTACCTGTTGAAGGGCACCCCGGTCGTCGCGTCGTAGGCTCGGGCGGCCTGGACCAGAGCGAGCGCTCCGGCGGACGCCAGGTCGTCTCGCGACACATGGCTGGGGACACGCATGAGCATCTCGCTCACGTGGTACCCGACCAGCGGGAGATTCTCGGTGACCAGACGTGCCTGGTCGGCGTCCATGGGGTGCGGCATGGCACAACCATGCGGTGCGCACTCAGGTTTCTTCAAGGCTTTGACAAACGTTTTCACCCAGTAACAACCACGTGACCTCCACAACAGCAATGGGGAGAACTACCCATGGGGGTCCCCACCGCCCCGCCTTGCGGGCTCGGCCGGGTCGTGGATCGGCCTCTGACCTGCACAGACGCAGTCTCATCCTCGCCAGGAGCCCATGGGTACCCCTAGGCTGAGAGGATGCCGGAGGGTGAAATGACTCACCCTGCTGCTCACGACGAAAACCTCATGGTGCGGTGCGAGCGTCCGATGTGACCTCCAGAGCCGGACCACACCCACGGTCTCGGCCGCCGATCGGGCGCCCGCCACCGGCCGGAGACACCCACCGTTCATCGGATCGACGAAGGAGTACGAGCGCGATGAGTCTGCAAGCGCTGAGCAGCGTCCTGTGGCGCGAGCGCCAGCTCCTCGAGCTGCTCCTGTTCAAGCTCGAGGAAGAGCAGCTGCTGCTCACCAGCGGCAAGACCCGCTGGCTCGGCCACGCCACCCGCGAGGTCGAGAACGTCCTCGAGCAGATCCGCGAGGTCGAGCTCGGCCGGTCGGTCGAGTCCGACGCCGTCGCACGTCTGCACGGGCTCGAGCCCGGCCGCAGCCTGCACGAGCTGGCCGAGGCCGTCCCCCCGCCGTGGGACGACCTGCTGCGCACGCACCGTCAGGCCTTCCTCGACATCACGCACCAGATCGAGTCCCTCGCCGCCGGGAACCGAGAGCTGCTCTCGGCGTCCCACAGGGCGACGCAGGAGGCTCTCGCGAACCTCACGCAGGACTCGCACACCTACGACGCGACCGGATCGACCGCGCACGGTGAGTCCACAGCCCGCATGCTCGACCAGGAATTCTGAGGAACCATGAGCACCTTCTCCGGACTGTCCACAGCCCTGTCCTCGCTCATCGCGCAGCGTCAGGCCATCGAGGTCAGCGGCCAGAACCTCGCCAACATCAACACCCCCGGCTACACGCGCCAGCGGCTCGAGATGCAGTCGGTCAGCGCCGGCCAGGGCGCGACGATGTTCTCCCAGGGCAACGGGATCGGCAACGGCGTCCAGGGCGTCACCGTCGCCCGCCTCGGCGACATCTTCATGGACGCCCGCGTGCGCACCACGTCGTCGTCTGCCGAGTACCTCGCGGCCCGGACCGACGCCTACAAGCGGCTCGAGTCGACGATCGCCGAGCCTGGTGCCAACGGCATCTCGGCCGACCTCGACAAGCTGTGGGCCAGCTGGAGCGACGTCGTCAACTCCCCCACGAGCGACGCCGTCGGTGCTGTGCTCCTCGAGAACTCCTCGGCCGTCCAGCGGTCGATCGCGACGGGGTACTCAGCCGTCGTCACGCAGTGGGACCAGACCCGCACCAAGGCGCAGTCGCTCGTCTCCGACGTGAACTCCGCAGCCTCGTCGGTCGCTCTCCTCAACGACCAGATCCAGCAGATCACCGTCTCGGGCGGCAACGCCAACGAGCTGATCGACCAGCGCAACGTGCTCACCACGGCGCTCGCCTCGCTCGCCGGTGCGACGGTCCGCCTCCAGCCCAACGGCACCGCAGACGTCAACATCGGCGGGAACCCGCTCGTCACCGGCAGCACGGCCAACAAGATCAAGCTCGTGGGCAGCCAGGAGATGGTCGGCGCCGCCGGCAACCAGGTCCGCGTCGAGTGGGACCGCGTCCCGGCCGGCACCCCCGCCCCGCTCGAGGGCGGCGAGCTCGCCGGCGTGCTGAGCGTGCTCGCCCCGGCCGACGGCGGTTCCGGTGGCCTCCTCGCCGAGTCCGCCGAGTCGTACAACGCCCTCGCCACGAAGCTCGCGACCTCGGTCAACGCGCTCCACTCCGCGGGCGCCGACCGCGCCGGCACCACAGGCGTCGACTTCTACTCGCTGCCGACCGACGGCTCCCCCGCCGCCCTCGGCCTGCGCGTCGCGATCACGTCACCCGACAAGATCGCCGTGCGCAACCCCGCCAACGGCGCCAACGACACCTCCGTCGCCGATGCGATCGGCCAGCTCGGCGCCTCGAAGGACGGCCCGGACAGCGTCTGGTCGACCTTCGTCGTCTCGACAGGGGTCAAGGCCAAGTCCGCGCTGCAGAGCGCGACTGTCGCCGAGGCCGCCCGGGTCACCGCAGAAGGCCTCCAGCTCGCGCAGACGAGCGTGGACCAGGACGAGGAGAGCGTCAACATGCTGTCCTTCCAGCGCGCCTACCAGGGCGCAGCCCGTGTCATGACAGCTGTCGACGAGATGCTCGACCAGCTCATCAACCGGACAGGAGTCGTCGGACGATGATCACCCGAGTCACCCACCAGTCCACGCAGCGTGCTGCGCTCACCAACCTCCAGGCCACCCAGAGCCAGCTCGCCCAGCTCCAGCAGCGCGCCTCGAGCGGCAAGATGGTCACCAAGGCCTCCGACGACCCCGCCAAGGCTGCCGACGCGATGGCGCTCCGCAAGGAGCAGCAGGCGGCTGCGCAGTACTCGCGCAACGTCCAGGACGGCGTCAGCTGGCTGACGTCGATCGACACGGCGATCAACACCTCGCTCTCCTACCTCAACCGCGCCCGCGACCTCGTCGTCCGAGGCGCGAACTCGGGTGCGACCAACGCGGAGGCCCGCGAGGCGCTCGCTGTCGAGATCGAAGGGCTCCGCGGGTCTCTCGCCGCCCAGGCCAACACCACGTACCTCGGACGCTCGGTGTTCGCCGGGACCTCCGACGGACCGGCCTACACTCAGGACACAGTCACCGGCGACTACACCTACAACGGGTCCCCCGGGATCGTCGAGCGCCGGACCGGTGCTGGCACGACGGTCCGCGTGGACGCGGACGGAGCAGCAGTGTTCGGCACCAGCAACGACCCCGACGCCCCTGACGCGTCGGTGTACGCACTCCTCACCGACATCGCTGCCAAGCTGCGCGCCGGCGAGGACGTCCAGTCCGACATCACGAAGATCGACGCACGCAGGGACAAGATGCTCAGCGAGATCACCGGGGTGGGCGCCAGGACGAACCAGCTCGAGAGCGCCAAGGAGCTGCTGGGCCACAAGGCCATGTCGCTCAAGGGCGACCTCTCGGCCGTCGAGGACATCGACCTCCCCGCCACCCTCATCGAGCTGCAGATGCAGGAGGTCGCCTACCAGGCGGCCCTCGGCGCCACAGCCCGCGTGCTCCAGCCGAGCCTCCTGGACTACCTCAAGTGATCTCCAGCATCCACTTCCTCGAGTCCCTCCCGGGCCTGTCGCCGGCCACGGACTTCGACCTCACGTCCCTCGACGACGCCGGGCTGCTGTTCAGCCTGCGCGGCGCGCAGGACTCCACCCGGCTCTTCGCGATCCAGCCTGGCCCGTACTTCTCGGAGTACGAGCCGACCTTCGGCTCCGAGGTGCTGTCTGCGCTCTCCCTCGACGGCGCCGACGACGACCGCCGCGCCGTGCTCGTCATCGTCACCCCGAGCCAGCCGGACACCCCCGCGACGGCCAACCTGCTCGCCCCGCTCGTCGTCAACACCGAGACGGGCGACGCCCTGCAGGTGATCCTCGAGGGTGCGTCCTGGCCAGTCCGGGCTCCCCTCGTCGCTGCCTGACCGCGACACCCGTCTTTCCCCGAGCGTCCCCTCGCAGCACAGACAGAGGAGTCCGATGGACCACCCCAGCCCGTCACCGGCGGCTGAGGCCGCACCCGTGAAGTTCGCCGTCCCGGCGTTCCCCGGGGAAGGCCTCTCCGACGTGACGCCGACCTTCGGCCGTCTGGCGATCGTCGACCGCCAGCGCCAGGTCCTCGCCTACGCGCTCCCGGTGCTCAGCGCCCTCGACGGTGACGTCGCCGACGCTGCGGCCGCCCAGCAGCTGCATCACGTCTACAGGACGGTCGACCTCGAGAAGTACGTGGCCGACAGGCCCGCGTTCATCTGGTCGACCCCCGCGATGCTCGCCGGTCAGGAGTCCGTCCCGCCGAGCCACGGCGGGGTCGGGCTGCTCGTGCACCCCTCGGCGACCCGACGCGCTGACGGCGCGGAGCAGATCATCGCGCTCTCCGAGCGGGGCACCCCGACGATCCTCGTCAAGTTCGCGGACGAGCCGGGCCAGCGCGCCCTGCTGCCCTTCGTCACGCACGTGATGGTCGACGTCTCCGACACCACGCTCCCCCACGCCGAGCTCGTGACCGTCGCGCACAACGCCGGCGTCACGGTGATCGCCGAGAACGTCCAGGGCACCCTCGGCCCGGCGAAGGCCTGGGGCCTCGGCGTCGACTACCTCATGGGCTCGATCTACCACCACGAGAAGCCCGCCGTCGTGCGCAGCCTCGACCCCGGTGAGATCCAGTGCCTCGAGGTCGTCAGGCTGCTCTCGGCACCCGACGTCGACACCACGCGCATCGCCGAGGTCCTCTCGAGCGACCCCGAGATGACAGTCCGGGTGCTGCACCTGGTCAACTCCGTCGCGATGGGTCTGCCCCAGCGTGTGGACTCGCTGCACAGGGCGATCATCATGCTCGGCCCGTCGCGGCTGACGACGCTGGTCATGGCCTCGCTCATCAGCTCGCGGATCCAGCAGATGGACGCGCTCTGGTTCCTGCTCGCCCGCGCCGCTGCGTGCCGTGAGCTCTCGGGCGACGACACCGGCTACACCGTCGGTCTGCTGTCGGCCTTCGCCGAGGAGACCGGGATCCCGGTCTCGGTGCTCGTCGAGAAGTCGCTCGTCTCGAGCGAGGTCGCCCGCGCCCTCGACTCCTACGAGGGTCACCTCGGCTCGACGCTCGCCGCCGTCGTCGCCCACGAGCACGGCGACACCGCAGCCGTCGAGGCCACCGCCTGGCGGCCCGAGCAGGTCGCGCACGCGTACCTGGTCGCCCTCCCCTGGGCCCTCGAGACCGTCCGCCACCTCAACCTCACCTGAGGCCAGACGCACCACCCGCGATGCGCCCCTTCAGGCGCCGACGGACCAGCACGCCCGACGGCGGCCGACCCACGGGTCGGCCGCCGTCTCGCATACCGGGCCGTGCCCGGCCGGGCTCAGGGCTCCCAGGAGCGGGCGAGGTCGACGTCTCGAGCGCGCGACGGGTCGGCGAGCAGGATCTCGACAAGGTGCCGATCCGTCCAGCAGCCGGCCGACTGGGCCAGTCCCTGCGCGGTCGTGGCGAGCGTCGTCCCGGTGCGCACGTGCACGGTCCCGTCGGCGGCCACCCACCAGTCGACGTCCTGGCCGTCGACCACCAGGTCCGCGTGCTCGAGCCACGCACCCGGCAGACCAGGGAGCAGCGCGAGCAGCGGGGCGGGGACCACGTGCTCTGCAGGGTCGTCGGAGGCCTGGACCGACGCTGTCGTCGCGTCAGCCACGGGGACGTCCAGCAGGTCGGCGACGGCCTCGGCGGTCTCGACGTCCCGGGCCGGGATGACCCAGCGCGCCTGCGACCACATCGGTCCGACCGCGACGAGGACCTCCTGCGCGTCGACCGTGCGGCACACCTCGCCGCGCACGGCGACGACGACGTCCGGGAGGTCGTCGAGCTCGAGGCCAGCAGCCGCAGCAGCGCCGAGCCCCGCCCACACGGCACGCGCGACCGGCAGGGCGACCGAGACCCCGTCCGCGACCTCCGGCCGGTCGAGCGCGGCGAAGAGTCCGTCCCACGTCACCGGGTCAGGGTGCGAGAGCAGCTGCGCGAGGTCTCCGACGGACACGACCCCGCCGAGCGCCGCGAGCAGCGCGGCGTCGAGACCGTCGAGAGCATCCAGACCGCCGGGACCGCCAGGACCGCCGGGACCGTCGAGACCGCCGCGACCGTCCGCGCTGCGCTGGTCTCCGGGTCCCCTCAGGCCGTCCAGGTCGGCTGGCACGCCAGGGAGCAGCGCCAGGAGGTCGGGGTCGCTCGCACCGTCCTCGTCCGGCACGACGAAGGGTGCATCGAGCACGTCTCGCAGGCACCAGGCCGCGTAGGACAGCGCCGACGGCCCAGACCCGCCGGAGCCACCCACCCGGGTGACGACTGCGCGGCGCACCTCGGGGTCTTGCCGGGCGAGCATGAGGACCTCTCCCCACGCGTCGTCGTGGACCACGTCGAGGTCGAGGAGCACGGGGACCTCGTCGAGGTGCGTCCCTGCCCCGAGCACTGCGCAGAGGTACGCGTCGTAGTCGGCCCAGCCAGGCACGTCGGGGGCACCCGAGCCGCCGGGCTCGAGACCGTCGTCTGCGTCGCCGGTGTCGAGCTCAACAGTGCGGACCGTGAGCGTGGAGCGCACCCCGCACACGAGGGCTGCCTGTCGGTCGAGCGCCTGCGTGTCGACCACGTCGAGGTCCAGGTGCGACGCCGCCCACGAACCGGGCCAGGCCAGGTCGCGCGCCGCGCTCCACACACCGCCGGCCCCAGGCAGCGGCAGGTCGCCCCACCACGCGGCGACGTCGGCAGGCTCGACGCCGTGCACAGCCGTGACCCCGGCGAGCAGAGCGAGCAGGCCCGGGAGCGGACCGAGGTCGTCGCCCGAGAGGTCCGAGCGGCTGCGGTCTCGAGCATCGTCCGGCGCGTCGACGTCGAGGTCGAGCAGCAGCTCGGAGGCGTCGCGCACGGCTGCCTCGACCGCCGCGAGGCTCAGGACCGACGGGTCGTCCGCGTCGGCGGCGCCGAGCCTGCGCAGCAGGGGGTGGACCGCATCGGGGTGCACGAGCCTGAGACCTGGGAGGGTCAGCAGACCGTCGACCTCGTCCGCACCCGGCAGCACCAGCCCGCGAGGTCCGCGGGCCGTCGTGCCGTCGGCCAGCGGCACGAAGATCCCGTCGAGGGCCTCGCGCACGGCTCGGTCCGTGTCGGCCGACGACGCGAGCGCGTCGTAGAGCGTGCGCCACTGAGCGGGGGTGAGGCCTGAGGGCAGCGCGTCGACCACGTCGACCACCGAGAGGACCGGCATGTCGAGGGCGCGAGCCGCCGCGCGCCGCCCAGGTACCACGTCGACAGCCCCGAGGCCCGTCGGTGCCAAGGCCTCGAGCAGCGCAGTGCTCGCCCCGGGCCCGAGGGCGACGACGTCGCGTGCCCGGCGGCCCCCGAACAGCGGAGCCTCCCGCAGCGCGGCCGTCACCGACTCACGGACGAGGGCGTCCAGCCGACCTGCCGGCAGGCCCGTCGGCACGAGGGAGAGCGGGTCGTCGACCTGGCCGGCGAGGTCGGCCAGGACGGGCCCTGTCTGCTCGGCGACAAAAGTCGCGAGCGCCCCGTCGGCCACGTGCCGACGTGACGGGTCGAGCGGGAAGGTCGCGACGAGCACCGCGGGGACCGTGAGCGGCTCCTCGGTAGGCGTCGGGGCCCTCACCACGCCAACGGCGCGAGGCCCGCCGAGGCCTGGTCGACCAGCGAGAGGCTCGGACGCACTGTCCTCGGCAGACGCAGTCCCGCCAGTCTCGCGCGGGAGGGCCCAGACGATGGTCCACGTGGAACGGTCACGCTCTTCGACAGGACGGTCGGCGACGAGGTGCGTGGGGACCGCCCCAGACTCCTCGGCCACCCACCACCGCGCCCTGACGTTCGTGAGCACCCTGTCGGCTACGCGCTCGTCCGTGGCAGCCCCGGCACGGCGCACGTGCTGGATCTCGACGGTCGCCAGCCCGGGCAGCGCGAGCAGCAGGGTGTCGTCGACCTGGGCCAGCTGGCGGCGCACCTCGTCGACGGCCGTCTCGTCGCGCAAGGTCAGCTCGACGACCGTCGCGTAGGCGTCCCGCGCGTCACCAGCACCAGCACCAGCACCAGCACCAGCACCAGCACCAGCGGACGGTAGCTGCCCGAGGGGGTCCTCGCCCTCCGCGAGGACAGGCGATCTCGCTCCGGCGGCGAAGGGCAGCCGCAGCGCCGGCAGTGACCCGCCGCGTGCAGCGACGGTCTCCGCGAGGTCGCCCGCGCCGTCTGGCCCCGTGGCCACGGCCGCGAGCGCGTCACGCGTCTGCGCGACGGAGAAGCGCACGCCTCCGGATGCCGCCCGCACGACGATGTCGTCGGCGACCGCGCGCACAGCGGCGAAGCCGACACCGAAGCGCCCGACTGTCGTCGACCCGCTGCCCGACTTGGACGAGGCCCGCATCGAGGCGAGGGAGACGACACCGGGCCCGTCGAGCGCCTCGCCGGTGTTGGCGGCCACGAGCGTCGCACCGCCCGCGTGCTCGACGAGACGCAGCAGGAGCGTCCCGGGAGCACCGGCCCGGACCGCTGCGTCGGCAGCGTTCTGCGCGAGCTCGACGACCACCCGGTCTCGGTAGTAGCCCGTCGCGTGGTCTTCTTCGGTGTTCGCGTCTTCCCTCAGCCGCGTGGGGTTGCGGGCCCACGCGTCGAGGACCGCCGACCGCAGAGCAGCCGTCCCGAAGGGATCGCTGCTCACGGCGTGGTCCTCACGCGGGTTCACGCGTCGGCGACCGACCCCTGGCTCGTGCTGTCCTGGCCCTCGTCGGTGCCGGTCGGACCGGTCACCGTCGAGTCGCCCTCGGACGTGTCGTCCTCTGACGTGCCACGGTCGGTCGACCCGGCCGCAGCCGTCTCGACCGGGGTTGTCTCGACCGGGGTCGTCTCCTGGACCGAGTCGTCGAGCGTCATCTCGGCCTGGCCCGTGCCGCCGTCGTGGCCGTCGGCTGGCTCAGCCTGAGACTCGGTCGTCACGACCGGCTCGGTCTGAGATGCGGCCTCCGCAGCCGGATCAGCCTGAGACTCGGTCTCCACAACCGGCTCAGTCTGAGACGCGGTCTCCGTGGCGCTCGCGTCGGCTGCAGCCGCAGGCTGCGCGCCGAGGTCGACGATCTCCACCGTCATCTCGTCGATCACGGGAGCGTCGTCCGGCCAGTCGGTCGGGTGCGGCTCGACGTCGGTCTCGGAGTGCGCACCGCAGCCGTGGTCGAGGGAGACCACGCGGCCGTCGTCCTCGGACCACTCGTTGGCGCAGACGCCGAACACCTGGCCGAGAGACCCCTGCAGCAGCACCAGAAAGCCGCAGGACCCGCAGTCCGACGCGGCCTGGACCGAGCCCGGCGTGGTCGGCCCGCGAGAACCTGCGTACCAGCGCTGCGCGGCCTCGTCGCGGCCCTCGGGCGAGAGCACCCGGGCGCGTGCGAGGGCGAGCTCTTCGATCGCGACGCGGTCTTCTTCCTCGTCGCCGGACGGCGTGTAGCCGGGCACCAGGCGCGGGTCGTCGGCGCGGAAGGGCAGCACGTCGCCCGGGCCGATGTCGCCCGGGCGCAGACGCTCGGACCACGGGAGCCACTCGGGGGCGAGGATCGCCTCGGCACCGGGCAGCAGCTCGACCTCGCAGACCGTGACGGTCTTCGAGCGGGGGGCACGGGCGACAGTGACGGTCCAGTGCCACCCGCGGTAGCCGCGCATCGTGCACGCGAAGGTGTGGGACGCCAGGCGGTCGGCGTCCATCGTGGCGGCGAGGTGCTCGCCGACGTCGCCGGGGTGCTCGGCGGCCTCGCGCGCGGCTGAGAGCGCGACGTCGACAGCGTCGACGAGCACCGCGTCGACCTTGGGGCGAGCGGCGCGGGGCCGCTTCGCCGGGGTGGGCAGTGTTGCAGCTGGCATGTGTTCCTAAGCCTCGATGTCGTCGGCGACGGCGCGCAGCACCGTGGCGACCTTCGTCGCCGTCGACTTCTCTGGGTATCGTCCGCGACGCAGGGAGCTGCCGACGGTGTCGAGCAGCGTGATGAGGTCTTCCACGATGACGGCCATGTCGTGGGCGGGCTTGCGCTGCGCCTTCGCGACAGAGGGGACAGGGTCGAGGAACTTCACCGAGAGCGCCTGCGGGCCCTTGCGGCCGTCGGCCACGCCGAACTCGACCTTGGCACCGGGCTTCGGGGCGGTGACTCCCTCGGGGAGTGCGGAGGCGTGCAGGAAGACCTGCTCGCCGTCGTCGCTGGCGATGAAGCCGAAACCGCGTTCGGTGTCGAAGAACTTGACCTTGCCGGTGGGCACGTGAAACCTCGAGGTGCTCGTCGGGACATGACCTCACAGGATACCGGGCAGGCGCCCGACGGTGAGTCCCGATCATTATCCGCGCACAACCCCTCTCCTGCCTAACCGCCACGAGATCCCCCTGGTCTTCACCCGGTCGCGAACGCGCATCCGGTCACGTTCCCCGTCCCGCCCCGGCCCTCACACCCCCAGCCGTGGCTGCGCCTTGCCTACACTGACGCGATGTACCTCCAGCACCTGTTCGGCCTCGACGGACGCACGGCCCTCGTCACGGGCGGCAGCTCCGGGATCGGCCGGGCGATCACGCTCGCGCTGGCCGGCGCCGGCGCACACGTGCTGGTCGCCGCGCGCACAGCGTCCGCGATCGACGAGACCGTCGCGGCCGTGCGGGCCGCGGGCGGCTCGGCAGACGGCATCGTCGCCGACCTCTCGACCCGCGCCGGGGCGCACGCCCTCGCCGACGCGGCCACAGACGCCGCGCGGACGGTCGACGTGCTCGTCAGCTCCGCCGGCATCAACCTGCGTCCGCCGATGGCCGAGCTCGACGAGTCGGTCTGGGACGCGACGATGGCCGTCAACCTCGAGGCCCCGTTCCTCCTCGGTCAGCGCCTCGCCCCGGCGATGGCCGAGCGTGGTTACGGGCGGCTGATCCACATCAGCTCGCAGCAGGCGCACCGTGCCTTCGCGACGAGCGGCGCGTACGGGGTGTCCAAGGCGGCGGTCGAGGCCCTGGCCCGGTCGCAGGCCGAGGCCTGGTCACCCCACGGCGTCACCGCGAACGTCCTGGTCCCCGGATTTGTCCCGACCCCGCTCAACCGCCGGCTGAGCTCCGACCCGGCGACCGTCGCAGCGCTCGCCGCGCGGACCCTCGTGGGCCGCAACGGCCACCCGGACGACTTCGCCGGGGCGGCCGTCTTCCTCGCCAGCCCGGCGTCGGCCTACGTGACCGGCCAGTCGATCGCCGTGGACGGCGGCTTCTCCGTCCACTGAGGTCCCACCCCTCACCGTACTGCTCCCTCTCTCCCCGCTCCACTCCTGCTCCTCCCCAGCCAGCCCTCGCCCCGCGGGAATCGGTCGAGATCGTGACTTCGGAGCGAGATCGACCTGTCGAGGGCACGATCTCACTCCAGAGTCACGATCTCGCCAGGCCTCCGTCGGAGGTGCGGCCGCCTGCGGGGCACAGTCTCCAGCATCTACGCGCTGCAGGGGCTGCGGACAGATCACGGGCGGCGGACGGTCCGTCCGCGTCGGGCGGAGGGGCGGCGTCCACAGGGCGCTGTGCCCGGTCCGTCGGCGTCGGGCGGAGGGGCGGCGTCCACAGGACGCTGTGCTCGCTCCGTCGGCGTCGGGCGGAGGGGCGGCGTCCACAGGACGCTGTGCCCGGTCCGTCGGCGGGCGGCGGGCGGCGGGCGGCGGGCGGCGGGCGGCGGGCGGCGGGCGGCGGGCGGCGTCCACAGGATGCCGTGCCGACGGCGGGTGCACAGGCGCTCTGTCAACGGGTGCGATCGGTGGTCAGAAGCCGTGGGATCTGTGCATGAGACTCGACCTGCTCCCCGCACGACAGCGCCCCGACCAGGGCCAGCACGACCGCCCCACGCCGCTCGTCGTCCCGCGAGTGGTGATCCCGGACGTCGTCCTGGCTCGCGACCTGCCGCGCGGGACTCTCGATGCCGAGGTGAGAGACGGGCGCCTCGTCAGGGTCGGGCGCGGCGCCTACGTGTCTTGCGACGGGACGTCTCCGACAGAGACCGCCGATGGTCGTCGGCGCCTAGAGCTCGCCCGGATCGCCGCGGTCGTCGCCCAGACCAGAGCCGCTGGCGTCGTCAGCCACCAGTCAGCGGCGCTCGTCTGGGGACTCCCGACCTGGCACCTGCCGACGACAGTCCATCTCTTCCACCCGGTCCGGAGGTCGAGCCGGAGCGCGGGGGACATCACCTGGCACGAGGCCGGGTCAGGTGGACGCCCGACGCTGCAGCTCTCCGGGCTCTGCATCACGAACCTCGAGCAGACTGTCGTCGACTGCCTCAGGACAGCACCCCCGCTCGACGCTCTGGTCATCACCGACGCTGCGCTGGCGCGAGGAGCAGACCGCGGGGAGATCGAACGCCTCCTGACCAGCGTCAGCGGTCGGCGTGGGGCCTCTCGTGGCCGCGAGCTCCTCGACCTGGCGGACGCCGGGGCGCAGTCACCCTGGGAGAGCGTCTGCCGTGTGGTCCTGCAGGCAGTCGGCCTCCCGGCACCGGAGACACAGGTGCAAGTCGACACGTACCTCGGTCGCTTCTACGCCGACCTCGGCTGGAGGCAGTGGCGGTTCCTCGTCGAGTTCGACGGAGCGACGAAGTACTCCGGGGACGACCGTGCGGCGACCTCCGCCCTGATGGCGGAGAAGCGCCGACAGCACGCCGTGGAGGACGAAGGTTGGCGGGTCCTGCGCGCCACCGCCGCAGACCTCGGACGGTCGTTGCTCCTGGTCCAGCGCCTCCGAAGACTCCTGCCCGAACCCGCCTTCCGCTCCAGCCGCCCCCGTCCCCACCTCCTGACAGACCTCCACCACGCCCCGTCCTGACTCACCTCTCCTCACCCCGTCTCGCACCGCCCTCCCCTCCCCGTCCTGTCCCTTCCCGACCCTCCCGCTTCCGCTTCCGCTTCCCGACCCTCCCGCTTCCGCTTCCGCTTCCCGACCCTCCCGCTTCCGCTTCCGCTTCCCGACCCTCCCGCACATTCCCCTTCCCGCCCCTCCCGCCCCTTCCCTCGCGAACAGGGGTCTCCAACCCCGCGGACGCCAGTCGAGATCGTGACTTCGGAGCGAGATCGATCCTTCTCCGTCACGATCTCGCTCCGAAGTCACGATCTCGCGGGAGGAGGACTGGGCTGGAGGAGGACAGGGGTGGGGAGGACAGGCGGAGGACAGGGCTGGTGAGAGGGGTGAGGGCGGGAGGAGGACCGGGAGGGGTGGGCTGTGCGGACAGCGTGCGGGACTGGCGCGTAAAGTCGTGCGGATGGTCACCTTCAGCGACTCGGTGCGGGCGAGAGACGACGCCCGGCTCGTCGCGCTGCTGTCTCGGCGGCCCGACCTCGCGTCCCCCTCCCCCTCGACGCTGCTCTCGCTCGCCGCCCGCGCGATGAGCCGCGCGAGCGTCCACCGCGCCGTGGTGAGCCTGGACGTCGCGCACCTGGAGGTCCTCGAGGCTGTCCACGTGCTCGAGACGATCGGCGACGAGGCGACCGACGAGCGCATCCTCTCGGCAGTCCTCGGCAGCTCGCCCGAGCCTGACGACGCGGCGCGCCTCGCGCAGATCCTCGCCGACCTCGACGAGTCGGCGCTGCTCTGGCGCCCGACCCCGACGACGTACCGCGTGGCTCCGGGCGTCGACGAGGTGCAGGACACCTTCCCCGCCGGGCTCGGACCGTCGGCATCCGGTGCCCTGACAGCCTCCGGCAGCAGCTCCACCTCAGGCAGCAGCTCAGGCACCAGCACCAGCTCCGGCCGCGGCACCACCGCAGCCGCCGGCGCGAGCGCCAGCACCACCTCGAGCACCAGCCCAGGCCCCGCAGCGCAGACCGACTGGTCCCTCGCCGTCACCCCGGAGATGCACGAGGCCCTCGCCTCGGCGCCCGCCGGTGCGCGCTCGATCCTCGCGGCCCTCACCTGGGGTCCGCCCGTGGGCCGGATGCCGAGCACAGCCGACGGCCCGACCGCCGCCCCGACCCGCTGGCTGCTCGAGCACGGCTTCGTCCGCAAGGCCGACGCGCACCACGTCCTGCTGCCGCGCGAGGTCGCCCTCGCCCTGCGGGAGGGGCGGACGCACCGCGGGCTGAGCACACCTCCCCAGCTCCCGCCGGCGACCCTCGACCCGGCGACCGTCGAGGCCGAGTCGGCCCGCGCGGCGCAGGAGATCACACGCCTCGTCGCCGACCTCGTGGCCCTCTGGCAGGAGACACCCGCGGCGATGCTGCGCTCGGGTGGTCTCGGCGTCCGCGACCTGCGCCGTCTCGGGCTGCGTCTCGAGGTCGACGAGCGCACGGCGGCCTTCGTGGTCGAGCTCGCCGCCATGGCCGGGCTCGTGGTCGACGACGGCGACGACCCCGCCTCCTACGCCCCGACCCTCGACGCCGACGACTGGCTCGCCGACGACCTCCCCCGCCGCTGGACCACCCTCGTGACAGCCTGGCACTCCTCGGCCCGCACCCCCTGGCTGGTCGGCAGCCGCGACGAGCGGGGCGCGCTGCGCAGCGCGCTCGAGCCCGAGCTCCACAGGGCCTGGGTCCCCAGGCTGCGCAGCGAGGTCCTCGGCGTGCTGCACGCCGCCCCGGGCGCGCCGGTGACCGCCGACCAGATCACCTCCGTCCTGCGGTGGCGCGCCCCACGCGCCGTGCCACCCCACGAGGCCGTCGACGCGCTCCTCGTCGAGTCTGCGCTGCTCGGCGTGACAGGTGCCGGGGCGCTCTCCGCAGCGGGTGCCGTCCTCGCCGGCGTCCCTGTCCTCACCGTCGCCGACGACGCGGCCCGCGCCGCGCTCGCCTCGGCGATGGGCGCGGCGCTGCCCGAGGCCGTCGACGACCTGCTGCTCCAGGGCGACCAGACGGGCATCGTCCCCGGTCGACCGTCACCCGCCCTCGAGGCGCTGCTCGCCGACTCTGCCGTGGTGGAGTCGCGCGGCTCGGCGATCACCGTGCGCTTCACCCCCGAGTCGGTCACCCGGGCCCTCGACGCGGGCCGCACGGGCGAAGAGCTGCTCGCCGAGCTCGCCGTGCACTCCCGCTCGGGCGTTCCCCAGCCCCTCGAGTACCTCGTGCGGGACGCCGCCCGGCGGCACGGCCAGCTGCGGCTCGGGGCCGCGTCGGCCTACGTCAGGGTCGAAGACCCGGTGCTCCTCGCCGGGCTGGTCGAAGACCCCCGCCTGCGCGGCCTCGGGCTGTTCCGCATCGCACCGACTGTCCTCGCCTCGTCGGCCGCGCCGTCCCAGCTGCTCGCGGCGCTCCGCGAGCGCGGTCTCGCCCCGGCGATGGAGGGCCCCGACGGCCAGGTGGTGCACGCCGACCGCCGCACCCCTCGTGTCCGTCTCGCCGGTCGGCGTGGTCGACGCCGCGCGCCCGGCGTCGACGGCTCGGCACGCGCCGTGGCACCGGACCGTCCGGACCGCCTGCAAGCTCTCGTCGCCGTGCTGCGCCGCGGCGAGGAGCAGGCCCGCGCGGCGCAGGCCGCAGGGACCGCAGGGACCGCCCAGCCGAACCCGACAGCACCAGGCGCGGCGTCGGGAGGACGCGCGGCGACCACCTCGGGTCCCGGCCGGACCGCGAGCCCCGGCCGCACTGCTGGCGGCGGCGTCTCCGCAGGTCGCGGCCGCAGCGCTGACGGCTCGGCAGCACCGTCCTCCGCGAGCGCGAGCACCGGCACGTCCTCGACCTCCGCGGGCCAGCCCGGTGAGGGAACAACGGAACCTGTCGTCGCGTTGGCACTGCTGCGTGAGGCGGCGGCCGATGGTCGTGAGGTGCTCGTCGACATCGTCGGCCCTTCAGGGGACCTGACCCGTCGTCGGCTCCGCCCGACGCGTCTGGACGCCGGTCGCCTGCGGGCTGTCGACGTCGCTCGCGAGTCCGAGCTCACCGTCGCCGTGCACCGCATCGCGAACGTCGAGCCCATCCCCGGCGCACCATGAGCCGTTCCTGACCCTCCGACTCTCCCGCACCTCGCCTCCGGGCGACCGGCGCGGGCACGCACCTCGCTCGACAGACCACCCACCCCAGGGAGAACGCTGCATGCCTGACGGCCCACTCATCGTCCAGAGCGACAAGTCCCTGCTGCTCGAGGTCGACCACCCGCAGTCCGACGCGGCGCGCCGCGCGATCGCGCCCTTCGCCGAGCTCGAGCGCGCCCCGGAGCACGTGCACACCTACCGCCTGACGCCGCTCGGGCTGTGGAACGCGCGCGCCGCGGGTCACGACGCCGAGCAGGTCGTCAACGTGCTGCTGGCCTTCAGCCGGTACGCGGTCCCGCACGCGCTGCTGGTCGACGTCGCGGAGACGATGTCGCGGTACGGGCGGCTCACGCTGTCCAAGCACCCGGTCCACGGCCTGGTGCTCGAGACCACGGACCGTGCCGTGCTCGCCGAGGTGATGAAGTCGAAGCGGACCGCCGGGCTGTTCGGCGACCGCATCGACGACGACACCGTGTCGGTCCACGCCTCGGAGCGCGGCCACCTCAAGCAGGTGCTGCTCAAGCTCGGCTGGCCCGCCGAGGACCTCGCGGGGTACGTCGACGGCGAGAAGCACCCGATCGACCTCAGCCCGACCGACCCCGGCCACGGCGACAAGCCCTGGGAGATGCGCCCCTACCAGCAGCAGGCCGTCGACGGGTTCTGGCACGGTGGCAGCGGTGTCGTGGTGCTGCCCTGCGGTGCGGGCAAGACGATCGTCGGCGCCGGAGCGATGGCCAGGTCCGGCACGACGACGCTCATCCTCGTGACCAACACCGTCTCGGCCCGGCAGTGGCGCGACGAGCTCGTGCGCCGCACGACGCTCACCGAGGACGAGATCGGCGAGTACTCCGGTGCCCGCAAGGAGATCCGCCCCGTCACCATCGCGACCTACCAGGTGCTGACGACCAAGCGGAAGGGCGTGTACACGCACCTCGAGCTGCTGGACGCCCGCGACTGGGGTCTCGTGGTCTACGACGAGGTGCACCTGCTCCCGGCGCCGATCTTCCGCATGACGGCCGACCTCCAGGCCCGCCGCCGGCTCGGTCTGACGGCGACGCTCGTCCGTGAGGACGGCCGTGAGGACGAGGTCTTCTCGCTCATCGGCCCCAAGCGCTACGACGCCCCGTGGAAGGACATCGAGGCGCAGGGCTACATCGCCCCGGCCGACTGCGTCGAGGTGCGTCTGACGCTCCCCGAGCGCGACAGGATGCTCTACGCGACGGCCGAGCCCGAGGACAAGTACAGGCTCGCGGCCTGTGCACCGGGCAAGAACGCGATCGTGGAGAGGCTGGTCAAGCTGCACGAGGGCGACCCGACGCTCGTCATCGGCCAGTACATCGACCAGCTCGAAGAGCTCGGCGAGCACCTCGACGCACCTGTCATCACGGGGGCGACGTCGGTCAAGGAGCGTCAGCGGCTCTTCGACGCCTTCAGGACAGGTGAGATCACCAAGCTCGTGGTGAGCAAGGTCGCGAACTTCTCGATCGACCTGCCCGAGGCCTCGGTCGCCATCCAGGTGTCGGGGTCCTTCGGCTCCCGCCAGGAGGAGGCCCAGCGCCTCGGCCGGGTCATGCGCCCGAAGGCCGACGGGCGCACAGCGCACTTCTACGCGGTGGTCGCCCGCGACACCGTCGACCAGGAGTTCGCGGCGCACCGGCAGCGGTTCCTGGCCGAGCAGGGCTACGCCTACAGGATCGTGGACGCCGACGACATCGAGCAGGTCACGGACGAGCGCGCCTGACCCAGCAGGCAGGCCTGCCGCCCGCTCGACCGGCCAGGCTCGCCGGGCGCGTGCACACCGCTCGCGCCGGTCCGGCTGCACGGTCGCCAGCATTGCCGGGGCCGTCGACGGGGTCGTCCCGTCGGCGGCCCCGTTGCGGTCTTCTCGCAGGTAGCGCAGGATCGCAGGGTGGACCCTGCGCGTGCGTACCCGACTGTCCGGCACCCTGCTGCGCCCATGACCCGCCTCGACAGACCGGCGCTCGAGATCCGTGCCGCCCTCGCAGCGCTGCTCGCGGTCCTGGCCCTCGTGCTCCTCGCGCCGTCTGCCCGCGCGGACGAGCCGCTGAACCTGCCGACCGACGTCACCGACACCGCTGGCGTCCTCGACGAGGGTGCGGTCCGCTCGGCCCTCGACGCGCTCCGCGACGACACGGACCAGCAGCTGTTCGTCGCCTACGTCCCCACCTTCGACGGTGCCGACGGCCCGGCGTGGGCCGAGGAGACCTTCGCGCTGTCGGGCATGGGGACGAACGACGTGCTCCTCGCCGTCGCCGTGGACGACCGCCGGTACGCGCTCTACGTCGGTCCGGGCAACCCGCTCACGGACGACCAGCTCGACGCCGTCGAGGTCGCCGTCGAAGACCGTCTCGCGCAGGACGACTGGACAGGCGGGGCCGTCGCCGCCGCCGACACCCTGCGCTCAGAGCTCACCGGAGGCTCGGGACCAGGCGCGTTCACGGTCCTGCTGGTCGGCGGTCTCGTGGTGATCGCCCTGATCGCCCTCGTGGCCTGGGCCGCCGCGCGACGTCGCCGCAGCGCGGGCAACCCCGCCGAGGGTGGCCTCTCGACCCTGCCGACCGACGAGCTCGAGCGGCGCGCGAGCACCGCCCTCGTCGCCGTCGACGACGACCTCAAGACCGCCGAGCAAGAGCTCGGATTCGCCCAGGCCCAGTTCGGCCCCGAGGCGACAGCCTCCTACGAGGCTGCGCTGGCCGCCGCCAAGGGCGCCGTCACCCGCGCCTTCACCCTGCGCCAGCAGCTCGACGACTCGACCCCCGAGACCGAGCCCCAGAAGCGGGTCATGCTCGCCGAGATCATCGGGCTGTGCGACCAGGTCACGGAGTCCCTCGACGCCGAGGGCGCCCAGCTGACCGAGCTCCGCAACCTGCAGGCCACGGTCCCCGAGGTGCTCGCCGAGACCCGTGAGCGGATCACGACGGCTCGCGCGCGGGTCGAGCCGGCCCGCGGGGCCCTCGCCTCCCTGGCCGTCACCTACCCGGCCTCGGCCCTCACCTCGGTGTCCGCCAACCCAGACCAGGCGGTCCGCCTCCTCGACGCCGCCGCCGACTCGGTGACCGCGGGCGAGGCGGCCGTGACGGGCGGCGACAGGGCGACGGCTGTCGGCCACTCCCGCGCCGCGTCGCAGGCCGTCGGTCAGGCCCTCGTGCTCCTCGACGCCGTGGACTCGGCCGGTGCGGACCTGGCCAGCGCCGGTCCGCGCCTCGACGCCGCCCTCACGTCGATCGCCTCCGACCTCGCCGACGCCGACAGGCTGGGTGCGGGTGACCCGGCCGTCTCGGCTGCGGCCGACCGCGCACGCAGCGTCGTCGCGCAGGCCCAGGCCGCGCGGTCCGGCGGCGACCCGCTCGCCGCGATCCGCGACGTCACCGAGGCCGAGGCCGCGCTCGACACGGCCCTCGCACCCCGACGCGAGGCCGACGAGCAGCGTGCCAGGGCTGCGGCTCTGCTCGCGGAGACCCTCGGCCGGGTCGGGTCGCAGATCACCGCGGTGTCCGACTTCATCACCACCCGCAAGGGGGCCGTCGGCCCGGAGGCCCGCACCCGGCTCTCGGAGGCCACCCGGCTCTTCGACGAGGCCCGGGCACTGGCGCCCTCCGACCCCGTGACGGCGCTCGACACCGTCCGTCGGTGCGAGCAGCTCGTGCAGTCGGCGCAGCAGCTGGCGCAGGCCGACGTGCAGTCCTGGGAGAACCGTCAGGGGCCGGGCAGCGGCGGGTCGAACGTCGGGGGCATGATCCTCGGCGGCATCCTCATCGACTCGATCTTGCGCGGCGGCTCCGGCAGCCGCGGAGGCTACGGCGGCGGAGGAGGTTTCGGCGGAGGCGGCTTCGGTGGTGGCTTCGGGGGCGGCGGACGCAGCCGTGGCGGTGGCTTCGGGGGCGGCGGCGGCCGGAGCGGAGGCAGCCGCGGAGGCGGCGGTCGCAGCAGGGGCGGTCGCTTCTAGCCGGCCGCCGCAACGCAGGTCCGCCGCAGACGGGAGCACGTCAGACCACGCCGGACCACGAGCAGAGCACGGCACGCGCCGTGCGCACCACACGTCCGGGCGGCGCAGCCCACCGCCGGGCACGCACCTCACAGAGCACGCACCTCACACAGCACGCACGAGAGAGAAGGCACGCACATGGCACAGAAGCAGAGCATCTTCGGACGGGTCGCGCAGCTGGCGAAGGCCAACATCAACGCCCTCCTCGACGGCGCGGAGGACCCCCAGAAGATGCTGGACCAGCTGGTCCGCGACTACACGAACAACATCGCGGAGGCCGAGCAGGCCGTCGCCCTGACCATCGGCAACCTGCGTCTCGCCGAGCAGGACTACAACGAGGACGTCGCTGCCGTCCAGGAGTGGGGCAGCAAGGCCGTCGCCGCGTCGCAGCGCGCCGACCAGTACCGCGCGGCGGGCAACACCGCCGACGCGGACAAGTTCGACAACCTCGCCAAGATCGCCCTGCAGAAGCAGATCTCGTCCGAGACCGAGGTTCGGCAGGCCGAGCCGTCGATCACCGCGCAGCGCGAGACCGTCGAGAAGCTCAAGACCGGCCTCACGCAGATGAAGTCCAAGCTGGCCGACCTCAAGTCCCGTCGGGACTCGCTCGTCGCGCGGCAGAAGACGGCCGAGGCCCAGCAGACCGTGCAGGGAGCGCTCAGCTCGATCAACGTGCTCGACCCCACGAGCGAGATCTCGCGCTTCGAGGAGAAGGTCCGCCGCGAGGAGGCCAAGGCCATCGGTCAGGCCGAGGTCGCGGCGTCCTCGCTCGACGCGCAGTTCGAAGAGCTCGAGGCCTCGGGCGCGCAGATCGAGATCGAGGCACGGCTCGCCGCCCTCAAGTCGGGCAGCACGGCCGGCGCCCCGCAGATCAGCAGCACGCCGGTCACCCCGTCGATCGAGGGCTGACACCGGTCGAGGGCTGACAGCCACGTCCGAGGGCCGGCGCGCACGGCCCGCTGCTCACCGCGCAGGAGCGCCGAGCAGCGGGCCGTCGCGCTGCCTCGCTGTCGGCTCAGACGAGCACGGACTCCGTGCTGGTCGTGAGGACCTGCTCGACGAAGGCCCGAGCGAGCTCCGCGCCGTTCGTCTCGGCCCGCTCGGCCGCCTGGGCGAGGCTCTCGAGGGCCTCGGCACGCTCGGCCGGCTCGGCGTCGGCGAGCCACTGCTCGAGCATCGCCGCGTCGGCCTCCGGGTGGAACTGGACCGCGAGGGCCGAACCGAGCCTGAAGGCCTGGAAGGGGTACATGTTCGACGAGGCGAGCCAGACGGCGTCGCGGGGCAGCTCGCTCACGGCGTCGGCGTGGTCGGTCGGGTAGACGCTCGCACGTCCACCCACCTCGGCCGCAGCGCGGGCCGTCGCGCCGACGACAGCATCGGTGCGCGCCTCGGGACGCCAGAAGATCCTGACCGCTCCGGACTCGCGCCCGGGAGGGGCTGCGACGGTCACCTGGCCGCCGCCGGCGACGGCGAGCAGCTGGGCACCCAGGCAGACGGCGAGCGTCGGGACGCCCGAGGTCGCGGCGTCGAGCAGGAGCGTGCGCAGACCCGGCAGCCACGGGGTCCGCTCGTCGTCGTAGGCAGTGCCGTCGCCGCCGAGCACCACGAGTCCGGCGCCGAGGTCGGCGAGGGCCGGGAGGGCCTCGCCCGCGTGCGGGCGGACAGTCCTCACGGTGAGTCCCGCCGCGGTCAGGTGCTGCTCGAAGGAGCCGAGCGGGGCGTCGGGGGCGTTCTCGATCACGGTCACGTGTGCTGCAGTCATCAGAATCATCCTCAGGGCTGGTGCACCACCGGGGCGGTGGCAGGAAGAGACGACGGTCAGCAGCGCTGGTGACCGCACTCGCTGGGGGCGAGCATCTGCCCACGGTACGGCTGCCCGCGGCGCCCTCCCAAACGCCGAGGTCAGATCGTTACCATCTCGCAGCCGATCGCGCACCCGGAAGGTCCGCGACGGGCCCTCCGACCGGGCCCGGACGGTGCTGACGCAGGGTCGGCGGGACGTGCGTGCGGGGGCTAGAAGACCTGCCCGACCCGCGTCCTGACGCCGTCCGCACCTGTGGACGATGCCGCTCGGAGCGGCCCTGCGACCTATAGTCGTCTCATGTCCGGCATCGAAACGCGCAGCGCGCGTCCCACGTACCTGCTCGTCGACGGCGAGAACATCGACGCCACCCTCGGCATGAACGTCCTGGGGCACCGCCCCGCCCCCGAGGAGCGCCCGCGCTGGGACCGCATCTCGGAGTTCGCGCTGTCCCTGTGGGGCCAGCCGGTCACCCCCCTGTTCTTCCTCAACGCCTCCTCCGGCCAGATGCCGATGCCCTTCGTGCAGGCGCTGCTCGCGATGGGCTACCGCCCGATCCCGCTGGCCGGCGCGAGCCACGAGAAGGTCGTGGACATGGGTATCCAGCGCACCCTCGAGGCCATCAAGGACGTCGACGGCGACGTCCTGCTCGCCAGCCACGACGGTGACTTCCTGCCGCAGGTCGAGGCCCTCCTCGACGGCGAGCGCCGTGTCGGGCTCATGTGCTTCCGCGAGTTCGTCAACGGCCGCCTCAACGAGCTGAGCGCCCGCGGGCTGCAGTTCTTCGACCTCGAAGAGACCGTCGGCGCCTTCACGACCCCGCTGCCGCGCGTGCGCATCATCCCGATCGAGGAGTTCGACCCGCTCCGCTACATCTGACCCAGGTGCCTCTCAGGCACCTCTCAGCGAACAGTCGCACACTGGTGGCATGACCGAACCCGAAGCACGTCTCGTCGTGGTCGACGACGAGCCGAACATCAGAGAGCTGCTCGCGACCTCGCTGCGCTTCGCAGGCTTCGAGGTCTTCGCGGCCGAGGACGGCATGAGCGCGCTCAAGCTCGTCCGCGACACCGAGCCCGACCTCGTCGTGCTCGACGTGATGCTGCCCGACATGGACGGCTTCACAGTCACCCGTCGCATGCGCGAGAAGGGCCAGCACATGCCCGTGCTGTTCCTCACCGCGCGCGACGACACCCAGGACAAGATCACCGGGCTGACGGTCGGCGGCGACGACTACGTCACCAAGCCCTTCAGCCTCGAAGAGGTCGTAGCGCGCATCCGTGCCGTGCTGCGACGCACCCACGCGACCCCTGTCGACGACGCCGTGCTGCGCTTCGCAGACCTCGAGCTCGACGACGACTCGCACGAGGTGCGCCGCGGCGGCCGCGTGATCGACCTCTCGCCGACAGAGTTCAAGCTGCTGCGCTACCTCATGCTCAACCCGGGCCGGGTGCTGTCCAAGGCGCAGATCTTGGACCACGTGTGGCAGTACGACTGGGGCGGCGACGCGAACATCGTCGAGTCGTACATCTCGTACCTGCGGCGCAAGATCGACAACGCCCCGCTGCCGGACGGCTCGATGCCGGAGCCGCTCATCGCGACCAAGCGCGGCGTCGGCTACCTGCTCCGCCAGCCACCCAAGAGGTAGCGCGTGGCGCAGCACCACGAGCCGCCGGTCCCGCCGCCCCCGCCTGCCGACCAGCAGGCGGGTGGCGGCGCTGCCGTCGACCCCGCGCGCGGCTCCGGTGCCCCGGCCGACGAGACCCCCGCAGCGCCTGCGGGCCTGCAGGGCGAGGGCGAGTACGTCGGACCTGTCACCGCCTTCTGGGCCCGCACCCCGCTGCGCGCCCGGCTGATCGCGATCGTCACCGCGATGCTGCTCGCCGGTCTCGGCATCTCCGTGGCCCTCACCTCGACAGTGCTGTCCCGCTACCTCACCGACCAGCTCGACACGCAGCTCAACGTGACCGCGAGCCAGGTCGTCCCCCAGGCGGTCTACGCCTACCGCGAGACCGGCCAGGCGTACCTGCCGAACGACTACTACATCCTCGCGTTCTTCCCCGAGGTCGGGAGCCGTCCGCTCGTCAGCGGGACCACGACGGAGAAGTACGGGATCCCGGCGATCACCGCGTACACCTTCACCCAGGACACCATCCCCTCAGGCGTCTTCACGGTCGACGGCGTCCAGGACGGCAACGGCGGGACGAGCGAGTGGCGCGCCCAGTACTTCGCGTTCGGGGACGGCAGCAAGATCACCGGCTATGTCGCCCTCCCCCTCGCCCCCGTCCAGCAGACCGTCGCGCAGATCCAGCGCATCCTCATCGTCACGACGCTCGCGCTCACGGTGCTCGGTGCCACCATCGGCTACGTCGCGATCCGCAGGTCCCTGCGCCCGCTGCACACCATCGAGCGCACAGCCGCGCGCATCGCCGACGGCGACCTCAGCCAACGCGTCCCGCAGGCCCCTGTCACGACGGAGGTCGGCAGCCTCGCGCGCTCGCTCAACACGATGCTCGCCCAGATCGAGCAGTCCTTCGACGCCCAGGAGGCCTCCGAGGCCCGCATGCGCCGCTTCGTCTCGGACGCGAGCCACGAGCTGCGCACCCCGCTCGCGACGGTCCGCGGCTACGGCGAGCTGTACAGGATGGGCGCGCTGACCACCCCTGACGCGATGGACGACACCATGCGGCGGATCGAGGACTCGGCCACCCGCATGGGCACGCTGGTCAACGACCTGCTCGCGCTCGCCCGCCTCGACGAGGGCCGACCGATCCGGTCGGACCCCGTGGACCTCGTGACGCTCGCCCGCGACTCCGTCGACGACCTGCACGCCCTCGACCCGAGCCGGACCGTGCGCCTCACAGCGCTCGACGGCGTCTCACCGCCAGCCCCGGTCACGGTGACCGGCGACGAAGACCGGCTGCGCCAGGTGCTCACCAACCTCATCGGCAACGTCGCCCAGCACACCCCGGCGGGCACAGCAGCCGAGATCGCCGTCGGCCCGGGCGAGGACCCGGAGCAGGTGGTCCTCGAGGTCCGCGACCACGGCCCCGGCATCCCGGCGGACCAGGCCGGCCGGGTCTTCGAGCGCTTCTACAGGGCCGACTCCTCGCGCAACCGCTCCTCGGGCGGCTCGGGGCTCGGCATGGCGATCGTCGCCGCGATCGTCGCCGCGCACCGCGGGACCGTCTCGGTCCACGAGACCGACGGCGGCGGGCTCACCGTCCGTGCCGTGCTGCCGGCCCAGAGCCGCGCCGACGACCTGCAAGAGCCTGGCGCGGCGACCGCCTGAGGGCAGGTGCCAGCCGGGCCGTCAGGCCAGCACCGGTCGGTCCCGGCGCGCCCCGCCGCACTCGTGACCTGCGCCGGTGCGCCGCCGCGCCAGAACAGGGCTAGCATTGCCGGTCGTCCCGACATCAACGTCTGGGACACCCGTGAAGACCGATACTCGTCGAAGGTTTGGTTCATGCTTCCTGGAAGCGTCGATGCACCGCAGTGGCTCATGTCGTCCTGGATCCGCAGCTGTCAGGCCGCAGGGGCGTCCGTCCCCGAGGCAGACCTCCGAGCGACAGGCCAGGCCCTGCTCGACCGCTGGAGCGAGCCGACGCGGTTCTACCACACGGTGAAGCACCTCGCCGACGTGCTCTCCCGCGTCGACGAGCTCGCCGAGGAGACCCACGAGCCCGACCTCGTCAGGCTCGCCGCCTGGTACCACGGCGCGATCTTCAACGCCGAGACCCGGGTCGCCTACGCCACGCAGGGCGGAGAGGACGAGGTCGCGAGCGCGGCCCTCGCCCGCACCGAGCTGGTCGGCATGGGCATCCGCGAGCAGTCGGCCGAGAGGGTGTCGCAGCTCGTCACGGCGCTCGCCCGCCACAAGCCGGCCCCCGGCGACTTCGACTGCGCGGTGCTCTGCGACGCCGACATGGCGATCCTCGCGGCCGAGCCGCAGCGCTACACCTGCTACGTCCGTGACATCCGCAAGGAGTACGAGCACATCCCGGTCCGCGACTACCTGGCCGCGCGGCACCGCATCCTCACCAAGCTCGTCAACCGCAAGTCGCTGTTCTCGAGCCCGGTGGCCGCCTCCTGGGAGGATGCCGCACGCCAGAACCTCGCGGGCGAGCTCGCCCGGGTCGAGAAGGAGATCTCGAAGCTCCCGGCCGAGCCCGTCCCGTCGGACGCCGAGGCCGTCTAGGCCTGTCGCGCCCGGAGCACCCTGACCTCCCACGGCGCGAGGACCTGCCCTGCGGCGGCAGCGCGCTCAGGGTAGTTGGCGACGACCACCTCGGCCTCCGCCCACCCGGCCAGCAGCGGCACCTCGAGATCGTCACCGGAGACGTTGCCCACGACGAGCAGCTGGTCGTCGTCTCCGTCGCGGGTGAAGGCGTAGAGCCGCTCGTGGTCGGGCTCGAGCATCGTGAAGCGCCCGAGCGCGACGGTGCTGTCGGTGTGCCGCAGCTCGATCAGCCGCTGGTAGAACGCGAAGACCGAGCGCCCCGACGCTCTGTCTGCCTCGACGTTGACCTCGACAGCGTGCGGGCTCACCGGGATCCACGGGGTCCCTGTCGTGAAGCCGGCCGTGGGGGTGGCGTCCCACTGCACGGGTGTCCGGGCGTTGTCCCGGCTCATCGCCCGCAGACCGGCGAGCACCTCGTCGGCCGGTCGTCCGCCCTCGACGACAGCCTCCCGGTAGTAGTTCACCGACTCGATGTCGCGGAAGTCCTCGGGCCCTGCGAAGGGCACGTTGGTCATGCCGATCTCTTCGCCCTGGTAGACGTACGGCGTGCCCCGGTGCAGGTGCAGGATCGCCGCCCAGAGCGTCGCGGACTCGTAGCGGTAGGTGCCGTCGTCGCCGAACCTCGAGACGTGCCGCGGCTGGTCGTGGTTGCCGAGGTACAGGCTGTTCCACCCGACGTCGGCGAGCCCCTCCTGCCACCGCCCCATCGAGCGCTTGAGCGCGACGAGGTCGAGCGGGCGCGGGTCGAACTTGTCGGTGCCCTGGTCGAGCGAGACGTGCTCGAACTGGAAGACCATGTCGAGCTCGCGGCGCGATGGGTCGGTGAACAGGCGTGCGTCGTCGACGGTCACCCCCGGCATCTCGCCGACGGTGATGAGGTCTGCCTCGCGCCCGGCGAAGACAGCCTCGTGCATCTCCTGCAGGAACTCGTGCAGTCGGGGCCCCATCTGGAAGCCGATCCCCGAGGCCTGCGCTCCCCCGTCCACCTGCTCGAGGTTCTTCGAGATGAGGTTGATGACGTCCATGCGGAAGCCGTCGACCCCACGGTCGAGCCAGCGGTTCATCATCGCGTAGACCGCCGCGCGGACCTCGGGGTTCTCCCAGTTGAGGTCAGGCTGCTGCGGGGCGAAGAGATGCAGGTAGAACTGCCCTGTCGTCTCGTCGAAGGTCCACGCGGGTCCGCTGAAGGCCGACCGCCAGTCGTTCGGCTCGACGGGTGCGACGGGTAGCTCCGCGGCTGTCGGGGCCTGCGGCGACGCTCCCTCCGCGGGCTCGACCGGCAGGTCCGACGCGGCGACGGCCCGCGGGTCGCGCCACCAGTACCAGTCCCGCTTGGCGTTGGTGAGCGACGAGCGGGACTCCTGGAACCAGGGGTGCTCGTCGCTCGTGTGGTTGACCACGAGATCCATGACGAGCTTCATCCCGCGTGCGTGGACGGCCTCGAGCAGCGCGTCGAAGTCGTCGAGCGTCCCGAAGATCGGGTCGATGCCCTCGTAGTCGGAGATGTCGTAGCCGTTGTCGTGCTGGGGCGAGGGGTAGACCGGCGAGAGCCAGAGGACGTCGACGCCGAGGTCGGCCAGGTGGTCGAGGCGCGAGAGGATCCCCCGGAGGTCGCCGATCCCGTCACCGTCGGAGTCCGCAAAGCTCCGCGGGTAGACCTGGTAGACGACCGCCCGGGTCCACCAGGCAGGCGTGCCCGGAGCACGCTCCTCGTCGTCTGGACCTGTCGTGCTCCGCGCTGTCGTGGACCGGACGGGTGCTGACTCGTGGACTGTCATTTGATCGACCCTCTCATCACGCCGGAGATCACCCATCGCTGGGCGAAGAGATAGACGAGCAGCAACGGTGCCATCGCCATGAGGTACGACGCGAACGCCGCTGTGTAGTTCGTGTTGAACTGCCCCTGGAACACGTAGTTGGCCAGCGGCAACGTCTGCGCCGCAGGGTCGGAGAGCACCACGAGCGGGAGCAGGAAGTCGTTCCAGGCCCACACGCAGGTGAGGATCCCGACAGTCGCGAGCATCGGGGAGAGCAGCGGGAAGACGATCTTGGTGAAGACCGTCCACGTCGACGCGCCGTCGAGCAGGGCCGCCTCTTCGAGCTCTACCGGGATCGACCGGATGAAGGCCGTGAAGAACAGGGTGTTCGTCGAGAGCCCGAAGACCGTGTAGAGCAGGATCAGCCCGCCCTGGTTGTCGAGCCCGAGCAACGACGTCTGCTTGACGACGGGCAGCATGATGATCGGGAACGGCACGAAGATCGCCGACACCAGGTAGAAGTAGATCCCCTTGAAGAGCCTGCGGTGCATGTTGCGTGCGATGGCGTAGGCGACCATCGCGTTGGTCGCGAGGGTGAGCAGCACCGCTCCGACGGTGATGAGCGCTGTGTTCATGAGCGCCCGAGGGAAGTTCGTGAGGTTCCACGCGTCCGCGAAGTTCTGCAGGTGGACCGAGGTGGGGAGCTCAAAACCGGAGCCACCGAGCTGGTCGGGGGTCTTGAGCGCTGTCACCACCGTGAAGTAGAGCGGGACGAGGACGGTGAGGGCGCACACCGCGAGCAGCGCGGTGAGCCACCAGTTGACCTGGCGCCCCTCCTCGTCGCGGCCACGGCGACGTCGCCGGACGGGGGTCGCCGGGACCGTGGCCGATCCAGGGGCAGTGGACGATGCTGGGGAAAGGGTTGGTGATGTCATCAGAACGACGCCTCCCGACGCTGGAGCACACGCAGCTGGAACACGGAGATGAGGACGATCACGACGAGGAAGATCACCGCGTTGGCGGTCTGGTAGGCGTACTCGCCGCCCTGGAACCCGCCTCTGTAGATGAGCAGGGACACCGACTGCGTCGACGTTCCCGGTCCGCCGGCCGTGAGGGCCATGATGTGGTCGAAGACCTGGAGGAAGTTCTTCAGCGAGAGCACCATGTTGATGGTGAAGAACGGCCCGATGAGCGGGAAGGTGATCGACGTGAACTTCCGCCACGTGCTCGCGCCGTCGAGGGACGCCGCCTCGTAGAGCTCGCCCGGGATCGTCTGGAGCCCGGCGAGGTAGATGATGATGTTGAAGGCCGCGGCCTGCCACACCGCGAGGATGACGATCCCCACCCACGCGAGGTCGGGGTTCGCCAGGATCGAGGTCGAGAGGGCGTCGATGCCCAGCCTCGAGGCGATCTCGGGGAGCGAGTTCGAGAACAGGTAGTTGAACACGTAGCCGATGACGAGGATCGACAAGATGTTCGGGATGAAGAAGATGCCGCGCAGGCCCGTCCGGAACTTGATGCGGGAGTTGAGGCCGATGGCGATCGCGAGGGCGATGACGTTGACGAGGACTGTCGAGACGAGCGCGAAGCCGAAGGTGAAGGCGTAGGCGTTGAGGACCTGGTCGTCCTTGAACAGGTTCACGTAGTTGGTGAACCAGGTGAAGTCCCACTCGCCGTAGCCGGCATAGTTCGTCATCGAGAAGAACACCCCGTTGAGCACGGGGATCGTGTGCAGCACGAAGAACAGCAGGACGGCCGGGAGCACCATCCAGTAGAAGGTCCGGGAGATCCGGCTCGTGCCGGGTCGGCGGCGTGCCGCGGCCCGGGAGGTCGTGGCACGCGGTGCACGCGCCGGGGCTGTCGAGGACATGGTCATGGTCGGTGCCTCATCGCTGGTTGGAGCGGGCTGCGACCTTGCGCCACTCGCTGTCGAGGTGGGTGAGGAAGGTGTCGACGTCTCCGTCGATGATCAGCTGCTGGAGCATCGGCTGGAGCGGGACGGCCGCCGGGATCTGGTGGTCGACGTAGCCGATGATCCGGCCCTGCTCGACGTAGTCGTCCAGCCCCGCGAGGTACGGGTTGGTCGACGGGGCTGCGTCGACGAGCGGGGAGAAGGTCGACTGTGCTGCGCCGTAGGCGTCGACGTTCTCGGGCCGCATCATGTACTCGACGAACTTCTCGACCTCCGCGCGGTGCGGGGTGTCCCGGCCGATCGCGAGGACCACGTCGACGCCCGTGACGAGCACGGTGTCCTCGGGGTCGTCGGTCACCGGGTACGGGAAGGTGCCGAGGTCGAGGTCAGGGTTGTTCTCGAGGATGGGCGCGATCGCGTACGTGCCCTGGAGGTACATCGCGGACTCGCCGTCGGCGAAGGCCTTGTTCCCGGCGTTGTAGTCGCGGCTGTCCCGGTTCGGCTGGTTGTAGGAGAAGAGCGTGACGAGCTTCTCCGTCGCCTCCCTGTAGTCCGTCGAGAATGACGGCTCCGAACCTGGTCCCGCGTCGGTGCCGAGCGCCCGCAGGTCGTCGAAGAACCCGTCGGGCTGGAGCGCCCCGGCGAGGTTGTTGAAGGACGGCAGCACAGTCCACTGGTCCTTGAGCGTGCCGTAGAAGGGTGTGACGCCCGCGGCCTGGAAGGTGTCCGCGGCGGCGAGGAGCTCGTCCCAGGTCTGCGGCACCTCGACGTCGTGCTCGGCGAAGATCGTCTTGTTGTAGATGATGCTCGAGGCCGCGAGCGCGAAGGGCACCCCGCTGATCTCGTCGTCGTGCTGGCCGAGGTCGGTGACGATCTTCACCGGGGCGTCGGCGACGGTGCTCATCACCGGCAGGTCCGTGACGTCCGCGAAGACCCCGGCGCGCGCGAGCTCACCGAAGGTCGCACCCGCGTTGAGGGTCATGACGTCGGGGATCTTGTCCTTGACCAGCAGGGTGCGCAGCGCCGTGTCCGCGTTCGGCACGTGGTTCTGCACCACCTCGATCCCCGGGTTCTCCGCCTCGAAGCCCTCGATGATCTCGTCGAACTGTGCGACGGCCTCGGGCTTGAACTGGAAGAAGTTGAGAGTCACGGTCCCGTCGTCGTCCGGGCCGCAGGCAGCGAGGGTCCCGACGGCGAGCGCCACGGCGACGAGGCTCGCGGCGGTCCGGGTCGCCCGTCCTGGCCTGGTGACGGGGAGCGGTCGCCCGGACCGGGCGGGCCGGGGCTGGTTCCCGGCGGTGCTCGGACCAGAGCGCCGCTCTGGTCCGGACCCGGGTCCGGGGTCGAGCGGGTCCTCGTGCCCGGCTCCGGGCGAGCGACCGCGCCGGGCCCTCGCCACCCTGTGGGACTCGTCCCGGGTGCTGTGCGGTGTCACGTCGTCGTGCGTCATGCTGCGCCTCCTTGCGCGTGCGGCTGATGTGGGGGGGCTGACCTCAGCCGATGAGGATCGCCTCGAGGAGCACGAGCTCCTCGGGGAAGAGCACCGGGGCCTGGATCCCTGTCGTGGCGAGCGCGCGACCTGTCGTCCGGGTCCCGTCGAGCGCCCAGAGCAGCGGTGACTGCCCTGCTCCGCCGAGCGAGGTGGTCGGGGCGGCGAGCCGCACCCTGTAGCTGGCGTCGGGGTCGAGGCCGGGCAGGTGGACCCGGCCCGCGGGGTAGGTCGAGCTCGTCGCGGTCTGGGTGTAGGCGTAGAGCGCCCGTGACCTGTCCTGGGCGACGACGCCTCGCAGGTCCGCGGTCTCGTCGGGCAGGTCGGCGTTGACGACCCGGCCGGAGTGCAGCAGCTGGCGTGCCTGCTTGTGGGCCTCGACCCAGCGGGCGAGGACCGCGAGCTGCTCGTCGTCGACAGTCGTGAGGTCCCACTCGATCCCGAGGTGGCCGAAGAACGCGACCCCGGCTCGCAGGTCGAGCTCGTGGCTGCGGTGGGTGGAGTGCGACCGCGGTCCGCCGACGTGCGCGCCCAGCAGCTCGGGCGGGACCAGCAGTCCCGTGTACCGCTGGTTGACCAGACGCTCGAGCGGGTCGATGCAGTCGCTCGTCCAGATCCTGTCGGTCCGCTCGAGGATGCCGAGGTCGACCCGTGCGCCGCCCGAGGCGCAGGACTCGATCTCCAGGCCCGGGTGCCGGCTCCGCAGCTCGTCGAGCAGCCTGTACAGGGCGAGGGTGTGCTCGTGGACCGCCGCGTGCCCGGTCCGCGCATCTCCCGCGCTCGACAGCTCACGGTTGTGGTCCCACTTGAGATAGCTGATCGGGTGCTCGACGAGCAGCGCGTCGAGGCTCGCGAGGACGTGGGCGTAGGCCCCGGGGTCCGCGAGGTTGAGCACGTGCTGCTGACGACCTTCGACGGGCAGACGTCCCCCGGGCTGGAGGACCCACTCCGGGTGGGCGCGCGCGAGGTCCGAGTCGGGGTTGACCATCTCCGGCTCGACCCACAGACCGAACTCCATGCCGAGACCACGGACGGCGTCCACGAGAGGCGCGAGACCCTGCGGCCAGACCACAGGGTCGACAGTCCAGTCGCCGAGCCCCGCGGTGTCGTCCCGGCGTCCGAGGAACCAGCCGTCGTCCAGCACGAAGCGCTCGACGCCGACAGCAGCAGCGCGCTCGGCCAACGCCAGGAGCGTCGGGAGGTCGTGGTCGAAGTAGACCGCCTCCCACGTGTTGAGCGTGACCGGGCGAGGTCGCGCAGGGTGCGTGGCCCGTGCCCGCAGCTCGGTGTGGAAGCGTGCGGCCAGGTCGTCGAGACCGTCCCCCCACGACCCGAGGACCCACGGCGTGCTGTAGGTCGCGCCCGGGGCGAGGTCGATCTCCCCGGCCGCGAGGAGCTCGCTCCCCTGGAGCGACGCCTCTGCGGTGATCGTCCGTTCGGCCGCCAGCCTGTGGTTGCCGCTCCACGCCACGTGCACGGCGTGCACCCGACCGCGCTCGAAGCCGAACCCGCTCGTCCCCGCGGCGAGCAGGAGCGAGGCGTCTGCACCCGGGCGTCCCTTACGGCTCTCCCGCAGGTGCGTGCCGACGGTGAAGGCTCGACGCTGCGGTGTGCGCTCGCGGAGGTGGCGTCCAGTGGTGTCCAGGATCTCGGTGGCCTGCGCAGGGACGGGGAAGGTCGCGGCGAGGGACAGCACCGAGTAGTCGTCGTCGCCGGTGTTGGTGAGCGAGAGGCGCTGCCGGACGAGGCCGGCCCGGGTGACCTCGAGCTCGACCACGAGCCGCAGCCCGCCGTAGCCGTCCTCGGCGGTGATGGTGGCGGTCGTCTGGTCGGCGTCGATCCCGAGGAGCTCGAAGGACGGAGAGAAGACCCTGCCGTCGCGGTGCCCCTCGAGACCGGGTGTGCCCAGCCAGCCGTCAGCGTCGAGCGGGAGGAGGGTCAGGCGCGCCGGGACGTCGAGGCCGCCCGACACGCGCTGCGGGACGGCGGCGAGGGCGAGCCCGTCGAGGTCGGCCTGGTCGAGGTCCCCGAGGTCGTCGCCCCAGTGGACGATCGTCGGGAGACCCGGGGTGGTCGGGTCGACGACGAGGCTGGTGCCGCCGTCGCGGAGCTGGAAGATGCGTCGCTGCATGGGTTATTTTCTAGACGAAAGCAATTGGCCTGTCAAGGGCTGGTTCGATCCGTCCAGATCCGCGGCACCTCCGACATACCTCTGAGATCCAGTCAACGGGCCTCGCCGGGTTGGTACGATGATGGAACTTATTCGTCGGCGGATCGCGATCCCCGCGACACGACAGGTAGGTTGACGGTCGGACCGGCGGAGCAGCACGTCTTCACGCAGGGCCCCGTCGGACCCTGCGCGGTCAGAGCCTCGGTCGGACGGCGCTCAGACTGACGGTGCCGATCAGGCCGAGGCAGCTCGGCCAGCGCGGGTCCACGGCTGCGCGCGCCGTCTCGCTCGACCCCGAAGACCGCCACGACGACGAGGAGGAGCACAGATGAGCGAGGCAGGACCGCCGCCCGCCCCCATCACCGACTCCGGGCGCGACCTCGCGCGCGAGGTGCTCGTCCACGGACCCATCAGCCGGACCGAGCTCTCCCGCAGGCTCGGCCTGTCCCCCGCGAGCCTGACCCGGCTCTCCAAGACCTTCCTCGACAGCGGGATCCTCGTCGAAGGCCCCGAGGTGTCCGACGGTGCTGTCGGCCGACCGGTCAAGCCGCTCGACGTCAAGGTCGACGCCCGCCGCTTCGTCGGGATCAAGCTGACAGGCGAGGACGCCCTCGGCGTGAGCACAGACCTTCGCGCGACCCAGACCGGGTCCGCCTCGTCGCGCCTCGCCTCGACCTCGCTCGACGACGTCCTCGACGCCGTCGATGCAGTCGTCCAGGCGCTCGGCGGACCGGCCGCCTTCGACGGCATCGGGATCAGCCTCGGCGGCAACGTCTCCGACGGCGTGGTCGACCGCGCGCCGTTCCTCGGGTGGCGCGGTGTCGACCTCCGCAGCGCTGTCTCCGAGCGCCTGGGGATCCCGTCGACCATCGAGAACGACGTCGTCGCCCTGACCGCCGCCGAGCACTGGTTCGGAGCCGGGCGAGGCTCGACAGACTTCGCGGTGCTCACCATCGGCGCCGGGGTCGGCTACGGGCTCGTCGTCAACGACCACGTGGTGCGCACAGCCGACGTGGGCTTCGGCCTGCTGGGGCACTTCCCCCTCGACCCGTCGGGACCGCTCTGCATGGACGGCCACCGCGGCTGCTCGACAGCCATGCTCACCACGGGGAGCATCTGCGCCCAGGTCTCGGTGGCCCTCGGACACGCCGTCACCTACGACGAGGTCCTCGAGATGGCCGCCGCGCACCACCCCGTGGCGCGGGCCGTGACCGAGTCCGCCGTGCGGTCGCTCGGCCGGCTGCTGGCCGCCATCACCAACATCGCGCTCGTGAGCACCGTCGTGCTGGCGGGCGAAGGAGTCGGCCTGGTCGAGAGCCTCGGCGCGGAGCTCGACGCCGCCATCGCTGCGGACCGCGACCCCGACGGCAGCCCCGTCAGCCTCGTCGTCGACGACAGCGGCTTCGTCCCCTGGGCCCGTGGCGCCGCAGCCGTCGCCATCCAGAGCAGCTTCGGCGTCCTCGGCACCTGACAGCCCCGTGCACGTCGTCGCACCTCGGTGCACGACGTCGCACCCCTGTCCCGAGGCCCTACCCCCGTGCGTGACGTCGCCCCCCTGCGCCGAGGTCGCACCTCGTGCGCCGAGGTCGTACGGACACGCCGGTCCGGCTCCCAGAAGCCCGAATCTGGCGTGTCCGTACGACTTCGCGGGCAACCGTACGACCTGACGGGCAACCGTACGACCTCGTGCGGAGCGGGGCGGGGTGGGGCGGTGCGCGGGGTCGGGCAGGGCGCGGGGCGGGCGGGGTGGTGCGGTCGTGCGGCGAGGGGCAGGGTGGTGCGAGTCGCGGGGTAGGTGACCACCAGCGGGTACGCCGACGGGCGGACCCCTCCGGACGTGTCCCGGTGGAGCCCGCCCGTCGGCGGTGCAGTGCTCGGGCTAGGCCCGGGCGGGCTGGATCAGAAGTCCATGCCGCCCATGCCGCCGTCGCCGCCCGGCATGGCCGGAGCCTTCTCGGGCTTGTCCGCGACGACTGCCTCGGTGGTGAGGAACAGCGCAGCGATCGAGGCGGCGTTCTGCAGAGCAGAGCGGGTCACCTTGACCGGGTCGTTCACACCAGCCGCGAGCAGGTCCTCGTACACGCCTGTCGCGGCGTTGAGGCCCTGGCCGGAGGGGAGGTTGCGGACCTTCTCGGCCACGACCCCACCCTCGAGGCCTGCGTTGATCGCGATCTGCTTGAGCGGAGCGTCGATCGAGGCGCGGACGATGTTCGCACCCGTCGCCTCGTCACCCTCGAGGTCGAGGAGACCGGCGGTCTCGAAGGCGACCTTGCCAGCCTGGATGAGAGCGACGCCACCACCGGCGACGATGCCCTCTTCGACGGCTGCCTTCGCGTTGCGGACAGCGTCCTCGATGCGGTGCTTGCGCTCCTTGAGCTCGACCTCCGTGGCGGCACCGGCCTTGATGACCGCGACACCTCCGGCGAGCTTCGCGAGGCGCTCCTGGAGCTTCTCGCGGTCGTAGTCGGAGTCCGACTTCTCGATCTCGGAACGGATCTGCTTGACGCGACCGGCGATCTGGTCGACGTCGCCGGAGCCCTCGACGATGGTCGTCTCGTCCTTCGTGACGACGACCTTGCGGGCCTGGCCGAGCAGGTCGAGCGTGGCGGTCTCGAGCTTGAGGCCGACAGTCTCGGAGATGACCTGACCACCGGTGAGGATCGCGATGTCCTGGAGGATGGCCTTGCGGCGGTCGCCGAAGCCCGGAGCCTTGACGGCGACGGACTTGAAGGTGCCACGGATCTTGTTGAGCACGAGGGTCGCAAGAGCCTCGCCCTCGACGTCCTCGGCGATGATGAGCAGCGAGCGACCGGCCTTCATGACCTGGTCGAGCAGCGGCAGGAGGTCCTTGACGTTCGAGATCTTCGACTCGACGATCAGGACGTACGGGTCTTCGAGGACAGCTTCCTGGCGCTCTGCGTCAGTCTCGAAGTAGCGGGCGAGGAAGCCCTTGTCGAAGCGCATGCCCTCGGTGAGCTCGAGCTCGAGGCCGAAGGTGTTCGACTCCTCGACGGTGATGACACCTTCCTTGCCGACCTTGTCGAGCGCCTCGGCGATGAGCTCGCCGATCGCGGGGTCGCCGGCCGAGATCGCAGCGGTGGCCGCGATCTCTTCCTTGGTCTCGATGTCCTTGGCGTCGACGAGCAGCTGCGCGATGACAGCCTCGACGGCCTTCTCGATGCCGCGCTTGAGAGCGATCGGGTTCGAGCCGGCAGCCACGTTGCGCAGGCCCTCGCGCACGAGCGCCTGGGCGAGCACGGTGGCGGTCGTGGTTCCGTCGCCGGCGACGTCGTCGGTCTTCTTGGCGACCTCCTTGACGAGCTCAGCACCGATGCGCTCGAACGGGTCCTCGAGGTCGATCTCCTTGGCGATGCTCACACCATCGTTCGTGATGGTGGGCGCGCCCCACTTCTTGTCGAGGACGACGTTGCGACCCTTGGGGCCGAGCGTGACCTTCACGGTGTCGGCGAGGACGTTGAGTCCACGCTCCATGCCGCGACGGGCCTCCTCGTTGAAGGCAATGATCTTTGCCATTGGGGTGTGATCCTCCGCTGGTGGCGTGTGGTGGTCGGACGATGCCCGCGACGGACGGCCTCGGACCGCGGCGTTCATGTCACGCCGTAGCCTCGGGGCCTCATCGAGCGACCGATGCTTCTGTCACTCTCCTAGCGAGAGTGCTAATGCAATTATTGGCACTCTCGACCCGAGAGTGCAAGGGCGGCGGCGCGCCGCGGCGCCCAGGTCGGTACGCCGACGGCGGAACCCGCAGCCGGCACCACCGCGTCGGCACCCGAGCACGCCCAGACGTCCTCGTAGAGTGGACCCGATGCCAGCGACCGACGACGACGCCTCCGCGAGCCCAGCGCACGTCCGTCGCCGGCCGCGCGCCGCGCTGCTCGCGCTCCTGCTCGTCGCAGCGGTCGTCGTCACCGGCACAGGACGGGCCCTCGAGGTCTGGCCCTTCTCCCCGCGGAACGCGACGGTCGCGCTCTCCTCAGCCGGCATCTCGGTGGCCCCCGACGGCACCCGCACCCCGATCCCGCCGGGCTCGGACGTGCAGTTCCTGCCCGGCAGCCGCGTCGCCGTGGCGAGCCCCGGAGCAGCCACGCAGCCCCAGCTGGACGCGGCTCAGGAGTCCCGCGACTGGCTCGCCGCCGGCACCGTCCCGGGCGCCGGGACGGACTTCGAGGACATGGCCGTCGACGCGCTCCTCGACGTCAGGGCGCTGACCCTCGACGACGGCGCCGTCGTGGCCGGGTGGTCGCCGAACTGGCGCTACGCCTGGCCCCGCGACAACGCCTTCGTGGCTGTCGCGCTCGCCCGCACGGGGCACGTCGAGGACGCACTCACTGTCGTCATGTTCCTCCAGCAGGTGCAAGAGGCCGACGGCTCCTTCGAGGCCCGCTACCTGCCCGACGGCTCCGGCCCACCCGACGACCGCGGCATCCAGACCGACGCGACAGGGTGGGCCCTGTGGGCCGCGGCGACGGTGATCGCGGAGATCGAGTCGCCCCAGGACCGCACCAGCGCGGCTCGCGACCTCGAGCCGTTGCTCGAGCGCAGCCTCGCGCACATCCGCGACCTGACCGACGACGGCACCACGCTCCCCCCGCCGTCCCCCGACTACTGGGAGGTCGAGACGTCCAAGCAGACCCTCGGGACCAGCGCGCCCCTGCTCATGGCCCTCGCTGCGTCGCCGCCGGCCCTCGACGCCCTCGGGGACGCCCGAGCGGCACGGGAGGTCGCGACTGTCGCCGAGACCTTCGACGAGGTCGTGCACGACGCGTTCGCGCCCGGCTACGGCCGCTACCTCGGAGGGTCGAGCGTCGACACGGCCGTCGCGTTCCTGCTGCCGCCGTTCTTGCCCGTGACGGCCGACGAGGTCCCCCGCGCTGTCCTGAGCGCCTGGGATGCCGCCCCCATCCGGATGGCCCGCCCCGGAGGCGGGCTCGCGCCCGGCACGAGCTGGAAGCGCGACGGGATCTCGTGGACACCCACGACGAGCGTCTTCGCCCTCGCCTCAGCAGGCTTGGGCGACCAGACCGGGGCCGTGCGCTGGCTGACGTGGCTCGACGACCACCGCACGACGCTCGGCTCGATCCCCGAGAAGGTGCTCTTCGACGGCTCCCCGGCCCAGCTCGCGCCGCTCGCGTGGAGCAGCGCGAACGTGCTGCTCACCCTCGTGCTGCTCGACGAGGCCGAGGCCGGTCGCGGCTGACACGACCAGCAGGGTCGTCGGACAGCCCGACGCAACGCTGCCGGTCGCGGCTGACACGACCAGCAGGGTCGTCGGACAGCCCGATGCAGCGCGGCGACGACGACCCCTCAGACCGCGGACCCGGAGACGGTCGGGACCCGCTCGAACAGGCCCGCGGGGCCCGCACACGCTCAGGCACCGGCCCGCACCACCGAGAGGTTCAGCCTCGCTCGGGCGCGAGGCTCGGCATGGTCCTGGTCCCGAACTCCCGGCGCAGCACCTGACGCGCGGCGAAGTACCCACCCAGCCCGTGCACCCCGGGCCCCGGCGGGGTCGAGGCGGAGCACAGATAGGCACCGGGCGCTCCAGTCGCCCACGGGTCGACGTGCGGGGTCGGCCGGGCGAACATCTGCCACATGGTCACAGACCCGGCCGCGATGTCCCCGCCGACGTAGTTCGCGTCATGCTCGGACATGCGCGACGCGGTGGTGGGGTGGGCAGAGACGACCACGTCACGGAACCCTGGCGCGAAGCGCTCGATCTGCGCGGTGACGGCCTCGGTCGGGTCGACGGTCGATCCTGCCGGCACGTGCGCATAGGTCCACAGGGGCCGCAGCCCGCCGACCTCCCGGCCGGGGTCGAGCACAGCAGGGTCGCTCACGAGCGTCACCGGGTGCTCAGCGTGCCGCCCCGCGGCGACAGCCCGCTCAGCCTCGACCAGCTGAGGTCGTGAACCCCCGAGGTGCACTGTCCCCGCCCGAGACACACCGTCGTTGGCCCACGGCACGGGACCGCTCAGCACGAAGTCGACCTTGGCGGCCGCGTTGCCGTACCTGAACCTGCGCAGCGCGCGCTCGGCCGTCCCCGGCAGCCGCGCGCCGAGGATGTCGGCGGCGGCCCGTGGGGTCGTGTCGAAGACGTAGGCCCGTGCGGACGGCAGGTCGGCCGTCGAGGCGACGCGGACGCCGGTCCGCAGCTCTCCGCCGTGGGCCAGGAGGTCTGCGACGAGCGCAGCGGTGATCGCGCCCGAACCGCCTCGAGGGAGCGGCCAGCCGTGCGAGTGCGCGAGGGTCGCGAGCATGAGCGCCGTCCCGGCAGCAGACAGGGTGGGCAGCGGCGCGATCGCGTGGGCAGCGACCCCCGTGAGCAGCGCCGGGGCGGCCTCACCCCGGAACCGACGGCCCCACAACGGTGTGCCCTGCTCGAGGACGCCGAGGCCGAAGCGCGCCGTCGCGACGAAGCCTGCGACGCTCGAGAGCATCTCGCCCGGGATGCTCCGGCGGTCACCGAGACCGGCAGAGACCACCGCGTCGGCGTGCTCGGAGAGCCGGCCGACAAGAACGAGCCACGCGTCGCTGTCGACCCCGAGGCCAGCGGCGGTCCGAGCGGCGTCACGGTAGGCCAGTCCGGCCTCGCCGCGGTCCAGCGGGTGCGCGAACTGCACCTCGGGCTCGACGAGCTCGACCCCGCGTGCAGCGAGGTCGAACTCGCGGAAGAACGGCGACGCGAGCGCCATCGGGTGCACGGCCGAGCAGGTGTCGTGCAGCAGCCCGGTGCCCGACCCGGGCAGCGCCTGCGTACGAGCGCCGCCCCCGGCCTCGGTCTCCGCCTCGAGGACGAGTACGCCTAGGCCGGCCCGGGCGAGCGTGACCGCGGCGGCGAGGCCGTTCGGCCCCGACCCCACCACGACGACGTCGTACGCGTCCACGGTGCTACCCGGCGAGGATCACGGACAGCGGTCCGCGCAGCTCGGGGACGAGGGTGACCTGGCTGGCCGGGATGCCCAGGAGGTCTGCGACAGCCTGCGCCTCGTCGGCGAGGTCTTCGCTCTGGTACCAGACGACCGAGGCGTTGAGCCTGTCGCCCGTGTAGTTGTCGGCCGAGACGTCGGACCAGCCGGCCCCGGACAGCGTGTCGGCTGCACCGGCGGCAGCGCCCGAGCGGCCCGTCGCGTTGAGCACCCGGACGGCGACGGACGTGTCGGCCACGGGCGCCTCGGGCTCGGCGGGGGTCTCCGGGGCCGCCGCGGGATCTTCAGCGGCCGGGTCTTCGGCAGCCGGATCTTCAGCAGCAGGGTCCTCGGCCGCGGGGTCCTCCGCAGCCGGGTCTTCAGCAGCCGGGTCTTCAGCAGCCGGCTCTTCGGCAGGCGCGCTCGCGCTCGGGCTCGCGCTGCTCTGGTCGAGCGGCGACCCGGGGGTGCGGGACAGCACGTAGACCGCCGCGACGGCGAGCGCCGCGCACAGCACGACGACGACGAGGAAGGGGGCGGTCTTGCTCCAGGCCGACCGCGGGGTCCTGTGGACGCCGGCGGGGAGGCCGAGCCCGTCGGTCCGGTCGAACTCGTCTTCGGGGTACTTGCTCACCGGGCAAGGCTAACGGGTCTGCGGCCCCGAGGCAGGCAGGCGGGTGTGCAGGTCCTGGTCAGACCTGGCTGCGACGCTGCGTGCGCTCGCGCTGACGGGTCGCGCGCATGCGGCGCAGACGCTTGACGAGCATGGGCTCTGCCTCGAGCGCGGCGGGCGAGTCGATGAGCGTGTTGAGCACCTGGTAGTACTGCGTCGCCGAGAGGTCGAACAGCTCTCGGACCGCCTGCTCCTTGGCCCCGGCGTACTTCCACCACTGCTTCTCGAAGTCGAGGACCGCCGCGTCCCGCTCAGAGAGGGCGGGCTCCGACGAGGCGTCGTCAGAGGACGTCGGGGTGTCTTCGTCGATGCTCGGGACTGCTTCGATCATCGTCTGCTCCTCGGTCTCGTCTCGGCCGTGCCTGCTGTCGCGCCTGGGTGCACGCCGTGGATCACCGACGCGGTGCGGGCCGTGGCTCGCAGCACGGCGTCCCCCACGCGACGAGGGCTTCACCGCGTCCGATCGTACGCGCGAATGACACCCGTGTCATTCGTCCTGCGCAGGGCTCCGGCCGCTCCGGCGTGCGCCGACCCGGGCTTGTCTGCGAGGCTCTCCAGATGGCAGACGCACTCTTCTCCCACCCCTCGGCCGACCGCCACCACCTGCTCGACGACGTCGCCCCGGACTGGGCCGAGGCGCTCGCACCCGTCGCCGAGACCATCGACCGTCTCGACGCCGAGCTCCTCGCCGACGCAGCGCCCGGCTCCGTGCTCCCGGCGCGCGACGACGTGCTGCGCGTCTTCCGAGACCCGCTCGCCGCGGTCAAGGTCCTGGTCGTCGGACAAGACCCGTACCCGACCCCCGGGCACCCGATGGGTCTGTCCTTCTCGGTCCAGCCCCACGTGCGCCCGCTCCCCAGGTCCCTCGCCAACATCGTCACCGAGCTCCGGGACGACGTGGGGGTCCCCGCCCCCGCGAACGGCGACCTCTCGGCGTGGTCGGCGCAGGGCGTCATGCTCTGCAACAGGGTGCTCACCGTCGCCGCAGGCGAGGCGGGGTCTCACCGCCGCGCCGGGTGGGAGCAGGTGACAGACCGCGCCATCGAGGCCCTCGTCGAGCGCGGCGGTCCGCTCGTCGCCGTCCTGTGGGGGCGGGACGCCGCGACGCTGCGACCGGCCCTGCGCGACGTCCCGGTGGTCGAGTCCGCCCACCCGAGCCCGTTGTCGGCCCGGCGCGGGTTCTTCGGGTCGAGACCCTTCTCCCGCGTCAACGAGCTGCTGGTGGCCCAGGGAGCCTCGCCTGTCGACTGGTCGCTGCCGTCGGCGGACGACGCACTCTTCTAGAGGCACGACCGGGACCTGGCGGATCCACCTGTCCGGGGCGAGGTACAGAATGGACAGGTGGACCATGACGACACCGCCCCAGCGACCGATGCACCGACCGACCCCTCCGAAGGGACCGTGCACCTGCCTGCGCCGGGTCCCTGGGCGCGCTATGTCGCCGTCGGGGACTCCTTCACCGAGGGCCTCTGGGACGCCGAGCCCGCCGACCCTGCGCAGTGCCGCGGCTGGGCCGACCTCCTGGCGAGGTCGCTCTCGCACAGGCGCATCGACTCTGGCCAGGACCCGTTGCTCTACGCGAACCTCGCGATCCGCGGCAAGCAGATCCGGTCGATCCTGGGCGACCAGCTGCCCGTCGCCCTCGAGATGAAGCCCGACCTGGTCAGCCTCATCGGGGGTGGCAACGACATCTTGCGGCCCTCGGTCGACGTCGACCAGGTCGCCCGCAGCATCGAGGAGGCCGTGGTCCGCATCCGCGAGACCGGGGCGGACGTGCTGCTCGGCACCGGCTTCGACGCCTCGGACAGCCCGCTCGTGGGCATGACCCGTGGCCGCACAGGCATCCTCAACGCGCACCTCTGGTCGATCGCCCAGCGCCACGGCGCGCACGTCCTCGACCTGTGGGGCATGCGGTCGCTCCACGACTGGCGCATGTGGGCCGACGACCGCATCCACCTCACGACCGACGGCCACCGCCGAGTCGCCGAGGCTGCCCTCGTCGGGCTCGGGCAGGCGCCCGACGACGCCGCGTGGGACGACCCGCTCACGCCGCTGCCGCCCGTCCCGCGCATCGAGTGGGTGCGGGAGAACGCGCACTGGCTCCGCGAGCACGTCGGCCCCTGGGCGTCGCGGCGCCTGCGCCGGCGCTCGTCAGGGGACAGCCGCACGGCGAAGTACCCCGAGCTCACGCCCTTCGCCTGAGCACACGGACGAGGACCCCGACCGTGACGGTCGGGGTCCTCGTGGCTCTGCTGCGTGCGAGGGGACGATCAGCCCTTGGCGGCCTGGATCTCGGTCGTGAGGTTGCCCGGGACCGTCCAGTTCGAGGTGACCTGCTCGCCGTTGATGAGGATGGTCGGTGTGCCGAAGCTGCCCTGGTCGTTCTTCAGCGCGGGGTCGCCGAGGGCGACCTGCGTCTTCGCGTCGACGAACTGCTTGAAGGTGAGGTCCGGGATCTTCGCCGCGATGTCGGCCGGGACACCCACGCTCTCCGCGATCGAGACGAGCTGCTCGTCCGAGAGACCCGCGGTGTTCTCGGCGGGCTGCTGGGCGAACAGCGCCTCGCTGAAGTCGAGGGCCTGCTCCGGCGCCTGGTCCGCGATGAAGGCGAAGGCCTGCGCGGAGCGGGTCGAGTACGCGGACCCCTGCGACACGCGGTCGAGGATCGAGATCGCGTGGACGGTCAGCGTGATGTCGCCGGCCTCACGGAGCTGGTCGAGGGCCTCGGAGTTGGTGTCCTCGAACTGACCGCAGATGGGGCACATGTAGTCGAGGTACACGTCCACGTTCACGGCGTCCGGGCCCGAGTCGGTCCCGGCGACGCCGTCGACGCCGAAGGTCACGCCGCCGTTCTCGGTCGCCGTCGCGGGACGCGCGACGTCGGCGGGGATCTCGCTCGCGCCCGTGAAGTCCGGGCCCGCGCTGCGCAGGATCAGCCAGACGATGAGCCCGACGACGACGAGCCCTGCCACGATCGACGACAAGATCGTGATGCGCGTGCGCTTCTCGCGGCGCAGCTGCTCCTGCTGGAGCTTGAGAGCCTGGGCGCGCGCAGCTTCACGGCGGTCTGCCTTGGGCGACTGCGGGGGCTTGGTGACCATGAGTTCGGAACCATTCGTCGGATGAGGGTCGGCGTGAGGAGAGTACGGCGCGATCCTGGACGGACGCTGGACGCGCAGCCTGCTCAGACAGACGCTACCGGACCGGCGCTGCCGTCAGGAGACGTCTGGAGGGGTGGGTCGGGTCGCGTCGTGCGAGGCGAGAGAAGCGTCGGGGTCGCAGCGAGCGACGGAGCCGCCTGTCGGGTTCGAACCGACGACCTTCCGCTTACAAGGCGGATGCTCTACCAGCTGAGCTAAGGCGGCATGCACGGGTGGGTCCGTGCGGTGCGCCACTCTACCTGCTCGGCCTGTGGAGGGAAACCGAGGTCGGTCTGTGCCGGTCAGGGCTGGTCAGGGCCGGTCAGGGCCGGTCAAGGCCCGTGTCAGTCCGCGGCCGCGGCCTCGACAGCAGCCCGCAGCTCACCCGGTCTGCTCCAGTCGCCCTCGAACACCGTGCCGTCGACGAGGATCGTCGGCGTCGTGAACCGGCCCTGGTCGTCGAGGAGGTCCGGGTCGCCGAAGGCCACCTGGGTGAGCGCACCGACGAAGTCCCTGTAGCGCTCCCCGTCGATGCCCTCGGCGACGTCTGCAGGCACGCCCACCCGGACCGCGATGCCCTCGATCTGCTCGTCGCTGAGCGCCGCAGACCCCTCGGTCGGCTGGCTGTCGAAGAGCGCCGCCTGGAAGTCGTAGGCCTGGGCGGGGGCCTCGTCGGCGACGTAGGCGAAGGCTGCCGCGGCGCGGGTCGAATAGCTGCCGCCGTCGGACTTGGCGTCGAGGAAGCTGATGGCGTGCAGCACCACCGTCGCCGACCCCTCGGACCGCAGGCTCTCGAGGTCGGTGCCGTTGACGTCCTCGAGCTGGGCGCACGCCGGGCAGAGGAAGTCGACGTAGACGTCGACGCGCACGGCGTCCTCGCCCGAGGTCGACCCGGCCTCGCCGCTCGCACCGAAGGAGATGCCACCGTGGGCGTCGGAGACCGAGGGCGCGTCGACGCCCTCAGGCAGCTCGCTGATCCCCTCGACCCGAGGGCCACCACGTCCGAGCACGAACCACACGACGAGCGCGACGGTGAGGACGGCGAGCGCTGCGGCTGCCCCGAGGACGACGCGGGTACGACGGTCTCGCCGCGCCTGGTCGCGCGCGGCCTGGTCGGCGTTCGCCTGCGCCTGGGCGCGGCGGTCCGCCGTGGACCTCTGGGGGTGGGTGCTGAGCATGAAGGACTCTCGGGGCGAAGCGTGGGTGATGGGGGTGCGCCGGGGTCTGCGTCAGCCCCCGACACTACCGATCGAACCTGGGCGGCTCCTGGAGGGGCGCCCACTCGACAGCCCTCCCGTCGAGGACAGCACCGAGGAACAACCAGCTCACGAGCGCCGCGAGGAGCACGATCACGAGGGTGCCGATCCACCCGGGCGCCACGGTGCGCAGGACCACCCTGGCCCCGTGCCGGGCGAGAGAGGTCACCGGACCGAACCACAGCAGGACAGCAGCGAGGAGCGCAGCGGCCCCGAGGAGCGTCGCGTACACCCAGGGTTCGTTGCCCCCGTCCGGGGCTGTGCCCCCGCCCGAGCCGTTCGACCCGATGACCAGCCTGTCCGTGGTGAGCAACCACCACACAGGTCCGCAGAGCACGACGACGGCGCTCGCCGCGACGAGCACGGACGGGATCGTCGCGAGGACTGCGCGCACCACGTGCCACGGGGCCCGCAGGACAGCCTGAGCGGTGTCAGAGGCCCGCACCCCACGCTGCTCGCGCCGCCCGTGCAGGCTCGAGTGGCTGATCCCCACGACGCGGCACACCAGGACGACGGCGAGGAGCGCGACGAGCGCCCGCCCGGGGAAGGTCGCGGCGGCGAGGACGAAGGGCACCGCGAGCGCGAACACGGCCAGCGGCCTGTGCGGCACGGGCGGCGGGACGTAGCCGCGCTCCGGTCCGCCCTGGTAGCCGGGGAGGACAGGGTCGAAGCCCTGCGGCGGCCCGGGCTGGCCCTGCGGCGGTCCGGCCTGGCCCTGATACCGGGACTGACCGTCACCGCCCGGGCCGTACGAGGGTGGCATCGGCTGGGACGGGTAGGGCTCCTTGTCGAAGGTGACGGGCATGATCGCTGTGCCCGTCCCCTCGCGCGCCGCCACCGACGCGACCTGGGTGCCGTCGTCGGGCCACGAGCCGTAGGCCTCGGTCCCGGAGGGCTGCGCGCCGGCCGGTCCACCGACCTGGCTGCCGAGCACCTCGGTCCCGTCGGGCTGCGGCCCCTGCACCTGGGTGGCACCGACGGCTGCTGCCGCACCCGGGGCGAGAGAGCCGTAGCCGCCGAGCCCAGACCACGTGGTCCCCGGGGTGTCGCCGCGGTCGGCGGCCACCCGGAGCGCCTCGACGACACGGTCGGCCGACCACCGGCGGGCCGGGTTCGCGTCGAGCGCACCGCGCAGCGCGGCTGTCGTGACGGGCCCGAGCCCTGCGGTGTCGGGGTCGCCCGAGTGGGCCCGGGCGATGACGGCGTCGAGGGGTCGCACACCGAAGGGCGCGCGTCCTGTCGCCGCGTAGACGAGCATCGCGGCCCAGCCCCACCAGTCGCTCGCGGGCGAGGGGTCGCCGCGGTCGATGAGCTCGGGCGCGAGGTAGCCGGGGGTGCCCATGACGAAGCCGACAGAGGTCATGCGGGCGTCCTCGAGCCCGTGGGCGATCCCGAAGTCGATGAGCACGGGCCCCTCCGGGCTGATGAGGACGTTGCTCGGCTTGAGGTCGCGGTGGATCACCCCGGCGGCGTGCACGGCGACGAGGGCGTCGGCGAGCTGGTCGGCCAGCTCGTAGAGGTCTGTCGGCCCGAGGGGGCCACCGTCGGCGATCTCCGCCTCGAGGGTCGGCCCGTCGACGAGCTCGGTCACGATGAACATGTCGGAGGCGTCAGGCTCGGCGTCGAGCAGGTGGGCCACGGCCGGGTGGTCCACGCGGCGCAGCGCCGCGATCTCACGACCGAGCCTGGCCCGCATGTCGGCGTCTGCTGCGACGTGCGCGTGGAGCACCTTGAAGGCCACGACGTTCCCGCCGCCGTCGACAGCGCGGTACACAGCCCCCATCGCGCCCGCCCCGAGGGGCGAGACGATCCTGTACCCGCCGACCTCGGTCCCGGGCTCTAGTCCGATCCGCTCCATCGGGCTACCGTACGCTGGAGAGCAGCCTCACACGGGCTCATTGAGCACCGTGCGCACAGTGTCTATACCCTTGGACCACATCCAAGGAGTTGATCACGCGTGGGTAAAGATGGCTTCAACCTTGTTGTGGTGGCGAACCGCCTCCCGGTCGACATGTCGGTCGACGACGACGGGACCGTCAGCTGGCAGAGATCTCCAGGAGGCCTGGTCACGGCGCTCGAGCCCGTGATGCAGAGCGCCGACGGCGCCTGGGTCGGCTGGGCCGGCTCCCCAGGCCTCGAGGCAGACCCCTTCGACGCCGACGACATGCGCCTGGTCCCGGTGACCCTGAGCGCTGGCGAGGTCGAGCGCTACTACGAGGGGTTCTCCAACGACACCCTCTGGCCGCTCTACCACGACGTGATCGCGCCCCCTGCCTTCCACAGGCAGTGGTGGGACACCTACCGCAAGGTGAACCAGCGCTTCGCCGATGCCGCAGCCGAGCAGGCTGCCGACGGTGCCATGGTGTGGGTGCAGGACTACCAGCTGCAGCTCGTCCCGGGGATGCTCCGCAAGATCCGCCCGGACCTGCGGATCGGGTTCTTCGACCACATCCCCTTCCCCCCGCTCGAGATCTTCCAGCAGCTCCCCTGGCGCCGCCAGGTCGTCGAGGGGCTGCTCGGCGCCGACCTCATCGGCTTCCAGCGCGCCGGTGACGCCGCGAACTTCTCCCGTGCCGTGCGCCGCCTGACCGACCTCACCACGCGCGGCCAGATGATCCACGTCCCCGCGACCGACGGGGCCCCGGCCCGGACGGTGCGCGCGGCGCCCTTCCCGATCTCGATCGACTCGCGCCGCTTCGACGAGCTCGCCCGCTCCCCCGAGGTGCAGGCCCGCGCCCGGGAGATCCGGCACGACCTGGGCGACCCGAAGATCGTCATGCTCGGTGTCGACCGTCTCGACTACACCAAGGGAATCCGCCACCGCATCAAGGCCTACGGCGAGCTCCTGCAGGACGGCAGCCTCGACCCGGCCGACTGCACCCTCGTGCAGGTCGCGAGCCCGAGCCGCGAGAACGTCGGCGCGTACCAGGAGCTCCGCGAGCACGTGGAGGTCCTCGTCGGGCGCATCAACGGCGAGTACGGCGAGATCGGCCACAGCGCGATCCACTACCTGCACCACTCCTACCCTCCCGAGGAGATGGCGGCCCTGTACCTCGCGGCCGACGTCATGCTCGTCACCTCCCTGCGCGACGGCATGAACCTCGTCGCCAAGGAGTACGTCGCCGCGCGCTCGGACGACGCGGGCGTGCTCGTGCTGTCCGAGTTCACCGGGGCTGCCGACGAGCTCGCCGGGTCCGTCCTGGTGAACCCGCACGACATCGACGGCATGAAGGACGCGATCCTGCGCGCCGCCACGATGGACCCCAAGGAGCAGCGCAAGCGCATGCGCCGGCTGCGCCGCAGGGTCCTCACCGACGACGTCGCGAAGTGGTCGAGCCGGTTCCTCGACACCCTCGCGATCCCGCAGGACGGCGACCAGACCCACTCTGACGACGCCCGAGGCGACGCGACCGCAGCGGCGCACCGACGGGACCTCGCGTCCCACGACCGAGGATGACGATGACGCTCGAGCAGGACCTCACCACAGCGCTCGCGACCTTCGTCGCGCGGCGTTCCGCCGGTCACCCCGTGCTGGTCGCGAGCGACTTCGACGGGGTGCTCGCGCCGCTGCTCGACGACCCGTCGGCGTCGGCGCCCACGGCTGCCGCTGCTGCGGCGCTCGAGAGGCTCGCCGCTCTCCCCCAGGCAGACGTCCGCCTCGCGCTCGTCTCGGGACGCGACCTCGCGACGCTGGCGCAGCTGTCGGGGGCCCCGGTGGGCACGTCGCTCGTCGGCAGCCACGGGGCCGAGCAGGGCCACGTGGTCGCCGCGTCAGCCGACGCCGAGACCTCCGGCGTAGAGGGCACGTCGTCGGTCGAGCGGCACCCCTTCGCCCTCACGCCCGACGAGCGCGCGACCCTCGACGGGGTGCGCGCCGGGCTCGAGGCCGTCGCCGCCGAGGCCGAGGGTGCCTGGGTCGAGGACAAGCCCTCGGCCGCCGTGCTGCACACCCGCCGGGCCGAGCCCGGCGCGGCCGAGCGCGCCGGGGACGCCGCCCGCGCCGTCGGCGCCCGCTACGGCGCTCACACGATGACCGGCAAGGACGTCGTCGAGATCGCCGTGCTCGACACCTCCAAGGGGCTCGCGCTCACCCGGCTGCGCGACGAGCTCGGCGCGGCAGCCGTCCTGTACATGGGGGACGACGTGACCGACGAACGGGCCTTCGAGGTGCTCGCACCGACCGACGTCACCGTCAAGGTCGGCGCGGGCGAGACCGCTGCGCGGTTCCGGGTGGCCTCGGTCGACGAAGCCGCGCAGGTCCTCGCGACGGTGGCGGACCTGCTCTCCTGACACCTCCGGACGGGTCCCGGCCCCAAGCGCACGAGCACCTCGTGAGACCGAGACCCGTCCGAGACACCACCCCCCAGATTCTGTGGCAGGATGAGTCCTGGCTCACACCGTCGCAGGTGTGGGTGTGTCAGCGAAGACGCTTCTGACACCTTTCACAACGGATCGTCCGGCACGTACCTGCCGGTGAAGGGATGTATCGCCATGGCTACGGTCACGTACGACCACGCAAGCCGCATCTACCCCGGGACCGAGCGTCCTGCGGTGGACCAGCTCAACCTCCACGTCGAAGACGGCGAGTTCCTCGTCCTCGTCGGCCCCTCGGGTTGTGGAAAGTCCACCTCGCTGCGCATGCTCGCAGGCCTCGAGGACGTCAACGCGGGCCGCATCCTCATCGGTGACCGTGACGTCACCGACGTGCAGCCCAAGGACCGCGACATCGCGATGGTGTTCCAGAACTACGCGCTGTACCCCCACATGTCTGTCGCCGACAACATGGGCTTCGCGCTCAAGATCGCCGGCAAGCCGAAGGCCGAGATCCGCAGCCGTGTCGAAGAGGCCGCGAAGATCCTCGACCTCACCGAGTACCTGGACCGCAAGCCGAAGGCCCTCTCGGGTGGTCAGCGTCAGCGTGTCGCCATGGGCCGTGCCATCGTGCGTCAGCCGCAGGTGTTCCTCATGGACGAGCCGCTGTCGAACCTCGACGCCAAGCTCCGTGTCCAGACCCGTACGCAGATCGCGTCGCTCCAGCGCCGCCTCGGCGTCACGACCGTCTACGTCACGCACGACCAGACCGAGGCGCTCACCATGGGCGACCGCATCGCGGTCCTCAAGGACGGTCTCCTCCAGCAGGTCGGCACGCCGCGCGAGATGTACGACTCCCCCAAGAACGTGTTCGTCGCAGGCTTCATCGGCTCCCCGGCCATGAACCTCGGCACCTTCACGGTCACGAACGGCGTCGCGGAGATCGGCAAGGCTCGCATCCCGCTGTCCCGCGAGGCTGCTGCTGGTCTCACGGCCGAGGACAAGGGCAAGGTCACCCTCGGCTTCCGTCCCGAGGCCCTCGACATCGTCAGCGAGACCGACCCGGCTGCCCTCGAGGTCCAGGTCAACATCGTCGAGGAGCTCGGCTCCGACGCGTTCGTCTACGGCACCCTCAAGGGTGACCTCGGCGGCGCCGACCTCTCGTCGGCCGGTGCCGGCGACCACGAGGTCATCGTCCGCATCAACCCGCGGACCGCACCCGCCAAGGGCGAGCGCATCTACGTCTCGATCCGCCAGGGCCAGGAGCACGTCTTCTCGCCCAGCACGGGTCTGCGTCTCTCCAGCCAGTGACGTGACAGCGAGGGCGGGTACGGACCAGCTGGTCGGTACCCGCCCTTTGCTGTGCTCCTCGTCTCGTCCCGTCACTTTCCGTGCCGGGCCACGCATGTGGTCCACTGACTGCTGACACTCTTGCGCGCCGGTCGACGGCGCACCGCGACCCCACGGTCGGAGCGCCCGCGTGCGGCTCCCACCACGGAAAGGACCGCACCCGTGGCGCACAACCTCCAGATCACCGCTGCCTCGCCCGACCCGGCGCTCCTCGACCTCCCGTGGGACGTGCCGCTCGAGCAGTGGCCCTCGTCGGTCCTCGCGGCGCTCCCCCGCGGTATCTCGCGGCACATCGTGCGTTTCGTCAAGATGTCCGGCGGCGTGATCGCCGTCAAGGAGATCGGCGAGTCCGTCGCCTACCGCGAGTACGAGCTGCTGCGGCAGCTGAGCCGCATCAGCGTGCCCAGCGTCGAGCCCGTCGGGGTCATCACCGGTCGCCAGGACGCGAACGGTGAACGGCTCGAGGCCGTGCTCATCACCAAGCACCTGCAGTTCTCGCTGCCCTACCGCTCGCTCTTCAGCCAGACCTTGCGCCCCGACACCGCGACGCGTCTCATCGACGCCCTCGCCGTGCTCCTCGTGCGTCTGCACCTCATCGGCTTCTACTGGGGTGACGTGTCGCTGTCCAACACGCTGTTCCGCCGCGACGCCGAGACCTTCGCCGCGTACCTCGTCGACGCCGAGACCGGCGACCTGCACCCCCAGCTGACCGACGGCCAGCGCAACTACGACGTCGACCTCGCCCGGACGAACATCATCGGCGAGCTCATGGACCTCGCGGCCGGCGACTTCCTCGACGAGGACGTCGACACCATCGCGATCGGCGACGCCCTGGTCGACCGCTACAACGAGCTGTGGAGCGCGCTCACCGACGAGGAGTCCTTCGACTCCGAGGACCGCTGGCGCGTGGCTGCCCGCATCGAACGCCTCAACCACCTGGGCTTCGACGTCGGCGAGCTCGAGATCACGACAGACATCGACGGCACGAGCGTGCAGATCCAGCCGAAGGTGGTCGACGCCGGGCACCACTCGCGCCGTCTGCTGCGCCTCACGGGCCTCGACGTCCAGGAGAACCAGGCCCGGCGCCTCCTCAACGACCTCGACTCCTACAGGGCCGCGACCGACCGCCAGAACGACGAAGAAGAGTTCGTCGCGCACGACTGGCTGTCCGGGGTCTTCGAGCCGACGGTCCGCGCCGTCCCGCGCGACCAGCGCCGCAAGCTCGAGCCCGCCCAGCTGTTCCACGAGGTCCTCGACCACCGCTGGTTCATCTCCGAGAAGCAGGGCCGGGACGTCCCGCTCTCCGAGGCCGTCGCCAGCTACGTGGACAACGTCCTGCGCGACCGCCCCGACGAGATGGCGATCCTCGGCCTCCCCCCAGAGTCCGCAGACCAGCAGGAGTAGCAGGGCCCCTCAGCGAGCCCAGCACGAGAGAGGCCGACCCCGGGACCGCGCGGTCCTGGGGTCGGCCTCTCTCGTGCTGTCTGTGGTCGTCAGGCCTCGGCGCGGACCTTCGCGACCTCGTAGAGGGCGATGCCCGCCGCGACACCGGCGTTGAGGGACTCGACAGCCGAGGCGATCGGGATCGACGCGATCGCGTCGCAGGTCTCGCGGACCAGGCGTGAGAGACCCTTGCCCTCGGAGCCGACGACCAGGACGATCGGGTCGACCGAGAAGGCGAGGTCTCCGACCGACACCTCGCCGCCCCCGTCGAGACCGACGATGAAGCAGCCCGCCGACTTGTACTCGAGCAGCGTGCGCGTGAGGTTCGTGGCACGAGCCACGGGGACGCGGGCCGCGGCACCGGCCGAGACCTTCCACGCCGAGGCCGTGACACCGGCGGAGCGACGCTCAGGCACCAGCACGCCGTGGGCGCCGAAGGCACCCGCCGAGCGCAGCACGGCGCCGAGGTTGCGGGGGTCCGTGACACCGTCGAGGGCGACGATCAGCGCAGGCTGGTCGGCCTCTGCCGCGGCGTCGAGGAGGTCCTCGGGGTCGCGGTACTCGTAGGGCGGGACCTGGATGGCGACACCCTGGTGCACGGAGTCGTCGGTCAGCCTGTCGAGCTCGGGCTTGGTCACCTCGAGGAGGTTGTAGCCGCGGCCCGAGGCGATCTGCAGGATCTCGCGGGTGCGGTCGTCAGCCTCGAGGCGCGTGCCGATGTAGACCGTCGTGACGGGGATGCGCGCGCGGAGCGCCTCGAGGACGGCGTTGCGCCCCGAGACCATCTCGTGGGTGGCCGAACCCGACTTCTTCGGGCCCTTGCCACGTCCTGTCGGACGGCTGCCGCCGCTCGGACGGCCGTTGGAGCGCGGAGCCGTGCCCGTCGCCCCGGCGCGCTCGGCACCAGCCTTGCGCTTCGCCGCCACGTGGTAGGGACGCTCTTCGGCCTTGGGGGTCGGGCCGCGGCCCTCGAGGGCCTGCCGTCCCCATCCGCCCGAACCTGTCTTCGCGCCCTTCTTCGAACCGGGCTTGCGCACCGCTCCGCGGCGCTGTGAGTTGCCTGCCATCAGTCCTGGTCCTCCGTAGTCGTGGCCGCGAGTGTCCATCGCGCGCCGAGAGTCGAGTCCTCGACGACGATCCCGGCCCGCGCGAGGCGGTCCCGGATGGCGTCCGAGGTGGCGAAGTCTTTGGCCGCGCGCGCCTGCGCACGTGCCTCGAGCTCGCAGGTGACGAGCGCGTCGAGCGCCGTCGCTGAGCTGTTCGTGGTCGACGAGGTCGCCCACGCGGCCGGGTCGAGACCGAGCACGTCGAGCATCGAGCGCACGAGCACCAGCTCGGTACGGGCTGCGGTGTCGTCGCCCCCGGCCAGCGCTGTGTTACCGGCCTTGAGGTGCTCGTGCACGACCGCGAGGGCAGCCGAGACGTTGAGGTCGTCGTCCATCGCCGTGACGAAGGCCGACGGCAGCTCTGCTGCCACGACCTCGTCGACGGTCACCGTACCGACCCGCTCGGTCGCCCTGTCGACAAATCCCACGAAGCGGTCCCACGTGGTGTCGGCGTCGGCGACGGTCTCCGCCGTCCACTCGAGCATCGACCTGTAGTGCACGCCCGCGAGCGCGAAGCGCAGCACGGCCGCACGGGTCCGGCCGAGCACCTCGGTGACGAGCAGCCCGTTGCCGAGCGACTTGCTCATCTTCGCCCCGCCCTGGGTGACCCAGGCCGAGTGCATCCACAGCCGTGCGAAGTCGTACCCGGCCGCGCGCGACTGGGCCTGCTCGTTCTCGTGGTGCGGGAAGCGCAGGTCGAGACCGCCCCCGTGGATGTCGAAGGTGTCGCCGAGGTAGCGCTGCGCCATGGCCGAGCACTCGAGGTGCCAGCCGGGGCGCCCGCGACCGAAGGGCGTGGGCCACGAGGCCGTCGTGGGCTCACCGGGCTTCGCGGCCTTCCACAGCGCGAAGTCGCGCGGGTCCTTCTTGACCCCCGCGTCGACCTCTTCGGTCGCCGGGGTGAGGTCTTCGAGGCGCTGGTTGGTCAGGGAGCCGTAGGGCTCCCAGGAGCGGACGTCGAAGTACACGTCGCCCTCGCCCGCCTGGTAGGCGTGCCCGGCGGCGACGAGTCGCTCCATGAGCGCGACCATGTCGGTCACGTGGCCGGTGGCCCGCGGCTCGTAGGTCGGCGGGAGGTTGCCGAGCGCGTCGTAGGCGTGCGTGAAGGCGCGCTCGTGCGTCGCGGCCCACGCCCACCAGGGCTCGCCGGCTGCGGCGGACTTGGCGAGGATCTTGTCGTCGATGTCGGTGACGTTGCGGACCATGGTCACCCGGTGGCCCGTGCGTCCGAGCCAGCGGGCGAGCACGTCGAAGGCGACGGCCGAGCGCATGTGCCCGATGTGCGGCATCCCCTGGACCGTCGCCCCGCAGACGTAGACGCCGACCTCACCCTCGACGAGGGGGACGAAGTCGCGCACGTCACGCGTAGCGGTGTCATACAGGCGGAGGCTCACAGGCCCCAGGCTACCGGGGCGGGAACGCTAGCGTGGCATCGCCGCACCTGGACGGCGGTGTCCACCCTCCAAGACGCCGGCTCGGGGCGGTCGTCGGCGGGCTCAGCCGTGGTTCCGGCCCTCGCCACGGTACGTCGGCACGGTCTCGACGACGGAGTCGCCGCGGACGAGGTGCACGTGGTCGAAGCGTTCGAGAGCCTCCCCGGCCTTGGCGTGCCGCAACCACACGCGGTCGCCGATCGCGGGGACCCGGGCACCGCGGCCGACCTCGAGAGGTGTCTGCACCTCGCCCGCCCCCTCTCGCGCCGTGAGCCTGAGCCCGCGACCGACCGGTCGCGGCTGGCGGACGGCCGACGGCGGCCCGGAGGCGACGTACCCGCCGCCGAAGGCCGTCACGACACGCGGCGAGGGGTGTCGCACGACGTCGAGACCGAAGAAGGCGGAGGGCTCGACGCCGAGCGCCCTGTACCCGTCGAACAGACCTGGTGCGTAGAGCCCCGAGCCTGCAGCCACCTCGGTGACGACAGGGGCCGCCGCGGAGGTCTCGATCGACCCCGTACCCCCGGAGTTCACCAGCCCGAGCGTCCCGACGTGCCGCTCGACCGCCGCGAGGACGGCGGGCCGGCGCCTGTCGAGGTCCCGCACCGAGAGCCGCTTCACCAGCCGGACGGCTGGGCTGGTGTCCGGCAGACCGGCGACCTGCGCCTCGTAGAACATCAGCCCGACCAGCCGGACGCCTGAGGTCGCCGCGACCCGCGCGGCGAAGGCCGCAGCCTCCTCGGGGGTGTGCACGGGCGAGCGCCGGACCCCGAGGTGCACCTGCGCCCAGCGCCTGGGTCCGACCCTCAACGAGGCGTCGACGTCGAGGCACAGCCGGACCGGTGCGTCCGGGCCCCCTGCGGCGCGCCAGGCCGCGGCGACACGGTCGAGGTGTGCCGGGTCGTCGACCACGAGCGTGATGCGCGCGAGCGCCTCGGGTGACCTGCAGAGCTCGGTGAGGGCGACCGGGTCGACGCAGGGGTAGGCGACGAGCACGTCGGTCGCCGCGCCGGGCATGGTCTCGACGAGCCACAGCGCCTCGCGGAGCGAGTAGGCCATGAGCCCTGCGAAGCCCGGGACCGCGAGCGCGCGCTCGACCAGGGCACGCACACGGACGGACTTGGTGGCCAGGCGCACCGGGGTCCCGGCCGCCCTGGCGACCAGCGCGGCGGCGTTGCGGTCGAAGGTGTCGAGGTCGACGACGGCGAGGGGGGCGGGCAGACCGGCGGTCGCGGCGTCGAGCCGCGCGACGAGCTGCCCGCCGGTCAGGACGGGTCCTCGACGAAGAGTGCCAGGGACCGCACGAGCAGCTCGAGCTGGGCTGCGGCCGCGTCGTCGTCGCCGTCGATCATCCACGAGGTCGTGAGGCCGTCGAGGAAGGTCGCCACGAAGCGCGCGACCTCGGCGACCGGACGGTCCCACGTGACGCCGTTCCTCTCGGCGAACTCGGTGAGGACCTGCGCGGCGAGGTCCCGCTGGTCCTCCTGCTGGCCGGCGGCGAGCGGACGCAGCGCCGTGCGCCGCAGCGCGAGGACCAAGATCTCGAAGCTCACCAGCTGGAGCTCGCGGTCGGAGGTCAGCTGGTCCCAGAACCCGTGGGCGACCGCGAGGGCCCGGTCCTCGAAGCTCTTGCCCGCGGGGACTGCCGTGAGGTCGACGTCCTCGACGGGCACGTTGAGCCGGGTCACCGCTGTGCTCACGGCACGCAGCAGGTCGGCGTGGTCGTCGAAGCTCTCGCGGGCGGTGTCCCACGACATCCCGGCGACGTCGGCCGCGGCGCGCAGGGTGAGGTGCTCGATCCCACGGTCGGTGGCGAGCTGGACGGCGGCGTCGACGATGCGCCCGCGTCGTTCCTCGAGTGACCAACCCATCGCGCCGCGCTCCTCTTCTGCTGGTCCGTCGTGCGTCGTCCTCGGCGCTCTCGCCGTGAGACGTCAGACCATCATGGTGCACCATCTGGATGCTTGACCATGGTCTGCACGGGCTCCATAGTGCTCAGCATGAGGATCCCGCCTGGCAGGCGTCCCGCTCTCTGGACGACGTGGGGCGGCACTGCGCAGTGCCGGCCGCGGGCCGTCGTCGAGCCACGCTCGACCGACGAGCTCCGCGAGGCGCTCGCCGGCGCCGCCGAGCGCGGCGAGGGGCTGCGGGTCGTGGGCAGCGGCCACTCCTTCACGGGTGCCGCGACCACGTCGGGGACGATGGTCGACCTCGCGCGGCTCGACCGACGGTCGGTCCGGGCGGCCGACGGGCACGACCACGAGCAGGTCGAGCGGGTGCTCCCGCTCGGGGACGGTCGAGCGCTCGTCACCGTGCGCGCCGGCATGCGGCTCGGCGCGCTCAACCTGGCTCTCGCCCGGCGGGGCCTGGCCCTCGAGAACCTCGGGGACATCGACCGGCAGACCGTCGCGGGCGCCCTCGGGACCGGGACGCACGGGACGGGCGTCAGGTTCACCGGGCTGGCGGCACGGGTCCGGGGCGTGCGCGTCATGACGGCGGCAGGTGAGGTCCTCGAGACGAGCCCTGAATCCTCCCCAGACCTCTTCGAGGCCGCGCGCCTCGGCCTCGGCGCGGTCGGGGTGGTGCTGGCCGTGACGATCCTGGCCGTCCCGGCCTTCTGGCTGGTCGCCCGCGAAGAACCCTGCCCCCTCGACGAGGTGCTCGAGCGCCTCGACGGGCCAGGCAACCTCGTCGACGCGCACGACCACATGGAGATGTACTGGTTCCCGCACACCCGCAGGGCCCTGACCAAGCGCAACGACAGGCTGGGCGGGCCTGCAGGGGCGGGCACCGATCTCCCGTGGGAGGGCGTCCCGGGCGTCAGTCCGCCGTCGTCAGCAGCTCACGGCGTGACCGGGCAGATCGCGCGGTGGACCCTGGACGCGTGGGCCTCGGGGCGGCGGTGGGTCGACGACGAGCTGCTCTCCAACGGGGTGTTCTGGCTGACGAACGAGATCGCCACAGCGGTGCCCCGGCTCACGCCGCAGATCAACGCGGTCGCCTCACGGGCGCTCGCTCCCCGCACCTACGCGGCGGCCTCGCACGAGGTCTTCGTGTCACGGCGTCGGGTGCGCTTCGCGGAGATGGAGTACGCCCTCCCGAGGGCCGACGTGGCCGAGGTGCTCCGGGAGGTCGACAGGTGGATCACGGTCTCGGGCTTGCACGTGCCGTTCCCCGTCGAGGTGAGGTTCACCGCGGCCGACGACGTCTGGCTGTCGACGGCGCATGGTCGCGAGTCGGCCTACGTCGCTGTGCACCAGTACGCCCGGATGCCGCGAGACAGGTACTTCGAGGGCGTCGAGCAGATCTTCCGGGCAGCAGGAGGACGCCCGCACTGGGGCAAGCTGCACTCCCTGCGCAGGGACGACCTCGTCGGGCTCTACCCGCGCCTCGAGGACTTCTGCGCTGTGCGCGACACCTACGACCCCGGTCGGCTCTTCGCCAACGCCTACACGACACGTCTCTTCGGCTGAGCTCGCAGCGGTGCGTGGTGGGGTGCGTGGCGGCGGACGGCGGTTCGTGACGGCGGAGATGGGCTCGCGGCGGTATCGATCGTCCGGCTGGCCTCAGCCGCTCGTGCGGCCGACCTCAGCCGCGCGCGGCAGCCTCGAGGTCTGGCAGCGAGATCTTGTCCATCGCCATGAGCGCCTCCATGACCCTCATCGCCGCGGCGGGGTCGGGCTGCTGCATGACCTCGCCGAGCCGCTCGGGCACGATCTGCCACGAGAAGCCGAACTTGTCCTTGAGCCAGCCGCAGCGGCCTGGGGCGCCGCCGTCTGCGGTGAGCGCCTCCCAGAGCCTGTCGACCTCGTCCTGGGTCTCGGCCTGCACCACCAGGGACGTGGCGTCGGAGAAGGGGATGTCCTGACCGCCGTTGAGGGCGCGGACCACGGAGCCGTCGATCTCGACGGTGACGACGAGCGCTGTGCCCTCGGGCAGGGGCGCTCCGGGTCCGTAGCGCGACACCTCGAGGATGCTGGAGCGCTCGAACACGGAGACGTAGAACTCGGCGGCCTGCTCTGCCTGGTCGCCGAACCACAGGCACGGGAAGATCTTCTGCACGGCTGGCTCCTGGTGCGCGTCGTCGGGCGGGTGCCACTCAGCGTAGACCTGGCACTGCGCGCAGGACAGACCCTGGGGCGGTCAGCCCTCGTGGACGACGAGGGCTGTCGCGAGCGCCGCGACGCCCTCTCCGCGGCCGGTGAGCCCGAGGCCGTCGGTCGTCGTGGCGGTGACCGTCACGGGCGCTCCGGCGGCCTCGCTGAGCACCCGCTCGGCCTCCGCACGGCGGGCACCGAGGCGGGGCCGGTTCCCGACGAGCTGGACCGCGACGTTCCCGATCCGGAACCCCGCGGCACGAGCACGCCCTGCGGCCTCGGCGAGGAGGGCTGCGCCGCTCGCCCCGGCCCACTCGGGGGCGCTCGTGCCGAAGTTGGACCCGAGGTCGCCGAGGCCTGTCGCGGAGAAGATCGCGTCGGCCGCCGCGTGGGCGACCACGTCCGCGTCGGAGTGCCCGGCGAGCCCGTTCTCCCCAGGCCAGTGCAGACCGGCGACCCACAGCTCGCGCCCGTCGGCGGGGTCGGCGAAGGCGTGCACGTCGGTGCCCGTGCCGATGCGCGGGAGGGGGAAGGGCTGGTCGCTGGTCATCGGTCTGCTGCTCCGGTCGTCGGACGGGATGGTCACGCGCCGGTCGTCGGCACGGCGGTCTTGGGCACGCCGGTCGTCGGCACGGCGGTCGTGGGCTGGCTCGTGACCGGACTGCCGGTGTCAGCCGCGTCCGTGCCGGCCACAGCCTCCGCGAGCAGCAGCCCGGCGACGGCGAGGTCGTAGGTGGTCGTGATCTTCAGCGCAGCGGCCTCGCCCGGCACCACGTGGACGGCCTCGCCGAGAGCCTCGACGAGCGAGGAGTCGTCGGTCGCGGCCGTCGACTCGTCCTGCGCGCGGTCAGCGCCTGCCTCGTGGGCCCGCAGCAGCAAGTCCCACGCGAAGCCCTGGGGGGTCTGGACGGCGCGCAGCACCGACCTGTCCACGGTCCCGGTGACGCGTTCAGGACCGTCGGCCGACACTGCGACCGACTTGATCGTGTCGGTCACGGGCAGTCCAGGCACCACAGCACCGGCACCTTCGCGGACGGCTGCGACGACCCGCGAGACGAGAGCGGCTGAGGCGAGCGGGCGCGCTGCGTCGTGCACGAGCACCACGTCGTAGGGGGCGACCGCGTCCATGGTGCGGGCGAGCTCGGCGAGGCCGGCGGCGACCGAGGCCTGCCTGCTCGGTCCGCCCTCGACCACCCGCCACGGGACGGTGACGCCCGGGGTCGCGGAGAGCGCGTCGCTCACAGCGCCGTGGTGCTCAGCAGGCGCTGTCACGACGATCTGGGTGATCTCGCCGGAAGCAGACAGACGACTGGCGGCGTGCCCCACGAGGGTGCACGCCGCCAGCTCTGCCAGCGCCTTGGGGTACCCGAGACCGAGACGGGCGCCGGAGCCGGCCGCGGTGAGGACCGCGACGGCCGACGGAGTCATGGGACGGGTTCCAGGGTGGTCGACGCGGTCCGTCAGGACGCGAGGACCTCGTCGAGGATGGCCTCGGCCTTCTCCTCTTCGGTGTGCTCGGCGAGAGCGAGCTCCGACACGAGGATCTGGCGGGCGCGGGCCAGCATGCGCTTCTCGCCTGCGGAGAGGCCGCGGTCGGCGTCGCGACGGGAGAGGTCGCGGACGACCTCGGCCACCTTGATGACGTCGCCCGAGGCGATCTTCTCGACGTTGGCCTTGTACCGGCGAGACCAGTTCGTGGGCTCTTCGGTGTACGGGGCACGGAGGACCTCGAACACGCGGTCGAGACCTTCCTGGCCCACCACGTCACGGACGCCGACGAGGTCGACGTTCTCAGCGGGGACCTCGATGGTCAGGTCCCCCTGCGCTACCTTGAGCTTCAGGTAGAGCTTGTCCTCGCCGCGGATGGTGCGAGTCTTGATCTCTTCAATCAGAGCGGCACCGTGGTGCGGGTAGACAACGGTCTCCCCAACTGTGAACGTCATCTGTGGCAGTCCCCTTTCGCGGATATCCATCTTACCACGGCAGAACGTTGAAATTCCGCGCCCGTCGCGACGTCCCCTGAACGCGGAGCCGGTCCTCGACCGGGGCAGCGGTCCGCACGAGCACCCCACGCAGCCCGGTCGTCGCGTGGTCGCCGCGTGGTCACCGCGCGGTCGCCGCACGCCACCGGCTGCGCGCCAGGAGGCACCGGTCAGCCCGCGAGACGACGTCGCAGCGCGAGACGTCAGATCTGTGGCACGGACCATAGGCCCTTGACTTCCTGGGGATCGGCAGACGAACTAGGCTTGCGGCAGACTGCCGGCGTGCTCGCGCGCCAGGCGCGCTGTCCGCACACCGACACAGGAGTACGAGTGATCCGTCAGACCAAGAAGTCCCGCGCAGCACTGGCCGCCGGCGTCGTCGGCCTCGGGCTCGTGCTGTCCGCGTGCTCCCCCGTGACCACGGACAAGCCGTACGCCGCCTCGGACGGCGTCCGGGCCGTCGCCGGGACCATGACTGTCGAGAACCTCATGCTCGTCACCGAGGGTGAGGGCGAGCCAGGCCGGCTGCTGGGCGGCGCCACGAACTCGAGCGCCGAGCCGGGCGAGCTGCTCCTCGCGACCGCCGACGGTACGGCGTCCCTCGGCGTGCCGATCGACGGCCGCGACACCGTGAACTTCTTCGCCGACGGCACCGCGACCTTCTTCGAGGCCGTCCCCGTCGCCCCGGGCTCGAACCTGCCCATGACCATCACCGACCCGAGCGGTGTCATGACCTCGGTCGCCGTCCCCGTCCTCGACGGCACGCTGCCGGAGTACCGCGACGTGATCTCCTCGATCCCCTCGCCCCAGATGCCCTGAGGTCTCCCGACCACCAGCAGAAGACAGCAGCGCGACGGCTCAGAGGAGCGGCTCGCAGCACGCWGCCCGCCCTGCACGAGGCACGGACCACGTCGTGGTCCCGTGCGGCTCACGCGGGACGCGAGCCTGGCCCCGCCACCCTGCGCTCTCCCCCCGAAGAGCGCCTGGCAGCGGGACCAGGAGCGACGATCACCCGAAGCGGCCCGAGATGTAGTCCTCGGTGGCCTGCTGCGACGGCGACGAGAACATCGTCGAGGTGTCGTCCATCTCGATGAGCTTGCCGGGCTTGCCCGTGCCGGCGATGTTGAAGAACGCCGTCCGGTCGCTCACGCGCGCAGCCTGCTGCATGTTGTGGGTGACCACGACGATCGTGTAGTCGTCCTTGAGCTCAGCCATGAGGTCTTCGATGGCGAGCGTCGAGATCGGGTCGAGGGCCGAGCAGGGCTCGTCCATGAGCAGGACGTCAGGCTTTACCGCGATCGCCCGGGCGATGCAGAGACGCTGCTGCTGACCACCGGAGAGCGACGAGCCCGGGCGGGCGAGACGGTCCTTGACCTCTTTCCAGAGGTTCGCCTTGCTCAACGACTGCTCGACGAGGTCCTCGGCGTCGGACTTCGAGATCCGCTTGTTGTTGAGCTTGACGCCGGCCAGCACGTTCTCGGCGATCGACATCGTCGGGAAGGGGTTCGGGCGCTGGAAGACCATGCCCACCTGGCGCCGGACCTCGACGGGGTCGACGTCGGCGGCGTAGAGGTTCTGCCCGTCCATAACGGCCTTGCCCTTGACGCGCGCCCCCGGGATCACCTCGTGCATGCGGTTGAGCGTCCGCAGGAAGGTCGACTTGCCACAGCCTGAGGGGCCGATGAGCGCCGTGACCGACCTGGCCTCGATCGTCATCGACACGTCCTCGACCGCGAGGAAGTCCCCGTAGTAGACGTTGAGGTCGTTGACCTCGATGCGCTTGGACATGTGGTGCCTTTCTGTGCGGACTCGGTGAGAGGGCAGTCTCAGCGAGAAGCCTTCGGGGAGAAGAAGCGGCTGATCAGGCGTGCGAGCACGTTGAGCAGCATGACGATGAGGATCAGGGTGAGCGCTGCGGCCCAGGCGCGGTCGACCCCGACGCCGCCCTGCGAGTACTGGTTGTACGCGAAGACGGGGAGCGTGGTCATGCGACCGTCGAACAGGTCCCAGTTCACCTGGGTGATGATGCCGACAGTGAGCAGCAGGGGCGCCGTCTCACCGATGACGCGTGCCACAGCCAGCATGACACCCGTGACGATCCCGGCGATAGCCGTGCGGAGCACGACCTTGACGATGGTCAGCCACTTGGGCACACCGAGGGCGTAGGACGCCTCGCGCAGCTCGTTCGGGACCAGGCGCAGCATCTCCTCGACCGAGCGGATCACCACGGGGGTCATGAGCAGCGAGAGCGCCGCAGCACCCATGATCCCGGCGCGGTAGGCCGGGCCGAAGACCTGCGTGAACAGCGCGAAGGCGAAGAGGCCCGCGACGATCGACGGGATGCCCGTCATGACGTCGACGAGGAAGGTGATGCCCTTGGCGAGCGGCCCGCGTCCGTACTCGACGAGGTAGACCGCCGTGAGGATGCCGACCGGGACGGAGATCACCGCGGCCGCCGTCGTGATGAGCACGGTGCCCACGATCGCGTGGTAGACACCGCCCTCGGTCATGTCTCCGAAGACGCCGAGCATGTTCGTGTTGAGGAAGGTGAAGGAGAAGAGCGTCGAGCCCTTCTGCAGCACGGTCCACAGCAGCGACACCAGCGGGATGAGCGCGATGCCGAAGGCGAAGGTCACCAGGGTGGTCGCGACACGGTCGGCAGCCCAGCGCGGGCCCTCGACGATGCGGGAGACGACGCTGATCGACACCGCGTAGAGCACCGCGGCGAGGGCGACGACCGAGGCGACGGTCGGGGTCCCCAGGACGAGCACCACGAGGAAGGACACGACGACCGAGCCGCCGGCGACGGCCCACGGGACCCAGGACGCGAGGCGGGAGCGTCGACGTCCGGCGTCGAGGGCTCCGGGCCGCGGGCCCTCGGGCAGCGGGGCGGGGGTCGAGATCAGGGGGGCGGTGGTCATCAGTTGGCTCCTGAGAACTCGCTGCGGCGAGAGATGATCCAGCGGGCGAGCATGTTGACCGCGAGGGTGATGACGAACAGCGCCAGACCCGTCGCGATGAGTGCGTTGACCGACAGGCCCGAGGCCTCCGGGAACTTCGAGGCGATGTTCGCGGCGATCGACTGGTGCTGACCCGGCTTGAGCAGGTGGAAGGAGTACAGGAAACCGGGCGACAGGATCATCAGCACAGCCATCGTCTCGCCGAGCGCGCGGCCCAGACCGAGCATCGAGGCGCTGATGAGCCCGGAGCGGCCGAAGGGCAGGACGGCCATGCGGACCATCTCCCAGCGGGTGGCGCCGAGGGCCAGGGCGGCCTCCTCGTGCAGGCGGGGCGTCTGGAGGAAGACCTCGCGGGCGACCGCGGTGATGATCGGCAAGATCATGACCGCCAGGACCACCGACGCCGTGAGGATGTTCTTGGCGGGCGGCTGGTAGCCGGCGAAGAGCGGGATGAAGCCGAGGAAGTCCGTCATCCAGCGGAACACCGGGTCCAGCACGGGCGCGAGCCACAGCGCACCCCACAGGCCGTAGACGACCGAGGGGATCGCGGCGAGCAGGTCGATCACGTAGCCGAGCCCCTGCGCCAGGCGGCGAGGGGCGTAGTGCGAGATGAACAGCGCGATGCCGAGGGCGAGCGGGACGGCGATACCGAGGGCGAGCACCGAGGCCAGGAGCGTGCCGAAGATCAGCGGCCCCGTGTACCCGAGGATCGAGTCGGAGTTGAACCACGAGATCTTCTGGAGCTCTTCGGGCGAGGCGGTGAGGGCCGGCCAGGCGCGGATCACCAGGAACGCGGCGACGGCCGCGAGGGTCACCAAGATGGTGACGCCTGCCGCTGTCGACAGGAACTGGAACAGCCGACCTGCGAACCCACCCTTGTTCTGCTTCACGGCGGGCTCTTCCTCAGGGGACTTCTTGGTCGGTGCGGGGCTCAGAACGGCCACGGGATCTCCGTCAGCTGGTGGGGCCGTGGGCCCCGGTGGTCGGTGCAGGGTGTCGCTGGTTCGTGCCGGCCCCGTCTGGGGCCCTGTGCGCTCAGACCTCCTGAGCGCACCGTGGCCGCGTCCGGTTCGCACCGGACGCGGCCTGTGGGTCAGCGCTGGTCAGCCGGCGACGGTGATCGCGTCGACTGCTGCCAGGACCTCTTCGCGGAGGGTGTCCGAGATCGGGGCCGAGCCCGCGACGCTCGGGTCAGCGGCGACGGCCTGACCCTCTTCGCTCGCGATGTAGTTGAAGAAGGCACGCACGTTCGCGGCGTCCGACTCGTTGTCGTACTGCGAGCAGGCGACCGAGTACGAGATGAGGACGAGCGGGTAGGCGCCGGCCTCGGTGGTGGTGCGGTCGAGCTCGACGACCAGACGGTTGTCGGTCGCGTCCTCGGCACGCGGCGAGGCGTCGACGACCTTGGCCGCAGCCTCGGGCGAGAACGGCACGTACTCTTCGCCGACCTTGAGGGCGACGGTCCCGAGGTCTCCGGCCTGCGAGGCGTCGGCGTAGCCGATCGCGCCCTCGGCACCGGTGACGGTGTCGATGAGGCCCGAGGTCTTGGAGCCGGACTGCGTGCCCGAGATGGGCCAGTCGCCGCTCGGCTCGTAGGTCCAAGCACCCTCGGACGCCGCCGAGAGGTACTCGGTGAAGTTCTCGGTGGTGCCCGACTCGTCGTTGCGGTTGACCGGGATGATCGGCGTGGCCGGGAGCTCGACGCCCTCGTTCTCCGCGGCGATCGCGGGGTCGTCCCACGAGGTGATGGTGCCGTTGAAGATGTTCGCGATGGTCTTGGCGGACATCTGGATGTTGTCGGTGTCGACGCCCGGGAGGTTGTAGACGACCGCGATGGGGCTGATGTACAGCGGGAGCTCGATGGCCTCGCCGCCGAAGCAGCGCTCCTGCGCGGAGGTGACCTCTTCGGGCTTGAGAGCGGCGTCCGAGCCGGCGAAGAGCACGCCGCCGGAGAGGAACTGCTCGCGGCCACCGCCCGAGCCGACGGCGTCGTAGCTGACTGCCACGTCCGGGGCGGTCTGCGTGAAGGTGGCCATCCAGCCACCCATGGCCTTCTCCTGCGAGCTCGCGCCTGCTCCGGCGAGGTTGCCGGAGAGGTCCGTCGCGGCGTCGGAGGAGGCACCGTCACCGGCGGAGCCGGTCGCGGCGGGCGTCGTGGCGTCGGCGCCGCAGGCGGCGAGGGTCGCGGCGAGCGCCCCGGCCAGCACGACGGCGGCGAGGTTGCGGTTGTTCACACGCTTCACTGTCTTACCCATCCTCAAAGTCTGTGGTCTGCAGTCTGTTCTGCTGACGAGACAGACGCTAAGGACCGAGGATGACGCGAGGAGGGTGCCCGGGTGAACGGGAGGTGAACAGTGCGACCACACTCGCCCCGTCTGCGACGCGTCGCGAGGGTCAGTCGTCGACGAGCTTGTAACCCAGGCCGCGGACGGTCTGGAGGAGCTCGGGCGAGGCCGGGTCGACCTCGATCTTCGCGCGCAGACGCTTGACGTGCACGTCGAGGGTCTTGGTGTCCCCCACGTAGTCCGAGCCCCACACCCTGTCGATGAGCTGACCCCGGGTGAGCACCCGCCCTGCGTTGCGCAGCAAGAACTCGAGGAGGTCGAACTCCTTGAGCGGGAGGGAGACGAGCTCACCGCGCACGGTGACGACGTGGCGGTCGACGTCCATCTGGACCGGGCCAGCACCGAAGAGCTCCGGAGAGTCCTCGTCCTCGACGGTCGAGGCAGGCTGCCTACGGCGCAGGACCGCGCGCACCCGGGCGAGGAGCTCCCGGAAGGAGTACGGCTTGGTCACGTAGTCGTCGGCCCCGAGCTCGAGCCCCACGACCTTGTCGATCTCGCCGTCCTTGGCGGTGAGCATGATCACCGGGACGTCACCGCGCTGACGCAGCTCGCGGCAGACCTCGGTGCCCGAGAGCCCGGGCAGCATGAGGTCGAGCAGCACGAGGTCCGCGCCGCCGTCGTCGTAGGCGGCGAGGGCCGCTGTGCCGTCGGCGACCGCGACGACGTCGTAGCCCTCGCGGGTCAGCTGGTACGTGAGCGGCTCGCGGTAGGACTCTTCGTCCTCGACCACCAGGATGCGGGTCACGCATCCACCTCCTTGTCCGGGGTGCCGGCGTCGCCGGCCGTCGACGTCTCGGCAGTCGCCGGGACGTGTGCCGCGGGGATCCGCAGCGTGAAGGTCGAGCCCCGGCCCGGTTCGGACCAGATGCTCACGTCTCCGCCGTGGTCGGCGGCGACGTGCTTGACGATGCTCAGGCCGAGGCCTGTGCCGCCGGTGTCGCGGGAGCGTGCGGGGTCGACCCTGTAGAAGCGCTCGAAGACCCGGCTCTGCTCAGCCTCGGAGATGCCGATCCCCTGGTCGACGACGGCGATCTCGACGAGACCGTCGTGGGACGAGACACCGATGCCGACGCGCGTCCCCGCGTCCGAGTAGGCCACGGCGTTGTCGAGGAGGTTGCGGACCGCGGTGACGAGCAGCGCGTGGTCGCCGTAGACGGTCAGGCCGGTGTCCTCGCCGACGGTGAGGGTGACCTCCTTGGCCTGCGCGACGACCCGGGACCTGTCGGCCGACTCGCGGACGACGTCGTCGACGCAGATCACCCCGACCTCCTGGAGCGCACCGGCGACCTGCAGCCTGGACAGCTCGATGATCTCGTGGACGAGCGCGCCGAGGCGCATCGACTCCTTCTGCATGCGCCCTGCGAAGTGGCGGACGGCGTCGGGGTCGTCTGCGGCGTCCTGCATGGTCTCGGCGAGGAGCGCGATCGCGCCGACAGGGGTCTTGAGCTCGTGCGAGACGTTGACCGTGAAGTCCCGGCGGATCGCCTCGATCCGGCGCGCCTCGGTGCGGTCCTCCGCGAGGACGACGACGTGGTTGCTGTCGAGGTTGGCCACACGGACCTGGAGCATGACGCGTCCTCGGCCGATCGGGCCGCGCGGCAGCTCGAGCTCGTCGTCGGCGATCACCCCGTCCCGACGGACCGAGGCGATCATGTCGCGGATCGCGGCGTGCACGATCGCGTCGTCCCGGACGACCCCGAGCGCGTAGGCCGGGGCGCTCGCCCGGACGACCCTGTCGTCGGGGCCGAGCACGATCGCGGCAGAGCGCAGCACGGCGAGCACCCGGACCACCCCGGCGTCCAGCTCACCTGGCTCCTGCTCCGGCACTGTGCGCTGCTGGTGCTCGCTGAAGCGGAACGCGAGCGCAGCGATCAGCCCGGTCAGCAGACCGAGCAGCCCTACGACGACGACCTCGTACCCATCCACGTGCTCAGGGTACGGTCAGGTCGCGGGGTTCTCGGTGCGCCGCGTCGGCACGGAGGGCTAGATCCTGCGGTTCGCGAGCCGGCGCGTCACGCAGTGTTCATCTTGCGGCTCCGACGCGTTCACCCGTCGGACCCCGCGGCCACACCTGGGCTTGGGACCGTGGTCCATCACACCACGAGAGGGACGACATGCGTGAGATCTTCGAAGCCGAGCTCCAGCAGATCGGTGACGACCTGGCCGACATGAGCCGGCTGGTCGAGTCAGCGATCAGCAGGGCTGGGGTCGCGCTCCTCACGGCTGACCTGCAGCTGGCGCAGTCGGTCATCGCCGACGACCGCCGGATCGACCAGCTCGAGCGAGACCTGGACGAGCGCTGCGTGCTGCTCCTCGCCCAGCAGCAGCCCGTCGCGACCGACCTGCGGGTCGTCGTGTCCGCGCTGCGCATGAGCGCGTCGCTCGAGAGGATGGGCGACCTCGCACGGCACATCGCCCAGGTGGCCCGCGGACGCTTCCCGCAGCACGCGATGTCGCCGCTGGTCGAGGGCACCTTCGCAGCGATGCAGGACGCCGCGACCCGCGTCGCCCGCCGCACCACGACGCTGCTCACCACGCGCGACCTCGAGGTCGCGAGCAACATCCAGCGTGACGACGACCTGCTCGACCAGCTGCACCAGGACACGTTCCAGTCGCTGTTCTCGGACTCGTGGGACGGCACCACGCAGGAGACCGTCGACGTCACGCTCGTCGGCCGCTACTACGAGCGCTTCGGCGACCACGGTGTGTCGGTCGCGCGCCGCGTGGTGTACCTCGTCACCGGTGACTTCGCCGAGGAGCGCGGACGCCCGGCCACGGCGTCCTGACCCGCGCGCTCGGGTCGAGCTGCGCTGATCCGGCTGCGCTCACCGAGGTGAGCTGACCGAGCTGCGCTGATCGAGCTGCACTGATCGAGCTGTGCTGATCGACCGGCGCGCTGACGGACACGCTCAGGCGCGGTCGTCGACGCAGACAGGTGTGGGCGCCTTCCCCGCGGGGAAGGCGCCCACACCTGTCTGTGCGTCCGGGGCCGGTCCGTGGACCGGCCCCGGAGGGCGTGCTCGAGGGTCAGCGACCCTGGCCTGCTGGAGGGTCAGCGGCCCTTGCGTGCTGGGGGGTCAGCGACCCTGGTTGGCGACCGCGGCGACAGCAGCGGCTGCGGCGTCGGGGTCGAGGTACGTGCCGCCCTTGACGGTCGGCACGAAGTTCTCGTCGAGCTCGTAGACGAGCGGGATGCCCGTCGGGATGTTGAGGCCGGCGATGTCCTCGTCCGAGATGCCGTCGAGGTGCTTGACGATCGCGCGGAGCGAGTTGCCGTGCGCGGCGACCAGGACGGTCTTGCCGGCGCGGAGGTCGCTCACGACCTCGCCGTCCCAGTACGGGAGGGCGCGCTCGAGGACGTCCTTGAGGCACTCGGTCGCGACGACGGGGGCGTCGGCGTAGCGGGGGTCGGTGTCCTGCGAGAACTCGGAGCCGAGCTCGATCGCGGGCGGCGGGACGTCGAAGGAACGGCGCCACAGCATGAACTGCTCTTCGCCGAACTCGGCGAGCGTCTGCTTCTTGTCCTTGCCCTGGAGCGCACCGTAGTGGCGCTCGTTGAGGCGCCAGCTGCGCTTGACCGGGATCCAGTGGCGGTCGGCCGCGTCGAGCGCGAGGTTCGCGGTCGTGATCGCGCGGCGCAGCAGGGAGGTGTGCACGACGTCGGGGAGGATCCCGGCGTCGGTGAGCATCTTGCCGCCGCGCTTGGCCTCGGCGACGCCCTTCTCGGACAGGTTCACGTCCACCCAGCCGGTGAACAGGTTCTTCGCGTTCCACTCGCTCTCGCCGTGGCGGAGCAGCACAAGGGTGTATGTCATGAGTCCATCCTGCCGCATCTCGGCGACAGGTGCTCGGGCCCTTCGGCCCGTGGACGTCAGGCCCTGCGCGACTGCTCGTACACCTTGATGGTCTGCTCGGCGGTCGTCTCCCAGCTGAAGCCTGCGGCCACCTCGACCGCTCCGCGCGAGAGCGCGGCGAGCCGCTCCGGGTCCCGCAGGAGGTCGCGCAGGACCGCTGCCCACAGGTGCGGGTCGTGGTCGGGCACGAGCACACCGGACCGGCCGTCCTGGACAGCAGTCCGCAGCCCGCCCACGTCTGCGGCGACGACAGGGGTCCCGCAGGCCTGGGCCTCCACGGCGACCAGCCCGAAGGACTCGCTGCGCGAGGGCACGGCGACGAGGTCGGCGCACCGGAACCAGCGGGCCAGCTCGGACCTGGAGACAGCAGGGTGGAACAGGACGTCGTCGGTCACACCCACCTGGTGGGCGAGCGCCTCGAGCTCGCGCAGCGCCGTCGGCCGGCCGCTCGCTCCCCCGAGGACGACGAGCAGAGGCAGGTCTTCGCCGTGGTCGGCCATGACACCGAGGGCCCGGACGAGGACGTCGGGCGCCTTGAGCAGCTGGACCCGACCTGCGAAGACGACGACCTTGCGGTCGAGAGGGAGGCCGAGCGCGGCGCGCTCGGCGGCGGGTGAGGGCCGCGCCCCGTCGCTCCCCGCAGGGGCGTGCGGGCTGAAGGTCTCGAGGTCGACCCCCGGGCTGACCACGTGCACCCGGGTCGGGTCGGCCGCGTAGTGCGAGACGAGGTCTTCGGCCTCTGCCGCCGTGTTGGCCACGAGGGCGTCGGCGACCTCGACGACCTGCTCCTCGCCGATCACGCGCCCCGAGGGCTCGGGCTGGTCGCCCGGGGCGAGGGCCCCGTTCTTCACGAGGGCCATCGTGTGCATCGAGTGCACGAGAGGGACGTTCCAGCGGTCGGCCGCGAGCATCCCTGCCTGGCCGGACAACCAGTAGTGCGAGTGGACGACGTCGTACCAGCCCTCGGTGCGCGCCGCCTCGGTCCGCAGGACACCCGCGGAGAAGTAGCAGAGCTGCCCGGGGAGGTCGTTCTTGTCGAGACCTTCGAAGGGCCCGGCCGTGATGTGCCTGACGAGGATCCCCTCGCCCACCTCGACGACGGCAGGCTGCGCAGACGACGTGCGCCGCGTGAAGATCTCGACCTCGGCGCCGCTCGCGGCGAGCGCACGGGACAGCTCGGTGACGTAGACGTTCATGCCACCGGCGTCGCCCGTGCCAGGCTGCTCGAGCGGGGAGGTGTGCACAGAGAGCATCGCCACCCGGAGGGTGTCGCCGCTCATGTGCACCTGCGTTCTGCCATCCCACCAGTCTGCCATCGCGCGGGCCGCTCCGCCGCGCCGCTCGCGCGAGCGCGCGAGGCCTAAGGTCCCACCTGATCTGACACCCTGTCCGGGACGATGGAGGCATGGAGAACCAGGCACAGACCTACCCCGCTGCTGACGCCTCTGTGGCCCCTGACACCTCGGGCACCCTGGACCCGTTGGCCGCCTTGCGCCTCATGCTCGACGAGACCCCGGCAGACGCCGTCCCCGTGGTCCCGCTCGACGCGGAGGCCTGCGACGCGATCACCGACGACACCCTCGTGTGCTCGTGCAACAACGTCAGCGCTGGCGAGATCCGTGGTGTCGTCTGCGGCGGTGCCTGCTCCAGCCTCGACGACGTCCAGGTCCTCACCCGTGCCGGCGGAGGCTGCGGCTCGTGCCTCCCCACGGTGGCCGGCCTCGTCGAGGTCGCCCTCACCCGCCGCGGCGGCTGCTGACGCTCCGCGGCGGCTGCTGAGTCCTTCTCTGCGGATCTCTGCCTGCGCGAGCGACGGCGCACGCAGCTCTGCGCATCGGCGCGAGCACCGGCTGTCACGACCTCGGGTGCAGGCGCGGCTGTCGGTGCCGGGACCGGCGCCGACCAGAAGACCAGGTGTCACGCAGCTCAGCGAGCGCGTGGCACCTGGTCTTCTGCTGCTCTAGCCGGGCCTCACGCCGTCGAGCAGCGCGTGCACCTGCTCCGGGGTCTGGGCCAGGCGCAGCTGTTCTACCTGCTCGGGGTCCACGAAGATCTTGGCCAGCCTCGACAGCACCCTGAGGTGGTCGTCCCCCGTCCCGGCGACAGCGACGACGAACTCAGCATGTCGCTCGCCGTCCCACGTCACGGTGGCCGGGTACCTCACGTAGGAGATCGCCGTGCGGAGCACGAGCCTCTTCGCCTCGTCCGTCCCGTGCGGGATCGCGAGGCCGTTGCCCATGTAGGTCGAGACAGAGCGCTCCCGGTCGTGCATCGCGAGCACGTAGGCGTCTGGCACAGCACCTTCGGCGACCAGCAGCTGCCCTGCTTCCTCGATCGCCGCGTCTCGGGTGGTCGCCCGGCCCTCCAGGACGATCGAGTCGAGAGCGAGCACGGCCGGGGCGGAGACCCTGGAGGTGTCGTCGGCCTGTCGAGACCCGTCACGTCCGGCGCTCGGACCGGCCTCGTCGGTGGTCCCTGTCGACGGCGCCGGGGAGCCTGCACCGGCCGCCCCCTGCCGGAGCATCTCGACGACGTCGTCGTACCGCGGGCTCGCCATGAAGCTGTCGACGGACACGTGGATCGCGCTCGGGGTTCGCTGCATCGCGCGCTCGGTGAGGTCCTGGTGCGTGACGACCAGGTCGACGGTGTCGGTGAGGCTGGAGATCGCCTTGTTGACGACCGTGACGGAGTCGAAGCCCGCCTCCCGGACCTTCTTGCGCAGCACCGAGGCGCCCATCGCCGAAGACCCCATCCCGGCGTCGCAGGCGAAGACGATGCTCCGGATCTCACCGGTGCCTGTCGGGGCAGCCGCACTGCGTCCGAGCACAGCAGAGGCGACTGACGAGCGGCCCTTCCTCGACTCCATGTCTGCGGTGGCGGCAGCGAGGTCGTCAGAACCTGACCTGTCGAGCTTGAGCAGCACCGCCGCCACGGCGAAGGTCACACCCGTCGCGGCGACCACGGACGCGATGACCCCGACCAGGCTGCCCACGGGTGACTGGATGAGCACCGCGATGATCGAGCCTGGGGCAGCCGGGGCGCGCAAGCCTGAGCCGAAGACCAGGTTGGTGGCGACGCCTGCCATGCCGCCGGCGACGACAGCCAGGATGAGCCTCGGCTTCATGAGGACGTACGGGAAGTAGATCTCATGGATCCCCCCGACGAAGGAGATGATCGCGGCGCCGGGCGCGGAGGCGCGCGCGACACCTGAGCCGAAGACCGCGAAGGCGAGGAGCAGCCCCAGCCCCGGTCCCGGGTTCGCCTCGATGAGGAACAGGATCGACTCACCGTCGCGGGTCGCCTCAGCCGTGCCGAGCGGGGTGAAGACCCCGTGGTTGATCGCATTGTTGAGGAACAGCACCTTGGCCGGCTCGACGAAGACCGAGGTGAGCGGCAGGAGGCTGTTCTCGACCAGGAAGTCGACGACCTTCTCGGCAGCCGTGGAGAAGGCCTCGACGAACGGTCCTGCGACCACGTAGCCGACGATGGCGAGCACCATGCCCCAGATGCCTGCGGCGAAGTTGTTGACGAGCATCTCGAAACCGGGCCGGATCTTGTCCTGCCAGAGCAGGTCGAGGCGCTTCATCGTCCAGCCGCCGAGCGGCCCCATGACCATCGCACCGAGGAACATCGGTACGTCGGCGCCGGTGACCGCACCGATCGTCGCGATGGCTCCGACGACGCCGCCGCGGACCGTGTCGTCGTAGACCATCCGGCCACCCGCGTAGCCGATGAGGATCGGCAGCAGATAGCTGATCATCGGTCCGACGATCCCTGTGCCCTCCGCCCCTGCTCCCCACCCGCCGATGTGCTCGACGAGGCCGTAGCCGCCGTCGTAGCCGAGGGCGTCACCGACGAGCGTCACCCACCCTGTCTCGATGAAGAGGGCGGTGATGAGTCCCCAGGCGATGAAGGCACCGATGTTGGGCAGCACCATCGTCGAGAGCGCGGTCCCGAGCTTCTGCACGGTGACCCTCACTCCTCCCCTGGCCGGGCGCAGGTCGAGGTCTTCGGGCATATCTCCTCCTTGAGACGGGTGGCCGCCGCACGTCGCTGCCTGGGCAGCGACAACGGTCGAGCACGACTCCCCACAGTAAAGCCGACAAACGGTACCGATGCCAACTACCTCGGAGGTCGTACATGTCCGATCTTGTGGTTATGATGCAGAAGTCGACCTTCGGAGGTCGGCACCCACCCGCCACGAGGAGGACCGATGAAGGCTCTACGTTTCTATGCGCCCGAAGATGTACGCCTGGAGGAGCGGCCCGAGCCTGAGTGCGGACCGGACGAGGTCAAGATCCGGGTCCGCAGCTGCTCGACCTGCGGCACGGACGTCAAGATCTTCCACAACGGCCACCAGAACCTCACCCCTCCACGCACGATCGGCCACGAGATCGCCGGCGAGGTCGTCGAGGTGGGTTCAGCGGTCGAGGCGACCTTCGACCAGCACTGGGAGATCGGTGACCGCGTCCAGGTCATCGCCGCCGTGCCGTGCGGGGACTGCTACGAGTGCCGCAAGGGATGGATGGCGGTCTGCGAGAACCAGACCTCGATGGGCTACCAGTACGAGGGCGGGTTCGCCGAGTACATGGTCGTCCCCCGTCAGGTCCTCAAGGTCGACGGCCTCAACCGCGTGCCCGACGGCGTCACCCTCGACGAGGCCTCGGCTGCGGAGCCGCTCGCCTGCGCGATCAACGCCCAGGAGCAGCTCGGCATCGAGAAGGGTGACGTCGTGGTCGTCTTCGGTGCCGGCCCGATCGGGTGCATGCACATCCGCGTGGCGCGCGGCGTCCACGGCTGCGGACCCGTGTACCTCGTCGACGTCAACGCCGACAGGCTCGCGATGTCTGCGGCCGTCGCACGGCCGGACGAGGTCATCGACGGGTCAGAGGTCGACGTCGTCGCACGAGTCATGGAGCTGACCGGCGGCCGTGGAGCCGATGTCGTCATCACCGCGACGGCCGCGAAGGTCGCCCAGGAGCAGGCCATCGCGATGGCCGCGCGCAACGGTCGCATCTCGTTCTTCGGAGGACTCCCGAAGACCGACCCTGTGATCGGCTGCGACTCGAACGTCGTCCACTACCGCCAGCTGCACATCCACGGGGCGAACGGTTCTGCGCCCGAGCACAACAAGCGGGCGCTCGAGTACATCTCGACAGGGCAGGTACCTGTCGCCGACCTCATCACCCACCGCATCCCCCTCGAGGACGCACTCAGCGCCCTCGACCTGGTGCGCAGCGGCACGGCAATCAAGGTGACAGTCAACCCCTGAGCCCGGTCGACGGCATCGCCCGCCAGGCAGACGAGAAGACTCACCGAGGAGGACCTGTGTACGCAGAAGAACGCCAGCAGGCTATCGCCGATCTCGTGAGGTCGTCTGGACGGGCATCCGTCGCCGAGCTGGCCCTCGAGTTCGCCGTCACGACAGAGACGGTCCGGCGCGACCTCAGCGCTCTTGCTGCGGCACGGGTCGTACGTCGTGTCCACGGAGGTGCGGTCCTCACGCCCGTCCCGACGGTCGTGGAGAGCGGGCTGGACGAGCGAGACCTGACACGTGCGGGCGAGAAGGAACGCATCGCCCGGGCGGCGACGCACCTGCTCCCGGACTCCGGCGGGAGCGTCGTCCTCGATGCGGGCAGCACCACCAGCAGGCTCGCGGCCCTCCTGACCCGCGACGCGCGACTCACCGTGTTCACCCACGGGGTACCCGTCGCGTCGCGGGTCGCGGTCCTGCCGCACGTGCAGCTCCACCTCCTGCCCGGGAGGGTGCGGACCCCTACCCAGGCTGCTGTCGGCGCCGAGACCGTGCGATCGATCGGACGGCTCAGGGTCGACGTCGCGTTCCTCGGCGCGAACGGCATCAGCGTCGACCACGGCTTCTCGACCCCTGACGCCGACGAGGCAGCGGTCAAGGCCGCTCTGGTCCGCGCCGCGAGGCACGTGGTGGTGCTCGCCGACTCGACCAAGCTCGGCCGGGACGCGACGGTCAGCTTCGCCGACCTGGCCCAGGTCGACACCCTCGTCACCGACGCAGACGCGACGGACAGCCTCGTCGGCGCCCTGCGCGCGCACGGCGTCGCGGTCATCCTCACCTGAGCAGCGTGAGCGAGCACGCGGGGGGACGATGCGAGGCGCGGCACGCGGGGGTCGGGGCCGGTAGGACACCAGGCCAGTGGCGTGCGGGACGGGTCCAGCCACCCGCACGCGTGAGGCCGACAGACGAGCAGACGCCCGTCAGACCGTCAGACCGTCAGACCGTCAGACCGTCAGACCGTCAGACCGCCATGATGCAGGCCGGTGCTGGCAGCGGCACAGACGACACGAGGTCGGCGATCCCCGTCTCCCGGTCGACCCTGAGCGCTGTCACGTCACCCGAGGTCTGCCCGGCGACCACGACGAGGTCGCAGACAGGGCCACCGTCCGGCTCCTCACCTTCGACCCGGGCGGCGGACGAGGTGAGGACGGCGTGGTGACGAGGCCAGACCACACCGGAGGGCGAGTCCGCCAGGTGACGCACGACAGGGCCCTCGCCGTCGCCGGTCTCGACCGCGAAGGCTGCCAGGACGTCAGGACCGCGGACCGCCACGTAGAGCCGGGTACCGTCCTGCGAGAGAGCGATGTGCGAGGGGAAGCTGCCCTTCTCGGTCGCGGGGGTCGAGCAGGCGGGGAGGCTGGCGACCAGGACGCCGCTCCCGTCTGATGCCGTGCGCACCACGTGCACCTGGGAGTCCAGCTCACCGACGACGAAGGCCGTGCCGTCGGCCCCCAGCGCGACGTGACGGGGGCCGGTGCCGGGCGGGAAGGTCACGGCCACCCCGTCGGCGACCAGGACCCCCGGTGTCGACGTCCTGCGGTAGCGGCGGATCTCGTCGGTCCCGAGGTCGCTCACCCACACGAACCGCTCCGACACCTCGAGGACGAAGTGCGCGTGGGGTGACCTCTGCCGGTCACGGACCGGCCCGGAACCCGTGTGCGCGAAGGTCGCCACAGATCCACCGAGGCGCCCGTCGGCGGAGGTGGGCAGGACCGCGAGGCTCCCCGTGCTGTAGTTCGCGACGAGGACGTCACCTCGACCGACGACAAGATGACAGGGGTCTTCTCCGCCCGTCGAGGCGTCGGAGGTGGCGACCAGCGCGTCTCCCTCGACGGCGAAGGTCCGCACACGCCCCTGAGAGGTCTCGGACACCGCGACGACGACGTCACGGTCCGGGCTCAGGGCGAGGAACGACGGTGACACGGCCTCGACCAGCTGCCGTGCTCCGGAGAGCTCCCCGGAACCGAGATCGAGGTCGAGCGACCAGATCCCTTCACCCGACCCTGGCTCTCCCGAGGCTGGATATGTTCCGACGAGAAGTCGCTGCTGGGGTGCGGAGTCCGTGGTCACGCCCTCAGCCTAGCGATGCCGCACCGCTCCCGGAGACGCCAGAAGGGCGGTGGACCCTGAGGTCCACCGCCCTTCTGGCCGGCGCTGCGAGATCGTTCCTCGCACCGCCGAGCGACGCTGGCCGACCGCGCCGTGAGGCGTCAGCGGCATACGCCGAAGAACGTCAGTGAGCTGCTTCGTAGGCAGCCTTGATCTCGGCCGAGATACGGCCTCGCTCGTTCACGGTGTGCCCGTTGGCACGAGCCCACTCGCGGATGTCGTTCGCGGACGTGCCACCCGAGGAAGAACGGGTAGAACGCTTTGCCGGACGAGCAGCGGAACGCCCGACCTTGCGTGCGTGACCGACCCAGCTCGCCAGCGAGTCACGGAATGCCGACGCGTTGTCGGTCGAGAGGTCGATCTCGTAGGAGACGCCGTCGAGGGAGAACGTCACCGTCTCGTCGGCTGTTCCGCCGTCGAGGTCGTCGACCAGAATTACCTGGACCTTCTGTGCCATCTGAGATACCTCACGCTTCTGTTTCACTGCAGGGGACTTCATGCTCGCATCATTTCTGATTGCACGTCAACTGGAGAACAGATATCCGGAGGATTTACGGGGTGACGCCAGGCTCTTTGGACGCCGTGACAGCGGCCTCGCGCGCATCTTCTTCGGCGTCGAGCCGTGCGAGATTCGCCCGCTCGTTCCTGTCGGCGCGAATGATGAATCGCATCGCGAAGTAGAACAGGACGCCCACCCCGATCGAGGGGACGAGGGCGGCGACAGAAGTCCAGAAGGTGCTCACAGGACCAGCCTACGACGGTGCTGCACGGTTCGGGTCACCCTCGTCAGCGCTGCGGCTTGACCAGCGGGAACAGGATCGTCTCGCGGATCCCGAGCCCCGTGAGCGCCATGAGCAGACGGTCGACGCCCATCCCCATGCCACCGCTCGGGGGCATCGCGTACTCCATCGCGGTGAGGAAGTCCTCGTCGAGGACCATGGCCTCGTCGTCACCGGCAGCCGCCAGGAGAGCCTGAGCCTCGAACCGCTCGCGCTGGATCACCGGGTCGACAAGCTCGGAATAGGCCGTCGCGAGCTCGAAGCCGCGGACGTAGAGGTCCCACTTCTCGACCTGGCCGGGGACCGTCCTGTGGTCGCGGGTGAGGGGCGAGGTCTCGACAGGGAAGTCACGGACGAAGGTCGGTGCGTAGAGAGAATCACCCACGTGGTGCTCCCAGAGCTCTTCGACGAGCTTTCCGTGGCTCACACGCTTGGGGTCGAGCGAGATCTCGGCTGCGTCAGCAAGTGCGGTCAGCCTCTCGACGGAGGTCTCCGGGGTGATCTCCTCACCGACAGCCTCGGACAGAGAGCCGTACATCGTGAGCTCGGTCCAGTCGCCGCCGAGCTCGTACTCTTCACCCGAGGCGAGCGTCACGAGAGTGGTCCCGAACATGTCGAGAGCTGCCTTCTGCACGAGATTCTTGGTGAGCACGGCCATCGTGTTGTAGTCGCCATAAGCCTCGTACGCCTCGAGCATCGCGAACTCAGGTGAGTGGGTCGAGTCGGCACCCTCGTTGCGGAAGTTCCGGTTGATCTCGAAGACGCGCTCGATACCGCCCACGACGGCCCGCTTGAGGAACAGCTCGGGGGCGATCCGCAAGAACAGGTCGATGTCGAAGGCATTCATGTGGGTCGTGAACGGGCGCGCCGCAGCGCCGCCGTGGATCGTCTGGAGCATCGGGGTCTCGATCTCCATGAATCCGCGCTCGTGGAAGTTCTCGCGCAGCGAGCGGACCACTCCGGAGCGCAGGCGGGCTGCGTCACGGGCAGCCGGGCGCGCGATGAGGTCGACGTAGCGCTGGCGGACGCGGGCCTCCTCGGAGAGGTCCTTGTGCAGGACCGGGAGCGGGCGGAGCGCCTTGGCGGCGATCTGCCACGAGTCGGCGAAGATGCTCAGCTCACCGCGGCGCGAGCTGCCGACCCGGCCGTGCGCGAACAGGTGGTCGCCGAGGTCGACGTCAGACTTGAAGGCGGCGAGGGACTCTTCGCCGACGGCTGCCAGGCTCAGCATGATCTGGAGACGGTTGCCCTCGCCGTCCTGCAGCGAGACGAAGCAGAGCTTGCCGGAGTTGCGCAGGAACACGACACGACCGGCGACACCCACGACGTCGTCGGTCTCCTCCCCGGTCTCCAGGTGCGCGTACGCAGCGCGGACCTGAGCGATCGTGTGGGTGCGGGGCACCTCGACGGGGTAGGCCTCGACGCCCCGCTCGAGCAGCCTGTCGCGCTTCTCGCGACGCACCCGCAGCTGCTCGGGGAGGTCAGACTCCCCGGTCGTCACGGTCGGGTCTGCGGGCGCGGGAGTCTGCTCAGAAGTCACCCCGCCATCCTAGTGGAGCCGCGCGACCCGCAGACCGCCGCGGAGGGCTCCAGGGGCGGGCACGGTCGAGACCCTGGTCACCCGGCGGTTCTCGACGGGATGGTCAGCGTGCGACGAGGTCGAGCGCGAGGTCGAGGATGGGCGCCGAGTGCGTGAGCCCGCCGACGGACATGTAGTCGACACCCGTGCGAGCGACCTCGGCCGCACGGTCGAGCGTCAGGTTGCCTGTCGCCTCGAGCTCGATCCGGCCTGTCGTCGCCTCGCCCGCCCGGACCGCTGCGACAGTCGCCGCGAGGACGTCGGTGGGCATGTTGTCGAGCAGCAAGAAGGTCGCCCCCGCGGCGACAGCCTCGAGGGCCTGGTCGAGGGTGTCCGCCTCGACCTGGACGAGGACGTCGGGGAAGGCCTCGCGGACCGCCGCGACCGCCGCGGTCACCGAGCCTGCGGCGACGACGTGGTTGTCCTTGACCATCGCGACGTCGTACAGCCCCATGCGCTTGTTGGTCCCGCCACCGGCCCGGACCGCGTACTTCTCGAGCGCGCGCAGGCCCGGGGTCGTCTTGCGGGTGTCGAGGACCGTCGCACCGGTCCCGTCGAGCCTGTCGGCCCACGCCCGGGTCGCGGTCGCGACACCCGAGGCGCGACTCGCGAGGTTGAGCAGCGACCGCTCGGCCATCAGCAGGACCTGGACCGGACCTGTCAGCACAGCGAGCCTGCGCCCTGCCTCGACCCGCGTCCCGTCCTGGACGTCGAGCTCGACGGTGACCTGCCCGAGGCCGAAGCGTGCCGAGACCTGGGCGACGACCTCGTGCACGACGACGAGCCCGGCGACCACACCGGCCTGGCGGGCGACGAGGTGGGCGACAGCACCCGAGGACACCGCGATGGTCGCCTGGCTCGTCACGTCGCGGCCGGGGTCTCCCCCGAGGTCTTCGCTGAGGGTCCGTCGGACGACGTCGACGACCCACGCGTGGTCGAGGCCGGGGACCACCGCAGGTTGCACAGCAGCTGCGGAGGTGGGCACGGCGGCGCTCTCGGCGCCGACGGTGGGCTGGTTCTCGGGGGCTGCTGAAGTCACGCGCCCACGGTAGCCGACGCTGGTCAGCGCACCGGCGTCAGTCGACGAGCAGCGTCCCGTCCTCGGCGAGCGAGGCGACGACGCGGCGCTCCCAGGCCGCGTCGCGCTCGGGGAAGTCGGAGCGGAAGTGACCGCCGCGGCTCTCCTCGCGGCGTGCTGCCGTCGCGGTGAGGACCGTCGACACCTGGTGCACGTTGCTCGTCTCCCACTCGGCGGTCTGCGGCTGCGCGCTGAGGTCCCCGGCCACAGCCTCGGGAAGGTTCGCGTCGGTGCGGACCGAGGCCAGCTTCTCGGCGGCCACGGCGAGGCTCTCCGCCGAGCGGATCACGCCGCTGCCCGTCGAGGTGACCCGCTGGATCCGTGTCCGGCTCGCGGCCATGACGAGGCCCGTGGGCCCTGGGCGCGGGACCGGATCGAGCAGCGGCAGCTCGCCGGCTGCCATCCTGCTCGCGATGTCCTCGGCGGCGCGGTGCGCGAAGACCAGGCCCTCGAGCAGCGAGTTGGACGCGAGCCTGTTGGCGCCGTGCACGCCAGTGCAGGCGACCTCGCCGACGGCGTACAGGCCACGCACCGCCGAGCGACCGTCGAGGTTCGTGACCACACCCCCCGAGTGGTAGTGCTGGGCGGGCGCGACGGGGACGGGCTCTTCGGTGATGTCGAAGCCCTGCTCGAGCAGACGCTCGGTGATCGTCGGGAACCGGCGCCGCAAGAAGTCCGCACCGAGGTGGCGGGCGTCGAGCAGCACGTGGTCGGAGCCTGTCGCCGCCATCTGCCGGACGATGGCGTGGGCGACGACGTCGCGCGGCGCGAGCTCGGCCATGGGGTGGACCGCGGGCATGAACCTGTGACCGAAGACGTCGACCAGGTACGCCCCCTCGCCGCGCACGGCCTCGGACACGAGCGTCAGCTGCCCCTTGGCGCCCGAGCCCAGCCAGAGCACCGTCGGGTGGAACTGCACGAACTCCATGTCGCCCAGCGTCGCGCCGGCGCGCAGGGCGGCTGCGGTGCCGTCGCCCGTGGCCTGCGGCGGGTTCGTCGAGGCCATGAAGGACTGCCCGATCCCCCCTGTCGCGAGCACGACGGCACGGCTGCGGACGGCGCCGACGCCGTCTCGGCTGCCCGCACCCTTGACGTGCAGGGTGACGCCGCAGACGGAGCGCCGCAGCCCGTCGGGGCTCGTCGGGGTGAGGGGACCTGCGCTCGTCAGGAGGTCGATGACGAGGGCGTGCTCGATCACCTCGATGCCCGGGTCGTTGCGCACGGCCTCGAGCTGGGCCACGAGAGCGCGGGAGATCTCCGCACCCGTCGCGTCTCCGCCCGCGTGCGCGATGCGGTCGGCGTGGTGGCCGCCCTCGCGGGTCAAGGACATCTCGCCGCCACCGTCGGTGTCGAAGAGCGCGCCGAGCGCCACGAGCTCGCGCACGCGCGCCGGACCCTCGGTGACGAGGACCTCGACGGCTGCGGGGTCGCAGACGCCCGCGCCGGCCACCAGGGTGTCCTCGAGGTGTGCCGCCGGCGAGTCTCCCGGTGCGAGGGCCGCAGCGATGCCGCCCTGGGCCCAGACCGTCGAGCCCGACGACAGCGCGTCCTTGGTGACGAGCAGGACGCGCGGGACGCGGGTCCGCAGCTCGAGCGCTGCTGTCAGACCAGCGATGCCCGAGCCGACCACGACGACGTCCGCCTCGGTGGTCCACCCGGGGTCGGGGGCGGCGAGCGTCGTGAGGAGGGTGGTCACCCCTGCGCGCCGTGCGGCTGCTGGAACGGCGCGATCGCGAGCCCGCTCGGCTCGAGGTCGAAGCCTGCCGGGACCAGACCGGGCTCGTCGGAGACCTCGACGATCCGGTTGTCCTCGTCGACGAACACGACGTGCGGGAGGTAGTGCCGGGCCTCGGCGTCGGCGAGCATGCCGTACGCGATGATGATCACGGTGTCGCCGGGGTGCACGTGGTGGGCTGCGGCGCCGTTGATGCAGACCTGGCCGGAGCCCGGCTCGCCGGGGATGACGTAGGTGGTCAGGCGTGAGCCATTGGTGACGTCAACGACGTCGACCTGCTGGCCCGGGTAGAGGTCGGCCGCCTCGAGCAGGAGGTTGTCGATCGTGATCGAGCCGACGTAGTGCAGGTCGGCCTGGGTCACCGTCGCGCGGTGGATCTTGCCGATCATCATCGGACGCTGCAGAGACGTCACGGGGTTCCTCCGGTGGTGCGGTGCTGGGTGGTGGTGCTGGCTGTGGTGGCGGGGCCGTCGGCGCCGGATCGGCCGGTGCCGGTTCGGCCGGTGCCGGCGCTGTCGGAGACCGCGCCGTCGAGCTCGACCGCCATGGTGTCGATGAGCCTCGTGGTGCCCACGCGAGCCGCGACGAGCAGCAGGGCGGGACCTGTGTGGTCCGGGGGCACGTCGTCCACGGTAGCGGGGTCGACGAGCACCAGGTAGTCGACGTCAACGCCCTCGGCAGCCCCGAGCATTCCCCGGGCCGTCTCGAGGACCTCGTCGGCCTGGGCGCCACGGAGCGCGGCGTCGCGGCCTGCGGCGAGCGACGAGGACAGCGCGAGCGCGCGGGACCGCTCCTCGGCCGAGAGGTAGGCGTTGCGCGAGGACAGCGCGAGGCCGTCGTCGTCGCGGACGATCGGCACACCGTGGATCGTCACAGGCACGTCGAGGTCGTGCACGAGCCTGCGGACGGCGAGCAGCTGCTGCGCGTCCTTCTCGCCGAAGACCGCGACATCGGGCGCGGTGAGGTGCAGCAGCTTGAGGACGACTGTCAGCACCCCGTCGAAGTGGCCGGGCCGGGATGCACCCTCGAGGACGGTGCCGATGCGGCCGGCGGTGACGCTGACGATCGGGCGTCCGTCGGGGTACATCTCGTCGAGGGTCGGTGCGAAGACGACGTCGACGCCGACCGAGGCGAGCAGCGCGACGTCTGCGTCGAGGGTCCGGGGATAGCTGTCGAGGTCCTCCCCCGGGCCGAACTGCAGAGGGTTGACGAAGATCGTCACGACCACCTCGTCGGCGAGGCGACGGGCCTCACGGACGAGCTCGAGGTGGCCCGCGTGCAGAGCACCCATCGTCATGACGACGGCGCGGCGGCGCAGCGGGGCGTCGGACGGACGGGCGAGCACCTGCGCGAGGTCCGCGCGGGTGGTGGTCACGACTGGCCTGGGGTGGCCGCTGAGCATCAGTTCTCCTTCTGGGGGGCGTTCAGGACGTCGAGCAGGGACTGCGCCTGCCCGTCCTTGATCCGGCCTGCGGCGAGCGCACGCACGGTGGCTGCCCTGCTGAGGGCGCGATAGCTGTCGACGGTGTCGGTCGCGTCGCGGTGCGCGGCCAGGGACGCGAGCTCGGTGAGGTGCGTCTCGACGGTGCCCGCGTCGCCGCGCACGACGGGTCCGGTGAGGGTCTGCACGGGGTCTCCCACGCCGTCCGCCGCACGCAGCGCGCCGTCGAGCGCGGCGTGCAGCAGCGGCGCGAGCGCGCGGCCCGGGTCGTCGATCCCGGCGACCTGGAGCGCCTGCGCCGCCTGCGCGACGAGCACCACGAGGTGGTTCGCGCCGTGTGCGAGGGCTGCGTGGTAGAGCCCACGGTCTTCTTCGGCGATGACCACAGGCTCACCGCCGATCTCCACGACGAGCGCGAGGCCGATCGGCTGGACGGGCCCCGGCGCCGTCACCGCGAAGGTCGTCCCCTCGAGCCTGCCGAGGTCGAGGGACGTCCCCGTGAAGGTCATCGCGGGGTGGATCGCCACGGGGATCGCGCCCTGGGCCCGGGCCGGCGCGAGCACGTCGGTGCCGTAGCGGCCTGAGGTGTGCACGACGATCTGGCCGGGCTGCCAGACCCCGAGGTCGGCCAGACCCGACACGAGCGGCCCGAGGGCGTCGTCCGGGACCGTGAGCAGCACGAGCTCGGAGCGTTCGACGACGTCACGGACGTCGAGGACCGGGACACCGGGCAGCATGGCCCCGGCTCGCTCGCGGGAGGCCTCGGAGATCGCCGACACACCGACGACGGCGTGGCCGACCGAGCGCAGCGCGTTGCCCAGCACGGCTCCCACCCGGCCTGCGCCGACGATCCCGACACCGAGCCGTCCGGGGCGCCGGGACCCTGTCGTCTCGCTCATCCGGCGGCCTGCATCCATCGCTCCGGTCCGGCCGACGTGCGGGCGGCACGGGCCCGCGACGCCTGGTCGGCGAGCAGGCGCGAGGCCTCGTCGTCGCCGAGGTGGACCACACGCGGACCGATGGGTCCGGGGGTCGAGTGCAGCACGAAGCTGGTCAGGCCGAGGCGACGCTGCAGCGGACCCTGGTCGAGGCCGAGGGACTGCGTGCGCTCGTGCGGGACGACCTCCGCCGTGCGGACGAGACGACCGCGTCGGATCAGGAGCGCGCGACCTGTCACCGCGTAGCCGTTGCGACGCCACGCGAGGGGGTCGAGCCAGCGCGCCCGTCGTGGGCTCGTGACGAAGCCGAGATCGTCCCCGGACCCGCTCAGCAGCGCGTCGAGGACGGCCGTCGGGTCGTCCGCGCCGAGGTCGGGGAGAACCAGCCACAGGGCACGCAGCGCGTCGTCGCGGCTGCCGACGGGCAGGAGGACGGCACCGGCCTGCTCTCCGTCGGTCGACTCCGCGTAGCCGGCCACGTTGACCTCGACACGCCACCAGCCGGCCGCGCGCCACAGCAGCCCCTGCTGGATGCGGATCGCCTGGACCCGCCCCGGAGGGATGGTCTGCGACCTCGTCTCGAGCAGCCCGTGCCGGAGCCGGATCCCGTCGGGCGAGATCGCCCCGGTGAACCCGAAGCCGCCGGAGAATCGCGAGAACACGTAGGCCCCGAGCCCGAAGACGATCGGCAGGACCGTGAACAGCGGGGCCACCTGACGGATGACGATCGCTGTCGTCACGGCGGCCACGACCCCCACGAGCAGGACGATCGTCGCGGCGTTGAGCAGCACGGACCCGACGAGCCGGCCCACGGGGACCTCGAGCACGGCGTTCTCCGGAGCCTCCTCGACGGGGTCTGTGCCGTCGGCGGTCTCGACCCCGGCCGCACGGGCGAGCAGCAGGTTGCGGAGCTGGTTCGCGTCGGCGTCCCGCAAGAACCCGAGACGAGCGCCCGAGTCGCCGCCCCCGGCCACGCTCAGCTTGAGCTCGGCCAGGCCGAAGAAGCGTGCAAGCAGAGGCTTGACGATGTCGACGGCCTGGAGCCTGTCGAGGCGGACCTTGCGCTGCTGCCTGAAGAGGATGCCGGAGTGCACGTAGACGGCGTCGCGGTCGTAGGCGTAGCGCGTCATGCGCCAGGACAACCAGGCCCAGACCCCGCCGACGAGCCCCACACCGAGGATCCCGAGCACGACGAAGCCCCAGTGGTCCGTCGCCAGGCTCATGTCACCCTCGGGCATGCTCTCGATCGACTGCCGCCCGACCATGAACAAGATGACCGCGAGCACGGCCCAGCCGCGCACGAGCGGGGTGACAGGGTGCAGGCGCCGCCACTCGAGCTCGGCCGGCGGGACGGCGTCAGCGCCGGTCTCGACCGCGGGCTCGGTCTCTGGTGTGTCCGGGCGGTCGTCGGCGCTCGGTCCGACGCTGGTCACAGTCCCGCCAGCCGGGCCTCGCCGCGCGACGCCAGGCGGTCACGCAGGCGGGCGGCGTCGGCAGGCTGGAGGCCGTCGATCGTCGCGTCGGTGCCCGGGGACGCTGTGTGCAGCTGGACGGAGGAGATGTCGAGGCGACGGGCGAGCGGACCGGCTGTCACGTCGACGAACTGCATGCGCCCGTACGGGACCACGACGAGGCTGCGGAACATCACGCCCTTGCGGATGAGCAGGTCGTCGTCGCGCTCGGCGTAGCCGATCGCACGGACCTGGCGCGAGACGACGGCGGCCGACCATGCGACGACCACGGCGAGGACCGCGGCCGAGGCCCACAACCACGGGCCCGCCTGGGGCAGCAGGACAGCGAGCACCACGAGGGCGACCAGCGGCAGGCCGAGGAAGATCCCGAGCAGCACGAAGCGCGCCGTCGCGAGCCTGCTCGACACGCGCTGCCACTCGATGCCGTCGGGGTCGAAGGGCGAGACGCCCCGAGGTCCTGTCTGGTCAGTCATGGGCACCATCTTCTCGCATCTGCGTCGGCTCGCCGTCTCCCGGGGGCGGGAGCTCGCAGAACCGTTCGGCGACGAGCCCCGCGACGGCCAGGACGACGGCCGCGACCGCGGCTGCGCCAGCGCTCCAGGCTCGACCCTGCTGAGCCTCGACCTGCAGGTGCGGGAGGGTCAGCAGGGCTTGGCCTGCGTACCAGCCGGCCAGCAGCGCGCCGGTCAGCGACGACGCCTTGGCGAGCGCGGCGGTCCGCGCTGCCCGGATCGGGTCGAGCGAGGGACGTCGCCCGCGCAGGAACGAGCGGACCGCGCTCGCCGCCCACAGCACGAGCGCGGCCACCACCACGAGGACGGGGGCCACCACCCAGAGCACAGGGGCCAGATGGGTGCCGCGTGAGTCGAGGAGGCTGAGCACGCCCCAGGTCACAGCACCCGTGGCCGCGGCGACCAGGGCGAGAGTCGACGACCGGGTGCGCCCCATCAGACCGGGCGGTCCGGCGAGGCCGGGCTGTCGTCGTCCTGCAGCTCGGGGTGCTCGATCACGGGCGGCCCCCCGGGCCAGCCGAAGCCCTCGTCAGAAGTTCCGGCGAGACCATCCGTGGCGTGCTCGTGGTCGGCGCTGGCGGGATCGGGCTCGACGGCACCGGCGGTTGCTGCGGCCTCGGGCTGGTACCCCGTCTGACCGGCGTCCTCGCCGTCGGGCACCTGGTCGACCGCCTGGTCGGTCTCGGGCTGAGGGACCGAGACGACCTGCACGGCGGTCAGCGCCGGGGCGACCGTCGCGGGACGCCGCACCTGGGCTGCCGTGGGGACCTCGGCGTCGTGCAACCAGTCGAGGGCCAGCCAGCGGATCCCTTCGCGGTCGTGGGCCGTGGCGGCGAGGGCAGCGACAGGTCCGCCACCCAGGCCGGGCAGGTGCGCATCGGGCGACAGGTGCGCCCAGGGCGCCAGCACGAAGGCGCGCTCGTTGGCGCGAGGGTGCGGGAGCTCGAGGTCCGGGGCAGACCCGATGACGTCGCCGTACACGACGATGTCGATGTCGAGGGTGCGCGGGCCCCAACGGACGTCACGGACCCGCCCGTTACCGGCCTCGACCGACTGGCAGCCGAGCAGCAGCTCGCGCGGCGAGAGGGTGGTGCGGACGATCACGACGGTGTTGAGGAAGTCGGGCTGCTCGGGTCCACCGACGGCTGCGGTGCGGGCGAGCGGCCCGACCTCGACCACGTCGACCCCGGTGAGGGTCCCGAGCTCGGCGACGGCGCGACGCAGGGTGCCCTGGGCGTCGCCCAGGTTGGCGCCGAGCGCGAGCACGGCGTCGACAGGCTCGTCCGGCCGGGCGTCCATGCGGTCGAGCTGGAGCGGCATCTGGTGCGCGTCCTCGGGCTCGGACAGGTCGCCGAAGGGACCGGCGACAGTCTGGGTCCCGAGGCCGAGGCTCGGGACACCTGCCGGTGCGGAGGTGGCAGCACCGGTCTCGTCCGTCGGCAGGCCCTCGCCCGGGGTCGCCGTGACGACGGGGACCGGCGCCGTCGGGGTCGTCAGCTGGTCTACTGCCGACTCGTGGTCGACGGCGGGAGCCTCGGGCACAGACCCGCTGCCGGTGTGCTCGGGCTCGGACGCCTCAGCCGCGGGAGAGTCGTCAGCAGCGAGGTGACCGTCCTCGCCGTCGACGCTGTCGTCGTCTCCGGCGTCCTCGGTGTGGTCGAGGTGCTCGGTGTGCTCGGTCTGCTCGGTCTGCTCGTCGATGCTCGTCCGGTCCGAGCCGAGATCCTCGGACCAGGCCTCACCGGAGCCGGTCAGGGCCTCGTCGGTGTCGGCAGGGATCCCGTGAGTGTCGAGCGCACCGGTCTGCGCCTCGTCGGTTCTGTGCTCAGGTGTCCACCCGGGCACAGTCTGCTGCTCAGCCTCGGTCGGAACGACCGCGGTCGGCGGGGTGAACGGGGCCAGTGGCGCCAGGGCAAACTCCGGCACGTAGGGTGCGTCGTCCTCCGAGGCAGGAGACGTGACCTGCTCGGCGTGCTCGTCGTCAGGGGCGTAGACGTCACCGTCACCGTCCTGCTCGACGACCGGCGCGCTCACGAGCTTGTCGCGGACCGGGGCCATGACCTGGGTCTCGTCGAGGCGTGCACTGTCTCCGGCCTCGGAGGGCGGGGTATCAGCATCCTCAGGCGCAGAGCCGACGGCCGTCTCCTCAGCCGCCGCACCCGAGTGCGGCGAGCCGTCGAGACCAGCGATGTGGTGAGCAGCGTCGTCGTGCTCAGCCTCGTCGTGCGCTGGCTGCTCGTGCGCAGTCTCGTCGTGCGCTGGCTGCTCGTGCGCAGTCTCGTCGTGCGCTGGCTGCTCGTGCGCTACCTGCTCGTACGCAGCCTCGTGGTGAACAGGCTCGCCGTGGGCGGTCTCGGCTTCTGTATCGTCCTCGTCCGCGGAGACGAGACCCGCAGCGTCGGTCGGAGCGCCGTGCTCGTGGTCAGTCTCGTCGGCTGCGTCGTCGCGGGCGCCGTCCTCGTCGCCCGGTGACGTCGGCACCACCTGGGTCGGCTCCACAGCCGAGCTCTCGTCGCGGCGCGACGCGACTGCGGCTGCATCTGCATCTGCATCTGCATCTGCATCCGGAGCCTGCTCCGAGGCTGCGACCTCCGACGGCGCTGTGGCAGCAGTCGGGTTGAGCAGCTCTTCGAAGCTCAGCGGGGCGCGCTCACGGCTCGCGTTGAGCACCGCGGCGCTCGCCGCGGCGAAGAAGGCGGCACTCGGCTGACGCCCGCCAGGACGCTCGGTCGCTGTGGGCTCCTCACCCGTCGTGCCGACGGTTCGCCCGTCCACGGCGGGTGCATCACCGGCGGCTCGAGCGCTCTCGTCGGTCTCCAGGCCCTCGTGTGCTGGAGGGACCTCGGCCTCGTCCGGTGCAGCGGCCGACGAGGTGACGTCGACCGTCTCGTCCACGGCATCCTGTGCCGGCTCGGCGTCCTGGCCCGTCGACGTCCCGCGGACGTCGTCCTCAGGGTCGACGGCGGGGCTGACGCTCGGCTCAGACCTGTCGTGCACCTCGGTGCGCGGACGCAGACCGAAGACCTCAGGCCTGCGGACCTCCTCCGAGAGGCGTGCCTGCTCGGCGAGGGCTGCCTCGTCGAGGGGCGGGACGGCGGCGACCTCCGGCAGACCAGACGGTGCACCAGCACTCGCGGTGCCTGCAGGCGACGCAGGCGCAGAGTCCTCAGACGTCTCGTCACCCTCGTGGACCAGGTCGGACTCGAGGTGAAGCTCGGACTCGCCGTAGCTCGCGGGGTCGGCCTCGCGGGCGGCGACCGGAGCCGTGAGGACCCCGAGGGGCAGGTCGAGCGTCGGGTTGGCCGACGGCTGCGGCGCCTCGGCCTCGGGTGCGTGGTCGACCTCGTCGACCCGGAGCGCGACGGGCTCGAAGGCCTCGGGGAGATCGGCCGGGGCAGGGACGACGGCCGGCAGCGCCGTGAGCGCGACGGCAGGCTCCTCGACCCCGGCGGGGAGCCCCGGGACGGGCTGCGGCGCATCGCCCTCGACCGGCAGGGCCACGGGCTCAGCGGCGCGGTCTACCAGCGGGATCTCGTCGAGTGCAGGGGCGACCGGCGACGCGACCACGGGCACGTTGAGCCTGTCGCGGTTGATCGTCACGGTCACGTCGGAGAACGGCACGGGGATCGGGGCCTGCGGCTTGTGCACGGTGACGTCGACCGAGGCCACGAGCGGGCGGTCGAGGATCGCTGCGGCGATCTGCTCCGCGACGGTCTCGATGAGGTCGACCGGGGCACCGGAGAGGATGTCGACGACGTCCTGGGCGACGAGCGCGTAGTTCACGGTCTCGTCGAGGTCGTCGTCCCGCGCAGCCGCACGGGTGTCGAGGTAGAGGGTCACGTCGGCGCTGAAGTCCTGGCCCGCCTCGCGCTCGCTCTCGAGCACGCCGTGGAAGCCTCGTGCCGCGATCCCGAGGATCTGGATCTGGTCGAGCGGGAAGCCGCTCGCGTCCAGGACCGATCGTTGCACCAAGGTGCTCATGCGCTCTCCCCGTCCTTCGTCGTCCGTCGTGGTGCTGTCGTGTGGTCGTGCGGCGCCGCGGCGCCCGGAGCCTGGTCTACGGCGCCGCGCTCGTCGTCGAGCACGGTCCCGCCTCCAGGAAGATCTGGCCCGGGTGTCCCCGAGCGGTCCAGTGATCGTCCGGCACCGACCCATGCCTGGGCAACCCGGACGGCGTCTGCTGTGCTCTTCACCTCGTGGACGCGCACGCACCAGGCGCCCGCTGCGGCCGCGAGGGCGCTCACGGCGGCTGTCGCGTGGTCACGCTCGAGCGGAGCGACAGGCTCCCCGTCCGCGCCTGCGAGCAGGTGCCCGAGGAACCTCTTGCGCGAGGCTCCGACGAGCACTGGGAGACCGAGCGACGCGAGCTCGTCGAGCCCGGCGAGCAGCGGCCAGTTGGCCGACCCGGCCTTGGAGAAGCCGAGCCCGGGGTCGACGACGAGCTGCTCGCGGCGCACGCCTGCGGCGACGAGGGCGTCGACCCGCTCGGCGAGCTCGCGGCGGACGTCGAGGACCACGTCGTCGTAGTGCTCGAGGCTGTCCATGACGTCGGCGTGCCCACGCCAGTGCATGACGACGTAGACGACCCCGGTCCGTGCGACGACCTCAGCCATGGCGGGGTCGGCGAGGCCACCCGAGACGTCGTTGACGACGAGCGCACCCGCGGCGACGGCCTGCTCGGCGACGACGGCCCGGGTCGTGTCGACCGAGATGACGGCACCCTCGGCGGCGAGCGCGTGCACCACGGGCAGCACCCGCGCGAGCTCGTCCTCGACGCTCACCCGCGCCGACCCCGGACGCGTCGACTCACCGCCGACGTCGAGGACGTCGGCGCCCTCGGCCAGCAGCTCGCGTCCGTGACGGATCGCTGCCCCGGGCTCGAACCACTCGCCGCCGTCGGAGAACGAGTCAGGGGTCACGTTCACGACACCCATGACGAGGGTCCGGTCACGCCCTCGCAGGGACGCGGGCAGCGGCTCCGGACCCGGTAGGGCCGTGGAGCCGGCGTTCGTCGGCAGAGGCATGGCCTGGGCCGTCAGCGCCCGACGATGAGGCTCATGGCCTCAGCCCGGGTGGCGGCCTCGCGCATCTGGCCACGGACCGCAGAGGTGACGGTCCGCGAGCCAGGCTTGCGCACGCCGCGCATCGACATGCACAGGTGCTCGCACTCGATCACGACGATCACGCCGCGCGGCGCCAGGTGCTCGACGAGCGCGTCGGCGACCTGCGCGGTCAGACGTTCCTGGACCTGCGGGCGCTTGGCGAAGACGTCGACCAGGCGGGCCAGCTTGCTCAGCCCGGTGACCCGACCGTCGACCCCGGGGATGTAGCCGACGTGGGCGACCCCGTGGAAGGGCACCAGGTGGTGCTCGCAGGTGGAGTACACCTCGATGTCGCGCACGAGGATCATCTCTTCGTGGCCGATGTCGAAGACCGCGTTGAGCACGTCGGCCGGGTCCTGCCGGAGCCCTGCGAAGGTCTCGGCGTAGGCCCGGGCGACCCGGGCCGGGGTGTCCAGCAGGCCTTCACGGTCCGGGTCTTCACCGACGGCGATCAGCAGCTCGCGGACCGCCGCGGCGGCGCGCGGGAGGTCGACCTGCCCGTGCTCGGCGTGCACGCCGCTCTCGTCCGTCACGTCGCTCATGCGCCCGTCTCGTCGCTCGCGCCGGGCTTGGCGAGGTCGACAGGTCCGACGGTCCCGCCCGGCGGGACCTCGCCCACGGCCTCGGCCGGGTGCTCGTCGCGGGCTGCGGCGGCCTCGTCCTCGGGGATCACCGGGGCGTCACCCTGGAGGGCCTTCTCGGCCTCGGTGAGGACGGGCCCGCGGTCGGAGACGGCGCGCTGCTCGCTCGAGAGCCACACCTCGCGCGGCTCGCGCTTGACGACGGGCTCGAAGATGGCGGCGAGCTCGGCCTGGTTGAGCGTCTCCTTCTCGAGGAGCTCGAGGACCAGGTGGTCGAGCACGTCGCGGTACTCCACGAGGACGGACCACGCCTCGTCGTGCGCAGCCTCGACCAGGCGACGCACCTCGTGGTCGACGGTCCCGGCGACAGCCTCGGAGTAGTCGCGCTGGTGCCCCATGTCGCGGCCCATGAACGGCTCGCCGGCGCTCTGCCCGAGCTTGATCGCACCGAGGCGCTCGCTCATGCCGAACTCGGTGACCATCTTGCGGGCCGTGGCGCTCGCCTTCTCGATGTCGTTCGACGCCCCCGTGGTCGGGTCGTGGAAGACGAGCTCTTCGGCGACGCGGCCACCCATCGCGTAGGCGAGCTGGTCGAGCAGCTCGTTGCGGGTGGTCGAGTACTTGTCCTCCGACGGCATGACCATCGTGTAGCCGAGGGCGCGGCCGCGCGGCAGGATCGTCACCTTGGTGACGGGGTCCGTGTAGCGCATCGCAGCGGCGACCAGGGCGTGACCACCCTCGTGGTACGCCGTGATCTTCTGCTCCTTGATGTTCATGATGCGGGTGCGCTTCTGCGGTCCCGCGATCACGCGGTCGATCGCCTCGTCGAGGGCGCGGTCGTCGATCAGCTGGGCTCCGCTGCGTGCTGTGAGCAGCGCGGCCTCGTTGAGGACGTTCGCGAGGTCGGCGCCCGAGAACCCGGGGGTCCGACGGGCGACGGCGCGCAGGTCGACGCCCTCGACGATCGGCTTGCCCTTGGCGTGCACGGCGAGGATGTCGGCGCGGCCCTGGAGGTCGGGGGCCTCGACGGCGATCTGCCTGTCGAAACGACCCGGCCGCAGCAGGGCGGGGTCGAGGATGTCCGGGCGGTTGGTCGCGGCGATGAGGATGACGTTCGCCTTGACGTCGAAGCCGTCCATCTCGACGAGGAGCTGGTTGAGCGTCTGCTCGCGCTCGTCGTGGCCGCCGCCCATGCCGGCACCACGGTGCCGGCCGACGGCGTCGATCTCGTCGACGAAGATGATCGCCGGGGCGCTCTCCTTGGCCTGCGCGAACAGGTCGCGGACACGGGAGGCACCGACACCGACGAACATCTCGACGAAGTCCGATCCGGAGATCGAGTAGAACGGGACGCCGGCCTCGCCGGCGACGGCGCGGGCCAGCAGGGTCTTACCGGTCCCGGGAGGGCCGTAGAGCAGCACGCCCTTGGGGATCTTGGCACCGACGGCCTGGAACTTGGCGGGCTCGGAGAGGAACTCCTGGATCTCGCGGAGCTCTTCGACGGCCTCGTCAGCACCGGCCACGTCGGCGAAGGTCACCTGCGGGGTGTCCTTGGTCGCGAGCTTGGCCTTCGACTTGCCGAAGCCCATGACGCGCGAGCCGCCACCCTGCATGCGCGAGAGGATGAAGTAGAAGATCACGCCGATGATGAGGAACGGGATGATGATCGAGAGCATCGACGAGAGGAAGCCGGCTCGGGCCACCTCGGAGTTGTAGCCCTTCTCGGGGTCGGCCTTGACGACAGCGTCGACGACCTGCTCGCCCTGGGGCTCGACGTAGTAGAACTCGACGCTCTTGCCCTTGTCGTCGCCGTCGACCGTGAAGGGCTCGGTCAGCGTCAGCCTGACGCGCTGGTCTCCGTCGACGACGAGGGCCTGCTCGACAGTGTCCCCCGCGAGGAGCGTGAGCCCGTCCGAGGTGTCGATCTTGGAGACCTTCTCACCGAACAGCGTGCTGAGGGCGAAGCCGACGATCACCAGACCGAGGACGATCCACAGGAACGGTCCGCTCACAATGCGTTTCATGTTCATCGACGACGGGGCACGCCCCGCATCCTTCCGCTCGCACACTGGTACGTCGTCGAAAATACACGGCGACCCTGAAGATTGACCCCTCCGACCGGGCCTGTTCGCCCAGGGCAGGACGATCGGGGCCGACCGGAGGGGTCAGGGGTGGTGCCTGCGCTGCTCGGCAGCGCTCGGCTCAGCTCTCGTAGACGTGCGGCGCGAGCGTGCCCACGAAGGGCAGCGTGCGGTACTTCTCGGCGTAGTCGAGGCCGTAGCCGACGACGAACTCGTTGGGGATGTCGAAGCCCACGTAGCGGACGTCGACCTCGACCTTGGCGGCGTCGGGCTTGCGCAGCATCGCGGCGACCTCGACCGACGCAGGCCCCCGGCTGCGCAGGTTGGAGATCAGCCAGGACAGCGTCAGGCCGGAGTCGATGATGTCTTCGACGATGAGGACGTGGCGGCCGGAGAGGTCGGCGTCGAGGTCCTTGAGGATGCGCACGACACCCGAGGACTTGGTGCCGGAGCCGTAGGACGACACGGCCATCCAGTCCATCTCGACACCCTGGTGCTCGATGCGGCGCGAGAGGTCGGCCATCACCATGACGGCGCCCTTGAGGACCCCGACGAGCAGGAGGTCCTTGCCTGCGTAGTCGGCGTCGATGCGCAGCGCGAGCTCGTCGAGCTTCGCAGCGATCTCCTCCTCGCTCAGCAGGATGTGATGGATGTCGCCAGCCTGGGCAGATCCCACGGGGAGGGCTCCTTGAGTCAGTGGTGGGGGGGTTCGAGGACAAGCCTGCCACACACCCTGGTGGCCGTGACGCCCCCCGGCAGGTGGAGAGGGCCCTGTCCGCGCCAGCGCGTCAGGAGCCCGTCGAGGCTCAGCACGTGCTCCCGACCGAGGGCTCCCGCCGGGCACCCTGCGGCGAGCGCCGCCAGGCGCAGCGCCCGGGTCCGCAGCGCCGGGAGCGCGGCCTCGAGGACCGCGACGTCGAGGAGCACGCGGCCCGGACCGTCCTCGTCGACGAGCGCCGCGGACAGCAGCTCTCGGGCCAGGGCCGACAGCGCGGCGTCGTCGTCGTGCAGCTGGTCGGCCGTGCGGACGAGGGCGTCCACGACGCCAGGTCCGAGCACGTCGTCGAGCAGCGGCAGGACCGCGGCCCGCACCCTCGACCGCAGCGGGGCGTCAGGACCGTCCCCGGCGTTGGTCGGGTCGGTCCACCAGTCGACCTCGGCTGCGCTGCAGACTTCTTCGGTCTCGGAGCGCCGCAGGGCGAGCAGCGGTCTGCGCAGGCGCCCGACCTCGGCGCGCATGCCCGAGAGCGACCGCGCCCCGGACCCGCGGGCCAGCCCGAGCAGCACAGACTCCGCCTGGTCGTCCGCGGTGTGGCCGAGCAGGACGGCGACGGCTCCCCTCTGGTCGGCAGCCTCCCCCAGCGCCGCGTAGCGGGCGTCGCGGGCCGCACCCTCAGGGCCGCCGGACCCCGGGCCCCGGGCCACCTGGACGGTGCGTACCTCGACGGGGTCGAGCCCGAGCGCGCGGCAGCGGGCGGCGGCGTCCGCTGCCACCTGGTCGCTGCCGTCCTGGAGCCGGTGGTCGACGACGACGGCCCCGGCGCGCAGACCGAGCCGCGGCGCGACGAAGGCTGTCGTGGCGGCCAGCGCGAGCGAGTCGGCGCCGCCCGAGCACGCGACCAGCACCAGGGCACCCGGGTGCTCGGCGGCCAGCGGCGCGAGAGCTGCACGCACGTGCAGCCGCGCGAGGGCGACGGCCCGTGGCGGTCCGCTCACCCGAGGGCGCCTAGCTCAGCCGTGCACACGACGGACCCACGCGACGGGGTCGGCGATCTCGCGCGGGGAGGGCAGGGCGTCGGGTCCGCTCCAGACGGCGTTGACACCGTCGGTCCCCACGACGCGCGTGACGCCCCGGACGAAGGCCGCACCGTCGCGGTACTGCGCCATCTTCGCGTCCATGCCGAGGAGCCTGCGCAGGACCCTGTCCGGTGTGCTCGTGCCGCCGGCCGAGCGGCGGGCGCTGAACTTCCGGCGGATGCTGCGGACCGTGGGCACGACCGAGCTGCCGACGGCGTCCATGGCCACGTCGGCGTGCCCCTCGAGCAGAGCCATGACGGCACCGACCTCGTCGAGGGCCTGGCGCTGCGTGGGGGTCAGCACGCCGTCGACGAGAGACAGCGTCTGCCCGTCGGGCCCCGTCGTGCCCCGCACGGCCGAGACGACCGCGCGTGCCGCGCCGAGGAGTCGGGCGGGTGCCTGCCGGAGGTCGCTCGTGCTGGTGCTGAGGTCCGCGAGGAGCGTCTGCGTCTTCGCGCGGAGGTGGTCGGCGATCCACGGCGCGGCCGCGGTCTGGAGGGCGTGCGTCTGCTCGTGCAGGCACACCCAGAGCCTGAAGTCCTCGGGGCGCACGCGCAGGTCCCGCTCGGTCTGGAGCACGTTCGGTGCGACCAGCAGCAGGTTGCCGTCGGCAGGACCGAAGGGGTCGAACTGGCCCAGGATCTTGGTCGAGAGCAGCGCGAGGGTCGCGCCCACCTCGGCGCTCGCGACGAGCTCGGCGGCGAGCGGGACGGACCGGGTCGGCAGGCGCAGCGCCCCGGCGGTCATCGACTGCATCGAGCGGGCGCTCGCCCTGGCCCATCCCGGCCTGTCGAGGACGAGGACCCCGGAGAGCCCCGTCGCGGAGAGGTCACGACCGTCGGCCGCGGTCATCCGGGTGATCTCCAGGACGGGGTCGACGGCCCGGGCCGCGGCCCCGCGCAGCGACGCGACGAGGGCCTCGAGCTCGTCCCGGCTCGCGACAGGTCCGGGGCTCGCGAGCCTGCCGGCGATCTGGGCGGCGTCCTCCCAGTCGACGAGCTCGCGGGCCTGCCTCCCAGGCTGCTGGTCCTGCTGGCTCATCGGCAGCCGCAGTCCGTCAGCGCAGCCACGAAGCCGTCGATCGCGGCCCGGGCGTCCCACTGGCCGGGTCCGGGGGCCTGGTCGGCCATGACGACGAACAACAGCTCGCGACCGTCGTCCGTGAGCAGGTTCCCGGCGAGGGAGGTGACCCCGGGGAGGCTGCCGGTCTTGGCCCGCACGAGCCCTGCGGCGTCGGTCGAGACGAAGCGGTCGCTCAGCGTCCCGTCGAGCGCGGCGACGGGCATGCCCGTCATGACGGTCCGCAGCTCGGGGTGCGACGGGCTCGACATCACGGCGAGGAGCTCTGCCAGCGTCGTCGCCGAGGCCCTGGACCCGTCACCGAGCCCGCTCGCGTCGGCGAGCGTGAGGCCCTCGGTGTCGACCCCCAGCCTGTCGAGCTGCTGGGCGACGGCCTGGGTCGCGCCCCCGAAGGACGCCGGGAGACCGGCCTCGATCGCGACGAGCCGACCGACCACCTCGGTGATGGTGTTGTCCGAGGTGTGCAAGAAGTACTCGACCACCTGGCCGAGGGGTGCGGAGTCGACCGATCCGAGGACGGTGTCGCCAGCCCCCGACGTCCCACGGGTCGGCTCGCCCTCGACCGTGACGCCGTGCTGGCCGAGGGCCGCGGCGAAGGTGCGTGCGGCGGCCATGGCCGGGTCGTCGGTCCGCGGCGCGTACTCCCCCGCGCTGAGCCGCCCGGTGTCCACGGCGACGGCGGCGACCGGGGCCGCGAAGCCCAGGCCCGGGATGTCGTCGGCCCAGGGGCCCGTCGCCGAGCCCGTGAAGAGCGAGTCGTCGAGCGTGAGCTGGACCGTCGTGCCCCCGGTGAGCCTGAGGGTCTCGGCGACCTGCGCCGCGAGGTCGTCGAGCCCGGCACGCCCGTTGACGGCTGCGGGGTCGCCCGCACCGGCAGCGAGCATCATGTCGCCGCCGCCGACCAGCGTGAGCCGCCCTGACGCAGCCTGCGTCACCGTGGTGGTCAGGACGGAGTCGGGGTCGAGGGTGCTCAGCGCCGCGGCGGCCGTGAAGAGCTTCTGGATCGACGCCGGGACCCGTGGCGTGCCCGGGGTCGAGGAGGCTAGGACCTCGCCGGTCAGCGCGTCCGAGACGACGACCCCGACAGAGGGACCGAGGCGAGGGTCTGCCACGACGGCGTCGACGGCTGCCTGGAGCTCCGCGGCCCCGGGCGTCGGCGCGGCAGGGTCGAGGGTGCTGACCACGCTCGTGGGCGCAGCACCGAGGGTGGCTCCCGGGGCTGTCGGGAACGGGGCCGGCGGGGCGGGCTCTGGGCCGATCGTGAGGATGCCGGGGACGAAGTCGTGGATGTCGGCCCAGGCATACCCACCCGTGACGACGAGGGCTGCCGCGACAGTCCCCGTGACTACTCGGGCCATCAGCGCCATGCTCGTCGTGTCCTCTGGTCGGTCTCGCGGCTGCCGGCGTCCCGCACTCGCTCGCGTGGGCGCCGTGGCGTGCTCTCGCGCACACCGTGCGGTCAGACTAGGTCACTCAGGGCACCTCGGGCGATCTCCCACCCCGATCCGACAGGTTGTCGTCTACCCTGGCGAGTGGACACACCGACCGTCGGCCTGTCGACAGGCCGCATCACGACCGCACTCCCCGGCGCACCGCCTGCCACGGGAACGGTGCTACTGGAGGAAAGAACAGTGGAGTTCGACGTCACGATCGAGATCCCCAAGGGTCAGCGCAACAAGTACGAGGTCGACCACAAGACCGGTCGCATCCGTCTGGACCGCATGCTCTTCACCTCTACGCGGTACCCGGACGACTACGGGTTCATCGAGGGCACGCTCGGCGAGGACGGCGACCCGCTCGACGCGCTCGTCCTGCTCGAGGAGCCGACCTTCCCCGGCTGCCTGATCCGCTGCCGCGCGCTCGGCATGTTCCGCATGCGCGACGAGGCCGGCGGCGACGACAAGGTCCTCTGCGTGCCGACCGGCGACCAGCGTGCCGCGTGGCGCCAGGACATCGACGACGTCTCGGACTTCCACCGTCTCGAGGTCCAGCACTTCTTCGAGGTCTACAAGGACCTCGAGCCGGGCAAGTCCGTCGAGGGCGCCCACTGGACCGGCAAGGCCGAGGCCGAGGCAGAGATCGAGCGCTCCTTCCAGCGGGCCAAGGACGCGGGCTACTACAACCACTGAGGCCGCCGCGGGCCGGTGACCCCGGCTCGCGCAGCACCAGAGCACAGCAGGTACGACACGCAGCAGGTACGACGAAGGGCGGCTCCCGCGGGAGCCGCCCTTCGTCGTACCTGCTGTGCTGGGCAGATGCCCGCAGATGCCTGCAGAGGCCCGGATCGGTCAGGGGCGACCGGCGACGGGGACGAGGGTCTTGTTCCAGCGCATGTGCGTCACGCGCGAGGGCACGCCGGGCTCGGCGGCCTCGACGATCTGCCCGTTGCCGGCGTACATGGCCACGTGGAAGATCGTCGACGGGTCGTTCGGGTTCGAGGCCCAGAAGACCAGGTCGCCCGGACGCATGGCGTCGAGGCTCACCTTGGCCGACTGCGTGTACTGGTCGCGCGAGGTCCGGCGGATCGAGAGACCGGCGTTGCCCCAGGCCTTCGAGGTGAGGCCCGAGCAGTCGTAGGCGCTCGGTCCGTTGGCACCCCAGACGTAGGGCAGACCGGTCTGGGTCTTCGCCCAGTCGACGGCCGCCTGGCCCTGCGCGGCGCTGCCGCGCCAGCTGCCACCTGTCGACGGCGGCGGCGTGACGGGGGGCTTGACCACGGGCGGGGTCACGACAGGAGGCGTCACGACGGGCGGGGTGACCACGGGCGGGGTCACGACGGGGGGCGTCGTGGGAGCCGGGTTCGTCGGCGTCGTGGGCGCAGGCGTCGTCGGTGCCGGGGTGGTCGGTGCCGGGGTCGTGGGGGCCGGCGTGGTCGGGGCCGGGGTGGTCCCCGGCCGGTCGGTCGCCGGCGTGCTCGGCTGTGCGGGGACAGGCGAGGCGGCCGGGACGACCTCGCGCTCGACGCGGGCCCGGGCTGCCTCTTCGGCTGCGGCGGCACGCTGGGCGGCGAGACCGTCCTGGCGCTGCTGCTCGACCTCCACGCTCGTGCTGCGGGCCGCGGCGAGAGCGTTGACGAGGGTCGTGCGCTGCGCGGCCGCGTCGCTCACCGCGGTGTCGGCCTCGGCCTGCTTCTGCTGGGCGGAGGCGAGCGCGGTGTCAGCCTCGTCCTTCTTCGTCTGCTGGTCGGCGACAGCCTGGTCCGCGATCCCCTTGAGGGTCTCGGCGACGACGGTGTCGGCCTGGAACTGCTGGACGGCCTTGTCGGCCTTGGAGCCGACGAGGTCGACGGCGTTGGCCTCGCTCACGGCGTCCTGGACGCCGTCGACAGTGAGGAGCATGCCCACCTGGTCGAGCCCACCACCGTTGCGGGAGCTCTCGCGGGCGATCCCCACGAGGAGCTTGCGCGACTCTTCGGCCCGCGCAGCAGCGGCCTCGCTCTTGGTCGTCGCCTCGCTCGCGACGAGGACCGCGGCGTCGTAGTCGACGACGGCCTGCGTGTAGGCCGACCCGGCGAGCGCGGCGTCTTCGAGCGCGGTCTGCTGGGTCTGCTCGAGCTGGGCGATCTGGACGTCCATCGCGGCGACGTCTGTCGCGGCCTGCGCGACCTGCCCACGAGCCCGGTCGACCTCGTCCTGCGAGGGGACGGGGTCGTCGGCGAGCGCAGGGGTGCTGGCTCCGAGACCGATGACGAAGCTCAGGGCAAGAGCTCCGACGAGGGGACCGCGACGTGCTGCTGCCCGCCTGTCGCGCAGGGGTGACGCCATCTCGGGTGGTCCTCTCGCATGAATCTCGTGACGGTCCTCGTGAGCGTACCCACGGATGCCCCGTCTGTGAACATCTGTCACACCGTTCACGCAAGTATCACCCGCACCACACGTCACACGAGCCCCACCCGCGGCGTGAGACGCGGTGTCCACACAGTGAGACAGCAGGCCCTCGCGGCTTCCCCTGGGCCGCTGCGGCGCCCTACGCTCCCAGCATGACGATGCGAATGTGTTGCTGACCGAGCACCCCTGAGCTCACCGAGCCCGCGGACCCGCGCCCTACCCGGCGTCAACCCCGAGGCTCACTGCTCGACAGCGCGTCGTCGAACCAGCCTGGCCCCTGCGGGACGGACCGCAGGCCGTCCGGCCGCTCCCGGCCCCGTCTGCCCCTCCTGCTCTCGCAGGGACGCGACAGGCCGCCGCGGCCGGTCGCACAGGTGCGGCACGCGCTCCCCGCACCCGACCTTCCCAGGAGCCCTCATGACCTCGCCCAGCTGGTCCTTCGAGACCCGTCAGATCCACGCCGGCCAGACCCCCGACCCGACGACCGGGGCGCGCGCGCTGCCGATCTTCCAGACCACCTCCTTCGTGTTCCCCGATGCTGGCGTCGCCGCTGACCGCTTCGCCCTCAAGGACCTCGGCCCGATCTACACGCGCATCGGCAACCCCACGCAGGAGGCCGTCGAGAACCGCATCGCCGACCTCGAGGGCGGTGTCGGTGCGCTGCTGCTCTCCTCCGGGCAGGCTGCGACCACCTTCGCGATCCTCAACGTCGCCGAGGCCGGTGACCACGTGGTGGCGAGCCCCTCGCTCTACGGCGGCACGTACAACCTGCTCCAGAACACGCTGTCGAAGCTCGGCATCACCACGACCTTTGTCACCGACCCGCACGACCCGCAGGCCTGGCGCGACGCCGTCCGCCCGAGCACCAAGGCGTTCTTCGGCGAGACCATCCCGAACCCGCAGGCCGACATCCTCGACATCGAGGCCGTCGCCGCCGTCGCGCACGAGGTCGGCGTCCCGCTCATCGTCGACAACACCGTGGCGACCCCCTACCTGCTGCGCCCGATCGAGTTCGGCGCGGACATCGTCGTGCACTCGGCCACCAAGTACCTCGGCGGGCACGGCTCGGCCATCGGCGGCGTGATCGTCGACTCCGGCAACTTCGACTTCTCGAAGGACCCCGAGCGCTTCCCCGGCTTCAACACCCCGGACCCCAGCTACGACGGGCTCGTCTACGCCCGCGACCTCGGCGTCGACGGGATCCTCGGCGCGAACCTCGCCTACGTCCTCAAGGCGCGCGTGCAGCTGCTCCGCGACCTCGGCTCGGCCATCTCGCCCTTCAACGCCTTCCTCATCGCGCAGGGCATCGAGACGCTGTCGCTGCGCGTCGAGCGGCACGTCTCGAACGCGGCGACAGTCGCGGCCTGGCTCGAGGCCCGCGACGACGTGGCCCGCGTCCACTACGCCGGCCTCGAGTCGAGCCCGTGGCACGCCAACGCCCTCAAGTACACGCCGCGCGGTGCTGGCGCGATCGTCGCCTTCGAGATCGAGGGCGGCTCCCCCGCCGGGCAGGCCTTCGTGTCGGCGCTCGAGCTGCACTCGAACGTCGCGAACATCGGCGACGTCCGTTCCCTCGTCATCCACCCGGCGTCCACGACCCACAGCCAGCTGTCGCCCGAGGAGCAGGCGGCCTCCGGCGTCACGCCGGGTCTCGTCAGGCTGAGCGTGGGCATCGAGCACGTCGACGACATCCTCGCCGACCTCGAGGGTGGCTTCATCGCCGCCAAGGGTGCCGTCGAGGGTGCCGCCGGAGCACCCGCCGCGCAGGACGCGTGAGCCGACAGTGAGCGAGGTCCCGGCGTCCCGCCCAGGCCGCGACGACCCGTCACGGGCCGCCGTGGACACCCGGGTGCCGGGCGCCGGGACCTCCGTACAGTGGACGACGATGACCGACGAGCAGCAGCGTCCGGGCGACCGGACCGACGACGTCGACCGGGGCGCTCCCCAGCCGCAGGGCTGGAGCCGCTCCGGGGGGCCCTCGCGCGCGCAGTCGCGACGCCTAGACCCGACCACCTTCCCGGCGAGCGGCGCCTGGCGACCCGGCGACCCCGTCGGCGACAGGCAGCACGTCGAGATCGGCACCCTCGAGCTCGAGGGTGGCGGGCAGCTCCCCGGCGTCCAGGTCGCCTACGAGTCGTGGGGCACGCTCAACGACCGCCGGGACAACGCCGTGCTCGTGCTGCACGCCCTCACCGGCGACAGCCACGTCACCGGCGAGGCGGGCCCGGGCCACCCGACCGCCGGCTGGTGGTCCGAGATGGTGGGGCCGGGCGCACCCATCGACACCGACAGGTACTACGTGGTGGCCCCGAACGTGGTCGGCGGCTGCCAGGGGTCGACGGGGCCGTCGAGCCTCGCGCCCGACGGCGCGCCGTGGGGCTCTGCCTTCCCGATCATCACCGTGCGCGACCAGGTCGCCGCCGAGATCGAGCTCTCCAGGTCGCTGGGCATCACCTCGTGGGCCCTCGTGGTCGGCGCCTCGATGGGAGGGCTGCGGGCTCTCGAGTGGACGCTGCTCGGCCCCGAGGCCGGCATCGAGGTCGAGTCCGCCGCGATCATCGCCTCGGCTGCGCAGACCCCCGGGGACCAGATCGCCTGGGCGCACCCGCAGCTCACCGCCATCCACGCCGACCCGAGGTTCCGCGGCGGCGACTACTACGACGCGGCCGACGGCGACGGTCCGCACGTCGGCCTCGGCATCGCCCGGTCGATCGCCCACACCACCTACCGCAGCGCCCTCGAGTTCGACGAGCGCTTCGGGCGGATCCCGCAGGGCGGCGACGACCCCATGCACGGCGGACGGTTCGCCGTGCAGTCCTACCTGGACCACCACGCGTCCAAGCTCGCCCGCCGCTTCGACGCCAACAGCTACGTGGTGCTCACCGAGTCGATGCTGACCCACGACCTCGGCCGGGACCGGGGCGGTGTGACGACGGCGCTCCAGTCCATCCGCTCACGGGTGCTGGTGGTCGGCGTGGACACCGACAGGCTGTTCCTCCCGGCCGAGTCGGAGCGGATCGCGCGGGAGGTCCCGCGCGCCGAGCCCGTGCGGCTGCTGCGCTCGGCCTACGGGCACGACGGGTTCCTCATCGAGTTCGACCAGCTCGGGCCGATCGTCGGCGAGTTCCTCGCCGGGGTGCACAAGCGCCGCTGAGCGTCGCGGCACGGACGGTCCTGTCCGAGCACGGCTAGGCCCGGTGCGACCGGAGGGTCTTCTCGACGAGGAGCACCACGACCCCCACGACCACGAGCGCCCCGGAGACGACGAGCCCCGTCCGCAGGGCGTGCTGGGCGGACTCGGTGAACACGTCGGTGATCGACCCCACGAGAGCCGGCGAGACAGACGGGCTGGTGACCGCGAGGGTCGCCCGCTCGGAGAGCAGCCCGAGGGCTGCCATGAGCAGCCCCGTGCCCACGGCAGACAGGACGCCGACCCAGAGGAGCACGAGGCCGCGGGAGTACGCGAGGGCGAGAGCCAGCACGAGGACCGCGAGCGCGACCCACGGCGCCCAGGTCGCGACGAGCGTGAGGGCCTCGTAGCCGGTCCGGGCGTCGTCGAGGGCGCTGCTCTGGAACAACGGGACGCTCGTGTCGAAGGTCGGGATCGCGTCGGCGCTGACGAGCCCGGACTCGACGATCCGTGCGGTGACGGCGTCGGCCACGGCTCCGAGCTCGAGGACCACCTGACCAGAGTCGTCGAGGGTGACGCGGGAGGTCTCACCCTGGAGCAGGGCGAGGACCGTGCTGTGAGCCGTGCGGTTCGCCTGTGACCAGACCGAGGCGAAGGTATCGCTGGCCACGGCCTGCTGCACGGCTCCCTCGACGATGCCGCGCACCCCGGTGTCGACCGTCGCGACCCCTGTCGCGGGCACCTGCCCGACCACCTGGGTGGTCAGCTGGTCGGCGAGGGCTGCCTGGACCGCAGGGTCGGCGACGACCTCGTCGGCGACGGCGACGTACCCGTCGGTGTCCGCCACGGTGTCGTCCGCCCACCGTGCTGCGAGCGTGAGCGGCAGGAGGACGGAGACGACGAGGACGAGCACCCCTGCGGCGCCAGAACGGGCGGGGTTGCGTCTGCTGCGGGTCATGAGGCACAGCGTACGGGGAACCTGCTTGCAGCCGGGGCGGGAGGCTGCGGGGCGCTCACTCTCCGCCCCGGAGCGTCACACGTCCTCCCCGCGTCGCCGGCGCGAGGCTCCGAGCAGCAGCAGGCCGAGGAGCACCGCAGCCGCCGCCACGAGCGCACCTGCGGGATCGGCACCTGTCCTGGACAGCAGCCCGTGCTGGGGGGTGGAAGGCGTCGGTGCCGCTGGCGCTGAGGGACCAGAGCTCCCCGGTGCCACGCTCGGGGTGGTCGGCAGGGCCGGGGTAGTTGGGGTGGTCGGCGGGGTCGGCAGGGTCGGGTCGACGGGTGCCGCGACCACCTCGAAGTCGGCTGCCACGCTGCCGCTGCGCTCCCCCGTGAGGGTCACGGTGTGCGCACCGAGCTCGATGTCGGCCGGGAGCACGAAGGAGAAGGTCACCGTGCCGTCAGCGTCGGCGACCTGGGTCCCGAGGTCGACGGGCGTCGACTCGAGGAGACCAGCCACGGTCTCTCCGGGCAGGAACCCGCGACCGTACGCGACCTGCTCAGCACCGCTGAGGAGGCTCTCGGCCTCGAGGGTGAGGGACGCGCCGCCGACCCTGACGAAGGAGGCCTCGGAGGTGTTGCCCGCCTCGTCGGTCGCTGTCGCCGAGAGGAGCGTCCCTGCGGGGACCTGCTCCTCGGGGTCGCAGACGAAGCGACCGTCGGGTCCGGCTGTCGCGGTGCAGAGCACTGTGCCACCGGAGTCGCTGACGGTCACCGTGGTCCCGGGCTCGGAGAGCCCGGTGACGAGGTCGCCCGTGGTGGGATCGAGATCCGGGGCGGGCGGCGCGGTCCCGTCCACGACGACGCTCACGGGTGTGGAGCCGACGCTCGTCCTCCCGGACCCGTCCACCTGGGTGGCGACGAAGGTCGTCGTGCCCTCGGGCAGCGGCTGGGCTGGGCTGCAGGCCCACGTCCCCGAGGTCGTCACGACGACTGTGCAGATCTCGCCCCCGCCGACGACAGAGACCGTGAGCGTCGCCCCGGACGCCCCAGACCCTGAGATCTGGACCGTCGGGCTGACCCGGCTGCCGTCGGTCGGCGCGAGGATCGCCGGCGCCTCGGCGGCTGTCGTGTCGACGACCTGGACGGTGCTCGTCGCGTCCGCGGTGGTCCCGCCGACCGTGAAGGTGACGGTCGCCGTCCCCGGCGCGAGCGAGGTGAGGGTCGCCGTGTACGTGCCGTCCCCCTGGTCGACCGTCGGCGAGACCTCGCCCAGGTCCGTGGAGAGGACGACAGCGGCTCCGCCCTGGGTGAGCGGGTTCCCTACGGAGTCCAGCAGCCGGACCGTGAGCGTCGACGCGTCGACGCCTCCGGACTCGATGGTCGTGGGTGCGACGGTGAGGGTCGACGTCGTCGGTGAGGGCGGACCGGCGACGAGCTCGACCGTCGCCGTCCCGGTCCCCGGGACGCCGTCGACGGCGAAGGAGACCGTGGCCGTCCCGGCCGTCGTGGCCGTCGTGAGCGTCGCTGTGGACGAGCCGTCGCCGTTGTCGGTGACGCCCGAAAGCGTGCCGAGGTCCGTGGAGAAGGTCACGGCGCCGCCCCCTGTCGTCAGCGGGTTGCCCTGTGCGTCGCGCAGCCGGACCGTCACGGCCGAGGTGCTCGTCCCGTCGGCCACGAGGACCGTCGGGGAGGCCGAGACCGTCGACGTCGCGGGGTCGGCTCCCCCGGGGACGAGGGACACGACAGTCGTCGCCGAGGCCTGGGTCCCGCCGATCGAGAAGCCGAGGGTCGCGTCCCCGGTGCTGGTGCCTGTGAGGCGGGCCGTGTAGGTGCCGTCTCCGAGGTCGGTCGTGGCCGTCACGTCACCCAGCGAGGTGGTGACGACCACCGTGCCGCCCGACGAGACGAGGGGGTTGCCGAAGCCGTCGAAGAGGCGGACGGTGACGGTCGCCCCGTCGACACCGTCGGCGACGATCGAGCTCGGGGCGGCCAAGATCTGAGAGGTCGACGGCGAGGCCTCTCCCTCCACGAAGCTCACCACGAGGGTGCGCGTGCCCGGTGTGCCGTCGAGCGTGTAGGACACCGTCGCCTGACCAGCGACGAGCGGTGCCGTGAGCACAGCCGAGTAGCTGCCGTCACCGTTGTCTGACGTCGCCGAGAGGGTCCCGGCGTCTGTCGCGATCACCACGGCGCCGCCCGAGGTGGTCAGGGTGTTCCCTGCGAGGTCGCGCAGCTGCACGGTGATGACGGACTCGACGTCGTCTCCCACGACGAGGGTGGACTCCGAGGCCGAGATCGTCGAGGTGGTCGGGTTACCAGCACCGACGACCAGGTCGACAGTCGCCGTCTCGTCGGCGGCGACACCCCCGACCGTGAAGCTCAGGACAGCCGTGCCGGGTGTGGTGGCCGCTGTGTAGGTCGCCGAGTAGGTGCCGCCTCCGTTGTCTGTGGCAGCAGTCACCGAGCCAGCGGTCGTGGAGACCACGACGGTCCCGCCGGAGGACGTCAGCGGGTTGCCATTGGCGTCGCTGAGCCGGACCGTGACGTCCGAGGTCGACGTGCCGTCGGCGAGCAGCACGTCCGGGGAGGCCTCGATCGTCGAGGTCGTGGGGCTGGCTGTCCCGGCGACGAAGGTCACTGCCGCCGTCTCGAGACCAGGGGTCCCGTCGAGAGTGAAGCTGAGGGTCGCGACCCCGGCGGTCACGGCTGAGGTGAGCGTCGTTGTGTAGGTGCCGTCGCCGACGTCGGTGGTCCCCGAGACCGTCCCCGCGTCTGTCGCGACGACGACGGTCTCGCGGGAGGAGGTGATGGGGTTGCCGAGAGCGTCCCGGAGCCTGACGGTCACCACAGAAGTCGAGACCCCGTCGGCGACGACCTGCCCCGGAGACGCCTCGATGGTCGTCAGGGTCGGGTCGGCAGCACCTGCCACGAGGGCGACCGTGGCTGTCGCCTCTGCGGGCACCCCGTCGACCGTGAAGCTGATGGTCGCGGTCCCTGTCGTGGTGGGAGCCAGGAGGGTCGCCGTGTACGTGCCGTCGCCCTGGTCTGTCGTCGCGCTGACCGAGCCGGTGTCGGTGATCAGCACGACGGTGCCACCCGAGGAGGTGAGCGGGTTGCCGTTCGCGTCGATCAGACGGACGGTGAGCGTCGAGGTGGAGACCCCGTCGGCGGTGATGGTCGTCGGGTCGGCCTCGACGACAGAGCGCGCGGGGTCGCCCGGACCGGCCACGAAGGACGCCTGGGCTGTCTGGGCACCGGCCGCGCCGTCGAGCGTGAAGCCCACGGTCGCCGTGCCCACGGTGGTCGCGGAGGTGAGGGTCGCCGTGTAGGTGCCGTCTCCGAGACCGGTGACGGGTCCGACAGCGCCGAGGTCCGTCGTGACGGTGACGGGCACGCCGCCTGCCGCCACAGGGTTGCCCTGGGCGTCGACGGTCCGGACCGTGACTGTCGCCGTGGTCGTGCCGTCGGCGACGAGGGTCGTCGGGGACACCTCGACGGTGGTCCGCGTCGGGTCTGGGGCTCCGGCGACGAGGTCGACGGTGGCTGTCGCCTCGGCGGCCGAGCCGTCGAGCGTGAAGCCGAGCGTCGCGGTCCCGACCGTCGTCGCGGCCGTGAGGACCGCTGTGTAGCTGCCGTCCCCGAGGTCGGTCACCGTGCTCACGGTGCCGAGGTCTGAGGTGACCACGACGGTTCCGCCGCTCGAGGTGAGCGGATTGCCGTTGGCGTCGACCAGGCGGACGGTGACCGTCGAGGTCGACGAGCCGTCGGCCGTGAGCGTGGTCGGGTCTGCCTCGATGGTCGAGGCGGTCAGGTCGGCGGCGCCGGCTGTGAGCTCGACCGTGGCGGCGGCGTCTGCGGGGACGTCGTCGAGGGTGAAGGACAGCGTCGCCGTGCCGGTGGTCGTCGAGGACGTCAGGACGGCTGTGTACGTGCCGTCGCCGTTGTCGGTCGTCGTGCCGAGCGTCCCCGCGTCGGTCGCGATGACGACGGCACCGCCGGAGGTCGTCAGCGGGTTGCCGTTCGTGTCGAGCAGCCGGACGGTGACCGTCGAGGTCGAGGCGCCGTCAGCGGTGATCGACGTCGGGCTCGCCTCGACGGTCGAGGTCTCGGTGTCAGCGGGCCCCGCCACGAAGCCGACGGCTGCCGTGGCCTCCGCAGCCGCGTCGCCGAGCGTGAAGGACAGCGTCGCCGTGCCGGCCGTCGTCGAGGACGTCAGCTCGGCCGTGTACGTGCCGTCACCGACGTCCGTCGTCGCACCGACGGTCCCGGCGTCTGTCGCGACGACGACGGTCCCGCCGGAGATCGTCAGGGCGTTGCCGTTGGCGTCGACCAGACGGACCGTCACCGTCGAGGTCGACGCCCCGTCGGCCGTGATCGACGTCGGGGACGCCTCGATCGTCGAGGTCGTCGGGTCGGCTGCGGCAGGCAGGAGGTCGACCGTCGCGGAGGACTCTGCGGGCTGGTCGTCGACTGCGAAAGTCACGGTCGCCTGGCCCGCGAAGGTCCCCGAGGTGAGCGTCGCCGTGTAGGTGCCGTCGCCGACGTCGGTGGTCGAGGAGACCGAGCCGAGGTCCGTCGAGACGAGGACGGTCCCGCCCGAGCTCGTCAGGGGGTTGCCGTTCGCGTCGACCAGACGGACCGTCACCGTCGAGGTGGACGTCCCGTCAGCGGTGATCGACGTCGGGGACGCCTCGACGGTCGAGGTCGTCAGGTCGACGGCGCCAGCCGTGAGGTCGACCGTGGTGGTCGCCTCCGCGGCCACGTCGTCGAGCGTGAACGACAGCGTCGCTGTCCCGGCCGTCGTCGAGGACGTCAGCTCAGCCGTGTAGGTGCCGTCACCCACGTCGGTCGTGGCACCCAGGGTGCCCGCGTCGGTCGCGATCGCGACAGTCCCAGCCGACGTCGTCAACGGGTTGCCGTTCGCGTCGACCAGCCGGACCGTGATCGTCGAGGTCGACGCACCGTCAGCCGTGATCGACGCAGGGCTCGCAGAGATCTCCGACAGGCCAGCCGAAGCCTCACCCGCCACGAAGGTCACGGGAACAGTCGGCCCAGCCACCTCACCACCCAGGGTGAACCCCACGGCAGCGACACCCGCAGCCGTCGACGACCTCAGGAGAGCCGTGTAGGACCCGTCCCCCTCGTCGACAGTGCCCAGCACCTCCCCACGCGAGGAGAGCACCACCACCTCGCCACCCGAGGACACCAGCGCGTTCCCGTTCGCGTCGACCAACCGCACGGTGACCGTCGAGGTCGAGACACCGTCGGCGGTGATCGACATCGGGTCTGCCTCGATCGTCGAGGACCCCAGATCGACCGCGCCCGCGGTGAACGCGACGGGCGCCGTCGCCGGGGCCCCGGCACCGTCGAGGGTGAAGGAGACCGTCGCCGTCCCTGCGGTCTGAGCCGAGGTGAGCACTGCCGAGTACGTGCCGTCGCCGGCATCCGTCGTCGCGCCCACGGTGCCCAGGTCTGTCGCGACGACCACGAGGCCGCCCGAGGTACCCGTCGGGTTCCCGTTGGCGTCGAGGAGCGTCACCGTCACCGTGGAGGTCGACGTCCCGTCGGCCAGGATCGTCGTCGGCGAGGCCGAGATGGTCGACGCCGAGAGGTCGACGTCGCCAGGCGTGAACGCGACGCTCGCGGTCTGCGTCCCGGGCGCATCGTCCAGGCTGAAGGAGACCGTCGCCGTACCAGCCGTCGTCGCGGAGGTCAGCTCGGCTGTGTACGTGCCGTCGCCGACGTCGGTCGTCGGACCGACAGTGCCACCCTCTGTCGCGATGACTACCGTCCCGCCCGACGTGGTCAGGGCGTTGCCGTTGGTATCGAGCAGCTGGACCGTGATCGTCGAGGTCGAGATGCCGTCGGCCGTGATGGACGTCGGGGCGGCCTCGATGGTCGAGGTCGCAGCGTCAGCCGCGCCCGCCAGGAGCTCGACGGCTGTGGTCGCCTCTGCGGGGACATCGTCCAGGGTGAAGGACAGGGTCGCGGTGACGGCCGTCGTCGAGGACGTCAGCTCGGCCGTATAGGTCCCGTCACCGACGTCCGTCGTGGTACCCACGGTGCCCGCGTCTGTCGTGACAACCACCGTCCCACCCGATGAGGTCAGGGGGTTGCCGTTCGCATCGAGCAGCCGGACGGTGACGGTCGAGGTTGACGTGCCGTCAGCGGTGATCGACGTCGGGGACGCCTCGATCGTCGACGCCGTCAGGTCGGCCGCGCCGGCCGTGAAGTCGACCGTCGCGGTCGCCTCCGCCGACACGTCGTCCAGGGTGAAGGAGAGTGTCGCCGTGCCGGCCGTCGTCCCAGACGTCAGGACAGCCGTGTACGTACCGTCGCCGACGTCCGTCGTCGCACCGACGGTCCCTGCGTCCGTCGCGATCACGACGGTCCCGCCCGAGGTCGTCAGCGGGTTGCCGTTGCCGTCGAGCAGCCGGACGGTGACCGTCGAGCTCGACGCACCGTCAGCCGTGATCGACGTCGAGGACGCCTCGATCGTCGAGGTCGTCAGGGCTGCTGGACCGGCCGTGAAGTCGACCGTGGCGGTCGCCTCGCCGGGGACGTCGTCGAGGCTGAAGGACAGCGTCGCCGCCCCGACCGTCGTCGCAGACGTCAGCTCAGCCGTGTACGTGCCGTCACCGACGTCCGTGGTGGCTCCGACGGTGCCTGCGTCTGTCGAGATCACGATGGTCCCACCGGAGGTCTTCAGCGGGTTCCCGTTCGTGTCACGAAGCTGGACCACGAGCTGGGAGGTGCTCGTCCCGTCGGCGACGATGCTGTCCGGGGTCGCGACGATCGTCGACGCCGCGAGGTCGACAGCCCCGACCAGCAGCTCGACCTGCGCGGAGCCCGGTGCGTCGATGCCGCCGACTGCGTACCCGAGGGTGGCTGTGCCTGCCGTGGTGCTGGAGGTGAGGGTCGCCGTGTGCAGGCCGTCTCCCACGGCCGTCGTCGCGGTGACGGTCCCGAGGTCTGTCGTGATGGAGACGACGTCGGTCGACCCGACGATGGTGTTGCCCTGAGCGTCCTTGAGCTGCACCGAGACGAGGGATGTGGACGAGCCGTCGGCGAGGATCTCGGTCGGGTTCGCCGAGATCTCCGACAGCCCGAGGTCGACGGGCCCGGGGACGAAGGCGACGCTCGCCGTGCTGGTCGCCTCGTCGTCGCCGATCGCGAAGCCGAGGGTGGCCGCGCCTGTCGTGGACGACGAGGTCAGGACTGCCGAGTACGTGCCGTCGCCGTTGTCTGTGGTCGCCGAGACAGAGCCGAGGTCTGTCGAGACGACCACGATACCGCCCGAGGTCTCGAGCGCCGTCCCCTGAGAGTCCCGGAGCCGCACGGTGATGGCAGACGTCGACGTGCCGTCTGCCACGATCGAGGTCGGGGAGGCGTCGATGGTCGAGGTCGTCGGGTCGGCGGAACCGACCACGAGGTCGACCGTCGCCCGGGCAGAGCCCTCGACACCGTCGACGGTGAACGTCAAGGTCGCGGTCCCCGGGGTCGTGGTCGACGTGAGCGTGGACGTGTACGTGCCGTTGCCCTGGTCGACGGTCCCGGTGAGCGTCCCGAGGTCGCTCGAGACGACGACGTCACCTCCACCTGTCGTGACGGCGTTGCCCGCTGCGTCGCGGAGCTGGACCGTCGCGACGGCCGTCGACGTCCCGTCGGCCGTGATCGCGACAGGGTCTGCGGTGATCGTCGAGAGCGTGAGGTCGACAGGTCCGGCGACGAGCCCGACCTCTGTCGTCGCCGTCGCCTGGGTGCCGTCGACCGTGAAGGACAGCACGGCCGTCCCAGTCGTCGTGGGGGCTGTCAGCGTGGAGATGTACGTCCCGTCCCCGTTGTCGGTCGTGCCGGAGACCGTCCCGGCCGACGTCGCGACGACCACGTCTCCGCCGGAGGCCGTGAGCGGGTTGTCGAAGCCGTCGAGGAGCGTCACCGTCACCTCGGTCGTCGCGGCGCCGTCGGCGACGAGGGTCGGGTCGGCAGCGACGATCGTCGAGCGTGCTGGGGAGGCGTCTCCCGGCACGAAGGTCACCGTCGTCGTCCGTGCCCCGACCACGGCGTCGAGCGTGAAGCTCACCGTCGCGACCGAGACCTCCGAGGGTGCTGTGAGGATCGCGCTGTACGTCCCGTCGCCGTTGTCTGTCGTCGGACCGACGGTGCCCTCGCTCGTGGCGATGGCCACGGTGCCCCCCGATGTGGTGAGCGGGTGCCCGAGCGAGTCGCGGAGCTGGACGGTGATCTCGCTCTGCGACGCGTTGTCAGCCACGAGCTCGGCGACCGAGGCGGAGATCGTCGAGGTCGTCGCGTCGGCGGGGCCGGCGACGAAGGTCACCGACGCCGGGCTCCCCTGGACCGCGGCGCCGCCGAGGGTCGCGGACACCTGGTAGGTGCCCGGCGTCGTCGACGTGACCGGGACCGAGCAGGTCCCTGCGGCCGAGGTCGTGCAGGTGGTCGACGCCGGCGACGCCCCCGGTGCCACCGAGACGACGAGCGCCACGCCTGCGACGAGACCGCCCGCAGCGTTGCGCGCCGTGACCGTCGCCGAGAGCGAGTCGACGCCGTCGGCGACAGCCGTGCCCGGCTCCACGGTGAGCGTCGACAGTGCCGCGTCGACGACGTCGTCGTCGAGCACGGTGAGGTCGACCGGTGCCAGGACGAGCCCGTCGAAGTTCTGGTCGGTCGACGTCACCGTGTGCGTGATGGTCGTCTGCCGCGTGCCGTCGGTCTCGGCGTCGTCCACTGCGGTGACGACCAGCGAGACCGAGCCGCCCGTGGTCGGCAGGCTCGCCGTCGAAGGGTCCACCGTCGCCCAGGCGGGGGTGCCGACTGTCGCCGCGACGAGGATCGGGGCTGTCGCCGCGAGCGTGCTGGACACCGTGTAAGAGGAGCCGAGGTCGCCCTCCGTCACGGTGACCGACGTCGGTGCGATCGTGAGCGGAGAGACGTAGGTGACCGACCCGTCGGTCGAGGTCGACTCGGCGGAGAGGTTGCCCGACGCGTCGGACACGGCCCCGGCGGGCAGCGAGAGTGTCACGGTGCCCGAGGCGTCCGCGCGGGCCGTGACCGTGTAGAGGGTGTCGTTCACCTTCGCCACCGCCGTGACACGAGTCCCCTGGGCTGTCGAGCCTGCCGTGGAGAAGTCCGAGGCTGTGAGGGCACCCGCACCCGAGGTCGCGAGGGGCTCCGAGACGGCGACGGTGAACCTGAGGTCGCGCACAGAGGTCGGGTCGGCCTGGCTCGCCGCCTGGTCGACCGTGACGCGGGGCCCGCAGAGGTCGGCCTGGGTCTGCTGGACCGTCCTGGAGTACTGCGAGGCCCTACCCGTCGCGTCGATCGTCTGCACCCTGATCTGGCCAGGACCGAGCGTGTAGGGGACAGTCATCTGGCCGGCTGCGCTGAGCGTCTGGCGGCCCAGGTGAACGGTGGCACCGCTCGTCGCGCCTGTCGGGAGGTAGTACGCGTCGATGCTGACGGGGACGGTCGGGACGGTTCCGGAGGAGGGCGGTGTGACGGAGATCGACAGGGTGCACTGCGCAGAGTCATAGCTCGTCGCCGTGGGGTACCAGGTCGAGACCTGGGAGTTGGAGGCCGCGGTCGCGTTGGTCAGCATCGAGACGGCGCTCGTCTCGTTGCCCGCACCGACGCCTCCGTAGGACGCCGTGCCGAAGGTGTTGCGCTGGGCTGTGAGGATCCCGGTCCCGGCGAGGTAGACCGAGCTGCTCGTGAAGCCGTCGAAGTAGTTGTCCTCGATGCGCCAGCCGCTCTGCTGGGCCGCGGTCCGGCTCAGGAGGGCGTAGACGGCGTAGGACGTGGTGCCGGCATTCGCCCCGGCATTGTCGAAGGTGTTGCCCGAGATGACGTTCGGGGCCCCGAGCCCCGGGGTGTTGATGAAGACCAGGGTGTACCCGGCGGTCAGGCTGTTGCGGGTGAAGGTGTTCCCGACGATCTGCGCGTTGGTGAGCGTGAAGCCGCGCAGGTCGAGGGCGTGGTTCGCCCCGCCGAAGCCCTCGAACCTCGACCCGATGACCGTGAGGTTGCTCAGTGTCGCTGCCCCCTGACCCTGGAGTCCTGTGTAGCGCTCGGTGTCAGGGTCGTACATGTGGATGCGGTCGAGGGTCAGACCGTCGACTGTCGCCCCTGCGGCGATCCTGATCGCGGACCCGCCTGCGGCGTAGGTCGAGCCGATCTCGACGGCTCGGACCGTCACCCGGTCCGCACCGTCGGCGAGCCACAGGAAACGCTCGAGGTCGATGCTGCCCGGGTCGAGAGAGGAGCCGTTCTCGATGACGGCGCCGTCGCCCGCCGGGCCGACCACGACGGCAGTCTCGTTGGACCTCACGGTGGTGAAGTTCCGGAGCGTGACGCCGGGGCCGTTGAGGTAGATCGCGGTCGAGCCGTAGACGTCGTTGAGCGATCTGATACCGAGGCGGCCCTGGAAGTCGAGGGTCACCGGAGCCGTCGCCACGAAGTACGCGCCCAGGTCGCCGAGCGGCGTGAGCGCACCCGAGTACATCCAGCCCGCGGACGTCGTCGCGTGCCCGACGATCGTCCCCGAGGTCTGCACCCCGGGGGTGCTCGCGTCGACGTCCTCGGCGGGAGCGATGGTCACGGTGTCGGTCGTGCCGATCGCGTTGGACTCCTGGAGCGCCGCGCGGAGGGTGCACGCCCCTGCGGCCGTGGCGCAGACCCCGTCACCGACGGTCGCGTCGTCGCCGACCGCGCTCAGGCTGTCGACGAGGAAGGTGCGGTCCGCAGCCGAGGCCGTGGTCGCGGGAAGGACGGCGAGGAGCGACGCCAGCATCGCCGTGACCGCGACGGCGCCGGCAGACCGGACCCAGGCCCGACGGGTGCGGGCAGGTCTGGGACCAAGGTCCGAGTCGCGCGTGTTCATGTGTCCCCTCCGGACGAGGTCTACTGACCTCTTGGCGACCGCCCCCGTTGGTAAGGCGAGTCTCGTCTTGGGGGGAAGCGGCAGCAATGCTAGGGTCAGATTTCACCCGCTCGACGTTCTCAAGCCCCGCGGGCCTTGAAATCTGCCCATTCTGAGTGCCATATGAGGGCTCGAGGCCGGCGTTTGGGTGGAGCTCGAAGTGGACGGGACGAAACGTCTAGGTGTATGTGTGCACCTCCAAGCTCGGGCACTGCTGCGCGAGCGCACCTCGAGACGGCACCAGCAGGCCCCACGTCTGCGGTCTGAGACACGCCGACGACAGGTCGGGGTCCGGTGCGGCACCATGTCCTCATGACAGCCGACCTCGCGCAGATCTCCGCAGCCCTGACGAACCAGTGGTCCCTCCTGCGTGCGTGGGTCGCACCTCTCGGTGACGACCTCTTGGGCACACGGGACCGACCGTCGAGCCTAGACGGCTGGACGAACGGTGAGCTCGTGGCACACCTCGGCCGGGCGATGGAGGCCTTGGCTGTGTGCACGCCGGCCCCCGCGGGCACGGTGCCGCTGACCCTCGCCGAGTACCTCGGGACCTACCCCGAGCGGGCCGCAGACATCGACCAGGTCACCCGTGCGCTCGCCGCGGAGATCGCGCACGCACCGCTCGTCGAGGTCGAGGCGCGAGCCCAGAAGGCCTTCGCCGCCCTGGACGCTCTCGGCCCCGACGGGCACAGGGTCGTCCAGGCCCGCCGCGGCCCCATCCGGCTGCGAGACATGGCGATGTCGCGCCTCGTCGAGCTCGTGGTCCACGCCGAGGACCTCGTCGCGTCGCTCGCGGGGGTCGTCGGCTCGGCGGGCTCGGCGAACCCGATCGACCGGACGGCGCAGCGGATCGTCGCCGAAGAGCTGCTCGACATCGTCGTGCGGCGCGGCGCCGGTTCGCTCGAGGTGACCGACGCGGGCCTGTGGATCAGGCTGGCCACAGGCCGGACCCCCTACGACGTCGACGACCTCGCCCGCGCGCTCGCCTCGCAGGACACCGCCGGCGGCGTGCCCGACCTCGGGCGGATGCTGCCGATCCTCTGACCAGGACGTCGACCTTGGTCCCCGTCGCGCCGAGCGCGTGCGCTGTACGTTGGGTCCATGCTTGCCGCATCCGTGACGCGCTTCTCGCCCGACTCGCCCGCAGACGGCCTCGAGGTCGGTGACAGGCCTGAGCCGGCGAGACGCGACGCGTGGACGACCGTCGACGTCCGCGCCGCCAGCCTCAACCACCACGACCTCTGGTCGCTGCGCGGCGTCGGTCTGCGGGCCGAGCAGCTCCCGATGATCCTCGGCACCGACGCCGCGGGCTACGCACCCGACGGGTCCGCTGTCGTCGTGCACGCGGTGATCGGCGCGGACGGCCACGGCGTCGGTCCGGACGAGCCGCGCACCCTGCTCTCGGAGAGGTACGACGGCACCCTGGCCGAGCAGGTGAGCGTGCCGACCCACAACCTGGTGCCCATGCCCTCGGACCTCTCCTTCGAAGAGGCCGCGTGCATCCCGACGGCGTGGCTCACCGCGTACAGGATGCTGTTCAGGTCGGCCCGGCTCACCCCGGGGCAGAGCGTCCTGGTGCAGGGGGCTGGCGGTGGTCTCGCCACGGCGGCGGTCGCGCTCGGCGCGGCAGCCGGTCTCGAGGTGATCGTCACCAGCCGGTCCGGCACGAAGCGTGCAGCTGCCGCAGCCCTCGGAGCCGCGCACGTCCTCGAGAGCGGTGCTCGGCTCCCGCACCGGGTCGACGCGGTGATCGAGTCGGTCGGCGCAGCGACCTGGTCGCACTCGGTCCGCTCCGTCCGGCCCGGCGGGACCATCGTGGTCGCCGGGGCCACCTCCGGGGACCCCACAGCCGCTGAGCTCACGCGGATCTTCTTCAACGAGATCTCGGTGCTCGGCGCCACCATGGGCACCCGCGACGAGCTGTCTGACCTGCTGGCCTTCATGGTGCGCACCGACCTGCGCCCCCGCATCGACCGGACCTACCCGCTCAGCGGGGCGCGCGACGCCGTGACCCGGCTCGCCGGCGGGGAGCACGTCGGCAAGATCGTCCTGACGCCATGACGGACCGGGTCCCGCTGCCGAGGTTCTTGTCGCGTGCCGAGACCCCCGAGGGTGTCGTGCCGGCCCTCGACGCGCACATCTCCGACGTGGTCGCGCACGAGCTCGCCCGCCGGACGCGGGCCGCGTCGCCGCGCACGCGCGGCGCGGGCTGGGAGCAGGACGTCCTCGGCGAGCCCTACGAGGTGCGGACCCTCGAGCTCACCCCCGACGACGAGGGGCCCGTCGTCGCCTCCCTGGTGCGGTACCGTCCGCCGGACGCCGTGCGCTCGGCCCGCGCCGTCCTCTACGTGCACGGGTGGTCCGACTACTTCTTCCAGACCGAGACCGCAGAGTTCTGGCACCGGCAGGGTGTCGCCTTCTACGCGCTCGACCTGCGCAAGTACGGCCGGAGCCTGCGCCCCGGCCAGACTCCCGGCTACGTGACGACGCTGCGCACCTACGACGAAGACCTCGCCGCAGCCCTGGCCGAGATCCGGGTCGACCTCGGTCCGCACACGGCCGTCATGCTGCACGGCCACTCGACAGGTGGGCTCACGGCCGTGCTGTGGGCAGACCGGCACCCCGGCCAGACCTCGGGCCTGGTCCTCAACAGCCCGTGGCTCGAGCTGCAGGGCTCGTCCGTGGTCCGCACGGTCTCGACGCCCGCGATCACGCAGCTCGCCAGGTTCCAGGCGAAGGCCCCGCTGCCCAACATCGACACCGGAAACTACGCACGCACCATCCGCAGGTCCGACGGTGGAGAGTGGGAGTTCGACGAGCGCTGGCGGCCCACCCCGACCTTCCCCGTCCGGGCCGGGTGGCTGCGGGCGATCATCGCCGGCCACGCCGAGGTGGCCCGTGGGCTGCGCATCACGCAGCCTGTCCTGATGATGGCCTCGTCGAAGACCGTGATCTCGCCGCGGTGGTCGGAGGACATGCGCTCGGCCGACTCCGTGCTCGACGTGGAGGCCATCGTCCGGCGGGCCGTCCAGCTCGGGCCGACAGTCACGGTGGCCCGGATCGCCGGGGCTGTCCACGACCTCGCCCTGTCTGCCCTGCCTGTGCGCAGCATGTACTACGCGCAGATACAGCGGTGGGCGAGCGCCTACGGCTGGTCGGACTCCTGAGCCTCTGAGACGAGCTCGTCGAGGCTCGGTCCTGCCTCGCCCGCGCGCCAGACCCGCCAGCCGTTCGAGGACGACGAGCCGGACAGCGCCTGCACGGCTGCGTCGGGGTCGCCGAAGCTCGCGCCGTCCGGGGCGTGCAGCAGACCGTCGAGGCCCAGGACCACCTCGAGACGCTCGCCGCGGCGGTGCCGGACCCACACGAGGTCGAGCGGTGCCTGGAGAGTGCGCGCGACGAGGGCGAGCCGGGCGTCGACGGGGGGCGCGGCGCTCGTCTCGACGGGCTCACCGTCCTGCGGGGGCGAGTCGTAGACCGGGTAGGAACGTTCACGCCGGGGCGCTGGATCCGGCCCTGCTGGCTGCGGGCCGCTGCGTCCGAAGGCATGGAGAGGCTGCGCCTCGGCGGGGCTCTGGCCAGGCGCGGACGTCGTCTCGGCTGGCGCCTGCGGGCGGACGTCAGGGTCGGCGCCGGGAGTGCTCAGGTCGAGCGAGACCGTCTGACGGGCCCCGAGCTCTCCGGGCCGCAAGGACGACACGTCGAGCAGACGTCGACCGTTCGCCCCCTCGACGACCCCGACCGTGAGGACCTGTACCCGCGCGGCGTCGACCGAGAGGAACGAGACCGCCTCGACAGCGTCGTCGTCGATCTCCGAGCAGACCAGGACCAGGCGGGCCGTGCGGCCTGATCCCGTCGCGCGCGGTGCGCCGTCCCGGTCGAAGAACGCGGCGAGGTCACGGTGGAACCTGTCGGGCCCCTGGGCATAGGACGCGGCGAAGGCTCGCCGGGTGATCCCCGAGGCCCGTCCGGCACCTCGGAGCGCGACGACGAGATGCTGGGCGGCGAGCAGCGGCACGGCCTGGACGACCACCGGGTCGCCTGCGGCGTCGATCGCGAGCACCGTCGCGGCACCATCACCGAGGGCGGCCGGAGCCGCCTCACGCTCGAGGGTCATGAAGAGCCGCTCGCCGAGCAGCGTCGGGAGGTGCTCGAGGACGACCGAGAGGACCTGCCCGAACGAGGCGTCGTCAGGGCGCATCGTCGTCACGGGCTCGGCGCGCGCGCCACCCTCGAGGTCGAACAGGGGCATCCCCACAGGGTAGCGATCCCGACCTCACAGCGACAGGGTCGTGGGACCCTCGTAGGTGGAGCAGGACCAGACCTGCGCGGCGGAGGTCCATGTCACACGCGGTCGGACCGCGTCCCGCTGTCTGTGCTGCCTGTCGCGCTGCCCGTCGAGGCCGCGAGCCGTGCCTCGACACGCTCGACCTTGCCGTCGAGCTCGCCGGTGTGCCCGGGGCGGATGTCAGCCTTCACCACGAGCGAGACCCTGTGCCCGCCGGCGCCGACCGCTTCGGTCGCGCGCTTGATGACGTCCATGCACTCGTCCCACTCCCCCTCGATGGTCGTGAACATCGAGTCGGTGCGGTTGGGCAGACCGGACTCACGGACGATGCGGACGGCCTCGGCGACGGAGTCCGTGACGGACTCCCCAGCACCGAGCGGGGCGACAGAGAAGGCGAAGAGCATCCGCCCATCGTGCCACCGCCCGGCGTGGGGCGACAGTGGGAGAGGGCGGTCGACAGCGGAAGCCGCGTTGCAGCCGGCGGCGTACATCTCCACCCTTAGATGCCGCTGACATATCTAGATCGCGCTCTGGCCGTGATCGATCAGTTAAGACAAGGGCAGCCCGCCCACCTCCATCTCGCGTCGTATCGCATCCGCGAGAGCAGACTCCTGACCTATCGCGTGCAAAGCAGCATTTTCGTATAGGGAATACTTTTGAAATCCGAGCGCCTTCGCTATGGCGGACCTAAAACCTGAATCTCGAAATGAGACCTCGCGAACGATGGCTGCGAAATCGTCGCTTGCAAGCTGTTCGCGGAGCCTTGTAAGAATACCGTCGTACGGCGAGGAGAATTTGACCTCTATCGAGGCCTCCCGAAGATCAGGCATTATAAAGTCTCGAATCTTTCGGAAAGCTACTTTCTTCGCCAGATCTAAGGCGAGCCGCTCAACGACGCCTGCAGAACGAAGGGCTCGCAAACCTTCAGATATTGCCTTTTCGTAGAGATCCGACCAAACGGTTCCGTCTGCGGCAGCGCGACGCCGAGCCACCACGCGTATAACTTCCGGAAGATAATAGAGACTCTCCACCTCGGAGCACGGGAGCACCCAAACGTTTTTCGAAGCAAGCGCCAATCGCTCCGTTTCCTCTCGCCCGTCTCCATCAATCACCCCTGCGGCATGCACCCAATGGTGAGCAGCCGCAGAGCGCAAGCCCTCTACGCTTCGAATCACCCATTCACACCCTCCGGCTGCGGCGATTGTCCACCCTGGGAAGAGGTGACGATACAAGGAATAGTCGATACTCCCGTCAGCCCCCTCAACGAATAGTATCCTCTGCCGACCCCCGAGAATCGCCCTGCGTGCCGACTCCGTGAGTGATTCGTCTTCGCGTACTCGCTGGATATCCCAATAAGCAACTTCCTCTCCGACCCATTCGAGTCCGAGGACCGCAAAGGTCTCCCCGGAACGGGCATTCAGGCTCGAAGCTAAGTCAAGGTCGTGGGTCATCACAACGAAGCAGCAATCCGCTCTTGCGTCCAAAAGTGCTTCAATTAGTCCCGCCGAGACGGAACGATGCAAATGCCTTTCTGGCTCATCCAAAATTATTACGCACGAGTCAGGCGCAGAAAGCACCTCGGCTGATAGCAGAAGAGCCGCCCTCTCACCATCCGACATCCTGGATATCGAGTATTCACCGCCGTTCCCACGGTGGACCGCGCTAAATGACTGTCCGCCCCGGATTTCAATCCGAACATTTAGCCCCGCTGCTGACAGGACAGCCTCAAGTTTGTCGAAGACTCGAGCCCCCATCACTGAATCAATCTCGTCAGGTGACATCCGATCCTGCTGCGATAGTCGTGCGATTCGATGATCTTCGGAAGCGACCTTTCCAAGAAAGTCAAAAAGAGCCACATCCGTTCTCTGGTTGGCAGAACGATCGATATACCGCGACTCGGGCGCCTGATTAAAATACACCAATTGCTGCTCAAACTGCTCTCGACCCGAGGCGCTTATGTCCGGTCCGGAATTTTGAAACCACAGTTTTCGATGCGCGAGGACCCTCTGTAATTTTCCTGCAGGGGTCACTGAAGAGAAACTGGCGGCCAGTGCCGATTTTCCTGAACCATTCGCACCAACGAAAACCATCACCTCGCCAGCTTTGGCCTCCAAATTCAGGGATCCTGCTCTAGAAGGAATCTCCCACTGCGCTATCGGCTCCGCGCGCGCGCCCTCATCATCCATGGTGCCTATCCTATCTGAGGCCTCCAGCCGAGCAGGAAAGAAAGCTACGTAGGCCCAGACGCACGGTGGAAACGCTTCAAAGGGTCAGTCGAAGAGGTCGCTGATCGGGGTCGGACCTGAGTTGAACTGGATCGTGCGGCCGACCGAGGCCGGGGCCTCGATGACGGCTGCGGCGACAGCGGCGACGTCGTCGCGCGGGACGGAGCCGGACTCGAGGTCGTCGCCGACCTCGATGGACCCGGTGCCCGGGTCGTCCGTGAGGCTGCTCGGACCGAGGATCGTCCAGCCGAGCGAGGACTGGCGCAGGTGCTCGTCGGCCGCGGCCTTGGACTCGGCGTAGGCGAAGAAGGAGTTGTCCTCGGGCACCCCGTGGTCCGGTCCGGCACCCATGTACGAGACCATCACGTAGCGCGGGACGCCTGATGCGACGGCTGCGTCGATCGAGCGGATCGCCGCGTCGCGGTCGACCGCGTAGGTGCGCTCGGGCGAGCCCCCGCCGGCTCCCGCGGACCAGACGACCACGTCGTGCCCGGCGATCACGTCGCCGATCGACGAGGTGCTGAGCTTCTCGACGTCGGCGACGACGGGCGCAGCGCCCGTGGCGGCGACGTCGTCGCGGTGGTCCGGGTTGCGCACGAGCGAGGTGACCTCGTGGCCGGCGGTGGTGAGCAGCGTGGCCAGCTTGAGCGCGATCTTGCCGTGCCCTCCGACGATGACGATGCGGGTCATGGTGCTCCTCTCAGGCAGTGGGGTGACGGCCGTGACGACGACCTGCGACGTCTGCCGTCCGACGGTTCAGAGCCTGTCGGCGAGGAGCTCGGCGAGCGCCTTGCCCTTCACCCCGGCGAGGTCGTCGGCCTGGGTGCGGCAGGAGAATCCGTCAGCGAGGAAGACGTCGCCCTCCTCAGCCTCTCGCAGAGCGGGCAGGAGCGCATTCTCAGCCACGGCGACCGAGACGTCGTAGTGGCCCTTCTCCATGCCGAAGTTCCCGGCGAGGCCGCAGCAGCCGGCGAGGGTGCGGATCTTCGCGCCGGCCCCGACGAGCAGGGCCTCGTCGGTCTTGTAGCCCATGACCGAGTACTGGTGGCAGTGCGGCTGCACGACGGCCGTGACGTCGGAGAGGTCGGGCATGGCCCAGCCGGAGTCCTCGGCCGGGCGCGTCTGCGGGTCGGTGAGCAGCTCGGCGAGGGTGTGCGTGGCTGTCGAGACGGCGTGGGCGCGCGGGTCGTCGGGGAAGAGGTCGAGCAGGTCCGAGCGCAGCACGGCTGTGCACGACGGCTCGAGGCCGACGATGGGCACGCCGTTGACGGCGAAGGGACCGAGGGTGTCGAGGAGCGTCGACAGCTTCTTCTTGGCGCCGTCGAGCTGGCCCGTGCTGATCCAGGTAAGACCGCAGCAGGCCTCGCCCTCGGGGACGACGACGTCATAACCAGCGGCGAGCAGGACCTTGACGGCGGCCTCGGGGACCGACGGGGCGAGGGAGTCGCTGAAGGAGTCCGTCCACAGGACGACCTTGGGCTTTCGGCGCTCGGTCGTCGTACCCGCGCCTCGCGAGCCCGCGGCGAGCTGGGTGCCCTGACGCTTCCACCACGTGCGGAAGGGGACCTCGGCGAAGGACGGGATCGAGCGCCGGGTGTCCATGCCGCCGATGGTGAGGGACAGCTTCGCGAGCGGCTTGACGCTCAGCGCGAGGTTGACCAGGCGCGGCATGCGGCTCGCCAGGCGCGCCCAGCGGGGCAGCCAGCCGAGCACGTAGTGGTTCATCGGACGCAGCCGGCCCTTGTAGGACTCGTGCAGCACCTGCGACTTGTACTGGGCCATGTCGACCCCGGCCGGGCAGTCGCTCGAGCAGGCCTTGCAGGACAGGCAGAGGTCGAGGGCCTCGTGCACCTCGGGCGAGCGCCAGCCCCCGGTGACCAGGGTGCCGTTGGCCATCTCCTGGAGCACGCGGGCGCGGCCGCGGGTCGAGTCCTTCTCGTCCTTGGTCGCGAGGTACGAGGGGCACATGAAACCGCCCGCGGCGGTCGAGTCCGCGCGGCACTTGCCGACGCCGACGCAGCGGTGGACCGAGGTGGTGAAGTCGCCGCCGTCGTGGCCGAAGCCGAAGCCGCCCGAGAGCGCGACAGGCTTGGCGGCCGGGCGGCGCAGGTGCGCGTCGACGGCGTCGGGACGCACGAGCACGCCCGGGTTGAGCAGGTCGTGGGGGTCGAAGAGCGCCTTGAACTGCTCGAAGACGCTGATGGCCTCGGCCGAGTACATCGAGGGCAGCAGCTCCGAGCGGGCGCGGCCGTCGCCGTGCTCGCCCGAGAGCGACCCCCCGTAGGTGCCGACGAGCGCAGCAGCCTCGGTCATGAAGGACCTCAGGACGTCGCCCGAGGCCTCGAGCGGGATGTCGATGCGCAGGTGCACGCAGCCGTCGCCGAAGTGGCCGTAGGGCAGACCGTCGACGCCGTACCGCGCCATGAGTGCGTCGAGGTCGCGCAGGTAGGCACCCAGGTGGACGGGCGGGACGGCCGAGTCCTCCCAGCCTGGCCAGGCCTGCGCGCCAGAGGGCGTGCGTCCGGCGAGGCCGGCGCCGTCGGCACGGATCTGCCACATGGCCGTGGCCTCCGGGCCTGCCGGGAGGATGCGCGTCGCGGTCGTGCCGGAGTCTCGGACGATGGCCTCGGCGTTGGCGAGAGCCTCCTGCGCGGTGGTCCCGCCGACCTCGACCATGAGCCAGCCGCCGCCCGGCGGGAGCTCGGGGACCGAGCCTGCGCCCTTGGCGCGGCGCACGACGTCGACCAGCCGGGCGTCGAGACCTTCGACGGCGAGCGGCGAGTGCGTGAGGAGCGCGGGGACGGCGTCGGCCGCGCTCGGCATGTCCGGGTAGCCGAGGACCACGAGGGTCGGTGCACCGGCGATCGGCACGAGGTTCACCGTCGCACCGAGGATCGACATGACGGTGCCCTCGGTCCCGACGAGAGCCTTGGCGAGATTCGTGCCGTTCTCCGGCAGGAGGTGCTCGAGAGAGTAGCCGGACACCTGGCGGCCGAAGCGGCCGAGCTCGGTGCGCAGCAGGGCCATGTTGGTGGTGACGAGCTCGCCGAGCCCGGGCACCCTGTCGACGCCCTGACCGTCGGCCCCCGCTGTGAAGCGGCGGCCCAGGCCGTCGACGACGTCGAGCTCGATGACGTTGTCGGCCGTGCGCCCGTAGGCGACGGCGTGCGGACCGCAGGCGTTGTTGCCGATCATCCCGCCGAGGGTCGCGCGGTTCTGGGTCGACGGGTCGGGGCCGAAGCGCAGGCCGTGCGGCGCGGCGACCTTCTGCAGGGAGGACATGACCACGCCGGGGTCGATGCGTGCGGTGCGGTTCTCGACGTCGAGGTGGTGGATCGTGTTGACGTGGCGGGAGAAGTCGATCACCACGCCCGGGCCCACAGAGTTGCCGGCGCACGAGGTGCCTGCCCCGCGGGTGGTCAGCGGGACACCGGCCTCACGGGTGACGGTGATGGCCGCGAGCGCGTCGTCGACGTCTTTCGGCACCACGACGACCTGCGGCACGACGCGGTAGTTGGAGGCGTCCGAGGAGTACTCGGCACGGCGGAGAGTCGAGTCGGAGACCTCGCCGTCGACGGCTCTGCGGAGCGACGCGACGAGGTCTGCGTGCGCGTCTGCGGACCGGACGGTGCGCGGGGTGCCGTCGGGACCGTTGATCTCAACCTCTACCGGGGTAGCCACACGCGCATTCTTCCACCGCCCGCGCGGGACCTCGCGCGCCAACCACTCTCCGGACGCCTGCGCGGGCCGGGGTCGCGTCCTGGCGCGCGAGCATCTGAGTGGCGCACAGGTGCCGGGCTGGCGTGTGGGAATCTTGTCCGCATGTCTGCCGAAGAGATCATCGGGTTCGTCACCGGTGCCGTGTGCGTGTACCTGGCCGTACGACAGAACGTCTGGACCTTCCCCGTCGGCATCGTCAACAACGGTGTCTACATCATCTTGTTCGCCTCGACGGGGCTCTACGCCGGGGCGGGGCTCCAGGTCGTGTACCTCGTGCTGGCCAGCCTCGGCTGGTACTGGTGGCTCCGCGGAGGGACCGGTGGCGGCACGCTCGCCGTGCGCCGGACCCCGCGATGGGTGTGGCCTGCAGCCGCGGTGACCGTGGTCGTCCTCGTCGGGCTGCTCGCCTGGGTGCTGAGCACCTGGACCGACGCGTCGAGCCCGTGGCTCGACTCGGTGACCACCTCGTTGAGCCTCGTCGCGCAGCTCATGCTCGGTCGTAAGTGGATCGGCAACTGGGTGGTGTGGATCGTCGCGGACGTGATCTTCGTCTGGCTCTACCTGTCGTCGGGTCTGTACCTGACCGCCGTGCTCTACGCAGGATTCATCGGGCTCTGCCTGCTGGGGCTGCGGGACTGGAAGGTCGCGCTGCTCAGGTCGGAGGATGCGGACGACGCGCTCCTCGCCGAGCCTCGACCCGGTGCTCCGGCTCCGGGGTCGTCGCGGTGACCGGCGGGCAGAGCACCAGCAGCGTGGGAGGGACGCGCGGTGCTGACAGCGCTGACAGGGCTGACGGGGCGTCCGTCGAGGAGCAGGGGCTGCGGCAGCGGTTCCGGCACGGCCTCGTCATCGGCAAGTTCTACCCCGTGCACGCAGGGCACCTGAACCTCGTGCGCACGGCGCTCGCGCAGTGCGAGCACGTCACCGTGCAGGTGCTGTGGTCGTCGCAGGAGTCGATCCCGGCAGACCTGCGAGCACAGTGGTTGCGCGACGAGCTCCCGGGCGCGCACGTCGTCACCGGGCTCGACGACGCGCCCGTCGACTACGAGTCCCACGACGCGTGGCAGGCGCACGTCCAGGTGATGAAGGACCTGCTAGACGCCGGCTGCGTGCCCGGGTGCTCGGTCAGCGCCCCTGTCGACGCCGTCTTCACCTCAGACGTCTACGGAGCCGAGATGGCACGCCGCTTCGACGCGGCGTGGGTCCAGGTCGACCCGGGCCGCGCCGCTGTGAGCGTGAGCGGCTCGGCGGTCCGGGCCGACCCCGGGGCGCACTGGTGGGCGCTGCCGCCGGCCGTGCGGGCCTGGTTCGCGCGGCGGGTGGTGGTGGTCGGGGCGGAGTCGACGGGCACGACGACCCTCGCCGACGCCCTGCAGGCGCACTACGGGCTGCCCGCGGTCCCGGAGTTCGGGCGGGAGTGGTCCGAGGTCCGTCCGGGCGGGCTCGAGACCCCGTGGCACACGGCCGAGTTCGACCTGATCGCCCGGGAGCAGAGCCGGGTGGAGGACCATGCCGCGGCGACCACCCCGCTCCCCCTCGTGGTCTGCGACACCGACGCCTTCGCGACGACCCTGTGGCACGAGCGGTACATGGGGACGCCCTCTCCGTCCGTGCAGGAGCTCGCGGCCTCACGCGTGCCCGACCTCTACCTGCTGACCGGCGACGAGATCCCCTTCGTGCAGGACGGTCTGCGCGACGGCGAGCACATCCGGCACGGCATGCAGCAGCGCTTCCGTGAGGAGCTCGCCGCGCAGGAGGACGGCGGCGCCCCGTGGGTCGAGCTCCGCGGGACCCGGGAGGAGCGGCTCGCCGAGGCGGTCCGCCTGGTCGACGCCCTCGTCGCGGTGCCGCGGTGGGTGGCCCCGCCGATGGACCAGCACGGCCAGGAGGTCGGTGCCCCGCTGCCCGACCCGACAGCCCCGGCGCCGGCTGGCTCGGACCGCAGGGTCTGAGCCACCCGACAGACGCGCGGCGGCTCGGGCTCGGGCTCGGGCTCGGGCTCGGGCTCGGGCTCGGGCTCGGGCTCGGGCTGAGGTTCTCAGCCCTGGTGCTCGTCCACAGAGAGCGGCGATGGGGCCTTCTCCCCAGCGGCACTGCGACGGCCTGACGGGCCGGTGACCCCGTGGCAGACTCGCCCGTGTGACAGAGCACACCAGCAGCCCCGCGTCAGCGACCTCGTCCGGACCGTCTCCGGCATCGCCCCTCGGCCACGTCTCGGACGCTCCGACCCGGCCGGCCCCGGGCGGGACGTCCAGCACGCAGGGCGACTACGACCTCGACGTCGCGGACCTCTTCGGCACGGCGACCCCCACCGAGGGCTCGCAGGACGCAGACCTCGCGGAGAAGCTGCGGCAGGCGTACTTCTGGGTCGTCAACCACGCGATCATCTCCCCGCACTACGACGTCGAGTTCTCCGCAGGACCGGGGACCCCGGAGACGAGCTTCAGGCTCGGCGACTCGAAGGCGCTGCTCACGCTGCCCTCCGACCAGTCCTACTCGAGCTTCGTGCTGCTGCCGCTGCTCACCTTCGCCGTGCGAGGACGCTGCCTGCTCATCGGCGGACCGGGTCGCGGGAAGACCGCGAGCGCCGTGCTCATGGGCGTGCTGGCCGGGTACCCGATCCAGGACGTGCGCCGCGCGATGCAGCACGGTCACCCACAGCTCACGGTCTCCGACATGTTCGGCACACCGTTGCCCAAGGACCTCGTGCAGGCAGACTCGCTCGCCGACGTCGACGTCGCCTGGCGATCGTGGCTGGGCATGCGCGTGAAGATCGTCGACGAGTACAACCGCATCCCGACGCGCACGCAGTCGGCGCTGCTGACGGTCCTCGCGGACGGGTACGTCGAGGTCTTCGACCAGTTCTACGAGACTGGCGAGTCCGCCTGGTACCTCACCGCCAACGACGACGCCGGCGGCGGCACGTACCAGGTGGTCGAGGCGCTGCGGGACCGCATCGACGTGGTGGTGCACGCGCTGCCCTTCAACAACAGGTTCCTCGGCGACCTCGTGGCGCGGGCCGAGCAGGGTATCCACCCCGAGCGGGCCGTGCCCGAGTCGATCGTCTTCGACGACGCGCAGCACGAGCGCCTGCACCGCGAGGTCACGGCCGTGCAGATCGAGCGGCCCGTCCGGCGACGGCTCGAGTTCTTCGCGAGCCAGCTCGAGCTGCTCGAGGGGTCGGCGTGGCAGTTCGAGTACCGCACGAAGGACACCGCGCGCCTCGCCGGGATCGACCCGCACCTCGTGGCGAGCTCGGACACCGGGCGCGACAAGCTCTCGGACATCGGCGCCCAGACCCTCAACGGGCTCTCCGTCCGGGCGCTGCAGTCCCTCGTGGCGTACGCGAAGGCGATGGCCTACTTCCGTGGTCGCTCGAGCGTCGGCCTCGACGACCTGCGCGCCGTCCTGCCCTTCGTGCTGCACGACAAGCTCGTGCCGGACCAGCAGTCGACGGTCTTCGACGACGCCGACCGCGAGCCGCTGCGCTCGGACCGCGTGTCGTGGATCCGGACGATGTTCGACGACGCGTGCGCCCAGTACGACGCGTACGGGCTGGACCAGGACGACCCCGTCGGCGAGGTCCTCGACCAGGTGCAGGCCGGGCTCGACTCCCTGGGTGAGGACGTCGTGCTCGACAGGATGCGCCGGATCGAGCAGATCCTCGCTGGGTGGGAGGGCGCCGGCAAGCTGCACGGTCACGTCTATGAGGACGCCCTCGTGCTCAAGTACGCGCACCAGCGGTACACCAACTACCTCACGTGGCTGCGCTGGTACCGGTGATGGACCAGTCCACGGCTGCCGCTCCCACGTGGCAGGGCGAGCTGGTCGCGCAGCGCGACGTCCTCAACTCTCGCGTCGCCGCCGCTCGGTCCGCCGGCGCGTCAGCCGACGCGCTGCGCACCGCCCTGCTCGAGATGGGTCCGGGGGCCGACCACCTCGCGCGGACCATGGGAGACCCGTCAGCCTTCGCAGCGGTCGTGCCCGTCCTCGTCGACGCCGTGAGCGCCGTCGTCGTGCGTCGCGCGTGGCACGAGTCCTCGGCCGACCGCTGGGCGCTCCTGGGGGTCGTCCCCTTCCTGCCCCGTGCCATGGGCCGCTCGCCGAAGGTGACCGTCGATGTCGTCGTCCAGGGAGCCGGACGGGTCGCCCGAGGGGCCGACCTCGGTGAGTGGGGCCGACGATTCTGCACTGCCGACGCGCACCTCGACGACGACGACGCCCTGCGTGCGGCGGCTGCGGTCGCCGCCTGGAGATCGGGCTTCGTGAGGCTGCGCGGCGCAGCGCTCGCTGCTGCAGGATCGCTCCCCGATGCTGCTCTCGTACGGCTCCTCGACCTGGCCGGTGCCGTCGACGAGAGCTCCTCTGCAGACGGTGCTGGAGATGGAGTCGCTGGAGTCGCTGGAGTCGGTGAGAGCTTGGGCGCGGGCGGCGCAGGCAGTGCAGGCGGTGCTAGCGGCGCCGGCGGTGAGACCTCCGGCGCAGCCGGGACCCGTGGTGCAGGTGCCGCGCTGCCCGGCTCACGGGGCTCGGCACACGGCCCGGGCAGTCCACGGGACGTCCTGGCGCGCAGCGCTGCGGACCCCTTCTGGTGGCCCGGTGCCCCGGCGGCTGGTCGGACCGGACAGGTCGGCGGCTTCCGTGGGAGCGGCGGGCCGTGGGTCGGTGTCCCCGTCGTCCTGGGTGCCGTCGACGCAGCCACACCGACATGGCGGGTCGCGGCTGACGACCAGGTCTGGGCGGTCGTCGCCGACGTCCACGGGACCGCTGTCCTGCGCGAGAGCGCGGGACGCTCGACCTCGGCTGCCGAGCTCGACAGCCTGCTGGCGGCCGTACGGCCGGACCCCGCGCTCGTGGACGCCGTCGCACCCCACCTAGGTGCTCAGGACACCGTCACCGGAGCGGGCGTCACCAGCGCAGGGATGGTCCTGGTGAGCCGCGCGACGTCGTACAGGCTCGACCTCGTGCGGACCGGCGCAGGCGAGGACCGTGCTCGCGCCGCCTCTCACGACATCCCCCAGGACCAGCCGTGAGGGGCGGTCGTCGTCGCGGGACGGGGACCTCCGCCGACCAGGCTCCTGCGGTCCCGGCGGCACTCCCGTTCCCCGTCACCCGCGCGCCCCGCCCAGACGACGCACGCTACGCATCGCTCAGGGCCGCCTGGACGGCCGCCTGGCCCGAGGCGCTCGGCGCGTGGGGCCGCTTCACCCGTCTGCGACCACCGCGGCTCCACGGCGCTGGCGAGGTGAGCGGGGCGACGAGCTTCGCGTGGTTCAGCCTCGGCGACGTCGAGGTGTCGATCGATCTCGAGCAGGTGCTCGCAGAGGGGATCGAAGACCACGCCGTGGCTGTCCTCGCGCACGAGATCGGCCACCACGTCTACTCCCCGGCCGACATGCTCACGGCTGGCCGGATGACGGCGCAGGTCCGCCTGGGGCTGGTCGACCTGGACCACCGGGCCGGCCTGGTGACCAACCTGTGGTCGGACATGCTCATCAACGACAGGCTGCAGACCCGTGCCGGGATCGACATGGTCGGGCTGTGGCGCAGGCTCGGTCCGCCGCAGGGAGAGGTCATGACTCTCCTGCTGCGCACGGACGAGATCTTGTGGTCGCTCCCCGCGGGGACGCTCAGCGGACCCGGGCCGCACGCTGACGCCGAGGCACAGGTGCTCGCCAGGCTCGTCCGGACCTACGCCGACGACCCCGCAGCCGGCGCCGGCGGCTTCGCCATGGTCCTGCGTCCGTTCCTGGCACGGGACACCGGGAGCGGCGGCGGGCAGACCGTCGTCGACCTGCCCTGCGCCCAGCACGAGCACCCAGGGACGCCAGTCCCCGGGCTGGCGACAGCCGCGGACGCCCTCCGCCCGCCCGTCCACCCGGCGCTCGACCCGCGCGTCGTCGGCACCCTCGCAGCAACCGAGGACTCGACCTCGCCGACCCCTGGACCGCAGACTGGGCTGCAGCGCGACCCCGTCGCGTCCCAGAGCGCCGGGAGCACGCTCACCCCGGCCGACTACGCGGCTGTGCTTCAGTCGCTCGGGGTCGCCACCTCGCCCGAGTCCGCGGCGATCGCCTGGTACCGGGAGCACGCAGCCCGTCACCTCGTCCCCTTCCCGACGACAGCCACACCCGCGGCTCCTGAGACGCTGCTCGGCGGCCTCGACCCGTGGGAGACGGGCGACGACCTCGCCGACGTCGACTGGACCGCGACGATGCTCGCCTCACCCGTCGTCGTGCCCGGGATGACGACGGTCCAGCGCCACCTCGACTCGACCACCTCGACCGAGACCGACGACCAGCCCGTCGACCTCGACCTGTACCTGGACTCCTCAGGCTCGATGCCCGACCCTCGCCACCAGCCTGCCCCGATCGCGCTGGCCGGCGCGGTCCTCGCTCTCTCTGCCCTGCGCAGCGGCGCGCGCGTGCAGGCGACCACCTGGAGCGGTCCCGGGCAGATCGCCGGGACCGACGGCTTCACCCGGGACGTGACAGCCGTGATGTCAGCCGTCGTCGCGTACTTCGGCGGGAGCACGTCCTTCCCCATCCCGCTGCTCGAGCAGACGCACCTCGACGAGGCCGACCGCTCCGGGAGCACCGGGAGCACCGCGAGCGCGGGGAGCAAAGCCAGCAACGGGAGCGCCGCGAGCGCGGGCAGCCCTGCCCGGAGCCGGCGTCGGCGTCGGCACATCGCGGTGATCTCGGACAGCGGGGTCGTGAGCATGTTCGCCGACGGCGCCTGGAGCCTCCCCGAGGACTTCGAGCCGCTCACCACGAGCGCGGCCCGAGCGGTCCGGGCCGCCGGCGGCGGAGGATCGCTCGTGCTCAACGTCGCAGGACCACCCGACCGCTACGTCGACATGGCTCCCGGCTACGCCGTCTACACGGTGTCGGCCTGGGAGGATGTCGTCCCCTTCGCGAGAGACCTCGCCCGGACCCTCTGGGGGCAGAACGCATGACCGTACGAGACGGGCTCGTCGACCCCGCGCAGCCGCTGCGCCCCGGCCCGACGCTCGCGACCGTGATGCAGCGGATCGCCCAGACCCCCGCCGACAGGCTGCCAGCCGTCGGTGCCCTCGGCGACGGCAGCCCACGACCCGGCCGCGCGCACGTCGACGCCGCCGCGGTCGTCTCCGACACCCTCGCCGACCTCGCACCGGGGGGTGTGCGGACCCAGCAGCAGATCGCCTGGCTGCGGACCTTCTTCTCGGCCCCGGGCGGCTTCGGCGACCAGCGCGCACGCGCCGCGCTGATCACCTCCTGGGTGCTGGCCGACCCCGCTCTGCGGCGCACCCCGGTCCTCGCAGACGTGCTCACGGGACCAGAGGCGACGACCGACTGGGCCCTCACGGCGATCTCGCGCCTGTCGACGGTCCTCGCCCCGGTCCTCGAGCCCTCCACGTGGCCGAGCACGACGGCCACCCGCGAAGAGGCCGCGCGCGCCGTGCTGCGTGCCTGCGGTCTGCACCCCGGCGACGAGACCGCCGTCGACGCCGAGGCCCGGTGGCAGACCGTCAGCACAGCGATCCAGAGCCTCGTCCTCGCCCAGCTCGCCGAAGAGGCCCGCCGCACCGAAGAGCTCAACAGGGCGCTCGCCGAGAAGCGCGCCCGCGAGGCCGCGGCGCAGGTGAGCCATGTCTGAGGAGCAGGACATCACCGGCGCGCACGCCAACGGCCCGTCAGCGGCCCCTCCCCAGCGCACCTCCCCAGCCGGGCCCGACCTGAAGGCCCTCCCCCGCGGTGTCCCCGACCCCGCGCTCGCCGAGTACGAGGCCTTCTCGGCCGTCGCGCTCACCGACACGGAACGGTGGCCGTCGCTCTCGGCCGAGGGCTTCGCGGGGATGCAGGCCCTGCGGGACCACCCGCACGCCCCCGCGTGGGTGCACGTCTGCGGCGACAGGGTGATGCCCGAGGACCTCCCGGTGCTGCGAGAGCGTGCCGCCGACGCAGCACAGAGGTCCTGGGAGCCCAGGGGCGAGGTGTGGGCGCGCCCCGGGTGGGTCGACGAGCTGGTGCAGCGGGTCTCGACGACAGTCCCGCACTACAGGGCGCTCGCCCGCCGTGAGGGCCGAGCACCCCGCAGCCTGGACGACGTAGCACCCGTCTCCCGCGACGACCTGGGGCGCGGGGTCGCGGACTTCGTCCCCGTCGACGTCCCCCTCGACAGGGTGCTCGAGGGGTCGAGCTCGGGCAGCACCGGGGCCGCGCTCGTCGTGCCGCTGCACCCGCTCTCGACCGCCGCCGAGGTCGTCTATCTCACCGACCTCGCCGCCCGGGCGGGAGTGACCTGGGAGGCCGAGCATGGACGCACGTGCCTGCTCAACGTCGTCGACCAGCGCACGGCCTTCACCTACGCCTCTGCCCTGACGGCCAAGGGTGGCGCGCCGATGGCCCGCGTCAACGTGCACCCTGACGGCTGGCGCGCACCCGGTGACCGCGAGGCCTTCTTCGCCGACGCCGACGCCCAGGTGCTCAGCGGCAACCCCTTGTCGCTCCTCGCCCTCGCCGACCTCGACGTCGAGCTGCACCCTCTCGTCGTCTTCTCCGGCGCCGCCCACCTGGCACCGGGGGCACGGCGAAGGCTCGAGCAGCGGTGGGGAGCGCCCGTCGTCGACGTCTACGGCACCCGCGAGGCCGGGCTCGTCGCCGCAGACCTCACCGGGGACCGCACGACGGACGGCCAGACGCGCCACACTGTGCTGCCCCGCCGCGTCCACGTGGAGATCCTCGACGAGCACGGGACGCCGGTCCGCGACGGCGAGCGGGGCGACGTGGTCGTCACGGTCGACGACAACCCGTACCTCCCGCTGCTGCGGTACCGCACCGGGGACACCGCTGCCCTCGTCCGCGAGCGCGACGCCGAGGGGACCTGGGCGACGGTCCTCGTCGGGCTCGAGGGTCGGGCGGCCGTCCGCTTCCAGACGGCCGACGGCCGCTGGGTCCCGTCGGTCGACACCACCCAGCTGCTGCAGGCCTACGGGCTCGCCGCCTGGCATCTGCACCAGGCAGCGGACGGCACGATCCACCTCACCGCGCTGCCGACCCGGGCCACGCCTCCCACCGTGGCGACGGTGCCCGCACAGCCCGGGCTCAGCACGCTCGACACAGCCCTGACCGCGCTGCTGGGACGTCCTGTCCTCACCACGACGGTCTCGGACCCGCGTGACCTCGGACCCGGGGCCAAGCGCCGCTTCAGCAGCGACCTCGACATATAGCCGCAGGTCAGCGGAGCGGCGAGAAGACCACTGCGGCCCGGGGTCCGAGCCACAGGACTCTCAGGCAGGTCTCAGGGTCGGGTGGGGGACCTCCCCTATTCCCGCAGCGGTCGGCCACCGCCAGGATGGTCTCAGACGCGGGCGCACCCCGCGTGCCACCCGACCCAGCAGAGAAGAGCACGGTCATGTCGCCCTCCCCCGCCAGCACAGCCCCCACGTCCCCGGGACCCGGCAGCCGCTCAGCGGCCATCGCGACGGCCCGTGGTCTCACCAAGACCTACGGCAAGGGCTCGACCGTCGTCAGGGCTCTCGCCGGGGTCGACGTCGACTTCGCCCGCGGGCAGTTCACCGCGATCATGGGCCCGTCCGGGTCGGGCAAGTCGACACTCATGCACTGCATGGCGGGTCTGGACACCCCGACGTCGGGGACCGTGGTCGTCGACGACCTCACGGTGTCGTCGATGAACCAGCGTCAGCTCACACGTCTGCGCCGCACCCATCTCGGGTTCATCTTCCAGTCCTTCAACCTCGTGCCCACGCTCACCGCCGAGGAGAACATCACGCTCCCCCTCGACATCGCCCGGGTGCCTGTCGACCGCGCGTACCTCGCGGAGGTGGTCGAGGCCGTGGGTCTCGGCGACAGGCTCAAGCACCGCCCGGCCGAGCTCTCCGGCGGGCAGCAGCAGCGTGTCGCCTGCGCCCGGGCTCTCGTGTCCAAGCCGTCGGTCGTCTTCGCCGACGAGCCGACAGGCAACCTCGACTCGACGTCCTCGCGTGAGGTGCTCTCGTTCTTGCGGACCTCCGTCGACACCCTGGGCCAGTCTGTCGTCATGGTCACGCACGACCCCGTCGCGGCCAGCAACGCGCACAGGGTGCTGTTCCTCGCGGACGGGCAGATCGTCGCCGAGCTCTCCGAGCCGACCCCCGAGACCGTCCTCGACGTGCTCGCGTCCCTCACGCGCCAGAAGGTGACGGGCTGATGCTCCGCGTCGCGCTGCGCAACGTCCAGGCGCACCTCGTCCGCCTCGGGCTGTCCATCCTCGCCGTCGTCCTCGGCGTCTCTTTCGTGGCAGGCACCTTCTCGCTGCGCGAGATGCTGTCCGACACCTTCGACGGGATCGTCGACGCCGGCACCTCCTCCGACGTCTACCTGCGCGGGGCCGACGACGTGTCGACCCTCGTCCAGGAGAACGCGAGCGCCGGGGCCGTCCGCAACACGATCCCCGCCGACCTCGTGACCACCGTGGCGCAGGTCGACGGCGTCGCCCACGCCTTCGCGGACCTCACCGGTCCGCTCGTGCTCGTCGGGGCCGACGGCACGGTGCCGCCGACGACGGGCGCGCCCACCTTCGGGCTCGCCTGGTACGCCGACGACCCGGCGACGCCGATCTCCGAGGGAACCGCCCCCAGCGGGCCTGGGGAGTTCATGCTCGAGGCCGGTGCGCTCGAGACGACGGGCCTGGCAGTCGGTGACACCACGACGCTCGTCGTCGGCGGGCAGCTCACGGAGGCGACGCTCACGGGCATCGTCGACATGGGTACCTCGATGGCCGGTGCGACCATCGTGTTCTTCGACGAGGCCACGGCTGCCGCGGCGTTCTCGCCCGACGGAATGGTCTCGACCATCTCGGTCCTCGGCGACGGCAGCGTCGACGACACGGCACTCGCGGAGCGCGTCGACGCGGCAGTCCAGCCGGCGGCCGGTGCCACCGACGCGGCGCCCGTCGAGGTCGTCACCGGCGAGACGGCCCGCGAGGAGGCCCGCGACGAGATCTCGACCATGCTCGGCTTCGTCGAGACCTTCTTGCTGGTCTTCGCAGGGATCTCGCTGTTCGTCGGCGGGTTCATCATCTCCAACACCTTCGCGATGACGGTCCGTCAGCGTCAGCGGGAGTTCGCGCTGCTGCGGGCTGTCGGGGCGTCACCGCTCCAGGTCTTCGTGTCGATCCTCGTCCAGGCGGCTGTCGTCGGGGCGATCGGCGGCGCCCTCGGGGTCGCCGGTGGTCTCGGGCTGGTCCTCGCGCTCAAGGCGCTCTTCGCCTCGATGGGCATGGAGCTCGCGGGCAGCGTGCCGGTCTCGACCTCGATGGTCGTCATCTCGCTCGTGCTCGGGATCGTCGTGAGCATCCTCTCGGCGGCTGTGCCCGCCCGGCGTGCGGCGCTCGTCGCGCCTGTCGAGGCGATGCGGGACGACTCCCCGGCCCAGAGCGCCTCGCTGCGGGTCCGCACCATCGCCGGGCTGGTCGTCGCCGGTGCAGGGGCGAGCGCCGTCATCGCGGCTGTCGTCACCGCCGCCCGGGACGACACGGCGAGCACCGGGAGCATCCTCGGCATCGGCGCAGCCGCCGTCGTCGTGGGCGTGCTGCTGCTCGCGCCGGCCATCGCGAAGCCTGTCCTGCGCGTCATGGCGCTGCCCTTCGTCTGGCTCGTCAAGCCTCTCGGGAAGCTCGCGTCCGGCAACGTGACCCGCAACCCTCGCCGGACTGCGAGCACGGCCAGCGCACTGATGATCGGCATGTCGCTCGTCGGGGCCGCCTCTGTCCTCGCCGCGTCAGCGCAGTCGTCGGTCAGCAGCATCGTGGAGAACGAGTCGCGAGCCGACCTCATCGTCCAGTCGGCGACGGGCACCCTGCCGGCCGGGGTCGTCTCCGACATCGACGCGCTGCCCGAGGTCGGTGCCGCAGACGCGATGCTGCTCGACCAGTACTTCGTGACGGACACCTCCGGGGGTGACCCCGTCAGCCTCTACGCCCTCGGCGCAGACCCTGGCGTCTTCGACCGCAGCTGGGCGACCGAGGCTGTCGAGGGCGATCTCGACACCCTCGCTGACGGCCAGGTCAGCGTGCTGAAGTCAGCCATGACGTCCAACGGCTGGGCACTCGGAGACAGCCTCACCCTGTCGACCCAGGTCGGCGAGGTCGAGGTGACCATCGGCTCGGTCTTCGACTCCCCGGCCCTGGGCACCCCGCTCCTGGTCGCGGACTCGATCTTCGACCAGCTGGCCTCGAGTCCTGCAGACATGGCCACGATGGTCCTGCTGCAGGCAGCAGACGGCGTCTCCCAGGCCGACCTCGACGCAGCCGTGACCGCTGCCGCGAAGCCGTACATGATCGTCTCGGTCATGGACAACGACGAGTTCGTGTCGTCCCTCGCGGCGCAGGTGGACCAGGTGCTGACGATCCTCTACGCGCTGCTCGGGCTGTCGATCGTCATCGCGATCTTGGGCATCGTCAACACCCTGGCCCTGTCGGTCATCGAGAGGACCCGCGAGATCGGCCTCATGCGGGCCGTGGGCCTCGGCCGGGCGCAGCTCGCCGCGACGATCACCATCGAGTCGGTCCTCACGGCGGTCTTCGGCACAGTCCTCGGGCTGGCCGTGGGCGTCGGGCTCGCCGCGGGGATGCCGACGGTGTTCCAGAGCTCCGGGCTGACCGAGCTTGTCGTCCCGTGGGGTGGTCTCGCGGTGATGCTGGGCATCTCGGTCGTCGTCGGTGTGCTCGCGGCGGCGTGGCCGGCGATCCGCGCGGCACGGCTGCCTGTGCTCGAGGCCGTCACGGTCGACTGACCAGCGCTGCCGTACGGCGGACGAACTCGTCCGCCGTACCGTCCTGCCGCTCTGTCAGAGCACCAGCTCGGGCTGGAGCGTCCGCACGGTCCACAGCCGCTGCTTGCGAGCAGCGAGCGTGGTCACCGCGAGCGACCCCACGAGGAACAGCGCGAGCACGGCCGCGTCGGTCCCGACGTTCGTCAGCGAGCCTCCGTAGAGCAGGTGCCGCAGACCGTCGACGCCGTAGCTCATCGGCAAGAACTGGTGCAGCGAGCGCAGCGGCTCCGGGATCGTCTGCCACGGGAAGGTGCCGCCCGCGGTCACCAGCTGGGTCAGCATGAGGACCAGACCGAGGAACTGCCCTGCCGCACCCAACCAGGCGTTGAGGGCCTGGAGGATCGCGACGAAGGTCGCCGAGACGAGCACGAGGAACAGCGCCGTGAACCACGGGTAGGCGGGCTGGATGTCGAGGGCGAACTTGGTCACCGTGAACATCAGCGCGGCCTGCGCGACACCGATGGCTGCCGGGGTCAGCCAGCCGCCGAGGGCTGTGGCGACCGACGACCAGATGGACCGCCCGGCGGCGAGCGCACGCCTGGACAGCGGCTTGACCAGCAGGAACAGCACGTAGGCGCCGATCCACGAGGCGAGCGAGAGGAAGAACGGTGCGAGACCGGCGCCGTAGGTGCCCGCGCTGGTGAGCGACTCGTTCTGCACGACCACAGGGTTGCCGATGGTCTGGGCGGTGTCGTCCTGCGTCTGGGCGTCGACGTCGGGCACCTCGCCCATGCCGGAGGTGAGGCCGTCGCGCAGCTGGACAGCTCCGGAGTCGGCCGCGACGATCCCGTCGTGGAGGGTCGAGACACCCGTCGCGAGGGTGCTGGCACCCTCGGAGAGGGTCGCGGTCCCGGTCTTGAGCGAGTCGGCACCTGTCGAGAGCTCCGAGGCGCCCGTCGAGAGGTCGGAGGCACCTGTCGCGAGGGTCGAGGCGCCTGTCGCGAGGCTGTCGGCCCCCGTGGCGGCGTCGGCGATCCCCTGGGCGAGGGTCGGTGCGGAGAGCGCGAGCGCTGCAGCCCCGTCGCTCACCTGCGTGGCACCTGAGGACAGCGTGTCGAGGGAGGTCGAGACCTCGCCGAGCGCCGTCGAGGCGTCGGTGATGGGCTGGCGCGCGGTGTCGAGGGCCGTGAGGACCGTGGTGATCTCCTCCTCGGTGAGGCCCTGCGCACGCAGGTCGTCGGCGATCCCGGTCCGGATGGTGTCGAGGTCGTCGACGAGAGCCTGCGCGCCAGTGGCTGCAGCGTCGCCGTAGCCGGCGATCGTCGCGTTGCCGTCGGCGACCTTCTTCGCGCCGTCGGCGAGAGCCTGGGCCTGGGTGGGCAGGTCTGTCGTGGCGGTCTTGAGGGTCCCCAGGCCCGTGTCGAGGTCGTCGATCCCGGTCTTGAGGGTGCTCGCGCCTGTCGCGAGGGTGGCGGCGCCGGTCTTGAGGGTGCTCGCACCTGTCGCGAGGTCGGAGGCACCCGTGGCTGCCGTCGACGCCCCCGTCGCGAGGTCCGCCGAGCCCGTGACGAGCTGGTCCGAGCCTGTGACGAGCTGCGCCGTCCCGTCGGTGAGCTCGGTCGCGCCGCTCACGGCGTCTTCCAGGCTCGTGCGGATGTCGGAGAAGCCCGCGAGGAACTGCGCTGCCGCCTCGGTGCCGACCTCGGAGGCGATCGAGTCGCGCACCTTCCCGACGATCTGGTCCGCGATCGTGCGCGCCAGATAGTTGTTGGCGTCGTTGGTGACGAGCGTGATGCTCGCCTGCTGCGGCGCGAACTCCCCTGACGAGGCGAGGTCGTCGCTGAAGGTCGGGCCGATCACGAGCGCGGCGTCGTACTCGCCGGAGCGGACCCCGACCTGCGCCTCGGCCCGTGAGGTCTCGACCCAGCCGAAGCCGCCGTCGTCGAGGAGGTTGTCCGCGACCTTCTGCCCGAACTCCCCGGTGTCCTCGACGACGAGGGCCGCCGGGACCTGGTCCAGACGCGAGTAGGGGTCGGAGTTCACGAAGAGGTAGAGCCCTGCGTACAGGGTGGGGATGATCGCGAAGGCGGCGATCGCGAGCTTGGGGAGCGTGCCGGCGCTGATGCGGCGGAGCTCGGAGAGGCTGATCCGGACGGCCTTCATCGCAGGACCTCCATCGCGTCGTGGTTGTCGGTGCCCTCGACGGGCCGTTCGATGTGCCGTCCGGCCTCGAGGACGTGGGCCGAGGCGGGGGTGCACTGGACCATCACGCCGTAACCGGACTCGGCGTACCCGCCGGCCATCCGCCACCAGTCCTTGGGGTTGCCGCCGTGGCGGTCGGGGAGCGTGAGGACGAGATACCGCACGGCCGGGTCTGCGGCGCCCAGCGCCAGCAGCGTCTGGACGCGGGTGACGGGGTCGAGCTGGTCGACCCGCAGCGAGCGGCGCTCGGCGAGGTCGTGCTCGGTGAGCCAGTGGTTGACGGCCCGACGGCTGGACGGTCGACCGGCGAGGGCGAGCCCCTCGGCGACGGTCCCGGCCACGGTCAGGGCGTCGTCAGGCTCGGTGATGGTGGGGGCGTCGACCACGGCTGAGACCTTGCGCAGGGTCTCGGCGTCGGGCCGCCCGTCGAGGAGCACGTCTCCCTCGTCGGGCACCATGCGGCCCGTCGCGACGAGCGCGAGGGCCGTGTGCCCGTGGCCGGGCTCGGCGACGACGAGCAGGCGCGAGCCCCGCTCGAGCCGGAGGGTGACCGGGTCGAGCATGGTGTCGCGCCGTCCCTCGACGCGCACTGCGCGCAGCGAGATGGCTTCTGGGTGGTCGTGAGTCGTCATGTGCCCCTCGTACTGACTAGTGGTCAACAAAGAATCTACGACGCTGTTGACCTGAGGTCAACACTGTTGGTAGACAAGAGCCATGAGCCGCGACACACCCCGGACCCGACTCGAGCCCGCCGACCGCCGACGCGAGCTGCTCGTCGTGGCCGAGCGGCTCGCCGCCGCCGACGGGATCGGCAGCCTCAGCACGCAGGCCGTCGCGACGGCCGCCGGGGCGTCCAAGGCGCTGGTGTTCCACTACTTCGGCTCGGTGGTCGGGCTGCAGCGCGCGGTCGTCTCCGCGGCTGTCGACGACCTGCTCGCGGCCCTCGCCGCGACCGAGGGGCCCGTCTCCCCCGAGCGGCCCGTCGTGGTCCTCGACGCCTTCATCACCACGGTGACCGCACGCCGCGAGCTGTGGACGGACATCTGGCGTGGTGCGCTCCACGACGACCCCCAGACCCAGGAGATCCTGGCCGACGCCCGCTCGCTCCTCGTCGAGCGACTCGCACGCCGGTCGACGGCGGTCCACGCGTCGAGCACCTCGCCCACCCCGGACGCCTCCGGAGGGGACCAGCGGCTCGGCCCCGACGCGCTCGCCCTCCTGTCGCGCGGGTGGGTCGCCCTCGCCGAGAACACGACAGCCGCCTGGCTGGCCGGCAGCCCGCTGACCCAGCACGAGCTGCGCGACCTCCTCGTCCGGACGCTCTCGGCCGTCCTGGGAGACCTCACGGGGCCCCTCCCCCGGTGACGCAGCAGGACCGCCGGGCTCGTGCCCGGCGGTCCTGTGCGTCATGGTCTTCTCCTGCTGCCCTGCTACTTCTCGAGCGAGGCGTCCAGCGTGATCGTCGTGCCGGTGAGGGCCTTGGACACCGGGCAGGTGGCCTTCGCGTCCTCGGTCGCCTTGAGGAAGGTGGCCTCGTCGATCCCGGAGACCTCGCCGCGGACCGTGAGCACGATCTTCGTGATCTGGAAGCCGCCGGCCGGGTCGGGGGCGAGCGAGACGTCGGCGCTCACGTCGAGGGAGTCCGGCGTGCCGCCGGCCTCGCCGATGAGCGCGGAGAGCTGCATCGCGTAGCAGGAGGAGTGCGCCGCGGCGATGAGCTCTTCGGGGCTGGTCGTGCCACCCGCCTCGTCAGCTGCGCGCTTGGGGAACGACACGTCGAAGGTCCCTGCCTTCGAGCTGCTGAGCTCGACCTGGCCAGCGCCCTCCTCGAGCGTGCCGTTCCATGCTGTGCGTGCGGTGCGAGTAGGCATGAGGACCTCTTTCACGTCGGGTACGGTTTGTCCCCCTACCGTACCCCTGACCAGGTCGGAGCCCCAGGGCTCGAGCGCACGCACATCTCGCCGCCCCGGGACCACCTGCCTAGACTGGCGACGCGCTCCGACAGGCGCGCGAGACGCCTCACCCCCGGGAGCCGCAGTGGTCGTCCAGCGCACGTGGCACGCAGCGACAGCCCTCCTCGCCGGGACGGGTGTCGTCATGGAGGTGGTCGTCGCCCTCCTCGACGGTCCCGGCGAGGCAGGGTCGATGCTCGAGCGCCTCGTGAGGCTCTTCAGCTATTTCACGATCTTGTCGAACGTCCTCGTGTGCGTCGTCGCGGTCCTGCTCGCGGTCCGACCCGACCGCGACGGGCGGCTGTTCCGCGTCGCCCGCCTCGACGCGATCCTGTGCATCGCCGTGACGGGCATCGTCTACAACGCCGTCCTGCGAGGGCTCGTCGAGCTCTCGGCCGCCGGCGCGGTGTCGAACCTGCTGCTGCACGTGCTCTCCCCTCTGGCCGTCGTCGTCGGCTGGGTGCTCTTCGGGCCGCGCCCGCGGATCGACCGGAGCACCATCGGGTGGTCGCTCGTCGCGCCGCTGGCCTGGATCGCGTACACCTTCGTGCGCGGAGAGATCGTGGGCTGGTACCCGTACCCCTTCCTCGACGCCGCGGAGAACGGCTACGCCTCGGCGCTGCTGAGCACGCTCGTGGTCGCCGTCGTCTTCCTGGTCCTCGCCGCCGGGGTGGGCTGGCTCGACCAGCGGATGAAAGGCGGCGCAGACTCGCCCGGAAATCGTCAAGAACAGGTGACCTCCGGCCGATAGGGAGGGCATGAAGCCACTGCTGCGATCGCACGGACGCACGTCGTCCCCGCAGGCCGACCCGACGCCCGCGGCCCCAGGCCCCGAGGACGGCGCCGTCGTGCTGCGCGAGCCGAGCGTGGTCGAGCTCGTGTGGATGGAAGAGCTCCGCCAGCACCTGCGGGGCCCCGGTGCCGACCTGAGGTCTGTCGGGTACCTCTCGTCCCTGTTCGACGCGTACTGCCGGGCGTGGCACAGGGCCCCCGAGTCGGACCGTTGGGACCCCGACTATCTGGTCGGCGCGCTCGGTGTGGCCCTCGGCGACGTCCTCGTCAAGCAGTGCGGCACCAGCCGCTGGCAGGTGGTGGCCGACGAGCCGCGCACGACAGTCGCCGTGCGCAACGACCTCTTCCGCCGGACCTTCTTCCCTGTCGACGCCGTCGCCCGCCGGTGGCTCACGGCCGAGCTCGGGTGGATGCCCGCCTTCGTCCAGTCGGCCGGCGCTCAGCTCCAGCGTGGCGCGCTGCGCACCCTGGCGTCCCAGAGCCGCTGAGCGGCTGGACCGCTGAGCCGCTAGACGGCTGACCGCCCGAGCACACGACCGACCGGACGATGCCCTGACGACGGCCGAGAGGGCCGGACAACCCGTCCGGCCCTCTCGTCGGTCGGCTGCGGTGCCACCCGCAGCCCCCTGCTGGTGGTGCCGGGGCGCCGAGGCCCCGCCCGCGTCTCAGCGCGTCAGCGCTGGGCCGCGAAGTCCAGGTGCTCCTCGGTGACGGCCACGACCGTCCAGCCGCTGCCGTCGTCTCCCGTGAGCCTGTACGCCGGCACGAGGGCGACGGACCCGTCGGCCGCGTAGACCGTGGTGGTCGTGAGCTCGGCCCCGGTGATCGCCACCTCGGCGACAGGCCACGAGAAGCTGGTCCCCGGGGTCAGGGTCGGCGGGACCGTCGGGACGGCGGCCGGGTCGTCGGAGGGCACCTCGGCCGGGTCGACCCCGACGCCGGGGTCGACCATCTCGGGCGTCTGGACGTCGGCCCTGGCGAAGGGCTGGTCCGCGAGGATCGAGAAGTCCGGGGTCGCGCCGAAGCGGGGGTCGGTGAGCCGGGCCACGGCGGTCGTGGGGCCGACGACGTCGTAGCTGCCGAGGTCGACGAGGGGCGCGAGGGTCCCGCTCAGGCTGTAGATCCCCTCGCTCGAGACGCTGAGCTGCCACGTCTGGCCGGTCGCCCCGGGGCCGGCGACAGGGTAGGCGGTGACAGTCGTGACGTTCTGCGTGCCGGTGTCTTCGACGGTCAGCGTGTACGCGGCCGGGTCGACGCCGAGGGTCGTCATCATGTCGGCGAGCTGCGCGGTGGCGGTCGCGCCGTCGACCGCGACGGCCGTCGAGCCCTCGACCCACGGGTCCTTCGTCGGGTCGCTGTAGTAGAAGCTCGTCGCGGCGTCGGGCTGCACGTCGAGGGTCGGGCCCGTCCAGTCGGTCGACCCGAGGTGCCACGCCCCGTAGACGAGCTCGGGGGTGCCCTCGAGACCGACGAGGGAGGCGATCGCCGAGGCCTTCTCCGAGGTGAAGGCTGCTGACGAGTCGTAGCCGTAGGCGGTGGCCGTGCCCGGCTCGTCGCCGAGGCCGACAGCCGTGAAGAGGGTGCGCATCCCACCGAAGGGCGCGATCATCGACCTGTCGGCCTGCGAGGCAGAGCTCTCCTCGGTCGACGGTGCGCCGAGACCCTGCTGCTGGTCGCCCGCGGCAGTCCCAGCCGGTACGGGGAGAGCCGGTGCGTCGGCAGCCTCGCTCCCGACGCCACCCGCCGTCGGCTCCGGGTCTGCGCCCTGGGCGCCGAAGGCGTATCCGGCGGTCCCCACGGCGACCACGCCGACAGCGGCGGCTGCGACCTGGAGCCAGCGCGAGGGCCGACGGCGCGCGCGGGCCGCGGCGAGGTCGGCGACCCCGTCCTGGCCGGGCACGGCACCGAGGGGCTCCTCGGGAGTGCCGTCGCCGTCACGCGCGCCTGCGGGCTCGTCGCCTGTCGAGGAAGCGACCTTGCGGCTCACGGCGGCCCGGATCGCGGAGAGGTCGGGCTCGGCGGACGCTGCGGGATCGGCCGCACGGAGGCTGTCGTAGGCCTCGTCGGGCTCGTCGCCGTGCTGCTGGGGGGTGCGGTCGGTGGTGTCCATCATGTCCTCCTGGGGGCTGGGCCACCCTGTCGGCCCGTCACCCTGTCTGTGTCGTCAGCGTCGTCGTCCTTGCGCGCCGTACCCCGCGGAAGCTGCGGAGGCTCCGGAGCCGGCGGGTCGGTCGCTCCGTCAGCGCGACCGTCAGCCGGTGGCCTGCCGACGGACGTGGGACCGGACCGCTCCGTCCCCGCCTCAGCCCCTTCCTCCTGCGCCTCCCAGGCAGCCCGGAGCCGGCTGCGGGCCCTGGACAGCGCCGCGTCGGCACCACCGCGCGAGACGCCGAGGACCTCGGCGAGCGCGTCGCCGTCCACGCCGTCCCAGGCCGTGAGCAGCAAGATCTCGCGGTCGCGGTCCGAGAGCGTGGCGAGCGCTGCCCGCACCTCGAGGTCCGCGACGACGAGGAGCTCGGGCGACGTCTGGTCGGGGTCTTCGGGGAGCACCTCGACGAGCACGGGGCGCGAGCGGCGGTGGTGGTTGGCGACGGTGAAGGCCGCGGTCCTGTAGAGCCAGGCGAGCTCGTGCCCCTCGGGGACCTCGTCCCGGCGACGCCACGCGACTGTCAGCACGTCGGCCGTGAGATCGTCGGCGTCGTCGTGCGCGGCACGGCGCGCGACGTACCTGTAGACGCTGCGCGCGTGCTCGCGGAACAGCGCGTCGAACCAGGCCTCGTCGCGGTCTGGGCGGGTCTCGGGCGTCACACGGTCCTCCGGACGTCTCTGCCTGGCGGCCTGCCAGGCATCGTCGGCATGCTCGATGCCGTGACTGGACTGTGTCATCAGCCTGCGCGATCTTGCGCGAGGTCAGGTCTCGGTATGGTCACGGTCTGGCGGAGGGCGCATCCAGGTCCTCGCCCGGTAGGACCGTGGGCACGCGAGGATCGGCGCTGGCCGGGGAGCGTAACCTGTCATCGATCATCACGACGACATCAGGAGCAAACATCTCGAAACGCGCACGCATCTACGGGACGAGCGGGCTGCTCCTCCTGGCGATGCTGGTCTACGCCCTCAACCTGCGGGCCCCCTTCATCTCCCTCGCGCCGATCGTCACGACGGTCGCCGACGGACTCGGTGTCACGCCGGAGACCGTCGGGATCCTCACCGGCATCCCGGTCCTCTGCTTCGCCCTCGTCGCCCCCTTCGCCTCGATGCTCATCGGGCGGGTCGGGATCGAGCGCGCCATCACCCTCTCGCTCTTCGCGGTGTTCGTCGGGACCTGCGTGCGCTCGGCCGGCGGTTTCGAGCTGGCGGTCGTGGGCACAGTGATCATCGGTGCCGCGATCACGATCGGCAACGTCGCGGTCCCCGTCCTCATCGCCCGGGACTTCTCGCAGTCCGCCGGGGCCGTGACAGGTCTGTACACAGGGGCGCTCAACCTCGGCTCGGTCGTCACCACGCTCGTCACAGCGCCGTTGGCCGCGTCCTTCGGGTGGCGCTGGGCTCTCGTCGCGTGGGGCCTGGTGATGATCGTCGCGGCGGTCCTGTGGCAGCGTGCGACGGCCGGCCGCGAGAAGGTGCCTGTCGTCCTGGTGCCCGCGCACGGGACCTCCGACGCCGAGCTCGGGCCCGTCTGGCGGCGCGGCATCGCGTGGTGCCTGACGCTCACCTTCGTGGGCCAGGCCTTCTCCTACTACGCCGTGACCACCTGGTTGCCCAAGATCCTCACGGACACCCAGGGCATGAGCGACTCCGGCGCGGGTGGCGCCGCGTCGATCTTCCAGTTCTTCGGCATCGTCGGGGGTGTCGGGGTCCCGCTGCTCATGTCGCGCCGGATGCCGCTGCGCGCGGTCTTCGCCTGCATGAGCGTGCTCTGGCTCTCGCTCCCCGTCGGCCTGCTCGTGGCCCCTGAGCTGTGGCCGCTGTGGGCCGCGCTCGCCGGGATGTCCCAGGGTGGCAACTTCACGGTGATCTTCACGCTCGTGGTCCAGCGGTCGCGGTCGCAGAGCGAGGCCCGGCGCATGTCGGCGATGATCCAGGGCCTCGGGTACAGCGCCGCTGCCGCCGGGCCGTACGCGATCGGCGCGCTGCACACAGCCACAGACGGATGGACGGTCCCGCTGTTCGTCGTCCTCGGGGCGCTGACGATCATGACTGTCAGCGGGCTCCTCGCGACGGGCGCACGCCGCGAGACCGCGTAGTCGCCATGCCTCCGGCGCCGTCGCGCGGTCAGACGGCTCGTGAGGGTCTGGGCAGCTGACGCACCGCCGTCTGCGGTCCGCCGGCTGCGGTCCCCCTGGCACCCCACCCCCACGGGACGACGAGAGAGGCCGGGCGTTCGCGGCGCCCGGCCTCTCTCGTCGTCTGCTGGTGGCGCGCGGCGGCGCGCCGGCCGGCAGCCCTAGTCCACAGGTTCCAGGGTGGACAGGATCAGACCGGCGGCCGTCGGGGTGAACGGTGCCGGGAAGGCGTAGAGGTCGTCCTCGGTCGGCCACCCCGTGAAGTGCTCGGTGTCGTAGAAGGTCTGCGACGCGGAGAGGATCAGCGGGATGTACGGCAGGTCTTCGACGATCTTCTCCTGGATGACGCCGTAGGCCTCGAGCTTGGTCGCCGCGTCGTCGGTCACCGAGGCGGCCTCGACAGCCGCGTCGACCTCGGGGTCGGAGTACCGCGAGAAGTTCCAGGCGCCGAGCGGGACCTCTTCGCCCACCGGAGCCGTCGTCCCCGTGGTGAACCAGTCGTGGTAGATCTGGAACGGGTCGGCGACCGACGTGCCGCTCACCCCGCCGATGATCAGCTGGAACTCACCGCTCTGGCGGGCGTCGGCAAACTCGCTCTGCGAGACCGTCGTCGCCGTGACCTGGATGCCTGCCGCCGAGACCTGCTCGGCGATGAGCTTGGCCGCGGAGTTGTAGTCGTTCCAGCCGTCGACCGAGACGAGGGTCATCTCGACCCGCTGACCGTCCTTGGCGTAGACGCCGTCGGCGTCGGGGGCGTAGCCGGCCTCGTCGAGGATGGCCTGGGCGGCCTCGACGTCCCTCTGCTGCGGGCTCTGGGACGGCATGCCCGGCGCCACCCACTGGTCGTCACGTCCTGGCAGGGCGAAGGTCGGGGACGCCGCCCCGCCGACGCCGGCGAAGGCCTTCTCGTTGATGGACGACCTGTCCAGGGCTGCGTCGATCGCCTGGCGGACGGCGACGTCCGTCTGGGGTCCCTCGCACCCCATCTCGGCGTTCGCGCAGGTGTAGATGACCGTCGCGGTGCTGTAGAGCGGCAGGTACCCCATGCGGCCGTCGGCCGTGATCGACTCGGGCTCGGGCGAGAACATGCTGACCCAGTCGATCTTCCCCGTGCGGATGAGGTCTTCGGCCGACTGGTTGCTGTCGATGCCGAGGTAGCGGACCTTCTTGACCGCGGGCTTGCCCTCTTCGCGGTACTCGGGGTTCGCGACGATCGTGTAGGCCGAGGTCGAGACGTTGTCGACGATGTACGGTCCGGTGCCCACAGGCTCGGCGTCGGCGAAGGCCGTGGTGTCCTCGATCGTCGACCAGATGTGCTCGGGGACGATGTAGGTCGACCCGAGGACCGTGAACTCGTTGGTGTACTGCGGGCCGTCGAAGACGAACTTCACGGTGGTCTCGTCGACGGCCTCGACCGAGGTGATCCACTCCTGCGAGGCGAAGGGCTGCTCGAAGGTGAAGACGACGTCGTCGGCCGTGAAGGGCTCGCCGTCGCTCCAGGTGACTCCCGACTTCAGGGTGACCGTGAGCTCGGAGCCCGTGTCGTCGAAGGCGAAGGACTCTCCGAGCAACGGTGTCGGGTCTCCGGCGGCACCCTTGTTGTAGTAGTACAGCGTCTCGTAGATCGCCCCTGACGACGCGTGCAGCGCTGTCGGCGAGTACGGGTTGAAGTTGGCGGTGATCGGCGTCTGGCTCCCGGCGAAGACGTTGAGCACGCGGTCTTCGCCCTCGCCGCCACCTGCTCCGGCGCCGCTGCTGGAGCACCCGGCGACCACCAGCGTCATGCTCGAGGCCAGCGCCACCGCGGCCAGAGCTCGGTTGCGCCCCGTGGATAGAAACATCATCGGTCCTCTCGTCCAGGGCGACGCGGACGCGTCGCCGCCTCCCTGCGGAGGCTCTGGATGCAATCTAGCAAAGAACCTTCAGAGATTCTCCCGAGTTAGTAACTTCGCTACATGATCGAAACATGCGGTGACCTCCCGGACACACGAGCCTCACTCTGAGGCGTCTGCGGCCTCCTGCGCCCGGCGGTCTCGCACGAACTCTCGGAGGTACTCGAGCATGTCGGGCGAGGGTGACGAGCCGAGGCCGAACTCGGCGGCGAGCTCTTCGGGCGTGGGCTCGTCGTCTGGGTCCGGGTCGGGGCCCACGAGCGCGCGGAGCGACTCCGCGAGCCACCGCACCTCCTCAGGACCGACGGGCTCGCCGTCTGAGATCTTCGCCTCGATCGAACGGAGCGTGGGGGCCATCTGTCCTCCTGGGTCGGTGCACCGCAGCGGGCGCCTGTGAGTCGGTGCCGCGCCGGGTCGTCGAGCGCCGACGACCTCGTCGAGGCTACCCGCGGCCGCGGGAGGTCAGCCCGCGCTGCGCAAGACGCGGGCCTCGATCTTCGCGCGGTCCCGAGGGTGCATCTTCTCGACCCTGCGGACCAAGACCTCGACGGGCACGTCGAGCTGGTCGGCCACGGCGGCCGTGTCCCCCGGGTAGGCGGCCACGGCGTCGGCGATGACGTCGACGTTTCCCAGCAGCCGGCGCGCCGCGAGCATGTCGGCCTCACGCTCGACCCGCCGCGCGAAGTACCCCTCGACGAGCGAGACGTGCCCGAGGTCGACGTGCGCGAGCTCGTGCGCCAGCGTCGCCCGGCGCCACGGGCGGTCCAGGTTCTCGTCGATGAGGATCATGTTCTCGCTGCGCACCCAGACGCCGCGCGCCGGTGCGATGTCGCACCGCTCGATGTCCAGGTGCGGATGACGCACCTCGGCGTCCTTCCACGGGCTGTAGCTCATGCAGACCCCCTCTGCCTCGCGACCGGCTGACGCCGGGACAGACCATCCTGCGCCCGACCGCTGACACGGACCCCGCCGGCCAGCCCTGAGCGGCACCTCAGAGGGCACCTCGGGAGCGGCGGATCTCCCGGGCCCGCTCGAGGTACGTGAGCTTTGCGGCCGCCACGGCCTCGGCACGCTCGCTCGGGTCGAGGTCGGAGAAGACCTCCGGGTCGATGTCGAGCAGGACACCCGAGGCAGGCGAGTCCGCAGGCTCGCCCGGAGCGTCGACGTCGCCGCTCAGGTCCTCGCCCGCGCCGAGCCTGTCCAGGCGACCGGGCGGCCAGCCGAGGAAGGCCTCGATCTTGCCGAGGCTGCCGCTGCGCGGCCAGCGGACGCCGTTGAGGAAGTCGTTGACGGTGTCGACGGAGAGACCGCCCTGGATCGCCAGCTGGCGGGGTGTCACCCCGCGTCGCCGCAGCTCGGTGGCCACGGCCTCGCGGGCCCTGTCGTCGTGGTCGAGAGGCATGAGGGCTCCCTTTCGCGTCGGTCCGTCGTCTTCAGGGCACCCTACACCAAAGACGCAGGATCATGACCGGAGATGAAGGTCTTAACGGAACTGCTTCGCGGGTGGCGACGAAGTAGCGCGTTGAACTTGTCGGAACATGGTGTAACCATCGATGGCACCCGACACCGACGAACGACGCCGGAGGACGACCTGACCGATCGAAGGACGCTCATGGACACACTCACCCTCACCCGACCCGAGACCATCCCGACAGCACGCGCCACCCCTCCCGAGACCACCCCTCCCGAGACAGCCCCCCGAGCCACGCTCCGGCGTCTCGAGCTGGACTGGGTCAGCGACGCCGCCTGCTACGGTGCAGACCCGGCGCTGTTCGACCCCGTCAACCGCCACGTCGCGGCCCGCGCGACGGCGATCTGCGCAGCCTGCCCGGTCCGCCGCGCCTGCCTGCTCGACGCCCTCGAGGACGAAGAAGACACCGCCTACGGTCCGTGGCTGGTCCGCGGGGGCATGACCCCCAAGGAACGCCGGGACCTCCGCGGCCCCTCGCGCGCAGCACTCGTCGACGAGCTGCGGGCTTCGCCGGCACCGGCACCGGTCCGATGAGCTGGGTGCCGACGGCCGTGAGCCTCGTCGTCGGCACCGTCGGGGCCGGCGGGCTGGCCGCGCTGCTCCGGGTCGCCCACGACCACGCGATCGCCCGACGCACGGCCCTGCGCGACGACGACGCCGCCGGCGACGCGCACTGGTCTTCTCTCGTCGAGGCCCAGACCCGCTCGTTGCTCGAGCCGCTCCAGCAGCAGGTCGACAGGCACGCCGCGCGGATCGGCGAGCTCGAGGCCGAGGTCCGCGAGGTGCGCGACCGCCACTGGCGCGCGCTGCGCCTCATCAACGCGCTCTATGCGCACATCGCGCGGCACAGCGCCCCCGACGCACCGCCACCACCCCCGCTCCCCGCCGACCTCGGCGACTGACACGGTCTGGAGGACCGCATGAGCACAGAGCACGAGACCTTCGAAGTCACAGACCCGCCGCCCGACCCCCCGGAGGAGACCGACCCCGTGGGCGGCCACGACCTCGTGACCTCGTGGTTGCGCACGACAGTCCCGGCGATCTGGGGCGCGTCGGTCACGGCCGGGCTGGCCGCCGTCGAGCCGCACCTCCCCGCCTGGGCAGCCACCCCTCTCGGCGCGGCACTCGGGGACGAGTCGACGACGCTCCTCGTCACCGTGGCGGCCGTCGCGGGGTGGCACGCCGCCTGGCGACACCTCGAGGCGCGCGCCCCGAGGTGGGTCGTCCGGCTCGCGCTGGGCTCGCCTCGGCAGCCCTCGTACGACGACACCGCGACCAGCAGCGCTCGGCACGCGTCCCGCAGCCGGAGCAGACCTGACCCTGATGCGTCTGCACCTCGCACGGCGACCATCAAGTCCTGATCCTTGATCTGCCGTGATCAAGTCGCACGACTGGACGAGGGCCTCTCCGCGCTCGAGGCCAGCCCGGGCTCAGGGCCCGACACAGGGTCTAGGGCGAGGCCGACGGACCTCATAGTCTCGAACACATGTTCGACAGCAGTCGAGCAGAAGCAGTCCAGATCAACGACAGACCGACACCAAGAAGGAGGTACACCATGGCCGTCTCGCAGAACGGCTGGCCGGCGATCGAGTCGGGCAGCGACCCGCGGCTCAGCCTCACCCCGTGGGTGACCGGCAGGATCCTCGCCGGCTCCGTCTGCACAGTGCTCAGCCACGTCGCACGACGGTTCCACGCCGAGGTCGAGAGCGTCACCGTCGCCAGCTCGTGGGGATGGGCCTACAGGCCGATCTCCGGCAGCACCGACATCTCGAACCATGCCTCGGGCACCGCGATCGACCTCAACGCCCCGCGCCACCCGCTCGGAGCGAGCGGGACGTTCACGGCAGCACAGGTAGCCGTCATCCGAGACATCCTCCGGGAGGTCTCCCCGGCCGTCCGCTGGGGCGGCGACTACTCGGGCCGCAAGGACGAGATGCACTTCGAGATCAACACCACGAGGGCGACCGTCGACACGGTCGCGGCACGCCTCGTACCCACCCGCACCACCACACGACGAAGGGAAGGCAAGAAGATGATCTACCGCTCTGGAGGACGCTACGCCCCGCTGGTCCACGGCATCTACGCCCACAACGGGGGCTGGGTCGAGCTCCGCTCGGCCGAGGAGCGCACCAACCTCATGGCAGCGGGGGTGCCCGAGGTCTGGATCCTCGAGCAGTCGCTGCTCAACCTCATGCAGGACTCGCGCGCCTGACGCCCCGCGAGCGCAGGCCGGCCCGGCCACCGCACGGCAGACCGGGTCGGCACGCGTCGTCACCTCGACCCCTCGCCCCGGGATCGCCTCTGGCCCCGGGGCGAGGCCTCGTCGTCACGCCGGGATCGCGCGACGACCATCAGCCCCTCCGAGGAGACCCCCGTGGCACTGTCCAGACAGCTCACCCCCACCCCCGTCCTGCTCGACTTCCTCGCCTGGGCGGCTCGCGCCGGCTACTCCGTCCGGGAGCACCCGCACTACGGAGGCGTGACACCCGGCGTCCACAGGCCTGGCTCGTGGCATGGCGACGGGCTCGCCGCAGACCTCAACCACGGCTCGAACGGCTGGACCGAACGCGCTCGGCTGCTCGTCGCCCTCGGGGAGGCGGAGCGCGTCGGCCTCGCGGTCACCTTCTCCCGCGACGGCGTGGTGGGGTCGGCGCGCACCCACCAGAACCACCTGCACGTCGACGTCGGCGAGTGGTCGAACCTCGGGCGAGGGCTGGTGCGGCGCACACCGCCGCGGGGCACTGCTGCGGCCGGTGCAGCGCGACCTGGGACCACAGCAGACCCCGTGCTGCGGTCGGTCCAGGCTCGGCTCAACCGGGACTACCCCGCGTACTCACGGCTCGTCGTCGACGGCCTCGACGGACCGGCGACCCGAGCGGCAGTGACGGAGTTCCAACGCAGGTCAGGCCTCGTCCCGGACGGTGTCGCGGGGCCTCTGACGCGCGCCCGGCTCGGCCTCCCCTGAGGCGTCGAGGTCGGACCGAGCAGGGTCTCGGGCACGACGAGCGGAGCTCGTAGATTCCTCCAGGTCCTCGACCCCGGTCGCCACGGGCAGCCCCAGACGGGCCCGTCGGACCGGCTGGGGCACACCCAGCGATCACCATCTGCACCATCCGGAGCCCGGCAGACCCGAGCTCCGGACCATCACCCCACCACGAAAGGAGCACACCATGTGGAGCAACCCGTGCACAGGGCCGATCACCTCGCGGTTCGGCCCTCGTACCCCGCCGGCAGGCGGCGCCTCGTCGATGCATCTCGGCACAGACATCGGCGCACCGTCCGGCACACCGGTCTACGCAGCCGCCACAGGAACCGTCACGTTCTCGCAGGCCACCCCCACCGGGGGCAACGAGGTCTGGATCCAGCACGCCGGAGGGATCCTCACCAAGTACCTGCACCACTCGACAGTCCGGGTCTCACGCGGGCAGGTCGTCGCGCAGGGACAGCAGATCGGCACCGTCGGCAAGACCGGCACCGCCACGGGCAACCACCTGCACTTCGAGACGCACGTGAACGGCACCCCGCAGGACCCACAGCCGTTCATGGCCGCCCGGGGGATCACCCTCGGTACCGGCGCACCCACCACACCAGCACAGGAGGACGACATGATCTATCTGCGAATCATCGACGGCTCGGGCGACGGCCGACTCAACAAGGGCGACGTCTTCGAGGTCGGCGAGCTCACCGCCGACAGGCTCAGCGCGCAGCAGTTCGAGGACATCCGGTCCACCGTCGAGCCGCGCATGAAGGACGCCACCGCCGCAGCCGTGGACCGCATCGCCAACCGCGTCGCCGCACGACGGACCCACATCTTCGGGCCCGACAAGGGCGGCAAGTAGCCGCACGCGACGGAGCGCCCTGCTCCGTCGGAAGGTGCCGGCCGACCGGTCGGCAGCACCTCTCGGCCCCTGACCGTGCGTCAGGTGCCCAGACGACAGAAGGAGGCAGCCCATGGCTGTATCTCAGAACGGGTGGCCGGCCATCGGGGCCGGGACGGACACCCGGCTCGCGCCGTTCCCGTGGGTGACGGGCAGGGTCCTCTCGGGCCCGGTCTTCACAGTCCTCGAGCACGTAGCGCGTCGTTTCAACGCCGAGGTCGAGGGCATCACCGTCTCGTCCTCGTGGGGGTGGGCGTACCGCGCCATCGAGGGCAGCTCCGATCTCTCCAACCACGCCTCGGGGACTGCGATCGACCTCAACGCTCCGCGACACCCTCTCGGGGCGAGCGGGACCTTCACAGGAGCTCAGGTCGCCGCGATCCGGCGCATCCTGGCCGACGTCTCCCCGGCAGTGCGCTGGGGCGGCGACTACTCGGGCCGCAAGGACGAGATGCACTTCGAGATCACCACCGGCGCCGCCACCGTGGCGGCCGTCGCAGCACGACTGACCGGAGGAACTCCCCCGGGCAGCACACCAGCACAGGAGGACGACATGATCTATCTGCGAATCATCGACGGCTCGGGCGACGGCCGACTCAACAAGGGCGACGTCTTCGAGGTCGGCGAGCTCACCGCCGACAGGCTCAGCGCGCAGCAGTTCGAGGAGCATCTTGAGGAGGACCTGCTCGGCCGAGACGGAGTCCTGGTAGGACCTGACGGTCCCGGGTGCAGCGGCAGGGGCGGCCTCAGCCCCGGTCTCCGTAGCCCCAACCCCAGCCCCAGCAACCCCGCCGAATCATCGACGGCTCGGGCGACGGCCGACTCAACAAGGGCGACGTCTTCGAGGTCGGCGAGCTCACCGCCGACAGGCTCAGCGCGCAGCAGTTCGAGGACATCCGGTCCACCGTCGAGCCGCGCATGAAGGACGCCACCGCCGCAGCCGTCGACCGGATCGCCAACCGCGTCGCCGCACGACGGACCCACATCTTCGGGCCCGACAAGGGCGGCAAGTAACCGCAGGCACGTCCAGGGCTCGACCGGCCAGGCCATGGCGGCGGAGGTCTGAGGTCTGAGGTCTGAGGTCTGAGGTCTGAGAACGCAGAACGGCCCGGTCCCCCCGCAATGGGGACCGGGCCGTTCGTGGTGCTGGAGCCGCCTATCAGAATCGAACTGATGACCTTCTCATTACGAGTGAGACGCTCTACCGACTGAGCTAAGGCGGCCGACCTCTCCTGTGCCCGGAGACGAGTCACTGACACAGGTGAAGAACCGCGCTCAGCCTACAAGCGATCTGCCGCGACGCCAAAACGACGGACTGTGTGATGCTCCGCACGTCCCGTGACCAGCAGCGACGTGCGGCACACGCCGCGCGGTGCACGTCACCTCGAGGCCCTGTGACCAGGGCCCCGAGACAGCCTTCAGGCCGGTCAGCAGACCAGGCCCTCGTCGGGGACGGTCCCGTCGACGAAGTACTCGTCCACGGTGTCGAGGACGCAGGAGTTCGACTGGCCGTAGGCCGTGTGGCCCTCGCCCTCGTAGGTGACGAGGACACCGGACTCGAGCTGCTCGGCCAGGCCCTGCGCCCACACGTAGGGGGTCGCGGGGTCGTTCGTCGTCCCGATGACGAGGATCGGCGCGGCGCCGCTCGCGGCGAGGTCGCCGGTCTTCTCGGCCTGCGGGAAGGGCCAGTCCGCGCAGCCCAGACCGCCGTAGGTGAAGAACTGCCCGACCGTCGGGGCCTCGGCCTCGATCTCAGCAGCCTCGGCGTCGAGCGTGGCCATGTCGACCTCGGTGCGGGAGTCGAGGCAGTTGATCGCCCTGAAGGCCTCGCCCTGGTTGTCGGCGTAGGTGCCGTCGGTGTTGCGGGAGTTGTAGCTGTCGGCCGAGGCGAGCAGGCCGCTGCCGTCCCCGTCGGAGATCGCGGAGTCGAGGGCGTCCGTGAGCTGACCCCAGAGCTGCTGGGAGTACAGCGGCTGTGCGATGCCGTAGAAGGCGAGGGTCTGCGTCAGCGGACGCGCCGGGTCGCCAGTTGGCATGGGGTTGGCGAGGATCTGGTCGAGCAGACCAGACACCTGCGCGAGCGCCTCGTCGGTCGTCCCGGTGAGCGGGCAGCTGCCGCTCGCGAGGCAGTCGTCGACGAAGGCCGTGAGGGCGTTCTCGAAGCCGACGGCCTGCTGCAGGCTCATCTCGTGGTCGGTGAGACGCAGGTCGATCGCACCGTCGAGGACCATCCGGCCCACGTTCTCCGGGTACAGACCGGCGTAGGTCGCCCCGAGCTGGGTGCCGTAGGAGTAGCCGAGGTAGTTGAGCTTCTCGTCGCCGACCACGTGGCGGATCACGTCCATGTCGCGCGCCGAGGACTGCGTGTCGACCTCGCCGAGCACCGGACCGGTGTTCTCCAGGCACTTCTCGCCGAAGGCCTTCGCATCGGCGCGCATCTCGGCGAGCCCGGCCTCGTCGGAGGTGTACGTCTTCGCGTCGGAGACGTCACGCTCGGCGTCGGACAGGCAGCTGACAGGGCTCGACTCGCCGACACCGCGGGGGTCGAAGCCGAGCACGTCGAAGTTCTCGAGCAACGGCAGGCCGAAGAGGAAGGGCACGTACTGCACGAACTCCACACCCGAGCCGCCGGGACCGCCGGGGTTGATGAGGACTGTGCCCTGCTTCTTGCCCGAGGCGGGGTAGCGCTTGGCGCCGAGCGTGATGGTGTCGGCGGCCGGGTCGTCCCAGTCGAAGGGCACCTCGATGTCGGCGCACTCGAAACCGCTGCCGCAGTCGGACCAGTCGACAGTCTGCTCGTAGAAGGGCAGGAGGTCCGCCTCGATCCCGTCGGTGCTCAGCGCGTCACCCGAGGGCGCCGTGGTGCCCGTGTCGGCCTGCTGGTCCACGTCGGTCTGGACCTTCGAGCCGGGGTCGCTGCACGCCGCGAGGACGAGGGAGACTCCGGCGAGGGCGGCCGCAGCGCGCAGCAGCCTGCTGCGGCGCGGGGACCGGCTGGCGGGCAGCGCGGCGGAGCCGGGCGCAGAGGGTGCTGGAGAGGACGCAGGTGTCGCGTGGAGGGCTGAGGTCACGGAGCCAACCTATCGACTGCACGTCGTCGTGCCCAACGAGACGACCGTCCTGTGGACCACGGACCGGGCTATGGCCCTGTGGACCATCACCACCAGCCGCCCGCCGGCCGACCGGCTGTCGCTCAGCCCGGGCCCCGGGCCGCCATCCAGCCTCCTGCTCAGCCCTGCGGCCGCAGCGCGATCGCCATCGCCTCGAGCGCGAGGACCGGCGACACGTTGCCTCCCAGCCGCGTGCGGGCGACGCCGATCGCGTCCATCCGCCGCACGGTCTGCTCCGGGGTCGACTCCTCGGCGAGCGCCTGGACGGTCTCCGCGAGCTCGGTGTTGACGAGGTCGACCTGCGCGCCGAGCTGGACCACCAGCACGTCGCGGTAGAGGGAGAGCAGGTCGACCATCGACCTGTCGAGCACGTCACGCTGGCGCCGGGTCGCACGCCTCTTCTGGTCGTCCTCGAGCTGCTTGACCTGCGAGCGCAGCGACGGCGGCAGCGTCTGGCTGCCCTCGGCGCCGAGCGAGCGCAGCAGCTCGGCCTTCTCGGTCGCGTCACGCTCCTCGGTCGCCGACCTCGCCTCGGCCTGCGCGACCTCGACGAGCTCACCGGCGGCGATGACCGCGTCGGGCACCCCGCGGATCTTGCGGGCGATCGACAAGACCGACGAGCGGCGCTGGCGGGCACCGGCGTCGCGCGCCAGACGCCGCGCGAGGCCGATGTGGGACTGCGCGGCGCGGGCGCTCGCGAGGGCGACGGCCGGCTCGATCCCGTCACGGGACTCGAGCAGCGCGGCGACGTCCTCGACAGGCGGGATGCGCAGGCTCACGCCGCGGCAGCGCGAGCGGATGGTGACCATGACGTCCTGCGGGCTGGGTGCGCAGAGCAGCCAGACCGTGCGCGGCGGCGGCTCTTCGATCGCCTTGAGCAGCACGTTGGTGGTGCGCTCGGCCATGCGGTCGGCGTCCTCGACGAGGATCACCCGCCACCGTCCCTGCGAGGGGGTGCGGGAGGCGAGGGTGATGAGCGAGCGCACCTCGTCGATCGCGATGGTGACCTTCTCGGTCGCGACGACCGTGAGGTCGGCGTGGGTCCCGGCGAGGGTCGTGGTGCAGGCGTGGCAGTGGCCGCAGCCGCCCTGCTCGCACTGGAGCGCGGCGGCGAAGGCACGGGCAGCGTTGGACCGGCCTGACCCGGGCGGTCCGGTGAGGAGCCAGGCGTGGGTCATCGCCGACGGGTCGGCGATCGCGCCCCGCAGGGTCGCGACGGCGGTGTCCTGCCCGACGACGTCGTCCCAGACCGACACCTCAGACCTCCTCGGGCAGCGCGAGGCCGAGGCGCTGGGCGACAGCCTCACGGATCGTCTCGTGGATGTCGTCGACGGTCCCTGAGGCGTCGACGACCACCCAGCGGTCGGGGTCCTGGGCGGCACGGTCGAGGTACGCCTGCCGGGTGCGCTGGTGGAACTCGTCACCGGCCCGCTCGAGGCGGTCCGGCGCGGTGTCGAGGCGTCGCGTCCCGACGAGAGGGTCGATGTCGAGCAGCACGGTCGCGTGCGGCAGCAGACCCTCGACGGCCCAGAGGGACAGCTGCTCGATCTCCTCGACGGGCAGCGTGCGTCCGCCGGCCTGGTAGGCGACCGAGGAGTCGAGGTAGCGGTCGGTGATGACCACGTCGCCGCGCTCGAGAGCGGGGCGGACGAGGGAGGCGACGTGGTGCGCGCGGTCGGTCGCGTAGAGCAGCGCCTCGGTCCGCGGGTCGACGTGATCGCCGTGCAGGACGGCCTGGCGCAGCACGAGCCCGAGCTCGGTGCCGCCGGGCTCACGCGTCCAGACGACGCTGCGGCCGGTGACCTGCTCGAGCCACAGCCCGAGGAGCCTGGACTGGGTGGACTTCCCGGCGCCGTCGCCGCCCTCGAAGGAGATGAAATACCCCTGCTGGCCGCCTGCCTGCTCGTCTGCGCTCACGCCCCACAGCCTATCTGTGCCCACCGACGCGTCGACGCGTCCCCCAGCCGGTCCGGGTGCTGCCCCAGCAAGGGCCACACAGCCCCGCCCCCACCCGTAACCCCGGCACCCGGTCCGTCGGCGCTTGTAGTCTCGGGGGCATGCTCTCTCCAGGACTGGCCTTCGCCGACCGCACCTTCGACGCCATCCTCTTCGACATGGACGGGACGCTCATCTCCTCGATCGAGGCCGTCGACCGCAGCTGGGCCCTGTGGGCCCGCGAGCACGGCTTCGGCGAGGACTTCCGGATCGCGCACGGGACCCCCGCGCGCTCGCTCGTCGAGCGCCTCGTCGCGCCCGAGCAGGTCGAGGCGGCACTGGCCCGGGTGACCGAGATCGAGCTGTCCGACACAGACGGCGTCCGCGTGCTGCCCGGGGCCGCAGAGCTGCTGGCCTCGCTCCCCCGCGACAGGCACGCGATCGTCACCTCGTGCACCCGTGACCTCGCCGCCGTGCGCATCGCGGCCACCGGGATCGGCGCACCCGAGGTGGTCGTCACGGCCGACGACATCACCCGCGGGAAGCCCGACCCCGAGCCGTTCCGGCGTGGCGCCGAGCTGCTCGGCTTCGCGCCCGAGCGCTGCCTCGTGGTCGAGGACGCCCCCGCCGGGCTCGCCTCGGGCCGGGCGGCCGGCTGCGCGACGCTCGCGGTCGCGGGCACGCACACCCTCGACGAGCTCGACGCAGACGCGCACGCCTCGGGTGTCGACGCCGTCGCCGTGCAGGTCAACGCCGACGGGTCGCTGACCCTCGTCGACCGCAGGCCGTGAGGACCGAGGCCCGTCACGCATCGGGGCTCAGAGGACCCCGGCGGCTCGACCGGCCTCGACGACCCGGGCGACGGACCGTCTGACGTCGGTCAGCTCGTCGAGGGTGAGCCCGGTCCGCCGGACGACCTGCTCGGGGATGCCCTCGGCGACGGAGCGCAGCGCTGCTCCCTCAGTGGTCAGCGAGACCACCATGACCCGGGCGTCGTCGGCGCCGCGGGCGCGCGCCACGTACCCGGTGGCCTCGAGACGCTTGACCAACGGTGTGAGGGTCCCCGGGTCGAGGTGGACGAGCGAGGCGATGCTCGTCATCGACAGGTCGCCGTGCTGCCACAGCGCGAGCATCACGAGGTACTGGGGGTGCGTGAGGTTGAGCGGCTCGAGGATCGGCCTGTAGACGGCGACCATCGCCCGCGCCGCTGCCGAGAGCGCGAAGCAGACCTGGCTCTCGAGGGCCAGCGGGTCGGTCGCGGGGGTCGCACTCATCCGGTCATCGTACGCACAGAGGCGCTATGCTTGGTACACCAATGGTTGGTGCACCAAGAGTCGACGTGCGGTCAGCGCGCCGAGAACGAAGGAGAGCCGTGATCTTCGGACGTCGCCGCGCTGCAGCCCGTGCCCAGCGAGAAGCGCTCGAGCCGCACGCAGGTGACGGCACGACCTCCAGGGACGCCACGGACCATGACGCTCCTGGACGCACCGAGCACGCCGCGGACCACCCCGACGGCCGCTCGGGCGGGCTGCGGATCACCGAGGGCCTGCTGCCCATCTTCGGGCCGGCCCAGGTCGGCGACTCGACGGCGCCGCTGCGCCCCGCCACGGAGGCGGAGCGCAGCAGGGACCGTGCGTTGCGGACCACCCTCACCCGGGTGGTCGGCGCCGACGGCAAGAGCTACGTCGTCGCCGTCCCGGACGAGCAGGCCGGAGCCCAGACCAGCGAGCAAGACGCCGGGGAACCCACGGCCTGAGCGGTCGGTCGGGCCGTGGGTTCCCACCGGTCGGTCAGGTCGTGGCGACCACCGGTCGCCCTGCCGAGACCTCGCCCGGGTACACGACCCCGAGCTGGGCGCGGACGTCGTCCATGATCTCCATGAGCTCGACGGTCTGGTCGAGCGTCATGCGCGGGCTCTCCGTGAGCCCGGCCGCCACGCACCGGGCCACCTCGGCGGCCTCGTACTGCTTGCCCTCGTCCACGAGCGCGCCGTCGGCGTCGCGCAGCCGACCGTCGTACTCGGTGACACCCTGGGCGTTGTCGACCCGGAAGGTCGTCGGCACGAGGTACCGCTCGTCGATCTCGATCCGCCCCTCCGAGCCGACGATCGTCGCCGTCCCGGGCGCTGTGGTCCGGACCGAGGTCGTGAGGATCGCCAGTGCTTCCTGCCCGTAGCGCAGCACGATCGTCTCCTGAGCGTCGACCCCCGTCGGCGCCAGCAGACCTGTCGCGCGGACCTCGTCCGGGGTGCCGAGCAGGTCGACCGCGAAGGACAACGGGTAGATGCCCAGGTCGAGCAGGGCTCCCCCGGCCAGGGCCGGGTCGAACATCCTGTGCGCCGGGTCGTAGGGCACCGTGACGTCGAAGCCTGCGCGGACCTCACGGACCGTCCCGATGTCGCCGCGCTGGACGATCTCGCGGAGCATCGCCGTGTGCGGCAGGTGCCGCGTCATCATCGCCTCCATGCAGAACACCCCGGCGGCCCGGGCCGCCGCGACGACCTCGCGCGCCTCGGCCGCGTTCCGCGTGAAGGCCTTCTCGACGAGCACGTGCTTGCCTGCCGCGATCGCGAGGAGCGCGTGCTCGTGGTGGTGCGAGTGCGGCGTCGCGACGTACACGGCGTCGACGTCAGGGTCGGCGACGAGCTCGTCGTAGGAGCCGTAGGACCGCTCGATCCCGTGCTCGGACGCGAAGGCGGCGGCCTTCGCCGCGTCACGGGAACCGGCTGCCACGACGGACCCGCTCGTGTGGTCGCGGACGGCGTCGGCGAAGGAACCGCCGATCCAGCCAGCACCGAGCACACCCCAGCGCAGCGCCGGGGCCAGACGCGGGTCGTCGACCGCGGGGGTCGACCCCACGGCGGCGTCGCTCATACGCCCCGCTCCTCGCCCGGGTAGACCACGCCGACCTGGCGGCGGATCTCGTCGAGCGCGTTCATCACGTCGAGCGTGCCCTGCCACGACATGCGGTCGGACTCGGTCTTGCCCTCCGACACGAGCCGGGCGACCTCGGCCGCCTCGAAGGCCAGCCCCTGCACCTGCGGCGTCGAGTAGGACCGGGTGGTGCCGTCGCGGCGCGTCACCCGGAACGTCGTCGGCGTGTAGAAGGCGCCGTCGATCTCGATGCGACCCTCCGTGCCGGAGATGCTCGCTGTGGTCGGCGTCGCCGACCACAGGGTGGTGTGCAGCAGCGCCTGCTGGCCGCTCTCGTAGTCGAAGACGATGCTCACCTGACCGTCGACGCCGGTCTCCGTCAGCTGGCCGACAGCCGTGACCGACGACGGTGCACCGAGGATGTCGTGCGCGAAGGACACCGGGTAGACCCCGAGGTCGAGCAGCGCACCGCCGGCCAGCTCAGGGTTGACGAGCCTGTGCTCGGGCGGCACGTCGAAGTACTGGCCGTGGTCCGCGACCACGGTGACCACGCGGCCGATGTCACCGCGCGCGATGATCTCGTGGATCGCGGCGACGTGCGGCAAGAACCGGGTCCACATGGCCTCCATGACCAGGACACCCTGGGCCTTCGCGGCGGCGAGCACCTCGTCGGCCTCGGCGGCCGACTGCGTGAAGGCCTTCTCGACGAGGACGTGCTTGCCCGCGCCGATCGCGAGGAGCGCGTGGTCACGGTGGTGGGAGTGCGGGGTCGCGACGTACACGACGTCGACGTCGGGGTCGGCGACGAGCGCCTCGTAGGAGTCGTGGACGTGCGCCTGCGCGGCGTCGTCGCCGAGGTGCTCGTCGGCGAAGGTGCGGGCCTTGGCCTCGTCGCGCGAGCCCACGGCGACGACTGTCGAGGCTGTGTCCTGCGTGACGGCACGGGCGAAGGCGGCGGCGATGCCACCGGCTCCGAGGATGCCCCACCGGACGGCGGGCGCGTCGGCCGGGGAGGGCACGGCGTCGGTGAGGGAGATGGTCGTTGTGTCTGACGGTTCGACGCTGAGAGTCATGCGCCCACGCTAGCCGAGTGGCACCAGACGGTGCTCGACGAGCCACGGGAGCACCTCAGCGGGCACATACCTGCTGCACAGACCCCCTCGGTACACCTGCACCATGAACCAGCCGACCCGCACCCCCGAAGCTCCACGCAGACCGCGCCGCGTCCGGCGCGCGGTCCTCGCCGGGGTCCTCGCCGTCGCCCTGCCCGTCGCGGGCGGCACGGCCTGGGCCCTCGACAGGTACGTCGTCGAGCACGTAGAGATCTCCGACGTCTCCGCCTACGAGGCCAGCCAGGCCGCGGCGGCCGGGACGGCGGCCACGACCGCGGACACCGCAGAGTCCGACACCTCTGGTGTCCTCACCGACACCACCTACACCTCCGACGACGCCGACATCTCCGTCTCGACGGTCACGACGGGGACGGGCGACGACACCGTCACCTACTACGTCGCCGACGTGACCCTCACCGACGCGACGGTCTTGCGCTCTGCCTTCGCGCAGGACGCCTTCGGCGAGAACATCACCGAGACGACCTCGGACATCGCCGCCGACAACGACGCCGTCTTCGCGATCAACGGCGACTACTACGGCTTCCGGGACACCGGGATCGTCATCCGCAACGGGGTCGTCTACCGCGACGAGGGCGCCCGCCAGGGACTGGCCTTCTACACCGACGGCCACGTCGAGGTCTACGACGAGACCGCGACGACGGCCGACCAGCTCGTCGCCGACGGCGTGTGGAACACCCTGTCCTTCGGCCCTGCGCTGCTCGAGGACGGGCAGGTCCTCTCCGGGATCGACGACGTCGAGGTGGACACGAACTTCGGCAACCACTCGATCCAGGGCGAACAGCCCCGGACCGCGGTCGGCGTGGTCGACGACAACCACCTCGTCTTCGTGGTGGTCGACGGCCGCAGCCCCGGGTACAGCGCCGGCGTCACCATGACGGGTCTCGCCGAGATCATGCAGGGCCTCGGTGCCACGACCGCCTACAACCTCGACGGCGGTGGGTCCTCGACGATGGTCTTCGGCGGCGAGCTCGTCAACGACCCGCTCGGCAAGGACCAAGAGCGCGGCACCTCCGACATCTTGTACATCGGCGGGTGAGGGCGGTGATCGTGCTGGTCCCCGCCTACGAGCCGGCAGCCCCGCTCGTCGACCTCGTCTCCTCGCTCCGGGCAGCCGACCCTGCGCTGCACGTCGTCGTGGTCGACGACGGCTCCGGACCGGCCTTCGCGCCGGTCTTCGCCGCGGCGCAGGCCGCCGGGGCCCTCGTGCTGACGCACCCGACCAACCGCGGCAAGGGCACGGCACTGAAGACGGGCTTCGCCTGTGTCGTCTCGGCCTTCCCGGGGCACGATGTGGTCTGTGCAGACTGCGACGGCCAGCACAGCGTGGTCGACGTGCTCCGCGTCGCCGACAGGGTGCAGACCTCCGAGGCCGCGATGGTCCTCGGCTCGCGCCGGTTCGTCGGTGACGTCCCGCTGCGCAGCCGGGTCGGCAACAGCGTGACCCGGGCGATGTTCCGCCTCTCCACGGGCCTCGACGTGCACGACACCCAGACCGGGCTGCGCGGCTACCCGGCCGCGATGCTGCCGTGGCTGCTGACCGTCGACGGGGACAGGTACGAGTACGAGCTCAACCTGCTGCTGCGCGCCTCGGCCACGGGGAGGGCCGTCGAGGAGGTCGAGATCGCGACGATCTACCTCGACGACAACGCGTCGTCCCACTTCAGGCCCGTCGTCGACTCGGCACGGATCTACGCACCGTTGCTGAGGTTCATGCTCGCCTCCTTCGCGGCGTTCCTCGTCGACACCGTGGTGCTGCTGGTCCTGCACGCGCTCACGGGCTCGTTGCTCGGTGCCGTGCTCGGCGCACGTGCCGTGAGCTCGACGGTCAACTTCGTCACCAACCGCCGGCTCGTCTTCGAGTCGGCCCGGGAGAGACCTGTCGGCTCGGCGGCGGTCCGGTACTCCGCCGTCGTCGGGCTGCTGCTCGCTGCGAACTACGCCCTGCTGCTGGCCCTCACCTCAGCCGGGCTGGCCCTGCTCCCCGCGAAGGTGCTCACCGAGGTCGTACTCTTCGTCGCCAGCTACGAGCTCCAGCGCCGCGTCGTCTTCGCCCAGCCCTCGCTCGGCAGGTCAACCCCACAGGGAGCCGCTGCGGTCGAGGGGACGTCACGACGCGCGACCCGCGCCTGAGGCGACGAGCCCCGGCGACCAGCAGGTCGTCGGGGCTCGTCCCACCGTCGGTCAGGCCTCCGGGGCGGCCTTCTTGGCGGGTGCCTTCTTGGCCGGGGCCTTCTTCGCCGTGGTCGCCTTGGAGGCCGTCGACTTCGCAGCCGTCGCCTTGGCGGGGGTCTTCTTCGCCGGGGTCTTCTTGGCGGCGGTGGCCCGGGTGGTCTTCTTGACCGGTCCCTTCGCCCGCTTCTCCGCGAGCAGCTCGACGGCCTGCTCGTGGGTGATCGCCTCGATGGTGATGTCCTTCGGGAGCGTCCGGTTGGTCGTCCCGTCGGTCACGTAGGCGCCGAAGCGGCCGTCCTTGACGACGATCGGCTTCTGCGAGGTCGGGTCTTCGCCGAGCTCCTTGAGCGGCGGCGCAGCCGTGGCCCCGCGCCCGCGCTTGGGCTGGGCGTAGATCTCGAGGGCCTCGGCGAGGGTGACCGTGAACATGGCCTCTTCGCTCGGGAGCGTCCGGGAGTCCGTGCCGCGCTTGAGGTACGGACCGTAGCGGCCGTTCTGCGCGGTGATCTCGGTGCCCGTCTCCGGGTCGACACCGACCACGCGCGGCAGCGAGAGCAGCTGGAGCGCGTCGTCGAGGGTGATCGTCTGGAGCGACTGGGTCTTGAGCAAGGACGCCGTGCGCGGCTTCGGCAGAGCAGCCTTGGCGCGCTTGAGCGCAGCGGCAGACAGACCCTCGTCGAACTCAGGCTCGGGCAGCACCTCGGTCACGTACGGGCCGTAACGGCCCGCCTTCGCGATGATCGTCGTCTGCGTGGACGGGTCCACGCCGAGCACGATGTCGCCGTCGCCCTGGGTCTCGAGGAGCTCGCGCGCCTTGGCGACCGTGAGCTCGTCAGGGGCGACCTCGTCGGGGACGGAGGCGCGCGGCGGGTTCTCGCCCTCGGCCACCTCGGCCGCGGTGTCTTCGATGTAGGGCCCGTAGCGTCCGACGCGCAGCGTGATGCCCTCGCCGATCGGGACCGAGTTGATCTCGCGGGCGTCGATGTCGCCGAGGTCTTCGACCAGCTGGCGCAGACCCTCGTCCGAGCCTTCGGTGTCGTCACCGAAGTAGAACTGGGTCAGCCAGGCGACCCGCTCTTTGTCGCCCGCGGCGATCGCGTCGAGGTCGGCCTCCATCTCGGCCGTGAAGTCGTAGTCGATGAGCTGCCCGAAGTGCTCCTCGAGCAGCCGGATCACCGCGAAGGCGAGCCAGCTGGGCACGAGGGCCTGGCCACGGCTCAGCACGTAGCCGCGGTCCTGGATGGTCGAGATGGTCGAGGCGTAGGTCGAGGGTCGGCCGATGCCGCGCTCCTCGAGCGCCTTGACCAGGCTCGCCTCGGTGAAGCGCGGCGGCGCGGAGGTCGAGTGCCCGTCGGCGGAGAGCTCGCGCGACGTCATCGCGTCACCCTCGGCCATCTGCGGCAGACGGGCGTCGCCCTCGGCCTTCTTCGGGTTCTCGGCGCCGTCGGCCGAGTCGTAGCGCTCGGAGTCGCGGCCCTCCTCGTAGGCGGCGAGGAAGCCGCGGAAGGTGATGACCGTGCCCGAGGCCGCGAAGACCGCATCGGCCTGGGCACCGGGGCCGGCGTCGCCGATCGTCGGCGCTCCGGCCGGGAGGGTGCCGGCGACACCGAGGCGGACCGAGGCTGTCGACCCGCGGGCGTCGCCCATCTGCGAGGCGACTGTGCGCTTCCAGATGAGCTCGTACAGCTTGAACTGGTCGCCGCTGATCTCACGGGACACCTGAGCCGGGGTCCGGAAGGAGTCACCGGCAGGGCGGATGGCCTCGTGGGCCTCCTGCGCACCCTTGGACTTCGAGGCGTAGACGCGCGGCGAGGACGGCACGTACTCGGGCCCGTAGAGCTCTGCGGCCTGGCGGCGCGCGGCGTCGGTCGCCTGGGTCGACAGCGACGGGGAGTCCGTACGCATGTAGGTGATGTAGCCGTTCTCGTACAGGGTCTGCGCCGTGCGCATCGCCTGCCGCGAGGACATGCGGAGCTTGCGCGACGCCTCCTGCTGGAGGGTCGACGTGGTGAAGGGGGCTGCCGGACGGCGCGTGTACGGCTTCGTCTCGAGGCTGCGGACCACGGCCGGCTGGTCGGCGAGGGCGGTCACCAGGGCGTGGGCCGCCTGCTCGTCGAGGTGCACGACGCCCTTGGCGTTCTTGAGCGTCCCGGCGTCGGTGAAGTCGCGGCCCGAGGCCACGCGCGAGCCGTCCACCTGGACGAGCTTCGCGGAGAACCACTCGCCTGCGTCGGGGCCGTCCTGCGTGGTGAAGTCACCCGAGACGTCCCAGTAGTTCGCGGTGACGAAGGCCATGCGCTCGCGCTCGCGCTCGACCACGAGGCGGGTCGCGACAGACTGCACGCGCCCGGCCGAGAGGCCTTGACGGACCTTGCGCCACAGGACCGGCGAGACCTCGTAGCCGTAGAGACGGTCGAGGATGCGGCGGGTCTCCTGCGCGTCGACCATGCGGCCGTCGATCTCGCGGGTGTTCTCGAGCGCTCGCTGGATGGCCTCGCGGGTGATCTCGTGGAACACCATGCGGTGCACGGGGACCTTCGGCTTGAGCTCCTGGAGCAGGTGCCACGCGATGGCCTCGCCCTCGCGGTCCTCGTCGGTCGCGAGGTAGAGCTCGTCGGCGTTCTTCAGCGCCCGCTTGAGCTCGGCGACCTTCTTCTTCTTGTCGGCGTAGACCTCGTAGTACGGCTCGAACCCGCCGTCGACGTTGACGGCGAACTTGCCGAAGGGGCCCTTCTTCATGTCGGCCGGCATCTCGGAGGGCTGGGGCAGGTCCCTGATGTGCCCGACGCTCGCCTCGACCTCGTAGTCGTCGCCGAGGTAACCGGCGATCGTGCGTGCCTTGGCGGGCGACTCCACGATGACGAGCTTGCGACCAGCGGACATTCAGCGCCCTGCTTCCGTGACGAGAGGTGGTACGAGACCTGGACAGGCGTTCAACTCGGCAGCCTACGGCCTCCGGGCTCCAGTCGTCACACCTGGCCGCTGCGGGAGGCCGTCGAACGGGGCCTCGCGACGGTCTGGCGGAGGGCCAGGAGGAGGCCGAAGGAGACAGCCGTGGCAGCGACGACACCGGCCGCGCCGCCCGCGTAGGCGACCAGCTCGGCCTGGGAGGTGAAGGGCTGGCCGCTCCCGTCGACGACGGTCGCCGTCTGCTGGAGGGCCCAGAGCGCGACCCCCGCGGCCCCGGTCCCGGCCACACCGAGGATCGCGAGGACCCAGGCGGACGACGAGCCCTTCGGGGCGGAGATCTTGCGCGGGCGGTCGTCGGCTGGGCCTGGGTCCTGGGCGTCGCGGGTGGTCAGCGCACAGGCGAGGGCTCCCCAGAACAGCACGACGAGGACGGCGGCGACCACGTCGCTCGGCCTGTGCCACTGACCCACGAGCGTGGAGATCCCCGTCGCCGCGGTGTACCCGGCCCCGAAGAGCGCGACCCACGGCCGCGCGAGGCGCGGGACCGTGAGCAGGAGCGCGACCGAGACGGAGGCCGCGACGGTGGTGTGCCCACTCGGCAGAGAGTTGGTCCACCACATCTCGGAGTCGAAGACAGGTCGTTCGAGGACGATCTTCTTCAGCACCTGCGTGGTGAGGTTCGCCCCGCCGACGAGGACGAGGGCCTGGACGGCGAGCAGCCAGCGCCTGCGGACCAGCGCCACGAGGATCGCGGCGAGGGTGCCCAGGACCACGAAGCTCACCGAGACGACGCCGAGGACAGGTTCGGCGACGGTCCACAGACGGGTGCGACCCGTGAGGGCACCGTCGTAGGCGTAGTCCTCGATCACCTGACCCGTGCGGGTGGCGACGAAGACCTCCCACACGACCACGATGCCGACAGCCGCGGCGACGGCCACGAGCACCGCGAGGAGGCGGGTGCGGACGGGGACGCCCGTCCAGAGGTCTGCGCCTCGTGGTGCGCTCGGCGGGCGGTGACCGCCCGCCCGGGGACGGGCCGCCGGCGAGCCTGCCGAGGTCACGGTGCTCGCAGGGCCGACAGGTCCACGAGGACCTGCAGGGCCCGTCGGGAGGACCTGGGTGGCGCGGGTCGACGGCGCGGGCCGCCCACGGCGTGCGGCGCCCGAGGCACCCGCAGCCGGCAGCACACCGGGTCGTCGGTCAGAGTTCACCGTCCAACGGTAGTCCACCCCCTGTGACCGTCCTGGGAAGACCGTGTCGACGAGTCGCGCACACCGGTGCCGGTCGGGTGTCCTCGGCGTGCACCCTCACAGGAAACTCATAGCCCGGGCTCAGGACATCCAGGGTCACCCGGAGCACCATGGAGCCATGGCCTTCTCCGACACCTCCGCCCGCGCCGCCCTGCCGCGCCTCACCCGCGCCGACGGCAGCCCTCTGCGGGTGCTCGTCGTCGACGACGAGCCCAACCTCGCCGAGCTCCTCACCTCGGCGCTGCGCTACGAGGGCTGGGACGTCTCGACGGCTCTCGACGGCCAGTCCGCGGTGCGCCTGGCACGGGAGACGCTGCCCGACGTGATCGTCCTGGACATCATGCTCGGCGACATCGACGGCATCGAGGTGCTGCGCAGGATCCGCCAGCAGCAGGACGGCGTGCCGGTCCTGTTCCTCACCGCGCGCGACTCCGTCGAAGACCGCGTCGCCGGGCTCACCGCCGGGGGCGACGACTACGTGACCAAGCCCTTCAGCCTCGAAGAGGTCGTCGCACGTCTCCGCGGGCTGCTGCGCCGGGCCGGGGCGAGCGCCGCTCGCGACGAGGCGCTGCTGGTGGTCGGCGACCTGACCCTCGACGAGGACTCGCACGAGGTGAGCCGGGGTGGCGACGACGTGCACCTGACCGCGACAGAGTTCGAGCTGCTCCGCTACCTCATGCGCAACGCGCGTCGGGTGATGTCGAAGGCGCAGATCCTCGACAGGGTCTGGCAGTACGACTTCGGCGGGCAGGCGAACATCGTCGAGCTGTACATCTCCTACCTGCGGCGCAAGATCGACGCCGGCCGCGAACCGATGATCCACACGCTGCGTGGGGTCGGGTACGTGCTCAAGCCCGCAGTCTCTGCTGCGCAGGTGTCGACCACCGCTGTGGGCGCCGGGCCGGCTGCGTGAGCGCGGTGCCCGCGGCCGACAGCCGAGGTCACGCGCAGAGCCAGCGACGTCCGTGGACCCTGCGCCGCCAGCTCGTCGCGCTGCTCATCGGTCTCGTGCTGCTCATCTGCTCGATCCTCGCGGTGGTGTCGACGCTCTCCTTGCGCAGCGAGCTGGTCGGGCAGATCGAGGACGACCTCCGGCAGGCGAGCTCGCGTGCCGTCGACAGGCCGCTCAAGGACCTCGGCGGCTCGTCGACCCCGCCGGCCTCCGGGTGCCCTGACGGCACGGGCTGCTCGACGGCCGACCCCGGACAGGCCCCCACCCCGTACCAGGTCCCCGGCCAGGGGGCTGGTGACATCGACGTCCTGCTCTCGGGGAGCACGGTCGTGCACGCCGGGTACGTGGACGAGAGCGGGGACTTCCGCTCGCTCGTGGGGACCGACGCCCTCGCGACCCTCGAGGCCCTCGCCACCGACGGCCGCATCCACGAGGTCGACCTCGGCGACCTCGGCAGCTTCCTCGCGATCTCCACCACCACGCCGGCCGGGGACACCGTGGTCACCGCGGTCTCGACAGCGCCTGCCGACGACCCGCTGCGCTCCTACGTCGCGGTCGAGGTCGCGCTCATCGTCCTCGCCGTGCTGCTCGCCGCTGCGGCCGCGACAGTCCTGGTCCGGCGGGCGCTGCGGCCCCTCGAACGCGTGGCGGGGGCCGCGCTGCGGGTGTCCGAGCTCCAGCTCGACAGGGGCGAGGTCGAGCAGATCCACGGCGTAGACCCGCAGGACACCGACGAGCGGACCGAGGTCGGGACCGTGGGGGCCGCGCTCAACAGGATGCTCGGGCACGTCGAGTCGTCGCTCGCGGCCCGGCACGAGTCCGAGACGCAGGTCCGCCAGTTCGTCGCCGACGCGAGCCACGAGCTGCGGACCCCGCTCGCCTCGATCCGCGGTTACGCCGAGCTCGTCCGACGGTCGCCCGACGACGTCCCCGTCGACACGCTGCACGCGCTCGACCGGATCGAGTCGGAGGCGCTGCGCATGGGCGCCCTCGTCGAAGACCTGCTGCTGCTCGCCCGGCTGGACGCCGGCCGTCCGCTCGAGCGCGAGGAGGTCGACCTCACGCTGCTCGCCGTCGACGCGCTCGCCGACGCCCACGCGGCCAGCCACGACCACGTGTGGGAGCTGGACCTGCTGAGCGCTGAGAGCACTGAGAGCAGAGACAGCACTGAGAGCACTGGCAGCGCTGAGAGCACTGGCAACACAGAGAGCCCAAGCAGCACTGACGACCCGGACGACGACGCGCCAGCCCCCGACGTCGTCGTCCGCGGAGACGAGGCGCGGCTGCGGCAGGTCTTCGTCAACCTGCTCAGCAACGCCCGGGTCCACACGCCTCCCGGGACCCGGGTGGTCCTCGGGCTGCGGGCCGAGCCCGGGACTGTGGTCGTGAGCGTGACCGACGACGGCCCGGGCATCGCTCCGGCGCTGCTGCCGTCGCTGTTCCAGAGGTTCAGCCGCGGGGACTCGGCCCGCAACCGCGTCGGGGGCTCGACGGGTCTCGGCCTCGCGATCGCCCAGGCGATCGTGCAGGAGCACGGCGGCACGCTCACGGCGCACAGCCCGGCGCAGCCGCTCGGAGGCGGCCCCAGGACCGGTCTCCGGGGCACCGGGGAAGCACACCGCGGGGCGACCTTCGAGGTCAGGCTGCCGAGGATCGGCTAGAGGTCGGGCGAAAGGTCGGGCGAGAGGTCGGGCTGCCGGTCTGGGTGCGACCGCCCGTCCGGCTGTCAACCTGCGCCGGCTCGTCCGCCGGTCAGGTTGCCGCGGACGGCCAGACGTCACCCCGCGTCTCGGACCAGGAACCCGTCCCGGACGAGGTTGCGGACCGCAGGCAGCAGCTCGGCGGCCAGCTCCGCGCCGGACACCTCGAAGATCGACGCGATCGCCGCGACGATCTGCCCGACAGAGAGCTCGCCGTCGCACGCCCCGACCAGGGCCGAGAGCGAGGTCGACGCGTGCACGCCCCGGCCGAGCCCGTCGCCCTGGCGCACGATGACGATGTTCGGGTCGGCGGCGCCCGGGGTGTAGAAACGCTCTTCGGTCACGTCGGCCGCGACCACGAGCCTCTGCTGCGCCAGGGCCTCGTCGTCGAGGGTCTCGAGCCAGAGGTGCGCGGCGAGGCTCGCCTCGAGGTGCGTGCCGAGGGGCTGGCGGACCGATCCTGTGTGCTCTTCGAGACGCCGCAGCGTCACGTCCTCCCCGGGGAGGGGCTTGCGCAGCACGAAGAACCCGAAGCCGATTGCCTCGACGTCGCGGGACGCGAAGTCGTCGAGCCAGGCTCCGTAGGCGCTCGCCCACGCCTCGGGCTCGCGCTCGGGGGTGGTGCCACCGTCGCGGATCCAGGTCTCGGCGTACTCGGCCGGGTCGAGGACCTCGCGCTGGACCACCCAGCCGTCCAGGCCAGACTCGTCGAGCCAGCGTCCGACCCGCTCGGTCCACGCCTCCCCGGCGCGGTGCTCCCAGTTGCCGAGCATCTGCGCGACCCCGCCGGGGGCCAGGACCGCTCCGACCCCGGTGACGAGGTCGCGCACGAGGTCGTCGCCCGAGCGTCCGCCGTCCCGGTACTCGTACGTCGGGATCTCGCCAGGACCTGCTGCCCGGTCGGCTGCGTCACGCCCGGGCTCCATGGGCTCAGCGGGCACTGTGCGCGGGGTGATGACGAAGGGCGGGTTCGAGACGACGAGGTCGAACTCTTCGCCTGCGACGGGGTCGAGCATCGACCCGAGCCGCAGGTCGAGCTCAGCCCCGTCGAGGGCGGCGTTGAAGGCCGCGAAGCGCAGCGCCCGCTCGGAGATGTCCGTCGCGACGACGGTCTGGGCGTGACGCGTCGCGTGCAGCGCCTGGATGCCGCAGCCTGTGCCGAGGTCGAGGACCCGGGCTCGCGGAGACCGGCCTGTCACCTGGGCGAGGGTGATCGACGCACCACCCGCACCGAGGACGTGGTCGCCCGAGAGCCGGGTGCTCGTGGCGAGCTCGCCGAGGTCAGAGGCGAGCCACCAGTCGACAGGGCCGCGGGCGTCGTGCGCGGAGTACGGCCGGAGGTCGACGAGCGGGCGGACGACAGGTCCGGCAGCGGTGAGGTCGCTGGGGTCGTCGAGGGCGACGAGGCCGAGCTCCTGCGCACCTGCCGACCCCAGGGCCGGGAGCGCGGCGTCGAGGTCACGTGCCGGGACCTCGCGCCCGAGCACGAAGAGCCGCGTCAGCGTGAAGACCGCAGAACGCTGCTCAGGCTCTGCGCCGGCTGCCGACGGAGAAGACGCGGTCGCAGCGGCTGGGCTGGCGCCGGCCGAGGCGGCGACGGCGGTCGCCCGGAGCGCGGGCAGCGCCTGCTCACGGTGCAGGGCCGCTGCGGCGACGGGGCCGAGTGCGTCTTCGACGCCCTCGACAGTGAACCCGCTGGCCTGCAGGTCGGCCCTGAGGAGGGCGACCAGGGCCGGGTCGGTCGAGGGGCCGGGGGCGCTGTGCGTGGTCGGGCTCATGGCAGCAATGATTCCTCATCGGAGCCGACCACCCGAGCGCGTCGCGGCCGGCAGACGCGCAGAGGGCGGCTCCCCTGTCGGGGAGCCGCCCTCTGTCAGTCGGTCACGCCGGGACCTGGAGGATCAGGCCTCGCAGTTCTCGTCGTTGAAGGTGGTGACGCGGTCGCTCGCTGCGGTGACCTCGTCGGAGTTGAGCTCGGTCGTGAGCTCCATGAACTTGGCCTGGTCGTCAGCGTCCGTGAGGTCGAGGTCCTTCATGCCGTCGTTCAGCTTCTCGACGGACTCGACGAGGACGTTCCAGTCGTCCTTGATCTCGTCCGGGGCGTCGATGTCCTTGACCTTCGTGACGATGTCGTCGAAGGCAGCCTTCATCGCGTCGGGGTCGTTGGGGTCGATGTCCTGGGCGAAGTCGCCGGAGGAGAGGGCCTCGCCCTCCTTGCAGTAGTCCTCGAGGGACCCGCCGCTGCTGCACCCGGCGAGGAGGCCGAGGGCGAGGACGGCGGCCGTGGAGGTCGCGAACAGGTTCTTGGTGTACCGGCGTGTAGTCATGCGTCCATAGTCGGGGGGCGTCACTCACAGCCGCAACTCAGAATCGGGGCACTAGTCCCCATCCGCTGCGGATCTCACCCGGTCGCTCAGGACGCGCAGTGCTCGGCCACGTAGCCCTCGACCTCGGCCGTCGCCGCGTCGAGGTCGTCGGACCTGAAGCCCTCGACCGACGCGAAGTACTCCTGCTGCGCCGCCTCGGAGGACCAGTCGACGCCGCGCATCACCTGGACCTGGTCTTCGCTCGCCTGGAACACCGTGGTCCACGCTGCGGAGATCTCGTCCGGGGGCTGGATCTGCTTGGCGTCCTGCACCATCGTGTCGAGGGCCGTGAGGACTGACGCGACGTCGGTCGTGTCGACCCCGTCGAGGAACTCGGCCTGGCTGAACTGCGCGTAGTCGGCGCAGAACGCCTCGTCCGAGCCCCCGGCCTGCTGGTCGTCGCCGCACGCCGAGAGCGAGAGGGCCACCGCACCCGCGAGCACGAGGGATGCCAGGACCGTGGGACGAGACGCGCGCGGCCGGGAGGGTGTCATCTCTCTATGGTGCGCGGCGCAGAGCACCCCTGACAAACCGGTGCGCGCCGCGCGCCTGCTGATCCTCAGCCCGGCGGACGCGCCTCGTGCCCCGCACGGCCCGGGGTGCGGTTCTGCTCTTTCAGGCCAGCCTCGTAGACGTGCCTCCGGCCGCCGAGGAGCCTGTCGCGGACGGTCTTCTCCCAGCCGCGGAACCGCGTCCAGTAGCCGTCGTCGTAGTCTTCGACCACCTGGAAGGTCCAGCGGCCCTGCAGCACGTTGAGGCCCACCAGGTCGGCCCGGACCTCGTCGGCGAGCTCCTTGTGACCGGCCTCTTCGAGCTTGTCGAGGGCCTCGGCGAGCTCGTTGTCGGCGCGCCCTGTGAGCCTGTGGAAGGCGTAGAGCATGCCGCGCGCCTGCTCGACGACCTCGAGCGCCGCGGTCACGCCGCCGACGGCCTCGACCGTCGCGTCGTCGACGCCCTCGGGCGGCAGGTGGTCGGGGGACGGGGTGTCGGGGTGATCAGCCATGCCCCATGGTCGGACGCGCCGTCGCGGCACGCACCCGGAACACCTGTGCACGGAGGGCGCGCCGGCCCGCGGCCCGTCGGCGCGGAGCTCAGGGGCGACGGGGCCGTCCTCAGGGCCCTCAGACCCGGCGCGCGACCTCCACGAGCAGCGGCAGGTGGTCGCTCCCCCGCAGCGCCGCAGGCGTGCGCAGGACCCTCGACGAGATCACCTCGAAGCCGTCCCCGACGAGCACCCCGTCGATCCGCCGACGCGGCTTGGGCGCCGCGAAGGTGAGGCCGGGCGCCTCGGGCACGGCGTCGTGCAGCAGCGTGCCGAGGGCCTGCCACGCCGGTCCCCCCGGTTCTTCGTTGAGGTCCCCGGCGACCACGCACCGTGCCGCCCCAGCACGCTCGACGAGTCGCGCGACCTCGGCGCAGTGGTCCAGGCGCTCGCGGGCGTCGAGCCCGAGGTGGACCGAGACCACGACGACGTCGCCGAGGTCGACGAGAGCGCTCCCCCGCCGGGTCGGCCACGCCCGCAGGTCGCGCCGGCGCCACCACCGCCAGCTGAGCGGTCGGCCGCGGCGACGGACGACAGCACCCTCGTGCCGGCGGGCCACGAGGAGCGCCGTCGTGTAGGCACCGAAGGGGCTGCCTCCGGGGATCACGCAGACGGTCCCCGTCGCCGCAGCAAGGGCTCGCATCCGGCGCCGCCCGCCGGTCAGGTAGCGGCAGGGCTCCTGGATCGCGACGACGTCGGGGTCGCTCTCGCGGATGACGTCACGGACGGCGGTCGCGTCCATCTGCAGGCTCTTGATGTTGTAGCTGAGGATCCGCAGCTGCGGGCCGCTCGGTCCGCCTGACGGCGGGCGCTGGTCGTCGAGGTGGTCCATTCGGTCATGCTCGCCCCGCGCACCCGCTGCCGCAACCGCCGCGACCGCATGACCGCCGACCAGGCGGCCAGGCGGTCGTGCGGCCAGGTGGTCGTGCTGGCGTGCGGTCGTGCTGGCGTGCGGTCGAGGCTGCTGGCCGGCCGACCTGCGCCGACCGCAGCCGGTCACCGGTCGGTCAGCGGCTGACCACCGCCGGCTCAGCGGTCCTGAGGTCGTCGCGCAGCACCCGCGGGTTCTTCGGTGAGCGACGCCGCGTCCACGCGTGCGGCCCGCAGGCGGCTCGCGACGATCGCCCCGAAGGCGATCAGCGCGGCCACGACCGCGATCCCGATGCGGAGCGTGTGGTTCGCGTCGGCCGGGACGCTCATCGCGACCACCGCGGGCGCGACGAGCACGGCGACCAGGTTCATCACCTTGATGAGCGGGTTGATCGCCGGGCCGGCGGTGTCCTTGAAGGGGTCGCCGACGGTGTCGCCGATGACCACGGCCTCGTGGGCGGGCGAGCCCTTGCCGCCGTAGGCGCCGTCTTCGATGATCTTCTTCGCGTTGTCCCACGCACCCCCCGAGTTGGCGAGGAACACGGCCATGAGCACCCCGGCGCCGATCGCCCCCGCGAGGAACCCGGCGAGCGGACCGACCCCCAGCCCGAAGCCGACGGCGATCGGCGCGAAGGCCGCGAGCAGACCAGGGGTCGCGAGCTCGCGCAGCGAGTCGCGGGTGCAGATGTCGACCACCCGGCCGTAGTCGGGACGCTCCTCGTAGGTCATGATCCCCGGGTGCTCGCGGAACTGGCGCCGGACCTCGAAGACGATCGCCCCGGCCGCCCGGGTCACGGCGTCGATGGCCAGCCCGGAGAAGAGGAAGACGGTTGCCGCCCCGAGGATCACCCCGACGAGGGTGACGGGCGAGATGATCGAGAAGCTGAGCATCGACGTGACGATCCCCGTGCTCGCGGCGTCGGTGACGTCGCGCAGCGCGGACTGGACGGCGTCGGCGTAGGAGCCGAAGAGCGCCGTCGCGGCGAGCACGGCCGTCGCGATCGCGATGCCCTTGGTGATCGCCTTGGTGGTGTTGCCGACGGCGTCGAGGTCGGTGAGCACCTGGGCGCCCTCCTCGTCGACGTCGCCCGACATCTCGGCGATCCCCTGGGCGTTGTCCGAGACCGGCCCGAAGGTGTCCATCGCGACGATGACACCGACCGTGGTGAGCAGCCCGCAGCCGGCGAGGGCCACGAGGAACAGCGAGAGCCAGACCGAGCCGCCCGCGAGCAGGAAGACCCCGCAGATCGCCGCGGCGATGATCCCCGCGGTGTAGACGGCGGACTCGAAGCCGACGCCGATCCCGGAGAGGATGACCGTCGCGGCCCCGGTCCTGGAGGTCGCCGCGACATGCAGCGTGGGCTTGGAGGTCGTCCCGGTGAAGTACCCCGTGACCCAGAGGATGATGCCGGCGAGCACCACCCCGACGAGCACGGCGAGGCTCGCGACGACCCGCGGGTCGCTCGTGACGTCGGAGAGGTCGGCGGTCCCGGGCGACTCGGCGAAGGTCGCGGGCAGGTAGGCGAAGGCCGCGACCGCAGCGAGCACAGCACCCAGCAGCGCGGAGACGTAGAAGCCACGGTAGATGGCGCGCAGCCCGCTCTCCGTCCCGCGCACCCGGGTGGTCGCGATGCCGAGGAGCGCGACGAAGGCCCCAGCCGCGGTGACGATGAGCGGGAAGACGAGCCCCTGCTCGCCGAGGGTCGCCTTGCCGAGGATCAGCGCGGCCACGAGCATCACGGCGTAGGACTCGAAGAGGTCCGCGGCCATGCCTGCGCAGTCGCCGACGTTGTCCCCCACGTTGTCGGCGATGGTCGCGGCGTTGCGCGGGTCGTCCTCGGGGATGCCCTGCTCGACCTTGCCGACGAGGTCCGCGCCGACGTCGGCGGCCTTGGTGAAGATGCCACCACCGACGCGCATGAACATGGCGAGCAGCGCCGCTCCGAAGCCGAAGCCCTCGAGGACCGACGGCGCGTCGCCGCGGTAGAGCAGCACGACCCCGGAGGCACCGAGCAGCCCCAGGCCGACGACGGACAGGCCGACCACTCCCCCGGTGCGGAAGGCGATCCGGGCCCCTTCGGTCCGGGCTCCAGGGTGCATCGCGGCCGCGGCGACGCGGAGGTTCGCCCGGGTCGCGAGCCACATGCCGAGGTACCCGATCGCGGCCGAGAAGCCGGCCCCGACGACGAAGGCGACCGAGCGGCCCACCCGGATGCTCGCGTCGCCCGGCAGCACGAAGAGCAGCCCGAAGACCACGACGACGAAGAGCGCGAGGGTCCGGAACTGCCGGCTGAGGTACGCCGAGGCCCCCTCCTGGACCGCGAGCGCGATCTCCTTCATGCTGTCTGTGCCCTCGGGGGCGGCGAGCACCTGGCGCCGGAGCACGACGGCGACGACGAGGGAGAGCGCCCCGATCACCGCGATCGCGCCGACGATGACAAGACTGGTGGTTCCGAGCTCGAGCATCCGTCCTCCTTGACGACTGCACCGCACACGACGTCCGTCGCGTGTGACGCCGATCACACTCGGTCGGCGTAGCGGGCAGTCTACGCAGGCCGGACGGGGTACGCAGGGGGACGCGCCCCAACGTTCTGCGGGCACGGTGCGTTGTGGAGGGGTGAGGGCACCGACGACTGTCGGCGCCGGGCAGCAGGGACAGCAGGGGGACCGATGACCGACGAGCACGAGCTGAGCAGGATGGTGCGCGAGCGCATCGGCGCGCTCACCGGCTACGCCTACCTCCTGTGCGGCAACGTCAAGGAAGCCGAAGACCTGGTCCAGGACGCCTTCGTCAAGGTGTTCAGCCGTCGTCGCGCGCCCGAGGCCGCGACCTCGGAGTCCTACGTGCGCCGCGCGATCCTCACCCTGTACCTCGACCAGTACAGGCGACGGCGACGGTGGTCCGGCATCAAGCACCTGGTGGGGGTCGCCGACCGCCAGGAGAGTGCTGAGCTGGCCACGAGCGCCCAGCTCGACGTGGCCGTGGCCCTCGACGCTCTCACCCCCCGACAGCGCGCCTGCGTCGTGCTGCGGTACTACGACGACCTCACGGTCCCGCAGGTGGCGCAGTCTCTCGGGTGCGCTCCGGGGACTGTCAAGCGGCACCTGTCCGACGCGCACCAGGCCCTCCGGGCGATCCTCGGCGAGGACGTCGAGCTCCCGGACGACTCTCCGGTCACGCTCGGTGCGTCCCCGGCTGTCGAGCCGGGCTCCGTGGAGCCCGACCAGACCGACGGCGGCTCCGCGGACGGCGGTGGCGACCCGTCCGGTCGCTACGACCTGCCCGGCGCCGGAGACCACTCACGCTTCGCGCCGCCCACCACCTCCGCACCGGAGATCGACCGCGCTCCTGCGCACCAGACCAGCCCGACGACAAGGACACGACAGTGAACCGCACCCTGCGCGACGACCTCGGATCCCTGGCCTCTCTCGGCGCCTCGAGGGTCGACCGCGACGCGGCGACCGAGCAGGTCCTCGCGACCGTCAGGCAGCGCAGGCGCCGCAGGCCCGTGCTGGTCGCCGGCGCGACGGCGGCCTGCCTCGCCGTCACCGCGACGGGCGCCCTCGCCGCACTCCAGCTCTTCCGTGACGACGACGCGCCTGTCGTCGCCCTCCCGGACGACCCGCGCGGCCAGAGCATCAGGACGCTGTGCGGGCAGCCCGCACCCGACTACCTCGAGGCCACGGCGTCCCCGTCGATCATGTACTCCTTCACCGCGAACCGTCCCGCCGCGGTCGGCGACCTCGACGGTGAGGACATCACCTCTGGTCCGCTCGACGACCGGCCGTTCTCGACGACCGAGCCTCTGCCGACCCTCTACGTCAACGTCCGTGCCGACGAGGTGGAGCGCACGGTCGTCGGCCCGACAGGCTTCGTGCTGGTCAAGGACGGCGTGGTCGTCGCGACCCCTCCGGCGAGCCCGACGACGTGGTCGAGGATGCAGACCTCGCTCGACGCGGACAGCGTCGCGGTGCTGTCGAGCTGGGGCGTCGAGGCCTGCGGTCAGGTCTCCCAGCCGGGTGCGTACGAGCCCGGGACCTACACCGTCTACGGCATCACCCGCGTCGAAGACCCTGACGCGCCCAGTCCTGCCACCTGGCCCGAGATCGGCGACCCAGGCCTCGTCGTCGGACCAGCGCTGAGCATGACGCTCGCAGAGACAGACGACGGTGGTGTCGTGAGGTACTTCGGCGACGCAGCCGGGACCATGTCCGTGGGCGACCTCGCCGGGGCTGGCTCTACCGAAGGCTCGGTCGAGAGCCTCGGGTCCGGCCTCGACGAGTCGTCCGCGTCGCTCGACTGGCCCGCCGACGTCACGCCTGCGGTCCAGGCCGGGACCGCGACAGCCCAGAGCGTCGTCTGGTTCGCGCCGATCGCCGGATTCGGGGCCCGGAGCCAGACCGACAGGATGGACGCCGCTGTCGTCCAGGAGGCTGCCTGGACGACCCTCGAGCACATCGGCTACGCCCCTGGAGAGCACGTCCTCCCACTCACCTGCCAGCCCGAGGCCGCGGGCACCCTCGCCGGGGTGTCGCCGACAGACGACCTGCAGCTCACCCTCGGGTACGCCGTGGCCTTCGAGACTCCCGAGGACGCCGCACGGTTCGTCGACCTCTTCACCGAGGCCTTCGGCTACACGCCGGTCCAGGTGGACGGCGAGGCTGCCTGCCGCTGACCCAGCAGCGCGGGCGGCAGGACCTGCTCGTGGTCCCCGCTCAACGTTTCTCACCCCCCGCGCGTCATGATGTGTGACGGCCCGAGATACCGGGCCGCGTGGGGGAGAGAGAGACGACATGCCTGACTGGCACGACGAGCTGAGCACCTTGGTGCACGAGCGGCACAAGGCGCTCGTCGGCTACGCGTACCTGCTGACCGGCAGGACGAAGGACGCCGAAGACCTGGTGCAGGACGCCCTGGTCAAGACCTACACACGCAAGAGCACACCGGAGGCTGGGGGTGCCGAGGCCTACGTGCGCCGCGCGATCCTCACGATCTACCTGGACGGGTACAGGCGCCGACAGCGGTGGTCGGGGATCCGCCACCTGGTCGGGCGCTCGGAGCAGTCCTCCGGTCACGCCGGGGCGGTGGACGACCACGTCGACGTCTCGTCGGCGCTCGACGCGCTCACGGCCAGGCAGCGGTCCGCGGTCGTCCTGCGCTACTACGAAGACCTCACCGTGCCGCAGATCGCCGAGCAGATGGGGTGCTCCGCAGGGACCGTCAAGCGTCATCTCTTCGACGCCCACGCCGTCCTCAAGGGCCACCTCGGAGAGCTGGCACCGCTCGAGGCCGACGAGACCGTGGACAGGTTCCGCCCTCCGTCCGCCGCCGAGACGCTGAAGTCGCCGCCACGTCCGTCGGCGAGCCCACCGCCCGAACCCGCACCGCCGTCGACCGCCCCGTCCTCCACGACTCCCGGGAGCCCTTCATGAGCCACGACCTGCGTCGCTCGCTCGCCGACCTGGCACAGGCCGGGAGCGCACGGACGACCCCACCAGCCGACGTCGTCGCGAGGACGACCGCCGACGTCGAGCACCTCCGCCGCCGGCGGCCCGTGATCATCGCGTCGGTCACGGCCATCTCGGTGCTGGCCGCCGGAGCCGCAGCGGCAGCTGTCTACACGTCGACACGCGACGACGCCTCGACCTTCCCCGACCGCCCACCGGTGACGATCACCGCCGACCCGTCGCCGTCGAGCACACCGGACGAGACACCGGCGCCACCGGAGACGTCTGCACCGACCGAACCACCTGCCGAGGACCCTGCCCCTGTCGAGAGCGAGGCACCGGCAGCTCCGTCGGCCCTCGCGCCGCTCGACCCGGCAGCCGTGTTCCCGCAGTGCGGTGCCGCGCCGGTCTCGACCACGGGTGCGCCAGTCCGCCTGCAGGCCTTCGACCAGCAGTCACCGAGCCCCTCGGACGGGACCGTCACGGGTCTCGAGGTGCAGGCTCTCAACCAGAGCGTCATGCAGCTGCAGGCCGAGGCGACCGATCCCACGCTCGTGCTCGTGCAGGACGGTCGCGTCGTCGGTAGCGCAGCCCCGTCGGGCCGGACGAGCGTCGTCGAGCCGCTGACAGGCTCGGTCGCCAGCTTCACGGCGGACCTCCCCTCCACGCCCTGCCTGACGGGCCCCGAGGTCCCGACGAACCTGCCGAGCGGGTACTACGAGGTGTGGGCCCAGCAGTCCTGGACGGTGCTCGAGCAGACCCTCGAGCCCCAGGAGTACCTGCGCGGACCCGTCACCGACGTCCCAGGGACCTTCACCACGAGCGACCTCGTCGGTGGTCTGTGGCTGGATGCTGACGGCGTCCCGTCACCGGCCCCGCAGCGCCCCGAGGGCTGGCCGGCCGAGGTCGAGTGGACCAACGCCTTCCCGACCGGGGTGACCATCGTGTGGTTCGCCCTCGGGAGCACCCCGCAGGAGCTCCTCGACGCGACCCGCACCGTCGACGCCCTCGGGTACAGCGGCCAGCCGATCTCCGTCGGGCACTGCCCTGCCGACCCGTCCGCTGCCCTGGGTCTGAGCCCGTCGACGCTCGGCGTCGGTGTGGTCTTCGCGGACCGGGCGAGCGCCGAGTCCTTCGTCGCCCTGTCGGGTGCTCAGGTCCTCGGGATCGTCGAGACAGAGCCCACCTGCCCCGGCGGCTGACAGGTCCAGACGCCGACAGCCCCGCCCCCACCCTGGGGCGGGGCTGTCGGCGTCTGGCGGGTGGCGGGTGCCGCGCGCTCGGCAGGGGCGAGATCACAGGCCCTGGTGGCAGCCCGCGGTGGCACCCCAGAAACTCACCCCCACTGTTCTGCCGACCCCGAGCGTCATGATGTGTGACAGCGACACCAGGACAGGGGACGAGATGGACGACTGGGAGCACGACATGGGAGAGCTGGTGCGCACGAGGCACCGAGCACTCCTCGGGTACGCGTACCTGCTGAGCGGGAACGTCCGCGACGCCGAAGACCTCGTGCAGGACGCGCTGGTGAAGGTCTTCTCCCGGAAGTCGGCGCCGCAGCCCCACGCTGCAGAGGCCTACGTGCGGCGGGCGGTCTACACGATCTACCTCGACGGGTACCGCCGCCGGACGCGCTGGTCCCGGGTCAGGCACCTCACCGCGAGCGCCGACCGCCAGGAGAGCGCAGCGCCTGCGACAGGTGACCAGGTCGACGTGGCTGCCGCCCTGCAGCGGCTCTCGCCGCGTCAGCGGGCCTGCGTGGTGCTGCGGTACTACGACGACCTCACGGTGCCGCAGATCGCCGACGAGCTCGGCATCGCCGAGGGCACAGCCCGCCGGCACGTCGCCGACGCGCACGCGGCGTTGCGCGGTCTGCTGGCCGACCTCGCACCGGTCCCGGCAGGCGGTGGGCGTGCGGGCGGCGGGCGTGCAGGCGGCGCGGTGGGCGACGAACGGTTCGCCCCCTCGCCCCCGGGGACCTCGCCAGGCACACCGAGCACGTCTGGCGCCTCTGATGCGCCCGACAATGGCGCACCACCCACCTGGACCGACCACCCGACCGACGACGAGCCGAGGAGCCACCGGTGAACGACGACCTGCGTACCACCTTCACCCGCGCTGCGGACGACGCCGTCGACGGAGCCATGCCCGCTGAGCAGATCCGCCGGGCGGCTGCCGAGCGCATCCGCGCGAAGCGTCGCCGCCGACCGTTCTTCGTCGTCGGTTCTGCAGTCGCCGGGCTGACCCTCGTCGGCACAGGCGCCTTCGCCGCCGTGCAGCTGCTCGGGGACGACAGCGCTCCGCTGCCTGACGTGATCGGCTCTCCGCAGCCTGGCTCGGCCCCGAGCGAGACGACCGCACCCGCCGAGCCGACCTCGGAGCCCGCCGAGACAGAGGCACCCGTCGAGCCCGCGGCTCCGACGGAGCCAGAGCCGTCCCAGCCCGCTGCCCTGCCGCAGGCAGACCCGACCGCCGTGTTCCCGGCGTGCGGTGCCGTTGTCGCTCCTCCGTCGGGCAGCCCGGACCTCGACTTCAGCCCGACCTGGATCGAAGGAGCCGCAGGCGACAGCATCACCGCGAGCTTCTGGAACAGCTCGGGAGACGAGCTCGCCGGGGTCGTCTCGACGCACCTCACCGCCGTCGCGGTCAAGGACGGCGTGGTCGTCGGGTGGACCGAGCAGGCACCGCCTGCGACGACGACGCCTTTCGACCTGGACAACGGTTTTCCGTCGAAGGTGTCCACGACCGGCACGCTCGCGCGCACGCTGTGCACGGACGGCAGGACCCCGCTCCCTGCGGGGCGGTACTCGATCTGGGTCTCCCAGACGGCCACGGTGACCGAACGCATCCCCTACGACGAGTCGTTCAACCCCGGCGCCCCGATCACCACCCCGGAAGACATGATCATCTCGCGCGACGTGGCGTCCCTGTGGGTCGACGAGCAGGGACAGTCGGTGCCGAACCCTGGCGTCGCGGCGGGGTGGCCCGCGCAGATGTCTCAGGACCAGGCGTTCTTGGGAGACACGCGCCCCGACGAGACGATCGTGTGGCTCGCTGGGAGCGACCGCGAGTACCTCATGGACGTGGACCCTGCCCTGTACAGGCCGGCGAACCAGGTGCTCGACCTCGGGTACCTCGAGCCCGAGGTGCCGTTCCGGTGCCAGCCTGGGGCTGACGCCGAGCTCGGCATCGGTGGGGCCGGAGGCGGTGGGTCTTCGGGCTCGGGCATCGGCGTCATCTTCGAGACCCGCGAGCAGGGCGAAGCCTTCGCCGCACTGTGGGAGCCGCTCCACGGACCTGTCCTCGGGGTGGTCACGATGACTGTCGGCTGCGACTTCAGCTGACCGAGCCCACCTGAGCACAACCCCCGAGGTCGCCCTCATCCCCTGAGGTCGCCCGCATCCCCCGAGGTCGTCCTTACTGCGTCGAGGTCGTACGGACACGCCAAGATCGCAGTGGTCAGCCCGCGGAACGGCGTGTCTGTACGACCTCGTGCGCGCAGGGACGACCTCGTCCGACCGTCCGCCTCGCGGGCGGACGGTCGGACGGTCTGCCGGGCGGTCGGGGTAGCGCTGGGTCGGACTGGTTCAGGCGGGTCCGACTGGGTCGGGTTGCGCGGATCGGGTGGTCCAGACAGGGTCAGGCGCGTGCGGCCGCGGCCGCGGCCTCGCGGAGCTGCTTGCGGCTCGGCGGGGCCTCGGCCGCACGACCTGGCGCGGCCGGGTCGAGGAACCCCTCGCGGGCGACCTCGCCGACCACGATGACCCCTGTCGACGTGAGACCAGCCGTGTGGCAGGCGCTCGCGAGCTCGGCGAGCGGGGCGCGGACCACCTGCTCCCCCGGCAGGGTCGCCCGGACCACCACAGCCGCAGGTCTGCTCGGCGCGGCACCGCCCGCGAGGGCCTCGGCCACGATCCGCTCGATGCCCGCGAGCCCCATGAGCATGACGACGGTGACCCCCGGCGTCGCGAGCGCCGCGAGGTCGAGGTCGGTCAGCCTGCCGTGGCCGTTGACCACGTGCACCCTGTCGGCGGTCCCGCGGTGCGTCACCGGGATGCCCGCGACCTCGGCCGCCGCGACAGCCGACGTGATCCCTGGCACCACCTGGACCGGGACGCCCGCAGCCCTGCAGGCGAGGACCTCTTCACCGCCGCGACCGAAGAGGAAGGCGTCTCCGCCCTTGAGCCTGACCACGCGCAGCCCTGCCTGCGCCCGGTCCACGAGGATCTGGTTGATGCCCTGCTGCGGGACCTGGTGGATGCCCGGGCTCTTGCCGACGTGCACCACCTCGACGTGGTCGGCGAGCTCGGTCAGCACAGCCGTCGGCCCGAGGCGGTCGGCCACGACCACGTCGGCCTGCGCGAGGAGCGTGCGCGCCCTGACCGTCATGAGGTCGGGGTCGCCCGTCCCACCGCCGACGAGCGCGACGGTGCCTGGTCGCAGGACGGGGCCGCCCAGGAGGGAGGCGTACGGCTCGGCTGTCGGGGCGGCACCCGACGTCGAGGTCACCACGGTCGCTGCGGCAGCCGCCGGGTCGGGCACGCCAGCGGCCGCCGCGGCCCAGCCGTCGAGACCCTCGGTGCTCAGGGCACCTCCAGGACCACCCGGTAGACAAGCCACCCCTCGACGCCCAGCCGCGCCTCGACGCGCAGCGCCGACGTCGACCTGCCCGCCGCGCACCAGCGCGACCAGGCTGTCCCGCACGGCGACGACCCGCCGAGGGTCGGCCGTACCCGTCGAGGTCACGGCGAGCACCATGCCGGCGACCGCGGCCGTGGCCGGGGTGCGCGCGGAACCGACCGAGACGTCGGAGGAGACGACGCAGAACACCCTGTCGGCGTCGGCGCGCGCGGCGAGCATCGCGTCGGCTGCGGCGTCACCGGTGCAGGCGTGGACCAGCCAGCAGCCGTCGACGTCTGCAGGCTCCACGGTCCGCTCGGCGAGCGAGACGCGGCCCGTCGCGGAGAGCGTCCGCAGCTCGTCGCCCGTCTCGGGTGCGACCACGAGGACGTCGGCTCCGCCGTCGAGCATGGCGGCGACGCGTCGGGTCGCGACAGGTCCGCCGCCCGCGACCAGGACCCGGCGACCGCGCAGGTCGAGCCCGAGCATCGTCGGTGGGACGGGTGCCGACGCAGCCGAGGCCTCGTCGGCCGGACCAGGGACGCTGCTCGGCAGCGCGGGCCCGGTCACCGCACGACCGCCGGTCCGACGAAGACGTCGCCGCCGTCGACCCGCACGGGGAAGGTCGCGAGGTCCTGCGGCTCCTTGCCACCGGCGTCGAGGCACTCACCCGTGCGCAGCGACCACACCTGCTTGAACATCGGCGAGGAGAGCACAGTGACGTCGCCGACGGACCCGACGAGACCGCGGCACAGGACGTTCGCGCCGGAGAAGGGGTCGTGCTGCTGCACGGCCAGGACGCTGTCGTCCTCGAGCCTGAACAGCGCGACCTGCACACCGTCGACGAGGGCAGCCGCCCCACGCTCGGGGACGAGGTCGGTCAGCGAGCACACCCGCGTCCAGCGATCAGTCGTGGCGTTCACCGTCGTACCTCCAGCGTGCGAGCGATCACGGGGTTGGGGTCGGCGACCTCTCCGGCCCGAGCAGGCCGGACCTGACCGCGCTCGGACGTGTACGAGAGGTCGGGGTCGTGCTGGTCGGGGGCATTGACGAAGGACACGAAGCGGCTGAGCTTCTCCGGGTCCGCGAGGGTCTCGGCCCACTCGTCACGGTAGCTCTCGACGTGGTGGGCCATGAAGGCCTCGAGCTCCGCGCCGATACCGAGGATGTCGTCGACGACCACACGCCGCAGCTCCGCGATCCCACCCGGGTAGTCCGCGACCCACGGCGCCGTGCGCTGGAGCCTGTCCGCGCTGCGGACGTAGAGGGCGAGGAACCTGTCGATCACCTGGATGAGGCGCTCGTCGTCGAGGTCTTCGGCGAGCAGGTCGGCGTGGCGCGGCGTGAAGCCGCCGTTGCCGCCGACGTAGACGTTCCAGCCCTTCTCGGTCGCGATGATGCCCACGTCCTTGGCCCGGGCCTCCGCGCACTCGCGGGCGCAGCCGGAGACTCCCATCTTGAACTTGTGCGGCGCTCGCAGCCCTCGGTAGCGCATCTCGATCTGGACCCCCATGCCGACGGAGTCCTTGACCCCGAAGCGGCACCAGGCCTGCCCGACGCAGGACTTCACGTTGCGCAGCGCCTTGCCGTAGGCCTGACCGGACTCGAAGCCGGCGTCGACCAGGCGGGTCCAGATCGCGGGGAGCTGGTCGATCCGCGCCCCGAACATCCCGATGCGCTGGGCACCGGTGATGCGCGTGTAGAGGCCGAACTCCTGCGCGACCTCGCCGATCACCAGGAGCTTCTCCGGGGTGATCTCGCCCCCGGGGACGCGCGGGACGACCGAGTAGGTGCCGTCCTTCTGCATGTTCGCCATGACGTGGTCGTTGGTGTCCTGGAGGGCTGCCTGCTCGGGCTCGAGCACGTGGCCGGGGCCGAGGGAGGACAAGATCGAGGCGACGACAGGCTTGCAGACCGAGCAGCCGCGCCCGGTCCCGTGGGCCCCGACGATCTCGGAGAAGGTCCGCAGCCCCTCGCGGCGCACGAGGTCGTAGAGCTCGGCGCGGGCCATCGAGAAGTGCTCGCACATCGCGCGGGACACCTCGATGCCGGACTTCTCGAGGGTCGTGTTGACGATCTTGGTGAGCAGCGGGACGCAGGACCCGCAGACCGTCCCGGCCTTGGTGCAGGCCTTGACCTCACCGACGCTCGTGCACCCGTGCTCGGTCACGGCCCCGCGGACCGTGCCCGCCGTGACGTTCGCGCAGGAGCAGACGACCACGTCGTCGGGCAGCTCGAGGGACGGCACGCCGGCGCCGCCCTCGGGGGCGAGGAAGGCCGACGGGTCGGCGCCGAGCGGGCGGCCGAGCATCGGGCGCAGCGACGGGTAGAGCGCGACGTCGCCGACGAAGACCCCACCCAGCAAGACCTTCGCGTCGTCAGAGACGACGAGCTTCTTGTACGTCTTCGCGACGGGGTCGGCGAAGGTCACCTCGAGGGCACCAGGGGTGAGGGCGAAGACGTCGCCGAAGCTCGCGGCCTCGACTCCGACGCCCTTGAGACGCGTGCCCTCGGGGAAGGTCTCGTAGGTCGCGGTCCCGCCGAGCAGCTGGTCGACGACCACCTCGGCCATCTTGTTGCCCGGTGCCACGAGGCCCGTGCACTCGCCCTCGTAGGAGGCGCACTCACCGATCGCCCACACGGAGGGGTCGGAGGTGCGGCACGTCGGGCCGACGACGACGCCGCCGCGCTCGCCGACCGCGAGGCCGGCCTCGCGGGCCACCCTGTCGCGGGGGCGGACGCCCGTCGAGAAGACGACGACGTCGGCGGGGACGCTCGACCCGTCGGAGAGCTCCATGGTCGCGACGGCTCCGTCGCCGGCTGCGCCCAGGCGCGTCGCGCCCGTCGAGGTCCGGACGTCGAAGCCGAGGTCGGTCACCAGGACGCGGAGCGCCTCGCCACCGCCCGGGTCGAGCTGGACGCTCATCAGCCTGTCGGAGAACTCCACGACAGTCGCGCTCGTGCCGAGGGTCTGCAGGGCGGCGGCGGCCTCGAGGCCGAGGACTCCCCCACCGACGACGGCCCCCGCGAGCGGCCGGCCGAGCTTTTCTGAGCGCAGCCGGACCCACTCGTCGAGGGCGACCACGTCGGCCATCGTCCTGTAGGTGAAGACTCCCGGCAGGTCCGTGCCGTCGGTGCGCGGGGTCCAGGCCCACGAGCCCGTGGCGAGCACGAGGTCGTCGTAGGCCTCGACGCGGCCGGAGCGGGTCGTGACGGTCTGCCCCGCGAGGTCGAGGTCGGCGACGGCGTCACCCGTGACGAGGGTGACCCGCGGGTCCGACCAGGGTCCGGCGTCGAGCACGAGGTCGTCCGGGGTGCGCCCTGCGAAGAACTCGGAGAGGTGCACGCGGTCGTAGGGGGCGTGGGGCTCGTCGCCGATGACGGTGAGGGTCCAGTCGCCCTCGGGCGAGCGCTGGCACAGGTGCTCGGCGAACCGGTGGGCGACCATGCCGCCGCCGACCACGACGATGCGGCCGTGAGGAAGGGAGCTCATGTGATCTTCTCTTCAAGATGGGGGCCGGGCGGGTACGCCGGTGCCACTATCGTCCGACGACTTCACGAGGCCCTCCGGGGTCCTAGGACCCAGTCCGACAGGCGGGACGCGGTCCGCCAAACGGACTCACCGCCTCGCTGGAGGGCAGTGAGGTCTTGTGATCCAGGGCCTAGGTCACGTGTGCTCCGGGCTCTGGGCTGGGAGGCTCGAGAGATGGAGAAGCTCTCGCTCACAGCCAAGGCCCGCACCACCCTCGACGAGGCCCGGATGTCCTCGAACGGACGCAGCGCGCACACCGTCTACGGGGGGCACGAGCAGACGCTGCGGCAGACGATCATCGCCCTGACAGCCGGTGAAGGTCTCGCCGAGCACGACAGCCCCGGGGAGGCGACGCTGCAGGTGCTCGAGGGACGGGTCCGCCTCGTCTGCGGTGACCACACGTGGCACGGGGCGCCGGGTGCGCTGCTGGTGATCCCCGACGCCCGGCACTCCCTCGAGGCAGACGAAGACTCGGTCGTGCTGCTGACGGTCGCCAAGCGCGGCTGACCGCTGCGGCGAGGTCGCGGGCCTGGGGCTCGACCTCGGCGGAGAGCTGCAACCTCGCCGGACGGCACCCCGTCGCTAGGGTCGGGGGATGACGAGAACCTTCGCCTCACGCGTCGACGACGACATCGAGCTGGTGCTGCTCGACCACCACCACACCGACGCGATCCACGCGCTGGTGCTCTCGAGCCTCGACCACCTCCGTCCGTGGGAGGAGATCGCCCGGCCCGGCCTCACCCGCGAGGAGACCCTCGAGTACGTCACCGCCGGCCAGCGCTCGTGGGCCGAAGGACGCGCGCTCCCGAGCGCGGTCGTCTACCGCGGAGAGATCGCCGGAGTGGTCGGCGCCCGGATCACCCGTGAGGTCGACAAAGCACAGATCGGCTACTGGCTGGGCTCTGCGTACCAGGGGCTCGGGATCATGGCGCGCTCGGTGCGCGCCGTCGTCCAGACGCTCTTCGACGACGAGGGGATGCACCGCGTCGAGCTGCGCACGGCGGCGGACAACCAGCGCAGCAGGGCGCTCGCCGAGAGGCTCGGCTTCACCCTCGAGGGCACGCTCCGTGAGGCGTACCCGATCGACGGGGTCCGCCACGACCTGTGCATCTACGGCCTGCTCCGCAACGACCGCTGACGAGACCGATGCACCTGACCCTTGCTGCAGGTTCACGCGATCGGTGCATGTCTGGCTGGCGAGGCTCTGATCGACAGACCAAGGCATACCGCTCGTTCTCGTGCCTGGCCTGGCTGACGGATGGCGGCTACTTCTTCTTGCTTCTCTTCTGCACAGGAGGGACGTTCAACGATGGCACGGCGCGAAGCATGAACTTGTCGAAGTCGGGCACGGTGAAAGCAGCGTAGCCGTGCTCCGGCGTGTACAAGAGGCCCATGTCAATCAGCTCGGCTCGGGTCGGGCCCAGCTGGGTGGACTCCCGACCCATCACCCTTGCGACGTCCGATGCCTTCTGGGCATCAGGGCCGAGCTCGGCCATCGCGCGCATGTAGGCCGTCTGCAATGGTGTGGCCCTGTCCAGGCGTACCCGGAAGAAGGAGCTGTCGAGCTTCGTCTCATAGACCTCACGGGCCTGCTCGACATCTTCGCGCGTCAGGGTGGGGCCTTCTGCAATCTCCCAGACCTGATAGCCGAGCTCCTGGATGAAATAGGGGTAGCCCTTCGTGATGGACCTCGCGAGGTCTAGTGCACCCCGGTCGAACACGACCCCTTCGGTCTGGGCTGGTTCGAGGAGCGCCTGTTCTGCCTCCGATTCGCTCAACGAGTCGATCTTGGGGAACTTGAAGAGGCGCTCCGCGTAGGATTTGGCATCACCAGCCAGCTCAGCGATCTGAGGAAGCCCCGCGCCCACGAACGTCAGCGGCAGCTTCTTCTGCACAGTCTTGTGCACGCCCTGGATCAGAGCTTCCAGCTGGACAGCCGAGAGGAACTGCACCTCGTCGATGAGCAGCGCTACCCCCCGCTGCCTCTCTCTGGCGGCTTCCCCGACCGCCACGAAGACGTCCGTGAGATCCATGGCCAGATTCCCGTGGTCGGCCAGACCTTCGGCCGCTTCGACGTCCCACGACAGCGACCAGGTGCCCTGCTGGTCGACCGTCGCGGCGAACGATGTGACGACTTGCGCGGCACGCCGCCCGATGTCGGACCAGCGGGCCCGGGGAGAGAGCCGGAGCAGAGCCCCCTTGAGGAGCGAGGCGATCGTCTGCCGGAAGTGCACGTCGCTGTGCTTGGAAGCTTCAATCTCCAGCACTTCCCAATGAGCCGCGCGGGCCATCTCGCCGAACTCGTTGAGGAGAACGGTCTTGCCGACGCCCCTCAGCCCCGTCATGATCATGGACTGCTCGGTGCGCCCCCTCTGGAGTCGCTGCAGAAGCATGTCGAAGGCACGCTTGTGCTCGTCCCTCCCCACGATGATCTCAGGCGAGGCACCCGCGTTGGGCGTGTAGGGGTTACGGATGCTGTCCATGGACCGACCTTAGTAGGTTTACCAAGCTTTATGAAGATCTCATAAGATCTTGTAAGACCTGAAAAACTGACTGGTCCCCGGTGGACCAGGTGGTCCACCGGGTGCGGTCAGCTCGCAGGGCCGCCCGCGACCGCGACCAGGAACCCAGGCGCGCGGAGCCCCTCGGACTCGAAGGCTGCGGCGATCTCGCCGGCGACCTGCTCGGCGTCCTCGACGCGGACCAGGGCGATCGCGGAGCCGCCGAAGCCACCGCCGATCATCCGTCCGCCGAGAGCACCGGCCTGCACCGCGGCGTCGACCGCGACGTCGAGCTCGTGGCAGCTGACCTCGTAGTCGTCGCGCAGGGAGGCGTGGGCCGCAGACAGCACGGCACCGACCTCGGACGTCCGTCCGGAGTCGAGCAGGGACACGACCTCGCCGACACGGGCGATCTCGGTGACCACGTGCTTCACGCGTCGCGCGGTCACCTCGGGGTCCTGCCCAGAGGCGTCGAGCGCACCGGGGGCCGCGAGCGTCGCGAGGGCCGCGTCGAGGTCGGTGACCTCGCGCAGCGTCTCGACGCCGAGGACGGCCGCGGCCGCCTCGCAGGTGTCCCGGCGCGCGGCGTACTGACCGTCGACGAGCGCGTGCGGAGCACGCGTGTCGACGACGAGCAGCGCGAGCCCGTCGGAGGCGAGGTCGAAGGGGATCTGGCGGACCTCGAGGCTGCGGCAGTCGAGCAGCAGCGCGTGCCCCTCCTGCGAGCGGAGCGCAGCGGCCTGGTCCATGCCACCCGTCGGTGCACCGGCGATCTCGTTCTCCGCGCGGATGCACGCCGCGACGAGGTGCTGGCGGCCTGCGTCGTCAGCCCCGTGCCCGAGGCCGAAGAGCGCGTCGAGACCGATCGCGACCGAACCCTCGAGGGCAGCCGACGACGACAACCCCGCGCCGTAGGGCACGCAGGACGTGATCGCCACGTCGAAGCCGCCGAGCGTCGCGCCGGCCTGCTCGAGAGCCCACGCGACACCCACGACGTACGCGACCCACCCGGTGACGGCGCCGGGGGCGACGGTGTCGAGGTCGACCGTGACGACGGTGCCGGCCTCCTGCGCCGAGACGAGGCGGACCGTGCGGTCTGCGCGGCGCGTGATGGCCGCGTAGGTGCGGTGCGGCAGCGCGAAGGGCAGCACGAGACCGCCGTTGTAGTCGGTGTGCTCACCGATGAGGTTCCCGCGGCCCGGAGCCGACCACACGCCGTCGGGCTCTGCGTCGAAGACCTCGGTGAAGAGGGCACGCGCCTGCGCGCTGCCGTCCTCGACGTCCCAGGCGTCGAGCCAGTCCACGTCGATGCTCGTCATGACGCCACCTGCACGAGACGGTCGGCGATGCGCTCAGGAGTCGTGTCGGAGATCCACGCGCCACCGCCGGACTCGGAGCCGGCGAGGTACTTGAGCTTTCCGGGGGCGCGCAGGATCGAGAAGATCTGCAGGTGCAGGCGCAGGTCGTCGCGGCCCTCGCGGACCGGGGCCTGGTGCCAGGCGGAGATGTACGGGGCCTTGGTCGGCGTGCCGTCCTCGGCCGCCGGGAAGAACCTGTCCATGCGCCCGAGCAGCTCGAGGTACACGGTCGCGAGGTCTTCGCGCTCGGCGTCGGTCAGAGCCGGCAGGTCGGCGACGTCGCGGCGCGGCGCGAGGTGGATCTCGATGGGCCAGCGGGCGGCCATCGGCACGTACGCGACCCAGTGCTCGGACTCGAGCACGATGCGACGGCCCGAGCGCAGCTCGGCGGCGAGGACGTCGGCGAGCAGGTTGCGGCCGGTCTTCTCGCGGTGCGCGCGCGCCTGGCGCAGCATCGTCTCGGTCTTGGGCATGAGGTACGGGTAGGCGTAGATCTGCCCGTGCGGGTGGTGGAGCGTCACGCCGATCTCCTGGCCGCGGTTCTCGAAGCAGAAGACCTGCTCGACGCCGTCAACCTTGCCGAGCTCGGTCGTGCGGTCGGCCCACGCCTCGATGATGGTGCGCATGCGACGAGGGCTCACCTGGGCGAGGGACTTCGTCGAGTCGGGCGAGAAGCAGATGACCTCGCAGCGGCCGACGGCCGGGCGCTGCTGCCACAGGTCCTCGCCGTCGACGTGGGTGATCTCGTCGACGGTCCCGGGGACGCGCATGAGCGAGGAGAAACGGTTCTCGAAGACGACGACGTCGTAGTCCTCGGCCGGGATCTCACCGTCGGAGTACGCGGCACCCGGCTTGGCGGGGGCGAGCGGGTTCGCGTCGGCGGGGGGCAGGTGGGTGCGGTTCATGCGGTGCGCGGCGTGCGGGATCCACTCGCCTGTCAGCACGTCGTAGCGCATCGTCGGACCGGTGACGGGCTGGACGGTCTCGACGCCGTCGGCACCGATCGTCACGACGGGCTCGTAGCGCCCGGGCAGCGGGCGCGGGTCGTCGAGACGGCGCGTCTGCTCCCCCGAGACGTAGGGCTCGGAGTCGTCGAAGTAGAAGAGGTCGCGGCCGTCGGCGAGGGTCGTCGCCGTGCGGCGCACGAGAGGTGCGGAGGAGTCCGTGGTCATGATGGCCTCTGGTTCGGGTGGTGCGGGGTGGGTGGTCGAACGGGTGGAGCAGGTCTCTCGGTGGCCGGTCAGACGGCCTCGACGTGCAGGAGCACCAGGTGCTCCGGGTTCTGGGTCGGCCCCTGGACACCGACGCGGTCGAGCGTGCGGCCCGAGAGCTGGACGCCCTCGTCCCACCACGCGAGGCGGGCGGCACCGGAGCGCGTTCCCATAGCGTCAGCAGGGTCGATCGGCGTGACGCGGTACTGGCGCGCCGGGTCGAGGCCGGGCAGGCGGACGCGGCCGGGGTACTCGTCGGCCCCCGACCCGAGCTGCACGACGGCGAAGATCGCCTCGTCCTGCTCGGTCGAGACCACGCCGTGCACCCAGGTGGTGGGCTGCGGGTGGTCGGCGCGGACGACGGTCCCGGTGTGCAGCAGACCGCGGTGCTGCTTGTGCAGGGCGATCCAGCGGGCCAGCTGTGCCTTGTCCTCGGCGGAGGCCGACGTGAGGTCCCACTCGATGCCGAGGTGGCTGAAGAACGCCGTCCCCGCCCGGAAGCTCAGGTCGTGGCGGCGGCCCGTGGTGTGGCAGTGCGGCGAGCCGATGTGCGAGCCCATGAGCTCCGGCGGCACCAGCAGACCGGTCCCGGCCTCGATGCTCTGCCGCTCGAGGGCGTCGATGCAGTCGGAGGCCCACACGCGGTCCGTGCGCTCGAGGATGCCGAGGTCGACGCGACCGCCGCCGCTCGAGCAGCTCTCGATCTCGAGCCCGGGGTGCCTGCGGCGCAGCTCGTCCATGAGCCTGTAGACGGCGAGCGTCTGCTCGTGCACACCGGCCTGGCCCGTCGTGGTGTGCCCGGCCTCGACGACGTCGCGGTTGAAGTCCCACTTGACGTAGTCGACGCCGTACTCGGAGATGATGGCGTCGACTCGCTCGAGGACGTAGTCGTAGGCGCCCGGGTGCCCCAGGTCGAGGACCTGCTGCCAGCGGGCCTCGAGGGGCAGACGGTCGACGGGCCGCAAGATCCACTCCGGGTGCGCCCGCGCGAGGTCGGAGTCGGGGTTGACCATCTCGGGCTCGAACCACAGGCCGAACTGCATGCCCAGACCGTGCACGTGGTCGACGAGCGGTCCGAGCCCGTCGGGCCACACACCCTCGTCGACGAACCAGTCGCCCAGACCCGCCTTGTCGTCGCGGCGGTGCCGGAACCAGCCGTCGTCGAGGACGTAGCGCTCGACGCCGATCGCCGCAGCCTCGTCGGCGAGGGCCTTGAGCTTGTCGAGGCGGTGGTCGAAGTACACGGCCTCCCACACGTTGATGAGCACCGGGCGCTCGGGGCGTCCGTTCGCGACCGAGGGGTGCTGCGGGCGGGCGCGCAGGTCGGTGTGGAACCGGCCGGAGACCTCGTCGAGGCCGTCGCCGTAGGAGGCATGGACCCACGGAGACGAGTACGTCTCGCCGGCCGCCAGGATGATCTCGCCCGGGAGCAGCAGCTCGCCGGCCGCGAGCTGGCGGGCTCCGTTCATCACCTTCTCGGCGACGACGCGCGAGTTGCCCGACCACGCGACGTGCACCGCCCACACCTCGCCCGAGCGGTAGCCGAAGCCCGTGCGCCCTGCCGCGACGAGGAACGACGCGTCGAGGCCGCGGGCCTTGCGGACCTCGCGGACGTGCGTGCCGTAGGTGAAAGGCTTGCGCTGCGCCGAGCGCTCGCGGATCCAGCGCCCGGTGAAGTCGAGGATCTCGTCGGCCTCGGTCGGGACGGGGAGCGAGACGTCGAGCGAGGACAGGGTGTAGGGCGCGCGGTCTGGCGCCGCGGTGCTGGTGACCGAGGAGCGGGTGCGGACGACGCCCGCGGCGGTGAGCTCGATCTCGAGGGTGAGCGTGAGGGCGGCGGCGGGGTCTTCGGCCTGGACCGTCACGCGCTGCGAGCCTGGACGCTCCCCCGCGCCGAGGGTGATCCCCTCGGGCCCGGTGGTGCGCAGGGCCGTCGTGAAGTCGGCTCCGGCGCGGTGGCCGGTGATGCCCGGGGTCCCTAGCCAGCCTGCGGAGGCCTCAGGGACGACGGTCAGGGCTGCGGGCTGGTCGAAGCTCGAGCCGGCGACCTGCGGGACGCTCGCGCGGCGCAGCTCGACGAGCTCGGCCTGGGAGACGTCCCCGAGGTCGGCGCCCCAGTGCAGGACGCGCGGGAGGAGGTCACCGGAGACGTCGAGGACGAGGCTGACCCCGGCCGCGCGCAGGTGCAGGAGGTCGGGTGCTGCAGTCGTCACAGGGGTGACTCCTTCGTCAGGGCGTCGTCGCGGGGTGCTGCTGGGGTGCTGCTGCTGGTTACGGCGGTGTCGGCATCCGCCGAGCGTCGTCGGCTGCTGACGCCCGTCTGCATTATTTCTACGTCAAAACTTAAAGGACTGTCAAGGGCGGGGCCCCGAGGTCGCACGTCGTCGCGCGAGGTCGCACGGACACGCCAGATATCGTCGAGAACCCCCGAATCTGGCGTGTCCGTGCGACCTCGGAGTCATTGGGACGACCTGGGCAGGACCGGGGCAGGGAGCGGGCGACAGATAGTTGACAGGTGGAATAAACTCGTCCACACCATGACCTTCCCACTCCAGCCGACGGTGTCGGCGCCGTCCGCTCCGACAGCGTGGACACCGCTGTCCGGGCCGACGCGCCAGATCGCCCTCGAGGTCCTCCTCGACGGGCCGCTGTCGCGCAGCGCCCTGTCGCAACGGCTGGGGCTCTCCCCCGGCAGCCTCACCCGGCTCACCAAGCCGTTGCTCGACGCCGGGCTGCTCGTCGAAGCACTCACCCCCGCAGAGACCGAGGACGCACCACGGCTCGGGCGCCCCGCCCAGCCCCTCGACGTCGACCCGTCCTCGCACCACTTCGTCGGCGTCAAGCTCACCGGCGACCACGCCTACGCCGCGCTGACCGACCTGCGCGCAGGCGTCCTCGCCGCGACCGACGCACCGCTCGACGCCACCGATCCTGAGCACGTGGTCGACGTCGTCGCGACCCTCGTCGACGAGCTCGTCGCGACCCTCGCGACGGTCCGGCCGTCAGCATCCGTCACCGGGCTCGGCGTCAGCCTCGGCGGTCACGTCGAGCGACGCACCGACGTCACACTCGCCGACCACCTCGGCTGGCGCGACCTGCCGCTCGCGGCGCTGCTGTCAGAACGCACAGGTCTGCGGACCGTCGTCGAGAACGACATCGTCGCGGTCACCGAGGCCACGCACTGGTTCGGCGAGGGCCACGGCTGCTCCCGCTTCGCGCTCGTGACGATCGGTGCCGGGATCGGCTACGGCCTCGTCGTGCACGACGAGGCGGTCGAGAGCCCCGAGGCCGGGCTGAGCCTGCTGTCGCACTTCGCGCTCGCCCCCGACGGGCCCGTCGGTCCGTGCGGGCACACAGGTTGCGCGACGGCGATGCTCACGACGGGCGCGCTCATCACCCAGGCCTCCCGACACCTCGGCCGGGACGTCACGTACGACCAGCTGCTCGACCTCGCGGCCGCAGGCGACCCCGTGGCCCGCGACCTCGTCGACGCGAGCGGACGCGCCCTCGGCCGCCTCATCGCCGCGGTCGCGAACTTCACGATGCCCGAGCGCGTAGTGCTCGGCGGCGAAGGCGTCCGCCTCGCCGAGGTCGCCGCCGACGCCGTCCAGCACGGCCTGCACGGCGACCGCGACCCCCGGACCCGCCCGCTCGACATCCGCCTGCAGAGCCCCGAGCTCGCCCACTGGGCCCGCGGGGCCGCCGTGGTCGCGATCCAGGCCTTCGTGCTGGGGCGCTGACGAGCTGGGCGCGCGGAAAGTCGAGAGCGAGAGCGTGCAACAGTCGCAAACCAGCAGAGGCTAGACAGAGTGCTGCGGCGTCAGTACGGTGTGGTTCGCAGACCTCCCCCACTCATGTGGACTCGGGAGGTCTCGCTGTCTCGCCAGGACGTCGCTGCCGCCACAGTCGGGCTCGAGCCCGTGACCACGAGTGCTGCACGGCTCGACCGTAGACGGCCAGCGTGGAGGCCGAGCGGGCGGGGTGCGGCGCTCGTGTGCAGGCATCCTCCCCTAAGGTCAGGGCATGACTCGACCCGGTACTCAGGTGCTCCCCAGGCGGTGGTGGGCTCTGCTGCTCGGTGCCGGTGTGATCCTGCTCGTCCTCGGCGCGGTGATGGCCGTGACCTACTCCCTCGCCTTCGTGCAGAGGGGTGAGACGCCCGGCGGCCTGTCGTTGCCCTTCGTCGACGCCTACCCGACGACCACAGACGTGCTGCTCCCACCCTTCGGCGCCTTCCTCGTCGGTGGCTGCCTGACCTTCATCGGCGAGCTGCAGCGACGCGGGGCGATCGTCCGCGGGTACGGGAACAACATCGCGCTGTTCAGGCCGCTCGGTCTGGTGATGCACGCCTTCTGGATCGTGGTGTCGCTCGCCGTGTGGGTCGCGATCGTGCCGCTGACCCTGTCGAAGGCCTCGCTCGACCAGGCCGCGAGCCCGTCGCTGTCGAACCTCGACGGCGGGTCCGACGTCGTCTTCCTCCTAGGCGTCTACGGCGGGCTGGTCGGTGCGATCACCGGAGCCCTTGTCGGCTCCTGGGTCAAGAAGGCCTGGTACCTGCGCACGGAGCAGCGGCTCGGCCCACCCGACCCCGGGACGAGGTCACCGGGCTGGTGGACCTTCACCTACTACTGGCGCGCAGACGTCTGGCTCGTCGCGCTCGGCGGGCTGCTCCTCGGCGTCGTCCCGCTGCCCTGGTTCCTCGGGAGCACGACAGCGGCTGTCGTCACAGCAGGCATCGGCATGGTCCTCGCGGTCGCCGGGCTGGCGTCGAGCACCCAGTACAGACGCTCGGGCATGCCCCTCGGCACGGGTTCCTCGCTCACCGGCGGGGCGACCACTGAGGCCGGTCCGGACCCCACGCCAACACGCCGCAACCGGCACCGACAGCCCTAGGAGCCCGTCATCCCCAGCCTCGTCCTCGGCGTCATCGGCATGAACGTCTTCGCCGTCGTGCTCGTCGTCGCCCGCGCCCGCGCCTTCCACCAGCCGCTGTACAGGCCGATGCTGCTCAACATCGGCCTGTCGATCCTGCCGGTCTTCGTGCTCCTCGTCGGGCTCGTGGCGACCTTCGTCGCGCTCGCCGGCGCGCGCAGCGACTCGACCGAGGGGGCCTTGCACCCTGTCGCGATCACCATCGCCGTGGTGAGCGCGCTCGTCTGGTTGCTGCTGCTGCCGAACGCGAGCTACCTCATCACCGAGCTCAACCTGAGCCACCGCACCGACGACGACCCGACGCCGCTCTGGTACGACATCGTCCTGGTCATCACCCTGGCGATGTCCGGGGTGCTCAACCTCGTGGTCAACGTCCTCGTGGTGCAGGTGATGTACGGCGTCGCCATGCACCCGACGGACGACGTCGCCGGGCTGACGCGGCCCGACACCCGGCTGATCGCGATAGCGATCATCATGCTCAGCGCGGTCGGCGTGTACCTCGGGCGGTACCTGCGTCTGAACAGCTGGGACGTGACCCACCCGGCGTCCTTCGTCCGCAAGGTGCGCGACCACTTCTCGCAGACCGGTGCGGTGAAGACCTTCCTCGGTTTCACGCTCGTCCACACGATCTTCATCGCGCTGCTGTACCTGACGATCGGCGGGACGATCATCGACCTGGTCGTCGCCTCCCAGCACAGCCGCTGACGAGCAGCCGCGCCCTCCCCGCTCCGCGAGGTCGTACCCTCGGCCTCGAGGTCGCCTGGACACGCCAGAACCGACCTCCCAGGCGCTTCAGCCGGCGTGTCCGTACGACCTCGGCGGCACAGGCACGCGCTCGCGGAGCCATTCGAGCTGGCGGCGGACGTGGAGGGCGTCGCCGCCCTCGTGGTGGTTGAAGGGGTAGACGCAGATCTCCGTCTCGACGACAGGCGACCCACCGCGGCTGCCGTAGTGGTTGTACGCCGCGAAGACCGTCGACGGAGGGCAGATGCTGTCGCGCAGCGCGACGGCGAAGTGCGCGGGGGCCGTCGCCCGACGGCCGAGGTTGACCCCGTCGACGTAGGACAGCGTCCGCATGACCTGGTCGACCTTCTCCCGCTGGACCGCGAGATAGGTGACGACCTCGCCGTAGGGGTGCTGGTCGGTGATGCCGAGCGCCCGTCCCACGTGGCACAGGAACGGCACGCTCGTCAGCAGCGCCGCGAGGTCGGGGACCAGCCCGGCGACGGCGAGCGAGAGCCCTCCGCCCTGGCTGTTCCCCGCCGCGACGACCCGGGCCGGGTCGACGCCGGGGAGCTCGCGGACGGCGTCGACGGCCCGGACCGCGTCGGTGATGAGCCGCGTGTAGTAGTACCCGCTCGGGTCCTCGATCCCGCGGGTCACGAACCCTGGCGCCGCGGGACCGCTGCCGACAGGATCGGGAGTGTCTCCCCCGCTGCCGTGCTGGCTGCCCTGTCCACGGGTGTCCATGACGAGGCTCGCGTACCCGGCGGCGACCCAGGTCAGCCGCTCGTGCGGGAACCCGCGCCCGCGCCCGTAGCCCGCGTACTCGACGACGGCGGGCAGCGGCGTGCCGTCCGAACCGGTCGGGCGGGAGAACCAGGCCTTGACCGGGTCACCGCCGTGCCCGGCGAAGGTCACGTCCCAGGTGTCGACGAGCGCGAGCCCGGTGTCGACGCGGACCGCGTCGACGAGCGCCGGCCGCGCCCGCGCCTCGTCGAGGGTCCTGCGCCAGAAGGCGTCGAGGTCGTCGGGCTCGGGCACCTGCGGGCGGTAGGTCTCGAGCTGGTCCAGGGGCAGGTCGAACAGGGCCATGTGCCGTCCTCGTCGTCGGTCATGTCGAGCCCCGGGCGCCGTCGCACGGGGCGGTGAAGGTCGTACGGTTGGTGCAGGTGGCGCAGCTCGTGCACGGTCCACCGGCGGCATCAGCCTCTCCCGGTGGGTCCGGGACGCACCTCGGATCTCACCCCTCCCAGCGCGCCGTGCTCTCCCTGACGACGAGGGACGTCGCCAGGTCGATGCGCCGGTTGGGGATGCTCTCGCCCCGCGCGAGCGAGATGAGCATGCGTGTCGCGGTCCCGGCCATCTCCTTGAGGGGCTGGTTGACCGTGGTCAGCGCGGGTCCGATCCACTCGGTGAGCGGCAGGTTGTCGTAGCCGACCACCGAGAGGTCTTCGGGGACGCGCAGCCCGAGCTCGCGGGCAGCCCGCAGCACCCCGAGGGCCTGCATGTCCGACCCCGCGAAGATCGCGCTCGGCCGGTCCGGCCGCGAGAGCAGCGCGAGGCCGTGCTCGTAGCCGCCGTCGACGTAGAAGTCGCCGTAGCGGGTCAGGCTCGGGTCGAGCGGGACGCCGGCCTCGTCGTGCGCGCTGCGGTAGCCGTCGACCCGCGCCCGCGAGCACAGGACGTCGCTCGGACCGGAGATCACAGCGACGCGCCGGTGACCGAGGGCCAGCAGGTGCCGGGTCGCGGAGAGCCCGCCGTTCCAGTTGTTCGACCCGACCGTCGGCACGTCCTCGGGCGGCTCGCCCGCGGTGTCGACGACGACGAAGGGGATCGACCGGCTCTCGAGCTGGTGGCGCTGCGAGGCGTCGAGGTTGGAGAGCACGAGCAGCACACCGAGAGGCCTGCGGGCCAGCGCCGCGTCGAGCCACTCCTGGGGAGGCCTGTGCACGCCTCCGAGCTCGGACAGCACGACGCCGACCCCGGCGGCCGCTGCGGCGTCCTCGACACCCCGGATGATCTCGATCGACCAGGCCGAGTCGAGCTCGTGGAAGGCGAGGTCGATGAGCGGCTGCCCGGCCGAGGTCGGCCGCTGACGACGCCGCCTGTACTGGTGACGCTCGAGCATCTCTTCGATGCGCGAGCGCGTCTCGGGCGCGACGTCCGGGCGACCGTTGAGGACCTTGGAGACCGTCGGGATCGACACCCCGGCCTCGGCCGCGATCGACGCGATGGTCGCGGGGGCGGCCGTCCCGGCCTGGGCAGCGGCGACCGCAGGCGCGCTCGGCACCCCGGCCTCGGTCGGGGCGTCACCCCTGGTCGTGCGTGCTGCCATGCGGCTCTCACCTGTCGTCGGGTCGCAACTTTCGAGCGACCATAGCACCCGCTCCCCCGCGCTCGGCAGCGGGGAAAGCCTGTTCCACGAAACCCTTGACGCCCGTCAAGACTTCACCCTACTGTCACGTCTCAACAGGTATCGCCCTTTCGGCCGATACTTTCGAGACCACGACGGAGTGGTGCGCCTGGCGACGACGCCGGGCGACGGCACGACGACGTGACCGACGACGAGGGGTCGCATGACCACGCAGACATCTGGGGCAGCCACAGGCACCCCCGAGCTGGACGCCCCGTGGAGGGACACCCGGCTCGCACCGGCCGAGAGGGCCGCGGCGCTCGTCGCCGTGATGACCCTCGAAGAGAAGATCGCGCAGCTCGTGGGCGTCTGGGTCGGGGCCGACGCCTCGGGCGGAGGCGTCGCACCGCACCAGGCCGACCTGACGCAGGACGTCCCGCCGTGGGACACGCTCGTCCAGCACGGCCTCGGCCAGCTGACCCGGCCCTTCGGCACGGTCCCCGTGGACCCGGCCTCCGGTGCCAGGTCGCTCGCCGCCTCGCAGGAGCAGATCATGGCGGCCAGCCGCTTCGGCATCCCCGCGCAGGTCCACGAAGAGTGCCTCGCCGGCTTCGCCGCCTGGCAGGCGACCGCCTATCCGGTGCCGCTCTCGTGGGGCGCGTCCTTCGACCCCGCGCTCGTCGCCGAGATGTCCCGGCAGATCGGTGAGTCCATGCGTGCCGCCGGGGTCCACCAGGGGCTCGCCCCGGTCCTCGACGTCACCCGCGACTACCGCTGGGGCCGCACCGAGGAGACCATCGGCGAAGACCCCTACCTCGTGGGGACCGTCGGCGCGGCCTACGTGCGCGGCCTCGAGGACTCCGGCGTCGTGGCGACCCTCAAGCACTTCGCCGGGTACTCCGCCTCCCGCTCGGGACGCAACCTCGCCCCGGCGTCGATGGGCCCGCGCGAGCTCGGCGACGTGATCCTGCCGCCCTTCGAGATGGCGCTGCGGCTCGGCGGGGCCCGCTCAGTCATGCACTCCTACGCCGAGGTCGACGGCGTCCCGGCCGCCGCCGACGAGGGGCTGCTCACCACGCTGCTCCGCGACACCTGGGGCTTCGACGGGATCGTGGTCGCCGACTACTTCGGCGTGAAGTTCCTCGAGACGCTCCACAAGGTCGCGGCCGACGCGACCCAGGCCGCGCACCTCGCGCTGCGCGCCGGGGTCGACGTCGAGCTCCCCACGGTCGACGCCTACGGCCCGGCCCTCGTCGAGGCCGTCCGACGCGGCGACGTCCCCGAGGCCCTCGTCGACAGGGCGCTGGACAGGGTGCTCACCCAGAAGGCCGAGCTCGGCCTCCTCGACCCCGGCTGGCAGGCCCTGCCCACCGACGTCGAGACCCTCACCCTCGACGACGCCGAGCGGCAGGACGTCGCGCTGCGGCTCGCCCGCGAGGCCGTCGTCCTGCTCACCAACCGCGACGCGACGCTCCCCCTCGCACCCGGCGCCAGGGTCGCGCTCGTCGGCCCGCTCGCCGACCAGCCGATGGCGATGCTCGGCTGCTACTCCTTCCCCGCGCACGTCGGGGTCCACCACCCCGACCACGCCGTCGGGATCGACATCCCGTCCGTCCGCACGGCCCTCGCCGAGCACCACGACGTGACCTACGCCCGCGGCTGCGACGTGATCGACCCCGACACCAGCGGTATCGCCGAGGCCGTCGAGCGTGCCCGCGACGCCGACGTGTGCGTGGTCGCCGTCGGCGACCGCGCCGGGCTCTTCGGCCGCGGCACCTCGGGCGAGGGCTGCGACGCGACCGACCTGCGGCTGCCCGGCGTGCAGGCCGAGCTCGTCGAGGCCGTGCTCGCGACAGGCACCCCCGTGGTCCTGCTGCTGCTCACCGGCAGGCCCTACGCGCTGGGCGGTCTGGCCGACGAGGCTGCCGCCGTGGTCCAGGCCTTCTTCCCCGGGCAGCTGGGCGGGGTCGCGCTCGCGGAGATCCTCACCGGCGCGGTCTCCCCCTCGGGACGCCTGCCCGTGAGCATCCCTGCCCACCCCGGGTCGCAGCCCGGCACATACCTCTCGCCGCCGCTCGGGCACAGGTCGAGCGTGTCCTCCGTCGACCCGACAGCGGCCTTCCCCTTCGGCCACGGCCTCGGCTACGCGTCGATCTCGTGGGGCGAGGCCTCCGTCGTCGGCGCAGGGCCTGGCGACAGGGCCGCGTGGGCCGTCGACGGCGAGGTCCAGGTCGAGGTGACGCTCGAGAACACCGGCGACGTCGCCGGCGCGGACGTCGTCCAGCTGTACCTGCACGACCACGTCGCGCAGGTGACCCGACCCGTCGTCAGGCTCGTCGGCTACGCACGGGTCGCGCTCGAGCCCGGTGAGTCACGCCGCGTGACCTTCACGGTCCACGCCGACCTCACGTCCTTCGTCGGTCTCGCCGGCCACAGGGTGGTCGAGCCCGGTGACGTCGACCTCCTCGTCTCCAGGTCGAGCGCGGAGGTCAGCACGAGGCTCGCGCTCCGGCTCGTCGGCGAAGAGCGCCGGGCGGACCACAGCCGCGAGCTCGTGACGGGCGTCGAGGTCGGGGCGCCCACCGGGGGCCGACCGTGACCGCCCCGGAGGCTGTCGCCCCGCCGCCGGGTGCGTCCGCTGCGCAGGCCGGCCGGACGCAGAAGGCGCGGTCGACCACGCGGCGCGGCAGGTCGGACGGTCGGCCACCGCTGCGCAAGGTCCTGCGCAGGGACTGGCAGATCTACTCCCTCGCCGTGCTGCCGCTGATCTTCTTCCTCGTGTTCCGCTACCTGCCGATGCTCGGCAACGTCATCGCCTTCAGGCGCTTCCGCCCGGGCGGCAGCATCTTCGGCGACGAGTGGGTCGGCCTGCGCTACGTGCAGATGTTCCTCGAGGACCCGACGTTCTGGAAGGTCTTCGGCAACACGCTGGCCCTCGGTGCGCTGTCGCTGCTCGTCTGCTTCCCGCTGCCGATCATCCTCGCGCTGCTGCTCAACGAGGTGCGCTCGCGCTACTTCAAGCGCTTCGTGCAGACCGTCTCGTACCTGCCGCACTTCTTGTCGATCGTCATCGTGGCCGGGATGCTCATGCAGATCTTGTCCCTCGAGGGCACGGTCAACCAGATCCTCGGGTTCTTCGGCGGGGACGCGATCTCGTTCCTGCAGCAGCCCGAGTGGTTCCGCACCATCTACGTCTCCTCCGAGGTGTGGCAGACCGTCGGCTGGGGCACGATCCTCTACCTCGCGGCGCTCACCACCGTCGACGCGAGCCTCTACGAGGCGGCACGGATCGACGGGGCCAACCGCTGGAGCCAGACCTGGCACGTCACGCTGCCGGGCATCCGCCCGACGATGGTCACGCTGCTGATCCTCAACATCGGCGCGTTCATGGCTGTGGGCTTCGAGAAGATCCTGCTCATCTACAACCCCATGACCTATCCGACAGCCGACGTCATCTCGACGTACCTGTACCGCGTCGGTCTGGTGTCGAACAACTTCAGCTACGCCGCGGCGATCGGTCTCTTCGAGGCGATCATCGGGCTGACGCTCATCCTGTCCGCGAACGCGATCTCGCGCCGAGCCGTTGGAGCAAGCCTGTGGTGACCACGACAGTCTCCCCGACAGGGACCCCCGGCACGCCCGGGACCCCGCCCCGCACGCCAGCACCCACCCGCACCCGCGGCCTCAAGGACTCGCGCGGCTACCGCGTCTTCCAGGTGGTCAACGCCGTCGTGCTGCTCGGCGTCGTGGTGGTGACGCTGTACCCCTTCGTCAACATCCTCGCGCAGTCCTTCAGCTCGGACTCGGCGATCCGCGCAGGGCAGGTCAATCTGCTGCCGAAGGGCTTCAACCTCACCACGTACCAGCTGGTGATGAGCGACTCGATGTTCTGGACCAACTACAAGAACACCGTGGTCTACACGGTGGTCGCGACAGCCATCGCGATCGTCCTCACCACCTGCTACGCCTACGTGCTGTCCAAGAAGAACCTGCGCGGGCGGGGTCTGCTCATCGGCATCGCGGTGTTCACGATGTTCTTCAACGGCGGGCTGATCCCCAACTATGTGCTCATCACGAGCCTGGGGCTCAAGAACACGCTGTGGGCGATCGTGCTGCCCAACGCCATCTCGGTGTTCAACCTGCTGGTGATGAAGTCCTTCTTCGAGAACATGCCCGAAGAGCTCGAGGAGGCCGCGCAGATCGACGGCCTGTCGACCTACGGCACCCTCGCGCGCATCGTGCTGCCGCTGTCGAAGGCCGTGCTCGCCACGATGCTGCTCTTCTACGCGGTGAGCTTCTGGAACTCCTGGTTCGCGGCCTTCCTCTACATGGACAAGGCCGAGCTGTTCCCGGTGACCGTGTACCTGCGCAACCTCATCTCAGGTGCCACCTCGGCCAGCTCGACAGGTGCCGGCGTGGCCGAGGTCGCCCAGGTCTCGGCGAACATCCAGGCCGTGACGATCATCCTCACCGTCCTGCCCATCTTGTGCCTCTACCCGATGATCCAGAAGTACTTCGTGTCGGGCGTGATGCTCGGCTCGGTCAAGGGCTGAGCGCACCTGCCACCAACCTCCGAACGATCCGACCGACGAAGTGCGTATCGAAAGGTGTCCAGCAATGAAGCGAACACACACCATGACGGCAGTCGCCGTCGCGACAGGGATGCTCGCCCTCGCGGCCTGCGGCAGCGGCGGGGCGTCCGACGACGACACCGGCGCCGCGCTCGCCAACGACGCGGGGTCGATGGCCGACTACGGTGTCGGCGACCAGTTCACGGCGACGGAGCCGTTGTCCTTCCCGATCTTGTACAGCGACCACCCGAACTACCCGATCCAGGACGACTGGATGCTCTGGCAGGAGATCGAAGAGCGCGCGAACGTCACGCTCGAGCCCACGGTCGTGCCGATGAGCGACTACGAGCAGAAGCGCAGCCTGCTCGTCGGGGCCGGTGACGCCCCGCTGATCCTGCCCAAGACGTACCCGGGCCAGGAGGCCGCCTTCGTCTCCTCGGGCGCGATCTTGCCCGTGAGCGACTACATCGACCTCATGCCGAACTTCAAGGACAAGGTCGAGAAGTGGGGGCTCGACGCCAACCTCGACACGCTCCGCCAGGAAGACGGCAAGTACTACGTGCTGCCCGGTCTGCACGAGGCCGTGTGGCAGGACTACACGATCGCCGTGCGCACCGACATCATGGAAGAGCTCGGGCTCGAGCAGCCGAAGGACTGGGACGAGTTCCGCGACATGCTCGCGGCCATGAAGGCGGCCTACCCGGACGTCTACCCGCTCTCCGACCGCTTCAGCATCCCGACCCCGACGGGCAACCTGCTCAACCTGCTCGGCATGACCTACGGGACGTCCGCAGGCTGGGGCTACGCCAACCAGCAGTGGGACGAGGAGGCCGGCGAGTTCGTCTTCCCCGGGACCACCGACGAGTACCGCGAGATGGTCGAGTACCTGCACGGCCTCGTCGAGGACGGCCTGGTCGACCCGGAGAGCTTCACGCAGGACGACGACTCCGCGATCCAGAAGCTCGCGAACGGCAAGTCCTTCGCGATCAGCACGAACGCCCAGACCCTCGTCAACGACTACCGCCCGGCGCTGGCCGCGACGCTCCCAGACGCCGAGATCTCGAAGATCCGTCTGCCCGCCGGCCCGGCCGGTGACGTGGTGTCGGGGACCTCGCTGCTCGAGAACGGCCTGATGATCAGCTCCGACGCCAAGGACGACGAGAACTTCGTCGCGATGATGCAGTTCATCGACTGGCTCTGGTACTCCGACGAGGGCCAGGAGTTCGCCAAGTGGGGTGTCGAGGGCACGACCTACACCAAGGACGCCGACGGCACGCGGGTCCTCGACCCGGGGATCGACTTCATCGGGCTCAACCCGGGTGCCCCGAAGCACCTGCAGAAGGACTTCGGGTTCTCGGGCGGTGTCTTCGCCTACGGCGGCACGACAGACCTGCTGTGGTCGACCTTCTCCGACGAGGAGGTCGCCTTCCAGGAGAGCATGGCCGACAAGGAGGTCCTGCCGCTCCAGCCGCCGTTCCCCTTCGACGAGATCGAGCGTGAGCAGGCGACCCTGCTCGAGACCCCGCTCAAGGACACGGTCCAGCAGGGCACGCTCCAGTTCGTCCTCGGCCAGCGTGACCTGTCCGAGTGGGACGCCTACGTCGCCGAGATCGAGGCCAAGGGCTCGACGCAGTACATCGAGCTCGTCAACGCCGCCCACGACCGGTACGCCGAGGCCAACGGCTGACAGCCGCCCCGGGCGGGTCTGGTCGCGCACCACGCGCAGCCCGACCCGCCCGGTTCTCCCGTCCGACCCACCACGACTCCCCCACCTGGAGACCCCCGTGCGCACGATCCTCCCCGACACCTCGACAGGCCTTCTCGGCGACTCCTGGCGCACCTGCGTCGGCACCGGCCGGATGGAGCTCGCGCTGCGCCGCGACTACCAGGACTCCCTCGCCCTCGTGCAGCGCGAGATCGGGTTCCGGCACATCCGCGGTCACGGGCTCTTCAGCGACGGCATGGGGATCTACAAGCCCTACGAGGTCGACGGCCGCCAGGAGGTGCTCTACTCCTTCACCTACCTCGACCAGGTGGTCGACGCGTACCTCGAGCTGGGGATCGAGCCCTTCCTCGAGCTCGGCTTCATGCCCGAGGCCCTCGCCTCCGGGGACGCCACGGTGTTCTGGTGGAAGGGCAACATCACGCCCCCGTCCTCCTACGACGCGTGGGCGGACCTGGTCCGGGCGACCCTGACCCACCTCGTCGAGCGCTACGGCCTCGAGCGGGTCCGCGGGTGGCCCGTCGAGGTGTGGAACGAGCCGAACCTCGTGAACTTCTGGCTCGACGCCGACCAGCAGGAGTACTTCCGCCTCTACGAGGTGACGGCCCGGGCCGTCAAGGACGTCGACCCCCAGATCCAGGTGGGCGGGCCGGCGATCTCCCCCGGGGCCGACGCCTGGTGGGAGCCGTTCCTGGCCTTCGTCGAGGCGCACGACGCGCCGCTCGATTTCGTCAGCTCGCACGCCTACGCGACGGGGCCCGCGCAGCACGTGCCCTTCGGCACCTACCAGACGCTCCGCGAGTCCGACCACCTGCTCGAGCAGCTCGCCGCGCCCCGGGAGCACCTGGCCGGCACGCGCTACGCCGGTGTCCCCGTGCACATCACCGAGTACAGCTCGTCGTACAGGCCCGACAACCCCGTGCACGACACAGCCTTCAACGCCGCCTACCTGGCCCCGGTGCTCGCTGCGGGTGGCGACCTCGTCGACTCCTTCTCGTACTGGACCTTCAGCGACATGTTCGAGGAGGAGGGTGTCCCCGCGGCGATCTTCCACGGCGGCTTCGGGCTCCTCACGCACCGGCAGATCAAGAAGCCGACCTTCCACCTCTTCGCCTTCATGGCCCGGATGGGTCAGCACGTGCTCGCCCGCGGTGAGGACCACCTCGTCTGCCGCGACGACGACGGGCGGGTCACAGTCCTCGCCTGGCAGCCGGTCCACGGGACCGACGGCCCGGCCGCGCCAGCCCGTCACGAGATCAGGCTGTCGCTGCCTGTAGGCGCGGACTCGGCCCGTACAGGCTCGGGCTCGGGCTCGGGCTCGACCAGCACGTCCGGCCCGGCCACGGTGCTCGTCGAGACCGCGAGCGTCGACGAGACCGAGGGCAACGCCTTCGCCGCCTGGCAGCACATGGGCCGCCCGCGGTCGCCGAGCGAGCGGCAGGTCGCCACGCTCCGGGCGCTCGCCGAGCCGGTCCGCCGGCACGCGAGCCTGCCCGTGGTCGACGGACGCGTCGAGCTCGACCTGGACCTGCGCCGCCACGGCGTGACCTTCGTCGAGATCACCCCCGTCGTCGACGAGACCCCGTCGTGGCTCGACGACCGCCGGATCGTCGGGCAGGACGAGGTGGTCCGGTGAGCCTCACGGGGGTGCGCCCGGTCGAGCACCGGGACGGCACCCAGATCGGCGACGGCTTCCTCGCCCGGGGCGCCGTCGTCGGCTACAGGTTCCTCGTGCTCGAGGTCGTCATGCTGGTGAGCCTCGCACCAGCGCTCGCCCTGGCCACGGTGCTCGACCGCGACCCGAGCAACCTGCCACTCCTCGTGCTCGCCCTGCTGCCCGCCGGTCCGGCCCTCTCTGCTGCGGTCTCGGTCCTCGCGCACCCCGAGGAGATCGCCGACCTCGCCACGGGTCGCCGCTACTGGCGTGCCTACAGACGCGACGCGCTGGCCGTCCTCAGGCTCTGGGCGCCGCTCGTCGCCGGTCTCGCGGTGATCGCCTTCTCCCTCGCGCACCTCGACGTCGCCGGTGTCCCCGCGTGGTGGGGCGGGGCTCTCGTGGTGGTCGCGGCGCTCGCCCTGGTGTGGGGCATGAACACCCTGGTGATCACCGCGCTCTTCGACTTCAGGGCGCGCGACGTCGCACGCCTGGCCGGGTACCTGCTCGGTCGACGACCGCTCACCTCCCTCAAGCACCTCTCCCTCCTCGTGCTGCTCGCAGGGACCACTTACCTCACCTCCGACGTGGTCCCCGTGCTGCTCGCCCCCCTCGTCGCGGCCGTGCTGCTCAGCTCGAGCGCCCGGCTGCGCACCGACATCGCCCAGGAGTTCCTCGCATGACCCTCCCGACCACAGACCACCTGCCCTACGGCGGCGACTACAACCCCGAGCAGTGGGGGCCGCAGGTGTGGGACGAGGACTACAGGCTCTTCGACGCCGCTGGCATCACGACGGTCACGCTCGGGGTCTTCGCCTGGGCGCACACGCAGCCGTCAGCCGACACCTACGACTTCAGCCGCCTCGACGCGATCGTCGAGAGGGCGAGCGCCGAGGGCCGGCTGATCTGCCTGGCCACGGGTACCGGCGCGCAGCCGCCGTGGCTCGCCACGGAGTTCCCCGAGGTGACCCGGGTCGACTTCGAGGGCCGCCGGCACCTCTACGGCCAGCGCCACAACTCGTGCCCCTCGTCACCGGCGTTCCGCAGGTTCTCGACCGAGCTCGCCCGGCGGGTCGCCGCCCGGTACGCGGGCAACCCTGCCGTCGTCGCGTGGCACGTCAACAACGAGTACGGCGGGGCTGGTGGCGCCTGCTACTGCGACCTCTGCGCACAGGGGTTCCGCAGCTGGCTCCGCGAGCGCTACGGCAGCCTCGACGCGCTCAACCACGCCTGGTGCACCACCTTCTGGTCGCACACCTTCACGGCGTGGGAGCAGATCGTGCCGCCGTCGGCGCTCAGCGAGCACTGGCGCGGGCCTGAGCACACGGCCTTCCAGGGGATCACCCTGGACTACCTGCGCTTCATGACCGACGCGATGCTCGCGAACTTCGTCGACGAGAAGGCCGCGATCCGCGAGTCGAGCCCCGACGTGCCCGTGACGACCAACTTCATGGGGATGTTCAAGCACCTCGACTACCACCGGTGGGCGCCGCACCTCGACTTCGCGTCGTGGGACAACTACCCGCCCGACGCCCGGTCGCAGGCCCGGATGGCCTTCACCCACGACCTGATGCGCGGCCTCAAGGACGGTCAGCCGTTCTGGCTCATGGAGCAGACACCGAGCGTCACCGCGAGCCGCGACGTCAACCCGCTCAAGGCGCCGGGGGTCATGGCGTCGTGGAGCTGGCAGGCTGTCGCGCACGGCGCCGACGCCGTCCTCTACTTCCAGATGCGGGCCTCGCGCGGCGCGAGCGAGAAGTACCACGGCGCGGTCATAGGGCACTCTGGGCGCTCCGACACCCGGGTCTTCCAGGAGGCCGCTGCCCTGGGCGCGGACCTTGGACGCGTCGGGACGATCACCCTCGGCGCCCGCACCCGGGCCCGGGTCGCGATCCTCTTCGACTGGGACTCGTGGTGGGCCCTCGAGATGTCCGACGGACCCTCGCGGCGCGTGCGGTACCAGCAGGTGGTGCTCGCCTACCACCGGGCGCTGTGGGACGCGAACGTCGACATCGACGCCGTCGCGGTGACAGCAGACCTCAGCGGCTACGACGTGGTCGTCGCACCGGCGCTGCACATGATCAAGGGCGACCTCGCCGAGCGTCTGACAGCTGTCGCCCAGCGGGGCGGGACCGTGGTGACCACCTTCTTGTCGGGTCGGGTCGACGAGGACGACAACGCCTTCCTCGCCGACGTCCCCGGACCGCTCGCGCCGCTCGTGGGCGTGCGGGTCGACGAGTGGGACGCGCAGGAGGCCGACGTGGTCAACCCCGTCGTGCTCGACGACGGGACGGGTGAGGCCGTCGAGGTCGGCTCGACGCTGCTCTTCGAGCTCGTGCTGCCGCAGGGCGCCGAGGTGGTCGGGCTGTACACGCGCGACTTCTACGCCGGGACCGCCGCCGTGACGCGGAACGAGGTCGGCGAAGGAGAAGCCTGGTACGTCGGGGCCGGTCTCGACGCCGACGGCGTCGCCTGGGTGATGCGCCGTGTGCTCGACCGCCACGGGCTCGTCGGCCCGCTCGCCGACGTGCCCGACGTCGAGGTGGCCACGCGCTTCCGGGACGACGGCAGCCGGGTCACCTTCGTCATCAACCACCGCGACGAGGCTGTCGACGTCGCGTCACCCGTGGACGGGGACGAGCTGCTCGGCGGGACGGCGCTGCGCGCGGGCGAGACCGTGAGGCTGGCACCGCAGCAGGTGCTCGTCGTGGCGACACCGGCTGCCGCAGCACCCCGGTCCGACACCCCAGCCCGGTCCGACGCCGCAGCCCGGTCTGACCTAGCACCCCTGTCCCCCGAACCTGCCCTCACCGACGGAGACCTCCGATGATCCCGCAGACCCCCGGCGTACACCCCGCCTGGCTCCCCGACGCAGCACTCGCGACCCTGGGTGCTGTCGACACCGTCGTCCTCGGAGACGGGCCTCTCGTCGACACCGTGCGCGCCGAGGTCGCGCACGCAGCCACCCTCCGCGGTGGTGAGGCCGCCCCCGGTCGCCTCACCCTCGCACTCCTGGGTGCCGTCCCCGACGACGCACCCGAACCGGTGCTCGCGGCGATCGACGCCGCAGCCGGTGCAGGTCTCGGCGAACCCCGCGGTACCGGCCCGGGCGAGCCCCGCGAGGCTGCAGCCGACGAGTCGTCGAGCACGCTCGGCGACGAGGGCTTCGTCATCGTCAGGTCCGGTACCCCGCAGGGCCCGACCACCACGATCCTCGCCGGGACCGGCCACGGGCTGCTGCACGGCTGGTTCCACCTGGTGCGCGAGGGTGCGCTCGCTCAGGGGGGACCGGGCGCGCAGGGGGCGCGCGGTCCCGAGGGCACGAGCACCTCGACCGCGCCGGGCACCTCGAGCCACGAGCACGACGAGCTCTCCGTCGACGTGCACAGGCCCACCCACGACCTGCGTGTCCTCGACCACTGGGACAACATCTCGGTCCACCCCGTCATGGGGCAGGTCGAGCGCGGGTACTCGGGCGGGTCGCTCTTCTACGACGACGGGTCGCTGCGCCCGGACCTCGGCAAGGTCCGTCAGTACGCCCGTCTGCTCGCGGCGAGCGGCGTGAACCGTGTCGCCCTCAACAACGTCAACGTCGGACGACGCGAGGCCGAGCTGCTCACCACGCACCTCGACGACGTCGTCGCGCTCGCCGACGCCTTCAGGCCCTACGGCGTGCGCGTGCACCTGTCGGTGAGCTTCGCCTCGCCCGTCGTGCTCGGCGGGCTCACGACCGCCGACCCTGCGGACCCGGGCGTCCAGGCCTGGTGGGCCCAGGCCGCGAGCGCCGTCTACGCGGCCGTCCCCGACTTCGGCGGGTTTGTCGTCAAGGCCGACTCCGAGGGGCAGCCGGGCCCCTTCAGCTACGGGCGCGACCACGCCGACGGCGCGAACATGCTGGCGCGTGCGCTCGCACCGCACGGTGGGACCGTGCACTGGCGGGCCTTCGTCTACGACCACCACCAGGACTGGCGGGACAGGTCGACCGACCGGGCGCGGGCCGCCTACGACCACTTCACGCCGCTCGACGGGCGCTTCGACGACAACGTCGTGCTGCAGGTCAAGCTCGGCCCGATCGACTTCCAGGTGCGCGAGCCGCTCTCCCCCGTGGTCCTGGCGATGCCGCAGACCCGGGTGGCCGTCGAGGTCCAGGTGACCCAGGAGTACACGGGGCAGCAGAAGCACGTCGCGTACCTCGCACCCCAGTGGACGGACGCGCTCCAGGCGCGGCCGTGGGGGGACGAGGGGCCGGCGGTCTCCGACGTGACGTCGGGGACGAGCCGAGGGCTCGACGCCGCGGCTGCCCGGACCGAGGCTGCGGCCTCGGGCACAAAGGACAGCGGCGCGGGCGCACCTCGCACCGCAGGCGGCGGCCTCGCCGCGGTCTCGAACGTCGGGGACGACGTCTTCTGGACCGGGCACCCCTTCGCCCAGGCGAACCTCTACGCCTTCGGCCGCCTCGCCTGGGACCCGACGCTCACGGCCGAGCAGATCCTCGACGAGTGGGTCGCGCTGACCTTCGGCGACGCACCTGCAGAGCTGCGCTCGACGGTCCGCAACCTGCTGTCAGGGTCCCTCGACGTGTACGAGCAGTACACAGCACCCCTCGGCGTGGGCTTCATGGTGAGCCCGACCCGTCACCACTACGGCCCCGACGTCGACGGCTACGAGTACACGGCGTGGGGCACGTACCACTTCGCCGACCGCGACGGCGTGGGCGTCGACAGGACCCGCGCGACAGGCACAGGCTTCGCGGGGCTCTTCCCCCCGGAGCTCGCCCAGACCTACGAGTCCCTCGACACCTGCCCCGACGAGCTTCTGCTGTTCCTGCACCATGTGCCGTACTCCCACGTGCTGCACTCGGGGAAGACAGTCGTGCAGCACATCTACGACACGCACTTCGCGGGGGTCGAGCGTGTCGAGGAGATGCTCACCGCGTGGGAGAAGGTCGCGCCGCTGGCCGACCCCGACCTCGCCGCCCGCGTCACCGAGCGCCTCGCCGAGCAGCACAGGTCGGCCGTCGAGTGGCGCGACCAGATCAACACGTACTTCTTCCGCAAGTCCGGGGTCGCCGACGAGCGGGGACGGAGGATCTACTGACACGGCCGAGGTGTCAGCCGTCGTAGGTCACGAACTCGTCGAGGATCTGGGTCCCCCACAGACGTCGGCGCTCGACCGAGGTCAGCCGTGCTCGGTCCGCAGCGTCGTCCCACTCCTCGGTGATCGTCTCCACCTGGTGATCGATGATCTCCTGGGCCTCGACGGTCGTCAGGTGGTAGACGTGCGCCGCCCGGAGGCACACCGCGAGCTGCGAGCGGCGCTCACCGTCCCGGCCGATGGCCATGGCCTGTGCGGCCTCTCCGCCCGACCTCACCTGAGGGCACAGGTCGTAGGCGGGCGTCAGCGTGAGCGCTGCACCGTCCCAGAAGGCGGCATGGTTGCGGGCGTGGTCGTCGATGTTCCCGACCGCGATGTTGAAGACGATCCTGGAGAACAGCTCTCGCAGCGTGGCGGTCGGGTCGGTGAACCGGGCGCGGACCAGGTCGGCGAGGTCCGCGTACGAGGCGTAGCGTCCGTTCATCTCGGAGAGGCCCAGCATCGTCAGTGCCGACACCATGAAACGACGGCCGCCACCTGCGGGACGGTCGAAGCGGTCGACGAGCAGGACGTCCTTGTCGAGGCTGCGCACCACCTCGGTGCGGGCGACATCGAGGCCGACCCGACGCGCGAGGTCCATCGCCACACCTTCGGCCTTGACCACCGGGTAGCGGTCTGTCGTCGAGGAGAACTTGGCGATGAGCCTGCGGTCTCCGCTCTCGACGAGTGCCTTGGGCCGCGCACCACCGATCGACGTCCCTCGCAGGAGTGCCAGCTCGAGGACAGGTGGGAGGGGCTCGCCCCGGTCGAGCAGGTCGGCGGCATCCTGCAGCTCGTGCAGTGTCGTCGTGGTGCTCTGGGTCCTCGGGACGTAGTCCGTCGGCGACTCCTGGAAGTCGAGGGCCCCGATGCGGTCTGACCCTGACTCCAGCAGATAGGTGAGCGTGCCGAGGTCTTGTCCACCCGCTCCGGGGTACCTGTCGTCGATGACACGTTGCCCCCAGGAGTCCGGACCCGCGTCCGCCAGGCACCCGGCGATCGTGAGGTCGCCGAGCGGGTCGATGACCCCACGCCCCAGCGGGAGCTCCGGGAGGAACAACGAGAGCGCGTCCGGACGCGCGAGATAGCTCTGACCGTACGTGAAGCTCGTGCGGCGCCCGACGACGTCCACCCGCCCGGCCACGACAGGTTCGGTCGCGCCCGGGAGCCAGACCCAGACGAAGGCGGAGGTCGGTGCCTCGCGTCGGCCCGACCGCTCAGAAGGAGTCATCAGGCGCCTCCTGCGCCTGGCGCACGCGTGCCGGGAGGAGGCTCAGGACCTCACGCTCGTGCGCTGCCCGCTCACGTCGGAGCGACCTGTCACGAGCGAAGAGCGGCACCCCGACCAGCGTGGCGACCTCGAAGGCGATCCCCGCCGCCACCGTAGGTTCTCCCCGCTCGACGCCGCGCAACGTCTTGACCGAGATGCCCGCGCGCTCGGCGAGCTCAGCGGCGGTCCACCGCCGACGTCGTCGCTCGACGGACACCTGGAGCCCGAGGAGCTCGAGGGCTTCCAGGGTCTCGGGTGCGTAGCTGTGCGCTCGTCGCATGACAGTCCCGTCGTGGTCTTGTCGCACCTTTTAAAGCACTTACCGGAAGTGTACTGCCGATTACCGGCCGCGATGTTTCCAGGTGGGAGAATCCTCGGGTGGCCCGCGTAGACGAACTCCTCGACGTCCTCCTCGCCGGAGGCAGGCGCTCGGGGCAGCTGACGCACGTCGAGCACATCCCCGCCCGCGAGGGCACGCAGGCCGACTGGCCCACGTGGGCCGACCCCTCCCTCGTCTCGGGGTACAAGGCCCTCGGTGTCGACCGCCCCTGGGTGCACCAGGTCGAGGCTGCCGAGGCCGCGTGGTCCGGCAAGCACACCGTCGTCGCGACGTCGACGGGGTCCGGGAAGTCCCTCGCCTTCTGGCTGCCCGCGCTCACGTCTGTGCGCGGCGACCGCGCCGACGCCGCCTTCGACCCGGGGCGCATCGAGTCCGCCCGCGACCGCGGATCCGTGCTCTACCTCAGCCCCACCAAGGCGCTCGCCGCCGACCAGCTCGCCTCGGTCACCCGGCTGCTCTCGGCGTCGAGGGCCCGCGACGTGCGGGTCGACACCTGCGACGGCGACACCCCCTTCTCGGCGCGGAAGTGGATCCAGGACCACGCCGACGTGGTCCTCACCAACCCGGACTACCTGCACTTCTCGATGCTGCCCAACCACGCCCGGTGGGGCCGGTTCCTGAGGTCGCTGCGCTACGTGGTCGTCGACGAGGGGCACGCCTTCCGCGGGGTCTTCGGCGCGCACGTCTCCCTCGTGCTGCGCCGGCTGCAGCGCCTCGCCGCGTACTACGCACCGAGCTCGGCGACCCGCGGCAGCGGACGCTCGCGCGCGGCCGTGCAGCAGCGCAGCGCGAGCGGGCTGCTGCTCCCCCGCGTCGGGCCGACCTTCGTCGTCGCGTCGGCCACGACGGCCGACCCGGCCGTGAGCGCCGGGCGACTCGTCGGTGTCGACCCCTCCGAGGTGGTCGCCGTGACCGAGGACGCCTCGCCCGCGGGTCGCAAGACCTTCGCCCTGTGGGAGCCGCCCGAGCTCCCGCGCTACGACGCCGCCTCCTTCGAACGGTCCAGGGCCGACAGGGCCGACGGGGACGCCGCCGTCGCGGCGCTCACCGACGACCCGTGGGACGTGGGCGGCGCAGCGGACCTCGGGCTCGTCGACGACCTGGGGCTCGTGGACGACGCCGACCCCGTCGACGCCGCGGCCGACGCCGACCGACCGCGCCGCTCCGCGACCGCTGTCGCCGCAGACCTGCTCGCCGACCTCACGGTCCACGGCGCCAGGACCCTCGCCTTCACCCGGTCGAGGCGCGGCGCGGAGTCCGTCGCGACGACCACCCAGGAGCACCTGCGCCCCGTCGACCCGTCGCTGCCGGGGATGGTCGCGGCCTACCGTGGCGGCTATCTCCCCGAAGAGCGCCGCGCCCTCGAGGCCGCTGTGCGCTCGGGCGAGATCCGCGCCCTCGCGACCACCAACGCCCTCGAGCTCGGCGTCGACATCTCCGGTCTCGACGCGGTGCTCATCATCGGCTGGCCCGGCACCCGTGTCTCGCTCTGGCAGCAGGCCGGGCGCGCGGGGCGCGCCGGGGCCGACGGTCTCGTCGCCTTCGTCGCGCGGGAAGACCCTCTCGACACCTTCCTCGTGCACAACCCCGACGCGATCTTCCGCACGCCCATCGAGGCGACGGTCTTCGACCCGACCAACCCCTACGTGCTCGCCGGGCACCTGTGCGCCGCCGCCGGCGAGCTCCCCGTGCGGACCGAGGACCTGCCGCTGTTCGGCGGGGACGCTGCCCGCACGCTCCTCGACCAGCTCACGGCACGCGGGACCCTGCGGCACCGCAGCTCCGGCTGGTTCTGGACGCACCACGAGAACGCCGCAGGATTCACCAACATCCGCGGCGAGGGCGGGACGCCGGTCTCTGTCGTCGAGTCCGCGACAGGACGCCTGCTCGGGACCGTCGACGCCGCAGCCGCCGACGGGTCGGTCCACACGGGTGCCGTGTACGTGCACCAGGGCGAGACCTTCGTGGTCGAGGACTACAGCATCGTCGACTCGGTCGCGCTCGTCGGCCGTGAAGACGTCGGCTACGGCACGTGGTCGCGGTCGATCACCTCGATCGACGTCATCGAGGAGAAGGAGCACGTCGACTGGGGCTCGCAGGTCTCGGCCGACGGCCGCCCCGCGGTCGAGTGGGGCTTCGGCACGGTCGAGGTGCACAGCCAGGTCGAGAGCTTCCAGCGGCGCCGGATGCCCTCGCAAGAGGTCCTCGGGACCGAGCCCCTCGACCTCCCCGTGCGGACGCTGCGCACGGCCGCTGTGTGGTGGACGGTCTCGGCCGAGCTGCTCGAGGACGCGCAGGTCGACGCCGACGAGGCTCCCGGTGCGCTGCACGCCGCCGAGCACGCGTCGATCGGCCTGCTCCCGCTCCTGGCGACCTGCGACCGCTGGGACCTGGGCGGCGTCTCGACGGCGATGCACGTGGACACCGAGCGCGCGACGGTCTTCGTCTACGACGCTTTTCCCGGCGGCGCCGGGTTCGCCGAGCGCGGCTTCGGTCTCGCCGAGCAGTGGCTGGCCGCGACCCGCGAGGCCATCGCGACCTGCCCCTGCGCGACAGGCTGCCCGGGCTGTGTGCAGTCCCCCAAGTGCGGCAACGGCAACAACCCTCTCGACAAGGCGGCAGCGGTGCGGCTGCTGGACGCTGTGCTGGCGCAGCGGTGACGGGGGCGCGCAGCGGCGTGGTCGGCGAGCCAGGGTGGTCGGCACTGCTGGAGGCCGGCGACCCTAAAGAGTGACAGCGCCAGCCGCTATCACTCTTTAAGGAGTGATGGAGTGATAGCGGCCGCGTCGAGACTTCGAGGCTGCCCGTGCGCGACCGGCGGGAGATGATGGGGCACAGACGCGACGCCCTCACCCGGGCGGTGCCGTCCGCCAGGTCCCTCACACCCCCGACCGGCCCAGGACCCGCGACCCTGCGGTCCCGGACAGCACGACCTCCGGCCCACCCGACCACCAGGAGCCCTCCGTGACCGACGCCCCGTCCACCGCAGCGCTGCACGACACCGTCGCGACGACAGTCGCCGTCCGCAGCGACGAGCTGCTCGCGCTCTCCCACGCGATCCACGCGAGGCCGGAGCTGGCCTTCGCGGAGCACCACGCGTCCTCCCTCGTGGCGGAGCGGCTCACCGACGCGGGCTTCGACGTGACCGTCGGCGTGCACGGTCTCGACACCGCGCTCCGCGCGACCTACGGCAGCGGCGACATGAACGCCGTGATCTGCGTCGAGTACGACGCGCTGCCCGGCGTCGGGCACGCCTGCGGGCACAACATCATCGCGGCGGCCGGGGTCGGAGCCGCGATCGCCGCGGCGAACGTCGCCGACAAGCTCGGCATCCAGGTGACGGTGCTCGGGACCCCGGCCGAGGAGCACGGGGGCGGCAAGGTCCTCATGCTCGCCGACGGCGCCTGGGACGACGCGACCTTCTCGCTCATGGTCCACCCGTACCCGGCCGACACGTGGCCCACGACCACCCGCATGCAGGCCGTGCACCGCCTGGTCGTCACCTTCACGGGGCAGGGCGCGCACGCCGCCGCGGCCCCCGACCAGGCGCGCAACGCCGCCGACGCCGCGACCATCGCGCTCGTCGCCGTCGGTCTGCTGCGCCAGCAGGTGCGCGACGGGGCGCGCCTGAACGCGATCATCACCGAGGCCGGGCTCGTCACCAACATCATCGCGGACCGCGCCGTCGTCGAGATCGAGGTGCGTGAGGCGACCCTCGAGGCGCTCCAGACGCTCGAAGGACGGGTCCTCGCCTGCTTCGAGGGCGCGGCGATCGCCGCCGGCGTCTCGTGGTCGGTCGACGAGTCCGAGCCGCTGTACGCCGACCTCGTCCAGGACGAGGACCTCGTCGAGGTGTTCGCCGGGCACCTGTCTGCCCGCGGACGGACGCTCGACAGGACCGCGCCGCCCCGCAGCGGCGGGTCGACCGACATGGGGAACGTCTCGCAGGTGGTCCCCTCCATCCACCCGGTGGTCGGGGTCGAGGGCGCGCGAGGGCCGATCCACACGGCCGAGTTCGCCGAGGCGGCCGGCGGCCCGGCCGGTGACCGCGCCGTACTCGACGCGGCTGTCGCGCTCGCGTCGACCATCGTCGACGCGGCCCGCGACCCGCGGCTGCGGGCACGGCTGGTCGACGCGCAGACCGAGCGGGTCCGGGAGCGCGCCGAGGCTCCGGGTCTCCGTGCTGCGGGGTGGGCGGGGTCTGCTGCGAGCAACGCCGTCGGGAGCCACGGTGCTGTCGGTGCTCACAGCGCCGACGGTGCTGACAGCGCTGCCGGTGCTGACAGCGCTGCCGGTGCTGCCGACACCTCGGCCGAGGTCTCGACCCTCGAACCGGAGGTCCAGGCATGAGCCGCGCGACGACCGTCGGTCGTCAGCACATCGCCTCAGACCAGCCGCTGAGCGTCTTCGACATGTTCACGATCGGCATCGGACCGTCGAGCTCGCACACCGTCGGACCGATGCGCGCCGCCAAGACCTTCGTCGACGAGCTGCTGGGCTCGAGCGGACGCGGCAACGACCCGGGGCAGGCCGCTGACCACGCCGCGGCGAACGGGACCGGTTGGTCAGCCGTCGGTCCTGGTACGGCTGGCAGCCCCAGCGCGGCGGCGACCCCGACCACCCCGGCGCCGACCGCACCGGACCTCGTGGGTGTCGGCGTCGCGCGCGTCAGCGTCGAGCTCTTCGGGTCCCTCGGTGCGACAGGTCGCGGGCACGGGACCGATCGCGCGGTCTTGCTCGGCCTCGTCGGCCACGAGCCGCAGAGCGTCGCGACGCCCGTGGTCGAGGCGATCCTCGACGAGGTGCATGCCGCGGGCTCGCTGCGGCTCCTCGACCGCGTCGAGATCCCCTTCGACCTCGACCACGACGTCCAGTTCCTGCCCAGGACTGTGTTGCCCTTCCACCCCAACGGTCTACGCATCACGGCCTCCGCCGCCGACGGCTCGGTCCTGCTGCGCCGTACCTACTTCTCGGTAGGGGGCGGTTTCGTCGTACCGGACCCTGACGACACGCCTGTCGTGATGCCTGCCGACGAGCGGTCGGCGGGCCCAGGCAGGCAGCCCGCGGACGGCGCTGACCGGTCCGCGGACCCAGCCACGCAGCCCGTCGGCCCAGGCGTTCGGCCTGCAGACCCAGCCGCGCAGCCCGCAGGCCCAGGCGCTCTGCCCGCGGACGGAGCTGACCTCCCGTCCCGGACCGGGGCGCCTGGCCCGATCACGCTGATCGGGACCGAGGGCAGCTCGCCGGCGGCCCCGTGGTCCTTCACCTGCGCCGACGACCTCCTCGCCGTCTGCGCGACCTCGGGCCTTGGCGTCGCCGAGGTGATGCTCGCCAACGAGAGCGTGACCCGCACCCCGGAGCGGGTCGCGTCCGAGCTGCTGGACATCTGGCAGGCGATGGACGCGTGCATCGACGCCGGGTGCGCCGTGACAGGCACGCTGCCCGGTGGGCTCAAGGTGCCACGGAGGGCGCACGCCCTGCACCGCGCGCTGCTCGCCGAGGGCGCCAACGACGACCCGCTGCGCGCGATGGACTGGGTCAACCTCTTCGCGCTGGCCGTCAACGAGGAGAACGCCGCCGGGCACAGGGTCGTCACCGCTCCGACCAACGGGGCAGCCGGCATCATCCCCGCGGTCTTGCGCTACTACCGCGAGTTCGTGCCCGGCGCGGACGATGCCGGGACCGTGAGGTTCCTGCTCGCGGCCGGAGCCGTGGGCATCATCATCAAGACGAACGCGTCGATCGCCGGGGCCGAGGTCGGCTGCCAGGGCGAGGTCGGCTCGGCGTGCGCGATGGCCGCGGCCGGGCTCGCAGAGGTGCTCGGCGGGACGGCCCTGCAGGTCGAGAACGCTGCCGAGATCGCGATGGAGCACAACCTCGGGCTCACCTGCGACCCGATCGGCGGTCTGGTGCAGATCCCGTGCATCGAGCGGAACGCGATCGGCGCCGTCAAGGCGATCAACGCCGCTCGCATGGCGCTGCGCGGCGACGGCCGGCACACCGTCAGCCTCGACGCGGCGATCGAGACCATGCGCCAGACCGGGGCCGACATGCACTCCAAGTACAAGGAGACCTCGCTCGGGGGCCTCGCCGTCAACTACGTGGAGTGCTGACGAGCCAGGCACCCGCTCGCACCGAGGTCCTACCCTCTGCACCGAGGTCGTACGGACACGCCGGATCTCGCCCTTGGGGGCCAGATCCGGCGTGTCTGTACGACCTCGCGGCAGGCAGGGCGACGTCGAGCCGGTTCGTGCGACCTCGTGGGGAGGTGGCCGGTGGTCGAGCGGCCGAAGTTGTCGTCGTAGTCGTCGTGGGCGTCGTGGTCTTCGGGGCAGGTTCGGCGGCGACGGCCCGGGATGGCGGTTCGGGATGGCAGTTCGGGTCTGCGATGGCGGCGTTGCCGCGCGAGGCCGGGACGCGGGTCGCTGACCCCTGTCTGCGGTGACGTCAGGCGGCCTGTGCGGCAGCAGTCGCCTCGGTGTCAGGGCCCACCGATAAGGTCGGCGGGACCGCGGGCTCTCGCGGTCAGCGCGACCACCCCAGGAGATGCTGTGCCCTTCGCCGACGAGCTGCTCGGGTCCGATGCTGTGCTCGGCCTGGCCGAGGTGATCGAGGCCGCTGCGCCAGGGACAGCCGCTGAGAACGTCCGGTCGAGCGCTGGCTCCCTCGCACCCCTCGCGCTGCGGGACCGTGCACACCTCGTCAAGGACGCGGTCCTCGCCGACGCGCCCGGCACCGTCGACGACCTCGCTGTCCTCGTGCGCCGCTGTCTTCACGACGAGAGCTTCACGGGGTGGATGATCTGGCCGGTGACAGAGGCCGTCAGCGCGCGGGCTATCGCCGCCCGGTCCGACGCCGCCCTCGACACCGCCCTCGACCTGCAGGCCGAGCTCACGGGGCGGCTCACCGCAGAGTTCGCCGTCCGCCCGCTGCTCTCCCACGACCTCGACAGGTCGCTCGCCGCGGCGCTGCGCTGGACGAGGAGCGACGACGAGCACGTCCGACGCCTCGCGAGCGAAGGAACCCGGCGCCACCTGCCGTGGGGTACCCAGGTCGCGGGCCTCTCAGCGGACCCGACCGTGACCCTGCCGATCCTCGACGCGCTCTACCGCGACGAGAGCGAGTACGTCCGCAGGTCTGTGGCCAACCACCTCAACGACCTCAGCCGCAAAGATCCTGAGGTCACGGTCGAGACCGCGCGCCGGTGGCTAGAGGCGGCCGCGCCGACGACCCTGCCGCTCGTCCGGCACGCGCTGCGGACCCTCGTCAAGCGCGGCGTCCCGGACGCCCTCGCGCTGCTCGGCTTCGCACCGACCCCGGACGTCGTCGCGGAGCTCACCCTCGAGGCGACCGAGGTCCGGGTCGGTGAGGCTCTGGGTCTCACGGCGACCGTGCACAACGGCGGGGCAGGCGCGGCGCGGGTGGTCGTCGACTACGTGGTGCACCACCGCAAGGCCAACGGCTCGCAGACGACGAAGGTGTTCAAGCTGACCACCGCCGACATCGGCCCGGGCGAGACGCTGCGGCTCGGACGACGGCACTCCTTCAAGGTGATCACCACGCGGCGCTACCACCCGGGGGCCCACGCCGTCGAGCTCCAGGTCAACGGGGTCGCCGCCGGGCGGAGAGACTTCGAGCTTCTCCCCGCCGACGACACCCCGTTGTGAAGACCAGACGCCACCGCGCAGAGCCCTGACCGCGGGCACGGGCACGGGCACGGGAGTTCCTGCCTGGTGCCCCCGGCCTGAGGCATCAGATGTCAGGCGTCAGGCCTCAGGCCTCAGGCCTCAGGCCTCAGGCCTCAGGCGAGACGAGCCTCGACCGCGGCGAGCAGGGCGCAGGTCGCGACGCCGTCCATGGACGCGGCGACGTCGTCGAGCGACGGGAAGCTCGGTGCCAGCCGGATGTTGGTGTCCTCCGGGTCACGCCCGTAGGGGAACGCCGAACCCGCAGCGGTCAGCGCGATCCCCGCGTCCTTGGCGAGCTGGACGACCCGTCGCGCCGTGCCGGGCACGACGTCGAGGCTGATGAAGTACCCGCCCTCGGGGGTGGTCCAGGTCGCGACACCTGTCCCGCCGAGGCGCGCCTCGAGGATCTGCAGGACCTTCTCGAACTTCGGCGCAAGGATCTCGCGGTGCTTGGCCATGTGCTTGCGGACGCCGTCGGCGTCGCCGAAGAACCGCACGTGCCGCAGCTGGTTGACCTTGTCCGGCCCGATGCTCTTCTTGGAGTAGTGCTCCTGGTACCACGCGACGTTCGCCGCGGACGACCCGAAGAAGCTCACCCCTGCCCCCGCGAAGGTGATCTTCGAGGTGGAGGCGAGCACGTAGGGACGGTTCGGGTTCCCGGCCGCAGCAGCCATCCCGACGATGTCGTGCGCGGGCGGCGCCTCGTCGACGAGAGTGTGGACGGCGTAGGCGTTGTCCCAGAAGATCCGGAAGTCGGGTGCCGCGGTCGGCATCTCGACGAGCGCGCGGGTGACCTCCTCGGAGTAGACCGCTCCCGTGGGGTTGGCGTAGGTCGGGACGGTCCAGATGCCCTTGATCGCGGGGTCGGCGGCGACGAGCTCACGGACCACGTCCATGTCTGGACCGTCAGCTCCGAGCGGCACCGGGATCATCTCGATGCCGAAGGACTCGGTGATCGCGAAGTGGCGGTCGTAGCCCGGGCTGGGCGCGAGGAACTTCACGACGGGCTCGGCCGACCAGGGACGCTCGGAGTCGGGGGTCCCGTGCAGGAGCCCGAAGACGACGAGGTCGTGCATGATCTCGAGGCTCGCGTTGTTGCCGGCCACCAGCTGTGATGCGGGGACGGAGAGCAGCTCGGAGAAGATCGCCCGGAGCTCGGGGAGACCAGCAGTGCCGCCGTAGTTGCGGCAGTCGGTGCCCGAGCCGTCCTTGGCGTCGGTGCCGCCGGGGAGGCTGAGCAGGTCGTTCGAGAGATCGAGCTGCTCGGGCGCCGGCTTGCCGCGCGTCAGGTCGAGCGTGAGACCTGTCGACACCAGGTCCGCGTACTGCGCGGAGAGGTTCGCGTGCGCCACGACGAGCTCGTCGTGGCTGAGGGACTCGATCGCAACCTGCTGGGGCATCCGGGACAACCTCTCGCCGGCTCCAGGAGCCGGATTCGCGTGATGAACGGTCTGACGAGGGCTCGAGCGGGTCGAGCGGACCTGCTCAGTGCACCGCTGCGGCAGTCACCGTCACGGCGCACCGCCGATCCTAGTGCGCTCGAGCAGGGCGTGGGGCGGGTGCCCACCGGCACCCGCCCGCCTACCTGGGCACCTAGGCACCTAGGCACCTGGGCACCTGGGCAGGCAGGAGCACGAGCACCACTCCAGAGGACCAGCCCGAGCCCGCGCACCAGACCGGTCCCTCAGACTCGCCTCAGCAGATGGTCGTCGTCGGTTCCTCAGCAGGCTCGGGGTCGAGCAGTGCGTGTGAGCCGTCCGCAGCCTGTGGCAGGACGACCGACCGCAGCACGTCCAGGAGGTTGCCGAGCGCGTCGATCATGGTCACGCACCAGCCGCAGCCGCGCAGGTGCCGTTCGTACCTCTGCTCGGACAGCTGTCCGAGCATCCCGGCCTGGTAGGCGTCAACTCTCAGGAGGAGCCAGGCGCAGCTGTCTGGGACAGACCTGTCGGCGACGGTCTCAGCCACCCACTCTGCCCGCAGCCGGCTGACGGCCTGCCGCGCATGGACCCGCAGGTCCGTCTGCTCACGGTCGAGGACGACCGCGAGGGTCGCCCGGGGCAGGGGCTCCACGACGGTGTACCAGAGCACCGTCTGATAGCTCCCGCGCAGCTTCCCGAAAGCGCGCACCAGGCTGAGGTCGCTCGTCTTCTCACCCGGCGCCGCACCAGCCTCGTCCTCGACAGTCGCGCACAGGTAGAGGAGGAAGGGCATGACAGGGTCATGGTCGGCAGCGATCTCGCTCATGACTCGGGCGAAGGCCCGTCTCACGACGAGAGCTGCGTCGTCTCTGTCGGCGACGTGCTTGCCCGCCCAGGTCAGTGCCGTCTCGCAGTGCCTGCGCCACAGGATCAGGCTCGCGTCGACGTCGCCCTCACGGACGCGCGCGACGAGCAGCGGGTCTGCGTCTTCGGACCGGCACTCCACGATCACTCTCCTGGTCCTCTCGTCTGCTGGTCTTGGCGTCGGCTCGTCTTGCCGTCCTCGGCCTCCGGGGCTCCACATCTGGGTGCCCGGCAGCGCCCGAGCCCCGGAAAGCCTGTACGCCTCCCACCGGTCCGGGGGGCCTACCAGAGGTGATCCCCGTGCTCGACTCGCGGATATAGCGGCTCTTCGACACGGTCTAGGTGCTGATCGCGCAAGACCTGGTGCGTCGCCCTCGTCACCCACGGTCTGCCAGCGAGGCGGGCCCAGACCGTGCCGTGGCTCTGGCTGCAGCGCCCGTCCTGGTCGCCAGGGTCGTGGACACCGTGCACGACCTGTCAGGGGCGCACAGGCAGGCCTCGACCTGAGCACCGTTGCGCGCCGCCACCTCGCGCGCTCCCGAGCAGGGGTCGGCTGCGCCCCGCTGGAGGGACGCCGCAGCAGCCAGCGCCGCCAGGTCTGCCGCTGACTGCGCGGAACCCCGCGTGACGACAGCACCCACGAGCGCGGCCGTGCCCAGCACCAGGACGACGACGGCAGCCACGAGCGCCAGCACCAGGACGGTCCCAGCCCCTCGGTCGTCGCGGACGCCGTGGGTCGCCCTCCCCCAGCGCGTCCTGGCGACAACCGCAGGGCCAGCGTCAGGCACCGCCACGTGCACCGTCACGGCACGCCCGTCGACGACTCGAGGCGGGCGGTCGCGGTAGCCGAGACGGTCAGGGGCCCGGAGAACCATCCGCCGGTGACAGACGTTCTCACGGTGACAGTGACCCACGAGCCGTCACCGCCCACGGTCGCGGACGCCGAGCTCCCGGCCAGCTGCGCGACGATCTCGTGGACCCGGCCGTCGCTCTCCCCTGCCGACGCGGCACGAGCGCCAGCCCTCGCAGCATCGACGACCCGGACCTGGGAGACACCCGCGACCACCACCACGAGGAGTGCCGCGAGGACGAGCACGACTGCCGGGAGCGCGACCGCGAGCTCTGCCGTCACGGCACCGTGGTCGTCCTGACGGAGGTTCCGCAGGCTGACACGGCCCGGGCGCCGAGGCGCCCGCCCGTGCTCCACGCCGCCGGCAGCGTGCTCGACGGTCATCAGCCGATGCTCAGCGCAGAGGTGACCAGTCCTGTGAGCAGACTTCGGACCGTCCCGCTCGACAGGACCGTCACGAGCAGACCGGCAAAGCCGACAGCGGCGATCATCGCGATCGCGTACTCGGCCGTCGCCATCCCGACGTCTGTCCCCTGCTCGACGACGGTGTCCCAACGGTGGCGGAGGCCTGCCGCCGCGTGCTCGTCACGTCGGCCGTGCTCGTCGTGTCGGCTGTGCTCATCGTGTCGGCCGTGCTCATCGTGCTGGTCGTCGTGCTCAGCGCGTCGGCCGTCCTCGCCGTGGGCTACGGACCGTCCGAGGCTCACGGGTGCCGGCAGGGTCAAGGTGGTGCTCGTCATGATGTGCTCCTTGGTCGTGGTGCCCCGGACGCGAGTGCGCCCAGGGGCCGGTCTCGGCAGCGAGGCAGGTCCGGAGAGCCCACCCACCACCGTCCGGCGGTCCAGCACCTCGGTGTCGCTGGGGTGCCGGGTCCACTGTCGGCCGGTGGAGCCCGGTGGCGACTGCCTAGATCCGGCACGTGTGGATGGACGCAGACTCAGCGCACCCTGTGGACAATCCACGCTCAACCGCCCATGAGCCCAGCGCCGAGCCCGGACCCGAGCGCCACGATCACCGGGACGAGCCCGAGCAGCACGAAGGCCGGCAGCAGGCACAGCCCGAGCGGCAGCACGAGCTGCACGCCCAGACGCGCGGCGGCCGTCCTCGACCGCGCGCGCCCCTCGTGGACGAGCTGCTCGCCCGCGACACGCAGGGCATCGCCCGGCGGTGCCCCGTGGACCCATGCGGGACGCAGCGCCTCGGCGACGGGCCACAGGCGGCCGGGGACCCGGTCCCAGGCCTGAGACCACCCAGCACCCAGCAGCAGCGCCGCAGCCGCACGTGCCAGCCCGGCACCGTCGACCCCGCCGACCGACCGCCCGACGGCCTCGAGAGCCCGCGGCACCCCGGCACCTGAACCCAGTGCGGCTCCGAGCAGGTCGAGTACCACCGTGAGGTCCACCGAGGGTTCGCCGCCCCCGCCTGCGCGGAGGTCAGCGTCCCTCGCGCCTGGAGGACCGGTCCTGGCTCCCCGACCGACGACGGTCACCCCGCCAGACGTGCCGGCCGTCCGACGGGCGGCACGCCCCGAGCGCCGCGCCGCACGCCCGACCAGCCCCCTGTCGAGCCACCACGGCGTCGTCGCCGACCAGACGAGCAGAGCGACGAGCAGACCTGTGAGCAGGCTGCCCACGATCGGCAGTCCGTTCATCGGTCGTCTCCGTCCGCGGCCGCTGAACGGACGAGCCTGCGTGACCACGCCTGACCGAACACGAGCATCAGACCACCAGCGACAGGGGCCAGGGCGGCGGGCCCGCCGTCGAGGAGCAACCGGAGCGGAGAGGCGCCGAGCACGGTCGCGAGCCCGGCGCCGACGACAGGCAGCCAGAGCAGCAGTCGCGCCGTAGACCGAGGTGCCGCGAGCGCCGCCTCGCGATCGGCTGCGGACTCCGCCGCGGTGACGAGGGTGGAGACGATCGAGTCGAGCACGGGGGCGACGGGAGACCCGATCTCGTGGGCGAGCCTGCACGCGGCGACGACGGCGTGGGCCTGGGAGCTGTCGTGGGTCAGGCCGACGAGGTCGTCCGCGCGGGGCATCCCGTCGGCCGTCGTCCCGATGTCGACGCTCGCCCAGGCGAGATCGGGCGGCATGCCGCTGCGGACGAGCCCGGCGACCTGCGTGATGACGACCTGGACGCGGCCCGTCTCGCCGCGTCGGCGGGGGAGACCGCCGCGCACCCTCCCCACCGTGGGTCGGAGCGTGCGACCCAGAGCCATCAGGGCTCTGCGCACGGGCGTCGTCGGGCGCAGGGAGCCACGCCCGCGCACCGGGACCGACCCTGTCGCGAGCACGACCGCGGCAGCGAGCAGGACCCCGACCGCGCCGTCGGCGAGCCCCGGGAACCACAGGGCAGCGCTCATCCGAACCCGAGCCTGTGCGCGAGGTCCTCCCAGCCGGGGTGCCGCAGAGGGGTGCTCTCCCCGTCCCACGTCAGGGCCGGTGCGACCTCGAGGCTCCCGTCGGGTGCACGGCCGACCACGGCGATCTCCTCGAGATAGCGGCGCGAGTCTCCAGGATCAGCACCCGCGTCCGTGCGACGGCTCCTGCGACGCAGGTGCAGGACGGCGTCGAAGGCGCTGACAGCCTGCGCCACGAGAGCGGCTGCGGGCATCGAGGCGAGGGCCGCGAGCGCCTCGAGCCGGGCGGGGACGTCACGAGCCGTGTTGGCGTGGATGGTGGCGCTACCACCGGCGTGCCCGGTGTTCAGCGCGGTGAGCACGTCGCGGACCTCTGCACCGCGGCACTCGCCCAGGACGATGCGGTCGGGTCGCATGCGCAGCGCCGTGCGCACGAGGTCGGCGAGGTCGACCCCTCCGGTGCCCTCGACGTTGGGACGGCGGGCGGTGAGCGGCACGACGTGCGGGTGGGCCGGGACGAGCTCCCGGGCCTCTTCGATGGTGATGATGCGCTCCGAGGCGGGGACCAGGGAGAGCAGGGAGGCGAGCAGCGTCGTCTTTCCCGACCCTGTCGCGCCCGACACGAGGTAGGAGGCGCGTGCGCCGACGATCGCCTCGAGGACCGGCACCCACCCGGGTGGGACCGTCTGGGCGTCTGCGAGCTCGTCGAGGGTGAAGGCCTGGGCACGCAGGGTCCGCAGGGAGATCACCGCTCCGGCCGGGCACAGCGGGGCGAGGACGGCGTGCAGCCTCGTGCCGTCAGGGAGGCGTGCGTCGACCGTCGGGCTGGAGTCGTCGAGCCGTTGTCCACCTGCTGCGGCGAGGCGGACGGCGAGGTCGCGGACGTCCTGGTCGCTCCCGAGGTCGACGCCGACGCGGACGAGGCCTGAACCGCGGTCGACCCAGACGTCGGCCGGACCGTTGACGAGCACGTCGGTGGCCGTCGGGTCGTCGAGGAGCTCCTGCAGCGGACCGGCGCCGAAGACCTCGGCCCGCACGACGCCGACGAGCTCGTCGAGGGCGTCGCTCCCCAGCAGGACGTCGCCCGCGTGCAGCGCGTCGACGACCTGCTCGCGCGTCGGGTGCGGTCCTGCCCGCGCGAGCCTGTCGCGCACGCCGTGGAGGAGGTCGTCCCGCGCCGGGTCGCTGCGGAACCGCGGCGAGCCTGGGCCACGCTGCTGGGTGCCGGCACGGGTCGGCTGCTCGGTGCCAGCACGCGCAGGCTGCTGGGTGCCAGGACGAATCTGCTGCGAGGCGACCCGGGTCATCGGCCAGCCTGCCCCGAGCCGGCGACGGCCTGCGCGTGCGAGAGGACGGCTCGGGCGACGTCCCCGAGCGAGGACCGGGCAGCACCCCGGTCCGCACGACCACGACCACCTCCGCGGTCCCGGCGACCTCCGGCCCACCCTCGGCCTCGTCCTGCGGGGTCCCGGCCGGTCCTCACAGGAGGGCCGGCCCCGGCCTCGACGGCTGTCGCGACCCGAGGGTCGGTGACGAGCTCGCCCCAGAGGTCCATCCCGGCCGCCGCGGCGACGTCGTGCGGCAGCAGCCGGCCCGCGACAGACCTCCGGCAGACCAGCCCGGACGGGACGAGGCCGAGCTCGGCCGCGACAGACTGGGCCCCTGCGACCGAGAGCGTCTCGCAGAGGGCGACGACGAGCCCCACGTCGCAGGACCGGGCACGGTCTGCGACCCGCCCCTGAGGGAGGTCGAGGACGACGAGGTCCGCAGCGGAGACGACAGCGCGCAGCACGTCACCTTCGACCTCGTCGGGCTGAGCGAGGCTCCGGGCTCTGTCCGTGCTCAGGACGTGCACCCCGGACCACCGCGGCAGCAGGTCGAGCAACCTGACCGGGTCGACCTCGCCGCGCGCGTCCTGGAGGTCTGCCCACCGCAGGCCAGGTTCTTCCTCGATGCCGAGCAGCACGTCGATCCCGGCACCCGCGTGCCGTCCGTCGACGAGCACGGCGAGCAGCCCGTCGCGCGCACCCGTCACGGCGACAGCGGCAGCGAGGGTCGACGCACCCACGCCGCCGCAGGCCCCGACCACACCGACCGTGACAGCACGGGTCGAGGGACCACCGGCCCCCGGGCCGTCAGGGCCGGCTCGACGCCGGTCCGTCCCGCCGAGGGTCGCGCCGGGTACCCCTGTCGGGTGCGCCAGGGTCGCGACGGCACGCGGCGATGGCCCAGCAGGTGCCACGGGAGGCGGCGAAGACCCGAAGGCCGCGCGAGCTGGGGAGGAGATGGTTCCAGAAGTCATCGCCCCACGGTGTCCGTCACGTCCTGCTCGGGGCACCCCAGACCGCCCGGCCTCGGGACGAGCAGTCCCGACAGACCCCCTGTGGACGACCAGAGGCCGCACCGCCCGACCGGTTACGCTCGAACGGTGACCTCATCTCCTGCCCCGGACGCTGCGGCGGGGCGACGCACCGCGGCGTTCTTCGACCTCGACAAGACGATCATCGCGACCTCGTCGACGGCCGCCTTCTCACGCCCCTTCCTCGCGGGTGGTCTTCTGTCCCGCGGCGCAGTGCTGCGCGCCGCGTACGCGCACTTCCTGTTCCTCGTGGGCAGCGCCGACGCCGACCAGACCGAGCGGATGCGCGCCCACCTCAGCTCGATGGTCACCGGATGGCCCGTCGACCAGGTCTCGGCCATCGTCGCCGAGACCCTGCACGAGCTCATCGATCCTTACGTGTACGCCGAGGCCGTGACGCTCATCGCCGAGCACAGGGCCGCCGGCCGTGACGTGGTGATCGTGTCAGCCTCGGGTGCGGAGCTGGTCGAGCCCATCGCCGCGATGCTCGGTGCCGACCAGGCCGTCTCGACCCGCATGGAGGTCGTCGACGGCCGCTACACGGGTGAGATCGACTTCTACGCCTACGGGGAGAACAAGGCCGAGGCTGTCCGCAGGCTCGCCGCCGAGCACGGCTACGACCTGGACGGCTCGTACGCGTACTCGGACTCGATCACCGACGCCCCGATGCTCTCGGCGGTCGGCCACGGCTTCGCCGTCAACCCCGACCGCACGCTGCGCCGCCTCGCGGCCGAGCAGGGCTGGGGCGTGCTGACCTTCAACCGGCCCGTGGCGCTGCGCAGGGTCCTCTCGCCCCGCGCGTCGGTCGCGACAGGGGTCGCCGCGCTGGTGGGGACGGGTGCCGCGATCGTGGTGTGGCGGCTGCTGCGCCGCCGCTCCGTCTGAACGGCTCAGACCGACCAGAGGCATTTCCTGCGACCCCCTTCACACCGCCCTCCGCGCGGAGTAGAAAGGGAGGACAACAGAACGCAGGGAGCAGGACCCACGCGCGACCGGTCCCCGTGAGGACATGCTGACCAGGCTCGACCTGGAGCAGCAACTTGGAGAGTGCACGCCTGATACCTGTCCGCTGCGTCTGACCGACGGCGTCCCTCGGGAGAGGGACGCCGTCGGTGCGTCCAGGCCGTGCTCACCGCACGCCTCCAGACGATCCGCTCTCTGGACTCCCCCGTCCCACGTCCACGCTCAGCCCGCGTTCTCGCCGTCGCGTCACTAGGCTGACCTGATGACCTCAGCGCCGAGCGTGTCCTCGTCCATCACCGTCCGTCTCGAGGTCGTCGCCCGACCGACCGCAGTGAGCGAGCTGACGACGTCCATCGAGCACACCGGCGGCATCGTCACGGGCCTCGACGTGACCGCCTCGCACTCCGACCACATCTCCGTCGACGTCACCTGCGCCACACGCGGCGACGCGCACGCGACCGAGATCGTCGACGCTCTCCGGGCGATCCCGGGCGTCAAGGTCGGCCCGGTCAGCGACCGCACCTTCCTGCTGCACCTCGGCGGCAAGCTGCGCATCGAGTCCAAGGTGCCGATCCGCAACCGCGACGACCTCTCGATGATCTACACCCCCGGCGTCGCCCGTGTCTGCCAGGCGATCGCGAAGAACCCCGAGGACGCCCGCCGCCTCACCATCAAGCGCAACACGATCGCCGTCGTCACCGACGGCACCGCGGTCCTCGGGCTCGGAGACATCGGTCCCCTCGCCTCGCTGCCCGTCATGGAGGGCAAGGCCGCGCTCTTCAAGCGCTTCGCCGACATCGACGCCTTCCCGATCGCCCTCGACACGACAGACGTCGACGAGATCGTCGCCGCGGTCAAGGCCATCGCCCCGGTCTTCGCCGGGATCAACCTCGAAGACATCTCCGCCCCACGCTGCTTCGAGATCGAGCGCCGCCTGCGCGCCGAGCTCGACATCCCGGTGTTCCACGACGACCAGCACGGCACCGCGATCGTCGCCCTCGCCGCCCTCACCAACGCCCTGATCGTGGTGGGCAAGTCGCTGCCCGACGTCAGGATCGTGCTCTCCGGGGCTGGCGCCGCCGGGACCGCTGTGCTCAAGCTGCTCCTCGCCGCCGGGGCGCGCGACGTCGTCGTCGCCGACATCGACGGCGTGATCTACCCCGGACGCCCAGGCCTGGCCGAGTCGCTCGTCTGGACCGCCGAGAACACCAACCCTCGCGGCTTCACGGGCACGCTCAAGGAGGCGCTCGCGGGGGCAGACGTGTTCATCGGCGTGTCTGCGCCGAACGTCATCACCGGGGAGGACGTCGCGACGATGGCCGAGGACTCGATCGTCTTCGCGATGGCCAACCCCTCCCCCGAGGTCGACCCCGACGAGGCCGCGAAGCACGCCGCGATCGTCGGCACGGGCCGCAGCGACTTCGCGAACCAGATCAACAACGTGCTCGCCTTCCCAGGCGTGTTCCGCGGGCTGATCGACGCCAGGTCGAGCAAGGTCACCGAGCCGCTGCTGCTCGCTGCGGCCAAGGCTCTCGCCGCCGTGATCCACGAGGACGAGCTCAACCCGACCTACATCGTCCCGAGCGTGTTCAACCCCGAGGTGACCACGCTCGTGGCCGCCGCGGTCGAGGCGACGGCCCGCGCGGAGGCCGAGGCCGACGCAGCAGCAGCGGCCGCGAGCGCCTAGCCGGGCCAGGCAAGGCCCGGCCAGACCAGGCCCTGCCAGACCGTCAGGTCCAGGCGCCCCGCACGTACTGGGGCTGCCAGCGGGCCTGGTCGGTCGGCACGCCGAGCTCGTGGGCGGCGCGCAGCGGCCAGTGCGGGTCGCGCAGGCCCTCGCGGCCGAGCATCACGGCGTCGGCAGACCCGTCGACGAGCACCTGCTCGGCCTGCGCGGGGTCGGTGATGAGACCGACAGCGCTGACGGCCACGCCAGACACCTCGCGGACGACCCGCGCCGCGGGCACCTGGTACCCGGGACCGACGGGGATCTGCGCGGGGGCGTTGCCGCCGGTCGAGACGTCCACGAGGTCGACCCCGTGCTCGCCGAGCACAGCGGCCACCTGCGCGACGTCGTCGACCGACAGGCCGTCGGGCAGCCAGTCTGTCGCCGAGACCCTGACGAACAGCGGCTTGTCGGCTGGCCACACCGCGCGGACCGCGTCGGTCACCTCGACGAGCAGCCGTGCGCGGTCCTCGAGCGGACCTCCGTAGCCGTCGGTGCGGTGGTTGGACAGGGGCGAGAGGAACTGGTGCAGCAGGTACCCGTGGGCCGCGTGGATCTCGACCACGTCGAAGCCGGCCTCGTCCGCCCGGACTGCCGCCGCGGCGAAGGCCGCGGGGATCTCCGCGATCTCTTGCGCGGTCATCTCGCGCGGTGCCTCGTAGCCTGGGAAGGCCTCGGCCGAGGGGCCCACGGTCTCCCATCCACCGTCCGCTGCAGGGACCGAGCCGCGGTGCTCGCTCCACGGTCGGAAGGTCGAGGCCTTGCGCCCGGCGTGGGCGAGCTGGATGCCCGCACGCGACCCGCGCTCGTGCACGAAGTCGACGATGCGCGCCCACGCGGCCGTGTGCTCCTGGGACCAGATCCCGGTGTCCTGCGGCGTGATCCGGCCCTCGGGGACGACTGCGCTCGCCTCGGCGACGACGAGCCCGAAGCCACCCTGGGCCCGTGCACCGAGGTTGACGAGGTGCCAGTCACCCGGCAGGCCGTCGACTGCGGAGTACTGGCACATCGGAGCGAGCCAGACCCGGTTGGGGAAGGTGACAGAGCGCAGCGTGAGGGGCTCGAAGAGCAGCGGTGAGGTCATGCTGGTCGCAACGCCCGCGCTGGTCCGAGCATTCCTCCACGTGCGACCTGGTCGCGACGGCGGCGCCACGGCAGCCGCCCGTCCCCAATCGAGCGAGTCCCGCGGGTTGACAGCCGAAGGGAGGCCGATGGTCCCATGAAGGGGGACACCGCCGGGAGGATCCTTGATCACGTGCTGACCATCCCGGAGACCCTCGAGTACCAGCGCGCTGCGGCGCTCACCAAGGTCGCGGCCACCCGCCGCCCCCTCGCCTACACCGTCCAGGCGATGATGGCCGGAGCCTACGTCGGCGTCGCCGTCGTGCTCATGGTCTCTGCGGCCGGACCGTTCCTGGCGCAGGACTCCCCAGCCGCCAAGCTGGTGTCGGGCCTCGTGTTCGGCATCGCGCTCACCCTCGTGGTCATCGCGGGCGGCGAGCTCTCGACCTCGAACATGATGACGCTCACCCAGGGCGCGATCGGCCGGTCCGTCCGGTGGGGCCAGGGCGCCGGGACGCTCGCCTTCAGCTTCTTCGGCAACATGCTCGGAGCCTTCGCCTTCGCCGCCCTCGTGCACTTCTCCGGGGTCCTGGCCCCCGAGACCCCCGGCGGGAAGATGATCTCGTCCATGCTCGCGGCGAAGGCGCACGAGTCCAGCACGCAGCTGTTCTTCCGCGCCGTGCTCTGCAACATCCTCGTGTGCCTGGCCATCTGGTCCTGCGCCCGCCTCACGTCGGAGGGCGCCAAGCTCTTCGTCATCTTCTGGTGCCTGCTGGCCTTCATCACCTCGGGCTTCGAGCACGTGGTCGCCAACATGACCACCTACGGTCTCGGCCTCATGAGCGGCGACCCCGAGGCCACCTGGGGGCAGTTCGCTCGCAACATGACCGTCGTCGGGATCGGCAACCTCGTGGGCGGCGCCGTCGTGGTCGGGCTCGGCTACGCACTGGTCGCCGGTCCGCTGCGCCCAGCGCTCCCCGTCCCGCTCGACACGCCAGCCGCTCGCTGAGGCTCTCGCTCTCGAAGCCTGCTGCCCGCCCGCCTGCTCTTCGATCTACCTGCTCCTCGCTCTATCTGAACCTCGCCGGGCCTGATCCTCATCGGAACCCCAGACGACGGATGCTCCGCACCTCTCGGTACGGAGCATCCGTCGTCTCACGCGCTCGTCGGCCGGGGCATCACCGGACGCCGCGCGTCGCGAGCAGGTGGCGACGGGTCCGAGGGGGCGGACCCGTCGTCACGGCAGCAGCCCGTCCCGTCACCCCTCCCCGGTCCGACGGCGGACTGCGAGCAGACCCGCTCCGGTGAGGAGCAGGAGCGCACCGGCCAGCAGACCGGCCCCGAGGTCGTCCGCACCCGTGCGGGCCAGACCACCCGAGGACCCAGCCCCTGTCGGGGCCGGCGCCGCGGCGCCGGGCCAGCGGATGACAGAGCCACCGGGCGTCACGAGGAAGCCGTTGGCCATGTCCATCACCACGAAGCCCGTCGCGAGCTGGTCGGCGCCGAGCTCACCCGAGACGCTGCCGGTCAGGTAGACCGCGTGCGCCCCGAGGTCGAAGGCCTCGTCGACCGGGAAGGTCAGCGTGACGTTCCCCTCGGCGTCGGCCACGACGGGCTCGAGCGGCAGCGGCGTCGACCGGACCACACCCGAGACGGTCTCACCCGGGACGAACCCGCTGCCGTAGACCTCCTGGGTCATGCCCGCGCCCCGGACCAGCAGCGAGTACTTGACGACCGCGAAGGGGCGTCCGGCCGGGACCTCCTGGGCCTCGACCACGAAGGCCGCGGTGTCGGTGCTCGTCTGGTCCCCGACGGTCTGGGTCGCTGTCACCGGGTAGGCGCCAACCCCGACCTCGGGCAGCGTGGCCTCCCACGTGCCCTCGGGCGAGACCGTCACCGTCTGGTCGTCCCAGCCCGGGACCGACACCACGACCTCGGCGTCAGGCTGACCGGCACCCGTGACGACCACGTCGGTCGCCTCGCCTGCCGGCACGGTGATCACGTCACCGTCGAGCGGCGAGGTGATGACGACGTCAGCGACCTCCATGGCCTCGACGGTCACCCCGACGGCGTCGGAGGACTCGACGTCTCCGACGGTCTGGGCCGCCTCGACCTCGTAGGCGCCGACTGACAGCGCCTCGAAGGTCACCGTCCAGGTCCCGTCGGGGCCGACAGTCGTCGGCTGGTCGTCCTGACCTGTCACGGAGACCACCACGTCAGCACCGATCTGACCCTCACCCTCGACCACGAGCTCGCTCGTCGCGCCGGGCATCACCCAGATCGAGCTGCCGTCCTGGGGTGAGGTGATGACGACGGGGACGATCTCCCCGACCGCGATCGTCACACCCACGGTGTCGGTCGTGAAGGACACCTCGATGGTCTGGGTCGCGGTCACCTGGTAGCTGCCGACACCCAGCTCCGGGAAGGTCACGGTCCACGTGCCGTCTGTCTCGACGGTCGCGGTCTGCGGCTCCTGACCGGGGATGGTCACGACCACCTCGGCGCCGGCCTCGCCCGAGCCGACCACAGTGACGTCGAGCAGGCTCGCGTCGTCCGGGACTGTGAGCACGTCACCGTCGGCCGGCAGGGTGATCGTCACAGGGTCGACCTCGGCCGCGTCGATATCCACCTGGACCTCGACCGTGATGCTGTCCGTGCTCGTCTGGTCACCGACGGTCTGGCTGGCGGTGATGTCGTAGCTCCCCGCACCGAGCCCGGGGAACGTGGCGGTCCACGTGCCGTCAGGCCCGACGACCACCGTCTGGTCGTCCTCACCCTCGACGCTCACGAGCACCTGGGCGCCGACGTCGCCGGACCCGGTCAGGACGAGGTCTGCCGCAGTACCCGGGAGCACCGTGATGATGGTGTCGTCGCCGGGTGCGGTGATGTCGACGGGGGCGACCGCGTCGACCTCGACGGTGACGGCAGCCTGGTTGGTCTGGCCGTCGGCCGTCTGGGTTGCTGTCACGACCTGCTCACCCTCCCCGAGCCCGGGGAAGGTGACGGTCCAGGAGCCGTCAGGCCCGACCGTCGCGGTCTGCGGCGTCTCGCCGGGGACGGTGACGACGACCTCGCCGCCGATCTCCCCGGTGCCCGAGACCACGAGGTCCGTGGTCCCTCCGACCGGGACCGTGACCACGTCGCCCGAGAGGGGCGCGAGGATCACGACCTGCGCGATGCTGCCGACCTCGACCGAGACGGAGACCTCGTCCGTGCTGGGCACGGCCCCGGCGAGCTGGCCGACCGTCACGTCGTAGGAGCCGACCCCGAGACCTGGGAAGGTCACCGTCCACGTGCCCTCGGGGCTGACCGTCGTCGTCTGGTCCGGCTGCCCGGAGATCGAGGCGACGATGCTGGCTCCGGCGGCGCCGGACCCTGTGACCACGAGGTCGGTCGACCCGCCCGTCGGGACGGAGAAGACCGCGTCGTCGAGCGGAGCGGTGATCGCCACGGGAGCGGCGACCTGGACGGCGACGGAGACGTCGGTCGTCGAGACGACGGTCCCCACGGTCTGGTCCGCCGTGACCGTGTACTCGCCTGCTCCGAGGCCCGGGAACGTGGCCGTCCACGTGCCGTCGGTCTCGACGGTGACGGTCTGGTCAGGCTGACCTGTCACCGAGACCACGACCTCGGCACCGGCGTCTCCTGTCCCTGCGACCACCAGGTCGGTCGTGCCGCCGTCGGCGACGTAGAGCACGCCTCCGTCGAGCGGGGCCGTGATGCTCACGGCGTCGACCCCGTCGACCGTGACCGTGACGGTCTCGGTCGTCGTCTGGTCGCCGACAGTCTGCGTGGCGGTGACGTCGTACCCACCCTCGCCGAGGCCTGGGAAGGTGGCCGTCCACGTCCCGTCGGGTGCGACGACCACGGTCTGGTCGGGCTGGCCCGTCACGGAGACGACCACGTCGGCACCCGGGTCACCCGTGCCAGAGGCGACCAGGTCGGTCGTCCCTCCCACCGGGACCTGGAGCGTGCCACCGTCGGCCGGGGCGGTGATGGTCGCCGGGACCACACCGTCGACCTCGACCGTGACGGTCTCGGTCGTGGTCTGGTCACCCACGGTCTGCGTCACGGTGATCTCGTAGCTGTCTGCCGGGAGACCCGGGAAGACGGCCGTCCACGTGCCGTCCGGGGCCACGACCACGGTCTGGTCGGGCTGTCCGCCGACGCTCACGACGACCTCGGCCCCAGGGTCGCCGGTGCCGGTGACCTCGAGGTCGATCGTCCCGCCCTCGGGGACGGTGATGACGTCACCGTCAGCAGGGGACGTGATCGTCGCCGCGACGACCCCGTCGACCTCGACGGTGACGGTCTCGGTCGACGTCTGGTCACCCACGGTCTGGGTGACGGTCACGTCGTACGTGCCCTCGCCGAGACCCGGGAACGTGGCCGTCCACGTGCCGTCCGGTGCCACGACCACGGTCTGGTCGGGCTGCCCGTCGAGGCTCACGACGACCTCGGCACCCGGGTCGCCGGTCCCCGACGTCACCAGGTCCGTCGTGCCGCCGACAGGGACCGTGACGACGTCGCCGTCGGCAGGCTCGGTGATCGTCGCGGCGACCACCTCGTCGACCTCGACCGTGACGGTCTCGGTCGACGTCTGGTCACCCACGGTCTGGGCGACAGTCACGTCGTACGCGCCTGCGCCGAGGCCCGAGAAGGTCGCGGTCCACGTGCCGCCCGGGGTCACGACCACGGTCTGGTCGACCTGGCCGGTGACGGTGACGAGCACCTGGGCGCCGGGGTCCCCGGCACCGGTGACCACCAGGTCGGTGGTCCCGCCGACCGGGACGGTGACGACGTCGCCGTCAGCCGGCTCGACGACCGTGACGGGCACGATGCCGTCGACCTCGACGGTGATGGCCGCCTGGTTGACCTGTCCCGCGGCCGTCTGGGTCGCGGTGATCGGGTGCACTCCCTCGCCGAGACCTGGGAAGGTCACCGTCCAGGTGCCGTCGTCCCCGACGGTCGCCGTCTGCGGCTCCTCGCCGGGGATGGTCACGACGACCTCGCCGCCGGTCTGGGCGGTCCCGGAGACCACGAGGTCGGTCGACCCTCCGAGCGGGACCGTGATGACGTCGCCCGAGGCGGGCGTGAGGATCTGGACCGAGGCGATCGTGCCGACCACCACGGAGACCGAGATCTCGGCGGTGCTGGTCACGCCGCCGACGAGCTGGCTGGCGACCACGTCGTGCTCGCCGACCGGGAGACCTGGGAAGGTGACCGTCCACGTGCCGCCCGCGCCGACCACAGCGGTCTGGTCGGGCTGGCCCGCGAGCGAGACAAGGACGTCTGCTCCGACGTCGCCCGTACCGGTGACGGTCAGCGCCGTCGACCCGCCGACGGGGACGGAGTAGACCGCACCGTCTGCCGGGGCGGTGATCGCCACAGGGTCGACACCGTCGACCGTGACGTCGACCGTGCTGGTGGTGACGTCGGTCCCGACGGTCTGGGTGGCGGTCACCACGTAGGGCGCCTCACCCTCGCCGAGGCCCGGGAACGTGGCCGTCCACGTGCCGTCGGGGCCGACGGTCACCGTCTGGTCCGGCTGGGTGGTCACGGAGACCACGACCTCCGCGCCCACGTCACCGGTGCCCTCGACGACCAGGTCGGTCGTCCCGCCGGCCTCGACGGAGATCACGTCTCCGTCGGCCGGTGCGGTGATCGCGACCGCGTCGACCTCTTCGGCCTCGACCGAGACCGTCACCGCGGCGTCGGTCGTCTGGTCGCCGACCACCTGGGTGGCCGTCACCTCGTGCTCGCCGACGGGGACGTCGTCGAAGGTCGCGGTCCAGGTGCCGTCGGGGCCGACGGCCACAGTCTGGTCACCCACCCCCGGGATGGTCACGAGGACGTCGGAACCGGTCTCGCCCGCACCGCTGACGACCAGGTCGGTCGACCCGCCGGGCAGGACGAGGACGACGTCGCCGTCGAGCGGCGCCGTGATGGTCACGGCCACGAAGTCGACGAGCTCGACGGTCACCGTCGAGGTGCTCGTCTGACCGCCGACGGTCTGGGTCGCCGTGGCCTCGTAGGTGCCGGCACCGAGGTCGGTGAAGGTCGCCGTCCAGGTGCCGTCCGGGGCGACGACGACGGTCTGGCCCGGCTGGCCGTCGACGGTGACCACGACGTCTGCGCCGACGTCACCGGTGCCGCTGACGACCACGTCACGCGTGGTGCCCTCCGCGACCGGGATCTCGTCTCCGTCGGCCGGTGCGAGGATCGCGACCTGGTCGACCGCGTCGACGGTCACGGTGACAGTCGACGCGGTGACGTCGGTCCCCACGGTCTGGCTCGCGGTGACCGTGTACGTGCCCTCGACGAGGCCCGGGAACGTGGCTGTCCACGTCCCGTCGGTCTCCACGGTGACGGTCTGGTCGGGCTGACCTGTCACGGCCACCACGACGTCGGCGCCGGCGTCGCCTGTACCAGTGACCACCACGTCGATGGTCTCCCCTGCCGGGATGCTCACGACGTCTCCGTCGGCCGGTGCGGTGATCGCGACCTGGTCGACGTCGACGACCTCGACGGTCACGTCCTCGCTGCTCAGCTGGTCACCGACGAGCTGCGTCGCGGTGGCCGTGTAGGTACCGGCGGGCAGACCCGGGAAGGTCACCGTCCAGGTGCCGTCGTCGCCGACGGTCGTCTCCTGGTCGGTCTCGCCGGGGACCGACACGAGGACGTCGGCGCCGATCGAGCCTGTGCCGGTCACGACGAGGTCGGCCTCGGAGCCTGTCGCCACGTAGAGGCTGTCGCCGTCGACAGGTGACGTGATGCCCAGCGGGGCCACCTCGAAGACCTCGACGGGGACGGTCACGCTGGTGGTCTGGTCGCCGACGGTCTGGGTGGCGACGACCTCGTAGGAACCGGCCCCGAGGCCCGGGAAGGTCGCGGTCCACGACCCGTCGGGCTCGACGACGACAGTCTGGTCAGGCTGACCTGTCACCGTCACGAGGACCTCGGCGCCAGGGTCACCGGTCCCGACGACCTCGAGGTCTGCGGTCCCGCCGACCGGGACGGTGATCACGTCCCCCGCGGCGGGCGCGGTGACGGTCACCCCCGCGACGTCATCGACGACGACGCGGACGGTGGCGTCGGTCGTCAGGGCGCCGACGGTCTGGGTCGCGGTCACCGCGTAGGTCCCCTCGCCGAGGCCAGGGAAGGTCACGGTCCACGAGCCGTCAGGTGCGACGACTGCTGTCTGGTCGGTCTCGCCCGGGATCGAGACGACCACGTCGGTCGCCGTGTCCGCGGTCCCCGTCACGACCAGGTCGGTCGTCCCGCCTGCGGGGACCGTCACGACTGTGCCGTCGGCCGGTGCGGTGATGGTGACAGCGTCGGCCTCGGCGACCTCGACGGTGACGGAGCTCGAGCTGCTCTGGTCTCCGACAGTCTGGTCCGCGGTGACGGTGTAGGAGCCGGCGCCGAGGCCCGGGAAGGTCGCGGTCCACGTCCCGTCAGGGCCGACTGTCGTGGGCTGCTCCGGCTGACCGGGGATGCTCACGAGCACGTCGGCGCCGACGAACCCTGTTCCCGAGACCACCAGGTCGGTGGTCTCGCCGGTCACGACGGTGATCACGTCTCCGTCGCCCGGTGCGGTGATGGCGACGGCGTCGATCTCGGCGACCTCGAGGGCCACCGTCGCGGTCGACTGCTCGGTGCCCACGGTCTGGGTGGCGGTGACCGTGTACTCCCCTGCCGGGAGGTCCCTGTACGTCGCGGTCCAGGTCCCGTCAGGTCCGACGGTCACGGTCTGGTCGTCTTGGCCGGTGACCGCGACGACGACCTCGGCGCCGATCTGACCGGTGCCTGCGACGACCACGTCGGTCTCGTCGCCGACGGCGACCGTGAAGACCTGGCCGTCGGTCGGGGAGGTGATGGCGACGTCGTCGATCTCGCCGACCTCGACCGTGAAGCCGACCGTCGCGGTCGTCGTCTCGGCACCGACGGTCTGGCTCGCGGTCGCGGTGTACGTGCCGGTGCCGACAGCGGGGAAGGTCACCGTCCACGTGCCGTCAGGGCCGACCGTCGTGGTCTGGTCTGCCTGGCCGGAGGCCGAGACGACGACCTCTGCGCCGATCTGGCCGGTCCCGGTCACGGCGACGTCGACCGTGCTCGCACCGTCGGGCACCGTGAGGGTGGCACCGTCGGCCGGCAGCGTGATCGCCACGTCGGCGATCTCGCCGACCTCGACGGTCAGGCTGACGCTCGCGGTGGTGGCCTGGTCACCGACGGTCTGCGCGGCGGTCACGGTGTAGGTCCCGACACCGACGCCTGGGAAGGTCGCGGTCCAGGTCCTGTCCGGGGCGACCGTGACGGTCTGCTCCGGGAGCCCGGACAGCGCGACGACCACGTCGGCGCCGGGGTCGCCGGTGCCGGTGACGGTCACGTCGGTCTCGGGTGCCGTCGCGGGGACCGTGAGCACTGTGCCGTCGGTCGGGAGCGTGATCGCGACGGGCAAGACCTCGTCGACCACGACGGTCACGGAGGAGCTGCTCGTCTGGTCGCCGACGGCCTGGGTCGCGGTCACCGCGTAGCTGCCCTCGTCGATCCCGGCGAAGGTCGCGGTCCACGTGCCGTCAGGGCCGACGACCACGGTCTGGTCGGGCTGGCCCGGGAGCGACACGACGACGTCGGCGCCGATCTGCCCGGTGCCCGAGACCACCACGTCGGTGGTCCCGTCGACGGGGACCGTGAGCACTGTGCCGTCGGCGGGGGCGGTGATGGCGACGTCGTCGATCTCGCCGACCTCGACCGTGACGCCGACGCTCGCTGTGCTGACCTCCGCACCGGCGGTCTGGGTCGCGGTCACCGCGTAGGTGCCCACACCCACCGCCGGGAAGGTGACGGTCCAGGTGCCGTCGGGACCGACAACAGTCGTCTGGGTCGGCAGGCCCGGTGCCGCGACGGAGACGTCGGCACCGATCTCGCCGGTGCCGGTGACAGCCAGCGGCAGGGTCGCGCCCGAGTCGGGCACCGTGAGCACGCTGCCGTCGAGCGGGGCGGTGATCGCCACGTCGACGGCCGGGACCACCGCAGACCTCACGGTCGCCGACGCGAGGTTCACCTCGGCGAGAGGTGTCCCCAGGAGGGGCAGCAGGTCGATGCTCACGGCACGCTGCGTGAACGCGCCCTCGTCGAAACCGGCCGGGGTGGTGAAGCTCCCGGCCTCCTGGACGTTCGCGGTGATCGAGAGGATCTGGTTGATCACCCCGGTGATCGGCTGGAGGGCCGTGCCGGCGGCGACCACGAGCGGGCGGAAGGCGGCGTCGGTGATCCCGACGCCGGTGATCGCGTTCGAGAGCGGCGTGACGATCGCGGGAAGGAGCGTGCCCACCACAGTGCTCGTGATCGGGGTGAGCAGCGTGCCGAGCGGGATCACGCCGAGGGCGGTCGTCTGCGAGGTGTCGAGGACGGGGGCCGGAGCGCCGGGCGTGCCGAGGAAGCTCGCGACGGTCCCGGTCGCCAGCACGTTGACGGCCACGAGCGGGACGGCGAGCGGCGGGGTGCCGACAGTCGCGTTCGCCGTGAGGCGCACGGTCATCGTCGAGCTGCGCAGGGTGTTGTTCGCCGAGTTCACGAGCAGCGCGGGGACCTGGTCGAAGATCGTCGCGACGGCCCCGTCGAGCCCGGCCTGGATGATCGACGGGTCGAGCAGCTCGGTGTTCGGCGCGAGGTTGTTGAGCGTGCCGTCGTACGGCCCGCCCTGGGAGTTGGCGATGAGCCTGGCGAGGTCGACCGTCACCTCACCTGTCGCGAAGTTGATGGTCACGGCGCTGTCGGTGCTCGTGATCGGCGCTGCTGTGATCGCGGAGAGAGCCGTGTTGAGGTTGACGGTCAGGCCGGCGGTCACGGCGACGTTGCTCACCGTGACGAGGCCGGCGGTCACGGTGCGCAGTGCGGTCGTGAGCGGTCCGACGACGCTGGTCGCGATGCCGGGGAGCGCCTGGCCGAGGATGCCCGTCGGACCGGTGATCCCGTTCGCGGTGGTCGTCAGGGTGGTGAGGGCCCCGTTGAGGTTCGTCGTGAGGTTCTGCACGACAGGGCTCGTGAAGACGAGGGTCCCGTCGGCGATCTGGTAGTCGCTCGTCGCGAGGTCGTCACCGACAGAGCCGGCTGTCGCAGACAGCGCCCCGAGCTCGACCCTGAGCTCGGAGATCAGCCCTGTGGTGATCGCGCTGAGCGCCGCGGTGTCGAGGAGCTCGGTGACGTCGACGAAGGCGTTGTCCTGCGGGCCGGTCCCGCCGACGGCGATCGACCCGTCCTGCGTGACCGCGCCGGAGGCCGCGTAGGCGTCCTCCTCGCTGGTCGACGCGTACTGCTCGAGGGCTCCGACGCCGATCACGCCGTTCGGCCCGAACAGCTGGACACCGCCGCCGAGGTCGATGCCGAGGGTGCTCAGCACCGAGGCCTGGAGGGGACTGGCGACGATCCCGGGAGCGCTCGGGTCGGCGCTGTAGGCCGGTGCGAGGCTGGCGATCCCGTCGAGGTTCACGGTGCCGCCGCCGCTGACGACGCGGCCCTCGGCCTCGGCGCTGTCGGACTCGACAGCGGCTGCGGGTGTGGCGACGGCTCCGATGAGCACGAGACCGACGGTGGCGATCATGGCTGCTGCCCGCCGGCCGGCCGTGGCCGCCCTGTGGCGGCGCCCAGTGGTGGTGTGCATGTGTCCGTGCCCCCTCGTTGGAGTGATGCCAGGCGGCACGTCCGGCAGGACCGGCGGGCGGTTGACCTGGTGCTTCCCCTGGTGGCCGTCCCGTCCGCAAGGACCCAGGTCCCACCCGAGTCGTGTCGCCGACCCATCGTCAGCCGCCGCACCGGCGGGTTGCGGGCTGGGTGCGGGGTCTCGGCGGCTACCCCCGTGCACCTCTGCGGGAACCCGCACGATCTGCGGGTTCCTTTGCGGAGACCTCCCCCGGTCCCGCACTATGGGTCGACGTAGGCACGGCACCCGCAGCATCGTTTGGGAGAACGCTTTCCATCCGCGGGTCGACTCGCTCCGTGCCCACGTCGTCGAAGGGGGTTCGATGACCATGGCCAGAGACACGACCACGGCCGACGGAGGCCGAGAGAGCACGTCGAGGCAGCTGGACGCTGCGCTCGACGCCGTCGCAGGGCCCGGGTCGCACCCCGGCCTGCTCGTCGTCGGACCGCGCGGGATGGGGAAGTCGACGCTGCTCGACGACCTCGCGGCCGCCCTCGACGGCGTCGTCGTGCGCGTGCGCGGGCTGCGCACCGTGCCGACTGTCCCGTACGGGGCAGCCGTGATCGCCGAGGCGCAGGTGAGCAGCGCGCTCGGCATCCCGGTCGTCGCACGCCCCGACGACGTGGGCTCGGTCCGGCAGGCGCTCGCCGACGCTCACGTCGCACCGCCGTCCCGTGCGGACGCGCTCGACTCGCGGATGCTCGACGCCTTCGTGCAGTCGATGCGGCTCGCCGCCGGACGTGGCCGCATCTACCTCCTCGTCGACGACGTCGACCATATCGACGCCGCGAGCCGGGCTCTGTTCGCCCTCGCCGCCGCGTACTCGACGGCCGGCGGAGGTGTGGTCTGCTCGGCGACCCGTGAGCAGGACGTCCCCGAGCTGCACGACTTCCGCAGGCTCGAGCTCAAGCCCCTGACCGTCGAGGACGTGGTCGAGACCGCCCGCTCGCTGCGGTCCCTCACCCCGCCGGCGACTGTCGCGCAGCGCGTCCGCGACCTCACCGACGGACGCCCCGCGGTCGTCCAAGAGCTCGTCGAGCAGCTCACGGAGACCCAGCTGCTCGGCACGAGCCTCATCCCGACGACCGAGCGGCTCGCCGACGCGGCACGTGCCGCCGTAACCGACCTCGTGGCCGAGCTCCCACCACCGACCCTCGAGGCGCTGCACCTGGTGGTCACCTCGGGCACCCGCTCGGCCGGCCTCGTGTCGAGGATGCTCGACACCCTCGGATCCTGCCTCGAAGACCTCGTCGACGACGGCGCCGTCGTCTCGCGCGCCGGGTACGTCCGGCCTGTGAGCGGACTGCTCGAGCGGCACCTGCGCGCCACCACCACCAGCACCATCAGGCGCCGCGCGGCCCGGGCGCTCCTCGCTGCGTGCGCCGACGACCTCGACCCTGTCCAGGAGGCGTTCAGCACGGCCGTGGCGACCTCCGACGCGCCCGGCGAGTCTGCGGGGCTCGTGCTGAGCCTCGCGGCACACGCCGTGCGGGTCGTCCAGACGAGCAGCAGCCGCGACGCCGGAGACCGGGCGCGCAGGCTGCTCGCCGCCGCCTGGCCGCACAGCACGCCCGAGGTGCGCGGCCTCCTGAGCGCTGCCGAGGCGCAGGTCGCCCTGCACGACGGCCTGCTGGCCGACGCCCTGGCGGTCGCCCAGACCGCGCTCGACGGGTTCTCGGGTGGTCGAGGACGGGTCGCGCTGGCCCGCGTGGTCCAGAACGTCCGCCTGCTCGCCGACGAGACGGTCTCGGCGAGCATCGCGCTCGACGCCCTCGACCAGGCCCACCCCTCCGAACGGTCCGCGGCGCAGGCCTTCGCCGTCGAGACCGCGCTCATGCTGCTGGCGGTCGGGCGGCCCACAGCCGCGCAGACCGTCGCAGAGCGGGTCGCCCCGCTCCGCGACGAGCTGTCCGACGCGCTCCGCGCCGAGCTCGACTACGCGCTGGCCCGCACCGCGTCGTCGGGCGAGACCGACCCCGACGCGGCCCTCGAGAGGTGGTCTCAGGCTCGTGCTCGGGGTGAGGTGCAGGGCGCACCCGGAGCAGGACGGACTCCCTGGGAGTGTGCGGGGATGCACCTCTACGCCCTGCGCCACGCAGGCAAGATCGCCGAGGCACGCGCCGAGCTCGCGACGCTCTCGGGCACGCCGCGCTCCAGGTACGACAGGCTGCTCTACGACCTCAACCACGCGATGGTCGAGTTCGCGCGCGGCAGCTACGTGCTCGCCGTGCACCACCTCGAGAAGATGTCGGAGATCTCGGACCTCAGCTCCTGCGCCACCTCGCTGCGGGTCGCCGTCGGCATCGGGAGCTCTTTCGAGGCCCCGGGCCCAGCAGTCCCTCCGACCTTCCTGCGGGCCTCGCGGGGAGGCCGCGCCATCGCGCTCGGGCCGACGCTGCTGGACGTCCGCGCCGAGATCACCCAGGGCGTGTACTGCCTCGCATCGGGCCAGGGCGACCGTGCCGTCGAGCTCTTCGAGCACGCCCGCTCGGCGCTGTTCCTCGACGACGACGAGCGCACGGCGCTCGCCGACACGATGATCACCGTCGTCCTGCCGACGGCCCTCGCGCGCGCCTACGTCGCCGAGGGCAGGCTCGACGACGCCAGGGCCCTCTCGAGGACCTGCTCGCAGCGCGAGGACAGGTGCAGCTGGATGTCCGTCGCAGCCCAGGAGCTCGTCGACGCCGTGCTCGCGACGCCAGGCCACTCCCCGGTGCCCGAGACCGACGCTGTCCGGCGGTGGCTCGCCGACCCGCGGCTGCTCCGTCCTGTCCGTGACCACCTGCGCCAGGTCTTCGCCGCGCCGTCGGTCGAGCAGCCCGCGAGCCTCGGTCCCGCGGAGATCGCGGTCGGAGGGCGGCCCGACAGCTCGACTGTGCCCGCCGAGGTCCGGTCGGCGCTCTCCGAGCGGGAGCTGCAGATCGCGCTGCTCGTGGCGCGCGGCATGCGCAACAAGGAGATCAGCGCGAGCGTGTACCTCTCGGTCCGGACCGTCGAGGCGACCCTGACCCGGGTGTTCCGCAAGGTCGACGTGAGGTCGCGCACCGAGCTGGTCTCGCGTCTGGGCGGGAGCACGGCGGTGCTGTCGGGAGACGTCGCACGCTGAGCATCGCCACAGCTCGGGGCCCGGTGTGTGCTGCGACACACTATGCTCGACCTGGGACGAAGGTCCCTTGCACCAGCGTCGATGCACACCGGAGGAATGCCGTGCCCCAGGACACCCCGTCCACAGCGCCCGAAGGCCGAGAAGCCCCTGAGGCCCACGAGGCCGCGGACGAGAACCCCACGTTCCCGCCGAGCGCGGCCTTCGCCGCGCAGGCCAACGCTCAGGCCGACCTCTACGACCAGGCCGCCGCCGACCCGACGGCCTTCTGGGCCGAGCAGGCTCGGAAGCACGTCACCTGGAAGGCCCCCTTCACCGAGACCCTCGACTGGTCCGGGGCGCCCGTCGCCCGCTGGTTCGCCGACGGCACCCTCAACGCGGCGTACAACGCCGTCGACAGGCACGTGGTCGCCGGGAACGGCGACAGGGTCGCGCTGCACTTCGAGGGCGAGCCCGGCGACACCCGGACCGTCACCTACGCCGAGCTCCAGCGCGAGGTGTCCCGGGCGGCCAACGTGCTCTCGTCCCTCGGGGTCGAGGCCGGGGACCGGGTGGTCATCTACCTGCCGATGATCGTCGAGGCCGTCGTCGCGATGCTCGCCTGCGCCCGCATCGGCGCTCCGCACTCCGTCGTCTTCGGCGGGTTCTCCGCCGACGCGCTGCGCAGCAGGATCGCCGACGCCGAGGCCAAGGTCGTCATCACCGCCGACGGCGGCTACCGCCGAGGGAGCGCCGCGGCGCTCAAGCCCGCCGTCGACGCAGCCCTCGAGACCCTCGACGGCGGTCCGGAGTCTCCGGTCCAGCACGTCCTCGTCGTGCGCCGGACCGGCCAGGACGTCGCGTGGACCGCCGGACGCGACGTCTGGTGGCACGAGGCCGTCGAGGCCGCAGACGTCCAGCACGGGCCCGTGTGGGTCGAGGCCGAGCACCCGCTCTTCATCCTCTACACCTCCGGGACGACCGGGAAGCCCAAGGGGATCTTGCACACGACAGGCGGGTACCTCACCCAGGCCGCGTACACGCACCACAACGTCTTCGACCTCAAGCCCGAGACCGACGTCTACTGGTGCACGGCCGACGTCGGCTGGGTCACCGGGCACACCTACGTCGTCTACGGGCCCCTGCTCAACGGCGCCACGCAGGTGATCTACGAGGGCACCCCCGACACCCCGCACCAGGGACGCTGGTGGGAGCTCGTCGAGAAGTACAAGGTCTCGATCCTCTACACGGCGCCCACGGCCATCCGCACCTGCATGAAGTGGGGCGAGGAGATCCCCGGACGCTTCGACCTGTCCTCGCTCCGGCTGCTCGGCTCGGTCGGCGAGTCCATCAACCCCGAGGCGTGGAAGTGGTACCGCCGGGTGATCGGGTCGGGCGTCACGCCGATCGTCGACACGTGGTGGCAGACCGAGACCGGCGCCATCATGATCTCCCCGCTGCCTGGTGTGACCGAGGCCAAGCCAGGATCGGCGCAGCGCCCGCTGCCCGGGATCGCCGCCGACGTGGTCGACGACGCGGGTCAGCCCGTGGGTCACGGCGAGGGCGGGTACCTCGTGGTGACCGAACCCTGGCCCGCCATGCTCCGCGGGATCTGGGGCGACCTCGAGCGCTTCAAGGACACGTACTGGTCGAGGTTCAAGAACGTCTACTTCGCCGGCGACGGCGCCAAGAAGGACGACGACGGCGACATCTGGCTGCTGGGCCGCGTGGACGACGTGATGAACGTGTCGGGGCACAGGCTCTCGACCACGGAGATCGAGTCGTCGCTGGTCGCCCACGAGATCGTCGCCGAGGCGGCCGTGGTCGGCGCCTCTGACGAGACGACCGGGCAGGCTGTCGTGGCCTTCGTGATCTTGCGCTCGGAGTTCGCCGCGGACGCCGTGCAGGCCGACGTGCAGGAGCTGCTGCGGGCCCACGTCGCGAAGCAGATCGGGCCGATCGCCAAGCCCCGCACGATCCTCGTCGTCCCCGAGCTCCCCAAGACCCGGTCCGGCAAGATCATGCGCCGTCTCCTCCGCGACGTCGCCGAGCACCGCACCGTCGGCGACGCGACGACCCTCGCGGACTCCTCGGTCATGGACCTCATCGCGAGCGGCCTGGCGACACCCGCGCAGAAGTAGTGGTCGGTCGGCGCCTGCCTGCTGGACCAGGCAGGCGCCGGCAGGGCGAGATCGTCACTTCGGAGCGAGATCGTGCCTCCTGCGGCACGATCTCGCTCCGAAGTGCCGAGCTCGGCGCCTGCATTCGTCACTAGCGCGAGGCTCGGGGAGGATGGAGGGATGAAGCCTTCACCGTCGTCTGCCGTCATCGACAGCCTCGTCGCCTCCGCCGTCGCCGCCGGGGCCGGTGACGGCTCGGGCTCGAAGGAGGCCGCGGTCGCCTGGGGCGCGCTGTGGCGCACAGTCCTCGAGCTCCCCCGCTGGTTCTTCGTCAAGGACGACTCCGGGTCCATGCGCCCCGGCCTCGTGACCTTCAACGGCGAGTCCGCAGTCCCGGCCTTCACGGACATGGCCCGCGCGATCGCCTTCGCCGACGGCGGCCGCGGCGGGACCAACGCGGTCTTCGCCTCGCCGCCGCGCGACGTGCTCCAGGCCGCCGCCTCGATGGAGGACAGCGGCGTCAGGCTCTTCGCCTTCGACATCCAGGACACCCCCTTCGGCATCAAGCCGTCGATGCTCCGGACACTGCTCGACGACCTCGCCCGGCTCAAGGCCCGCACGGCCCAGACCCCCGCCGGCCAGGACGACACCCAGGAGTCGACCATCGTCGACGAACTCGCTGCGAGCGCCCGCGCGACGCCCGGCGACACCGCGGCCCAGTCGGCACTCTGGCAGGCCGTCTTCGAGCTCGACCACTGGTACTTCGTCCCTCGCGGGCCGTCGCAGACCCCGCTCGCCGTCTCCCACGAGGCCGGTCCGACGCTCGTCGCCTTCACCTCGGCGTCGCGCGCGGCGGCCTTCGCGGCCCGGCTCCCCGAGGACGAGACCGTCCCTGCAGAAGACCGTGCGGCAGCACCATCGGTCGTGGCCGTCCCCACAGCGTCGGTCGTGGGCTACGTCGAGGCGCTCGTCGAGGCCGGGGTCGCTGTCGTGCACGTCGACCCGGCGGACGGGGCCTTCTCCGTCTCGGCGTCGTCGCTGCGGGCTCTCCACGAGAGGGTCGTCGGCAGCCTCTAACCTCCACCGGAGCCCGGGGGCAGGTCGCGGGGCGGCCCACCCGGGCCTCTGGCGCGTGCCGCCACGACGCAGGTGCCCGCGTGGCTCAGACTGGTGCCATGTCCCTCTCTCTCACACAGCTCACGGACGACGCCGCATCCTTGGCGCGCACGTGGATGGCGGCCACAGCCGCTGGTCAGACTGCGGCAGAGCGCCGCACCACCCACAGGCTCGCGCAGCTGGTCTCCGACCCTGCAGGCCTCGAGTTCGCGGTCAGGTTCGTCGACAGGGTGGCCCGTCCCGACGACCTCCAGGTCGCCGCCCACGAGCTCGCTGAGCTCCGGTCGGTCGCCTCGGCGCCGGGCTCCTTCCTCAACCCCGTCGACAGGCTGCTCGTCACGGCCGGCACCGTCGCAGCACCGTTGCTGCCCCGTGTGGTCGTCCCGGCGGCCCGGACCCGGTTGCGCCAGCTGGTCGGGCACCTCGTCGTCGACGACGGTCCGCGCCTGGCCAAGCACATCGCGAAGGCGACGACCGACGGCTTCAGGCTCAACATCAACCTGCTCGGCGAGGCCGTCCTCGGTCAGCAGGAGGCCGGTCACCGGGCTGAGCGCATCCTCGCGCTCATCGCCCGCCCGGACATCAGCTACGTGTCGGTCAAGACCTCCGCCGTGGTGTCCCAGCTGTCCACCTGGGACACCGCCGACAGCGTCGAGAGGGTCCTCGAGACCGTCCGCCCGCTGTACCTGGCGGCCACGGAGCGCGGCACCTTCATCAACCTGGACATGGAGGAGTACCACGACCTCGACCTCACGGTCGCGGTGTTCCTGCGCCTCATGTCCGACCCCGAGCTGCTGGGGCTCGAGATGGGCATCGTGCTGCAGGCCTACCTCCCGGACTCGGGTGCGGCCCTCGACGTCCTCACCGAGGCCGCCGCGGCGCGCCGGGCCGCCGGCGGTGCGCGCGTCAAGGTGCGTCTGGTCAAGGGCGCCAACCTCGCGATGGAGCGGGTCGACGCCGAGCTCCACGGCTGGGCGCAGGCCCCCTACGGCTCCAAGCCCGACGTCGACGCGAACTACGTGCGCGTGCTCGACCGAGCCCTCGACCCCACCCGGACCGACGCCGTACGGATCGGCGTGGCCAGCCACAACCTCTTCGACGTGGCCCTCGCTCACCTCATGGCGAGCGACCGAGGCGTGAGCGAGGCCCTCGACGTCGAGATGCTCCAGGGCATGGCCCCGGCGCAGGCGCGCGCGGTCCGTGACGCCGTGGGCCAGGTGGTCCTCTACACCCCTGTCGTGGCGAAGAAGGACTTCGACGTCGCGGTCTCCTACCTCGTCCGCAGGCTCGAGGAGAACTCGGCCTCGCAGAACTTCGTGCACGCGCTGTTCGCCGGTGAGGACGGCCCGCACGAGGACGGCTCGCCCATGGACCACCAGGAGGCCGCCTTCCGCGCCTCGGTCGCCGCGAGCGCGACGGTTCCCACGGAGCCGCGCCGCTCCGCGCGGCCGACCCCGCCGACGCTCGTCGCCGGGCAGCCTTTCGTCAACGCGCCCGACACCGACCCGGCCGTCGAGGCGTCCCGGGAGTGGGCCCAGCAGATCGTCTCGCAGGAGACGGCCGACAGGCTCGCAGCGTCCGTCCCTGCCACCACGGTCCTGGCCTCGCCGGCCGAGGTCGACGTGGTCGTGGCACGCGCCGCCGAGGTGGCTGAGAGCTGGCGCTCGACCACGGGTGCGCAGCGCCGCGAGGTGCTGCTCACGGCCGCGCGCCTGCTCGAGGAGGCCCGCACGGACCTCGTCGCGACGATGGTCCACGAGGCCCGCAAGACCGTCGGCGAGGCCGACCCCGAGGTGAGCGAGGCCGTCGACTTCGCGGCGTACTACGCCGAGCGGGCCGCTGACCTCGACGAGGTCGCCGGGGCGACCTTCACCCCGGAGGGCCTCACCGTCGTCACCCCGCCGTGGAACTTCCCCGTCGCGATCCCCCTCGGCTCGGTCCTCGGGTCGCTCGCCGCAGGGTCCCCCGTGGTCATCAAGCCGTCGCACGTCACGCCGCGCTGCGCGGCCGTGGGGGTCGACGCGATCCGCCGTGCCCTCGTCGAGCACGGCTACGAGCCTGACGTCGTGCAGGTCGTCTCGGCCGACGAGGGCGAGGTCGGGCGCAGGCTCGTCACCCACCCCGACGTGACCCGCGTGATCCTCACGGGTTCGATCGAGACCGCGGAGCTCTTCGCGTCCTGGCGCCCCGACCTCGACGTCTTCGCCGAGACCTCCGGCAAGAACACCCTCGTGGTGTCCCCTGCGGCGGACATCGACCTCGCCGTGAAGGACATCGTCCGGTCGGCCTTCGGGCACGCCGGGCAGAAGTGCTCGGCAGCGTCGCTGCTCGTGCTCGTCGGGAACGTCGGACGCTCGGCACGGCTGCACCGTCAGCTCGTCGACGCCGTGCGCTCCCTCGCCGTCGGGCCCGCGACCGACCTGGCCACCACCACGGGTCCGCTGACCGTCGAGCCGAGCGAGAAGCTGCTCAGGGCGCTCACGACCCTCGACGAGGGCGAGCACTGGGTGGTCGAGCCGCGCGCAGTCCCCGGCACCGACCACCTGTGGACCCCCGGGGTGAAGGCGGGCGTCCAGCCCGGCTCGTGGTTCCACCTGACCGAGGTCTTCGGCCCGGTCCTCGGGATCGTCCGGGTCGACACCCTCGACGAGGCGATCGAGGTGCAGAACGCCGTGTCCTTCGGGCTCACCGGTGGGCTGCACTCCCTCGACGAGGCGGAGATCGACCACTGGCTCGAGAGCGTCGAGGTCGGCAACGCCTACATCAACCGGCACATCACCGGGGCGATCGTGCAGCGCCAGCCCTTCGGCGGCTGGAAGGCCTCGGTCGTCGGGCCGGGAGCCAAGGCGGGCGGGCCCAGCTACGTCGCGCAGCTCGGCGCCTGGTCCGACGACGCGTCTGTCCCTGACCGCGTCACCGCACCCGAAGAGTGGCTCGCGTGGGCGGCGACCGACGACCAGGCGTGGTGGGAGAGCGAGATGGGCGTCGAGCACGACCCGACAGGGCTCGACTCCGAGTCGAACGTGCTGCGCTACCGCCCTGTCCCGGGTCTCACGCTGCGCGTCGCGGCAGACGCGCTCGAGATCGAGGCAGACCGTGTGCTGCACGCCGCCGAGGTGGCCGGGGTGGCGGTCACGGTCAGCTCGGCCGAGGTCGAGGACGCCGAAGCCTTCGCCGCGCGTGTGACTGCCGGCGAGGTCGAGGGACGGATCCGGCTCGTCGGCTCCGAGCCCGGGCTCCGGGCCGCCGCTGCCGCCCACGTCGGGTCGGTCACCGTCTTCGACGCACCCGTCGTGGCGAGCGGCCGTCGGGAGCTGCTGACGATGGTCCGCGAGCAGGCGGTGTCCCAGACACGTCACCGCTACGGGCACCTCGAGCGCGGCTGAGATGCACGACGCGTGGGCCCCGGGCAGTGCCCGGGGCCCACGCGGGCGCTCAGCCCGTCAGCTCGTCGACCCACCCGTACCTGCCCCCGTCGCGTTCGGCTCGACCGCGCCCTGCGGTCCACCCCCGCCCATCCCTGCGCCCGGGCGGCCGAGGCCAGCGGTCTCGCCCTCGGCGATGCTCGTCGCGACGACCGAGGTGTCGTCGGAGCTGTCGTCGGAGCTCTCGCCCGTGACAGTCACGGTGTCCCCGACCGCGAGCGCCGAGACGTCTGCGGTCTCGGTGGTCGTGACGGTCGTGCTGTCGGTGGTGGTCACGGTGATCTCCGTGCCGTCCGCCAGGGTTACGGTGAGGATCCCGTCGGCGATGCCCGTGATCTCTCCGGAGGTCAGACCGCCGCCCCCGGGCATCGCGCCACCACGGCCACCGGCATCAGGGAGGGCACCGTCGGGCGCGGTCCCGTCGGCTGCTGCCGCGTCGGGCGCGGTGCCGTCGTCCGCGGTCCCCTCGGGCGCGGTCCCGTCCGGGGCGGCAGCCTCCCCGGCACCTGTCGCCTCGGCTGCGGCGCTCGTGCTCGGTCCGTCGGCCGTGGCAGACCCGACGAGGAGCCCGCCGACGAACAGCGCACCTGCTGCGGCCACGCCGCCGACGGCTGCCCCGAAGCCCAGGCGTCGCCGGGCGGGCGGCTGCGTGGTCGCCGAGCTGTTGACGTAGCCCGGCCCTCCGGACGGCATCGCTGCGGTCTCGACCGTGGGGCCGTCCTGAACCTGGTGCGGTGCCTGGTGCGGTGCGGCCGGGGCCTGCGGCGGCCCGGCAGCTCCGCTCGAGCCCTCGGGCGAGGGCGGCGGGGTGGACAGTGGCTGGGTGCGGTCGTCTGTGCTCATGGCGACCACCCTGGCGCCGGAGCCTGTCTGCACAGTCTGGGCCTCCCATGAACCCGCTGTGAGTCCGCGGTGCGCAGCGCGCGCCGAGCCAGGGTGCGGGTGCCTCACCCGCCATCATGACTTCCACCCGCGCGGCAGCCCTGCAGGTCCACCCGCGCGGCTGTCCTCCTGCTGCAGCCGACCACGGCCCGGCCGTGATGGAATCGAGGGTGTGGACCACAGCGAGATCGACGTCGAGACCAGCCCCCTGACCGCAGCCGACGCAGCGGCGGTGCACAGGCTCGCCCGCGCGGCCGAGCACGTCGACGGCGTCGCACCGCTCTCCGAGCAGCCGCTGCTGCACCTCCTCGACGCCGACGCCCCCGTGACCCACCTGATGGTGCGCGCGGCCGACGACCTCGCCGGGTACGCGCAGATCGACCGCGGTGCCGAGGGGACGGCGAGCGCCGAGCTCGTCGTGCACCCCCTCGCGCGGCACCACGGCGTGGGCACGGCGCTGCTCGAGCACTCCCTCGAGCTCATGGACGCCGAGGACCGCGTGCTGTCCGTGTGGGCGCACGGCGACCTCCCGGCCGCGCGCAGCCTCGCCGCGCGCACGGGGCTGGTCGTCGTCCGGGAGCTGTGGAAGATGCACAGGCCCCTCGACGCCCCGGGGGCTGCACCCGAGCTCGCCCCGGGTGTCACGCTCCGGAGCTTCCGCCCGAGTCAGGACGACGCGGCGTGGCTCGCGGTCAACGCCCGCGCCTTCGCCTCGCACCCCGAGCAGGGGCGCCTGACCCTCGGCGACCTCCAGGCCCGGGCCCGCGAGCCGTGGTTCGACGCGGAGTCCTTCCTGCTGGCCGAGCGTGACGGCGAGCTCGTCGGATTCTGCTGGTTGAAGGTCCCCGCGGACCAGGCGCAGGACGCGCCCCGGGTCGGGGAGATCTACGCCCTCGGTGTCGACCCCTCCGCCCAGGGCCTACGCCTGGGGACGGCGCTGACCGCTGCGGGACTGGCCCGCCTGCACGACCTCGGGGTCGAGGTGGTCGAGCTCTACACCGAGGGCGACAACACCGTGGCGATCCGCACGTACACGGCGGCGGGCTTCACGCGGGCCACGGCCGACGTCCAGATGGCCCGTCCCAGCGCGACCGCAGACACCGCCGAGACCGTCGTCTGACCTCGGCCGGACCTCTGCCGACGCAGGCCGTCGACCACCGGCGACCTGGGCCGACGCACCGATCTTCGCGCTGAGCACCCAGAGTTCACCAACAGGTGTCACGATGAACCCATGAGCGAATCGACCGCGACCTCTCGGCGCACCCCTGAGCCCGGCCCTGTCACGCCCTCCCCGGGCTCAGCGCCGATCGACCCCGAGCTCGCGGCGCACATCGCCGAGCACATCGGCGAGCGCGACGCCGTGGCCCCGGCGCCCGGCGTCGACCTCGAGCCGCTCCCGGACGACCGCTTCGGCGACCGCGAGCTGTCCTGGCTCGCCTTCAACGAACGCGTCCTCGAGCTCGCCGAGGACGAGTCCCAGCCCCTGCTCGCCCGGGTGCGCTACCTCGCGATCTTCGCCTCGAACCTCGACGAGTTCTTCATGGTGCGTGTCGCCGGGCTCAAGCGCCGCATCGCGACAGGTCTGGCCGTCAACGCCGCCTCGGGACTGACCCCGCGCCAGGTCCTCGACGCGATCAGCACGCGCGCCCACGACCTCATGGACCGTCACGCGCGGGCCTTCGCCGCGCAGGTGCAGCCGGCCCTCGGTGCCGAGGGCATCACCCTCGTCCGGTGGGAAGATCTCTCGCAGCAGGAGCAGGACCGCCTGCACAAGTTCTTCCGCAAGCAGATCTTCCCGGTGCTCACCCCGCTCGCGGTCGACCCTGCGCACCCGTTCCCCTACATCTCGGGGCTCTCGCTCAACCTGTCCGTCGTCGTGCTCAACCCGACGACGAACAAGGAGCACTTCGCCCGCGTCAAGGTGCCGCCGCTGCTCCCCCGCTTCATCGCGGTCGACGCCAAGGGCCGTCCCAGCGCGCCGAGCACGCAGGCCTCGGGCAAGGGCCCGACGTCCTTCGTGCCGCTCGAGGACATCATCTCCCACCACCTCGACCACCTGTTCCCCGGCATGGAGGTGCTCGAGCACCACACCTTCCGGGTGACCCGCAACGAAGACGTCGAGGTCGAGGAAGACGACGCCGAGAACCTCCTCAAGGCCATGGAGAAGGAGCTGCTGCGTCGCCGCTTCGGCCCGCCGGTCCGGCTCGAGCTCGCCCAGGGCATCAGCCCGCGCATCCGCCAGCTGCTCATCCGTGAGCTCGGCGTGGTCGAGGACGAGGTGTACACGCTCCAGGCCCCGCTCGACCTCACGGGCCTCAACCTCATCGCCGACCTCGACAGGGCCGACCTGCACTACCCGCGCTTCGTGCCGACCACGCACAGGTACCTCGCGGAGGTGGAGAGCGCGACGCCGACAGACATCTTCGCGGCGATCCGCGAGCGCGACATCTTGCTCCACCACCCCTACGACTCCTTCTCGACGTCGGTCCAGACCTTCCTCGAGCAGGCCGCGGCCGACCCCGACGTCCTCGCGATCAAGCAGACGCTGTACCGCACCTCGGGTGACTCCCCGATCGTCGACGCGCTCATCGAGGCTGCCGACGCGGGCAAGCAGGTGCTGGCCCTGGTCGAGATCAAGGCGCGCTTCGACGAGCAGAACAACATCTCGTGGGCCCGCAAGCTCGAGCAGGCCGGTGTGCACGTGGTCTACGGGATCGTCGGCCTCAAGACGCACTGCAAGCTCTCGCTCGTGGTGCGCCAGGAGCCCGACGGCCTGCGCCGCTACTGCCACGTGGGCACGGGCAACTACAACCCGAAGACCGCCCGCCTGTACACCGACCTGGGGCTGCTCACCTGCGACCCCGACGTCGGCCAGGACCTCACGCGCCTGTTCAACCAGCTGAGCGGCTACGCCCCGCAGTCCCGGTTCCACAGGCTGCTCGTCGCCCCGCGCTCCGTGCGGTCTGGGCTCGTCGAGCGGATCGACCGCGAGGCCGCGGCCGCCCGTGCGGGCAAGCCGGCCTGGATCAAGATGAAGGTCAACTCCGTCGTCGACGAGGCCACCATCGACGCGCTCTACAGGGCGTCGCAGGCCGGGGTCCCGGTCGACCTCGTGGTCCGCGGCATCTGCGCCGTGCGCCCGGGGGTCCCCGGGCTCAGCGAGACGATCCGCGTCAGGTCGATCCTCGGACGGTTCCTCGAGCACTCACGGATCTTCGCCTTCGCGAACTCCTCGGGCCCGGCGATCGCCGAGGGGCCGGCGAGCGGCCCCGAGGTGTTCATCGGTTCCGCTGACCTCATGCACCGCAACCTCGACCGCCGGGTCGAGACCCTCATCCGCCTGACGGACGAGACGCAGATCAACGGTCTGATCGACCTCATCGACAACTCCATGTCCCCCGAGTCCGCCTCGTGGCACCTCGCTGCGGACGGCACCTGGACCCGCCACCACCTCACAGAGGACGGACAGCCTCTCGGAGACGTCCAGCACGACCTCATCGTGCGGCAGCGTCGTCGACTGAGCCTGGGTCGATGAAGTCGAGCACTCCCCCCGTCGTCCCCTTCCGCGTCCGCGGAGCCACCGGCGTGTCCGACTCGGCGACCGACAAGACCCCGGTCATCGAGTCTGCTGGTGCGCTCGTGTGGCGGGTGCGGGAGGGGCGGCTGCAGGTCCTCCTCATCCACCGCCCGCGCTACGACGACTGGTCCTGGCCCAAGGGCAAGCTCGACCCCGGCGAGACGCTGCCGACGGCCGCGGCCCGCGAGGTCGCCGAGGAGACCGGTCGTCCGGTGACCCTCGGTCTGCCGCTGCCCGGGCTGCAGTACCTCACGCCCGACGGCGCCGTGAAGCGGGTGCACTACTGGGCCGCGACCACCGGCGCGGCATCGCCCGCCCTCGCGGCGCGCGCACCCGTGCCGCCTGTCGACCCTGCCGAGATCGACGCCAAGAAGTGGATGGACGTCGAGCAGGCGGCCGCCGCGCTGACCCGTCGCGCCGACACCGTCCCGCTCGCCGCCCTCGTCGCGGAGCACGAGAAGGGCCGGCTCGCCACGACGGCCCTCGTCATCGCCCGGCACGGCAAGGCGCAGGCCCGCAGCGCGTGGCACGGGACCGAGATCGACAGGCCGCTCACCCCGACGGGGCACGCACAGTCGGCGGCGCTCGTCCCGGTCCTCGCGGCCTTCGGCGTGAGCACGGTGGTCACCAGCCGGTGGCGGCGCTGCTCGGAGACCATGGCGCCGTACGCCCGGGCAGCCTGGCTGGACACCGAGTCGAACGAGAACCTCACCGAGAGCGACCACGAGAGGTCACCCGGTCGCGTCGCCGCTGTCGTCAGGTCGCTGCTCGAGTCAGCCGAGCCGACGGTCCTGTGCACGCACCGGCCCGTGCTGCCGACGGTCCTGGACGTCCTCGGGCAGCACTCGCGCCGCTCGGTCGCCTCGGCGCTGCCGACCAAGGACCCGTTCCTCGAGCCCGGCGAGGCCCTCGTGACCCACGTGAGCCAGACGGCCAAAGGACCCCGGGTCGTCGGCGTCGAGCACGTACGGCCGCCGCTGCACTGAGAGAGCACGGTGCGCGGCGGCGGGTCCTGGCCTATCGTCGACTCATGGCTCGCTACGTCGACATCCATCCGCAGGACCCCCAGCCGCGCCTCGTCGCGCAGGTGACCGAGATGCTGCGCGACGACGCGCTCATCGCCTACCCGACAGACTCGTCCTACGCCTTCGGGTGCTCCCTCGACAGCCACACGGGGGCGGACAGGATCCGGCGGATCCGGCACCTGAACGACAAGCACCACTTCACGCTGGTGTGCGCGGACTTCGCGCAGCTCGGGCAGTTCGTGCGGCTCGACAACTCAGCCTTCCGGGCGATCAAGGCGTCGACCCCCGGGGCCTACACCTTCATCCTGCCGGCCACCAAAGAGGTCCCGCGCAGGTTCGCGCACGAGAAGAAGAAGACCGTGGGTGTGCGGATCCCCGACCACCCTGTCGCGCTCGCGCTCGTGCGCGCCCTCGGTGCCCCGCTGCTGTCGAGCACGCTGATCCTCCCCGACAGCGAGACCCAGCCGACAGACGGCTGGCAGATCAAGGAAGAGCTCGAGCACGTGGTCGACGTCGTCGTCGACGGGGGCGACTGCGGGACCGAGCCGACGACCGTCGTCGACTGGTCGAGCGGCGCCCCCGAGGTCGTCCGCGTCGGCCTCGGAGACCCGAGCCGCTTCGAGTAGAGGGCGTCCCGACCTCGCCACGGTCGGGCGCCGGGGCAGCGCCCACCCTCGGGCAGCTCGTACCGGTCAGTAACATACCTTCCTCGAAAGCACCATCTTCCGGAACTGAGAAACACCTGAGAGGGTGAACTCTGGTCCGGACGCGCGTCCAGGACGGCGTCATCTCGCCGTAGAGCCGGACCTGCGGCCGCACCCCCCGGAGTTCACCCGGAAGAAACCTCATGGTCACGATCCGGTGTTCGCGGTCTGGTCGCATAGACGCACCATCCAGGTCCCGCGAAGAGAACGGCTCCACATGCGATCACGACACCTGGCCGGGGGTGCGGCACTCGCCGTCGCCCTCGGTACCACGCCGCTGCTGGCGACACCCAGCCAAGCAGCCGTGGACATCTCCGCCTCGGTCATCATCAACGAGGTCTACGGCGGGGGCGGCAACAACGGCGCCCCGCTGAAGAACGACTTCGTCGAGCTCTACAACCCTGGAGACACCGCCGTCTCCCTCGACGGCTGGTCCGTCCAGTACACCTCAGCAGGTCGGGGCTTCGAGAACGCCGTCCCGCCAGCCCCGCTCACGGGGACGATCCCCGCCAAGGGCACCTACCTCCTCCAGCTCGCGGCAGGCACCGGCGCGGCTGCGGCGCTGCCGACCCCCGACGCGACCGGAGGCATCAACGCCAGCGGTACCTCAGGGACCTTCGCGCTCGTCTCGACGACCGATCCCCTCGCCTGCGCGGCCACGGCCTGCGCGGCCGACCCTGCCGTCGTCGACCTCGTCGGCTTCGGCACCGCCGCGACCTTCGCCGGGACCGCCCCGGCCCCGGCCGGCAGCAACTCGACCTCGGTCGCACGCTCGACGCACACCGCCGACAACGCGGCCGACTTCACCGCGGGCGCCCCGACCCCCACCAACGCAGCCGGCGAGACGCTCCCCGAGCCCGAGCCCCCGGTCGACGCCGGGACGCTGCGCATCTCGGAGATCCAGGGCACCGGCGCCACGACTCCCGTCGCCGACCAGACCGTCACCACGACGGGCTGGGTCACCGCGGCCTACCCGACCGGCGGCTACAACGGCTTCGTCATCCAGGAGTCCGACACCGGAGCCAGCTGCCCGGCCGAGGGCACGGCCTCCCCGGCCGTCTTCGTCTACACAGGCGCAGCGCCGACGGTCGCCGTGGGCGACTACGTCGAGGTCACCGGGGTCGCCGGTGAGTTCAACGGGCTCACCCAGATCGCCACGCCGACTGTCGTCCCCGGCACCGCGACCGGAGCCGCGCCCGTCGCAGCGTCCTGCGCGTGGCCCGCGACCGAGGCCGGCCGCGAGGCCCTCGAGTCGGTGCTCGTCCTCCCGCAGGGCGACTTCACGGTCACCAACTCCTACTCCACGCACCAGTACGGAGAGGTCGGCCTGGCGACGGGCGACACACCTCTGCGCCAGCCGACGGACATCGCCGCCTTCGGGACACCTGAGCAGCAGGCCGTCGTCGCCGACAACGCTGCCCGTGGTGTCGTGCTCGACGACGGTGCGTCGTGGAACTACCTCACCGCGCCGAACAACGCGAGCGTCCCGCCGTACGTCACGGCTGACGGCGCAGTCCGTGTCGGCACGTCGGTCGAGTTCACCGACCCCGTGGTCGTCGACTTCAGGAACAACACCTGGAAGCTCAACCCCACCAGCCAGGTCACCCCGGCCGACACCGCTGCGTACCCCGTGTCCTTCTCCGGCGCCCGCCCGGCAGCCCCCGACACCGCAGCCGTCGGTGCCGCCGACGTGACCGTCGCGTCCTTCAACGTGCTCAACTACTTCACCACGACGGGTGCCTCGGTCACCGGGTGCACGTCGTACAAGGACCGTGAGGGCAACCCCGTCACGACAGACACCTGCCCGGGCAACGGCCCGCGCGGTGCGTGGGACGCCGAGAACCTCGAGCGCCAGCAGGCGAAGATCGTCGAGGCGATCACCTCCCTCGACGCCGACGTCGTCGGCCTCATGGAGATCGAGAACTCGGCAGCTCTCGGCGAGACCGCCGACGAGGCGCTCAAGACCCTGGTCGCCGCGCTCAACACGAAGGCCGGCGAAGACCGCTGGGCCTACGTCGCCTCCCCCGCCGACCTGCCCGCCACGAGCGACCAGGACGTCATCTCGACGGCGATCATCTACCAGCCCGCAGCCGTGAACCCCGTCGGCAGCTCCCACGCCCTCGGCACCCTCAGCGGTGCCGGTCAGACCTTCGACAACGCCCGTGAGCCCATCGGTCAGGCCTTCGAGCCCGCCGCGGGCGGCGAGCCGTTCTTCGTCGTCGCCAACCACTTCAAGTCCAAGTCGGCCGGCAGCGCCTCGGGCGCCGAGAAGGACCTGGGTCAGGGCGCCTGGAACGCAGCCCGCACCGAGCAGGCGAAGGCACTCTCCACCTGGATCGACGAGACCGCGCTCCCCGCAGTCTCGACCGAGGTGGGCACCCCCGTCGAGGACGTCCTCCTCGTCGGGGACTTCAACGCCTACACCTTCGAAGACCCGCTCCAGCACCTCTACGGAGCCGGGTACCAGGACGCGACCCGCCTCGAGGGCCGCGGCGAGTTCACGTACTCCTTCCAGGGGCTCAACGGCTCCCTCGACCACGTGCTCCTCAACGCCTCGGCCGCCGAGCGCTTCACGGGCTCTGACGTCTGGGACATCAACGCCCCCGAGTCCATCGCGCTCGAGTACTCCCGCGTCAACGCCACCGCAGGCGACTTCTACACGGCAGACGCCTACAGGTCCTCCGACCACGACCCCGTGATCGTCGGCCTGACCGCCGAGGCCGCCGCGGCCGACACCACGACGCTCACGCTGCTCAACATCAACGACTTCCACGGGCGCATCGGCCCGACGAGCAACGGCGCGACCGTCGCCTTCGCGGGGACCGTCGAAGAGCAGCGCGCGCTGGCGGGCGAGGACAACACCCTGTTCCTCTCCGCGGGAGACAACATCGGAGCCTCGCTCTTCACCTCCGGCATCCAGAAGGACCAGCCGACCATCGACGTGCTCAACACGCTCGGCCTCGCGGCGAGCGCGGTCGGCAACCACGAGTTCGACAAGGGCTTCGACGACCTCACCGGCCGCGTGTCTGACGCGCTCGACGCGCCCTACCTCGGTGCGAACGTCTACACCAAGGGCACGACCACCCCGGCGCTCGACGAGTACGAGATCGTCGAGGTCGACGGTCTGCAGGTCGCCGTCATCGGTGTCGTCACGGAGGAGACACCTGCGCTCGTCACTCCCACGGGGATCGCCGGCCTCGAGTTCGGCGACCCGGTCGAGGCCGTCAACCGGGTGACAGCCCAGCTGACGGACGGCGACCCGCTCAACGGTGAGGCCGACATCATCGTGGCCGAGTTCCACGAGGGGGCAGGCGCGGGGATCCCCGACGGCTCGACCCTCGAGGAGGAGGTCGCCCACGGCGGGGCCTTCGCCGACATCGTCACGACCACGTCCCCCGACGTGGACGTGATCTTCACGGGCCACACCCACAAGCAGTACGCGTGGCAGGCACCGGTCCCGGGCGCGACCGACGGCTCGACCCGACCGGTCCTCCAGACCGGCTCGTACGGAGAGTTCCTCGGCAAGGTCACCCTCGACGTCGACCTCGCCACGGGCGACGTCATCGCGTCCGACGCTGTCAACGTGCCTCGCACGACGACAGCTGAGGACCAGCTCGTCGCGACGTTCCCCAGGGTCGCCGAGGTCAAGACGATCGTCGACGAGGCCGTCGCCTACGCCGACAAGATCGGCTCCGAGCCTGTCGGGTCGGTGTCCGCCGACGTCACCACGGCCTTCTCGGGCGGCACCGTCGTCGACGGCGTCTACACGGGCGGTACCAGCGGTGACCGCTCCGAGGCGTCGACGATGGGCACCGTGGTCGGCAACGCCCTGCGGGACAGCCTGTCCACGCTCCCGGCGGCGCCCGACTTCGGGGTCGTCAACCCCGGTGGTCTGCGCGCCGACCTCCTGTACGGCGCCGACGGCGTCGTCACCTTCGCCGAGGCCCTCGCGGTGCTCCCCTACTCGAACGACCTGACGATCGTCACCCTCACCGGCGAGCAGGTCGTCACGATGCTCGAGCAGCAGTGGCAGCGCGGTGCCGACGGGTCTGTCCCCTCACGCCCGTACCTCCAGCTCGGGCTGTCGGACAACGTCACCTACACGTACGAGTCCGTGCCCGACCCGGCCGACGCGACCCGCACCGTCGGGAAGATCAGCTCGGTGACGATCGACGGCGAGCCGATCGACCTCGCTGCGGACTACCGCATCGGGACCTTCTCGTTCCTCGCCGCCGGCGGAGACAACTTCAGGGTCTTCTCCGAGGCGTCCGCGACGATCAACACGGGCCTGCTCGACTGGGAGGGCTGGGTCCAGTACCTCGAGGACTCCTCGCCCGTCGCGCCGAGCTACGCCCGCACAGGCGTCCAGGTCACCGGTGTCGAGCTCGAGGCCGGCGCGAGCCTGCCGCTCGTGGCCGGCACGACCACCTCGGTCACGCTCAGCCGTGCGGACCTGCACAGCCTCGGATCCCCGGTCAACACGACGGTGGCCGCGGACCTCGACGGCACTGCTGTCGGGTCCAGCACCTTCACCGACGGCAGCACGACGGTCGAGGTGTCGGTCCCGGCCGACGCCACGAACGGCGCGCAGCTGCTCACCCTGACGGCGGCCCCGAGCGGCACGACGGTCGTCCTCCCGGCCGAGGTGACCGGTGGGGTCACCCCGCCGACCACGCCGCCGACCACCCCGCCGACCGACCCCGAGACCCCGACCTTGACGCTCTCGGCCTCCGAGGTCGTCGCGGGCGGTTCGGTCTCCGCCACGGTCACCGGCGGGACGCCTGGCGCCTCGACCGAGGTCTGGCTCAACTCTGAGCCCGTCCTGCTCGGCACCCTAGCGCTCGACGCCGACGGCGCGGGCACGCTCACGGTGACCATCCCGGCCGAGACTCCTCTCGGCGAGCACACGGTCCGGGTGCTCGGAGAGGGCATCGACGTGAGCGCTGCGCTCACGGTCCTCGCGGCAGACGGCACACCCGGGGCGGGTACACCTGGAGCGGGTGCTCCTGGCGCCGGCGGTCCCGGGTCGACCACCCCGGGCGCCGGCCTGGCCCTCACCGGTGGTGACGTCGCAGGTCTGCTGCTCGTGGCAGCCCTCGCTCTCGCCGGCGGCGCGGTCCTCCTGGTCCGCAGGCGCCGCACGGCCTGAGCCGCACAGCACCACAGCACCACAGCACCACAGCACCACAGCACCACAGCACCACAGCAGGATCGGGGCCCGTCGCACACAGCGGCGGGCCCCGTCTGCGTCTGAGACCTCAGCGTCGGTCCAGGCCTGGGTCGAGGGCCCGCTCGTGGTGTCCACCCGGTACCGGACCGCATCACGTCGCACGGTCGTGGTCTCCAGGCATCAGTCCCGGCCGGGCAGACGTCCCGCTCACGCTCCTCCCCGGAGACGTCGCAGACGCACGACGCCCGCCAGGTCTGCCTGGCGGGCGTCGTGCGGTGCTGGGGTCTTGCCGGGCGGTGCTGGTCAGCCGAGGATCGGGTGCAGGATCCAGTACATGATCGCGGCCACGAGCGCGGCTGCGGGGATCGTGAGGACCCAGGCGATGCCGATGTTCTTGGCGACCCCCCAGCGGACGGCGGAGAGACGCTTGGTCGCGCCGACACCCATGATCGCCGAGGTGATCGTGTGGGTCGTGGACACGGGCGCGTGCAGCACGAAGGCGTTGACGTAGAGCACCACGGCCGAGACCGACTCGGCGACGAAGCCGCGGGCGGGGTCCAGCTCGATGATCTTGCGACCGAGGGTGCGCATGATGCGCCAGCCGCCGGAGTACGTGCCGAGGGAGATCGCAGCGGCGGCGGCCAGCTTGACCCACAGCGGGATGCCGTCCTCCGCGCTCGCGAAGCCGACGGTCAGCAGAGCCATGTAGATGACACCCATGGTCTTCTGCGCGTCCTGGAGACCGTGGCCGAGGGCCATCGCCGCGGCCGAGGCCGTCTGCGCGATGCGGAACCGACGGTTCGTCTTGCTCGGCGAGGCGCGGCGGAAGAGCCACAGCACGGCGACCATCACGAAGAACGCGAGGCCGAAGCCGATGAGCGGCGAGAAGATCATCGGCAGGACGACCTTGTCGACGATCGCGCTGCCGTAGATGCCGAGCCCACCCGCGAGACCTGCTCCGACGAGTCCGCCGATGAGCGCGTGGGTCGACGACGACGGGAGACCGAACCACCAGGTGATGAGGTTCCAGGTGATCGCGCCGACCAGGGCGCAGAGGATGACGACGAGCGCCGTATGGTCAGCCGCCCCGTCGAGGTTGACGATCGACTTCGCGATCGTCTCGGCCACCTCGGTGCCGAGCAGCGCACCGGCGAAGTTCATCACCGCGGCCATGATGAGCGCGGCACGAGGGGTCAGCGCGCGGGTCGAGACCGAGGTCGCGATCGCGTTGGCCGCATCGTGGAATCCATTGGTGTAGTCGAAGCTGAGAGCGAGCGCGACGACGACAACTACGAGCGCGACCTCCACCGGAGTCAGGACTCCTTGAGGGCGATGGTCTCGACCATGTTCGCCACGGTCTCGAACGCATCGGCTGCGGCCTCGAGGGTCTCGACGACCTCTTTGAGCTTCATCAGCTGGATGGGGTCGGCGATCTCGTCGAACATCTGCGCGAGGAGCTTGCGGTGGATCTTGTCCGCCTGGTTCTCGAGGCTGTTGACCTCGACCCAGTAGTCCGTGAGGTCACCCATCGAGCGCAGGTGCGGCATGGCGTCGGCGGTCAGCTCGGCGCAGCGCTGGAGCACCTGGATCTGGTCGGAGACACGGGCGGGGAGCTCGTCGAGCTTGTAGAGCACGATGAGGTCGCCGGCCTCCTCCATGTAGTCCATGCAGTCGTCGAGCGCCGACGCGAGCCCCGAGATGTCGTCCCTGTCGAAGGGCGTCACGAAGGTCGAGTTGAGCCGACGCATGATCGAGTGCGTCGCGTCGTCCGCGGCGTGCTCGACGTCGGACAGCTTCTTGGCGATCACCTTGCGGCCCGGCCGGTCTGCCCCGAGCAGCTCGCTCAGCAGGTTCGCGCCGGTGACGAGGTGGCTCGCAGAGTCGGCGAGGAGATCGAAGAACGAGGTATCGCGCGGGGTGAGGCGCAGGCGCACAGCAGGCTCCGTTGGGGGGAAGCGACGTTAACTGACAGTGAGTGACGACAGTGCAGCAACTTGGTGAGATCGACTGATCGTCCCCAGCGTAGGGCAGCAGTTTGGTGAACTCACAACTCCGAGGGTGTCACACGACCATACTCACGGTGAACGCACAGGTCACCGTCTGACCTGATGAGACGAAGGTCCCACTTCTTCGTGGGCCAGGGCCAGCGGCCACCCCGTGGGCCTGGGCCTCGGGAGCCGACGAGCGCCGTTGCTCGGAGGGCCGTCATGACCGTGCCGTGGGTGGGGTGGGGACTGCGATGAGAGCTTCGAGGACGCCGGACCACGTAGCGCCTGACGGCGCGAAGGCCGCTCGTAGCGGCTTGTGTTGGAGCCCGGGGCCACAGTGGCCCGGCGTCGAGAACAAGCCTACGCGCCCTCGAGCGATCATTCGAGTCGGTCGGCCCGCCACATCGTCGCGGCCTGCTCGAGCTCTTCTGCGGTGCGCGTCAGCGACGCCGCACCACGGGTCAGGCGGGTGCCCCGGTCGCTGTCGACGCGGTCGACAGCGTCGGCGTCGAAGGCCGCGCCGACCGCCAAGATCCGGCAGAACGCCGCGGCTCGCTCGAGGGCGACGGCCAGGTCCCCGGTGAAGACGCCCGACAGCACGGCGTCGGCGGCGGTCCGCACGTCGTCGGGTCCGGGTGGGCTCACGACGCCCGCGACGACCTCGTGGACCGGCGCCGCGTCGACGCCCAGCCTGTATCGCTCCGCGACGGTCGAGGGGTCGCGACGGACCCACTCGCGCAGGACGTAGAGACGCCAGAGCGCGCCGGGGAGCGTGTCCGCGGGGCTGTCCGCCCACAGTGCCGCGACGACGTCGAGCCCTTCGTCCTCGACCAGGCGCACGAGACGCGCGACGACCTCCGGGTCTTCCTTGGCCCGCGCCTGGTGCACGATCGCGGCCGCCGTGGTGTGGGCGATCTCACCCCGGACCGTGGGGTCGACCGACCCGGGGATCTCCTCGGCGGCGCGTGGGTCGAGCATCGCGGGGCGCCGTGGCTGCGGGCGCCCGCCGGTCGGTCGGGTCGAGTCGGTCATCGGATCAGTCTGGTCCTCCTGCGGGCCGCTCGCCAACCGCGCGCCAGCACCACAGGCGGTCGGTCGCCACCGGGCTCGACGTGACGATCGACTCACCTCGCCGACCCCATGATTCTCTGCTCGCGCCGATATCGTCTCCCGTCGTTACAGTGAAGAAGACCCGGAGGTCCTGTGGCCGCGACGCGAGCGCCGCCGGCCGCCGCGACCACGAACCAGCGGAGGCAGCGATGACCACGTCGTCAGGGAAAGAGCAGGCAGGCGGGAGCGAGGTCGCTCCCGACAGCCCGGAGACCAGAGCCGCGCACCGCAAGGCGATCACCCTCGCGGTGTCCGCCGCGGTCGGAGGGTTCCTCTTCGGCTTCGACAGCTCCGTCATCAACGGGGCCGTCGACGCGATCGAGAAGGACTTCGAGCTGAGCTCGACGCTCGTCGGGTTCTCCGTCGCCGTCGCACTCCTCGGGTGCGCGCTCGGAGCCTGGTACGCCGGGCGTCTCGCGGACCGCTGGGGGCGTCCGCGGGTCATGCTCGTCGGCGCGATCATGTTCCTCGTCTCCGCCGTCGGCTGTGGTTTTGCCTTCGCCGTGTGGGACCTCATCCTCTGGCGGGTGGTCGGTGGCATCGGCATCGGCATCGCCTCGGTCGTGACCCCGGCGTACATCGCCGAGATCTCCCCGACGGCGATCCGCGGCCGCCTGGCCTCGCTCCAGCAGCTCGCCATCACCATCGGCATCTTCGCGGCGCTGCTCTCCGACCAGCTCTTCGCCGAGACCGCCGGCCCCGTCGGCGACGGCGACCCGATCGCCCTCGGTGCGAGCCTCTTCGGCCTCGACGCGTGGCGCTGGATGTTCCTCATCGCGATCGTGCCGGCAGCCGTCTACGCCTGGGTCGCGCTCACGGTCCCCGAGTCGCCCCGCTACCTCATCGGCAAGGGCAAGATCGACGAGGCCCGCGCCGTGCTGCGCTCGGTCCTCGGCCCTGTCGACCTCGACGCCAAGGTCGACGCCATCGAGGCGTCGGTCGTGCGCGACGCGAAGCTCGAGAAGCAGGCGTCGCTCAAGGGTCCGCGCTTCGGCCTGCTGCCCATCGTCTGGGTCGGCATCCTGCTGTCGGTGTTCCAGCAGCTCGTCGGCATCAACGTGATCTTCTACTACTCCACGACGCTGTGGCGCTCGGTCGGCTTCGACGACTCCCAGTCCTTCACGGTCTCGACGATCACCGCCGTGACGAACGTGGTCGTGACCTTCATCGCGATCGCGCTGGTCGACAAGATCGGCCGCAAGCCGCTGCTCCTCGCCGGCTCGGCCGGCATGACGGTCTCGCTCGTGATGATGGCCATCGCCTTCACCCAGTCGAGCGGCTCGGGCGACGACGTCACGCTCGCCGGTTCCTGGGGCACCATCGCGCTCATCGCGGCGAACGTCTTCGTGGTCTCCTTCGGTGCCTCGTGGGGTCCCGTCGTGTGGGTCCTGCTCGGCGAGATGTTCCCCAACCGCATCCGCGCCTCGGCCCTCGCGATCGCCGCAGCGGCGCAGTGGATCGCGAACTTCGCGATCACCGTCAGCTTCCCGCCGCTGTCGGAGAACCTCGGTCTGCCCTTCACCTACGGCATGTACGGCACCTTCGCGCTGCTGTCCTTCGTGTTCGTCCTGGCCAAGGTCAAGGAGACCCGCAACCGCGACCTCGAGGACATGGAAGACGACGTCAAGGTCTGACGACCACCACCGCGCTCGGCACGCCCGCGCGCAGCAGACCAGGTCTGCACACAGCGCGTCTTCACACAGCGCGTCTTCACACAGCGCGTCTTCGCCCAGCACAGCGGCCCGGTTCCTCGCGAGAGGAGCGGGCCGCTGTGCTGTGCTGTGCTGTGCTGTGTACAGCCTCTGTCTAACGGACGACCGCGAGCGGGTTCGCGCCGAGGGCCGCGAGGATCGCCCAGGCGGTCGAGCCCGTGTGCAGCGAGGCGTAGACGAGGTCGCCGAAGCCCGAGTCGAGGTCGTCCGAGGACGCCGAGGGGATGCCGAGCCCGTCCGCGTGCGGTGACGAGGCCTGCGCGACCCACACCGAGTCGAGGAGCGCCGCCGCCCGGGCGAGGTCGCCGGAGGCGTCGCCCGTCTCGGTCGCACGGACAGTGAGGGCCGCAGCGAGGTGCGCCGTGCCCTCGAGCCACACCTTGTCGGTGCTCGCGACGTGGCACACGGTCACGCCGTGGACGTCGCCGTCGTGCGCGGCCAGGTGCTCGGCCGCCCAGTCGAGGGACCCCGCATAGGCCGGGTCGCGCAGCGCGAGGTACGTCCAGGTCTGCGCGTCCTCGGCGATCGGGTGCACGTTCGGGGTCACCCCGTCGTCGATCGTCCCGACGAGGAAGTAGCCCTCCTCAGGGCGCCAGAGCGACTCGACGAAGGTCCGCGCGTCGGCGGCACGGTCGGCCCACTCCTGGTCCGCGGTGACGCGGGCGAGAGCGCTGAAGAAGGCGTAGCAGTCGGTGTTGTGCTCGGTCGAGCGCCAGGACAGCACGCGTCCGTCTTCGCCGCGCCCGCCCGAGAAGGCCGGCAGACCGCGGTCGTCGAAGGACGTCGCGACGACGGCCCGGGCGAGCGTCAGGGCGGCGACCAGGAACCTGTCGTCGTCGACGGTCGCGTGCAGGGCGAGCAGCGCGATGCCGACCCAGGCCTGGTTGCCCGTCGTGGCGGCGTGCGAGGCGATCTGCGGTCGGCCCGCGTCGTCGACCGACACGCTCGCGATGTAGGAGTTGCGGATCCGCCCGGCGAGCTCGGGGTCGCTCTCCTGGAGCGAGACGAGGACGTCGCCGATGGTCGTGGCGCGCTGGACGTCGTCGGCCGTCCCGCGGGCCAGGTAGGCCAGGACGACGAGCGCGCAGTCGTAGGAGAACGCGACGTCGAAGCCGATGGACTCGAGGTAACCGCGCGAATAGCTGCGGGGCAGCGCTCGGCTGGCGACAGGTGCAGGCGCGCCGGGGAGCACGGGCGGGGCGAGCGGCACGAGGCCGTCGAGGAAGGCGAAGGCCGCGTCGACCCCCGGGGAGGGCGCGGCGACCTCGGGGTTGCCGGCGGCCGCCGACTCAGTCCTGAGCACGTTGACGACCCAGGGCGTGGCTGCTGCGAGCGCTGCGAACTGGAGCACCGTCCGTCGTTCGATCCGTGCCATGTGTCTCTCCTGAGCTGCGCGCGGGCCGAGGTCGTCGTCCGCGCGCTCCTGCGGCTGTGGTGTGCATCGGCGACCTATCGACAGCGCTCCGGCCGGCATGAGGTCCGAGGCGGCGGGAGGGCGGGTGGATTCTCACCTTCACCCGCCTGTCCTCGCAGGTCAGCGGGTTGTGCGAAAGATACCGCAGCCCTCGCCGCCACGCGCGGCGAGAGAGCACCTTGCCGCGGCACGACCGTCTCGGGGAGGCCCGCGGGCGGTGCGGCGGATCACACAGCAACTACTTGCATTCTGCAAGCAACGACTTAGGATGGAAGAGTTCCAAGGAGACGACATGATCGACAGCCATGCGGTGCAGGACATGCTCCGCGCACTCGACGAGTTCGGCCGCGCCCAGCGTGAGATCGGCGCCCGCCTCGCACGCTCGATGGACCTGCCCCGCGCAGGCATCGGCATCCTGCGCTACCTGTACGCGACCGCCGAGCCTGTCTCGGTCGGCTGCGCAGCGCAGCACCTGCGGGTGGACCTCTCGGTCGCGAGCCGCCAGGTGAGCGCCCTCGTCGATGCCGGGCTCGTGCGCCGCACGGTCGACGACGGTGACCGCAGGTCGCGCTCGATCGAGCTGACCGACCTCGGCCACGCACGCGTCGACGAGCTCAAGGAGCACATCACCGTGCTCATGACCGACATGTTCGCCGACTGGGAACCCCACGAGCTGTCCGCAGCGACGGACCACATGGCGGCGCTCGCCCGCACGATCGCCGACCACCACAACGAGCTACCTGCCTCGCTGCAGGTCAAAGAGACGTTTGACGCAAAGGAACCCGTATGAGCAAGACCACCGAGACAGCCGGCTCAGCGCCGGTGACGACCGGGGACGAGCACGTCCCCGGCGAACCCCAGCAGATGACCCACCGCCAGGTGCTCGAGGCCCTCTCCGGGATCCTCCTGGGCATGTTCGTGTCGATCCTCGCCACCTCCGTGGTGTCGTCGTCGCTGCCCGTGATCCTCGCGGACCTCAAGGGCACGCAGACCGCCTTCACCTGGGTGGTCACCGCGACGCTGCTCACCACCACCATCAGCACCCCGATCTGGGGCAAGCTGGCCGACCTGGTCAACCGCAAGACGCTGATCCAGATCGCCCTCGTCATCACCGTGATCTCGGCCGCCCTCGCCGGTGCGTCGCAGAGCTCGGGCACGCTGATCCTCTTCCGCGCCTTCCAGGGCATCGGGGCCGGTGGCCTCACAGCCCTCGCGACCGTGCTCATCGCGGACATCATCTCCCCGCGCGAGCGCGGCAAGTACATGGGCCTCATGGGCGCCATCATGGCCGTCGGCATGGTCGGCGGGCCGCTCCTCGGCGGTGCGCTCACGGACAGCGTCGGATGGCGCTGGAACTTCTTCGTCGGCATCCCCTTCGCGATCGCCGCGATCATCACGCTGCAGCGCACGCTCAAGCTCCCGCCGATGCCCAAGGTCCGCGTCCGCCTCGACTACTGGGGTGCGTTCCTGCTCTCCGTCGGGATCTCCGGGCTGCTGCTCTGGGTCACCTTCGCGGGCGACCAGTTCGCGTGGGGCTCCTGGCAGTCGGTCGCGATGGCCGCCGGCTCGGTCCTCGTGCTCGTCCTCGCCGTCTGGGTCGAGAGCCGCGTCGAGGCCCCGATCATCCCGCTCAGCCTGTTCCGCAACCGCACCGTCGTCCTCGCCGTGATCGGCAGCGCCGCGGTGGGTATCGCGCTCTTCGGCACCTCGGTGTTCCTCAGCCAGTACATGCAGGTGGCCCGCGGCAAGTCCGCGACGGTCTCCGGTCTGCTCACCATCCCGATGATCGCCGGGCAGTTCATCGCCTCGACGGGGATCGGCACGCTCATCACCCGCACCGGTCGCTACAAGCGCTTCATGCTGGTCGGCGCCGTCTCGCTGACCGTCGGACTGGCCCTCATGGGCACGATCGACTACCACACCAACATGGCGCTCATCGGGGTCTACCTGTTCGTCGTCGGTGTCGGCATGGGCATGCTCATGCAGAACCTGGTGCTCGCCGCGCAGAACACCCTCTCCCCCAAGGAGATGGGCACAGGGACAGCGACCATCGCGTTCTTCAGGACCCTCGGTGGTGCGATGGGTGTCGCAGTCCTCGGCGCGATCCTCGGGTCGCGGATCACGACAGACGTCACCGCCGGGCTGCGCAGCCTGGGCGTCGAGGGCGGGGGGCTCAGCGGCGGGACCATCCCCGACGTGAGCACCCTGCCGGCCCCGGTCCGTGATGTGGTCGAGAAGGCCTACGGCGCCGGTGTCGCGGAGATCTTCCTCATCGCCGCCCCGCTCGCGCTCATCGCGCTCATCGCGGTGATCCTGCTCAAGGAGATCCCGCTCGGCACCAAGTCCGGTGTCCAGCAGCGCCTCGAAGAGCTGGGGCACGACGCCGCCGACACCGCAGGTGCGGTCCGCAACGACGACGACCTCACGGCCGAGGAGGCCGAGGTCCGGTCGAACGAGAGCGCTGACGACGCCACCCGCGAAGAGGCCGCAGCGAGCCGAGGCCCGAAGGTCTGACGCTCCGCGCAGCAGAGGACCACGCTCACTCCTCAGCACAGCAGCACCTCGAGCAGACAGGCCCGGACCGACACGGTCCGGGCCTGTCTGCGTCGACGGCAGCGCTCTCGCCCGTCCTCTCGGGACATGTCACGGACCGCGTACCGTGCCCGGTTCGTGAGAGGCTCCTGAGAGAAGTCTGGACGTCGGTGTCACACCCGCGCGGGTCCGGACACTGACCGGGGTGAGAGGCGCACCAGGTGCCGCTCAGGACGAGAGGAGCGGGTTCGCCCGACCCGATGACCGCACTCCCCACCTCCTCGGCCACGGACCTGTCCCCGTGACGGCCCGCGACCGACCCGAGGCCCATACCCGCCTCGAGGCCCTCTACGATCAGCATGCACGGGCCGTGCTCCGCTACGCGCGGCGGCGCCTGCCTCGCGAGGACGCCGAAGACGTCGTCTGCGACGTGTTCCTCGTCGCCTGGCGCCGGCTCGACGACATCCCGGACCTCGAGCTCGCGTGGCTGCTTGGCGTCGCCCGTCGGACGGTCGCGAACCGGCTGCGGTCCGAGCGCCGCTCGGGCGACCTCCTCTCCAGGGTCCGGCTGCACGCGCGCCGGTCCGTCCCCGACCACGCACCGTCCGTCGACACGGGCGACCAGATCAACCGGGCGTTCCAGCAGCTCTCCACGAGTGACCGGGACGTGCTGCGCCTGGTCGTCACCGAGGGCTTGACCTCCGCAGAGCTGGGGGTCGCCCTCGGCTGCTCGACCAACACCGCCTCGGCGCGAGCACGGCGGGCCCGCGAGCGCCTCGCGGCCCTGATCGGCCCGGACGCCGACGAGACCGCCGGGCGACGCAGCACAGCCGACCCGGCACGCTCACAGCCGACCCGCGACGAGAGGATCCCCCATGGACAGCAGGCCTGAACCCCGTCTCGACCTGGCGACCCCCGTCGCCGACGACTCCGACCTGGACGCCGTGAAGCGGCGGCTCCTCACCAGTATCGGCACGACTGCCCCGAACGGCGCGCGTCGGCAGCGCCGCGCCCTGGCCGGTGGAGGCGCCTTGCTCGGGATCGGCGCGCTCGGCGTCGCCCTCGCCGTCGGGCTCCCGGGAGGCACCGAGCCTGCACCGCTGGCCGACGACGGCGTGGTCCGCCCGACCGATGACGCCTCCCCCACCGCTCCTGCGACACCAGGGACCGACGGCGGCGAAGCCGAGATCGTCTCGACGACGCTGCTGCTCGAGCAGAGCCTCGTCGCCCTGGCCGCTCAGGACGAGCTGAACGTGGCCATGACGACCCGGGACCAGACGATCATCGAGGGCGAGGTCGTCAGAGAGTCGTACCAGCGCACCGTGACCTCGCCGAGCGGGTCACCCCACGTCATCACCGTTCTGCCTGAGAGGCGCGTGCCCTCCGCGCTCGACGACTATGCACCGGAGGAGGTGTACGCGTTCTCGGAGGAGGTGTACGTCGCGCTCATGCGTGAGGTCGTCGCGGGCTACGCGGGGAACGGCCTCCAGGCGGCCCCGGTCGACCTCGGTGGGTGGGTTGCGTCCTTCGCCACGCTCCACGAACCGGACGGGATGTGGGGCAGCTACTCCATCGACCGCGACCTCGGGATCTGGGCCGCGAGCTACTCGGCCGAGCCTGCAGAGGCGCTGACCGGCACCGGGTACATCGACGAGCACGGGAACGAGGTGTGGGACCCGCCCACCAACGTGCTCACGGCCCGGATCGAGGGCGTGCGGGGGCTCGCGACCGAGATCGTGGCCGGGGAGGGCACCAGCTGGGTGCTGGTCGAGGGCAGTCAGCGATCGGAGACGATCGACGGCCGCGCCGCCACCTGCTTCGCGTACGAAGACACTGATGCCCCGGCACCTGACACCCGCGAACCCGTCGTCTTCCTCGGCGACGCCCAGGAGCTCTGCGTGGACGACGAGTCCAAGCTCCCGCTGCGCACCAGCCACCTGACCTACGAGCACCCCTACGCGGGCATCTCGCCCCAGCTCGCGGACGTCGAAGGAGGCACCAGCTACTCGACCACCTTCGAGTGGTTCCCGGTCACCTCTGACGACTCATGGCTGTTCGAGGTCGACACGGAAGGTCTGACCGAGGTGACGATCAACGACTTCTCGACCACGTCGCAGTACTTCGCGACGTACTGACACAGATGGTGCAGACCTGCTGAGCCAGACCTGCGGGCACGACGGAGCCCACCGGGCCGCGAGGGAGATCCCCCTCGGGCCCGGTGGGCTCGGTCTCGCGTGCGGCGCACGCTGTGCTCATGCCGCCGTCGCGCTCGGGCGCGCTGCACTCAGGCGCTCTTGCCGTCCTCGAAGGTCAGCGAGATCGAGTTCATGCAGAACCGCTCCCCCGTCGGGGTCTGCGGCGCGTCGTCGAAGACGTGCCCCAGGTGCGAGCCGCAGCGGGCGCAGCGCACCTCGGTGCGGACCATCCCGAGGGTGCGGTCTTCGATGAGCTCCACGGCGTCGGACTCCTTCGGCTCGAAGAAGCTCGGCCATCCGCAGTGCGCGTCGAACTTGCTGTCCGAGCGGAACAGCTCAGCGCTGCAGGCGCGACAGCGGAACACACCTTCGCGGTTCTCGTGCAGCAGCTCGCCTGTACCCGGGCGCTCGGTACCGGCCTGGCGCAGCACCTGGTACTCCTCGGGGCTGAGCTCGTCACGCCACTGCTGGTCGGTCTTGGTCACTTCATAGGACATGGGTCCACCTCCGCAGGGATCAACTGATCCTCACCCTCCGTCATTCCCCGGGCCCACGCGACCTGAGGGTTCGACTGCTGACCAGCAGTCGAACCCTCAGCTGACCCCGTGGGGTCTGCGCTACAGGACGGCGCGAGCGCCGTCGCGGGCGGACCTGGCGCGGGCCCAGGTGCGCAGCACCAGACCGCTGCTGAGCAGGGTCAGAGCACCGAGCACGAGCGTGGTCCACCCTCCACCCGTGGTCGCGAGCGCGCCGGCACCGGCCTCGGCATCCGCAGGCACGGTCACGACGTCAGGAGTCGGCTCGGCCGAGACCGCGGCTGCAGAGGGCGCGTCGGTCCGACCGGCGCCCGACGGGTCGAGGCCCGGTATGAGCGGGACCTCCACGTCGACGATCGGCACTGTGGAGCCGGTCGGGTCCATGGGGACGGTCGGGTCGAGGCCCGGGGCGAGGAGAGGCCCCACGTCGACGATCGGCAGGATGGGGTCGATCGGGTCCACCGGGACGGTCGGATAGACGCCCGGGGCGAGGAGAGGGCCCACCTCGACGATCGGCCAACTGGGGTCGAACGGGTTGACGGGTCCTGTGGGGTCGACGGGCGGGTCAGTGGGGTCGACCGGTGGGTCCGTCGGCTCGACGACAGGGGCGACTCCCGACCCCGAGAAGCGGACGATGCCCGTCATGCGCGAGTCAGACCCGGGGAGCGTCGTGTGGAACCAGGCGCGCGAGATGAGCTCGTCGTCGGCCCAGGTCGGGGTGTACACGGCGTCGAGGGTCAACGACTCACCAGCGGGCACGAGGACCGGGTCCACCGGACGGTCTGGCAGGTCGACGGGCGCGTCCGGCGCATCGACAACGAGAAGAGCGTCGACTGGCGAGACGTTGCGGATCGTCACGGGTCGGGTCACGCTGTTCCCCACCGCGACAGGGCCGAAGTCGACCTTCTCGCTGAGGAACACATGGGTCATGAAGCTGAGGTCGTGCCGACCGTGGACACTCTCCCCGGTCGCCACGCCAGCCGGGTCGACCGGGGTGGCGCTGAAGAACCAGGCCGTAGACCCGGCCCGCAGCTCGACCGGGTGGATGGTCCACGTCACCGTGCACGTGTCGCCCGGGGCCATGCGGGCGCTGCCGAACAGGTTCCTCGGGCACGTGCCGGAGAGCGCGAAGTCGAAGTCCCCGTAGCCGGGGTGCCAGTTGCCCGGCCGCAGGACGAGGTCCTGCCTCGCGGTGATGGTCATGGTGGTGACGGTCGAGGTGCCGACGGGGACGTCACCTGACCAGCCCTCGCTCGTCACGTCGAAGAGCTCACCGACCACCGGGTCCGGGCTCCACGGGTAGGTCGATGCCCGCACGTCGGCCACGACCTGAGGTGCCGCATCAGTCACGCGAGCTGCGGACGCCCCTGTCGCCGCCCCGAGCACCAGGGCGGCGGCTGCAGCAAGTGCTGCGACTGCTCGACGTGTCCGTGTGGTGGCGCTGACGATCATCGCTGTCCTCCGTGAACCAGCGCGCGAGGGATCTCCTCCTCCGCACTGTGGTGGCAGGCGGGCGCCGGGGTCTGACAGCCGGTCGCTGGTGCGGGGTCGCGTTGGCGCCGACGCTACGCAGGCCCCGACCTCGCTCTCCGGACAATCCGGGCGCAAGGGGCGTGGTACGGGTAGTCGCTGAGTAGTCAGTACTCGGAGGTGCGCGTTCCACCCGCGCTGCTTGGGCGGAGCAACCAGAGACAGAACGAGGCCCGCCGGTATCACCGACGGGCCTCGTGCTGGTACTGCTCAGGCCGAGTAGCTCTCGTCAGCCCTGCGCGCGACGGCGCCCGCGGGACGCGCCCGTGCGGGCGCGACCGCCACCGGCCGAGTCGGCCGAGGAGGACTGGCCGCCCCCGCCTGTCGACGAGCGACGCTGCGACCCGCCACCGGCGGCCGGCGTGCTGGTCGAGTACGTCGTGACGCCGCGGGAACCACCGCTGCGCGCGCCGCCCGAGGCACCACGGCCACCACCGGCAGCGCCGCGCGAGCTGCTGCGGCCCTCGCCGGACGCCGAGGCACCCGAACCTGCTGCGCCGCCACGACCGGAACGGCTGCGGCCGCCCCCGCCGCTCTGGCGCTGCTGCGGCTGCTGGACGACGACGGGCGCGGGGGTCACGTAGTCGGCGACCTCACCGATCAGGTCGGTCACGACAGCGTCGCCGGGGGCGACCTTGCGGGGCTGGGCGTTGATCTTCGCCTGGCGCGTGAGGTCGCGGACGTCGCCGCGCTGCTCGGGGAGCATGATCGTCACGACGTCGCCGCCCGACCCGGCTCGGGCCGTGCGGCCCGAGCGGTGGGTGTACGCCTTGTGCTCCGCGGGCGGGTCCACGTGGACGACGAGGCTGACCTCGTCGACGTGGATGCCACGTGCTGCGATGTCGGTCGCGACGAGCACCTTGACGGTGCCGCTCGAGAACGCCTCGAGGTTGCGCTCGCGCGCCCCCTGGCCGAGGTTGCCGTGCAGGTCGACCGCGGGGATGCCGTCGGCCGTGAGCTGCTTGGCGAGCTTCTTCGCCTGGTGCTTGGTGCGCGTGAAGAGCACGCGCTTGTCGACGCCCGAGGCGAGCTCGCGGATGACGTCACGCTTCGCGGCGGCGTCGGCCACCTCGAAGATGTGGTGGCTCATGGTCGAGACGTGCGAGTCGGCGCTGTCGACCGAGTGGCTCGTGGGGGCATCCATGTAGCGCTTGACCAGCTGGTCCACGCCGTTGTCGAGCGTCGCGGAGAACAGCAGACGCTGCCCCTTGGCGGGCGTGCGGTCCATGATGCGCTTGACGCCGGGGAGGAAGCCGAGGTCGGCCATGTGGTCGGCCTCGTCGAGCACGGTGATCTCGACGTCGTCGAGGGACAGCAGGCCCTGGCCGAGGAGGTCCTCGAGGCGCCCGGGGCAGGCGATGACGATGTCGACGCCGCCCTGGAGGGCCGTCACCTGACGGCTCTGCGCGACGCCACCGAAGATGGTGGTCGTCTTGAGGCCCAGCATCTTGGCGAGCGGCTCCATGGTCGCGTTGATCTGGTTGGCCAGCTCACGCGTCGGGCACAGCACGAGGCCGCGCGGGCGGGCCGGCTTGCGACGCCCGCCGTCAGCGGCGAGGCGCGTGACGGTCGGGAGGGAGAAGGCGAGGGTCTTGCCCGAGCCCGTCCGGCCACGGCCGAGGACGTCGCGTCCCTGGAGGGTGTCGCCCAGGGTGGCCGACTGGATCGGGAAGGGCGCCGCGATGCCGTTGTCGGCGAGGTAGCTGATGAGCTGCGTCGGCAGCGCGAAGTCGTCGAAGGACGTCGCGAGCGGAGCTGCGGGGGCTGCCGGGGCAGCGGGGGTGCTGGGAGCCGCGGTGGTCGGTGCACCGGCCGGTCGTGAAGACTGGCCAGACCGGTTCCGGTTGCGGGAGGATGCGGGCGCGCCGGAGCGCTGGGAGTTCGTCAAGGGTTGCCTTATCTCTTGGCGCCGTCGGGCTGTTCCCTCGACGCTCGGTGCGCGTGATGTCGCGCTGCCTCCTCGTATTCTCTCACGGGGAGACTGTGGACTGTCTGGAGATCGTGTGATGTGACGAGCGACTCGCCGCTCTCACAGTGCGCTGTGGTCCAATGCTCGGGTGTCATACCTCTCCGAGATCTGGTCCCGCGCGACCGAGCAGCTGCCCGCTCCCGACCAGTGGGTCGTGTGGGCCACCGCCGCTGTCGCGCTCGTCGTCGTGTGCTTCCGCCCGACCTGGCGGGTGTCCCGCCACGTCGTGACCATCGCCCACGAGGGTGCTCACGCCGTCGCCGCGCTGATCACCGGACGCCGCCTGAGCGGGATCCGGCTGCACTCCGACACCTCGGGGCTGACCCTCTCCTACGGCAAGCCGCGCGGCTTCGGCATGATCCTCACGGCGCTCGCCGGGTACATCGGCCCCGGGCTCGTCGGTCTCGGTGCTGCCTTCATGCTCCGCCAGGGCTACGGCGTCGGGCTGCTGTGGCTGCTCATCGTGGTGCTCGCCCTCATGCTGCTGCAGATCCGCAACTGGTTCGGGCTGCTGTCGATCCTGGTGAGCGCCGTGGTGCTCGTCGCCGTCTCGTGGTTCGCGAGCACCGAGTGGCAGACCGCCGTCGCCTATCTGGTCACGTGGTTCTTGCTGATCGGCGCGCCCAGGCCTGTCATCGAGCTCCAGGCCTCGCGGCGACGCGGCAAGGCCCGGACCTCCGACGCCGACATGCTCGCCGGGCTCACACCGTTCCCCGGGCTGTTCTGGGTCGGGGTGTTCCTGGTCGTCACGGTCGGGGCACTCGTGCTCGGGTCCTGGTGGATCGGGCTGTGGTCGATCGAGGACCTGCCCCGGTTCTGAGGTCCTGGCGGGATCTTCGACCCCAGCTTGCCGGCAGCCGCACAGCCGTACAGGCGTGAGCTCATGCGCGCCGCCACCGGTGATGCTCCCCCGACGCGACGATGCCCCGGTCGCCGTCCCAGGGGGGTGGGCGACGACCGGGGCACCCGGCGTCGGCTGGTCGAGACCGGCCGACGCGGCTCAGGTCAGGATCACGCCTGCTGCGGGGTGAGGCTGAAGGCCGTCGACGCGCCGTTGGGCTCGGCGTCGAGGCTGAGGTCTGCGAGGACCGTCGAGGTGACCTTCTCCACGAACACGTGGGTGGTCCCGAGGTCGATGACCTCGTCCTCGGTCTTGGCCTCGGTCACGAGGGCCAGGTCGAAGTCGCCGGGCGTCCCGTCCGCAGCGGCGATCCGAAGACCTCCGTCGGCGGGCAGCTCGGCCTGGGTAGCGAGGTCGACGACGGCCTGTCGGGCGTTGTCAGTCAGAGTCAGCATGCTGGTCTCCTAGGATCTTGCCGGGCACTCCGGGGTTGTCGCGGCGCAGGGATGGCGCACCGTTCGACGACCCCTCGAGGAGTCTTTCGGACCACTCCACCGAATCAAGCCTGGCGACCGCACGCAACCTGGGGCGGCCCCGCGTCGGGCCTACCGGGCTCTGTCGAGCAGCGCTCAGCCCCGGCATCCTGGGCCTGGCGCAGAGTTGTGAAACTTCTGCACGCGATCCACCCCTCAGGACCCGGTTCGCCCCCAGAGCACCCGACCGCGTAATCTGTCGCTGGCGCGTCGCTCCGGTCGACGCCGACCTGCACTCCGCCCGCAGCCACCTGCCCAGGCGTGCCGGACGGCACGACAGCCAGGCACGCCGAGGGCCTCTAGCTCAGTTGGCAGAGCATCGGACTTTTAATCCGCGGGTCGTGGGTTCGAGCCCCACGGGGCCCACCGTGCACCACCCGCCCCAACCTCCGACCGGAGCCCCTGACCTCGCCGAGGTCAGGGGCTCCGGTGCTTCTCAGACCGAGCAGCGAGCCGCGTCAGTACCCGACCGCGGTCGCGCCGTGCTCCGCCTCGGCGACGCTGAACCCCTCGAAGACGAGCTGGTCGATGAGCCCCTGCCGCGAGAAGGTGCTGAAGTCGAGGTAGGACTGCGCCTTCTCGGCTGCCTGCGCGTTCCAGTCCGGTGCGATCGAGTCGACGGCGAAGGTCGCGTCCTCGGTCGAGAAGCCTTCGAACTCGAGCTGTCCGATGAGCCCCGTGCGCGAGAACGCGCTGAAGTCCAGATAGCTCTCGGCGGAGCCGATGGCGTTCTGCTGAGAGAGCGAGGCTGCCGGGGGTGCCTCGGGAGCCGGAGGCGCCTCGGCCACCGGCGGCGCGGGGGGCTCTTCCACCGCGGGCTCTTCGGCTGCGGGCGCCTCGGTCTCGGCCGGGGCCCGTGTCTCGACGGGCTCGGCCGCGGCCTCCTCGGCTGCGGTCTCGAGCTCGCTGACCCGGGCCTCGGCCTTCTCGAGGTCTGCCTTGAGCGCGTCGACCTCGTCCGACGCCGTCGCGGTGGCAGACGGCTCGGCGGATGCGTCGGGCGTCGACGACCCGCTGCTCCCGATCCCCACGCCGACGAGCAGCGCGACGACGCCGACGATCGTCGGGACGAGCCACGCACGCCGCTTCTTCGCAGGTCCCGGGGCTGGAGCGCCCGGTCCGCCCCACGGCCCAGGTGCCCCAGGCCCGGCGGATGCCTGTCCGGGCAGACCCGGTCCGGGTGCGCCGGGCCCTGGAGCACCTGACCAGTGCGTTCCGGGGCCGCCCGGACCCACAGGGATCGCCTGGGTTCCCTGCGCCCCTGAGACGACCGGAGCGGCCTGTGGACGAGGCGGGGTCCAGCCACCGGGCGGCGGCGGCGGGACTGGCTGGTCGGGTGTGCTCATGATCGTTCCGTCCCCCTGCGTCCGGTGATGATCTCCGGAGCGTAGACCCGTTGCACGCCGCTGCAGCCGGGACCAGAGGGCGAACTTCGGCGTCCACGAACGATCGCCATCACGAACTTCACCCTGCCTGCACGTGCCTCAACCAGTACAGTGCGTCGCATGGTACCCGGCCAGGCGCAGGCGCTCGCGAACCTCCGGCGAGGGGTCGTCGAGCACTGCATCCTCGCGTCGCTGCGGTCGGGCGAGAGATACGGCTTCGACATCGCACGCGAGCTCGAGGGGACCCTGCTCGCGAGCGCAGGGACGCTCTACCCCCTGCTCTCACGCTTGCGGAAGAACGGGCTGGTCGCGTCGTCGTGGCAAGAGTCGACCGAGGGCCCGCCCCGCCGCTACTACAGCCTGACCGCCGACGGTGAAGAGGCCCTGCAGGCCTTCGAGTCGGCCTGGGGCCCGTTCCGCGACGCCGTGGACGCGGCGCTGTCCGACCACCCGTCGTCCGACCACCCGATGCCCCACCAGCCGGAGGAACCGTCATGAGCATGGGACAGCACGACCCCGGGGCGCAGCACGGCTCCGCAGCCTGGCTCGGGGCGCACGCCGAGCGCTATCTCGCGGAGGTGGATGCCGCGCTGCTCGCGCGCGGCGTCCAGGACCGCACCGAGATCGTCGCAGGGATGCGGGAGCACCTCCGCGAGGCGACGCACGGCGCGATGCCGGGAGACGGCGCGGCCCTGCGCGACGCGCTCCGCCGGATGGGCGACCCGCAGGCGATCGCGGAGGCCGCGGCCGACGACGCCGACCCGTCAGGCGCGCAGGCCGTGGCACCGACGGCGGACGACCACGTCGTCGCGCCGGGCAGCCGGTGGGTCGAGTCGTGGGTCCCGTCCGTCGCGCTCGGCCTGCTGATGGTCGGCGGTCTGCTCGTCGGGCTCGTGCTGCCTGTCGTCCTTATCATCGCCGGCGCGGTCCTGCTCTGGGGCTCGGCGCTCTGGACCGTCCAGGAGAAGGCTCTCGCGAGCGCGTCCTCCCTCGCCCCAGGGCTCGCTCTCTGGTTCGTTCTCGGCTTCTCCGGGGTCGAGGAGTGCTCCACGCAGTCGACGGGCGTCGACGTCCAGACCGTCTGCTCGTCGAGCGGTGGGGGCGGGGCCGTCATGACGGCTGTCGTCTTCGTCGTCGCGATCGCCGGGGTGGTCGGCTCGGGCGTCCTGTGGCAGCGCGGGATGGGTCGGGCAGCGGCGGCGACCGCCTAGCTCCGGTGATCATCTGGCTTCGGTGACGGCGAGCCACTCAGTCCCAGCAGGAAGAGCCGGTCCGGACCCTGTGGACGGAGCGCGCAGTGCACAGGACCTCCGACGCCCCGCGAACCTTGACATCTAGATGGGCTAGACCCATATTCGTGAGCACACCTAGACGCCGGAGAGAGATGGTCCGGGCCCTGCTGGCGGCGGGGTGGACGACGGTGAGGAACCGCGGAGGCCACGAGATCTGGAGGTGTCCGTGCGGCTCTCACTCGACCGCGCTCCCCAACCACCGGGAGATCTCGGCCGGGGTCGTCACATCGATCTTCAGGTAGATGGAGGCGTGCGCATGACCTTGTACACGGCAGACGCAGTCCGCGACGGGCGGTGGTGGCTCCTCACAGTGGACGGCGTGGGCGCGACACAGTCCCGTTCGCTGAAGGATGCTCCGGATGCGGTCCGGGGCCTGGTGTCGGCGATGCAGGACGTCGATCCCTCGACCGTCGAGGTCACGATCCACCCGCAGATCGGCACGGACCTCCTCGAGCACGTCGAGGCAGCCCGAGAGTCTGTCGTCCGCGCGGCGAGGCTCCAGGCCGACGCCGCTGCGCAGTCACGAGCCGCTGCGCGGGAGCTCCTGAGCATCGGGCTCACCGGGAAGGACATCGCGACGATCTTGGACGTCAGCCCCCAACGCGTCAGCCAGCTCCTCGCGTCGTGACCTTGCGCGTCGGGTACGCGCCATGTCGCCCCGTCCGCCGACCTCCTCATTCGCCCGCCCGTCCTGCCGATAGGACGGGTGAGCGCGACGGGGCCCCGCCGTGCCCTGCGGCGACACTGGAGCGCGATCGATGGGAACCCTGAAGTACGGAGACGACTCCTACGCGGTCGCAGACAAAGACCTCGCCGGGCTCCAGCTCGCGACGGTCGAGGCCTTCCAGCACCGGCAGGGATTCTTCGTCGAGCTCCAAGGACTGCAGAACACCGTGACGCTGTCCTTCAGCCCCGGCGTCCCGATCACGTTCCGGATCGACACCTCCGACCCGATCCACAGCGGCGCCGACGTCGTCGCAGGCTGGGTGCGCCAGGCCGGCAAGGGCGGGACCGTCGAGATCCCGATCTGACCTGGCGTCGATCAGGACCGGTCCGCACCCTGTCAGGCTCGGCCAGCCGCGCCCCACGCACGAATCACAGGCCGGCCGAGCCGAGGCGCAGCCGCCTCAGACCTCCGCCCGGTAGACCCGCTGCCACGGCCCCTCCCGCTCAGGCGCCAACCACCGGGTGAGCCCGAGCGCGCCTGCGAGCGCCACGACGCCGAGCACGACACCGGCCCCGGCGAGGGACAGCACGGCGGTCAGCCCGCTGAGGGCGAGCGGCCCGGCGGCGCCGCCGGTCTCCCCGAGGACGTTCCACACGCCGAGGAAGGTCGCCCTGTCGGCGACGGGGGCGGCGTCGGCGCCGAGGGTCTTGACCACCCCTGAGCCGATGCCGCTGCCGATGCCGAGCAGCACCGCCCCTCCGATGATCCCGGCCAGCCCGTCGACGGCGCCGAGCGCACCCATGAGGATCAGCCCGACCCCCATGACACCCGAGCAGGACACGGCGACGACGCGTCGTCCGTACCGGTCCATGGTGACGCCGGCCGGGTAGAAGAGCAGCAGCTCGGCGGCTGCGGCAGCCGCGACGACGAGGGACGTGGTGTGCGGGTCGGCGCCAGCCTCGGAGAGCGCCAGGGGCACGAGCACCGGTCGCAGAGACCGCGCGAGGTTGATGATCACGACACCGATCCCGACGGTCGCCAGGACCGATGCGTGGGCACGGATCACAGAGCGCGCCGAGGCAGGACGGGCAGTGGCAGGGTGCGAACCGGCTCGAGACGAGGCCGGGTGCGCGGAGCTGGCGGGCGACGAGCCGGGCCCGTCGGCGCCGGCTGGGCGCGCCCGCACCGGACCGGCCGGCACGTCGCCCGCACCGCCTGCTGGAGACCCGCCCACCGACCTGCGCGCCACGTGACGCACCTCAGGCTCGCGCACCACGAGCACCGTGACGGCTGCGAGCAGCGCGGACGCGCTCGCGACCACAAAACCTCCGGCGAGCCCGAACCAGACCTGGAGCGCCGCACCGGCCAACGGCCCCACGACGAGCCCGACGCGGCTGGCCCCGCCGAGGAGCGACATGGCGCGTGCCCTGTAAGCGACGGGGACGACGTCCATCGTGTAGGACTGCCGGGCGACAGCGAAGGCCGCAGAGGCGACCCCACCCGAGAACCCGACGACCGCGAGCGCTGCGGGCGTACCAGCCGCGACAGCGCTCGCCCAGACCACCGTCGAGACGAGGCTCGCGACGACCAGCACGCGCCGCTCGCCGAAGCGGACGGTGAGCTGCCCGGCGGGGATCGACCCTGTGAGCTGCCCGAGGCCGACCGTCGCAACGACCAGCGCTGCGAGCGAGAGAGACGCACCGCCCTCGATCGCGCTGAGCCCGAGGACGACCATCGCCGCACCCTCTCCCCCGAAGACCAGGGCCGTCGGGACGAGGACGGGCCACACGATGGGGCGCAGCCAGCCCTGCGTCGTGCTGCTCACTGCACCAGCCTCCAAAGTATCTTGACGTCAAGATAAACCTAGACCCGGCAGTTGCGCTCGTCCACAGGGGCGCTCTCCCCATTCCTGGACGGAGCGGAGGTGGCTAGGGTCGGCGCATGGGCAGAGGGATCTACGTCGAGGCGCGTGTCGCCGCACCGATGGACCGCCTCTGGCACGCGACCCAGGACCCCGACGCGCACGCCTCGTGGGACCTGCGCTTCTCGTCGATCACCCACCTGCCCACCCCCGAGGGCGAACCGCGACGCTTCCGCTACGACAACCGCACGGTGCCCTTCGCGCCCATGACAGGGGTCGGCATCTCGCGCGGAGAGCGGCACAGGCCCGACGGGTCGTGCACGTCGGCGCTGCGCTTCTCGGCGGACTCCAGCCTCTCACCCATCGCGTCCGGAGACGGCTACTGGCGCTATGTCCCCGACGGGGCCGAGATCAGGTTCTTGACAGGGTACGACTACGTCCCCGGCTGGCAGGGGCCGACGCTCGACCGTGTCCTGGTGCGTCCGGTGATCGGGTGGATGACGGCCTGGAGCTTCGACAGGCTGCGGCTGTGGCTCGACCACGGGATCTCACCTGCGACATCCCTGCGGCGCACCGTCACCCTGTGGGCGGCCAGGCTCACGCTGGCGGCTGTGGCCGTCCTCGCCGTCCCGTTCCTTCGCCTGTCCCCCGCCGTCGCGGCCGCCCTGGCCCTCGCGGCGCTCGTCGTGCCGTCCCCGGTCCTCGTGCCCAGGGCCAGGAGATGCCTCCGCCGGCCGCCGACCGGCACGCGCCCCACGACGCCGAAGATCGCGCGCGACGTCGACGAGGCCGCGCTGGACCGGGCTCGCGGGCAGGCCCAAGACCTCACCTCTGAGTCACCCGCGCCAGTCTCACCACCGGTCCCCCAGGAGCACATCCCATGACCACCTCCGTCTTCGCCCAGGCGCTCGGCAGCGACGTCGAGCGCCTCCACCCGCAGATGCGCCGACGCTTCGGGCTCACCCCCGACGGCGAGAACGCCTGCGTCGGGCGCGGGGTCATGGACTCCGTGTGGCGCGGGCCTCTCGTCACCGTCCCGTTCTTGTGGTTCGGCGCCTGGCGCAACATCCTCGTCCCCCGCACGGGGAAGGGCATCCCCTTCACCATCGAGAACTACTGCTACGTCGACGGCCTCGGACGCGACACCACGACCTTCGTGCGGACCTTCGAGTTCCCCAGGCACCGCCGCAGCCGCTTCGACGCGACGATGGTCTACGACCCTGCGTCCGGCCGGGTGCTCGACTATCTCGGCACGCACCAGCACCTGGCGGTCGACCTCGACCTCGAGGTCGACGAGCGCGGCGGTCTGCTGCTGCGCTCCGGCGCGCAGCGCTTCTACGAGGGCCCTGTCGGTTTCTCGTTCCCTATGGCCGCCTCGGGGACCGCCGAGCTCCACGAGTACTACGACGACCAGACCGAGCGGTTCCGGATCGACCTCACGGTCTCGAACCCTGTCATGGGACCGATCTTCGGCTACCGGGGCTCCTTCACCTGCGACTTCTCGACGATCCCCGCCGCGTCGGTCCCGGCGTCCGCGAAGCCGCTGCGCGAAGAGGCCCGCGGCTGACAGGCCTGTCGAGCACCGTGGCCTGAGGCCCTCAGACCTTCCTGACGTCGGCCCGCTCCCCCGACCTGACGGCCCGAGAGTCGACGAGGGTCGCACCCGAGAGCGCGAAGGACACCCCACGCCTGCCCTCGGTCGCCAGCACCCCGAAGAAGGCCACGAGGAGCACGAGCAGAGACGCCGTCCCGGCGAGGTCCTGGACGGCGTCGGGAAGCGCGTCGACGACCTCGACAGTCGAGAGCGCAGCGTAGGCACCACCGGTCACGCAGGCTCGGCCGAGCCGCTGGGCCAAGGTGCCGTCGCCGAGCCGACCACGTCCAGACATTCGGGCCGACCTTCCCCGCTCGGGCCAGGCCGGCCGCAACCACAGGGCTCGTTGCCCGAGGGAGGCTCCCGACCTCGTGAAGGCCGGGAGGACGAAGACCAGCAGACCCGGGACGGCAGTCCCGAGGACCACGTCGCTCAGCACGTCACCGTCCGGGAGCGGGTGCCCGAGGGCCAGCAGACCCGCGCGGTAGGTGAGCACCAGGACCAGCGGGACGGCTGCGAAGAGGAACCAGTCGACGGCCATGCCCGTCCAACGGCGCCACACCGTCACCGGGCGCGGACGCCCCCGCTCCCGGACGAGGTCGGCCGACCTCGGGAGCCAGACGAGCACGAGCGGGGCGACGAGCGCTCCCACGGCAGCACCGAGGGTGTTGGTCAGCACGTCGTCGACGTCGGCGATCCTGTAGGAGCAGCCGACCAGGCCGAAGACCCCCGTGTACTGCGTCACCTCGACGAGGACCGACACGGCGAAGCCGCTGACGACGGTCACGAACGCCCCGCGGTCGAAGAACCTGCGCACGGCGACGCCCCACGGCACGAAGAGCAGCACGTTGAAGACGACCTGGAGCACCGACCGGCTCCGCAGCGTCTGCGTCAGGCCGAGACCGGCGGTCTCCCGGCGGATGTCGTCGACGAAGGCCAGAGGCCGCAGCTGTGCCGCGTCGATCCCGTGCTGGGCGCACCATCCCGCGGCCCCGGAGGGCAGCGGCAGGAGGGTGTAGGCGACGAGCGCCACCCCGTACACGGCCAGACCGGCCGACACCAGCAGGCGCCGGCCCGAGAGCCGGCCGTAGCGACGGCTCTGGACGAGGACGATCGGGAGGAAGAAGACGGCGAAGAGGACAGCTCCGCCGAAGACCCCGACATAGGCAGGCCAGGTCCACTGCTGCGGCACGAGACGGCTCCGGAGGTGAGACGGGACAGGAGGGCTGTCCTAGTCAACACGCCCGTCGTCGGTGCCGGCGTCCCCCTGCCGGGCGACCTCGCAGGTAGGACGGTCCGACCAGGGTCGCACCCGGCCGCGCAGCAAGCCAGCGGTCCCCGGTGTCAGCGGCCGCCCGAGCCTTCGCCGTCGGTGCCCTCGGTGCCGCCCACAGACCCGTCCTCGCCGTCGAACCTGGGCAGACGGGTGGTCTCCTCCGTCACGCGCGGCAGACGGGCCGTCTGCTCGGTGCTCGCCGGAGCAGCGGTGTCAGCCGACCGGACCGAGCGTCGCAGCACACCCGTCCGGGTGACCGAGGGCTGGGCCTCCGTCGTGGGCTCAGCAGCTGATGCAGGTGCCTCGACAGGCTCGGCGGCACGTCGGGCCTGCGGGACGGAGGGTCGCCCCTCGTCGTACGCTCCTCCGCTCGCCGGAGGCGGCGGCGGGACCGGGCCCGCACTCAGCGAGTCCTCGAGAGCGGCAGCCCGGCGAGCACCCGAGGGCGGGATCGCCGCCGGCCGTGCGTCGTCGACAAGACCACCCTCGGTGGGACCACCTTCGGCAGGCAGACCGTCAGACGCTGCCGTCGGCTGCGCCACCCACGGGTTGGCGGGAGGCTGTGCTGCATCCCCTGCCGCAGTGCGCACGGGCGCGCTGCGGTCGAGCGACGTGTCGTCTCCGTCCTGAGGCGCCGCGTCATGCTCGTGCGCCCCTGCTGGGACACCCTGAGCCGTCGTCGCGGCCCTCTTCTCCGAGGTCTCGGGCGTCGTCTCGACGATCCCCGTCGCGCCAGTCTCGGTCGCGGCGCTCGCCGCCTGGGGTGCCCCGCTCGCCTCCTGGGCCGCGGCGCTACCCGCCGCCTCGTGCCCGGCGTGACGACGCTCGGGCACGCTCTCGCCCTCGACCCCCTCGGCACCCGGCACACCATCGAGGTCGTCGTCGGTCACCGCGTCGAGCATCGCGGTCCGCTCGCGCTCGTCGATGACCTCCTGGCCAGGGCCGGAGAAGGCCTTGGACCGCTCGACGGCGGCCTCGCTCCCGGTGAACAGACCTTCGCTCGTCGCCCAGGCCATGGTCCCGGCGCTCTCGTCGGTGGACTGGCCGGGGACCGGAGCGCCCTGCCCGGAATCGTCGGCAGGGACCGCACCCAGGATCGTGGTCTTCTCCTCGGACGGGACCGGCTCAGGGAGGTTGTGGAACCCGCGCGCGGGCTCGGACAGGTGCATCCGCACACCGGGCCGGGCGGACCTGGGCGCGATGCGGCGAGGCAGCTCGGGCTCGGACGTGACCTTGGGCTTGTCCCGCTCGGCCCCGTAGCGCTGCTCGTCGAAGAGCGAGTCGAGCACACCCGAGCGCACGGGCGTCTTGCCGAGGTCGATCGCCGCAGAGTCCCCGCCGACGGACTCGAGGGCGGCGCCGACCTTCGCGTCGCTCGTCGTGAGACGGGTCCGCGGCATGCCTTGCGGCGCAGCGCGCTGCAACCAGTCCACGAGGCCCTCACGGACGTAGCAGCGCAGGTCGAAGAGCGTCCCGGCGTCGGCCGCGCTGGCGAGCGCACGCATCCGCACGTAGCCGTTGGTCGCGTCGGTCACCTGGAGGATGCCCACGCGCTTGTCCCACAGCGGCGACGCGTCGAGCAGACGCTTGAGCTCGGCGCGCATGGCCGGGACCGGCACGTCCCAGTCGAGGTCGATCTCGACGGTCCCGAGCAGCTCGGCGGCGCGTCGGGTCCAGTTCTGGAAAGGGGTGGTCGTGAAGTACGTGCACGGCATGATGAGCCGTCGGTCGTCCCAGAGGTGCACGACCACGTAGGTCATGGTGATCTCCTCGATCCGGCCCCACTCGCCCTCGAGGACCACGACGTCGTCGACGCGGATCGCGTCGGTGAAGGCGATCTGCATCCCGGCGAACACGTTGCCGAGGGCGGTCTGCGCGGCGAGACCGGCGACGATCGAGATGAGACCGGCCGAGGCGAGCAGGCTGGTCCCGGCGGTCCGTGCGGCCGGGAAGGTGAAGAGCATCGCGGCGATCGCGCAGATGACCACGAGGGCGACGGTCACCCGCCGGACCACGACCACCTGGGTGCGCACCCGCCGCGCGTGACGGTTGTCGACCACATCGGTGCGGAACCGCGCGAGGACGCTGTCCTCGACGACGAAGGCGAGCGCGCCGACGAACCAGGCGCCCACCCCGATGCCGATGATCAGCAGCCAGTGCTCGGTGCCGACCGTCCACCGGTCGGCGTCGTTGGTCGTGGACCGCAGCGCGATCAGCAGCGCGAGGACCACGAGGACGGCGCGCAGCGGACGGCGCATGCGGTGCGAGACGTCGCGGACGAACTCGCTCCGGCGACCGGCTCTGCGCACGACGATCGAGACGATCGTCCCGAGGATGTAGGCGACGACGACCGCTGCTGCGGCGACGACGAGCGTCACCACGATGTTGGAGGCTTCTTCGGTAGGCACGACCCCAGGCTAGGCACCTCACCCGGGACTGTCCTGTGAAGAGAGGTGTCAGACCTGTGACGACCTGCGGGAACACTCGCCGACGACGGTCAGACTGTGCGGGGACTCACAGCGCGGCGTCGCGAGGCGTGGGACGGGTCACGGGGAACCACAGCCCGCGTCGCCGCGAGCCCGGTCTCAGCTCTTGCCGAGCACCGCGAGAGCCTCGTCGAGCAACCACTGCGCGACTTCCTGCCCACCGGTCGCCCCCGCGGTGGCCGTGACGACCAGTCCCTCGGTCTGCCAGCCGACCTCGTGGAGCTCTCCGTGAGCAGGCCGGACAGCGCGTGTCGCGGACTCGAGCATCTCGGCGTCCAGCAGCGAGTCGCCCGCCGCCAGGACGGTCTCCGCACCGACCCTGCGCGCGACCTCCGCCACGGCGGCACCCTTGCGCAGCCCGACCGGGACGACGTAGAGCTTGCGCCCCTGGAGCGAGGCCCGCCATCCGTGCTCGGCGGCCCACGCGGAGACCTCCGCGACGAACCCGCCGGGCAAGGCGTCGCGGTCGACGACCGCGTAGCAGAACAGCTCTTCGGCGTTGCGCAGCTTCGAGGTGAACTCGGGCCTGAAGGTGTCGGCCATGTACTGCTGCACCTCCGCGAAGGGGTGCGAGGAGGCGGCAAGCTCACGCTCCACCTGCCGCGACCAGTCGTCGTCGGTCTCGCCGTCGACGAGCAAGAACCCGCCGTTCGCCGTGATCGCGTAGGGCACGGGCGGACCGGGCAGCGAGATCCGGCGGTACTGCGCGCGTGTCCGGGTCGTCGCCGGGACGAGGACCCCGAGCTCGGCGAGCCGGGTGATCGACGCGAGAGCCGTCCGGGTCACGTGCGAGAGCGGCTTGTGGTCGTACATCTCGACGCAGACGAGGTCTTCGTACAGGGGGCTCTCGCGCAGCTTGGTGCCCGGCGGCAGACCGAGCTTCGCGGCCTTGCCGGAGTAGATGAGCGTCCTGTCGAGGTCGCTCGCCGCGAGGACGGGTCGGCGCAGCCCCGCAGAGACGACAGGCCTGTCGACCGCGACGGGCAGGTTCTCCGCCTGGTCGACCGTCGTCTCGTCGCTGGTCCCGGTACTCGCCTCGTCGAGCGTGTCCCCCGTGAGGTCGGCGCTCGTCTGGTCCGCAGCCGTCACTGGGCCGCCGTCCCGTCGGCGCCGGTCGCGCCGCGCGTGAACTTCGGGTGGATCAGCCCCACACAGCTGTAGGGCAGGTCGTCGACCTCGACGACCTCGACCCCACGCTGCTCGGCGAGCAGCAGGACATGGCCGAGCTCCTGACGGGCGTTCGCGCGCACGAGGATCTTCCACGGCACGCGCCGCAGGAGCACCCGCGTGGTCTCCCCGACCCCGGGCTTGACGAGGTTCACGTCACCGAGGCCGTACTCCTGCGAGATCGCCTCGACGGCCTTCCAGCCTGCCCAGGTGAGCTCGGGGGCGGGCTCGGCCCGGCGCTGCGCGACGGTCGCACGGACGGCCTCGGCCACGGACGAGAACTGCATGCTCACGCGGTCGAGGAACTCGCCCGAGACGTCGACGCCCGCGAGCTCGGAGTAGAACTTCGCCCCGTGGTACATGCCCGGGCCGATGAGCGTGTCGTTGAGGACCGTGCGCGAGACGAGCCCGGAGACCGTCGAGTTGAGGCAGGCCGAGGCGATGAGGTAGTCGTCGCGCGTGCCGAACAGCTCGGCGCAGTGCCCAGGGTCGGCGAGCACGGCGAGATCGGACCTGAAGCCCTCGACCAGCCCGAGCGCCTCGTTGGCCTCCTCGACGGCCGCGGCGAGCTCGCGGGAGATCGCCCCCTTGCCCGTCCACCCGTCGACGAACATGACGTCCTGCGGCCTGTGGTGCTCGGCGAGGTAGCGCAGCGCGAGCTGGTCGATCCCACGACCGCGGACGATGCTCACCGCATAGTGCGGCAGCACGAGGCCGTGCGCGTAGCTCGCCCACCGGCGCATGAGTACGCCGATCGGCGTGCCCGCCCGGGCGAGCGAGACGAGGACGGCCTTGTCGCCGCGCTCGGCGAGCACGAGCTCGGTCACCACGCCGACGGCGTGGGCGAGGCGCGCCGCGCTCGACCGCAGCGCGTCGTGGAACAGCTCGGTGTACTCGGGGGTCGGCTGGTACTCGACGGGCAGCGACTCCGCGTAGTGCGCGCCGCCCGACTGGATGGCCTCTTCACGCTCTTCGGTCGGCGCCTCGAGCTCGACGCCCGAGAGGTCGCTCAGCAGCCAGGCCACCTCGTGGGAGTCGTACGAGCCGAAGGCGGGACCGTGCAGGGGCGCCGGCGGGGTGGGGGCTGTCACGGGGTGGGCTCCTCGGTGCTGGTGGCGTGCGGACCTGCGGTGCTGCGCGCCGCGGTCACCGGGCTGGCGCCCGGCGTGGTGCTGGGGACGACCACGACGTGCACGTGGTCGCAGTGCTGGGCGACGACGTCGACCAGACCGCCCGGGGCTGCGAGCTCCGGGGTGTCGGCGGGTGCGTCGACGACCACGACGATATCCGTGAACCGACGGGACGCGTCGACCCCCGGGGCGACGTTGTGCGCGAACCGCGGACCCGGGCCGTCGTCAGGGTCGTCGTGCGCGGGGAAGGTCACCGTCGTGCGGATGGCGTAGCCGGGGTCGTCGAGGGACAGCACGGGCGACCGGGTGGTCGTGGAGTACCGCACCCTGACGTCGTCGGAGACTGCCGCGGTGAGAGCGACCCCGACGAGCAACGGTGCGTACATGAGCTCCTCGAAGCCGAGGACCAGCACGTCAGGGCCCACGAGCTCGCGGGCGAGGTCCTCGGCGAGCGCCACGGCACGAGCCTGCAGCACGGTCTCGTCCTCGACCGAGAACCCGTGCCGGCCACCCTCGCGGACACCGTCCTCCCAGGCGGCGCGACGGGTGACCGCCGCACGACGGGTCGCAGGTGCGCCGTCCGCACCGTCCGCGCTACCCGCGGCGTCACTACCCTCGGCACCGTCAGCACGACCGACGTCGCCGGCAGCGCCCGCGCGCAGCAGCTCCTGGTGCGCGCTCTGCTCGGCCACGACGACAGGAGCACGCTCGAGCACGTCCTCCGGGAGCGTGATCGTCCCGCTCGTGAGCGCGACCACGTCGACCCGTGCCCCGATCTCGAGCCCGAGCGCCTCGAAGCGCTCTTGGTCGGCGGCCGACCTGAGGTCGATGAGCGCGGCGACGACGTACCGGTCCCGGGGGCTGTCGGCGTGCAGCGCGCGCACGGTGTTGAGGACGGTCTTGCCCGTCGAGATCTCGTCGTCGACGAGGACGAGCGTGCTGGCGTCCGCGAGGAACCTCGGGTCGGCGGGCAGCAGCAGGTGCTCGGTCGCGTGCGAGTGCTCTTCGGCGAAGCCGGCCGCGGGGGTCACCCCGGCGACGGGCCGACGGGTCGAGTGCAGCGACGGCACCCCGAGCGCGGCACCGACGCAGTGACCGAGAGCCGTCGCGGTCTCGGCGTAGCCGACCACCACGGTCGCACCCTCGGCCTCGGGCGCCTCGGTGACGGCGTCGTGCAGGCCGTCGACGACGAGCAGCAGGTGCTCGGCCGCACCGGGCTCACCCGCGAGCGCAGCGGTCAGCGCCTGCGTGACGCCAGCCCCGCGCGCGGCGTCGGCGACGCTCGTGACGTCCGCGAGCACGTCGGTGACCAGCAGACCGAGCAGCGTGCCGGCAGCCTGGACGATGCGCGGGTCTGTCGGGACGTGCTTGCCGAGCACCGTCGAGACGAGCAGGTGCGCACGGCGCGGGTTGCGCCGCAGGGCGAGGCCGACGAGGGCACCCAGCGGCAGGTCGACCGCCGACCTGTCGGTCGTCAGGCCGACACCGAGGCGCGCGGAGACCCAGTCGCCGGTCCAGCCGCTCACAGCTGGTCGCTCGCGGAGATGACGTCGATGTAGCTGACGTCTTCGTTGATCACGCCGAACATCGTCGCCCGGCGCAGCAGCTGCTCGGCCCAGGCCCTGTGCGGCTTGCTCTCGTTCATCTTGTTCTTGTACTGCGAGGCCTTCACGCCACCGGTGGTCGCGGCGAGGATCTCGCAGGCGTCGCTGTACTCCTCGTGCGAGACCACGGACAGGGCGTGCACGGCGGCGACGTGCGAGGGGTGGATCACGGTCTTGCCGGTGAGGCCGTTCGCCTGGTCGAGGACGACCTCGCGGATCAGGCCGTCGAGGTCGGCGTCGATCATCTTGGCGCGCAGCGGTCGCTCGTCGTGCTCCTTGAACGGGCTCTCGCGCAGCTGGGGCTTGAAGATGCGCTCCTGGTAGGAGAAGTACTCCCACACAGGACCGGTGATGACGAAGCCGTCGCCACCCGCCCGCCCGAGGACGTTGACGATGTCGGAGATCACCGAGGCGATGACGTGCACGTGGTAGATCGTCAGCTCGCGGTTGCGGCGCAGCCCGTAGGCGGACGAGAGGTCGGTCGCGCCCGTGCGGACGGCGAGGATCGTGCTGCGGTGCTTCATGAGCAGCTGGCGCACACCCTCGAGCTCGTCGCGCCGGGTCTCGGTGTACGCGAGCTCGGGCGACTCGAGCACGGGCATGGCGTACAGGCGACGGCCGGTCCGCTCGCTCGCGGCCTCGATCTCCTCGAGGAACTCGACACCTGTCGAGCCGAGGAACTTGGGGATCACGAAGCCCGCGAGGACCGGCAGGTGCTCGCCCAGGCCGTCGACGATCAGCCGGATCTGGTAGGCGGAACGCACCCGCACGAAGATCAGCGGACCTGACGCACCGGTCTGCGCGTACTCGCGCAGCTGCGCGACGGTGTTCTGCTCGGCGAAGGGGACCTCTTCGTCGGCGATCGAGTCTTCGAGGCACACCACGAGCGACACGACGCCGTAGGCCGCGCGCTTGGCGATGTCCGCGGCGAGCCGCGGCCGGGTACCCGGGCTGTAGAGGGTCGCGCCGAGGCCCATGGCGAGCATGCCGGGGTCGGTGTCGACCGTGAACGGCTGCGGTGCGCGGTGGAAGAGGCGCTGGATCTCAGCGTCGCTCAGGTATTCGAAATGACGCATGGCCCTGGCTCTCTGAACAGACCGGGACCCCCGGGGTGACCAGGGGTCCGACACGCGCTCGAGGCCGAGCGCAGTTCAAGATAGCCGAGCAGGATGACAATCGCGGGTCGAGAGCGACCGACCACGCTGGGGAGAACTCCCCCGCACCGCGACGCGCCCAGGCTGCTCTGCGACGATGTGCCTATGACGCTGATGACCAAGGGCTCGAACATCCCCCTGACCGCCACGCGCCTGCGCGCAGACCTCGTCTGGGACACGACGGGTGGCGGCCCTGACGTCGACGCCTCAGCCCTCCTCGTGACCGAGTCCGGCAAGGTGCGCTCGGACGACGACTTCGTGTTCTTCAACCAGCCGCAGCACGCCTCGGGCGCCGTGCAGAAGCTCGCCAAGGTGCCTGTCGCCGGCCAGCTCCGCGACAGCCTCGAGGTCGACCTCGGCCGCGTCGAGACCGCGATCGACAAGATCGTCCTCGGGGCGTCGGCCGACGGCGGCACCTTCGGTCAGGTCCGGGGGCTGCACCTCGTGCTGACCGACGGGGCGACGGGTGTGGAGGTCGCCCGCTTCGACATGACGGACGCGAGCACCGAGACCGCCTACGTGTCGGGGGAGGTCTACCGACGGGGTGGTGTCTGGAAGTTCCGTGCCGTGGGCCAGGGCTATGCCTCGGGCCTGGCCGGCCTCGCGACAGACTTCGGCATCACCGTGGACGACGAGCCCGCCGCGCCTCCCGTGGCCGCGGCACCAGCAGCCCCGATCACCCCTCCAGCCCCGGCCGCCCAGGCCGCACCGACGCGTCCAGCCCGCACCTCGCTCGCAGGCCCGTCTGCGCCGCAGCCCGCAGCACCGGGCACGACAGTCGCGGGTCGGACTGCACCGCGCATCGACACGACCCGCCCGGACCGCACTCCGGCCGCCCCTGCGCAGCCCGCGTACACCCCGCCGCCCGCACCCCAGCACAGCGCCCCGGCGGCGTCGGCCGGCGGACCGATCGACTACACGCGGCCGAGCCGCACTCAGGCGAGCCAGCCTGCCGCACCTTCGGCTCCTGCCGCACCTGCGACCCAGTCCACCTCGGCGCTCCCGAGCATGCCGCCGCCCACGGGCCGTCCCCTCGCCGGGTACGCCCCGCCGCCCGTCGGCACACCCTTGTCCCAGGCGCCCCAGTACGCGCCGCCCGGGTCGCCCGCCGCTCCGCAGGCACCGGCAGCCCCACAGTCACCGCCGGCACCGCCAGCCCCCGGCTACGGTGCGCCCACCGGGTACGGCGTGACGCCCTCCCCCTGGGGCCAGCCAGCACCCGCGGCACCGCAGGCACCGTCCCCGTACGGACGCCCGGACGCGACGAGCGGCGGCTACCCTGCGACACCCCAGACCGGTGGCGCGACAGTGAACCTCGACAAGGGCCGGGTCAGCCTGACGAAGAACCAGCGCGTCTCGCTCGTCAAGACCGGCGCGCCCCGCCTGAGCAAGGTCCAGCTCGGTCTCGGGTGGGACCCGGCCTTCGGCGGCAAGTCGATCGACCTCGACGCCTCGGCCATCGTGCTCGACGCCTCCGGCAAGGACATCGACTCCGCCTGGTTCGCCTCCAAGAAGGCCTGCAAGGGCGCCGTGACGCACCAGGGCGACAACCTCACCGGCCAGGGAGACGGCGACGACGAGGTGATCATGGTCGACCTCGACGCGCTGCCCGCCGAGGTCGCCGCCGTGGTGTTCACCATCAACTCGTTCTCCAAGCACCTGTTCACCGACGTGAAGAACGCCTACTGCCGCCTGCTCGACTCGACCACGCGGTCTGAGCTCGTGCGCTTCGACCTCACGGACTCCAAGCCGAGCACCGGGGTGTTCATGTGCGTCCTGCGTCGCGCGGCCCAGGGGTGGGAGATGGAGGCCCTCGGAGACTTCCACGACGGCCGGTCGGTCAAGGCGATGCGCAAGCCTGCCGCGCAGTACGTGCACGCAGGCTGACACCCGCGCGGTGCGGGCACGCGGCCCGACACCCCGCGCGCCCACGCACAGGCCGCCCGCCCCCGCAGACGGCAGCAGGCCCGGACCCTGGTCTCTCGACCGGGGTCCGGGCCTGCTGCGTCGTGGCTCAGAGGCTCAGAGGTACGGGACCACCGCGGGGAGCAGCTGGTCGAAGGTGCGGCCCGAGGTCGGTGCACCGATCGCGGTCATCGACCAGCCAGCGCCGTCGCGGCTGACCTTGGCCATCACCTGGGCGTTGTGCGTGCCCGAGCCCGTGAGCTCGTAGCGCGCGATCTCCGAGCCGTCGGTCTCGTCGACGAGGCGGCAGAACGCGCTCTCGATCTGGCTGAAGTCCTGCCCCGTGAAGGAGTTCACCGTGAAGACGATCGTCGAGACGTTCGCCGGCACCTGGGTGAGCTCGACGACGATCGACTCGTCGTCCCCGTCGCCCGCACCCGTGCGGTTGTCGCCGGTGTGCACGACCGAGCCGTCCTTGCTGCCGAGCTGGTTGAACCACACGACGTCGACCAGCTGGCCGGAGCCGTCGAAGAGCAGACCCGAGGCGTCGAGGTCGATCTCCTGGTCACGCTTGCCGAAGAAGCCCTTCTTCTTGGCAGCGTCCCAGCCGAGCCCCATGCGGACACGGGTGAGCGTGCCTCCCGAGCTCTTGGTGAGCGAGAGCTTCTGGCCCTTGGACAGGTTCACAGACATGCGGTGGAGTCCCTTCGGTGGTGCGTCGACCAGGCCGGACGGCCAGGCGGGTCAGACTGCGGTGGGGTGATCGGTGCTGGACGTGATGGTTCCCGTGCTCTCCGGGCCGTCGACCCCGTGCCTGCGGCGGTGCCGCAGCGAGGACCAGAACGCAGCCCCGATGAACACCACGCCGATGAGCCCTGTGACGACCTCGTTGATGTGCCACTTGATGGACAGCAGCAAGATCGTCGCGAGCGCGCCGATGGCCCAGTGAGCACCGTGCTCGAGGTACACGTACTCGGCGAGCGTGCCCTTGCGGACCAGGAAGATGGTGATCGAGCGGACGAACATCGCGCCGATGAACCCGAGCCCGAGGGCGATGATGATCGGGTCTGCGGTGATCGCGAAGGCGCCGATGACCCCGTCGAAGGAGAACGACGCGTCGAGGACCTCGAGGTACAGGAAGAGGAAGAACCCGGCCTTGCCTGTCGCCTTGGCGAGCGTGGTCGGACCGTTCGGCCGACCGGTGAGCGGGGCGCTGCCGTCGCCGGCGTCCTCGTCGCTCACGTCGTCGTCGAGCATGTCGCTGTCCTCGAAGAGGCTGCCGAGGCCGTTGACCGCCAGATAGGTGATCATGCCCAGGACACCGGAGAGCAGCACGATGTGCGGGTCCTCGGCGAGCAGCTCGGAGGCGAGCACGAGGGCGATCGCCGCGATGACCACCGAGAGGTTGGCCAGCTTGCCGGCCCGCGCGAGCGGGCGCTCGATCCAGGACAGCCAGGTGATCTCACGGTCGGAGAGCACGAAGTCGAGGAAGAGCATCAGCAGGAACAGGCCACCGAAGGCGGCGATCTGCGGGTGCGCCTCGGCCAGGATGTAGCCGTAGCTGCCGGGCTCGTGCACGTCGCCCTTCTCCATGGCGAGCCGCACGGCCTCGATCGGGCCGAGGCCCGCGGTCACGCTCACGACGAGCAGCGGGAACACCAGGCGCATGCCGAACACGGCGATGAGCACGCCGACGGTGAGGAAGATCTTCTGCCAGGCCTCGCTCATGCGCTCGAGGACCTTGGCGTTCACCACGGCGTTGTCGAAGCTCAGCGAGACCTCGAGGACCGCGAGGATGAGGCAGAGGAAGAGGGCCTCGGGCCCTCCGTAGAAGAGGGCGGTCACGAGCGCGAGGGCCGTGACGACAAAAGACCACCCGAAGGTGCGGAGGATCATGCTCGTGTCCTGTTCTGAGAACTGCTGAGAAAAGGCGGCCCGGGAGAGTCCCGGGCCGCCTTGTGCGAGGTGGTGCGTCAGACGCCGACGCCGAAGTCGCGGGCGATGCCCACGAGACCCTCGGCGTAGCCCTGCCCCACAGCGCGGAACTTCCACTCGGCACCGTTGCGGTACAGCTCGCCGAAGACCATCGCGGTCTCGGTCGAGGCGTCCTCGCTGAGGTCGTAGCGGGCGATCTCGGTGCCGCCGGCCTGGTTGATCACGCGGATGAACGCGTTGCGGACCTGGCCGAAGCTCTGCGAGCGCGCTGCCGCGTCGTAGATCGAGACGGGGAAGACGATCTTGTCGACCTCCGGCGGGACCGTCGCGAGGTTGACCGAGATCTGCTCGTCGTCGCCGTCGCCCTCACCGGTGAGGTTGTCACCGGTGTGCTCGACAGAGCCGTCGACGCTCTTGAGGTTGTTGAAGAAGACGAAGTGGCCGTCCGAGAGGACCTTGCCGCTCGCGCCGGCCATGATGGCGCTGGCGTCGAGGTCGAAGTCCGTCCCGGTGGTCGACCGTGCGTCCCAGCCGAGGCCGACGGTGACGGCGGTCAGACCAGGTGCCTCTTTGGTGAGCGAGACGTTTCCGCCCTTGCTAAGACTGACTCCCACGAGTGCTCCAGACGCTCAGGGCGAGGGACTCACCCCCGCCGATCGGTGTGCTGCGTCACCATGAGGCGACGGCCCGACTATATCCCCGCAGACCCCGGATCTCCCTGGGAAGACGGGTGAGACAGATGGGGAGAACTCTCCCGGCCCGCTTTGACCCGGGCCCCACCGGGGGCGCACCCTGGTGGGGTGAACGAGGAAGAGATCCGCCACCGTCAGGCCAACTGGTTCTTGGGCGGTGCGCTGCTGGTGATCTGCACGGGCATCGGCATCGCCATCACGATGGCGCGGGCCGACACCCTGTTCGTCGGCATCGGCTTCGCCGTGGGCGTCGTGCTCTGCTGGGCCGTCAACAAGTTCGTCAAGTAGGTCGAGCGCCCGCGCCGCTGCACTGCGCGGCGGGTGGCAGACCAGCCGTCAGACCTCAGACGAGGGCCGCGAGGACCCGCTGCCACGTCGCGCGCGGTGACGCTCCCCGCTCGACGAGCACAGACTCTCCGGCGGGGCCCGCCCACGACTGTCCCGACCTGTGGACGACGAGCGCCAGGACGAGCCCGTCCGGGACCCTCGACGACCGACCCGGCCCTGTGCCCATCCACGACACGACCCGGGCAGGGGCCGCAGCGAGGTCGACCACCTCGAGGTAGCGGTGCGCGGCGACAGCCTCACCGCGGCGGGTCGCGACAGGTGGTGGCGTGGCACGGACGACGGCCCACGGTCCGACCCTGTCGACGATCATCGACGCGCTGCCGTCGAGCGAGGCGTCGACCACGTCGGCCGCGCGCACGTGCAGGCGGACGTCGGGCCTGTGCACGGCCCTGCGGACCAGCTCACCCGTCGGGGTGCTCACCCCACGGTCGTCGACCAGCCCCGCCCGCGCCGGGCCAGGTCTGTGCGCCGGAGCCAGGCGGCGCGAGCCCCGGACGAAGATGTCGAGCTCGTCGGCCCCGAGCCAGGCCGCGGGCGGCACGTACCACCGGCCGCGGTCGAGCTCGCGCGTCCACGGGGCGCTGGCGAGCTCGCGGGTCGATGCTGCGCCGGCGCTCTCGCGCGCCGACTCACCGCTGGGGAGCTCGCGCGTCCACGCGGCGCTGACGCCCTCGCCGCGGGATGAGGCGTCGGGCGAGCCCCCTCCGGGGTACGCGGACGCACCGTGCACGGACGCACCGTCTGCCGGGACCACCTCGTCCTGCACCCGGAGTGTCGCGAGCGCGGCTTCGATCGCGTGGACCAGAGCACGGTGGTGGGCGACGGGGACTGTCGCAGAGACCTCGACCACGCCGAGGCGCCCCGAGCCCGAGCCGCCGCCCAGGTCGATGCAGGCGACCAGGACCGAGGTGCGCACGACGGGGGTCGACATGTCGTGCTCGACCACGTCGAGGCGCACCGCCCGGACGTCCCGGCCGAGGACCGTGCGGACCGTCGTCCCGGCGGCGTCGAGCAGCACGGCTGACGGGTCGTCGGCGAAGGCTGCCGTCACACGCGACTGCGCGGCCGTCGCCAGCGCGACCTCGGCCGCAGACGGCGCACCACCGGCCGCGGAGGATCCAGGCTCGCCAGGCGTCCCGAGCGAGACGAGCGGCTCGTGGCCACCAGACGGCCCGCCGCCCCACGCGCTCAGCGCACCCGAGACGAGCGGTGCGAGCCTGCGCACGCTCAGCTGTGCGGCGACGTGGCGGCCCGAGGCGTCAGCGAGCGAGGCCACGGGAGCCCTCGCCCCGCTCCCCGAGACGTCGTCGACGACCACCCAGCCGGCGGGCGGCAGCAGGCTGACACCCGCGGAGGAGACCCTCGGTCCGCCGGTCGCAGCACCGTCCCCGGTGCCGGTCTCAGTCACCGGGCGTGCCGGTAGGTCACACGTCGATCGGACGCGGACCGGCCTGCCAGGCCTTCCACGCCGACGAGAGGATCTCTTCGAGGCCGGCCTCGGCGTGCCAGCCGAGGATCTCGTTGATGCGCTCCGGCGAGCCGACCAGCTGGGGCGGGTCGCCCGCGCGGCGCGCCTCGACGATCGGGTCGATGGTCAGCCCGGACACGGCCGCGAGACCGTCGATGACCTCGCGCACGGACGCACCTGTCCCCGTGCCGACGTTGAACACGTCGAAGGGCTGGGAGTCGTGCGTGAGGTACTGGAGCGCCGCGATGTGCGCCTTCGCGAGGTCGAGGACGTGGATGTAGTCACGGATGCACGTGCCGTCGGGCGTCGGGTAGTCGTCGCCGAAGAGACGCGGCTGCTCGCCGCGCTCGATGCGGTCGAGGACCATCGGCACGAGGTTGAGGACCGCGGGGTCGCCCAGGTCGTCCCACCCGGAGCCGGCCACGTTGAAGTAGCGCAGCGCGACGAACTTCAGCCCCCAGGCACGCGAGGCCGCGCGCCCCATCCACTCGCCCACGAGCTTCGTCTCGCCGTAGGGGTTGATGGGCTCGGCGTGGAGCTTCTCCTCGACGACCGAGACCGAGGGCATGCCGTAGGTCGCCGCAGAGGACGAGAAGACGAGCTTGTGCACGCCGGCCTCCTCCATCGCTGCGAGGACGTTCGTGAGGCCGCCGACGTTCTGCTGGTAGTAGTACGTCGGGCGGGCGACAGACTCGCCGACCTGCTTGCGCGCCGCGAAGTGGATGACAGCGTCGACCTCGTGCTCGCGCAGCGCGGCCACGAGGACCTCCTGCGCACCGGCCGACGCGACGTCGAGCTCGATGACCGTGGCGTCACCGACACGGCTGCGGGCTCCGGTGCTCAGGTCGTCGACGACGACGACCTCGTCCCCGCGCTCCTGCAGAAGACGCACCACGTGTGCGCCGATGTACCCAGCCCCGCCAGTCACCAGAATCGTCATACCCGCAGGCTACCGTTCCGGGGCTGCGCGCGGCAGGGACGTCCGGCGCTCTCTCCGCCTAGGCCCAGCCGAGCTCGTGCAGGCGCTCGTCGTCGATCCCGAAGTGGTGTGCGATCTCGTGGACCACCGTGACGGTGACCTCCTCGACGACCTCCTCGACCGTGTCGCAGATCGCCAGGGTCGGGTTGCGGAAGATCGTGATGCGGTCCGGCAGCGCCCCGGCGGCCCACCCGAGGTCGCGCTCGGTCAGCGGCACGCCGTCGTAGACCCCGAGCAGGTCGGGCTGCTCGGGCGGGGCGTCGTCCTCGACGAAGATCACCACGTTGTCCATCTGGGCCGTGAGCTCGGGCGGTACCTGGTCGAGGGCGTCCGAGACGGCCTCTTCGAACTCTTCTCGCGACATGTCGACCATGCGGACCATCCTCCCCCACACACCCGCCGAGAAGCCCCGAAAACCGCAGAGATCCGCCTCTGGACCTCGTGTTTTGCATCCGGGCCCGATCTCGCTCTATGCTTCGTACGGTCCTAGACGGTTCGTCTGTGGTTCTGCCATCAGCAGCGTCAACGACTAGGCCCCCATCGTCTAGCGGCCTAGGACGCTGCCCTTTCACGGCGGTAGCACGGGTTCGAATCCCGTTGGGGGTACGAGCAGGACAGGGTCACCGCGAGGTGGTCACGAAGGGCTCAGAAGTACTGTAGGATTCTCAACGGTTCGGACAACGAACTGTAGTGAAGCAGCAAGGACCTTGTGTCACAGCGTGATCCAAGGCCCCGTAGCGCAGTTGGTTAGCGCGCCGCCCTGTCACGGCGGAGGTCGCGGGTTCAAGTCCCGTCGGGGTCGCTTTGATGATGGTCGCCCGGTCATAGAGATATGGCCGGGCTTCCGTGTCAAGGCTCTGTAGCTCAGTTGGTAGAGCGTTCGACTGAAAATCGAAAGGTCACCGGATCGACGCCGGTCGGAGCCACCAGAACACCGAGAACGCCGCAGACATCGTCTGCGGCGTTTTCTGTCGTCCCCCACATCCCCGCGCACCAGTGGACAGGGCCTGTTGCCCTGCGGCGCACGTGCTCACGCCGTACGATCGGTGGAGATCAGCCGCGCAGGGCCCCTGGTCACAGGGGCGCAGCAGCGGCGACGCGCGGCAGGCGACGCGCGGACCAACAGGAAGGTGTGACGGCGATGAGCCAGAAAGACTCCGGGCTGCCAGGCAGCTCGAGCGAGCAGACGTCGATCGGGACCCTCGTCGGCCGGTTGAGCGAACAGCTCAGCCGACTGGTCCGGGCCGAGATCGCGTCGGCCAAGGCCGAGCTGTCGGCCAAGGCCAAGAGCCTCGGGATCGGGATCGCGCTCGTGGTGGTCGGAGCGGTCCTCGCGCTCTACGCCATCGGCTTCCTGCTCTACGCGGGTGTCGCCGGGCTGTCGAACGTCGTCCCGGTGTGGCTCGCGGCGCTGATCGTCGGCGTCGTGCTGCTCCTCCTCACGGCCCTCCTCGCACTCGTCGGCCTCAAGCTGCTCAAGAAGGGCAGCCCGCCGTCCCCCGAGATCACCGTCAAGAGCATCAAGGACGACGTCGCCGCCGTGAAGGAAGGTCTGAAGTCATGAGCGAGCAGCCGAGCACCCCTGACACCTCGAGCATGTCGGCCGCCGAGCTCAGCGCCGAGGTGCTGCGCGCCCGCGCCGAGCTGGCCGCGACCGTCGACGAGCTCTCGACCCGGCTCAGCCCGAAGAACCTCGCCGCCGACGCCGCCACGACGGCAAAGCTGGCCGCGACCGACGCCGGCGCCTTCGTCACCGGGGCCGGCCTGCCCGCGCAGCCGGGGTCCCGCGCCCGCAACGCGAAGATCGCCCTGGGCGTCGCCGCAGGGGTCGTCGCGCTGGTCGCCCTGGCCGTGGTCCGGCGCGCCCGCCGCTGACCCGTCCACGACGCACGAGAGGCCCCGTCCGATGATCGGACGGGGCCTCTCGGCACTTCTGGTGTCAGACGGCTCGGTCGAGCGTCAGGACTCTTCGCCGATGTTGACGCCGGAGTCGGCGAGCAGGCCCTTGACCTCGGCCTCGCGGTAGCGGCGGTGGCCACCGAGGGTCCGGATCGACGAGAGCTTTCCGGCCTTGGCCCAACGGGTGACCGTCTTGGGGTCCACACGGAACAGGCTCGCGACCTCAGCCGGCGTGAGGAGGACTTCCTGCTCTCCACGGTTGCTCAACATGATGCACCTCTCTGTGGCACAGGCTGGTCCCGGGGGGAGGGAACTCATCGATCAGCCCTAGCCGTTTCATCTATTATCACCCTACGGGCGATTCGTGCCAGCCGCCAGCCGGGGTGAAAAAGGAGCGGATGACCGAGTTGCTCAGACTGGGCCCGTCTGCACGGAGCGTGACGGTAGCCACAGATGCCCGTCGTGACGGTGCCCGCCCGCGCTCTGAGTGGTCCAACCGCCCCGCGAGCATGTACCGTTAACCCACGAACAGACGAAACACACCCCGGGGCCGCACGTCTTCTGACGCCAGCCGCCCCGCTTCTACGTTGAGGGGGTCGGAGCCATGGGCCGCGGCCGTCAGAAGGCAAAGCAGACCAAGGTCGCTCGGGAGCTGAAGTACTACTCTCCCGACACGAACTACAAGGCTCTCGAACAAGAGCTCACTGGTCATGGCGGAACCGATCTCGCTACGGACTCTCGCCACAGCGCGAGCAGGTCCGACGATCTCGAGGACCGTGAACCGTACGCGGACTGGTCCGACGACAGGTGACCTCGGCGTCATCTGTCGCCTCACCCCTCGTCTGAGCAGACGCCCCGTACGACTCGACGCTCTCTGAGCGCCGGCTCGTCGGCGCCGTCTCTCGTCGTCTCCCGAGCAGCGCAGCCTGGTCCAGCACCGGGGTGCGCTGCTCGTCGTCTACCCCGGGGCAGAGGCACTCACGCAGAGGCACTCACGCAGGGGCACCCAAGCAGAGAGCGCCGCACGACGGTGGTCGTGCGGCGCTCTGAGCTCTTCAAGCGTTGCGTCGCGCCTCCGTCCCCGGCAGGGGACAGTCGTCGACGTCCTGGCCGAGGACGCGCTGCGTCGTCCTGCTCAGGCCCTGTACTCGCCGTGGAGCCTGACCGCTCCCCCGTCGACGCCCTTGGCACCGCGGACGATGCCCTCGCCCGTCGCGCCGTCGTCCTCCGTCACGACACCGAGCGTCCAGGCTGGGACTCCGAGAGCCGCGAGGCGGGCCAGTGCGGCGTCGGCACCGTCGGCCCCGACGACGGCGACCATGCCGACACCGAGGTTGAGCGTGTTCTCGAGGTCGCCCCACGGCACCTGACCGAGGCCGCGCACGACGTCGAAGACCGCCGGGACGGTCCAGCTGGCACGGTCTACCGAGGCGGACAGGCCCTTCGGGAGGACACGCGCCAGGTTCGCCGCGAGACCACCACCGGTGACGTGGGAGTAGGCGTGCACCTGCGCGCCGGCGTCGCGGGCCAGGGCCAGGCAGTCGCTCGCGTAGACGCGGGTCGGCTCGAGCAGCTCTTCACCGAGGGTGCGGCCGAACTCTTCGACGTGGCGGTCGAGCGTCCAGCCCGCGTGGTTGATGACGGCTCGGACGAGGGAGTAGCCGTTGGAGTGCAGGCCAGAGGAGGCCAGCGCGATGACGACGTCGCCCGTCCGGACCTTCTCCGGGCCGAGCAGGTCGGCAGCCTCGACGACACCGACGGCTGCGCCGGCGACGTCGTACTCGTGCGGCCCGAGGAGCCCGGGGTGCTCGGCGGTCTCCCCGCCGACGAGCGCGGTCCCCGCGACCTCGCAGGCCGCGGCGATGCCACGCACGATGTCCGCGATCCGCTCGGGGACGACCTTGCCCGTCGCGATGTAGTCGGTCATGACCAGCGGCTCGGCGCCGCAGACGACGATGTCGTCGACGACCATGCCGACGAGGTCGAAGCCGATCGTGTCGTGGATGTCGAGCGCCTGGGCGATCGCGACCTTGGTGCCGACGCCGTCGGTCGAGGAGGCGAGCAGCGGGCGGTCGTAGGCCTTGAGCATCGAGACGTCGAAGAGCCCGGCGAAGCCGCCGACCCCGCCGAGGACCTGCGGGCCGTGCGTGCGGGCCACAGCCGACTTCATCAGCTCGACGGCACGGTCACCTGCCGCCGTGTCGACGCCGGCGGCTGCGTAGGTGATGCCTTCAGACACTTCGATGACTCCTGTGGTTGGCGCGGGTCGCTGCTGACGGTCCCTGTGGTGGTGTGCGGACCTGGTGCTGGTCGAGCAGACGGCTACGTGGTGCGGGGGTCTGGCGGTGCTGGCAGAGCGTCAGGGGTGCTGGAGCGCCCCGGCGCCTCCCGCCGACACCGTGAGATTCGACAGCCCGTCCTCAGGCGCGCCGAGCGGCAGCTCGGCCTGCTCGAGGAGGTTCTTGCCCAGACGCGCGGCGTCCGGGAGCTCGATCGGGTAGGTCCCCGAGAAGCAGGCCGTGCACAGCTGGGACTTCGGCTGCTCGGTCGCGGCGATCATGCCCTCTTCCGAGATGTACCCGAGGGTGTCCGCCCCGAGGGACTGGCCGACCTCGGCCGGGCTCAGGCCGTTGGCGATGAGCTCGGCCCGCGAGGCGAAGTCGATGCCGTAGAAGCACGGCCACTTCACGGGCGGGGAGCTGATGCGCACGTGGATCTCGGCGGCACCGGCCTCGCGGAGCATCCGGATGAGCGCACGCTGGGTGTTGCCGCGGACGATCGAGTCGTCGACGACCACGAGGCGCTTGCCCTTGATGACGTCGCGCAGCGGGTTGAGCTTGAGCCGGATGCCCAGCTGGCGCAGGGTGTCAGAAGGCTGGATGAAGGTGCGCCCGACGTAGGCGTTCTTCATGAGGCCCTGGCCGAAGGGGATGCCGGACTCCTGCGCGTACCCGACCGCGGCCGGGGTGCCGGACTCCGGGACGGGGATGACGAGGTCGGCCTCGACGGGGTGCTCGCGGGCGAGCTCACGGCCCATCTCGACACGCGCTGCGTGCACGGAGCGGCCCTTGATGCTCGTGTCCGGGCGAGCCAGGTACACGTACTCGAAGACGCAGCCGGCACGCTCGGGCGTGGCGAACTTCTGCGAGCGGAGGCCGTCGGCGTCGATCGCGATGAGCTCGCCGGGCTCGACCTCGCGGACGAAGCTCGCCCCGACGATGTCGAGGGCGGGGGTCTCGCTCGCGACGACCCAGCCGCGGTCGAGGCGGCCGAGGACGAGCGGGCGGACACCCTGGGGGTCGCGCGCCGCGTAGAGGGTCTTCTCGTCCATGAACACGAGGCTGAAGGCGCCGCGCAGCCGCGGGAGGACCTCCATCGCGGTCTGCTCGAGCGTGTGGTCGGCGTCGCCGGCGAGCAGCGCGGTGACCAGGGCGGTGTCGGTCGTGTTGCCGCGGGCGAGCTCGCCGCGGCGCTGTGCGCCGTAGCGCTCGGCCACGAGATCGACGAGCTCGGCGCTGTTGACGAGGTTGCCGTTGTGCCCGAGGGCGACGGTGCCTGCGGCCGTCGCGCCGAGGGTCGGCTGGGCGTTCTCCCACGTCACGCCGCCGGTGGTCGAGTACCGGCAGTGCCCGACCGCGATGTGACCGGTCAGGGCGTTGAGCGCCGTCTCGTCGAACACCTGGGAGACGAGTCCCATGTCCTTGTAGACCAGGATCTGCTGACCGTTGCTGGTCGCGATGCCGGCCGATTCTTGCCCTCGGTGCTGCAACGCGTACAGACCGAAGTAGGCAAGCTTGGCGACCTCTTCACCGGGAGCCCAGACACCGAAGACGCCGCAAGCGTCCTGGGGGCCTTTCTCGCCAGGCATGAGGTCGTGGTTCAGAAGTCCATCTCCGCGGGGGGCCACGGCTCTAGTGTCCCACAGAGACGGGGGTCGACACAGGTCGGTCGCCGACGGATGAGACGGCTGGGCGAGCGCGCAGGTGACGCAGCACGTCAGGCTCCGGCAGGTCCCCTGCGCTGCTTCGCGACCTTCGCCGCGCCGCGGCGGTCGACCCAGACCGCGCAGGCCCCGGCGAGCAGGACGGTGACCAGCGTGGTGCCCAGGGTCGTGACGAGGACGTAGATCCACCGGTTCACGAGGTTCTCCGACGACACCCAGAGACCGAGCGCGACCCCCAGGACGATGCCGAGCAGCGCACCCGTCCAGAAGAAGGCGCGGTAGCGCGGTGCGCGTCGGATGGTCGCCGGCTGGGCCGACGCGGCGATCGCGGCGATCTGCTCGTCCGTGAGCGGCCCCTCGGCCGGGATCGCCACGGGGGCGTCGTGCGGGTCGTCGGCCGGGGTCGCTGCGTCCTGCGGCGTCGCAGAGACCTCGTCGGGGGTGGACGGCTCGGGCTGGGAGGGAGTGGAGCTCACAGTCCCAGGGTACGTCGTCGGCCGCGCTCAGCCACCGACGATCCCGGCCGCATGGGCCGCACGCAGCCAGTCGGGGAACTCGCCCAGCAGGCGGGCGTAGAGCTCGGAGTCCGCCACGGCGTCGATGTCGTCGAGCTCGAAGAAGCCGACGTTGTCGACCACCCGGCCCTCGAGCTCGTCGAGCGCCGTGAGCAGCCCGTAGTTGGCCCGGCCGATCCCGACGAACTGCCAGAAGGCCGGCAGCCCCGACGCCTGCCGGACCAGCTCGGTGATGGGACCGCGCTGGGAGAAGCCGCCGTCGGTGAAGAAGAGCACGAGGGTCGGCATGGGGTCGCGCTGCCGGAGGGTCGAGAGCACCTCGGACATGATCGGGATCTCGTCGTTGTACCCGCCGATGCGGCGGTAGCTGATGCCGCCGTGGGTGCCGTCGAGGTGCAGGAAGGTGTCGGACCACTCGTCGGCCTGCTCGACCGTGACGTCGGGGAGCCTGGCGAAGGAGCTGCCGTAGAGGTAGGCCTCGAGGCTGCCGTCGTCGTCGAGCTGGATGGCCACCGGGATCATGCGCTCGACCACACGGTGCACCACTCGCGTCGAGTACTGGCGGCGCATCGAGCCGGTCTTGTCGATGACCATCACGACCCTGGCGCGGGCTGTCGGGGCGCCCTTGGTCAGCAGGACCTTGGCCACCTCGCGCTTGCGCAGGTCGAGGCGCTGACGCTTCTCGAAGGAGAGGCGCTGCTCCCCCGGCACGCTGCGGACGCCGTCGGGCGTGGCGGGCACTGCAGGCGCGGGGGGTGCGGGCGGGGGCGACGTGGGGGACGTCGTCAGGGGCGGGTGGACCTGGGCGGGTGGCGGTGCGACGGGCTGCGAGGGCGCTGGGCCCGCGGCGGCGCTCGTCGCCTCGGGCACCTGCGGGGTGTCAGCCACCGGCACCTGCGGGGCGACAGCCTCGGGCACCTCGTCGTCGACGCTCACCCCGTGCTCACGGACGAGATCGGCCAGCCCGCCGTCCCAGCCGGCACTCACGTTGCGCAGCTTCCACGCACCCTGGCGCCTGTAGACCTCGAGCAGCACGACGGCACGCTCGGTCGTCAGCCCCTCGACGGGGCACTCGAGAGTCTCGGCGCCGGCCTGGACGCTGACACCGAGCCCGTCGATCGCGGCGAGCGACCCTGAGGTCCCCTCGTCGAGCGCCACGGCGACGGCGACGGTCGCGACGTCCTGCGGGACACCTGCGAGCGACAGGGTCAGCCGGTCCCCCGCGACCAGGCGCAGGGCACCCTCGACCGAGGCGGGCTGGTTGAAGAACACGAGGTCGTGGTCACCACGGACCCGCCCGGCGTCGGTCAGCTGGAAGGCCATGAGGTCGACGGTCCCGGTCTGGGCGCCCGAGACCGCGATGCTGAGGTCCGTCGAGCCCAGGGTGGTGTTCGCGCCGCGTGCCAGTCTCATGTTCTCCCCGTCCGGTGTGGTGACCAGGCCATGATGCCCTGACCGCCGCTCGAGCCGCACGCTGTGGGACGGAGCACCTGGGAGCCGGGCACGGCAGCGGTGATCCGGGAGGGACCTGCTCGCCGCAGACCTTCGTCGCGTCGACGTCCTCGCCACCCCGGGCAGCTGGGGACTACGACCTGTCGCGGACCGCCTGGAGCGGGAGCAGGTGCGAGATGTCGGCGCGGTCGCCCGAGGCGCTCACCCGGCCGTCGGTCACGGCGTCGTGCCACGAGACGAGACCGCACGCAAGACCGAGCCACGTCTCAGGATCGGTCTCGACGACGTTCGGCGGTGTGCCGCGGGTGTGCCGTGGGCCCTCGACGCACTGGACGGCGCCCCACGGCGGCACCCGCACCTCGACGGCGTGCCCGGGAGCCACGTCGGCGATCTCCTCGAGGGTGAACCTCACAGCTGTGGTCACGGTCGCCCGTGCTGCGTCACCTGATCGCCACGACGCCACAGCGGTGCGGCCCACCGCGGGGTCGGTGCGGCGTCGGACTGCCATGCGTCACCCTTCGTAGGAGAACCTGATCTTGCGGTCCTCGATCGAGACCTCGGTCAGCTCGACCTCGACAGACTCCCCGAGGGGGAGGTCGCGCGAGCCGCTCGTGACAGTACCCCGGACTGCCGGGTCGTCGACGACGACGAGCCCCTTGCGCGGGTCTTTCGCGTCGACGTCGACCACGACCCCGCGGAAGGTCTGCCCGACCGCCCCCGTCAGCAGCGCGGCCTCGACGATGTCGATGCTCGCCCGCTCGAAGGACGAGGCGCGCTGGCCCGAGCGGGACATGGTCTTGGGGAGGTCGTCGAAGGCGTCGACGACCCACGACGGCACGGCCGCCGCCCCGCCGCCCGAGGACAGCGCGAGGCAGATCTCGGTCGTGTACCTGTCGACGAGCCGCCGCAGCGGGGCCGTGACGTGGCTGTACTCGGCCGCGATCGCGGCGTGCTCGGAACCTTCGGGGACCGGCCCCTGGAAGGCGAGATAGCCGGCGCCGCGGAACAGCGACGTCGCCTCGTTGAGGAAGGCCGCGTCCTGCGGGATGCGCGAGTCGAGGGTGCCGAGCAGCTCCGCGTAGGGAACCTCGGCGGGCCAGTCGATGCCGATGGCCAGCGCCGTGCGACGCAGCCTCTCGACGTCACGCGGGTCGCTCGCGGGGAGGGTGCGCAAGATGCCGATCTCGCCAGCACGCATGAGCGAGGCCGCCGCGATCCCGGTGAGGAGGGAGATCTGGGCGTTCCAGCCCTCCGCGGGCAGGACCGAGCGCAGCTCGATGCTGTAGGTGCCGTCGTCGTGGAGCGTCACGTTCTGCTCGGGCACGTCGATCGACACACCGCCGCGGTCACGCTCGCGAGCCTCGCGCAGCGCGCCGACCTCGCGCAGCAGGACGAGGACCTCGTCGGCGGTCCCGGCGTCGAGGGCGTCCTGGACCTCGGTGTAGGTCAGCTGTGCGCGGGACCTGACCAGCGCACGCCTGACCGTGACGTCGAGGATCTCTCCGCGCTCGTCGAGCTCGATCCGCCAGGCTGCGGCGGCCCTGTCGACGCCGGGCAGCAGGCTCGCGGAGTCCTCGGAGAGGACGGGAGGGTGCAGCGGGGTGCGGCCGTCGGGAGCGTAGAAGGTCACGCCGCGCAGCTGGGCCTCGGTGTCGACGGCACCGCCGGCCTGGACGATGCGGCCGACGTCGGCGATCGCGTAGTCGACCACGTACCCGCCCGCGCCGGACCGGCTCAGGTGCACGGCCTGGTCGAGGTCCTTGGAGCCTGGCGGGTCGATCGTCACGAAGGGGAGGTCCCGCAGGTCGAGGCGCTCGGCCGCGTAGTCGTCGCGGAGGGCGCTGGCTCGCGCCTCATCGAGCACCTCGGGCGGGAAGCCCTCGGGGATCGAGAGCTCAGAGCGCAGCCGCGCGAAGGCGACCCGCACCCGCTCGGGGACGGTCGACGCCGGGAGGTCCAGCCGGAGATGACGTGACGGCACCCACCGACTGTACGACGACCTGCGCAGGATGCACCCGGTGGAGACAGGGAGGCACAGCCGACCATCCCGGTCTCGCCGGACAGGCCTGCGACCTCGACGGTCTCTCGACGCCGACGCACGATGCCCGCAGCTGGAGAGCGTGCGCTCCCCAGCTGCGGGCACCTGGTAGCCGACGAGGCAGACCGGGGGTCGAGAGGCGGACCTCTCGAAAAGTCTGCCGGTCGCCTCAGACCACGCCGAGGGCGATCATCGCGTCGGCGACCTTGGTGAAGCCGGCGATGTTCGCGCCCGCGACGTAGTTGCCCGGACGGTCGTAGGTGTCGGCCGTCGCGGCGCAGCGGTCGTGGATCCCGGTCATGATGGCCTCGAGGCGGTCTTCGGTGTGCTCGAAGGTCCAGGAGTCACGGCTGGCATTCTGCTGCATCTCGAGGGCGGAGGTCGCCACGCCGCCGGCGTTGGCGGCCTTGCCGGGTGCGAAGAGCACGCCTGCGTCCTGGAAGGCCGCGACGGCGTCAGGGGTCGTGGGCATGTTGGCGCCCTCGGCCACGGCGAGGACACCGTTGGCCAGCAGGGTGCGCGCGGCGTCGCCGTCGAGCTCGTTCTGCGTGGCGCACGGCAGGGCGACGGTCGCCGGGACGTCCCAGATGCTGCCGCCGGTCACGAGCTTCGCGGAGCCGCGGCGCTCGACGTAGAGGTCGACGCGTCCGCGCTCGACCTCCTTGATCTGGCGGAGCAGGTCGAGGTCGACCCCGGCCTCGTCGAGCACGTAGCCGGTCGAGTCCGAGAAGGCGACGACCTTCGCCCCGAGCTGCTGGGCCTTCTGGATCGCGTAGATCGCGACGTTGCCCGAGCCGGAGACGACGACACGCTGGCCCTCGAGCTCGAGGCCCCTGGTCTTGAGCATCTCGCGGGCGAACATCACGGTGCCGTAGCCCGTGGCCTCGGTGCGCACGAGCGACCCGCCCCAGCTGATGCCCTTGCCGGTGAGGACACCGGACTCGTAGCGGTTGGTGATCCGCTTGTACTGGCCGAAGAGGTAGCCGATCTCGCGACCGCCGACACCGATGTCACCGGCCGGCACGTCGGTGTACTCCCCGATGTGCCTGTACAGCTCGGTCATGAAGGACTGGCAGAACCGCATGACCTCGCCGTCGGAACGCCCGCGCGGGTCGAAGTCGGAGCCGCCCTTGCCGCCGCCGATCGGCATGCCGGTGAGGGAGTTCTTGAACACCTGCTCGAAGCCCAGGAACTTCACGATGCCCAGGTAGACCGACGGGTGGAAGCGCAGACCGCCCTTGAACGGGCCGAGGGCCGAGTTGAACTCGACGCGGAAGCCGCGGTTGATCTGCACGCGGTTCGAGTCGTCGACCCACGGCACCCGGAAGATGATCTGGCGCTCGGGCTCGCAGATCCGCTCGAGCACGGCGGCGTCGGCGTACTGCGGGTTCTTCGCGAGGACCGGGGCGAGAGAGTCGAAGACCTCACGGACCGCCTGGTGGAACTCGACCTCGCCGGGGTTGCGTCGCAGGACCTCGTCGAACACGGGCGCGAGCTGGCCTTCCATCAGGTGGTTCTCCTTCGTCGAGCGCCGCGGACGGCGGATCTGGGACGCGGGTGCCAGTTGGCGTCGCCAGAGTACCCCCGGCGCGGGAGTGCTCAGGGGGGCCTTTCGGCCGGTGGACAGACACCTCGGAGAGGCCCGCTCGAGCACGTGCGGACGGCCCTGCCCACGCGCCGGCCCACGCGTCTTCCCATGCGTCTGCCTACGGCCCGACCTCGCGGGTAAGGTCGGTCGGGTGCCCACGCTGACCTTCCGCCGCGCGACCGAAGACGACGTCGCAGACCTCGTCGACCTCGTCACCTCCGCCTATCGGGGGGACTCGAGCCGCCAGGGCTGGACCACCGAGGCGGACCTGCTCGAGGGGCAGCGGATCGACGCCGTGCTGCTGCTCGCCGACCTGCGCGCCCCCGACAGCGTCGTGCTGGCCGCTCACCTCGACGGCTCGGACCACGCTGTCGACGGATGCGTGCACGTGCGCCGCACAGGTCCGACGACCGGGTATCTCGGCATGTTCTGCGTGCGCCCGAGCGGCCAGGGTCAGGGCCTCGGCAAGGAGATCATCGCGGAGGCGGAGAGGTTCATGGCCGCCGAGTGGGGCGTCACCACGGTCGAGATGACTGTGCTCGACGCGCGTACCGAGCTGCTCGCCTTCTACGAGCGCCGCGGGTACACCCGCACCGGCGAGCACAAGGCCTTCCCCTACGGCGACGAGCGCTTCGGGCTGCCCCAGCGCGACGACCTGCGCATGGAGATCCTCCGCAAGACCGTCGGCTGAGATCCACCGCACGAGCGCGCCCGTGTGGGGACCGGTGCTCCGCGGGCAGACCGACGGACCCCGGAGCAGGCGGGCAGTCCGTGGGGGGGCCTGAGCCGGTCGGCAGGCGCCTCGTCCGCGAGCGTCTCGGTCGACGACCTGCGCCAAGCCCGGTCAGACCGGTGGGAGCATCCACTTCTCGAAGGCGAGCGGGCCGTCTGCGTCTGTGCGCACCACGTGGGTGTCGAAGAGCGCGGTGTACCCGGTCCGCAGGTAGAGCCCGACGGCCTCGGGCTGGCGTGACCCTGTCGTGAGGTAGATGCGGCTGTACCCCGCAGCGGCGGCACGGTCCTCGAGCTCGGTGAGCACGATGCGGGCCAGGCCGCGGCGACGGTGCTGGTCGTGGGTCCAGATTCGCTTGAGCTCGGCCGTCGGTGCGACCGTGCGCCCGTCGGTGCCGCGCTCGGCCTCCGGGTACAGGGAGAACCTCGGGTCACCGAGCTCGGGCTCGACCGAGAGGCGGAACGCGCCGCCCGCGACGGGGACACCGTCGTCGAGGACCAGGACGAAGTCGCCGTCGGGGGCCACGAACTCTTCGGGGCTGTAGTGGGCCATCTCCTCGCGCAGGACCTCTTCGCCGAGGAGCGACGCGTAGAGGCGCAGGTAGGTGCGCTCGAGGTCGTCGAGGAGGGGCTGGACCAGGGCGTCGCTCATGTGGACCGAGCGGACCTCGAACCCGTGGTGCGGGCCGTCCAGGCGGCCGCCGGCGATCACGCTGTCGGTGCTCATCGGACGCGACACTCCCCTGCGGTGACGGCGAAGGGCACGTCGTTGCCCTCGACGGGCTGCGGGCAGGTGCCGAAGTCGCTGAAGGCGCACGGCATGTCGTAGGCACGGTTGAGGTCGAGCACGACGGTGCCCTCGGTCTCGCCTGCGGTGTCGACGGTCAGCGAGCGCCAGGCGGGGGTCTCCTCCGACGTGTCGGTGAACAGCAGCGAGGCGCTGCCGGGTGCGTCTCCGACGAGGCGCAGGGTGACGCTCTGGCCGTCGCGGGCGAGGTCGACCTCGCCGGTGACGGTGACCTCGTGGCTGAAGCCGGGCTGGGCTGCGCCGACGACGGCGGGCTCGGGCTGCGCGTACCAGCGGACCGGGGCCTCGAGCACCCAGGACGGGTCGTAGTCGAAGGTCGGCACGCCTGTGAAGCCTGTGGCCATGGGCGCACGGGGGTCGCGGACCCGCAGGATCGGTCGACCGCTGCGGATGCCCGCCTCGACGGCGACGTCGCCGGGGACGATCGCGGCGATGGTCGAGCCGGCCGTGGACACGTCGACGGAGTGGACACCCTCGAAGGGCTCGTCCTCGACTGCGCGCCCGGCGCTCGTGTCGCCCGCGCGCAGACCGTCGGCGGCCGTGACCTCGACGTGGATGCCGTGGCGGTCCGCCCACCAGCGCCCCGGGAGCTGGGCGTAGGCCGTCGGGACGTCGGTGAGCTGGTGGAGTGCGGTGAGCGTCAGCCAGCCGTGGTGCTCGGCCAGGCCGGCGTCGCGCTCGGCGCGCCACGCGACCCAGAGATCGCGGGGGCTCGGCGTCGCGGTGCTGCCCGCGTCGCCCGGCGCGGGGCTGGTGCTCGTCGTCATCCCACCATTCTGCCGCTCCGGACCGCGCCGCGAGGGCGTCCAGAGTGTGGGACTCAGCACAGCAGGAGGGCTCCTCCACGCCTTGTTCACAGGCGAGGGCCTGTGCCTCTCACCCGCTCTGTGGTAGGCAGGATGCGGCATCAGACGCAGAGAAGAGACGACGTGAGCACCGACCCTCAGGGTTCGACGCACAGATCGACGGACAGCTCGACGCACACAGCGGCACAGAGACCGACGCCCGAGCCGGCGCAGGGACCGGCGGAGAGATCCGCGCAGGGACCGCGCCACGGCACGCCGGTCGACGACGCGAGCCCGCGCACCGGACGAGGCGGGCGCTGGGGTGCCGGTGCACCGAGGACGAGCGTCGTCGCCCGTCCTGTCGGCCTCGTCGTCGCAGCGGTCGCCGGGCTCGCCGTGGTCTCGACGGGGATCGCGATCGGGGCGGGTTCACCTCCACCCACGGCCGGGAGCCCTGCAGGGGTCGTGACTGCCGCACCGACGTCCGCGCTCCCGGGCGTCGCGTCGACGACGGCGCCGGTCGACGCACCCGACGGTGACGCGCCTGTGGGCGACCCTGAGGACGCACCGACGGTCGACCTGCCCCCGTCCGCAGAGCCACCGGTGATCGAGTGGGACGACCTGCCCGAGCCGGCTCAGCCCGACCCGGCACCCGAGCCCGTCGCGACCTTGCCTCCCCTGCCTACGCTTCCGCCCCTGGCACCGGTGCCCGACGTCGTCGCGCCGGGTACACCGCCCTCAGGTCCCTCTGAGCCCGCCGGGCCCAGGGTGCCGACACTCACCGGACCGGCGGCAGGCACTGTGCTGATCACCTTCCCCACGGTCTCAGGGGCGGCCGAGCCGGGTGCCACGGTCGTCGTGACGACCACCTCGGGTGACTCGTTGGCGACAGCCGTCGCAGACACCTCGGGCGCCTGGTCTGCGCAGGTGTGCGGGGAGCTGACCGGAGCCCCAGCAGCGTGCCTCACCTCGACGGACGCCCTGACCGTCGCCGCGCACGCCCGCGACGAGACGACAGGCTCCGAGTCCGAGGCGTCCACGGCGCTCTCGTGGACCTTCGACCGTCCCGTCCTGGCAGCGCCGACCGACGGCGAGGTGATCGAGGCCCCCGACGGGGGCGACGTCCCCCTGCGGGTCGAGGGGACCGCCGGAGAGCTCGTGCAGCTGAGCGTCGACGGGACGCCGACGGGCGAGCTCCACAGGGTGGCGGGCGGGGAGGACCTCGTCTGGCGCGGCCCGTCTGCGGGGTCGCACACGCTGAGCCTGCGGTACGTCGACGTGGGTGAGGGTGGCACAGCCGTCACCGGCTTCGGTCCGAGCCGCACGTGGACGGTGAGCGTCGCCGAGGTCGGAGGGGCACCGGAGGGGACGCTCGAGACTGCTCCTGGCGAGGTACCAGGTGGAGCTCCGGCCGAGGCGCAGCCCGAGCGACCGGGCAGCACCCCGGCGTCCACCCCGAGCACCACCCCCTGACCAGATGGTGAGACGTTCTGGGAAAGCCGATGACAGGACGCGAGCCGTTGCTATACCGGTCACTCAAGGTCACGAGAACCGACGCGAAGCCCCGGCTGGTCGGACAGCAACCCCATCGTCATGGCGGGGTGCTCCGGGAGATGACCTGGCTGGTCCCCCGGGACCGGCAAGCCGACGACAGACCACCGAAGGACTGCACATGACCATCCAGGACGAGCGTCTCGCCGACCTCGACACCCACCTGTCCCCCGACGAGTTCAAGACCGTGTTCCGCCAGCATCCAGCTGGCGTCGCCGTCGTGACCCTGCGTGGACCCCACGGCCACGTGGGCTTCACAGCGACCTCGGTCATCTCGGTGTCCGCGGCACCGCCGCTGCTCGCCTTCTCGATCGCCGGGACGTCGTCGTCGTGGGCCGCGCTCGCCGAGGCCGACACCCTGGCCGTCAGCTTCCTCTCCCAGGACCAGGACGACGTGTCGGCACGCTTCGCGACGAGCGGCATCGACCGCTTCGCCGCAGGCGGCTGGACCGAGCTCCCGAGCGGCGAGGCCGTGATCGACGGGGCCGTCACCTGGCTGCGCGGCAGGATCCTCGAGCGCACGCCCGTCGGCGAGAGCTTCCTCGTCTCCGTCCGGGCCATCGAGTCCCAGACCCGCACCGACGCCACCCCGCTGGTGTTCCACGACAGGACGTACCACCGCATCGGGGACCAGACGGCGATCTGAGCCGAGCTCCGCCCCTGAGGCCGCGCCACCGCCTACCCACCGCGCGGCCACCGTGCCCTCGTGCGCCGACCGGTGCGCGAGGGCGCAGCCGTCCGTCAGACGTCGACGGTTACGCCACGAGACCTCTCCCACACTCACCGGCGGCGACGCTCAGCGCTCTCGCTCGGCGTCGCCTCGCCATGCCGTGACGTGCCGTGACGTGCCGACAACCACGATCTGGACTATTGCACCATAGGTGCGATAACTTGGCGAGAACCCCCGGAGGCCAAACAGCCGACCACGGATCGACGTCGGAGAGGTTGGACAGTGGACATCTCCGCTCTGCACACAGCCACCGAGCAGCTCGCGTCATATCTGTCGGAGGTCACCTCCGGCGACCTGACGTCCCCGACGCCGTGCGAGGAGTGGGACGTCAAGAATCTCTACCACCACCTGCTCGACGAGAACCTCGCCTTCGCCCAGGCCCTCACGGGAGCACCTAGGGCCCCGGACGCCTCGCCCGACTTCGCGTCGGTGCCTCCCGCCGGCGACATGGCCCACCACGGCTTCGATCACGCGTACAGGCGCACCGCCAGAGACATGGAGGATGCCTTTGCCTCCACCGACGACGAGTCCCAGGTGCGGGAGGTCCCGGGAGTACCGGGGGCTCGCAGCATCGACGACCTCTACGGCATGCAGCTGTGCGACACGGTGATCCACACCTGGGACCTGGCGCGGACTCTCGGGTTCGAGTGGGAGGTCGACCCGACAGTGGCTGCGCTCGTCCTGCGCCGCCTCGAGCTGCTCCCCGGGTCGGCACGCGGCACCGGGAAGGCCTTCGGGCAGGTCCGGCACGCTGTGACACCTGACCGGAGCACCATCGAGCGCATCCTCATCCTCTCGGGCAGGACGCCTGACGAGTGAGGTTCCACCCGGCGCACGGTCCTCGACGACTGGCGCGGACTCAGCAGCGAGGCTGCTCTCGAGGGCGATCAGCGCACCTTCAGGACCCCTGCCGGTGGACCGTCGGCTGCGCACAGACCAGACCACCGGCAAGAGCGACGGCGAGAGCACAGCGAGCCCGTCCTCCGGCTCCTCCGCGCTCCGCCCTCCGCCCTCACGACGTGAGCGGCAGCCCCGCCGCAGCCCAGCCTGGTGCTCCGCCCTCGACCTGGCGCACGTCGGTGTAGCCACGGGCGATGAGCTCCGCCGCGACAGGACCAGACCCTCGCTCCGAGCCGCAGACCACGACGATCGGGGTGTCGAGGGACACCGGCAGAGCGGCGCCGTGGCCTGCGGCGGCGAGGGCCGACGCTGTGGCGGTCGGGTCGAGCTCCGGTCCGAGGTCCGCGCGATCGGTGATGCGGGCGCCCTCGATCGCCCCTGTGGTCGCTCGACCTGCGGCGCTGCGCACGTCGAGCAGCAGGCCACCTGAGGCGAGGTGGCTGGCAGCGTCCTGCGGGCTGACGAGCGGCGCGAGCCCGCGCGCGGCGGCAAGTGCCTCGTCATCTCTGGACGAGGGCGCGGGTGAGGTGTCGGCAGGGGTGTCCTGGTGGGGCGTCGTGCGAGTCATGGTGGGGATCCTCTCGGTGCTGGTCGGTCAGGGGGCAGGGCCGGTCGTGCCGGCTGTCGTCAGGCGGGCAGAGCGGTCAGGCGGGCAGAGCGGTCAGGCGGGCAGAGCGGTCGGGCAGGCAGTGCTGACCGTGCCGGTGGGCTCGGTCTCTCCTCAGGCCGTCACGTTCGTGCGGCCCGGGATCGCCGCGAGCAGCGCCCGGGTGTAGTCGTGCTGCGGGTCGGCGAAGATCTGCTCGGTCGTCCCGCTCTCCACCAGCCGGCCGCGGGACATGACGCCGACCCGGTCGGAGATCTGCCGCACGACCGCGAGGTCGTGCGAGATGAACAGATAGCTCAGGCCGAGCTCGGCCTGGAGGTCGACGAGCAGCTGGAGGATCTGCGCCTGGACCGAGACGTCGAGGGCGGAGACGGGCTCGTCGAGGACGACGACCTGCGGGTGCAGGGCGAGCGCCCGGGCGATCGCCACCCGCTGGCGCTGACCGCCGGAGAGCTCCGCAGGGTGCCTGTGCAGCGCGGAGGTCGGCAGCGCGACCTGGTCGAGCAGCTCCGAGGCCCGGCGCGACCTCGACGCCCTGTCCCCGGTGCGGAAGGCCTCGAGCGGCTCGGTGAGCACCTGCCCGATGGTGAAGCGCGGGTCGAGGGAGGCGTAGGGGTTCTGGTAGACGAGCTGGAGGTGCTCGCGCAGTCGACGCAGGCGGCGGCCGCGCAGCCGGGTGATGTCCTGCCCGTCGACGTGCACAGAGCCTGAGGTCGGGTCGGCGAGCCGCAGGACGAGGCGCGCCGTGGTCGACTTCCCCGACCCGGACTCCCCCACGATCGCGAAGGTCTCGCCGCGCGGGACCGAGAAGGAGACACCGTCGACGGCCCGGAGGGTCTTCTTGCCGCCGCCCTGCTGGGGCACTGTGAACTCCTTGACGAGGTCGCGCACCTCGACGACGGGCGCGAGCGAGGCTGCCTGGGCAGCGGGCTCGCGCGGCACGACGGAGGTCGGGACGGCACCACTCGACGAGGCCTCTGGCTCACCTACCTCGCTGGCCTCGCTGGCCTCGCTGGCCTCGGCCATCACACTCAGGCCGCTCCGCTCGACCTGCTCGACCTGCTCGACCGCCTCCCCAGTCTCCGGCCCGCCCGCTCGCTCGGGCGCCAGCACCGGGTCCGCTGCTCGGCCGTCCCGCACCGTCGGCCGCAGCCGGGTCGGCGAGAGCGAGGGCGCCGCCGCGACGAGGGCCTTCGTGTACGGGTCCTGCGGGTCTTCGAGGATCTGCCGGGCACTGCCCTCCTCCACCACCCGCCCGCGGTTCATCACGATGACGCGCTGGGCACGCTCGGCCGCGACGCCGAGGTCGTGCGTGACGAGCAGGACGGCCGTCCCGAGCTCCGCGGTGAGCGACCCGAGGTGGTCGAGGACCGCGCGCTGGACTGTGACGTCGAGGGCCGAGGTCGGCTCGTCGGCGATCACGAGCGCGGGCCTGCAGGCGAGCGCGATGCCGATGAGCACCCGCTGACGCATGCCGCCCGAGAGCTGGTGCGGGTACTGGCGGGCGACGGCCTCGGGGTCACGCAGCCCCGCCTGCTCGAGGATCTCCACCACGCGCTGCCCGGTCGCCCGCCGGGCGAGGCCGGAGTGGACGACGAGCACGTCGGCCACCTGGTCGCCGATGCGTCGGACGGGGTTGAGCGAGACAGTCGGGTCTTGCGGCACGAGGCCCAGGCGCGCACCACGGACCCGCTCGAGCTCTTTGTCGCTCCACGCGCTGATGTCGGTGCCGTCGAGCACGATGCGCCCGGCAGTGCGTGCACCACCACGCGGCAGCAGCCCGATGATCGCCTGCGCCGTGGTCGTCTTGCCCGAGCCGGACTCGCCGACGACGGCCACGACCTCGCCCGCGTCGACGTGCAGGTCGACGCCGCGCACGGCCGGGACCGTCCCACGGCGGGTCCTGTACGCGACCTCGAGGCCTTCGACGACGAGGAGCGGTCCGGAGCGCGCGGGCTCGTCGCCCGTCGTGGCGGTCTCGGTGCGGGTAGACGTCGTGCTGGTGGTCTTCGTGCTGGTCATCGCAGGTCGCTCCATTCTCCGTCGAGGGCCCGGCTGACGCGGTTGGCCGAGAGCACCACGGCCACGACGACGAGGCCGGGCAGCGTGGTGAGCCACCAGGAGGTGGCGAGGTAGCTGCGTCCCTCGGAGACGAGGGACCCCCACTCTGGGGCCGGCGGCGCGGCACCGAAGCCGAGGAAGCTCAGGGCCGAGACCGCGAGGATCGCGGAGCCGAACTCGAGAGCGGACAGCACGAGCACGGGCCCCGAGGAGTTGGGCAGCACGTGCCGTCGCACGATGGTCAGGCGTCCGACGCCCGAGGCCGCGGCGGCCTCGACGAACACGGACTCGCGGACCCGCAGCACCTCGGCGCGCATGACGCGCGCGAACGAGGCCACCGCGGCGACGCCGACAGCGATCGCGACGTTGGTGGTGCCGAAGCCGAGCACCGTGACCACGGCGAGGGAGAGCAGCAGACCGGGGACGGCCAGCAGGACGTCGACCACCCGCATGAGCACGTCGTCGACGACCCCGCCGACGAAGCCGGCCACCAGCCCGATGCCCGAGCCGGCGACGAGGGCGATGGCCACGGCGATCGCGGTGGCCTTGAGGGACAGGGCCGAGCCGTGCACGACGCGGGAGAAGAGGTCACGACCGAGGTAGTCGGTCCCGAACCAGTACTGCGCGCTCGGGCCCTGCAGCTTGTCGGCCGGGACGCCCACGGTCGGGCTGTAGGGCGCGAAGGCCGCCGGCCAGAAGGCCCAGGCGAGCGCGAGCGCGATGGCGAGGACCGCGAGGACGAGGCCCGGGCGTCGCACGAGCCACAGGGCGCGTCGGCGCAGGCGCTCGGTGCGCGAGGGCACAGCCCAGGCGTCGGCGTCGTGGAGGCCGCCGGCGGCCTCGGCGAGCGCGTGGTCGAGCCCGTCGGCGGACGAGAGCCCGGCAGTCGTGCCGGCGGCTGGGCCCATCGAGGCACCCCGGACGGTGATCGTCAGGTCTGACATGGTGCGTCCTCTCAGACGGCCGCGCGGGTGCGCTGGCTGATGCGGGGGTCGAGGGCTGGGTAGACGAGGTCGACCGCGAGGTTGACCACGACGAAGATGACGGCCGAGAGGACCACGAGGCCTTGCACGACGGGGATGTCCTGGAAGGTCACGGCCTGCTGGGTGAGGCGCCCGATGCCGTTGCGCGAGAACACCGTCTCGACGACCACGGACCCGGCGAGCAGGTTGCCGACGGTGATGCCGACGAGCGTGAGCGTGGGGATGGCCGCGTTGCGCAGCACGTCCCGCAGGTGGATGTGCAGCCTGGGGGTGCCCTTGGCGCGGGCCGTCTCGACGAAGGGCTGGTCCCACGTCGTCGACAGGCTCTTGGCCAGGACCTGCGCGATCACAGCGGAGGTCGGGATCGCGAGGGTGAGGCTCGGCAGGACGAGGGTCTGCCAGCCGACGTTGCCCATGGCCGGGAGCAGGGCCCACTGGAAGGAGACGACCTGGAGCAGCACGAGACCGACCCAGAACGTCGGCACGGAGACGCCGAGCGGCGGCAGCGCGAGGAGCGCCTGGCGGAGCCAGCGCGCCTGCGTCCAGGTGGCGACGAGCGCGAGGGAGGCCCCGATCACGACGGCCAGCACGAGGCCGATCGAGGCGAGCTTGAGGGTCTCGGGCAGGGCGTCGAGGATCGAGCCCGTCACGGGCTGGCCGGTCTGGATCGACGAGCCGAAGTCGCCGCGGACGGCCGCCCACAGCCGCGTGAGGTACTGCTCCCACACAGGCTTGTCGAAGCCGTAGCGCGCGGTCAGCTCGGCGACCTTCTCGGGGTCGACCTGCGTCCCCTCGCCGCCGGCGTCGAGCATGATCGCGACGGGGTTGCTCGGCAGCATGTACAAGATCGCGAAGGTCGCGGTGAACGCGGCCCAGAGCACGAAGACGGCCTGGAGCGCGCGGCGCAGCAGATAGGCACGCACGAGGGGGACTCCTCTCGGACGCACCGCGCACGGCTCCGCGCCGGGGCTGGGCGACTGCACGGTCGGCCGGGAGGCCGGGCGCAGGCGCACGTCCGAGACGCGAGGGTGCGGGTGCGTGCACGACCGGCGCTGCGCGCGGTCGGGTGGTCGGGGCACTTGCCGTCAGGGATCCTGACGGCCTGGTCGATACCCGGAAGCACCCCGCTGCCATCTGGGGGTTGCTGCCTCGCCTGCCGGGCCATGGGCGAGATCTCGTGACCTGGGCGACACCCTAGGCATGCTCTGAGGACGTGGTCAAGCACTGTCCAGCCCTGGTGGGGCGACTCTCCCGACGCCGTGCGTGAACCTCTGTTAACCCTTGTGAATCTCTGTACGAGCGTGTCACCGGAGCCCCGCCGCCCGGCGAGCCCACGGCCTGGTCGCCCCGTGAGCTGGCAGCCCGGCAGCCCCGAGCCCGCTGGCTCCGCGGCCCGGGCCCGGTGGTTCCGCGGCCCGGGCCCGGGCCCTCACACCGCGTGCGCCCCGAAGAGCGGGCGGGTCTTGAGCGTGCGGCCGACCTCGGCGGCGACGTCGAGCAGCGCGTGAGTGACCGGGTGCCCCTGGGCGCCGTCGCGGTAGGCGAGGGCGACCTGACGCTGCGGGACGGCGCACGGGACCGCGACCACGCCCTCGGGCAGCACCTGTGCGGAGAGCTCGGGGACGACCGTCACGCCGAGCCCGGCCCCGACGAGCTGGATGGCCGCGAGGTAGCCGATCCCCTCGTGCTGGACGTCTGGGGTGAAGCCGGCCGTCCGGCATGCGGACACGATCGACCGGGTGCAGGGCAGCGTCGGCGCCCCGACGATCCACCTGTCACGCCCGAGCACACCGAGCCCGCCGTGCAGGACGACACCGCCGAGAGCCTCGGGCACGACCGCGACGAAGCGCTCGTCGAAGAGGCGGCGGGTGCGGACGCCGGGGACGACCTCGTCGCCGTCGTCGGGGTAGCGCAGGACGAGAGCCGCGTCGATCTCGCGGCGGATCACCGCGGGCATCGCGCGGGTCGCGTCGGTCTCGGCGAGACGGACGGTGACGCCGGGGTGCCGCTCGCGCACCGCGACGGCCAGACGGCTGCCGACAGGCGCGAGGATGCTGGGGTACGCGGCCACCGTGACCTCGCCGGCGACCTCGTCCTGGAGGGCGGCGACAGCCCCTCGGGCCCGCTCGAGGGCGGCGAGGACCTCGGCGGCGTGCTCGACGAGGAGGTCTCCCGCGGCTGTGAGACGGACGCGTCTGCCGTCCCGGACGAGCAGGTCGACACCGGCCTCGTCCTCGAGGGTCTTGAGCTGCTGGGAGACCGCAGACGCCGTCACGCCGTTGACCTCGGCGACCGCGGCGAGCGTCCCGAGCATCGAGAGGTCCTGGAGCAGCGAGAGGCGCTTCACGTCATACATAAGAAGATCTTAGGCTGACACGAAGTCTGGATAGATGGACTTCTTCTCACCATCCGGGCTACGGTCCCACCAGGTGACCCGGACGTGGTCGCCGACGACCGCCAGACGACACCCGAGGAGGTGCACCGTGCGACGCAGAGCCATCCTGACCGACCTCGGTCCGCACACCCTCCGGCCTGCCCCGCGGAGCGCCCTGCGCCCTGCTGCGCACCGCCCCACCCAGCCTGCGGGCTGTCCGGCCGTGCGCCCCGGCAGCTGTCGCTGTCGACCCTGACCGCACGCCGAGAGGCGTCGGCAAGGGCCTGAGCCCAGTGCGAGCACCTCGTGACCGAGACCTGCGCCCGCACATCGCGACGGCCCTGCTGACGCCGGTCCTGCGCCTCGCGCCACAGCGCCACCCCGGGAGCACCGGCACCTGACACGGCACGTGACGCCACGTCGCGTCTGCGCCCACAGGGCTGCCGAGGCCCGCCGAGGGATCACGCCCGGACCGAGCCGTGGCCAGCACGAGCACCGTCTCGAAGCAGCCCGGCACCGTCGGCATCTCCCGGCACAGCCCTGCCCGCACCGCCCCCTCGTCCTCCCGGCCACGACCGGTTCCCTCCACGCGCCCTGACGGCGCCGCGACGGGGCCGGGGCCGCCGCACACCCTCGAACCGGAGCCACCGTGCCATCGACCGCCTCACCCCGCCCAGCAGCCTTCGCCGCCGCCACAGTCTCCGCGCTGCTGCTCGCCGGCTGCGCCTCCTCCGGGACCGCCGCCCCAGGCACCTCCGCAGGTGGCGGTGAGCCGCAGAGCGGCGGCACCCTGCGCTTCGGCCTCGGCTACGACCCCACCTGCCTCGACCCGCAGCAGGCCGGCGGCAACGACTCGCTCAACATCGGCCGGCAGCTCGTCGACTCGTTGACCGACCAGGACCCCGAGACCGGTGAGATCGTGCCGTGGCTCGCGACGTCGTGGGAGGTCTCCCCCGACGCGAAGACCTTCACCTTCACCCTGCGCGACGACGCGACCTTCGCCGACGGCACGCCCGTCGACGCCGCGGCCGTCCAGGCGAACCTCGACGGGATCGCCGCGCTAGGGGCGCAGGCGACCCTCGGGTCGAGCTATCTCGACGGGTATGCCCAGACCGTGGTCGTCGACCCGCAGACGGCGCGCGTGGAGTTCTCCGAGCCGAGCGCGCAGTTCCTGCAGGCCACGTCGACCATGACCCTCGGTCTGTTCTCGGTCGCGAGCACCACGCTGTCCGTCGAAGACCGGTGCGCCGGGGAGTTCGTCGGCTCCGGGCCCTTCACCCTGACCGACTGGCAGCCAGCGCAGTCGGCCACCCTCGAGCGCCGCGACGGCTACGCCTGGCCGTCGAGCATCGCCGGGCACGAGGGCGAGGCGTACCTCGACAGCATCGAGTACTCCGTCGTCGCAGAGCCGAGCGTGCGCACGGGGTCGTTGCAGTCGGGCCAGCTCGACGCGTTCATGAACGTGCTGCCGACCGACGAAGAACCCTTGAAGGCCACCGGGCAGACGGTGTCGGCCCGCACCAACCCGGGAATCTCCTTCGCGCTGCTGCCCAACACCGACCGACCCGTGGGTGGCGACGAAGAGGTCCGCCTCGCGATCAGCGAGGCGATCGACCGCCAGGAGGTCGTCGACACGGTCCTCACCCCGAGCTACAAGGCGGCGACCAGCCCGTTGAGCAGCTCCAACCCCGGGTACACCGACCTCGGCGACCTGCTGACCTTCGACCTCGACGCCGCGAAGGCCCGTCTCGACGCCGAGGGCTGGGAGCCCGGTGACGACGGCATCCGTACCAAGGACGGCCAGCGCCTGCAGGCCGACGTCGTCTACCTGACGAACTTCGCGGCGAGCGAGCAGATCCTCCAGCTCGTGCAGCAGCAGCTGGTCAAGGCCGGCGTCGACCTCCAGCTGCGGCAGGTGACGATGGCCGAGTACCCGGAGGTGCAGAAGGTCGGCGACTACGACTTCAGCTGGACCAACCTGACCCGCGCCGACGGTGACGTGCTGCGGACGGTCTACGGGTCGAGCGGCCGCAACCTCGCGCGTCTCGCCGCCGACGACGCCGTCAACACCCCGCTCGACGCGCAGGCCGCCGAGGCCGACGCCGACGCACGCCTCGCACTCCTCGCGGACGCCCAGACGCAGCTACTCGATCGCGCCCTGTCGATCCCGGTCATGGAGTTCAGCACGGTGATCGCGACGGCGCCAACCGCCCACGACCTGCGCTTCGAGGCGTCGTCACGGCTGTCCTTCTACGACACCTGGATCGAGGCACCGTGAGCAGCAGCACCGAGACCTGGACGCCTGCGGGCACGACCGGCACGGTTGCCGAGACCGCCTCGCGGACCGAGCAGGTCGTCGCGCTCCTCACCACCCTGATCCGCAACGCCTGCGTCAACGACGGCACCCCGGACTCTGGGCAGGAGGTCCGCAACGCCCGCACCCTCGTCGAGTTCTTCGCCGGGAGCGGGGTCGAGGTCGAGCTGGTCGAGCCGCACCCGGGCCGGGTCAGCGCGATCTTCAGGGTCCGCGGCACCGACCCCGCAGCACCGCCGCTCAGCCTGATCGGGCACACCGACGTGGTGCCCGTCGACGAGGAGAACTGGAGCTTCGCGCCCTTCGCGGGGGACGTCGTCGACGGGGTGGTCCGCGGGCGCGGCGCCCTCGACATGCTCAACCTCACCGCCTCGATGGCCGTGGTGACCCGCGAGATCGCGATGTCGGGCGCACGGCTGGCCGGTGACCTGGTCTTCGCGGCCGTCGCCGACGAGGAGGCGGGCAGCCGCTTCGGCATGGACTGGATCACGACCCACCGCCCGGGCCTCGTGCCGACCGAGAACGCACTCACCGAGAGCGGCGGGCTGCACGTCGGCTCGCACGTGACCGTCACCGTCGGTGAGAAGGGTGGAGCGCCGCGCCGGCTCGTCGCGCACGGTCGGGGCGGGCACGGCTCTCTGCCGTGGGGCGCAGCGAACGCCGCGCTCCTCGCGGCCGACGCCGCGCTGCGCGTCGCGGCGCACCGCAGCCGACCCGTGCTCGACGACAGGTGGCGGGCCTTCGTCGCCGCGTCACCGCTGAGCGACGACGTCCGCGGGGCGCTGCTCGACCCCGAGCGCCTCGACGACGCCCTGGCCGAGCTCGGGACGAGCGCCCGCTTCGGCCACGCGATCAGCCACCTGACGCTCTCGCCCAACGTCCTCCGCTCGGGGGCCAAGGGCAACGTCATCCCGGGTAGGGGCGAGGTGGACGTCGACATCCGGCTGCTGCCCGGCCAGACCGGGGACGACGCCGATGCGGCGGTCAGCACCGCTCTCGGTGACCTCGCGGCACCGGACGGACCCGTCGAGGTGCTCGCCGGACCGGCACGCTCCGCCTCGGTGTCCCCCGACCACGGTCGGCTCTACGACGCGCTCGTGGGTGCGGTCACCGCGCGCTTCCCGACGTCGCAGGTGCTGCCGCTGCTCACCTCGGGCGGCACCGACGCGCGCTTCGTCCGCGAGCGCGGTGGGGTCGCGTACGGCTTCGCGCTGTTCAGCGCGGCCTGGGACGTGGGCCGGTTCAGGTCCTTGTTCCACGGCGACGACGAGCAGGTGGACGTCGAGAGCCTGCGGCTGACCGTCGACGCGCTGGCCGACGTCGTCGCGGAGTTCTTGGCTCCTGCCGGCGCGACGACCGAGGTCGAGCGATGAGCGGGCTGGTGCCCGCCGACCAGCAGCCCTGGCAGTGGGAGGAGCCCGTGTGGCGCGGCCTCGTCGAGCAGGTGCGGGCCGGTCGCCGGCTCGTCCCGGGCAGCTGGCCCGGTGGTGCCCGCGTCGCCGTCGCGATCTCCTTCGACGCCGACCACGAGACCCCGGTGCTTCGCGAGGGTCAGACGACCCCGGGCGGGCTCGCCGCGGGCGAGTACGGTGCCCGCGTCGCGGTGCCACGCATCCTCAGGTTGCTCGAGCGGCACGGTGTCCCGGCGTCGTTCTTCGTCCCGGCGGTCTCCGGGCTGCTGCACCCCGGGGAGGTCCGCGACTACGCGGCGGCCGGCCACGAGGTGGGTGTGCACGGGTGGATCCACGAGCGGAACACGCTGCTGAGCGAGGCCGACGAGCGCGACCTCACGCTGCGCAGCCTCGACGTGCTCGAGCGGTTGTCGGGGACGCGCCCCGTGGGCATCCGCACGCCGTCGTGGGACTTCTCGGACAGCACGCTGCGGATCGTCCAGGAGGCGGGCTTCCGCTACGACAGCTCGCTCATGGCCGACGACGACCCCTACGAGCTGCTCGCCGACGGTGTGCCGACCGGTGTGGTCGAGGTGCCCGTCGAGTGGATCCGCGACGACGCCCCGTACTTCGTCATGGCGCGCTACGCCGGGCTCAGGCCGCACACGGCCCCGGCCGCCGTGCTGGGCATCTGGCGGGACGAGTTCCGCGGAGCTCTCGCGGAGGGCGGGGTGTTCCAGCTGACCATGCACCCCGGGATCATCGGGCACCGCTCGCGCCTGTGGGTGCTCGACGAGCTGCTCGCCGAGATCACCGCGTCAGGGCCCGTGTGGTTCGCGACGCACGCGCAGATCGCCGACCACGTGAGGGAGACAGCATGAGCACGCCAGAGAGCAGCCAGACGGCCACGACCAGCGTCGTCGCACCGGGGCACGCAGGCCACGCGGGTCACAAAGGCCACGCGGGTCGCGCAGGCCACGCGCTCGTGACAGGCGCGGGTTCCGGCATCGGGGCGGCGATCGTCCGTGACCTCGCGGCGCACGGCTGGGAGGTCACCGGGGTCGACGTCCGCCGCGACGCCCTCGACGCCGTCCTCGCCGACGTCCGCGAGCGCTCGGGAGCCCCTGTGCACGCCCTCGTGGGCGACCTCGGTGACGAGGCCTTCGCCCGGGACGCCGTGGCCGCCGCGTGGGAGCGTCGACCGCTCGACGCCCTCGTCAACGCGGCGGGGGTGTACCCGGCGATCCCGTTCCTGGAGATCACCCCGGCGCAGTGGGACCGGGTGCAGCACGTCAACGTGCGCGCCGTGCTGCTCGCCACCCAAGAGCTCGGCCGTCGCGCGACCGCCGCGGGCCGGACTCCAGCGGTCGTCAACATCACCTCGGGGGCGGCGCGGGCCGCCCGGCCGGGGACGGCGCACTACTCGACGTCGAAGGCGGCGCTCACCCTGCTCACCCAGGCGAGCGCGGTCGAGCTGGGGCCGTCGGGCATCCGGGTCAACGCCGTCGCGCCCGGTTTTGTCGATGTCGACTCCCCAGTGAACCCGGTGACACCGGAGTACGCGGACGCCGTCCGCCGCAACGTGCTGCCCGGCCGTGCCGAGCCCAGGGACATCGCCTCGGCGGTGCGGTTCTTGCTCGGCCCGGACGCCCGGTGGGTCTCGGGCACCACGCTGTCGGTCGACGGCGGGGCCTCGGGCGGCACGACAGCCCTCCCCCAGCACTGGCCGACGACCACGAGCACCCAGCAGCCCGCCGCGGACGGTCCCGGAGCCGCGCCGACGACCGGCGCCCCGGCCGCCACCTCTCCCCACCTCTCGGAGGTCCCCGCATGAGCACCACGACAGCACGCCCCACGCCTGTCACCGCAGGCGCGCCTGCCCTCGACCCGGGTCGCCCCGAGCGCGCCGCCTACACGGTGGTCGGCGCGGGGGCGATCGGCGGGACCCTCGCCCACGCCCTGGCCCGGGCCGGGCACGCCGTCACCGTGATCGACACCGACGCCGCGCACGTCGCGGCGATCCGCGAGCACGGGCTGACGATCCGCCGACCGGACGGGCGCGACGACGTCGTGCAGGTGGCGGGGGCCTACCTGCCGGACGAGGCGCCCGCGAGCATCGACAGGGCGATCCTGGCGACCAAGTCGCAGCACACGGCGACCGCAGCGGCCTGGGTCGCACCACGCCTCGCGGCCGACGGTCTGGTGCTCTCGGCCCAGAACGGCCACAACGAGCAGACCATCGCCGACGCCGTCGGCGCGGAGCGGGTGCTCGGCGCCTTCGTCAACATCTTCACCGACTACCTGGGCCCCGGCGTCGTGAGCGACGGGGGTGCGGGTGCTGTCGCCGTCGGCCTGCCAGGCGGCGGTGCACCGGACGCCCGTGTCCTGGCCGTCGCCGAAGACCTCCGGGCCTACGGCGACGTCGTCGCGACGGCGAACCTCGCGGGGTACCGCTGGGGCAAGCAGGGCTTCGGCTCGATCCTCGGTCTGACCACCCTCGTCGACGCGCCGATCGCCGACGTGGTCGACAGGTACCGCGACCTCGCGGCGGCGGTCGCCCGGGAGAGCACCGAGGTCGCGATCCGCTCGGGCGTCGTGCTCGAGCGCTTCGACGCCTACGAGCCCTACGCCTTCTCCGACGCCGCCCCGGGCCTCACCCGCGACCGCGCGCTCACCCGCCTCGTCCGGTGGTTGCGGACCCAGCCGAAAGACCGCAGCGGGGTGTTCCGCGACATCGCCGTGCGCCGTCGGCCGCGCGAGACCGGTGGAGACCGCAGCACCTACCCCGAGCAGGCCGCGGCGGTCGGCGTCGACCTGGTGGTCGGGCCGCTCGTCGCGCGGGCCCTCGACGAGGTGGCCGCCGGGACCCGCGACTTCGGGTGGCACACCCTCGACGAGATCCGCGCCGAGCTCGCCGCACACGCCTGACCTCCTGCTCTTCCTTCCCTCCTCCCTCCCCCTCGTCCCCTCCAGTACCTAGAATGCGAGCCCGTCCATGAGACTGTCCCCGTCCCTCCTGCCCGCCGCCGCCGTGTCAGCAGCCCTGCTGCTCTCGGCCTGCGGTGGCGGCTCGACAGCCTCGTCCGGCGGCGAGGGCGCTGCTGCCGGCCCACCCGTCTCGGGCGGCACGCTGCGCTACGGCCTGCAGGCGGACCCGCAGTGCCTCGACCCGCGCCAGGGCGGGCTCACGGTCAGCCTGACGGTCACCCGGTCGGTCGTCGACAGCCTGCTCGACCAGGACCCCGAGACCGGCGAGATCGCCCCGTGGCTCGCCGAGTCGTGGGAGGTGAACGAGGACGCGTCGGCCTTCACCTTCCACCTGCGCGACGACGTGACCTTCTCCGACGGCGAGAAGCTCACCGCGGATCTCGTGAAGAAGAACTTCGACTCGGTCGCCGAGCTCGGGCCGCTCGCCGGGCTGCCGCTCCAGTACCTCACGGGCTACGAGGGCACCGAGGTGGTTGACGAGCACACCGCGACGGTCACCTTCGCGGCCCCGAACGCGCAGTTCTTGCAGGCCGCGTCGAGCATGTCCCTCGGGCTGCTGTCGAGCGAGAGCCTCGACAAGACCCCCGAAGAGCTCTGCACAGGGCAGTACGCCGCGTCGGGGCCCTTCACGATCGAGAGCTACGAGCCGAGCACGAGCGTGGCGATCGTCCGCCGCGAGGGCTACGACTGGGCTCCGGCGCGCGCCGCGCACACCGGCGACGCCTATCTGGACCGGGTCGAGTTCTCGGTCATCCCCGAGGGGTCGGTCCGCACGGGGTCGCTCGTCTCCGACCAGCTCGACGTCATCGGTGACGTGCCCACCCAGGACCTCCCCCAGCTGCAGGCGGGCGCGGAGTACCAGGTGGTCTCGCGGCCCAACCCGGGCAACGCCGGCGGGCTGCTCGTCAACACCACCCGCCCGGTCCTGGGCGACCCGGCCGTCCGGCAGGCCCTGCTCCTCGGGGTGGACCGGGCGACGGTGTCCTCGACGCTGTTCTTCGACGAGGCACCGCCCGCGACGGCCGTCTTGTCGAGCTCGACCCCCGGGTGGAGCGACCTCTCGGACGTCCTCGCCTACGACCCCGACGCCGCCACCGCGGCCCTCGACGACGCAGGCTGGGAGGTCGGGTCGGACGGCATCCGCGAGAAGGACGGCCAGCGGCTCACGGTCGAGGCCACGTGGAACCCGGCGATCGGCTGGGGCAAGCAGGTCCTCGAGCTCGCGCAGCAGGACTACGCGAAGATCGGCGTCGAGCTGACCATCCGCACGATCACCCTGCCCGAGCTCAACCAGGTGCTCGGCGACCGCGACTACGACCTCTTCTACAACTCGCAGACCCGCCCGGACCCCGACGTGCTGTGGGGTAACTTCTCGCCCGCGAACCCGGGCAACCGGCACGGCGGGACCGACGACGAGCTCGCCGCGGTCCTCGACGAGCAGCGCACGACGACAGACCCCGCGGTCCGCTCCCCGCTCGTCGAGACCGCCCAGGAGCTGATCCTCGCGGACGGCTTCACGGTGCCGATCGTCGAGAGCGTGTCGATCCTCGGCGCGGCGTCGACGGTCCAGGGCATCGACTGGGAGGCGTCGTCGAAGCCTGTGTTCTACGACATCTGGCTCTCGCAGGGCTGACCCGCCCAGAGCTGGACGGCACCACCTGCACCACCCGCCCAGGGGGCGCGGCGCCACCATAGGCCCGCCCTCTGGCCCGCACCTACGCTGGTCAGACCACCGACGACGACAGGACCTCACCCCGTGACCTCGTTCCCCACGCTCGTCCCCGCCCCCGCCTCCGAGCCCGTCGGCGAGGCCGGTGTCCCGTACGACGCACCCGGCGCTGACGGCACCGCCCTGCTCTCCGTCCCGAGGTCGGGCGGCCAGCTGCTGCTGCTCACCGGGATCGAGCGCGGCATCGGGTCGAGCGGGCTGTGGCTGGACCGCGGGCAGCCGGGCGACGTGCGGCTCGTGCAGCTGCGCGTGGTCGGCGACCGGGTGCTGCTGGTCCAGGACAACAAGCACTTCACCGTGGTCTCGGACGACCCTGCCGCGGTCCAGGCCGGCGACGACTCCTTCGCGCGGTCGGTGCTGTGGTCGGCGCCCGTCGTCGAGCACCGCGGCGACGGCAGCGTCGTCGTCGACGCCGCGTCCCTCGCGACGAGCGACCTGCTCGCCGTGAGCACGCGACTCGCCCGGGCCGAGCAGGGCGACCTGCGCCTCGACGCCAGCAGGTCCTTCCTCGTGTCGGCCACCACCGGCCCGGGCGGGCCGACCAGCCAGAGCAGGTCGGCCGACGGCAGCACGTCCTCCGGCACCACCACCGGGGACGACCGCCCCCGCACCCCCGGCTCGGTCGAGCTCTCGGCCGTGCTCACCTTCGCCGGGCGCGGCGAGGGTGCGCTGCTCGCGCAGGTCAGCCCGGACCCCGACGTCGTCTCGATCACGCAGCGCGTGAGCCTCGTCCCGCTGCCCTCGGGCTTCGTGCCGCGCCCGTTCCACCCCGGGGCGGGTGGCTACGGCAAGGGCTTCGCCGACCACGCCCTGCCCGGAGGTCGGAGCGTCGACGTGCGGCTCCAGCCCCGCTTCAGGCTCGAGAAGACGACCCCGGGCACCGCGCCGAGCACGGTCCACGAGCCCATCGTGTTCCACGTGGACCCGGCGATCCCCGAGCCGTACCGCAGCGCCGTGATCGAGGGTGGCAGCTGGTGGGCCGAGGGTTTCGAGGCTGCTGGCTTCGTCGACGCTTACAGGGTCGAGCTCCGCGCCGACGACGTCGACCCCTTCGCCGCCCGCACCTCGTCCTTGTGGTGGGTGCACAGGACCAACCGTGGCTGGTCGCAGGGCGCGGCGCTCACCGACCCGCGCACCGGTGAGATCCTCTCGGGCCGCGTGCGGCTCGGGTCCCAGCGCATCCATCAGCTCACCCTGGTCGCCGAGGCGCTGCTCGCCCCGTACGGCCACGTCGACGAGGCACGCCGTCTCGCGGCCGTCGACGAGCTCGTGCTCGCCCGCCTTCGCCAGCTCGCGGCCCACGAGATCGGCCACGCCCTGGGGTTCATGCACAACTACGCCTCGCACCAGCACCCGCAGGCCTCGGTCATGGACTACCCGCACCCGCAGGTCCGGCTGGGCGCGGACGGCGAGATCGACCTCTCCGACGCCTACCCCGTGGGCCTGGGCCCGTGGGACGTCTTCGCGGTCCGGCACGCGTACCAGGACTTCGCCCCCGGCGAGGAGGCCGCCGGTCTCGAGGCGCTGCGCCGCGAGGCCGCCGCGGCCGGTCTCGTCTACCTCACCGACGACGACGGGCACCACGCCGAGGCGGCCTCCCCGGACGCCGTCCCCTGGGTGCACGGCGCCGACCCTGTCGCCTCGCTCGAGAACCTGCTCCAGGTCCGGGCGAAGGCGCTGCGCGACTTCTCCCCGGGCGTCGTCGCACCCGACCGCCAGGCCGGCGAGATCGAAGAGCGGCTCGTCCCCCTCTACCTGCTGCACAGGTACCAGGTCCCGGCGGTCGCGCGGCTGCTCGGCGGTGTCGAGTACGGCTACACGCTGGCCGGGGAGGAAGCGACAGGCAACCGCGTGGTCCCCGGCGCCGAGCAGCGCCGCGCGCTCTCCGTCCTCACCGACCTGCTCTCCCCCCAGGTGCTGGCCCTGCCGTCGTCGGTGCTGCGGACCGTCGTGCCGCCCGCTATCCGGTACGAGCGCACGACCGAGTACCTCACGCCGCGCCGCGGCATCGTCCTCGACCCCTTCACAGCCGTAGGCGCCGGGGCCGGGATCGTCGCCGAGCAGCTCTTCGCCCCGGGGCGGCTCAACAGGGTGGCCTGGCAGGCTGCGGAAGACGCGGCGTCGGCTGTCGGGGCTCGAGGGGCCGCTGGGCCTTCCGAGGGTTCTGAGGGCTCCCAGGCTTCCGAGGCTGCCGAGGGTGGCAGCCAGCGGGCGTTGGCAGCGGCCAGCGCAGACCGGGTGCCGACGGTCTCCGAGATCGTCGCGACGGTCCTCGACGCCGTCTGGGACGCCCCCGGCACGGGTGACGCCCTCTCTGAGGCGGTCCGGCAGCAGGCGGCGTGGACCGTGCTCCAGCACCTCGTCGCCACGCTCACCGGCGGCGGTCTGCATCCCGCCGTCGCGGCGTCCGTCGCGACCTCCCTCGCAGACGCCGCCGACAGGCTGGACGAGAAGCTCGATGCGACGTCCGGGGCTGCTGCGCTCGGCGCGACGTCCGACCCTTCGGTCTCGTCGGCCGAGTCGGTCCTGCCGACTCCGTCGGCCGCGTCAGGCCGCAGGGCGGACCGGAGGACCGACCGCGGCTGGGACCACCTCGTCAGGACCGCGCGGCTCGCCGCGTCAGACCCGTCGGCGGTCGACCTCGGTCCGCTGCCGGTGATCCCGCCGGGCGCGCCGATCTGACGGGCGCGTCTGGGGAGCCTGGTGCGTGGAGGTGTGACGGCCGGCCGGTCTGCCCGTCGCAGGCAGAGCGTCAGGCTCGGGCGACCCTGCGGACGAGGTCTTCCCAGCCGTCGGCCAGCCTGTCGAGGTCGATCCGCAGGTCGCGCGTCTCGTAGAGGACGAGGGCCGCGTCGAGAGAGGAGAGCAGGGTGAGCGTGAGCACCTGGAGGTCTCCGTCGACCCCGGCCTGCCCGAGCAGCATCTGCACGTGCATCGCCGACGCGGCGTGGGCCGGCGCGGAGTACCTGTGCTCGGCCTCCGCCTCGACGCTGCGCAGCAGGTCGCCCTGGACGGTGACGAGCCGGAGCCTCTCGCGGCCGAAGGCGACCAGACGCTCGACGGGCTCGGCGCCGGGGCCGAGCGGCGGCGGGCCGGAGAAGAACCCCTCCTGGAAGGTCATCTCGGAGTCGTTGAGCAGCTCGCGCAGCAGACCCGCGCGGGAGCCGAACCTGCGGAAGATCGTGCCCTTGCCGAGCCCGGCCGCGCGGGCGAGGCCGTCCATGGTGAGACCGTCGACGCCGACATCCGCGAGCATCGCACGGGCGGTGACGAGCAGGTGCTCCCTGTTGCGGGCGGCGTCGGCACGCTCGCAGGCCGCGGTGCTCCCGGGGGCCGGGAGGTCGAGGGACGTCATCGCGGGCCTCCTCACCTGGTCGACGGTCGTGCGCTCCGGCGAGCCTATCGTCGCGGCCGCAGGGGCGAGAACCCCGCAGCGGGTGAGACGACCGACTCCACGCACCGGCCCGGGCGCGCCCAGCCCGCGGGCCTGTGGACCAGCAACGACGCGAGCGGCCCGCAGCCCGGGTGAGCGATGTCCGTCGCGGTGAGACGCACGTCACGCTGCTAAGCGGACCGTGGTCCGCTTATGCTGGGCGAGCGGTCACCGCACCGCACGCACTCTTCGCACCGCCTGCGCGGCCCGCCGCGCATCCCCCAGAACCACCCCGCACCTACGTGAGGACCTCCCATGTCAGACGTCTCCATCCTCGTCCTGGTCGGCAGCCTGCGCTCCGGCTCGAAGAACCGCGAGCTCGCCGAGGCCGCAGTCGACCTCGCCCCCGCGGGCACGACCCTCACGATCTTCGAGGGCCTGGCCGACCTGCCCTTCTACAACGAGGACATCGACCTCCCCGACTCCGCCCCCGCCGGCGCGACAGCCTTCCGCGAGGCCCTCGCCTCGGCCGACGCCGTCCTGGTCGTCTCCCCCGAGCACAACGGCACCATCCCCGCTGTACTGAAGAACGCCATCGACTGGGCCTCGCGCCCCTTCGGCGCGAGCGCGATCTCGGGCAAGCCCGTCGCGGTCGTCGGCAGCGCCTACGGCCAGTTCGGCGGCGTGTGGGCCCACGACGAGGCCCGCAAGGCCTTCGGCATCGCGGGCGCGAACGTCCTCGGTGACGTCACGCTCTCGATCCCCGGCTCGGTCGTCCGCTTCGCCGAGACGCACCCGCGCGACGACTCCGAGGTCGTCGAGCAGCTGACCGCGGTCCTCACCGCGACAGTCGAGGCCGCGCGCGGAGCCGTCGCAGCCTGACGCGAGACGCACCAGAGGACCCGCGCGGACGCGCGGGTCTGCACGAGAAGGCCGCACCGACAGCCGTCGATGCGGCCTTCTTGCGCTCCGGGCACGCCCTGGGAGCCAGCAGCAGTCCGGCCCACGAGGGCTCCGACGCCGGAAGAGCTGTGGGCCCGGCCCTCGTCCCGCGCCCGAGCAGCCCCCTCGTCTCGCCAGACGCACCCCCAGCCAGACCGGGTGGAACTGAGGCTAGCCTTACCTCATGCACAGCTTCTCCGCGCCCTCCGCGCGCGCCCTCTGGCCGATCGCCGCAGCCCTGACCAGCACGGCTCTCCTCGTCGCGTGCTCGACCACCACCTCATCCTCGACCGAGGCTCCTGCCACGTCAGGCCGGACCGTCGAGACCGTCCTCGGACCCGTCGCCGTGCCCGAGCAGATCGACTCGGTCGTCGTGATCGAGGGCCGGCGTGACCTCGACATCGCGCTCGCCCTCGACCTCCCTGTCGTCGGCTTCCCGCTCGAGGGCGAGGGATCGCTCGACCTCGAGTCTCCGCTCGCCGAGGCGCGGGCCGCAGCTGTCGCCGAGCACGGCGCCGAAGGGCTGTTCCTCGCCGACGAGATCAACATCGAGGCCATCGCGGAGGCGGCACCGAGCGTCATCATCAGCCGGTCAGACGACGTCGAGGAGATCTTCGACCAGCTGAGCGCGATCGCCCCTGTCGTCGCGATCGGCGACCAGGACACCTCGACATGGCAGGACGACCTCCGGCTCGTCGCGGAGGCGACCGGGACGACCGTCCGGGCCGAAGAGCTCGTGACCGCCTACGACGACCGCGTCGCCGACGTCGCGTCGACCTACGCAGACGTCATCGCAGAGCACCCGGTGGTCCCGCTCGGCAGCGACTCGAGCGGGTCTCAGGTACGCCCCAACCGCCTGCTCTCCACGGTCCTCCAGGACGTCGGCGCGCTGCCGAGTGAGGTCTTCGCCGAGGCGATCGAGACCGGCGACGGCATCGAGCACTCCCCCGAGCGGCTGGTCGAGGCCTACGACGACGCCGACGGCATCATCGCCCTCGTCAACGGCGCAGACGAGTGGTCGGCGACGCAGGCGAGCCCCCTGTGGTCGCGGCTCCCCGCCGTCGCCGCCGGTCACGTGGTGCGCTCCGACAAGTCCACGCACGAGGGAGGTCCGCTCACCGCGATGCACTCCCTCGACGTCGTCGAAGAGCTCTACGCGGGGTTCTGAGAGCCGCGGAGACCGGCTTGCCGCGGGCTCAGCGGGGCTGAGGCAGGATCCCCTCGGCCGCGTACCTGTCCAGGACGGCGAGCAGCGCGCGCTCGGTGCTGACGTAGCCGGTGTAGCCGGCCAGGCGTGAGCGGGTCATGTCGGCGAGCATGTCGCCCTCCCGGCCGAGGTCGCCGTCGGTGTGCCACCACGAGGCGACGCGGGTGAGGTCTGGCTCGACCAGACCGTGCTCGGCCACGACGCGCTCCCAGACGGGGGCCGCGTCGGCCATCTGCACCTCGAGCGGTGCCGGCTCGTCGCTCGGACCCTGCGGCTCGACGCCGAGGTGGGCCGCGAGCGCGGGCCAGAGCCTGCGCCACCGGACCTGGTCGCCGTCGACGATGTTAAAGGCCGTGTCGGCCGCGGCGGGGGTGGTGGCTGCCCACAGCTGGTGGTCGGCGAGCAGCGCGGCGTCGGTGAGGTCGACGAGGGAGTTCCAGGCACTCACGGATCCGGGGAACACGAAGGGCTGGCCTGTCGCACGGGCGATCGCCGCGAAGGCGCCGAGGGTCGAGGCGAGGTTCATGGCGTTGCCGACGGCGTGACCGATCACGGTGTGCGCCCTGTGGACCGACCAGGTGAAGCCGTGCGCGGCGGCGGCCGCCGACAGCTCGTCCTCCTGGGCGTAGTAGAAGTTCTCGACCGGGCGGCGCTCGGCGTCCTCGAGGAACGGGGTGTCGGGCAGGACGCCGACGCCGTAGGCCTCGAAGGGGCCGAGGTAGTGCTTGAGCCCGGTCACGAGCGTCACGTGCTGGAGCGTCCCCTGCGGGCCGAGGACGGCGAGCAGGTCGCGGACCATGCCTCCGTTGACCCGGATGTTCTCCGCCTCGGTGTCCTGGCGCGACCACGCGGTGATGAACACGTGCGTGGGACGCAGGTCGCCGAGGGCCTGCTGGAGGCTGTCGCGCGAGGTGAGGTCGGCGGCGACGTGGCCGACGCCGGCGGTCTCGACGGGCCGGCGCGACAGCCCGGTGGTCTGCCACCCGGCAGCGACGAGCTGCTCGATCAGCGCAGACCCGGCGATCCCCGTCGCCCCGACGACGAGAGCGTGCGCACCTTCCGGAGGCGTACGGACGGGAGTGGGCGCGCGGTCGGGCGCGGGGGTGGAGAGAGAGGTCATCGTCCCATCGTCCGGGCCGCCCCGGGCGGTCGCATCCCGAGGTGACGTGCCGTCGAGCACAGCGCGGTGCTGCCCGGCCCAGCGCGTCGTCTCAGCCTCCGAGAATCTGCCGTGACCGCTAGGTGGCGGTGGTCGTGCGCCTAGGGTGGCCAGAGACCTTCCGGGGCGCGGACCGCGTGCCCGGTCGCTGCACGCCCCGCCGACGCACCCCGAGAGCAGGAGCCCGATGACCGACCGCACCGCCCTTCGTCCGCCGCAGCCGAGCCGCGCCTACCTCGAGGCCCTCGACGCGACGACCCGCCGCAGGGCAGCAGCCTTCGTGCCGCTGGTCTCGGAGCACGCAGGCTCCCCCGCCGACGCCCGCGAGCGCGTCGTCGCACGGGCCGCGACGCAGGAGGGCGACGTCGTCGCGCTGGCCCACGCGGTCTTCGAGCATGCCGAGGAGGCGTTCGAGGAGGTGCAGAGCGTCGCGGCCCTCGCCGCGCTGCTGCGCGCCCACGGCCACGAGGTCGAGGTCGGGACGCACGGGCTGAGCACTTCGCTGCGGGCGAGCGCCGGCCAGTCGGACGGTCCGACGATCGCGATCGTCGCGGAGTACGACGCCCTCCCCGGGATCGGCCACGCCTGCGGGCACCACCTCATCGCCGCGGCAGCGACGGGGGCCTTCCTCGCCCTGGCCGAGGAGGACCTCCCGGGCCGGGTGCTGCTGCTCGGCACCCCGGCCGAGGAGGGCAACAGCGGCAAGGAGATCCTCGCGCGGGCCGGGTTCTTCGACGGGGTCGACGCTGCGATCATGGTGCACCCCTTCGGCTACGACGTCGTGGACCAGCCCTTCCTCGGCCGCCGCCAGCTCGTGGTCAGGTACACGGGCGTCGCCGCGCACGCCTCGGCTCAGCCGTTCATGGGCCGCAACGCCCTCGACGCGGTGACCCTCAACTACCAGGCGGTCGGTCTGCTGCGGCAGTACCTGCCGCCGAGCGACCGCGTGCACGGGGTCATCCGCGAGGGTGGGACACGCCCGTCGATCGTCACCGAGACGGCGGTCGTCGAGTACTACGTCCGCTCGGCCGAGGCGTCCACGCTCAAAGACCTGTCGCACCGTCTCGAAGACATCGCGCACGGCATCGCCCGGGCGACCGGGACCGTCGCCGAGCTCGAGTGGGACCCCGTGCCGTACACACTGCCGCTGCGCACCAACGGGCCGCTCGCGGCGCGCTGGGCCGAGCACCAGGCCGGGCGGGGGCGGACCGCGCTCGCCGGTGGGGTCGTCCCCGCCGAGCTCGCCGCGTCGACAGACTTCGGCAACGTGAGCGTCCGGATCCCGTCGATCCACCCGATGATCGCTGTGAGCGACCCCGAGGTCGCGCTGCACACCCGCGAGTTCGCTGCGGTCGCCGCGACCGAGGCCGGGGATCGGGCAGCACTCGACGGGGCGGTGGGTCTCGCACTGACCGCCCTCGACTGGTTGTACGACCCAGCGCTGCGCGCCGACGTCCGCGAGGACTTCGAGGCCGCCGGTGGCGTCGTGGACGTCGCGGGGTACTTCGCATGAGCGCCGCAGCAGCATCAGGGACGACGCCCGTGGTCCACGCGGTCCACGAGAACCCGGAGTGGTTCGAGGTCTTCGCCGAAGCCTTCGAGGCCGAGGGCGTGCCGTACTCCGAGCTCGTGCTCACTGGCGGGGTCCTCGACCTCGACGACCCGCCGCCGCCCGGCATCGTGTGGTCACGCTTCAGCGCGTCGTCCCACACCCGCGGTCACGGCCTGTCGAAGGAGCACACCCGTGCGGTCCTCGCGTGGGCCGAGGCAGGTGGGCGACGGGTGGTCAACGGGCGCGGCGTCCTCGAGCTCGAGGTGTCGAAGGTCCTCCAGCTGAGCGCGCTGCGCGCCGCGGGGATCGACGTGCCACGCACCCGCGTGGTCGTCGGCACCGAGCACCTGCTCGCGGCAGCCCGCGACTTCCCGACGCCCTTCGTCACCAAGCACAACCAGGGCGGCAAGGGGCTGGGCGTGCAGAGGTTCGACCACGTCGACGAGCTCGGCGCGGTGCTCGCGGCCGGCGGCTTCGAGGAGCCCGTCGACGGGGTCACGCTGCTCCAGGAGTACGTGCAGCCGCGCGACGGGTCGATCACCCGCGTGGAGATCGTCGGCGGGGAGCACCTGTACTCGGTGCGCGCCGACACGCTGCGCGGTGGTTTCCAGCTGTGCCCCGCGGACGCGTGCGCCGTCGACCCGACGACAGGCCGGCCGGTCCTACCCCCTGGCGCAACGCTGGCGCCCGAGCCTGGGGTGTCGCTGTTCTCGCTGCGCGAGGACCTCGACCCGGGGATCGTCGAGAAGTACCTGGCCTTCACGCGGGCGCACGGCATCGAGATCGCGGGGATCGAGCTCATCGAGTCCGTCGACGGGCGGGTGCTCACCTACGACGTCAACACGAACACCAACTACAACCCGCAGGTCGAGGCCGCCGCGCCCCGCAGCGGGCCGCGGGAGGTGGCGCGGTACCTCGGGCGGGTGCTGGCGGAGGAGATCGCGGGGGGCTGACGGGGCGGATCTGTCAACGGGCCAGCACCTTACTTACACTTCTCGCGAAAGTGTAAGTAAGGTGGACGGATGACGACAGCTCCGACGACCGAGCCTCTGCGCGTGCCACCCGTCGGCCACGACGAGCACTCGTGGGTCGCCGACTCCGACGGGCTCTCGACACGAGCCCAGGTCCGCGCGGGGTCCGGAACCTACCTGTCGACCACTCCTGCCCTGATCGCCGACCTGGTCCTGACGCTGCCCGGCGACCTCTCGTCCGACGTCGACGAGGCGACCGCAGCCCTCAGCCGTCTCGACTCCCACGCATCCTCGACCCTCGGCCCGCAGAGCGCCGAGCTCGGCCCCATGTCGTCGATCCTGCTGCGCACCGAGTCCGCGTCGTCCTCCCAGATCGAGAACCTCACCGTCGGAGCACGGCAGCTCGCCCTCGCGGAGATCGACCAGGGCGGCAGCACGAACGCACGGACCGTCGTCGCGAACGTCCGGGCGATGGAAGCCGCCCTCGACCTCGCCGACTCCCTCGACCAGCAGGCAGTCCTCACCATGCACAAGGTCCTGCTGTCCGGGCAGCGGGGCGCCGAGCAGCACGCAGGGCGCTATCGAGACTCGCTCGTCTGGGTCGGGAAGAGCGGCATCAGCCCTCTCGGCGCCGAGCACGTGGCGCCGCAGGCGGAGCTCGTCGAGGCAGCCATGGCCGACCTCATGGCCTTCGTGGACCGTGACGACCTCCCCGCACTGGTGCAGACGGCCGTCGCCCACGCCCAGCTCGAGACGATCCACCCCTTCGCCGACGGCAACGGCCGTACCGGGCGGGCGCTGATCCATGCCATGCTCCGAGCGAAGGGCATCACCCGCACCGTCACCGCGCCGGTCTCGGCAGGCCTGCTCACGGACACAGCCTCCTACTTCGAGGCGCTCACCGCGTTCCGGGGAGGCGACGCGCGACCGATCGTCGAACAGCTCGCACGGGCGAGCCGCTATGCCGCACGCACCGGGGCGCAGCTGGTCGACGACCTCGCCGCCGAGGTCGCGTCGTCACGCGCGATGCTCGGCTCCCTGCGTCCGCACGCTGCCGCATGGAGGCTGCTCCCCCATCTCGTCGCCCACCCTGTCGTCAACGCGTCGCTCGTCGAGAGGCTCCTCGCGACCAACGCCGTGACGGCCCAGCGCGCCCTCACCCAGCTCACCGACGCCGGTGTGCTGCACGAGCGCACCGGTCGCCGACGCAACCGCGTCTGGCAGCACGACGGGGTGCTCACGGTGCTGGACCTGTTCGCCCAGGGCATCCGGTGGAGGTGAGAGCAGCAACGCAGAGGCAGCTCTGGCTGGCACGCCATGACGGCCCGAGAGCAGTACTACGAGCTTCTCCCGTAGCCCGGGGTGTCGCTCGCGGCCGGCCAGTCGCCGCGCCATCACCGCGCCCCGGGGCAGCACCCCTCCGTCAGCCGAGCGCAGACAGCAGCGGGAACCAGTGCCGCTCAGCCAGCAGAGACCCGGCACCGCTCGCCTCGACCCACTCCCCGTCGACCACGGGAACGCCCGTCGCCTCCCAGACCACGAAGTGCGCGACCGGCACGGGCCACCCGTAGTCCGGCGTGTCCTGGGCGACCACGTTCCTGACGAAGCCCACCGGCACCAGCCGTGCATCCCGCCCGAGGACCTCGAGGGCGAGCTGCGCAGCCGCGACGCGCCCGTCGAGGTCGGGAGGATCGACCACCCGCGTCGGCAGGTCGAGGGCGGCCGTCTGCTCCCGCGGGACGCAGAAGACCTCGTCCCCTCGGCGCAGCAGCAGCCGCACGAGACAGGCCGGGCTCGGCGCGACGGAGGACCGCACCACCGCGGCCCGTGACCCAGGCGGCAACCAGGGAGCGTCCGGTGTCGTCCGGACCACGACGTCGGGTCTGCGGTTCATCGCGACAGGATATCGAGGCACCTCGCGCACTTATCTACCGATCAGTAGGTAAGGTGGTCTGTGTCCGACGGAGGACGAGCCGCGGGCGCACCATCGCCCGTGGCGGACGCGCGATGAAGGGTGACCACGGTGGACCAGCTGTTGTTCGGTGCGGCGTACTACGACGAGTACATGCCGACCGACCGGATCGACACAGACGTCGAGATGATGAAGGCCGCGGGCATCACCGTGGTGCGGATCGCCGAGTCGACGTGGAGCTCGCTCGAACCCCAGCCCGGGGTCTTCGACTTCACGCACGTGGACCGCGCCCTCGACGCCTTCGAGGCGGCTGGCATCCACGTGATCGTCGGGACACCTACCTACGCGGTGCCAGCCTGGCTCGTGCAGTCGTACCCGGAGGTCCTGGCGGTCACGAACCGCGGCGAGGGCCGCTACGGCGCCCGGCAGATCATGAACATCGCCAACCCCACGTACCGTTTCCACGCCGAGCGCGTCATCCGGCGCCTCATGGAGCGCACGGCGCACCGGCCGGGGGTCATCGGGTTCCAGATCGACAACGAGACCAAGTACTACGAGGCCGCCTCGAACGACGTCCAGCGCGGCTTCGTCAAGTACCTGCGCGCGGAGTTCGACGACGACCTCGGCGCGCTCAACGACGCCTTCGGCCTTGCCTACTGGTCCAACCGTATCGACGCGTGGGAAGACTTCCCGGACGTGCGCGGGACGATCAACGGCTCGCTCGGCGCGGAGTTCGCGAAGTACCGGCGCCGCCTCGTCGAAGAGTTCCTCGGCTGGCAGGCCGGGATCGTCCGCGAGTACTCCCGCGACGACCAGTTCGTCACGCAGAACTTCGACTTCGACTGGTCGCCCGGGTGGTCCTACGGCCTGCAGCCCTCGGTCGACCACTTCAAGGCTGCCGCGACCGTCGACGTCGCCGGGGTGGACATCTACCACCCGACGCAGTCGCGCCTCACCGGCAAGGAGATCGCCTTCGGCGGGGACATGACCCGCTCGATCAAGGGCGGCGCCAACTACCTCGTGCTCGAGACCCAGGCGCAGGGCCAGATCGGCTGGCTCCCCTACCCCGGGCAGCTGCGCCTCCAGGCGTACAGCCACCTGGCGAGCGGGGCCGACGGCCTCATGTACTGGCACTGGCACTCGATCCACAACTCCTTCGAGACCTACTGGAAGGGTCTGCTCAGCCACGACCTCGAGACCAACCCGACCTACGAGGAGGCCGGTGTCTTCGGGCGCGAGGCAGCCGCCGCGGGCGACGCGCTGCTGCACCTGCGCAAGGACAACAAGGTCGCGATCATGGTGAGCAACGAGGCGCTCACCGCGCTGCAGTGGTTCACGGTCGAGACCGGGTTCATCGACGGGGTCTTCGGCAGCTCGATCGGCTACAACGACGTGCTGCGCTGGGTCTACGACGCGCTCTTCGAGCTCAACGTCGAGGTGGACTTCGTCTCGGCCGACGACCCCGACCTGGGCCGTTACGCACTCGTGGTCGCACCGGCGCTCTACTCCGCTCCGGAGTCGACGATCACCCGGCTGCGCGAGCACGTCGAGGCCGGCGGGCACCTCGTGACGACCTTCCGCACGGCCGTCGCCGACGAGCACGTCACCGTGTGGCACGACCGCGCCCCGCACGGGCTGACCGAGACGCTGGGGGTCACGTACAACCAGTTCACCCGGCCGGACGGCGTGGGGCTCACGCTCCACGGGGACCTGGCCGACGCGGTCGCGGCGCAGGGTGCGGCTGTCCCGGCGGGCGCGGCTGCGCACAGCAGTGCTGCACCTGGTGCTGCTGCCGACGGCACAGCCGTGGAGGACTCTGCTCCACAGGGCGTCACCGGCTCCCTGCAAGCCCAACGCTTCATGGAGCTGCTGACCCCCGAGGGTGCCGAGGTGCTCGCCGGGTACGACCACCCTGCCTACGAGGGCTACGCGGCGATCACCCGCCACCGCCCAGTCTCGGGCTCGGGATCCGCGCTGCACCTCGGGACGATGACCTCGCCCGACCTCGTCCGCGCCGCGCTCTCCGTCGCCGTGCGCGACGCGGGAGTCTGGGACTGGCCGCACGAGCTCGCCGGGACCGTGAGCGTCCGGCGCGGCACCAACGCCCGGGGCCGCGAGCTGACCTACCTGCTCAACTACTCTGCCGAGCCGGTGACGCTCGACAGCCCGGTCGCCGGGCGGTCTGTGCTCGGCGACGGGGAGATCACCGTCGGCGACTCCCTGACCATCGGCGCCTGGGACCTCGTGGTGATCGAGGGCGACCTGCTCGCCTGACCCCCGCCATCACCGTGCCGACGGGCCGCCGCCACACCGACGGCCCGTCGGCTCGGTCCTCCTGACCTGTCGACCCAGGCAGCAGTCCAGCAGGCCCAGCACGACAGCAGGCCCAGCACGACAGCGAGATCGTGACTTTGGAGCGAGCGCGACCTTTCTAGGTCACGATCTCGCTCCGAAGTCACGATCTCGGCAGGATGCCGGCAGCGGCAGCGGCAGCGGAGGAGACAGCGGCAGCGGCGGCGGAGGAGGCCGAGCCCGGCTATGCCGGGATCACGAAGGTGTTCAGCGACCGCGCCCCGAGCGTCGCATGGAAGCTCTTCGCCGCGTCCCCCGGCACCGTGAAGGCGAACTCTTCGTCGCGGTCGAGCGCGTTCTGCACGACGACCACGATCGACCCGTCCGGGTTCTCGTAGGCCGAGCCCTGCGCGCTGAACCGGCCCGTCACACCCAGCGGCACCGCCCCGGGGCGCACGGCCGAGGAGTAGTGCTTGAGCACGTAGTACTCGGGGTTGCGCGTGAAGGTCCGCGCCTGGGTGTCCACGGTGATGAGCGAGTTCTGCGGCCAGCCCCAGGTGCTCAGACCACCGGGCTCGAGGGCCATGTTCCAGTAGGTGTAGCCGGTCGCCCCGTGCTGGAGATAGTGGCGGACCAGGTGGAAGACGTACTCCGCCTCCTCCCAGGTGTTGTCGCCAAAACCGCACTCCGACTCGGTCTGCATGATCTCGAGCTCGGGCCACGCGTCGTGCGTGCGGGCGACAGCGTGCTGGCCAGCCCACTGGTAGCCGATCCCGGCGATGTGCTTGCGGGCCTCGTCGTCGAAGAGGATGTTGTCCACGAAGCGTGCGTAGTTGGTGAGCGCCTGGCCGGTCGCCGTGAACTTCATGTCTTCGGGGCCGTTGAGGGTCCCGAGGAAGATCTTCGCCGTGAGCCCCGCAGCCTCGAAGGCGGGCCCCAGGTGATCGCGGACGAAGATCCGCAGCTGCTCGGACGTCCACACGCAGGACGGGAACTTCTGGTCGGCGAAGACCTCGTTCTGCACGTGCACCTGGCTCACCGTGATGCCACGCTCGGCGTAGGCCTGCACGAACCTCACGAAGTACTGCGCGTAGGCGTCGAGGTTCTCCTGCGTCATGACGAGGGTGCCGAAGTTGTAGGCCGGCGGGTTCTTCATCCAGGTCGGCGGGCTCCACGGCGAGCAGTGCAGCACCATGTCGTCCTGGTAGCCCTGGGCCTGCCGGATGAACGGGATCACGTGGTCTTCGTCGCGCTCGACCGAGAAGTGCTCGAGGGCGTAGTCGCCCGGGGTCTCGTCGTAGGAGTACCAGGACGCCGCGAAGTCGTTCGCGCCGACGGCCGACCTGTTCACCCGGAAGTTGAGCTCGTCCGGGCTGAAGAGCTCGCGGTAGATCGTCCCCTGGTCGTCCTCGGAGAGCGCCGAGATGGCGCGGTGACCGAGCTCGTTGAAGGTGCCGCCGAAGCCGCGCAGCGTCTGGCCGCGCGTCCCGGTGAGCGTGAGCCCGCGGGCGTCAGACGCCCCCGGGGTGGGCGCTCCCTGGTCTGTCCAGAGGGCGTCGAAGGTGGAAGCGGTCCAGGTGGTCACGAGGTTCTCCTAGCTGGTGGTGCGGGGGTGGCCGAGGCGCTCGGGCAGGTCGACCGTCGGCCGTCCCGCCCGCGGACCTCACTTCACGGACTTGATCCGCGTGATGAAGAAGGCACCGAGCAGCGCAGCCACGATGGCCACCGGGAACACGAGCCCGTAGCCGCCTGTCGACACGACGAGGGCGGAGGTCACGAGGGGCCCGACGGTCTGCCCGGCGGTCGTCGACAGGTTGAGGATGCCGAGGTCTTTGCCGGCCTGCTCCTCGTCGGGCAGCACGTCGACGTTGAGGGCCTGGTCGACCGAGGTGTACACCCCGTAGCCGAAGCCGGCGATCGCCGCGAAGAGGAACATGCCCGTCGGCGTCGGCCAGATCCACGGCATCGCGATGCCCACGGCGAACAGCAGGCTCGACACGACGACGGGCAGCTTGCGCCGACCGATGAGGTCGGAGACCGGACCGGCCGCGACAGAGCCGACGAGCGAGACGACGAGGAGGATCACCGACATCGTCGCGATGGTCTTGGCGGACTCGGCGGTCGTCTGCCCTACGTGGTCGCGGACGATGTACAGCTGGTACGCCATGATCATCTGATAGCTGACCAGCATGAAGAGGCGCCCGGCGAAAGCCAGGTAGAAGTCCGGGGCGTTGCGCGGCGGTCGGAACGAGCGCAGCAGCTCGCGGAAGCCACCAGCCGCAGGCGGCAGGTCGACCGCGGACCTCTCACGGGGCCAGACGGCCAGCGCGACGATCGCCGACCCGGCCATGAGCGCACCACCGAGGACGAAGCCGGGGAGGGCACCGGTGATGAAGGCGGCACCGACGAGGCTGCCGAGCGGCGCGCCGGCGGCGAGCCCACCGCCGTAGAAGGCGGACATCGTGCCGCGCACGCGCATGGGCACCCTGTCGGCGAGGACGGCGACCGCGGGCGCGAGCATCATGTTGAGCCCGACCATGGACACGCAGTACGCGACCATGATGAGCGCCGAGCTCGTGAGCACACCGATGAGGGTGAGCGAGACACCACCGACCAGCCCTCCGACGAGGATCCACGGCGCGCGGCGGCCGAAGCGGCCTCGGGACCTGTCCGAGAGGTTGCCGAACAGCAGGTTCGACACCAGGGACACGATGGCGGTCACGGCGCTGATGGTCCCGAGCAGGGCCTCGGGCGACTCGACACCGATGTCGAGCAGCCGCTGGGGCAGCAGGACGGCGGCGACGATCTGGAGACCGACGATCCACAGCAGACCGAAGGCGAAGAACCCGGCACCGAACCTCAGGGTGAGCGCGCGGGTGAAGGGCGCGCCGGTGTCGGGGGCGAGGTCGGTGGCCTGGGTGGTCGGGGTCGAGCCCTCGTCGGCGAGGGGGGTGCGGGTGTCCATGTGAACCTTCTTTGGTCATGGGAGTCGTGCGGCTCAGCCTTGAGACGCGGGCCTCCCGGAGGAGGCTCACCACTACCGAGTGATCGGTAGATAGGAGCAAATTACGACCGCGCGGTAAGAAAGTCAACAGCCGCCTCCGTGGGCCGTCGCGGCCAGGCGGTACGGTGCGGGGATGACCGGAACCACCACGGACGGCACGCCGAGGCGTCGCGTCCGCCTCACGCGCGAGGCCCGCACCGCGCAGATCCTCGAAGAGTCGACCCGCCTCGTCAGCCAGCACGGCTTCTACGGGCTCTCGCTCCAGGACGTCGCGAACGCCGTGGGCATCAGCCAGGCCGGCCTGCTGCACTACGTCGGGACCAAAGAGGGCCTGCTGCAGCTCATCGTCGAGCAGCGCTACGACCGCAGGTTCGACCCCGAGGCGTACATCGCGAGCGGCGACCCTGCCGCGACGCATCCCGACGGCGCGTCCTTCCCCGGGTACTGCCGCTTCCTCGTGCGCAACAACGCCGCCGAGCCGCAGCTCGTCCGTCTGTACATGGTGCTCGGTGCCGAGGCCATCTCCCCCGAGCACCCCGCGCACGGGTACTTCGACGCGCGCCCCGACGCCACCTGGGAGCTCTACTCCCGCACCACCTGGCGCCTGCCGCCCGAGGTCGGCCCCTGGGAGGACGCCCGCGGTCTCGTCGAGATGGCCATCGAGGCGATGGACGGCGTCCAGCTGCGGTCGTTCCGCTCCCCCGCCGTGAGCATGGAAGAGGGCTGGGCCCGGTTCGAGCAGGTCCTCTTCCCGTCGCCGGTGTGGGACGGGTACCGCTGACCTCTAGGACGGCGCACACTCAGCCGTCCGGCACGGTGCCCGCCGCCGGCACTCCCTGCTCACGGCTCATCTCCAGACTGGACGACGGGCCGCCGCCCCGGCGAGCACGATGACGAGCACCACCACTCCCGCACCGGCGACATAGGCTGCCGCAGACCCGCCCCCAGGGGCGACGAGATCTGGGCACCTGGGCGCGAGGCACTCGAGCGCCATCCCTCGCGACCCCTCGGCCTCAGAGACGACCAGCCCGACGAGCCTCGTCACACCGCTCCGGAAGCCGTCAGCCGCCCACACCGCAGGAGCGACGAGCTCTCCGAGCACGACATAGACGAGAACGCTCAGGATCACGACGACCTCTGACCGGGCCACGACCCCTGCGGCAGCACCGATCGACGCAGCACCGGCAACCACGAGCACCCCGCGCACGACGACGAGCAGCACACCCGTCAGCGCCACCCCGTCGGCCGAACCTCGCAGGTACGCGACCCCGAGGAGCGACACTGCAGCGACGACGAGCACCACGACAGCGACGACCGCACACCACCCGGTCCACACGACGACCGCCCGGACCGCGGAGTCTCCCCGTCGGCGCTCTGATGGCCAGGTGACATGGACGGAACGGGTCCGCCAGTCGCCTCCGCACAGGACCGCGCCAGCGAGCAGGCACACCAGCGCGAGACCGACCGTCAGGGCAGCGAGGTCGAAGGGCAGCTCCGCAGCAGCCAGGTATCGAGGCTCGACGAAAGCCGCCGCGAGGTCGAACTCTTCGCCGATCACAGGCTGCATCACGTCGACCTGCGCCTGTGCAGCCCTGAGCGCACTGTCGAGGTCTCGTGAGCTCGTCGACCATCTCAAGACCGGCAGTGCGCAGACGACCAGGCCGCACAACCACAGCTGGACGCCGACCACCCTGCGATGGAGCAGGAGGGATGCCAGGGCTCTCACGAGAGCGTCCTCTCGTCGGCGACCTCGGTGCCAGACGAGGCGAACTCGTCGAAGATGCGGTCGAACAGAGCGCGGTCGACAGTGATCTCGTGGACGACCGCGTGGCGCGCCACCACCGTCCACACCGCCTCGAGAGGGTCAGGACCGGCCACGCGTACACCGCGGGACGTCAGGGTGGCATCCATCCGCGCCTCCCGCAGCGCGCGGTAGGCGGCTCCGTCATCGGAGGTGCGCACCACGTGCCCAGCTCTCGGGACTCGCGCGGCCACGTCGCCGACGGCGCCTGTCACGGTCAGCCGCCCGTGCCGCAGGCACGTCACGGTGTCGCACACGAGCTCCAGCTGGGCGAGGTCGTGAGAGCACAGGACGACTGTGCACCCGTCGTCCCGCAACGTCCGCAGCAGGTCGAGCAGGCTGTCGATGGCCTGGGGGTCCAACCCTGTGGTGGGTTCGTCGAGGAGGAGGACACGCGCGCCCCCGAGCAGCGCGACGGCCAGAGCCAGCCGCTGCGCCATGCCCGTGGAGAGCTCGCCGCAGCGCGCGGCCTCGAACGCGCCGATCCCGGTGACCTCTCGTGCCCGGGCCATGTCTTTCCGGGACGCGAACACCAGGCGCCCGCGGTAGGCCATCAGATCGCGCACCCGTAGCTCGGCAGGGAAGCGCGAGCCGACGAAGAGCACCGACGGCTCACCTCTCGTGACGATACGTCCAGATCGAGTGGGCACCAGGCCCGAGACGGCGCGGAACAGCGTGGTCTTGCCAGCGCCGTTGTGGCCGAGCAACGCGTGCACCAGACCGGGCCCCATCGAGAAGGACACGTCCCGCACGAGCGTCCGTCGCCCGCGCGAGACAGTGACGCCGTCCAGCGACAGTGCCGGCCGGGCTGACGTCACTCGGGCTCTCCCACGGCACACAGGACCGTCGTCCCGACCCCTGACCATGTGGCCTCGTCGATCACAGAGATGAGGTTCTTGCCCGTCAACGGCTCGTCCACCTCGATGGCGTAGGCGTCGAAGGACGGCTGGCATGCCGACTGCGCAAACCCGTTGAGGATCGCAGCAGCAGGAGCGATGTCGGGAGCGTCGTCGCCCACCGCCGCGAGTCCCACGACAGGCACAGCGTCGTCAGCGCCACAGTCGACCACGGTCACCTGCCCGTCGACCAGCGGTCCGACGACGAGGCAGTCCTCTCTGGCCACCTCGGAGATCTCGACCAGCCGCCCAGGCGTCGCCTCGGGGGACTCTGCATCTGGGGCAACCCCGCAAGCCCCGAAGACACCGATGGTGACGGCCGCAGCGGCCGCCACCATCAGGCCTCGACGGCTGGGACGTCCCTTCAGCACGTCTTCGTGGAGTAGAACGTGTCCCACGTGTCGCCGTTGGACCCTCCGCTGTTGTCGGCCCACCAGGTGTAGATCACCTTTCCGGCCGAGATCGTCGTGCTCCGGATGTAGTGGTTCCCGGTGACGTGACCATGGCCGCTGGCTGTGGATGCAGCTTCAGCCCCGGACGGCTTGTTGATGGTGATGGACGAGCCGCTGCATGCCGTGGACGCCGTTGCGGTCGAGGCTGGGACAAAGAGCCCCGCCGTGACCAAGAGTCCTGTCGCCGCCGCTGCTACGAGCTTTCGTGCCATGTGGATCCCTCACTTCGGTGGTGGTCTGCGCTCGTAGACGGTTGCCCTCCGACCTCGAGGGAGCCATCACGCGAGCCCTGCTGAGAAGACGCTGATGGTCGGCACCCAGCGTCGACGGGATGTCTGGCGTGTGCACAGCACATCGCCTGGCTCCGCCGTTGCGATCCACGATGATCGCGGTCCCCTGCACCTCCTGGGAGGTGACCGATCCAAGACTTTAGTTCTTAAAACGTAGTTCCTTCTATTGAGTCTTAAAAGGGCTTATGCCCCTTGTCCTCTGTCGACACTGCTGATATCGGAGCATGGTCACCCTTGTGCACAGCTGGCGCAGACAGGTCGGTGCACCTCTCCCCATCACCAGCCCTGGCGGCGAGGCACGGGCTGGTCGACGATGAGCCTGACAGCTGGTGGAACCCAGGACCCGCCCGAGGAGGCGCAGACCGATGGCGACATGGGACGAGAAGGAGACGGCGACCCCGTCGCACCGGGACCACCTTGTCGAGATGCTCCGCCCCGTGCGGTCGCCGTCGCCCTACAGGGACGACCGCTCGGGCTCGTGGTGGGCCATCCCCTTCGCCCTCCTGGCCGGCGTCGCGCTGGTCGCGATCGGCGTCGCACTGATCCGGGCGACCGACGACGCCGGGCCGGTGATCGGCGTGGCCTTCCTCGGGTGGGGCCTGAGCTTCATCACCCAGTACGGCACCCTCGCCTGGTACGCAGTGCAGGTGGGCCGGCTCCGGCGCCGCCGTGAACAGGCCGCGCTGCGCGGCGAGCCCGCCCCCGCGCTCACCGACTTCGACGTCCGGCAGTTCCACGTGCCGATGCGTCCGACGTACTCGACCACGACCGGCGTCTTCGGTCTCGTCAACCCCGGTGACGCACCGACCCCACGACTGATGGAGGTCGCCCAGGTGGTCGGCTTCATCTCGATGGTGACGATGTGGGGCGCGGCGGTCATCGGGGTGATCGCCTCGAAGGTCGGCGGCTGAGGGGGTGCGGCGCCGGCCCCGGCCGACGCTCAGTCGAGCACAGCCGTCGCCTCCACCTCGACCAGCACGTCGGGCATGAAGAGGTACTCCACCCCGATGAGCGACGCCGGCGGCATCGGCGTCGGGAGGTCGAGCTCGGCGGCGACGCTCTCGACGCCCGCCATGAACGCGTCGATCTTCTCGGGCGCCCAGTGCGTGACGTAGAAGGTCAGCCGGACGACGTCGCGGAAGGTCGCGCCCGCGCCCGCCAGGCCCGTCGCTGTGTTGCGCAGGGCCTGCGCGACCTGCCCGGCGAGGTCGTCAGGGGCGAGCGGCGTCCCGTCGGGCCCGCGGGAGATCTGCCCGGACACGTGCACCTGACGAGTGCCGGTGCCGACCGCGACGTGGTGGTACGGGACGGGCTGGGGCATACCCTCGGGGCTCAGCAGCTGGACGGTCATGGGGGTCTCCTCGGAGGTGGGACTATCAGGTGTCCCAGAGATACCTGGTCGCCCGCGAGCACTTCAACGAGACCAGGTATCGCGCCGGAGACCACCCGACCCGGAGGATCAGCGCCATGACCAGCACGCCGACCGCCTCGCCACGACCCACCGGGCGACCTGGCCTTCCGCCCACCCAGCCCCACGCGGACCACGACCACCCCGCTGTCGGCCCCGCGCACCGAGACCTCATCGCCCAGGTCCTCGACACCTGGTCCCTCCAGGTGCTCGCCGAGCTCTGCGACAGGCCGTCGCGGTTCAACGAGCTCCGCCGGGCGATCCCCGCCGTGACGCAGAAGTCGCTCACCGCGACCCTGCGCAGGCTCGAGCGCAACGGCGTCGTCGCCCGCGAGGTCCTCGGCACCCGCCCGGTCGCCGTGCAGTACAGCATCACGCCTCTCGGCAAGACCTTCCGCGAGCCGATCGACGCCCTGCTCGCGTGGACCACCGAGCACCTGCCCGAGATCGAGCGGGCCCGCGAGCGCTACGACGACGCGGTGGACTGAGACCCGACACGGTAGCCTGTCACTTATGCCCGAATCGCCACGTCATGATGCACCGCGCCACCCGGTCGACCGAGATGCCGCCTCGACAGACATCGCCGAGACTCGGCTCGTGCGCGACGCTGCCTTCAGGCTCTTCGATGCGCTCGCCGACGCATCAGCCGCGAAAGCTCCTGCGTCCGACCTTGCCGCTGTGTGTGCTCGACTCGGTCTCGACGAAGCTGCAGTCCGCGACCGCGCGACCTCGCGCAGCTGACCTCGTCAGCCCCGCGCGGCCCCCGCGAAGCGGCCCAGCCGGAAACGCTCGGCGACCGCACCGACAGGTCCGTCGACGTCTTCGGTCGCGAGGTCGCGCAGGACCCGGCCGAGTGACGGCGCGAACTTGAATCCGTGACCGGAGAACCCTGCCGCGACGACCACGCGGCCGACCCGGTCGAGCACGAAGTCGTGGTCGGGCGTCGTCGTGTACGTGCACGAGATCGGCACGGCTGTCGACGGGTCGACACCCGGGACCCACTCCGCCACGTAGTCGAGCAGCTGGTCGAGCTGCCCCTGCTCGGGCTGGAAGCTGCGGTGGTCCGGGTCGGTGCGCGGCCCCACCCCGTGGAACCCGACCTTGATGCCCTCGCCGGGGGTCGCGAGCCCGTACGTCCCGCTCGGCCAGCGTCGGGCGGGTCCGACGAGCGACGGCCCGGGGTCGTTCGTGAAGCTCGGCCACGTCAGCTCGTCGGGTGCACCGGCGCGCAGCGCGAAGTGCGCGGGCTGCTCCTGGGTGACCACGAGCGGGAGACCGCCACGCCCGAGAGGGCCGGACGCACCACCGAGCAGCGGTGCGACGAGTCCAGCGCTCCACGCACCGACCGCGACGACGACCCGCTGCGCGAGGACGTCGCCCTGCTCGGTCCGCACCCGCACACCGCCGGGGACCTCGTCGATGCCGAGCACAGCGGTCGAGTGCCGGACCTGGGCACCCCGAGCACGCGCGACAGCCTGGAAGGCCTCGACGGCCCGGTCGGCGTGCACCCGCCCGGCGGTCTCGATCTCGTGGAGCACCCGCCCGTCGAAGCGCAGCCCGGGCCACCGTTCGCCCGCAGCCTCGGCCGAGAGCCACTCGTGCGGCACGCCGCGCGCGACGAAGGCCTCGGCGATCTCCTCGCGGCGCGCGTCGCCTGCTCCCCCGCTGACACCACCCGTGAGCGTCAGGAGCTCGACACCAGCGTCGGCCTCGAGCGAGCGCCAGTGGCCCAGCGCCTCTTGCGCCAGGTCGAGGTACTCCGGTTCCGCGTAGGTGGTCCGGTAGATGCGCGACGCGCCGTGCGAGGCGCCGCGCACGTGCCCGGGCTCGAAGCGCTCGAGGAGCAGCACCTCACGGCCGGCCGAGGCGAGGGCCCAGGCGGCGGCCGACCCCATCACCCCGCCGCCGACGACGACGGTCTCGACCTGCTCGGTCATGCTCGTGCTCCTCTGGTGCGCGGGACGGACCTGGTGCCAGGTCCTCAGACTGCAGTGAACCCCGTGGCGCGCCCGGTGTCGGCCTCGGTCCACAGGTCGGTCTTCACCTCGGCGCGGACCTGCGGCACGACCTCCTCGGCGAAGCGGCGCAGCACGTCGTGCTGCTGCTCCACGTCGAGGAGGTGGTTGACCGAGACCGACTGGAGGTCGTGGCCGTAGCTCTGGTGGTAGTCGAGGATCTTCTCGACGACCCGCTCGGGCGAGCCGACGAGCGCCGGGCCGCGCTCGACGGCCTCCTCGACGGTCCGGAAGGCTGTCACCTTGCCGACGGCCTTCGGGTCGTAGCCGCGCGCGTCGGCGCGCGCCACGGCCCCCTCGTAGATCGGCCTGTACTGCTCGACGGCCTGCTCGGTCGTGTCCGCGAGGAACAGCCCGCCGGACCCGGAGCCGACGTACGCCTTGGCCGGGTCGTGCCCGTGCTCGGCGTACTGCTCGCGGTAGCGGTCGATGAGCACCTTGTAGGCCTCGCGCGGCTGGAAGGCGTTCGCCGACACGATCGGGGCGCCCCACCGAGCGGCGAGGTCGACCGCGAAGGCCGACGTCGCCGAGCCGTGCCAGATGCGGAAGGGCCCCGCGAAGGGCCGCGGCAGCGTGGTGATCCTGTCGAGGGGGACGTGGTGCGTCCCCGACCACGTGACCTCCTCGCCCGAGATCAGCTGGCGCAGCAGCTCGTAGTTCTCCTGCAGGTACTCGTACTGCTTGGCGATGTCGAGGCCGAGCACGGGGTACTGCGCCGCCTCGTTGCCCTTGCCGATGACCATCTCGAAGCGTCCGCGGCTCAGCTGGTCGATCGTCGCGTAGTCCTCGGCGACCCGGACCGGGTCGAGGAGCGAGAGCACCGTGACCCCTGTGCTCAGCAAGATCCGTGACGTGCGCGCCGCGATCGCCCCGAGGATCACCGTCGGGGAGGAGGAGAGCACCTCCCCTGCGTGCCGCTCGCCGACAGCGAAGGAGTCGAGGCCGAGCTCTTCCGCGAGGACAGCCGTGTCGACCACGCGGTTGAGGCGGTCGGCCGGTGCCACGGTCTCACCGGTGACGGGGTGCGGTGGGTTGAAGACGATGTCGAGGACCTGGAACCGCATCAGGCGACAGCCTCGGCAGCAGCCGCGATCGCGTCCTGGCGGGCGAGCGCGGCGTGCGCAGCCGCCCGGCGCTCGGCGTCGGCCTCGTCCGATGACTCGCGCGCCAGCTCGGCGTCGCGCTGGGCGACACCCTCGCGCACGAGGGGGATGACGTATCGACCGAAGTCCGCAGCGTCGTGCAGCAGGTCGTAGCCGCGCGCCGAGAGGATCCTGACCCCGAGGTCGTAGTAGGCGAGCAGCGCCTCGGCGACCTGCTCGGGCGTCCCGACGAGTGCGTTGGAGTTGCCCGCACCACCTGTCGCCTTCGCGGGGGCGGTCCACAGCACGGAGTCGTGGCGGTCACCGCGGGCGGCGATCTCGAGCAGGCGCTGGGACCCCGCGTTCTCGGGCTTCGTCAGCGGGTGGCGCCGGCTGATCGACCCGCCGGCAGCGGCCTTGCGCGCCTCGATGCGTCCGAGGACCTGGTCGGCCTTCTCCCACGCGAGCGCCTCGGTCGGCGCGATGATCGGACGGAAGGCGGCGTGGATGCGCGGCGGTGTCGCACGGCCCGCCGCCGCAGCAGCGGCGTGCACGGTCTCGATCTGCTCGGAGGTGCTCGCGAGCGGTTCGCCCCACACCGCGTAGATGTCGGCCTCGGCTGCGCCCACCTGGAAGGCCGCCTGCGACGACCCGCCGAAGGAGATGGTCGGCACCCGGCCCTCGTAGGGCTTGATCTCCGCGACGAAGTCGGCCAGCTGGTAGTACGTGCCCTCGTGGTCGAAGGGCTCGGCGCTCGTCCAGGCCTTCTTGACGATCTGGATGTACTCCTGGGTGCGGGCGTAGCGCTCGTCCTTGGTCAGGGTGTCCCCCTCCCGCTGCTGCTCGTGGTCGTTGCCACCGGTGATGAAGTGGACCGACAGGCGCCCCTGCGACAGCTGGTCGAGGGTCGCGAAGCTCTTCGCGGCGAAGGTCGGGTACGAGACGTTCGGGCGGTGCGCCAGCAACAGCTCGACGGTGTCGAGGTGCGCGGCGACGTACGACGCGAGGACCGAGGGCTCCGGGCCGCTCGAGCCGTAGGCGAACAGCACCCGCGTCCAGTCGTTGTCTTCGTGCGCGCGGACGATGCGCAGCAGGTAGTCCTTGTCGAAGGACGCCGTGGTGCGCTCGGTGGTCTCGGAGGCGTCGGACGTGGTCGCGATGCCGAGGAACTCGACGGGCATGGTGTCAGGCCTTTGCTGTGCGGGGATGGGTGGACAGGTGGTGCGCTGGTGCTGCGGGGACCGGGCTCGCGCCGGGTGCACCGGGTCCGCCCGGCGCGCCGGGCGCCTCCGGGGTGGAGAGCTCGAGCACGAAGGCGAAGAGGCGGGTGCCGTCGTCGAGGACGCGCGTCTCCCGCTCATGGAACCTGGCGAAGCCGAGCCGGTGGTAGAGCCTGTGCGCGGAGATCATCTGCGGTCCGGAGTTCATGACGACGCGGCTCGCGCCACGCTCCCGCGCGAGGTCGAGGACGTGCCGGGTGAGCGTCTCGCCGACCCCACGCCCGCGGGCCGCCGGAGAGACACCCAAGAGCCTGAAGTCGAGCTCGCCGTCGTGGGCGAGCTCGGAGATGAGCCGCCCCGCGCGCGGTGTCGCGACGGTCCCGAGCAGCTGGTCGTCGGCGCCGACGGCCACCCACACCTGGTGCTCGGCAGCCCGCTCGGCGACGGCCGACAGGCTCGCCCGGTACTCCCCCGAGATGTCGTAGTCGCTCGTGTAGGCCTCGACGAGGAGCGCGGCGACGGCGTCGTGCTCGGAGGGCTCGACGAGCCGTACGGTGACGGGCGCGGTGTCACGCGGCGCGGGGGCGGCGTCGCGCGGCGCGGGGGCGGCGTCGCGCGGTGCGGTGGCGACGGGGTGCGGTGCGGCGGCGACGGGGTGCGGTGCGGTGGCGTCAGGGCGCGAGGCCTTCTCGTCGACCACCGTCACGAGTGCGCCCCTGACCCGACGAGGTGCGTGGCGACCTGCCCGAAGGCGTCGCTCACCGAGACGTCCTCGGCGTGCGCGGGCTCGTCGGTGCCGTGCGCTGCCGCGGCGCCACCGGTGTCCGTAGACGTAGCCGCAGCAGACGGCTCAGACCCCGCCGCACCCGCGACTGCCGCCGCCGGTGCCTCGAGCCCCCACGCCTGCGCGAGCAGCTCGGCCGAGCGCACCCTGTCAGCAGGGTCGAAGGCGATGGTCGTCGTGAGGATCTCGTCAGCCCCGGTCACGCGCTGGAGCGCCTCGAGCCGCGCGACGACCTGCTCCGGCGACCCGACGAACCGGGTCGCCGTCCGGTCGAGGACGAGCGCACGCTCGGCGTCGGTCCACTCACGGGCGAGGGCGTCTTCGGGCCGCGGATAGGCGATCGCCCCCGCGAGGCCGGTGCGGATGGACAGCACCCACTCGGCGAAGGGTGCACCGGCGAGCTCGGCCTGCGCCTCGGTCTCGGCAACGAGGACGTCGGCCGACACCACGACATAGGGCTCGTCGAGGACCCCGGGGACGAAGGCCGCCCTGTACGACGCGACGGTCTCGAGGATCGTCGCGGGGCTGACATGGTAGTTCGCGACGAGCGGCAGACCGAGCGCGCCGGCCACCTCGGCTGACTCCCCGCCGCTCGACGCGAGGACCCAGAGCTCGGCGTCGGTGCCCTCGACGGGCGCGCTCACGTGGGGCACGCCGTCGGCGTCTGTGTAGGTGCCGGCCTGCAGGCCGAGGACGACCTCGAGCTCGTCGCGGAAGGGCGCGGGCTGACGGTTGGCCGAGACCACGCGCTGCTGGCCGAGCAGCCGCTCGCGCAGCGCGGAGTCTGTGAAGTCGATCGGCGGGGCGGAAGGGACGTGCAGCCCGTCGACGTCACGCGCCGGGGCGGCGGGCTTGCGGGCAGGACGAGCCGGAGCGGCTGCGCTCTCGGATGCCTCGGCCGCGTCCGGGGCGGCAGCCTGCTTGGTCGGCGGCGTGAAGGCACGCCCCACGCCGAGGTCCACCCGGCCCGGGTGCAGCGCGGCGACCGTCGCGAGCTGCTCGGCGGCGACGAGCGGGCTCGTGGTGCTGAGCAGCACCGCGCCCGTGCCTACGCGCAGGTGCTGGGTGCGCCCTGCGACCAGCGCGGCGAGGACCGCGGGCGACGACGACGCGACCCCTGCGGAGAGGTGGTGCTCGGCGAACCAGTAGCGGGTGTAGCCGAGCGCGTCGGCCCGCTCGGCGAGCGCGACCGAGTCCCGGAGGGTCTGCGCGCCGGTCGAGCCGGACGAGACGGGTGCGAGGTCGAGGATCGAGAGGGGGACGCGGCTCATGGTGGCTCTCCTGGTGCGTGCGTGGTGCGTGCGGTGCGTGCGTGGTGCGGGAGGTGCTGTGCGTGGTGCGTGCTGCGCTGTGTCGTCCGGGGCGGACCGGGACGTCGCTGAGGTGACGGCCCGGCCCGCTCCGGGCGGGGTGGCCTGCCGACGAGCCGGGGTCGCTCCCGGGCGCTCAGGCTCCGGGGTTCTCGGGCTCGCGCGGCGGGTCAGGACTTCGGCAGACCTGCCGGGTTCGTCTCGGACTCGGTGACGGCCTCTTCGGTCAGGCCCCAGCGCTCGAGGACCTTGTCGTAGGACCCGTCCTCGATCGCGTGGTTGATCGCGGCGGTGATCGCGGGGGCGAGGTCGTTGCCCTTGAGGGTCGCGGCAGCGATCTGCGCGGTCTCGGGCCAGCCGCCGTTGACGGTGCCGACCACCTTGAAGTCCTGCGGGGCGACGGCCGCCTTGTACGCCGAGGTGGCGTTCGGGCCGAAGGTCGCGTCGATCCGCCCGGACTGGAGCGCCAGGGTCGTGTCGCCGTCGTTCTCGAAGTACTCGATGTTCACGGGCTCGAGCCCCTCGGCCTGGTTGGCCTCGTCCCAGGCGAGCAAGATCTTCTCCTGGTTGGTGCCCGAGCCCACCGCGACGGTGAGCCCGGCGACGTCCGCAGCCTCGTCGATCGACGTGATCTCCTCGTTGTCGGCCTGCACGAGCCAGCCGAGCTGGTCGACGCGGTAGGACGAGAAGTCGAAGAGCTCTTTGCGCTCCTCGGTCACCGTGACGTTGGAGATCGTCGCGTCGATGTCCCCCGACTGGAGGGCGAGGGGCCAGTCCGCCCAGGCCTTGACCTCGAGCTGGATGTCCTTGCCGAGCGCGTCGCCGATGAGGTACGCGATGTCGGTCTCGTTGCCGATCGGCGTCTTCTCGTCGTCGGCCAGGAAGGCCAGCGGCGCGACGTAGGCGCTCACCGACACCGTGAGGGTGTCGACGTCCTTGTACGCGTCGGGGAGGAGGGCGATCGCCTCGGCCGACTCGGTCGTGGTGATGCGGTCCTGGTCCGGCGTCGTGTTGACGGTGAGGCCGGCAGCCTCCGCGTCGGCGGCGAGCTGGTTCCCACCGGGCTCTTCGGCGTTGCTCGAGGAGCACGCTGCCAGGGCCGCGACGAGGGGAAGCACGAGCAGCGCTGCAGCGGCACGGCTGCGGGGGCTGCGGGGACGGCTGCCGACGAGGTTGCGGGTGGTGGGACGGGACATGAGGGTGGACCTTCCGGGTGGTCTCGCGGGGGGCGAGAGGGTACGAGCGGGGCCGCGCCGGCCGGTCGGCTGCGCGGGAGACTGTCGTGCTGCGTGCTGGTGGGCGTCGTACGGGTCGACGTCGCGTTGATCGGCGTCGCACTGGTCGGTGAGACGCGCTGAGCCGGCGGTCGAGCGGTTGCGCCGTGTGGTCCCGAGGGACCGGCGGGTGCGAGGAGCGTCGAGCGCGAGAGCCGACGACCGCGAGGACCGTCGGGCTCAGAGGACCTTGTCGAGGAACGCCTTCGTGCGGGGGTGCTGCGGGTCGTCGATCACCTGGGCCGCGGGGCCCTGCTCGACGATGCGCCCGGAGTCCATGAACACGACGGTGTCCGCGACCTCCCGGGCGAAGCCGATCTCGTGGGTGACGACCACGAGGGTGGTCCCGTCGTGCGCCAGGGCCTTGATGACGTCGAGGACCTCGCCGACGAGCTCGGGGTCGAGGGCCGACGTCGGCTCGTCGAAGAGCAGCAGCCGCGGCTTGGTGGCCAGGGCCCGGGCGATCGCCACGCGCTGCTGCTGACCGCCCGAGAGCTGGCGCGGCCGGGCGTCGGCCTTGTCGGCGAGCCCGACGCGGGCCAGCAGCTCACGCGCCTCGACCTCGACCTCGGACCGCTTGCGGCCCTGCGCGCTCACCGGTGCCTCGACGACGTTCTCGAGGACGGTCAGGTGCGGGAAGAGGTTGAAGCTCTGGAACACGAAGCCGATCTGGGTGCGCTGGGCGAGGACCGCCTTCTCCTTGAGCTCGCGGAGCGTGTCGCCGCTGCGCGAGTACCCGATGAGGTCGCCGTCGAGGGCGACGAAGCCCCTGTCGACCTTCTCCAGGTGGTTGACCACGCGGAGCAGCGTCGACTTGCCCGAGCCCGACGGCCCGAGGATCACGGTGACCTCACCCGGCTGGACGGTGAGGTCGACGTCGTGGAGGACCTCGAGGGTGCCGTAGCTCTTGTGGACGCCGTGGACCTCGAGGAGGCCGCGGGTGCCCGTCGTGGTGCTCATGCGGCACCTCCCTCGGTGCGTGCGGTGGTCGGCTGTGCGGTGCTCGGCTGCGAGGTGCTCGGCTGTGCAGCGCTCGGACGGCCTGTGCGGGTGAGGTGCCCCCGTCCGTTGCCGGTCCGCACGGCGAAGGCCGGCGGCAGAGACGGGTGCGCAGGGCGGCCTGTGAGGCGGGACCACGTGCGCAGCACGGTCCACCGGGCGACCTGGAGCGGGGTCGGCGGGAGCGTCCTGACGGCGCCCTTGGCGTAGTGACGTTCCACGTAGAACTGGATGACGGTGATGACCGTGGTGATGATGACGTACCAGATCGCCGCGACCATGAGCAGCGGGACGACCCGCTGGTTGCGTCCGTAGATGACACCGACGGTGTAGAAGAGCTCGCCGTAGGCCAGGACGTACACGACCGAGGTGCCCTTGACGAGGCCGATGATCTCGTTGACCGAGGTCGGGACGATGGTCCGCATCGCCTGCGGCAGCACGATGCGGGTCGACTGCCGAGCCCGCGGGATGCCGAGCGCCGCCGCGGCCTCGTGCTGGCCCTGGTCGACGCTGAGGATCCCGGCGCGGACGATCTCCGCCGAGTACGCCGCCTGCGAGAGCCCGAGACCGAGGATCGCCGCGCCGAACTTGTTGATGACGTCGAGGGTGCCGAACTCCGCGAAGGACGGCCCGAAGGGGATGCCCAGCGTGAGGCTCGGGTACAGGTACGCGAGGTTGTACCAGAGCAGCAGCTGGAGGATCAGCGGCACCGAGCGGAACACCCAGGTGTAGGCCCACGACACCGCGCGCAGCAGCGGCGAGCGCGAGAGCCGCATGAGGGCGAGCACGGTGCCCAGACCGAAGCCGATGATCGCCGCGACGAAGGTGAGGCGCAGCGTGCCCCACAGGCCGGAGAGGATCGAGGGCCAGGTGAGGTACTGGAAGACGACCGACCACTCCCAGCGCTGGTTCGTCACGAGGGAGCTGACGACCATCGCGAGGAGGACGGCCACGCCCGCTGTCGCGACCCAGCGCCAGGGGTGCCGGGCACCGACGACGCGCAGCGACTCGAGCTCGGCCCGGGTGGCCCGCGGCAGTGCCGAAGAGGCCGAGGGTGCCGAGGGCGACGTGGGTGCCGCGGGGGCCTTGCTGGCGGTGCTGGCTGTGCGGGCTGTGGTCTCGGTGAGGCCGGGCGGCGCGGCGGGGTTCGCCGACCTACCCGTCGAGGGCGGTGTGGAGAGTGCTGAGCTCATGGCTGACCTTCGGGTGTGCGGGGTTCCCGGGTGACCCGGGGGCGGGTGCGTCGACCGCCGGTGCGCGTGAGGTCACCTCGGACAGAGCCACTTCTCGAAGGCGAGCGGGCCCGGCCGCTCCGCCTGGACCGCCGGGTCGTAGAGCGGCGCGTAGCCGGCCGAGAGGTAGAGGCCTGCGGCCTCGGGCTGGCGGGGTCCGGTCGTCAGGTAGATGCGCTCGTAGCCGTTCTGGCCGGCGCGCCGCTCGAGCTCGGTGAGCACGAGGCGGGCGAGGCCACGACGGCGGTGCGCGTTGTGCGTCCAGATCCGCTTGAGCTCGGCCGTCGGGACCGCCGGGCTGCCGTCCTCGGTGCGTGCCGCCTCGGGGTGGGCGCTGCGCGCGAGGTCGCCGAGCTCGGGCTCGGTCCGGCGACGGTAGGCACCGCCTGCGACAGGGACACCTGCCGCGAGCACGAGGAGCAGGCGACCGTGCGGGGCTGCGAAGTCCTCGGCCGGGTACTCCGACATCTCACGGAGCAGCTCGTCCTCGGTCAGCTGGTCGCTGTACCGGGTGGCGTACTCGTGCGCGAGGTCTTCGAGCAGGGGCCGCACGAGCGGGTCGTCGAGGTGGACCTCGCGGACGTCGAGCTCGTCGCCCGGGTTCACGCCAGCGGTGCGGCGGGTCGCGGTGCTCATCGGGGGTCCTTCTCTCCGGCGGTCACGGGGAACGAGAGGTGGTTGCTGTCGACAGGGCGCGGGCACGTGCCGTAGTCGGAGAAGGCCGCGGGGAAGTTGATCGCCCGGTTGAGGTCCAGTCGCACCGTGGTGGGCAGACTGCCAGCAGCGCGGCCACCGGCAGCGTGGTCACCGGCTGCCTCGTCCACGGGAGGGAGCGAGACGACGCGCCACTCGGCGGTGTCCTGCGTCGTGTCGGAGAAGAGCACCGACCCTGTGCCCGCCTGCTGCCCGGTCACCGCGAGGGTCGCCGTCTGCCCGTCGCGCACCACGTCGACCTCGCCGACCACGTGGACGTGGTGGCGCAGGCCCGGCTGGGCGGCCCGGACGAGGGTCGGGCGGGGCTCGTCGAACCAGCAGACCGGTGCGTCGAGGACCCAGGACGGGTCGTAGGCGTAGGTCGGCACACCCGTGAACCCTGTGCGTGCCGGCGCCTTCGGGTCACGGACCCTGACGAGGTAGCGCCCTGTGCGCAGCGCGACCTCGGCCGCGACCCCGTCGGCGCCGAGGGCCGCGAGCGTCGAGCCGGCCTCCGGGACGACGACGGTGTGCTGTCCGTCGAGGGGCGTCTGGCTGGCCTCGCGCCCGGTCCGGGTGTCCCAGGCCAGCAGGCCCTCGTCGGCGGTCGCCCGGACGTGGGCTCCGTCGGCATCGGCCCACCACTCGCCTGCCAGCCCGGGGATGCTCTGAGGTGCGCCCGAGAGGAACCTGAGTGCGACGAGCGTCAACCAGCCGTGCTCGCCCGTGAGGCCCTGCTCGCGCTCTGCGTGCCACTGCGCCCAGGCGGCCTCGGGGCTCTGCTCGTCCGTGGTCGCAGCCGTCGTCGTGCGCTCGTCGGTCGTGGTCATGCGCGTGCCCCTTCGAGGTCTGCTGCCTGTGTGCCGCCGACACCGGGGAGCTCGAGGCCGAGGTGCTCGCGCAGCGTCGTGCCCTCGTACTCGGTGCGGAAGGACCCACGCTCCTGGAGCAGCGGCACCACGCTGTCGAAGAACGGGTCGAGTCCCTCGGGCGTGAGGTGCGGGACGAGGATGAAGCCGTCCGAGGCGTCTTCCTGCACGTAGCGGTCGATGTCGTCCGCCACCTGCTGGGCGGTCCCGACGAACTGGTTGCGGGTGGTCACCTCGATCACGAGGTCACGGATCGACCACCCCTTCGCGGCGGCCTTCTCGCGCCACGCGGCCACGACGGGCCCGGGGTCCTTGACGTGCCGGACCTTGCCGCGGGTCAGCGAGGCGTTGTCGACGTCCGGCTCGACGTCGGGCAGGGGACCCTCGGGGTCGTAGGCCGTGAGGTCGCGGCCCCACACCTGCTCGAGGTACGCGATCGCGGTCTGCCCGGACACCTGCTGGCGGCGGATGAGCGCGGCCTCCTCGGCAGCGTCTTCTGCGGTGTCGCCGAGGACGACGGTCGTCGCGGGGAGGATCTTGAGCGAGTCCTCGGTGCGTCCGTAGGCCGCCAGGCGGTCCTTGACGTCGCGGTAGAACACCTGACCGTCCTCGAAGGTGCCGTGCAGGGAGAAGACGACGTCGGCCGTCGCGGCGGCGAACTCGCGGCCCTCCCCCGAGTCGCCGGCCTGGAACAGCACAGGGTGCCCCTGCGGGCCGCGCGGCGTGGTGAAGGTGCCGTGCACGTCGAAGTGCTTGCCGTCGTGGTCGACCCGCTGGACCGCGCCCTCGCGCAGGAAGGCCCCGGTCTCGGGGTCGGCGTCGATCGCGTCGTCGGACCAGGAGTCCCACAGCTGGCGGGCGACGTCGACGATCTCCGCGGCACGCTCGTAGCGCTCGGAGTAGTCGAGGAACCCGCCGCGGCGGAAGTTCGCCCCTGTGAAGGCGTCCGAGCTCGTCACGAGGTTCCAGGCGGCCCGACCACCCGAGAGCAGGTCGAGGGTGGCGAACTGCCGGGCGAGCTCGTAGGGCTCGTTGAAGGTCGTGTTGATCGTCCCGGCAAGACCGAGACGGTCGGTGACCGCCGCGAGCGAGGCGAGGACGGGGAGCGTGTCCGGGCGGCCGACGACGTCGAGGTCGTGGATGCGGCCCTTGTGCTCACGGAGCCGCAGGCCCTCGGCGAGGAAGAAGAAGTCGAAGCGTGCCGCCTCGGCGCGCCGGGCGAGGTACTCGAAAGACTCGAAGTCGATGTGGCTGCGCGAGCGCGGGTCGCTCCACACCGTCGTGTTGTTGACGCCGGGGAAGTGGGCGCCGAGGTGGATCTGCTTGCGGGGACGGCCGTCCGGGCGGGGCGCGGGTGTCGTGGTCATGGGTGCTCGTCCTCTCAGGCGATCGCGGCGGCGTAGCGGTTGGCCGGGCGGGCCAGACCGAGGCTGTCGCGCAGCGTGCTGCCCGAGTACTCGCTCTTGTAGATCCCTGCGCGGCGCAGCAGCGGGACCACACCGTCGACCAGGGCCACGAGGTCGGTCTGCAGCGACGAGGGCCGGACCGTGAAGCCGTCGGTCGCCCCGGCGAGCAGCCACTCCTCGGCCGTCGCGGCGAGGTCACGGTCGGTGCCGACGTGCGTGTACGAGTCGGTGTCCCACGACACCCCGGCCAGGCCCTCGAGCAGGTCGAGGCGCGCCTGGGCGCTCGCCCGGTCCGGGCCGATGACGGCGTAGAGGTCGACGAGCACGATCACGTCGTCGGGGTTGCGCCCGTGGTCGGCGGCGGCGGCGCGGACCTGCTCGCGGAGGCCGCGGGCCTGCTCGAGGGTCGTGGCCCGGACCCGCACGACGTCGGCGTGCTCGGCGGCGACCGCGAGGGCGGCGTCGCTGTCCCCGCGCACCACCACGACGGGATGTCCCTGCGGCGGTCGGGGCGTGATGGACGGGCCCTTCACCGCGAAGTGCACGCCGTCGTGGTCCACGTAGTGCAGCTTGTCGCGGTTGACGAAGCGCCCTGTCGCGGTGTCGCGGATCTCGGCGTCGTCCTCCCAGCTGTCCCAGAGGCGGGACACCACGTCGATGGCCTCGCCGGCCTCGGCCCAGGCGGCGTCGAGGTCGGGGGCCGGGCGGCGCCCGACGTGCGCGGCATCGTCCGTGCCCGTCGACACCGCGACCTGCCAGCCGGCTCGGCCGTGGCTCGCGTGGTCGATGGTCGCGAGGGCCTTCGACACGTGGAACGGCTCGGTGTGCGTGGTCGTCACCGTCGGCACGAGGCCGATGCCGGCCGAGCGCGGGGCGAGGCGGGCGGCGACGAGCGCGGCGTCGAGACGTCCTTGGACGCCGCCGCGGTGACCGGGCTGGAGCGAGAAGGCGTCGTCGAAGAGCACGAGGTCGACGGTCCCGCGCTGCGCCGTCGTGACGAGGTCCTGCAGGCGCTCGGCGTCGAAGAGCTGCCGGGCCTGCGAGCCGAGGGTCCGCCAGGCTGCCGGGTGGGCGCCGGCGTCGGTGAGGTCGACGGCGAGGTGGAGGGTCCGGTCGGTCGGGCGGTCTGTGCTGGAGGGCATGTCGAAGAGTCCTTCGTGACGGTGGTGGGCGCTCCGCTGCCAGACCTGCACCCGCGCCGGGCGTCGCGAGACGTCGGCAGCACGGCGAGGTGGGCGGGGCGCACCGGGGTGCGGTGCAGCGAGAGGGTGCGTCTGACCGCGCGCCGTGGTCGGGCGTGAGGGGTCGGGACGCGGTTCCGGGTGGGCGGCTGCTCAGGCAGGCGCAGCGCCGGGAGGACGACTGGTCGTGGACCAGCGGTCGAGGGGGCCGTCAGGCCGGGCGGCGAGCGAGGCTCGCGGTGCTCCGGGTGCCACGCAGGTCGTGCGTGGGACCGAGTGTGACGGCGGCGCGGGTCAGGCCCGCGGGGTGACGCTCAGCTCAGCGGCGACAGGTGAGCGGCGCACCGGAGACCGGACAACAGGACAGGGACAGCCCGGGTTGCGGCTGCGCCGTGCCCAGTGTGCGTCCAGTCATGGTGTGTCTCCTCAGCAGTCCGCCGGTGCGGCGGAGCCCACGGTCGAACCCGTGGACCTCAGTGCTCCGGAAGGTATGCACCTGCGAGCACGATGTCAACGGTCTGCCCCAGGTGCTCAGATGCTGGACATTGGTCCCTTGCGTGAGACGAGGCCTCGTGCGGGTCTTCACTCCGAGGAGCTCCCACTCCCCCTGCGTCCGCCCGGGCACGTCGCTTCATCTGTGCGGAGCAACAGACACCGGGCGCTGGATTCTGAAGCTGCGCGAACGAGAGGTAGGTCAGTGGATCCTCCTCACCGAACGAACGGTCGAGTGGGATAGAGGCGCAAGACGACGGCCGATGACCACCAGGCTAGAGGGATCGGCGACAAGTCGGCGCCGCCTGTGGTGACACCGACCTCAGACCGTCCGCGGAGGGCCGGCTGGTTCGAGCCCGCTCTGCATCAGAGCAGGGGCGTCAAGAGGCCCTCGCTGTAGTACCGAACCTTCGCATGACTGAGCTCTGCTGCCACACATGCCGCAAGTCTCAAGCCGCGGGCGTCAAGCTCCCCGATCAGGTCGGCGGCTTCGACTCGTTGAGCGGCGTCCATCTGTATCACCGCCTGGTATGCGCCATTCCAACAAACAATGTCAGCTCTTAACGCAGACGATATTTCTTCCCACAAGCCAGACCGATCATCAACCGCATCATCGCGCAGCCTTGGCTCTTCATAGTCAGCGGACAGCGTCAGATACTTCATCCTGTTTTATCAGCACCCATCCAACATCGGTGGAAGATCGCGCCCGTAGCAGGACTGACCGTCATGTGGTCACAACTGGCTTTCCGTCACAATGGCCAGGCTTCCGCGACTCCTTGGTTGATCCCCTTGGCACTGTCGCCCTGGCGAGACCATCATCGAGCCGAGACCTCACCGCGCCTCACCTTCTCTTCGACGGTACACCCATCGCTCGCCGGATTCGAGCTCGCGCTCGACTTCTCCTGGCAGCGCGACGGCGGTGAGTCGAATGTCAACAGGTGGAAGAAAATCAGCGATCACGTACGTCCCTACCTCGTCAGCAATCTCCTGCTCTTCGTAGCCCACAACTTCGTAGATGAACCTGGCTTCGATGAGCGGATACGACGGCTTGATCGCAATCGCACGCAGTGTTGGTGTCACCATGTCCCAGAGGGCTCGCTGAAAAGACAACAGCACCTCTACCAGAAAATAATTCGGATCGGTCGTCACTGGAACCTTCCTGGAACTGTGTGAGTGCTTCCACTGGCGCGGTAGCAGAGGATCCCGACCATGGTCGGACCGCTCGTCCTGACCTCCGGGGTGTAGGTTCCGACGTCATTGCCGAAGTCTCTACGTTCCCTGAATCCTGCGTATCCTCTCGGAACGTCCCCTACGGACGCTCCAGCGCCAGCGCGCTGAAGGAAGATTCCTGGACTGGCCGTGAGGGCGCTGCGCCCCAGCATGAAGCTTCGGCGGCCAGGGGTGTGCTTTTCCTGATGAACCCAGTGCACTGTCCGCGGTCCGGCGACAGGCCTCGAGCGCGTGGGTGAGCCCGAGGGCCTCGGAGGCCCACTTGACCGTGCCCACGGTGATTGTCGGGTCGACCGACTTCCACCATCGGCAGACCGTGTGAAGGCGGGCTGGGCGAACACCTCCATCGTCGTGGACTCACCATCACTGGTGGTGTGCGTGCTCGGCGTCCACGACTCGATGGACAGCGCCTCTGGTACCTGAGGTGTACCCGGGTCCGGCTGAGGAGGTGCTGGTGCAGCTGCTGTCGGCCGCGCAGGTGGCGCCGGATCCGTTTGTGCCTCGGCGGGTGCGATCAGGGAAGAACCCAAGTCTGACAGCGCAGCCGCCCACGCAACTACGCGCCACCCCACTCTCCGAAAGCGCCGACCCACGCGAAGCGACATGAGGTCTCCCCTAGACACCGGTGTCACACCCTTCAGAGAAGATCGGCATCCACCGCCAGCAACTTGAGCGTCGAACGTCCAGCACCTCACGCACAGGTGGCACCTGCCTCCAGCACACCGCTTCACGTGAGAGGGGTCTGTCGCGCTTCGGACAGAGATCTTCGCGCCGTGCGGACGGTAGCGAGCCGGCACGAGCGGGCACCGATCCAGCAGAACGCGTCGCCAGGCGCTTACGGTCGTACCGCTGCGGTCAAGACGCGGACGTACCGCGGTTGATGGCCCTGGCGATGGCTGTGCGGGGTGAGCCGAGCGGCTAGGAGCCGGAGGTGAGTCGCTGCGATGAGTGCTCGAGGCGGTCGAGCGCAACGTCGCGCGCAGCCCGGTCTCCAGACGACTCGCCGACTGTCGAGCGGACGACAGGTCGGCCGAGTCGGTTCCGGCGTTCGCCCCTGTGCACGCTAGTGAGTGTGTGCCACGCACGGAGCGTCAGACCATCTGACCTGCAGCAAGGGTCACGGGGGAGGTCTACCCTCGCGATCCTCCTGCGTGCCGCTCAGACATCCGTCAGACGGCCTGCCCTGCCGCGAGCCCGACGAGCGCCGTCCGGTTGCTCGCGCTCCACGGCAGCGCCGTCCGGGCGAGCCGTTCCGCGCTCCGGCGCACGAGCAGCGCGACGCGGGCGGGCGGGTCGACGACGGCGAGCTCGGCGTCGGTGAGCACCAGCTCGACCAGGACCATCGGGAGCGCCTCGTCGACGTCCGGTGCACCTCCGTCTGCCGTCGCATCCTCGGCCGAGACCACCTCGACGCCCACCTGGCGGTGGCACAGCTCGTGCTGCGCCCCGGCCGCTCCACCGAGCGCCGTGTAGACCTCGAGGGTCGCTGCACGGCCCGCACCGGTCCAGCAGGACTCGTCGTGCACGTGGTCAGCGGGGGCGTCCCCCGACTCGTCCTCGCAGAGGATCGAGGCGTCTACGTCGATCCACGCGATCTCCGGGTCTTCGATCGAGAACCTCGTCCGCCGGGACGCCTTGGCGGACCTGAGCGTGGGCCAGCGGCGGCTCGACCCCCAACCTCCTGAGGCAGACCCGTGCTCCAGCTGCATCATGGCGCGCAGGGCCTCGGTCTCCTCGGGCTGCGGCAGCTCGCCGACCGTCGGCGCGGACTGGCCACCCAGCACCCTCGCCTCGTCGAGCAGGCGGGACAGGTGCACGAGGGCGGGGGCCGTCGATCCGAGGCTCTGCTCCGGGTCGAGCAGGTGGACCGTGTCGTAGCCGCGGACGAGCTCGGGCGCGTCGGCCACCTTCTGCACGGCGTCGGGACCGGCGAGGATCACGCGGTCGAGCACCCTGAGGAACCTCATCCTGGCGAAGGGCCGGTCCAGACCTGTGAAGGGCTCGACGGCGAGGGCCCGTCCGTGCTGCTCGGTGTCCAGCAGGGCATAGGCCTCGGCCAGCTGCTCCGCGGCCACCGTCAGCGTCTCGGCCGGCAGCGCGCGGGCCCAGCGCGACCACCTGTCGACGGCGTCCGGGGTGGTCTGCCCACCGAGCGGGACGAGAAGCTCCCAGAGCTGCGCCCACTCCTGCGGCGAGGAGGTGCGGCGGCCGAGCTTGGTGAAGAGTCCCATCTGATCATCGTGCGGGAGGACGGTGCGCCACGCCCACCGAGACGATGGTGCAGGCTCCCCATCTGTGCCTGCCCGGGCATCGCGCGTGTCAGCAGGTGGCCTGGTACGGCACCTGGTGCCGGGTGGACCTCAGGCGGCCCTGGGGTCTGCCGCCGCTCCCGCTGCGGCGACCAGCACCTCGGCCGCGCCGCGCGCCTGGGCGGCGACAGCAGGGTCCCCCGAGATCGCGGCAGTCGTCTGCGCGCCCTCGGCGAGGATCGCGAGCTGGGCGGCGAGCGCCGGCGAGGCTCCAGCCGCCTCGACGAGGCCGGCGACGAACCTCTGGAAGGACGCCTTGTGCTCCCGGACCGCCTGCGCGACGGCAGGGTTCGTCCCCCCGAGCTCGCCGAAGGCGTTGATGAACCCGCAGCCGCGGAACTCGTCGTCGCAGAACCAGTCGGCGAGGTAGTCGTAGACCGCGAGCAGCTTCTCGCGCGGGTCATCGACCCGGCCCACCCGCTCGGCCACACCGTCCTCCCACATCTGGTGGCGGCGGTCGAGCACGGCCAGCACGATCTCGTCCTTCGAGGCGAACACCGAGTAGAGCCTGCGCAGCGACACCCCGGCGGCCGAGCGCAGCTCGTCCATGCCGACGGCGGCGTAGCCCTTGGCGTAGTACAGGCTGTCGGCGGCGTCGACGATGCGTTCTCTCAGGTCGTCGGAAGTCATGCCCCCATCCTACTTGCGCAGAGAACGATCGTTCTCTAGTGTGAGCAACACCGCGAGAACGACCGTTCTCACCGTGATCTGGAAGGGACTTCCCATGGGACGCATCACCGTCGGCCAGGAGAACACCACTGACGTCGAGCTCTACTACGAAGACCAGGGCAGCGGTCAGCCCGTCGTGCTCATCCACGGCTACCCCCTCGACGGCCACAGCTGGGAGCGCCAGACCCGCGAGCTCCTCGCCGCCGGGTACCGCGTCATCACCTACGACCGCCGCGGCTTCGGCCAGTCGAGCAAGGTCGGCTCCGGCTACGACTACGACACCTTCGCCGCAGACCTCGACACGCTCCTCGAGACCCTCGACCTGCGCGACGTCGTCCTCGTCGGCTTCTCGATGGGCACGGGCGAGCTCGCCCGCTACGTCAGCCGCCACGGACACGAGCGCGTCGCCAAGCTCGCCTTCCTCGCCTCGCTCGAGCCCTTCCTCGTCCAGCGCGACGACAACCCGACGGGCGTCCCGCAGGAGGTCTTCGACGGCATCTCCGAGGCCGCCCGCTCAGACCGCTTCGCGTGGTTCACGCAGTTCTACGGCGACTTCTACAACCTCGACGAGAACCTCGGGTCGCGCATCAGCCAGCAGGCCGTCGACGCCAGCTGGGCCACCGCCGTCGGCTCGGCCCCCGTCGCCGCCTACGCTGTCGTCCCGGCCTGGCTCGAGGACTTCCGCGCCGACGTGGCCGCGGTCCGCGAGGCCGGCAAGCCCTCGCTCATCCTGCACGGCACGGCCGACAACATCCTCCCGATCGACGCGACAGCCCGCCCCTTCCACGAAGCCTTCCCCGAGGCCGACTACGTCGAGGTCGAGGGCGCCCCGCACGGCCTGCTCTGGACGCACGCGACCGAGGTCAACGAGGCGTTGCTGGCCTTCCTGGCGAAGTAGGGTCTGGGCACACCAACTCGCTCACGAGCCTATGCACGAGAGGGGCGCACCCGACCAGTCAGGTCAGGTGCGCCCCTCTCGCCCAGGGTCGACCGCCTCGAGTCAGCCTTCGGGCGAGAGACCCCTCTCACCTCGTGCGACACCCCGAGCCGCGACCTAGCACCTCGACACCACGGCCCTAGTGCGGTGACGGAAACGAGGATCGACACGAGATATCCACGTTCGGGCTCTTCGTAAATATTGTCTGAATTGAACAGATGGCGTAGTCTGGCGTCACCAGTTGCCCAAAGACGGGCAACAAGAATAAAGGGGATGTCTTGCGGCAAGCACACCGAGGTGTTGTAGCAACAGTGGTCCTGGCGCTCTCCGTCTGGGGGTCGACATCTCCAGCGGTCGCCTCCGAACCGCCCGCAGCCCAAGTCACAGCCGGCCGGGCTGCATCCGATGTCGCCCTCGGCGACCTCTCAGGACTCCCAGACGAAGAGGAACTGATCAAAGACCTCGCAGCCTCCCCGTTCCCGCGCGAGGTCTCGATCGCCGGGGGAACGCAGACGACGGTCTACACGCTCCCTGGAGGGCTTGAGTACATATCGGAGAAGCCCGCCTTCTCACCCCGCATGTCCGGTGGGAGCAACAGCTACGGCGTCTTCGTGAAATTCACGCCTACAGAGCAAGATCTCATCTACGCAGGTGGCGGGTTTGCTCTGTCCACGGCAATCTGCCTGATTCCCGCAGTCGGAATAGCGTTGTGCACCGTCAGCGGCGCAATCATCACCGCCGCCTCAGTGTTCATCGCGGCCTCCGGAAAGTGCTCCAACCGACTTCTGGTCTACCCCTTCGTCCCGGAGCGAAACCGGTGCGCATGAGTCTCTCGCATCGTCGAGGCATCGTCGGAGTCACAAGCCTGGCGGTCGAGCTGGCGATCATGACCGCGCTGATCTTCCTGGCCAACAGAACGGGCATCTCGCCGACGAACCAGATCGCGCTCTACCTCGGCGCTGGGGCCTGCATCGTGGCAGCAGGAGTCACCGCCAAGCTGACTGCGCGCGGATGCCACCGGCAGAGCTCCGGGAAATAGCTGCTCCCACCACATCGCTCGTCTCTGCCAACCAGGCGCTGCTCACCCTCCTCGCGAAGCAGGGCGCGAGCAGGGATATCTCGGAGCCCACCACAGCACAAGAGGCCGTAGCCGGCCATCAGGTCGGGTACGGCCTCTCGTTCCTGCCGATCGACCCGCGTCAGGCCTTGTAGACGTCTTGCCGCTGCCCGAGGGTCACGACGACCACCAGGAGGACCCCGTCGTCGATCGTGTAGATGATCCTGTAGCGGCCGACGCGCACTCGGTACCCGGGCCGCCCCTGGAGCGCCTTGGCGCCTGGGGGGCGCGGATCTTCAGCCAGCAGGGTGATAGCCCCACGGAGGCGGGGAACGTCTTGCGGGTCGATCTTCCGGAGCGCCCTGGCGGCCGCCGGTCGGAGCTCGACCGCGTAGCGCCTCATTCCCACCCGAGGTCGGCCTTCACCTGAGCCCACGGGATGTTGGGGCCCTCTTCGTCCATCGCCTCGTCGAAGGCGACCGTATCGGAGACCCCTTCGAGCGCGTCCATCATCAGCTCGTACTGCGCCGGGCTCACGACGACCGCAGTCGGCTGGCCCCGCCTCTCCAGGGTCACCGCTTCGCTCTGCGCGCGTTCGACGACCTCAGGAAGATGGCTGCGGGCTTCGGTCAGCGAGATCCTGTACATAGGCAGAACGTACAGTTCAGGTCGCGAGATGTACAGGAGAGCTGAGTTGGATCGGGCGTGCTTCGCCGCACCCGACCAGCCAGGTCGGGCGCGCCCCTCTTGCGCTCGCCGTCACCACGGACGCCCGAGCACCACCTCGTCCCAGGGGGTCGGGTCGGCGATGGCGCCGACGAACTCGCCGTCCACCGTGTCGACGAAGCCGTAGACCGCGGAGCGCCCGTCGACGTCCTCGACGAGCTGTGCGGCGTAGACGTCAGGGCTCGCGACGTAGGTCGCACGGTCGAGGTCCCAGGGCCCGAGCAGACTCTCCCCCGGCGCGACCCAGGTGCCTGTCGCGGCGGGATCGGCGGCATCAGGACGCAGCACGTCTTTCGGGGTGCACGAGAACATGAGCACGGGCTGCCCGTCGACCACCCGGGACTGCACGACCTCCATCTGCCCGAAGCCCGCCGGTGCACTGAGCGGCGGCTGGACGGTCCACGTCTCGAGGTCGGGGCTGGTCACGTGCCCGACCACGGCCCGACCATCAGGGTCGCCGTCCTTCGCACGGGCCGTGACGAGCATGTGGAACCCGTCGCCGCCGGGGTCGGCGAAGACGAAGGGGTCGCGCCATGCCTCGTCGGGCCACGTGCCGCCGTCGACCTTCTCGTACCACCGAGGGTCCGCGAGGATCGGCTCCGCGTCGCTGCGCGTCCACGTGAGCAGGTCGGGCGAGGTCGCCCACCCGATCGACTGGACGAGCCCGCCGTCCGCACGGCTCGTGCCCGTGTAGAACAGCCGCCACGTCCCGTCGGGCGCCTGCACGACCGACCCCGTCCACGTCGAGCGGTCGTCCCACCGGGGCCCGTCCTCGGCGACGAGGGCGTCGGCGACGAGGGTCCACGACCGACGGTCGGGTGAGACGGCGTGCCCGATCGCGGCGCGTCCGTGCCGCCTCTCGGGGTCGACGAGTGCTCTCGAGGCCCTGAGGAAGAACAGGTGGTACTGGTCGCCGTCGAAGGCGGTCCAGGAGTCCCAGACCCAGTGGTCGGAGAGGTGGAGTGGCATCGCTGGCTATCCCTTCAGCCCGCTGCTGGCGATCGACGTGACGAACGCTCTCTGGAAGACGATGAACACGATGAGGACCGGGACGGTGATGAGGGAGGCGTAGGCCATGATCTCGCCCCAGACCGGGTTAAGCTGGAAGAAGTACTGCATGCCGACGCTCGCAGGCCGCAGCGCCTCCTGCTGGACGACCATGAGCGGCCACAGGTAGGAGTTCCACGCCGGGAGCATGGTGAGGATCGCCGCCGTGGCGAACACCGGGCCGGACAGCGGCACGATGATGCGGCGGTAGATGCCGAACCACCCGCAGCCGTCGAGCCGGGCTGCCTCGTCGATCTCGATCGGGATCGTCGAGAAGTACTGCGTGAACAGGTAGACCGAGAAGGCGTTCGCGATGAACGGCACGATCTGCACCTGGTAGCTGTTGAGCCACCCCTCGTCGAGGGTGAAGCCCTGCGAGGTGAGACCGACGAGCGGGAGCTTGTTCACGAGGTAGACCATCGGGACCGCGATCGTCTCGAAAGGCACCACGAGGGTCGCGATGATGACCGAGAGCACGAGGGCCCGCCCGCGCCACCGAAGCCTCGACAGCGCGAAGCCGGCGATGCTGTTGACGAACAGCCCGAGGATGACGATCGTCGAGGTGACGAAGACGGAGTTGAGGATGAACCGGGTCGCCGGCACCCTCTCGAACACGCCCGCGTAGTTGTCGAGGGACAGTTCCCCCACGGGCAGCAGGGCCCGCGGTGAGGTCATGTCCGCGAAGATCTGCCCGTCGGGCTTGAGGCTCGAGACCACCATGAAGAGGATCGGGAGCACGGCGGCGAGGGAGCAGACCGTGAGCCCGAGGTAGACGAGCACCGTGCGGCGGCGTCCGGAGGAGGCCTTGCCGCGCGGCTCGTCGGTCGGGTCGGCGGGGCGGCGCCGTCGGGCTGTGCCACCGGTGCGACCAGCGTCACCGGCGTCGCTGTCGAGGGTCGGGAGAGCTGCGCTCATGTCAGTCCTTCTCTCGGGTGAGGTAGCGCTGGAACAGCGAGATCGCGAGGACGAGCACGAAGAAGATCAGCGAGATCGCCGCCCCGTAGCCCATGTCCTGCTCTCTGTACCCGCGTCGCACGGCGTGGTAGACGAGCGAGGTCGTCGAGTCGAGCGGCCCGCCCTGGGTCATGACGTCGACCTGGACGAACAGCCCGAGCGCCGCGATGGTGATGGTCACGAGGACGAAGATGCGGATGGCCCGCAGCCCCGGCCAGGTGACGTAGCGGAACTTCTTCCACCCGCCCGCGCCGTCGAGGTCGGCGGCCTCGTACAGCGCCGGGTCGATGGTCTGCAGCCCGGAGAGCCAGATGATCATGTGGAAGCCGACGGCCTGCCACACCGACAGCAGGATGATCGCGGGCAGCGCGGTCCCGGGCTCCTGCAGCCAGGCGATGGTCACGTCGGCGCCGCCCGTGATCATGGAGAGCGCCGAGTTGATGAGCCCGTCGTCCTTGTAGAGGAAGCTCCACAGGATCGAGACGACCACCATCGAGGTGACCACGGGCATGAAGATCATCGTCCGGAATGCCGTGACGCCCCGGACCCCGGTGTTGACCAGCACGGCGAGGGCGAGCCCCAGCGCCGACTGCACGGGCACCACGACGGCCGCGAAGACGAAGGTGTTGATGAGCGACCGGATGAATGTCGGGTCGTCCACGAAGGCCCTGACGAAGTTCTCGAGCCCGAGGAACCGCGGCGGGTTCGGCGAGATGAGCCGGGCGTTGGTGAAGCTCAGGACGACCGTGAGGCCGACGGGGACGAGCAGGAAGAGGGTGAAGAGCAGGACGGCCGGCGACACCATGGCGAGGCCGACGAGGCCCTGCCTGTCACGCCTGTGGCGGCGCTCACGCGTCACCCCAGACGTGGCTGTTCCGGTGCCGCGCTCCTGTCCCGGGGCGCGGTCGAGCGAAGACTGTGCGGACATGGTTCTCCTGTCGAGGCGGCTGGGCGTCGTCGCCCAGCCGCCGTCAGGGCGTGCGGGTCAGAACCCGTAGCCGTCGTTGCTCTTGATGTTGGCGTCGATGTCCTTGACGGCCTGGTCGAGCGTGGCCTGCGGGTCAGCACCCGCGACGAGGTCCTGCATCGCCTTGCCGAAGCTCGTCGAGATGACCGCGTAGCCCGGTGTCTCGGGGCGCACGCGGGCGAGCTGCCGGGAGATCTCCGGGAGCTCGGCGAGCAGCCCGCCCTCCTTGAAGTACTCGGCCTGCTGGGCAGCGGTGTCTGTCGCGGGGATGACCCCGACGGCGTCGGAGAACTCGACGATGTACTTGTCCTGGAGGGAGAACTCCAGGTAGTCGTTGGCCGCCTCAGGGTTGGCGCAGGTGCTCGAGACGCCGAGCTGCCAGGAGCCGCCGCCGATCACGGGACCCTCGCCGAAGTCGGGGACCGGGAGGATGATCGCGTCGTCACCGAAGGTCTCGGCGCTGTCGAGGGCCTTCCACGAGCCTCCGTAGACCATGGCGACGTTCCCCTGCGGGAAGTCCTGCCCGTCGGCTGTCGGCGTCCTGCTCGCGAGCCCGCGCTCGAACACCGACTGGAACCACTCGGCGAAGGCGAGGCCCTCGGGTCCGTTGAGCACCCCGTCGGCGCTGAGGTACGTCTCCCGGTCGACGAGGTCGCCGCCGAAGCTCTGCAGCATCGGGGAGTAGGCGTAGGACCACCACTCGTTGGCGTCCCACACCCCGAGGTCGATCGGGTACTCGAAGCGCTCGTCGGCCGACAGCGTGACGAGGGCCGCGTCGAACTCCTCGAGGGTCCACGGCTCGTCGAGCGTGGGGATGCGGATCCCGTTGTCGACGAGCGCCGACCGGCGGGCGTTGATCGTCAGGGCGGCATCGAAGGCTCCGACAGCGTAGATCTCGTCCTGGTAGCGGCCCACGGTGGACGGCAGGAGCGAGTCGGTGAGGTCCGTCGGGAGGTCGAGGGGCTGGATGTAGTCGGCCCACGCCCAGTTGGGGACGATGGGTCCGTCCATGTCGACCACGCACGGCAGGTCCCCGGAGGCCGCGGCGGCCACGACGGCGTCGTTGTAGGAGGACTGCGGGAAGGACTCGAGGACGACGGTGACCTCGGCCTGCGAGGCGTTGTAGTCGTCGACGATCCCCTGGACGACGGCGATCTCCTCGGTGCTGCCGCCTGCGTGGGACCAGACCTTGATCTGGTCGGCGCTGTCTTCGTCGGACGGGGCGCACCCTGCGACGGCGAGCGTCGCCAGAGTGACGACGGATAGCATGGAGACGAGAGATGTTCGCATGGTAGGACGTGCTCCTTCTCTTGGACGGTCTCGGCTGCAACCGAGACCAGTGGTGACGCCCACGGGCTCCTTCGCCCGCGGGCTGGTCCATCACGTGGGTGAGCTGCAACTCACCCGCGTGGTGGACCGACCGACTGTCTTCGGACGAGCGGACAGGGCATCCTGTAGGGCCATGGCCCCTCGTCCTCGACTGACAGGCCGAGCAGCCGCCGCAGCGCCCACAGGCCCATCTCGTAGTGGGGAAGCTGGACGCTGGTGAGCGGCGGGTCGAGCTCGGGCGCGATGATCTCCATGTTGTCGAAGCCGACGACGGAGACGTCGTCCGGGATCGACAGGCCGAGCCTGCGCAGCGCGCGGTAGGCCCCGACAGCCATGCGGTCGTTGTAGCAGAAGATCGCCGTCGGCGCGGCGCTCTCCCAGAGCTCGTAGGTCGCTGCCTCGGCCGCGCCTGGCAGGGCCAGCGCCCGCACGACGAGAGCGGGGTCCAACTCGATCCCCGCGTCGTCGAGCGCCGACAGGTACGCGGCGCGGCGCAGCGGCTCGGCGGCGCTCTCGTCGGAGTCGGAGAGCAGTGCGATCCGGGTGTGCCCATGGTCGACGAGCTCGCGGACGGCGTCGTAGGCGCCCTGGAACTCGTCAGGGACGACGGCCGGGACTGTGCCGCTGACCTCGTACCCGTCGAGGATCACGGTGCCTGTGGCGAGACCGTCGGGCAGCTCTACGAGCTTGTGGTGCATGCAGGCATAGACAAAACGGTCGACGTGGTGCTGACGAAGGGCGCGCACGGCGTCACGCTCGACCTCGACGTCGTCGCCCGTGTTGACGAGCATGAGCAGGTTCCCTGTCTGGCGGCACACGTCGCCCGCAGCCTCGATCATCCGGACCGCGTAGGGGGTGGTCGCGATCTCGTCGCTGATGAGACCGACGATCGAGCTGACCTGGCGGCGCAGCCCGCTCGCCAGTGCGCTGCTCGTGTACCCGAGCGCCTCGGCCGCGGCCCGGACCTTGACCGCTGTGCGCTCCGGGATGCGGGTGCCGGTGGCGTCGTTGAGCACGAGCGACACCGTGGCGGTCGAGACTCCCGCCTTCGCCGCCACATCCTTGATGGTCACCCGCATCGCACACTCCATTGTTAAACGATTTAGCAGAATCATGCAGCATGGCGGGGTGCACGTCAAGACCCGTCTCGTCAGAGTGGCCGCCGGCCACTGGGGCGTGCGGCACCACGACGAGCCCTCCGGCGCCACCGCCACTCGAACTGGCACCGGCGCCGGCACCGGCACTGGGACTGGGACTGGGACCAGTACCGGGAGGTCGGAGGTCGGAGTGAGGCTGACGCCGAAGCCGAGCGAGATCGTGACTTCGGAGCGAGATCGATGCTCGGAACCGTCGGTCTCGCTCCGAAGTCACGATCTCGACGGTCCGGCGACGGGGCGGCAGGTCGGCGGCAGGTCGGCGGCGGAGCAGCAGGGCAGCTGGCAACCTGGACGCCTGAGGGGGCGAGGCGCAGCACTGCTGCGCCTCGCCCCCTCAGGCGTCTCGCGTGCCGCTCGCGCGGCGTGGTCTCAGCCGAAGATCGCCGGGAGCGTGCGGGTGTGGACCTCGCGGGCCTCGTCGAGGGGCAGGGTGAACAGCCCGTCGATCTCGAGGGCCTCGACGCCGTCGACGTCGTGACCAGCCTCGCCGATCTTCAGGTACGGCACGCCGCGGGCGACGCAGGCGTCGACCAGGCGGACCTCTTCCCCGCGGGGCACCGAGACGAGCACGCGGGCCGTCGACTCGGAGAACAGCGCCTCGAAGTCGCTCACGCCGTCGCGCGCGGTGATCCCGGCGACCGAGACCTTCGCACCCACACCGAAGCGCAGGCAGGCCTCGATGAGGCCCTGGACGAGGCCACCCTCGGAGAGGTCGTGCGCGGCGTCGACGAGCTCGTCGCGCGTCGCGTTGACGAGCACCTCCGCGAGGGACTTCTCGGCTGCGAGGTCGAGGCGCGGCGGCACACCACCGAGGTGGGAGTGCTCGACGTCGGCCCAGGCGGAGCCGTCGAGCTCGGCGCGGGTGGTGCCGAGCAGGAAGATGGTCTCCCCTGCCGCACGCCAGCCGGAGCCCGTCGCGCGCGACACGTCGTCGAGGACGCCGAGCACGCCGACCACAGGGGTCGGGTGGATCGAGGAGTCGATCTGGCCGGGCTCGCCGGTGCCGTTGTAGAGCGAGACGTTTCCGCCGGTGACCGGGACGCCGAGGGTCTGGCAGCCGTCGGCCAGCCCTTCGATGGCCTCGACGAGCTGCCACATGGAGTCCGGGTCCTCGGGCGAGCCGAAGTTCAGGCAGTCGGTGATGGCGAGCGGGCGGGCGCCTGTCGCGGCGACGTTGCGGTACGCCTCGGCGAGCGCGAGCTGGGCACCCGTGCGCGGGTCGAGCTTGGAGTAGCGGCCGTTCGCGTCGGTCGCGAGCGCCACACCGAGCCCGGTGGTCTCGTCGACGCGGATCACGCCGCCGTCGTCGGGCTGGGCGAGCGCGGTGTTGCCCTGCACGAAGCGGTCGTACTGGTCGGTGACCCACGCCTTCGAGGCGAGGTTCGGCGAGCCGAGCAGACGGAGCGCCGTCGCACGGAGCTCCTCGCCGGTCTCCGGGCGGGCGAGGCCCGCGGCCACGACGGTGTCGGCGTTGAGGCCGTCCTGCCACGCCGGGCGCGCGTAGGGGCGGTGGTAGACCGGGCCCTCGTGCGCGACGGTCTTGGGGTCGACGTCGACGATCCGCTGGCCGTGGTGGTCGATCGTCAGGCGGCCGGAGCCGTTGACCTCGCCGACGACGGCCGTCTCGACGTCCCACTTGCCGGTGATCGCGAGGAACTCGTCGAGCTTCTCGGGCGTGACGACCGCCATCATGCGTTCCTGGGACTCCGACATGAGGATCTCGCCGGCGTTGAGCGACGGGTCGCGCAGCAGCACGTCGTCGAGCCACACGTGCATGCCGCCGTCACCGTTCGAGGCGAGCTCGGAGGTGGCGCAGGAGATGCCGGCGGCGCCGAGGTCCTGGATGCCCTCGACGACCTTGGCCGAGTACAGCTCGAGGCAGCACTCGATGAGCACCTTCTCCATGAAGGGGTCGCCCACCTGGACGCTCGGGCGCTTGGCGGGGACACCGTCCTCGAAGGTCTCGGAGGCGAGGATCGACGCACCGCCGATGCCGTCGCCGCCTGTGCGCGCACCGAAGAGGACCACCTTGTTGCCGACACCCGAGGCGTTGGCGAGGTGGATGTCCTCGTGGCGCAGCACGCCGAGGCACAGCGCGTTGACGAGCGGGTTGCCCTGGTAGGAGCTGTCGAAGACGAGCTCTCCACCGATGTTGGGCAGACCGAGGGAGTTGCCGTAGCCGCCGACGCCGGCGACGACGCCGTGCACGACGCGTGCGGTGTCCGGGTGGTCCACGGCGCCGAAGCGCAGCTGGTCCATGACGGCCACGGGGCGCGCACCCATCGAGATGATGTCGCGGACGATGCCGCCGACGCCCGTCGCCGCACCCTGGTAGGGCTCGACGTAGCTCGGGTGGTTGTGGGACTCGACCTTGAAGGTGACGGCCCAGCCGTCGCCGATGTCGACGACGCCGGCGTTCTCGCCGATGCCGACGAGGAGGTGCTTCTTCATCTCGTCGGTCGTCTTGGCGCCGAAGGTCGACAGGTGCACCTTGGAGGACTTGTACGAGCAGTGCTCGGACCACATGACGGAGTACATCGCGAGCTCAGCAGCCGTGGGGCGGCGTCCGAGGATGTCGCGGATCCGCTGGTACTCCTCGGGCTTGAGGCCCAGCGCCGCGAAGGGCTGCACCTCGTCCGGGGTGCTCGCGGCGTGCTCGACGGTGTCAAGGGTGGGCTTGCTGGGGGCGGTCATCAGATCCCTCATGGGTATGTGCCCTGCGGGGGGCGGGCACGGCTGGCCGAGACGATCGCCAGTTTAGCCGCGGAGGGATCGGCGGGGAGCCACGTCTCACCCGCGCGGGCGGGCCCGACGCCCGAGCCCCGGCTAGGCCTGGTCGCCCTCGCCGCGCTCGAGCTCCTCGTCCACGACAGCCTGGAGCTCGTCGGCCGACGGGAGGGCCGCGCGGGTGTCGGGCGGCAGCCCCTGGTAGTCGGCGACCGCGACCGGCGCGGCGGTCGATGCGAGCGCATAGGTGACGGCGGCACCCTTCTTGCCCGTGCAGAGCAAGATCCCTACCGTCGGCGCATGGATGTCCGGACGGCGCAGCTCTCCGTCGACGGCCGCGACATACGCTCCGAGCTGCCCCAGGTGCGCAGGCGTCGAGGGTCCGACCTTGAGCTCGACGACGACGTAGCGCAGCTGCTCGACGTGGAAGAGCAGCAGGTCGATGACGAACTCGTCGCCGTCTCCCAACGGCAGGCGGAACTGGCGCCCGACGAGCGACATCCCTCGACCGAGCTCCATGAGCGTGTCCTGCAGGCGGTCCATGAGGGCCTGCTCCACGTCACGCTCGCGCCTGGTGCTGACCATGGACAGGTGCTCGAAGACGTACGGGTCTTTGACGAGCTGGCGGGCGAGGTCGGAGTCAGCCGGCTCGAGGACGGTGTCGAAGTTCGACGGGGCGGCGCCGACAGCGGACCGGAGATCCGCCGTGATCTTGTGCTCCAGGACGGCTCGTGACCATCCTTCGTCAGCGGCGCGCGCGGCGTACCAGTCACGATCGTCGCGGGTGTCGAGGCGGTCCAGCAGGACGGTCACATGCCGCCATGGCAATCGTGCACCAACGTGGTGCACATATTCGGACTCCGTCGGCCAGATCCCTGCCGCCCGTCGCATGTAGAGCAGGTTCCGACGGGACCACCCTCGCTGCTCGGGGAACTCCCTCTTGAGATCAGCGGCCAGCCGGTCGACAACTTTCGACCCCCACCCGTCAACCGACTGCCGGTCCAAGATCTCGCGCCCGATCGACCAGTAGAGGCGCATCACCTCGGTGTTGGCCGCCCGCGCTGCTCTGAACTGCGTCTGGCGTACGCGGTCCTTCAGCCTGGCCAGGAGATCGCTGTACCCGACCAGCTGCAGGACCGAGTCATCGTCTGTCGTCATTGCACCAGTATGAGCCATTCGCGCCGAGCCGGGCCCGTCACCGCATCCCCTTGAGCGCGAGGTATCCCTCCGCGACCGCGACGTCGACAGCCCGCGGCACCGGCACGACGCAGTCCTGCGGTCCCACGGCGCCCGTGGCGACCTGCGCGAGGCACAGCGTCTGGAGCGAGAACCCGATGTCCATCGACTGGATCGAGTTCCCGCGGGCGCCGGGGCCGGCGAGGTTGACCATGTGACCGCTGCCGAGGACGTGCACTGTGCGGCCGTCGGCGAAGGTGACCGAGCGGACGTCAGGCAGGGTCTCGCATGCCGTCGCACCGGTCTGCGCCTCGATCGCGGCGAGGTCGATCTCGTCGGGCTCGTGACCGGCGTTGGCCAGGATCACGCCGTCGCGCAGCAGGTCGGTGTGCTCGGGCCCGAGGACCCGTCCGCCGCCGGTGACCGTGATGACCACGTCGGCGTCCGCGAGCGCAGTCTCGAGCGACGTCGTCCGGAAGCCGTCCATGAGCGCGCGCAGGCACATGACCGGGTCGGCGTCGACGACGGTCACCTGGCTGCGGGCATTGCGGAAGGTGTCGGCGACGCCGCGCCCGCACCACCCGTAGCCGACGACCACGACGCGCTCGCCGTGCGTGATCCGGTTGGTGAAGCGCAGGTAGGACTCGAGGACGCTCTGGCCGACGCCGTGCTGGTTCTCTGCGAAGGCCTTGATGGGGCTGTCGTTGATGACGAGCACGGGTAGCCCGAGCGCCGCGCGGTGCGGCTCGAGGACCTGTCGCCCGGAGGTGGTCTCCTCGGTGCCGCCGAGCAGCCCGGCGTAGGGGCGCTCGAGGTACCGCAAGAACAGGTCTCCCCCGTTGTCGAGGAGCAGCTGCGGTTCGGCGTCGAGGACCTCGTCGATGTGCCGGGCGCGCACGGCGCGGTCGCGGGTGGGCTCGCCGACCACCCGCACCCCGCTGGCGCGTAAGTGCGCGACGGTCCCGGGCTGCGTGGACCCGAGGTTCCCTGTCGCGACGACCTCGGCGCCTCCGGCACGCAGCGTGGCGACGAGGGCTGCAGTCTTGGGCTCGAGGTGGATCGCGGATCCGATGGTCAGCCCGTCGAAGGGGCGCGTCTGGGCGATCTCCTCGCGGATGCCGGCCATGAGCCGGCACTGCTCGTCGACCCAGGCGATGCGGGCGGCGTCGGTCATGTCGTGTCTCCTCGTCAGGCGCGGCGGGCGTCCCCTCCTGGGTCGCTGCGTCCGTCATACGTATGACGGCTACTGTAGGACCGTGCCCAGAACCCGGTCAACCACGAGCCCTGCCCGCGGCTCGACGACCGCGACGGAGGTCGCCCGGGCAGCCGGTGTCTCGCAGAGCGCAGTCTCGCTCGTGATGTCCGGCAAGGCCGCGGGGCGGATCGCCCCGGCGACGGCCGCGCACATCCAGGAGGTCGCCCGCTCGCTCGGCTACAGGCCCAACGTCGCCGCCCGCACCCTGCGCACCGGGACCTCGGGGCTGCTCGGCCTCGTCGTCCTCGACGCCTCGCACCCCTTCTACGGCCACATGCTCTCGGCCGCCGACGACGCCGCAGCCGGGCACGGCCTCGCCCTCACGATGATCCAGACGCGCGGGCACGAGGACACCTGGGAGCAACGGCTCGCCGACCAGCTGTCCTCGGGCCACCTCGCGGGCGCGATCGTCTGCGGGGAACGCTTGTCCGAGGGCTCGCCGCTGCGCGACAGGCACGACAGGCTCGTCTTCGTCGAGGTCCCCGAGCCCGGCATGCGGTCGGTCGTCCTCGCGACCGCAGCAGCGGCCGCGGACGCCGTCGCGCTCCTCGCCTCCCACGGCCACAGCGAGATCGCGTACCTCGCCGCCGACTATCCGTCGGCCGTCTTCGCCTCTCGCGTCGCCGACTGCACCGACGCAGCGCGGCGGCACGGCGTCACGCTCCGGACCGACCCGCGGTGGCGGGCGACCTTCGACGTCGAGTCTGCGACGGCAGCCGCCGGACGCCTGCTCGACGACGGCGCCCGAGCCGTCGTGTGCGACGACGACCTGCTCGCCCTCGCCCTGCACCGCGTGGCGGCCGAGCGTGGGATCACCGTCCCGGAAGACCTGGAGTTCGTCGGGGTCGGCGACCTCGATACCGCCCGGCTGGTGAGCCCCGAGCTCACGACCGTCAGGCTCCCCGCGACGAGCATCGCGGCTTCGGCGGTCACCCTCCTCCTCGACGCGCTCGCCGGGCGGGAGACCCCGGAGACCACGACCGTCGAGGCTCCGCTCGTCGAACGCGGGACCACCCGGTCCGTCTGAGCGCACGCCCACCCGCGAGCGCCTGTCCGCCAGTGCTAGCGTGCCCAGATGACCGCGCACGCCGACGCCTCCGACCTCTCCCTCGACGACCTCTGGCCCGTCAGCGCCCTGCGCGTCGTCTCCGCCGACGCGCTCGGCGACGGTCGCAGCCTCGAGCTGCGGTACCTCGACGACGAGCTCGTCGTCGACCTTGCCCGTCTCGCGTCACGGGGCGTGCACTCCCCCGACACGATGCCCTTCGACGTCCCGTGGACCCGTGGGACCCCCGTCGAGGTCGCCCGCAGCGTGCTCGCCTACCAGTGGGGCGCGAGGTCACGCCTCTCCCCGGAGTCCTGGGCGCTCGAGCTCGGTGTGCTCGTCGACGGCGTACCGGTCGGCATCCAGGCACTCCAGACCGACCAGTTCCTCGTGACGCGGACCGTCGAGACCGGTTCGTGGCTCGGCCTCGAGCACCAGGGGGCGGGGATCGGCACAGCCATGCGTCACCTCGCGCTGCACCTGGCCTTCGACGGCTTCGGCGCCCGCGCGGCGACCACGAGCGCGTGGGAGGACAACCCCGCCTCGAACGCCGTCACCCGCAAGGTCGGCTACGAGCGCGACGGAGCCCGCACCGAGGTGCGCGAGGGCGCGCCTGTCGAGAAGCTGCGCTACAGGATGCGCCGCGAGGCGTGGGAGGCCCGCCCGGCCGAGCAGCGCCTCGACGTGAGCTACGCCGGGGTCGAGGGCACCCGACGGTTCTTCGGCATCGACTGACCGACCCTGCGGGGGCGAGGAATGCGGGGTGCGAGCCCGCGACCTAGGCTGAGACCAACCTTCCCCGCAGGCGCGACGCGAGGAGCGCAGCCTCGGCGTCGAGGCACCGCCAGCGGCACCGCCGCCGCCCAGCACGAGGAGCTCGCATGAGCGCACCACACCCCACCGGGACCACGGCCGACGGCCCGCGCGGCCGCGAGGTCCGGCTCACCCGACGCTGGCAGGTCGACCCCGGCACGGTCTGGGAGCTCGTGACGGTCTCTGAGCGCCTCGAGCAGTGGGTCGGCCGCTGGGAGGGCGACCCACGCAGCGGCCAGGTCGAGCTCTTCATGACCGCGGAGGGCGACGACGTCGAGGGCGCCGAGTGCACAGTCGTCAGCTGCGACCCGCCGCGGAGCGTCGTCCTCGACACCGCGGTCGGTGACGACAGCTGGCACCTGAGCCTCACGGTCGACCACGACGCGACCTCGGGCATGACGACCCTCACCCTCGCCCAGCTGCTGGCCGACGGCGCCATGGCGGACATCGGGCCGGGCTGGGAGTACTACCTCGACCGCCTGGCCGCGGTGATCGAGGGCCGGGACGTCCACGCAGTCTCCTTCGAGGACTACCACCCGTCGATGAGCGACTACTACGCGGCACTCGCCTGAGGGCAGGCGGCTCAGCACCTCCGACCCCCTACAGCCGTCCCCGGCATGAGACTCTGTGTCCATGCTGGACAACGCCTCCCTGTTCCCGGGAAAGCACTTCATCTCCACGGTCCTCGAGGCACTGGAGACCAAGACCGCGATGAGCAGCGCCCTCGTGCGCCAGTACCTCATGCGCGCGGCCATGGCCGGGGTGATCATCGGTCTCATGTACGGCGTGAACTTCGCCGTGATCGCGGCCTTCGAGGAGGCCGGTGACGGTCTCTACCTCATCGGCAAGATCGTCGGTGCGCTGTTCTTCGGGTGGGCGCTGGTGTTCATCTACTACAGCAAGTCCGAGCTGCTCACCTCGAACATGATGATCGTGTCGATCGGGCTCTACCACCGGCGCACGACCGTCGGGAAGGCCCTGCGGATCCTCGGCCTGTGCTACGTCGGCAACATCGTCGGCGGCCTGCTCGTGGCGGTCCTGTTCAGGTTCTCGTCGTTGACCTCCGGGGCGACCGGCGAGCTCATGACCGACGCTGTCGACCACAAGCTCGGGTACCTCACCGAGGGGGTCACCGGCTGGACCGACCTGCTGATCCGCGCGGTCCTGTGCAACTTCATGATCAACATCGCGATGCTGCTGGTCTACAACGGGATCATCAAGGACGACCTCACCCGGTGCCTCGTCATGGTGATCAGCGTCTTCGTCTTCGCCTTCCTCGGCCTCGAGCACTCCGTCGCCAACACGGTCCTGTTCTTCGTGGTCGGCCTGCAGGACGGCATCGACGTGGGGCTGGCGGCCGGCAACCTCGGGATCGCGCTGCTCGGCAACCTCCTCGGCGGCGGTCTGCTCATCGGGCTCTACTACGCCTACGTCAACGACGACTCCCGCTTCGTCGCCCGGACCACGCCGGGGGCGTGACCGGGTCCGCGAGCAACCGGGCAGCAAGGCAGAATTCCCTCATGCCGATCTCCACCCTGCCCACGGTCTCGCGCCGCATCGCCGACGAGCTCGCCGTCGGCGAGCACCAGGTCTCCGCCGCGGTCGCCCTGCTCGACGGGGGTGCGACAGTGCCCTTCGTCGCCCGCTACCGCAAAGAGGCGACTGGAGGCCTCGACGACGCCCAGCTGCGTACCCTCGACGAGCGGCTGCGCTACCTGCGCGAGCTCGACACCCGCCGCGCTGCGGTCCTCGCCTCGATCGAGGAGCAGGGGAAGCTCGACGACACGCTCCGGGCGTCGATCATGGCCGCCGAGACCAAGTCCCGGCTGGAAGACATCTACCTCCCCTTCAAGCCGCGCCGGCGCACGCGCGCGCAGATCGCCCGCGAGGCCGGTCTCGAGCCGCTCGCCGACCTCCTGCTGGCCGAGCCCGGGCGCGACCCGGAGTCCGAGGCCGGGGCCTTCGTCGACGCAGACCGTGGCGTCGCGGACCGTCAGGCGGCGCTCGACGGGGCGCGCTCCATCCTCGTGGAGCGCTTCGCCGAGGACGCCGACCTCGTCGGCGAGCTGCGCGAGCGCGCCTGGAAGACCGGTGACCTCGCTGCCCGCGTGGTCGCCGGTCAGGAGACCGCGGGCGAGAAGTTCTCGGACTACTTCGACCACCGCGAGCGCCTCACCAGGGCGCCCTCGCACCGCATCCTGGCCATGTTCCGCGGCGAGAAGGAGGGCGTGCTGACCCTCGAGGTCGACCCCGACCCGCAGCCGGACGGGGCGCGCCCGGCGGGTGAGCAGTCCGTCTACGAGCGGACCATCGCCTCGCGCTTCGGCATCTCGGCGGCTGGGCGCCCGGGCGACGCGTGGCTGGCGCAGACCGTGCGGCTCGCCTGGCGCGGGCGGGTCGGGATCCGCGTGGACGTCGACCTGCGCCTGCGGCTGCGCGAGCGCGCCGAGGCCGACGCGATCGGCGTGTTCGCGGCGAACCTCCGTGACCTGCTGCTCGCCGCCCCTGCCGGGCCGCGCCCGACGCTCGGGCTCGACCCGGGCTTCCGCACCGGTGTGAAGGTCGCCGTGGTCGACGCGACGGGCAAGGCCGTCGACACCGCGGTGATCCATCCGCACCAGGGTTCGGGCCGCTGGGACCAGTCCCTCGCGACGCTGTCTGCGCTGGTGACCGCGCACGGGGTCGAGCTGGTCGCGATCGGCAACGGCACGGCCTCGCGCGAGACCGACAGGCTGGCGGGCGAGCTGGTCGGCAAGCACCCCGGCCTGACGAAGGTCGTGGTGTCCGAGGCCGGTGCCTCGGTGTACTCCGCGTCCGCCTACGCGAGCGCCGAGCTGCCCGGCATGGACGTCTCGCTGCGCGGCGCGGTGTCGATCGCGCGACGGTTGCAGGACCCTCTCGCCGAGCTCGTCAAGATCGACGCGAGGTCGATCGGTGTCGGGCAGTACCAGCACGACCTCCCGCAGGGCGACCTGTCACGGTCGCTCGACGCCGTCGTCGAAGACGCCGTGAACGGTGTCGGGGTCGACGTGAACACAGCATCTGTGCCCCTGCTGGCGCGGGTGTCGGGCCTGGGGACCTCGCTCGCGGAGTCGATCGTCGCGCACCGCGACGCCCACGGCGCCTTCCCCTCGCGCCGGGCGCTCAAGGACGTGCCACGCCTGGGCCCGAAGGCCTTCGAGCAGTCGGCAGGGTTCTTGCGGGTGCGGGGCGGCGACGAGCCCCTCGACGCCTCGGCCGTGCACCCCGAGTCGTACCCCGTGGCGCGCGCGATGGCGAAGAAGGCAGGGTGCGGTCTCGGTGATCTGATCGGGAGCACCGAGGTGCTGCGCGGGTTGCAGCCCGTCGACTTCGTGGACGAGAAGCACGGTCTGCCGACGGTCCTCGACGTCCTCGCCGAGCTGGAGAAGCCCGGTCGAGACCCTCGCCCGACCTTCGCGGCGGCGCGCTTCGCCGAGGGGGTCGAGAAGGTCGCCGACCTCGTCCCCGGCATGGTGCTTGAAGGGGTCGTCACCAACTGTGCAGCCTTCGGTGCCTTCGTCGACGTCGGCGTCCACCAGGACGGTCTCGTGCACGTCTCGGCCCTGTCGGACAGGTTCGTCTCGGACCCCCGCGAGGTCGTCAAGCCGGGTGACGTGGTCAGGGTCAAGGTGCTGACCGTCGACGTCCGCCGCGGCAGGATCGGGCTGACGCTCCGCCTCGACGACCCGGTCCCGGGTGCCGGCGGGGCTGAGGCGGACCCGGCTGCGCGCGCCGGGGCAGTCGGCGGCACGGGCGGCGGTGTGGGTGCGCCGAGGAGCAGAGGCTCCCGGAACGCCGCAGCGACCCGCCGTCCGGAGCAGGGCGGCGCGGCGTCCGACAGGTCGGCGAAGGGTCGCGACGGCAAGGGGGCCACACCCCAGGACCGACCCGCACAAGGAGGCGACCGCCGCCGCGACGGACGGCAGGCCGCCCCGGAGAGTGCGATGGCCGAGGCCCTGCGCCGAGCAGGCTTCGGCAAGAGCTGAGTCCTGGCGGCCAGCACCCGGCCCCCTGCTCGCTGCCTGCCACCTGCAGAACCCGCCCCAGGTCGCACAGACAGCGCCGAGGTCGTACGGACACGCCAGAATCAGGCCTGCGCGGGCAAGATTCGGCGTGTCTGTACGACCTCGGCGTCAGGCGTACGACCTCTGCGTGAGGACGACTCCCCCAGCCCGTCCGCTGAACGACCTCGTCCCGAGTACGCGCCGAGACGTCGAGGTCGTACGGACACGCCAGAGTCAGGCCTGCGCGGGCAAGATTCGGCGTGTCTGTACGACCTCGGCGTCAGGCGTGCGACCTCGGCGTGAGAGGGACCACCTCGGCGGGGAGGTGTGACTCCGTCAGTCCGTCAGGGCGGGGTAGTCGGTGTAGCCCTCGGGGCCGGAGGCGTAGACGGTGGCCTGGTCGAGCTCGTTGAGCTCGCGGCCCTCCTGCCAGCGACGGACGAGGTCCGGGTTGGCGATCACGGGGCGGCCGACGGCGACGGCGTCGGAGTGCCCGGCGACGACGATCTCGGTCGCCTCGTCGCGGCTGGTGATGAGACCGAAGCCGGAGTTGGCGATGGTCGACCCGCCGAAGCGCGTGCGCAGGTCGCGGACGAGGGCGCCCGTCGGCTCCTTGTGCAGGATGCTCAGGTACGCCAGGCCCAGCGGCGCGAGGGCGTCGACGAGGCTGCCGTAGACGGCCCGGACGTCGGCCGCGTCGGTCTCGAGCGCACCCTGGATGTTGTGCTCGGGCGAGATGCGGATGCCCACGCGGTCGGCGCCGATCGCCTCGGCCACGGCACGGACGGTCTCGACCACGAAGCGCACGCGGTTCTCGACCGAGCCGCCGTACTCGTCCTCGCGCTGGTTGGACGCCGGCGAGAGGAACTCGTGGAGCAGGTACCCGTTGGCGGAGTGCAGCTCGACACCGTCGAAGCCACCGACCTCCACAGCGTTGCGGCTCGCGGTCACGAAGGCCTCGGTGATGCCGTGGATCTCGTCGACCGTGAGGGCGTGCGGCACGGGGTACGCGACCTTGCCTGCGGGGGTGTGGGTCTCGCCGTCGATGGCGATCGCGCTGGGGCCCTCGACCTGGCGGTCGCCGTTGATCGCGGGGTGGGTGACGCGACCCGCGTGCATGACCTGCGCGACGATCTGGCCGCCACGCTCGTGCACGGCGTCGGTGACGCGGCGCCACCCGGCGAGCTGGGCGTCGGTGACGAGGCCGGGCTGACCGACGAAGCCCTGACCGGCGTGCGTCGGGTACGTGCCCTCGCTGACGATGAGGCCGACGCTCGCGCGCTGCGCGTAGTAGTCGACGACGATGTCGCCCGGGATGCCCTCGGAGCCCGAGCGCATGCGGGTGAGAGGCGCCATGACGACGCGGTTGGCGAGCGTCAGCGCACCGAAGGTCACGGGGGTGAAGAGGTCAGTCATGGGTGGTCCGTTCGTCGGGGAGAGATGACGTCGTCGCTGAGTGGGCGCCGGAGAGGCGCTCGGGCGCGTGCGACGACCCGCAGGTGCCAACCGTCAACTACTGCGGATGCTTCCAGAGGTGGCGCACATCACTGGTTTGCGACCCGGCACCGGCCTGCGACCCGGCACTGACCTCCGACCCGGCCATCCTCTCCACAGGTCCTCCTGGTCGCGTCGCTAGAGTCGTGGGGCGCGACCGGGACCCGCATGGTGCTCAAGCACCCGGGCCCGCAGCTCTCCGGGCGCACGCCCGGTCTGGGCACGTACCCAGCCCGAGCACCCCGCCGTCCGAGCACCGCCGAGGAGGAGACCCGCGTGACCCGACCGACCCGCGGAGCGCTGACCGGCCCGGCCGGTACGACCCACCCCGGCTCCCCGACCCACGCGACCCGAGCACCCCGCGCGGCCCGACGAGCCGGGTCCGCCGCTGCGCCAGGCACGGCCGCGAGCGCACTCCTCGTCCTGGCGCTGCTCGCGGGCTGCGGCGGCTCGCCGGACCAGCACTCCCCCTCCACGACGTCGTCGCCGAGCGCAGAGTCGACAGGCGAACCGACCACCGGGTCCGACACCGCGGGGCCCCCGCCCGCGCCGACCGAGGACCCGACGACCAGCCCGTCGAGCGACTCGTCGCCCGCCAGTCCATCCCTCGTCGTGCACGCAGACGTGTCCTCGGGCGTCGTCGTCCTCGACGACGAGACCGCGGGCCCGGGCCCGGAGACCGGTGAGCCTGCGACGGTCTCCTCAGTCCCGGACGCAGACACCGGCGCCGTCCTGACCCTCACGCTCCCCGACCCGCAGACCTCCGTCTCCCTCGACGTCCCTGCCGCTGCGGGCGGCGCCGCCCGCAGCGAGGCGGACCGCTCGGCGGCTGTCACGAGCGCCGACGACCGGCTCGTGCTCGGTGTGTCGTCCCCCGAGAGCACCGCCCCCGACGGGTCCCACCCACCGGTCCGCTGGTCGGCCGACGACGACGGACCACGCCTCGTCCTCGACCTCGGTGACGTCGACCCCGCAGACTTCCCGCTCGTCGTGACCACGCACCTGGGCGCCTCCGTCGTCGCGTCGACCTCGTGGGGCGAGCGCGAGGGCGGGCGGTCGCTCGCGGTCACCCCGACAGACTGGGGCCGGGTCTCCGGGGCGACCGGGAGCGTCTTCGCGTGGGCCGACCTGCTGGCCGCAGACCCGACGGCTGACACCCCCGGCATGGAGGAACAGCTGCAGTGCCACCTGCTCGGCGCGCGGGAGAAGGCCACCTGGAACCTCGAGCCGTGGCGCCCAGCCGTGAGCCTCGTCGAGTACGCGCTCGCACGCTGCAACCCGACCTGAGGCGCGTGCCAGCAGTCCACCGGGCGTACGCCGGGGCACGCTCACCCGGGCGCGCGGCCAGCACCCGAGGACGCGTCGTCCCCGACACCCCCGACCCGCACCCGGCCCGCCGAGGCCTCAGCCCTGCGCCGCCTCCGGCGCCGGTCGAGCGGGCCGGCTCGTGAGGGCGATCGCGACGCACACGAGCACCAGGCCGACGATCTCGAGCCCGTGCGGCACCTGCCCGAGCATCACGACGCCGACGAGCAGCGCCGAGACCGGGAGGATCGCGAGCAGGATCGCGAACTGCGCGGGGCGCAGCCTGCGGAGCACCACCTGGTCGATCGCATAGGGGATGACCGAGGAGGCGACCGCGACGCCGACGAGGGCCAGCGCGCTCTGCCACCCGCCGAGCAGCGGCAGCGCGCCGGGCCCCGCGAAGGGCGCGAAGACGAGCGCCCCGGCCACCATCGCGAGGGCGAGCGGGGCCAGCCCTGTCCCCTGGGCCGAGACCCGGCGCCCCAGCAGGATGTACCCGCCCCAGGCTGCCGCGGCCGCGAAGATCAGCACGAGACCGACGACAGCGCCCTCTCCCCCGGCGTCGACGGTCACCCCGGCGAGCAGCACGACACCGCAGAGCGCGAGCGCGATGGCCACGCGCTCGCGGACCCCCTTCCCGGTGAGCGCGGCGACCGCGACAGGGCCGAGGAACTCCATCGCGACGGCGTTGCCGAGCGGCAGGTGCTCGAGCGCCGCGTAGAAGGTGAGGTTCATGGTCGCCAGGACCACGCCGAAGAGCACGCAGGCCAGCAGCGTCTGCCGGGTCCAGCGGGTCCGCCACGGACGCCCCCACACGACGAGCACGAGGGCCGCGACGGCGATGCGCGCCCATCCGACCGAGACCGCCGACGCTGTGTCGAAGAGCCCGACAGCGATCCCAGCCCCGAGGTACTGGCAGACCCCCGAGAGCAGGAACAGCAGCGGGGCGGGGAGTCTGTGCACGTGCACACCTTCTCCCACGACCCGCCGCTCGTCCACATCGTCGAGCGCGGAGGCTCCGGCGTCGTGCGCCCGGCCCCCCTGCGGCCGGGTGCGCGACGGCTCTCGAGCCCTCCGCGGCTACAGGGTCTTCTTGGCCAGCGACTTCTCCGACACCGGTTCCTCGCCGCTCGCCCGCGCCACCCGCCGGGCCTCGCGCGCCTCGTCCTGGCGCTGCTTCTCGACGCCTGAGGCGATGGTCGCGCGGATGTGCTCCGGCCCGTAGCCGAAGCCGTCCACGAGGTCCTGCGCGTAGGGCCGCAGCCGCGCGACGAGACGGTCGATGTACGACGAGACCGTCCGTGCGCGCTGCCCCGAGAGGCGCCCGTGGATGAGGTACCAGGCGAGGTTCTTCTCGATCACCGAGAGGCCGAAGAGGTCACGGACCCAGGTGAGGACCAGCTGCGTGCCGGGGTCGTCGACGTCCCCGAGGGCCTTGCTGAAGGCTTCCCACTGCACCAGGTCGGCGTGGGCCCGGGCCGCCTCGATGAGCTCGTGCTGGTGCGCGTTGAACAGCGCCGCAGCCTCCTCCCGGGGCAGCTTCGCGCTGGGCCGCAGGGCTGCGGCGAGGTCGGCGACCATCGTGTCGACGCGGTCGGTGAGCAGCTCGCGCTGCGCCTGCTCCTCACGGAGGTGACCGGCCGAGCGGCGCACCTCGCCGCGGTCCTGGATCGCCTGCGCCACGCGGCTCAGCGGCGTGCGGTACAGCACGCTGTCGGCCGCCCGCTCGACGACGAACCTGGCCATGCCCACGCCGTCGATGCCCTTGAACCCGGCGGCGTAGTCGGCCAGGAGCCGCTTGCCCACGAGCTGGAGCAGGACGGTGTTGTCTCCCTCGAAGGTGACGTAGACGTCGAGGTCGGCGCGCAGCGAGACGAGCCGGTTCTCGGTGAGGAACCCTTGCCCGCCGCAGGCCTCACGCGCGGTCTGGAGCGTCTCGAGGGCCCGCCAGGTCGAGATCGGCTTGAGGGCCGCGGCCATGGTCTCGAGGTCTTCGCGGGCCTCGGGTGTGTCGGTCTCACCCGAGAACACGGCGTGGAAGAGGTCGAGCAGACGGTCGTGCGCGAAGTGCCCGGCATAGGCCTGGGCGACCAGGGGCAGCAGCCGACGCTGGTGCTCGCCGTAGTCGAGCAGCACGGTCTCGTCGGACCCCGTCGCGGACGAGAACTGGCGGCGCTCGTTGCCGTAGCGCACAGCCGTGGCGAGGGCGATCTTGCTGGCCACCCCCGCGGCGCCGTCGAGGGACACGCGTCCCTGGACGAGGGACCCGAGCATGGTGAAGAACCGACGTCCGGGACTCTCGATCGGCGAGGTGTACGTGCCGTCGGGGGCGACCTGACCGTAGCGGGCGAGCAGGTTCTCGCGCGGGACACGGACGTGGTCGAAGTGCAGGCGACCGTTGTCGATCCCGTTGAGCCCGCCCTTGAGCCCGTCGTCCTCTCCCCCGACCCCGTCGACGAACGCCCCGGTGCTGCCGTCGGGGAGGGTCTCCCGGATGGTCGTGTAGAAGGCGTGGACGCCGTGGTTGACGCCGTGGGTGACGAGCTGGGCGAAGACCACGGCCGCTGTGCCGTGCTGGGCTGCGTTGCCGAGGTAGTCCTTCCACGCCGCCCGGAAGGGCGTGTGGAGGACGAACTCTTCGGTGGCCTCGTCGTAGGTGGCTGTCGTCGCGATGCTCGCGACGTCCGAGCCGTGTCCGGTCTCGGTCATCGCGAAGGCCCCGGGGACGTCGATGCTCATCGCACCCGGGAGCAGCCTGTCGTGCTGCTCGGGGGTCCCCAGGTGCAAGATCGCCGCACCGAAGAGCCCCCACTGGACGCCGGCCTTGATCTGGAGCGACGGGTCGGCGACGAGCAGCTCTTCGAAGCCCGCGATGTTGCCACCTGCGTCGTCGGAGCCGCCGAGCCGCTCGGGGAAGGCCCGCAGCACCTCGGCCTCCTCGACGAGCAGCTTGAGCTGGCCGATGACCCGCTCACGCGCGTCGGCCATGCTCGCGCCCTCGACCTTGGCGAAGCGCGGGTCTGCGCCGATCTCGCGAGACCGCCGACGCAGCGCGGCCCAGCGGCCGAGCATGAGGGTCTGGAGCCCGGGGACGTCGACAGTCGGCTGGTCTCCGTCTGCGCGGGTGGAGGGACGGGCGGCGGGTCGGGTTCTCTGGCGGTCCGAGACGGTGGTCATGGCGGGACTCCTTGGTGCAGACGACGGTGTCTGGGGTGTCTGGGATAGCTGACTGCTGGGTGCGGGGGTCGGAGGGCTGGAGGGTCGCAGGGGACAGGGGGTCGCAGCGGCTAGAGAGTCGGAGGTCGGGGGGCGAGGGTCGGAGGGGTTGAAGGGCTGAGGGCTCATGGGGTCGTCGGCGGCCCGGCGACGGTGCCGGGGCCCGTGACGACGGACGGGGCGGACGTCCCGCCCGGGCCGTCAGGGCGCGCGGCGTCCGCGGGCGAGGACCCCGACAGGGCCTCCCCAGAGCCAGGCAGTCACCCTGTCGGTCACCTCGTCGCGGCTCAGGGCGTCGGGGGCGTCGCGGGCCGACATCCACCACTCGCCCGTCCCCCGGATGAAGCCCACGGCCCCGGCACCCCAGGCGGCGGCGTCGACGGGGTCTGCGTCCATCTCCTGGGCGAAGGGCAGCGCGACGATCTCGATGACCGAGTCCAGGAAGGGCAGCCCGGGGGCTGTCCGGGTCACGAAGTAGTAGACGTTCGGTGAGTGCTCGATCATCTCGAGGTAGACGGCGACCATGGACCGCAGGGCGTCACGCGGCGTCGAGGCCGTCCGGGCAGCGGAGGTGAGCGCCTCGCGCATCTGCGCCACCACGGCTTCTCCGACGGCCTGCTGCAGACCCGGCTTGTCGACGAAGTACCTGTAGACGATCGACTTCGACGTGCCGGCGCGCGTCGCGATCTCGTCCATCGACACCTCGGGGCCGACCTTGTGGACGGCACGTCGGGCGGCGTGGACCAGCTCGACGCGGCGCGCGGCGCGGTGGTCGTCCCAGCGGGTCGACCGTCCGTCGGGCGCCCCGTGGACGGCGGCCACGGCGCGGTCCACGCGCTCCCCTGCACCAGCGGCACCGGTGCTCGTGGCGGGCTCGGTGGCGTCAGCTGTCGCGGCTTCTTCGGTGGCGTGGCTCACGAGACCGACGGTATCAGGTACCTCCGGTCGCGGACAGTGGGACGGCGGGCTGTGCACGCAGCACGCGGTCCTCGCACCCGTCGCACCCAGGGCTCTCGACCCAGAGCTCTGAACCCGTAGCCCCGAGCCCCGAGAACCCAGCGCACCCCACCCCGGGCACGACGACGGCGCGACGGGTGTCCCGTCGCGCCGTCGTCGCCCCGCCGGTCTGTCCGGCGCGACCTGACCGAGGTGTGCGGACCTGCGGTCAGAGGTCTCTCGTGCCCCGGGCCTCGCGCTGCGTCAGCAGGCGGGACGCCGAGGCCGGCTCACATCCCGCGCGTGCCGAAGCGGTCCCGCCCGGCGTCCTGCGGCCCGAGCGACATCTCCGCGAGCACCTCCGCGCGCAGCCGGCCGTGGTTCTCGGGGTTCGGCGCCGCCGAGAGCAGCAGCTTCGTGTACTCGTGCTGGGGGTTCATGATCACGTCGTCGGCCGGGCCTCGCTCGACGATCTTGCCCTTGAACAGCACGATGATCTCGTCCGAGAAGTGCCGCGCCGTCGCGAGGTCGTGCGTGATGTACAGGACCCCGAGGTTGTCCTCGCGCTGCAGGCGGGCCAGCAGGTTGAGGACCGAGAGGCGGATCGACACGTCGAGCATCGAGACGGGCTCGTCGGCCACGAGGAACCGCGCCCCGGGTGCGAGCGCCCGTGCGATGGCCACGCGCTGACGCTGACCGCCCGACAGCTCGTGCGGGCTGCGGCGTGCATAGCCCGACGCCGGCGTGAGGCTCACGCGCTCGAGCAGCCTCTCGACCTCGGCGTCGGCCTCGGCTTGCCCCTTGACCCTCCCGTGCAGGCGCAGCGGCCGCTCGAGGTGGTGCTGGATCGTGTGGAAGGGGTTGAGCGACGCGAAGGGGTCCTGGAACACCATCTGCACGTCGTGCCTGTAGCTGGCCAGCCCCCGCCCACGGGTCGCGCTGACCTTCCCGTCGAGCAGGATCTCCCCGCTCGAGGGGGTCTCGAGCTTGGCGATCATGCGGGCGATGGTCGACTTGCCCGAGCCGCTCTCGCCCACGAGGGCGATGGTCTTGCCAGGCTCGAGCGTGAACGAGACGTCGTCGACGGCGCGGAAGCGCTTGCCGCGTCCGCCCTGCAGACGGAAGTCCTTGACCAGGTGCTTTACCTCGAGCGATGCCATGGTCACGCCCCCTCTCCGGTGCGGATGAACGAGCCGCGCTCGCCGGTCAGGCTCGGGAAGGAGCTGAGCAGGCGCTGCGTGTACGGGTGCTGGGCGTTCTCGTAGATGTTCTCGGCGGTGTCGAGCTCGACGATCTCGCCCTGGAGCATCACCGCGATCCGGTCGCTGATCTCGAGGAGCAGCGGCAGGTCGTGGGTGATGAAGATGACCGCGAAGTTGAACTCTTCACGCAGCCGCATGATCTCGCGCAGGATCCCGCGCTGGACGACCACGTCGAGGGCCGTCGTGGGCTCGTCCATGATCATGACCTGCGGGTTGAGGGCGAGGGCCATCGCGATCATCACGCGCTGGCGCATGCCGCCCGAGAGCTGGTGGGCAAAGCTGTCGAGACGGTTCGGGTCGACCCCGACCTTGCGGAGCAGCTCTTGCGAGCGCTCCTCCTTCTCCTTCTTGCTCATGCCCGGGCGGTGCGTGGTGAAGACGTCGAAGAGCTGGGCCCGGATGGAGATCACCGGGTTGAGCGAGTTCATCGCGCCCTGGAACACCATCGAGATCTTGTCCCAGCGGAAGGCGCGCAACGACTCGCCGTGCAGCCCACCGAGGTCGATGTCCGTGCCGTCGTGGTCGTGGAAGGTGACGGTCCCGGCCTTGAGGGCCGCGGGGGGACGCAGCAGCTGGTTGATGCCGTAGGCGAGCGTCGTCTTGCCGCAGCCGCTCTCCCCCGCGAGACCGAGGATCTCGCCGCGGTGGAGCGTGAGCGAGACGTCGCGGACTGCGTGGACCGCGGGCTCGACCTCGTAGTCGATCGAGACGTTGCGTGCGGTGAGGACGGGGTCGGCGGCACGGACCTCGCCGTCGGCACGGTGGCTGCCCTGGGCAGCGACGGGCGGGTTCACGAGGTCACCTTCTTCTGCTCGGCGCGGGCGGACTTGGCCGCACGGCGCGACTCCTTGTGCTTGCGGCGTGCCTCGCGGACGCTCTTGGCCTGGGCGGAGCCCGTGCGCAGCTTGGGGTTGATGATCTCGTCGATGCTGAAGTTGACGAGGGACAGCGCACCACCGAGCAGGGCGATGAGGATGCCCGGCGGGATGAACCACCACCACGCACCGCGGGTGAGCGCGGCGCCCTGCTGGGCGTCGTTGAGCATGGTGCCCCAGGTGACGCCACCGGTCGGGCCGAGACCGAGGAAGGACAGGCCTGCCTCACCGAGGATCGCGGCGACCACGGCGAAGAGGAACTGCGCGGCTGCGAGCGGCAAGAGGTTCGGGATGATCTCGACGAAGATGATCCGCCAGGGGTTCTCGCCAGCCACCCGGGCTGCAGCGACATAGTCCCGGTTGCGAAGGGAGCGCGCCTGGCTCCTCAGCACGATGGCAGAACCGGCCCAAGACGTCACTCCGAGCAGCACCGCGAAGAGCCAGATGCTGCGTCCAGGGATGTACGACGAGACGACGATGAGGAGCGGAAGCCCGGGGATCACGAGCATGATGCTGCTGATGAAGAACAGGACCTCGTCCGTCCAGCCACCGAGGTAACCACCCACGACACCGAAGAAGACGGACAGGACGACGGTGATGAAACCCGCTCCGAGGCCGATCAGCAACGAGCTCCGGCCTCCGTGCGCGAGCTGGGCCAGGACGTCGGCTCCGAGCTGCGTGGTCCCGAGCAGATGACCGCCCTCACCTGGCCTCAGGAGCGAGGCGTTGTCGAGTGCCGTCGGTGACTCCGTGAAGAACGGGACGATCACGGTGAAGAGCACGATGGCAATCACCATCGCGAGACCGATAGCGAGCTTTGGGGACCGCCGGAGCAGCTGCCCGAACCGCCGCCAGGCCCCTACCTTCTCGACCCGCCCAGCGGTCACCGCCGTCGGGGTCTCTTCGATGATCTGGGCGGGCGCGATCCCGCCACCGCTCGCCTGTGCTGCGAGCTGCTGCTCGCGGATGTCGTCAGCCATTGTTGCGCGCCCTCGGGTCGATGAGTCCGTAGAACATGTCCATGATGAAGTTCGCCGCGAGCACGGTGAGCGTGATCACGAGGAACACGCCCTGCATGAGCGCGTAGTCGTTGCCCTGGACAGCCTGGATCATGAGCCGCCCGAGCCCTGGGTAGGTGAACACCTGCTCCATGACGATCGACCCGGCGACCACGAACCCGAGGGAGATCGTGAACCCGGCGATCGAGGGGAGGGAGGCGTTGCGGACGGCGTAGGTCATGAAGATGCGCGACGGGCGCAGCCCCTTGGCCTCCGCGGTGGTGATGTAGTCCTCCGACAGCGTCGACACCGTCATGTTGCGCATGCCGAGCAGCCAGCCGCCGACCGAGCTGAGGATGATCGTCAGCGCCGGGAGCGTGCCGTGCCAGATCGCGTCCTTGAGGAAGGCGAAGCTCACCTCAGGGTTGTCGAAGGTCCAGGTGTCCCAGCCGCCGATGATCGGGAACCAGCCGAGGGTGACCGAGAAGATGTAGATGAGCAGCAGCGCGAGCCAGAAGTACGGCACGGACTGCATGAAGGTCGTCGCCGGGATGATGTGGTCGGCCCACGTCCCGCGCTTCCAGCCGACGTAGGCGCCGACGAAGATCCCGATGAGGAAGGAGATGAGCGTCGCGAGACCGACCAGTGCCAGCGTCCAGGGCAGCGCCTGGCCGATGAGCGTGGTGACCTGCTCCGGGTAGTTCGAGATGGAGACACCGAGGTCTCCGCGGAGGATGCTGCCGAGGTAGCTCCAGTACTGGGACCACAGCGACGCACCGTCCGAGGTGCCGAGGAGGAGCTCCACGCTCCGGATCATCGCCGGGGTGACCTCGCCGCCCTGCCGTGCAAGCTTCTGCAGCAGGATGGTCGCGGGGTCCCCCGGCAAGAGCCTGGGAAGGACGAAGTTGAGTGTGACGGCGAACCACAGCGTTGCTAGGTAGAACGCGAACCGCCGGACGTAGAATTTCATTGCTCAACACTTCCCATGCTGTCGGAGCTCCTCCTCGGTCGTTCAGGTCAGTCTGTCGGCGTCAGGTTCGTGACGACGAGACCCGAGGCCATCGCTCCCCACGACGGCGGGAAGGCGTAGAGGTCCTCGTCCGTCGGCCAGCCCGTGAAGTCCTTCACGTTCTGGAAGGTCATGGTCGAGTTGATGACCAGCGGGATGTACGGCAGGTCGGTGACGATCGCGTCCTGGATGATCGTGTACTGCTCCAGGCGGGTGGCGTCGTCGTCCGTGGCCGCAGCGGCCACGACAGCCGCGTCGACGTCGGGGTTGCTGAACCTCGAGAAGTTCCAGTCACCCTGCGGGACCGTGGTCCCCACGGGCTGGGTCTTGTCGGTCGTGAACCAGTCCAGGTAGATCTGGTACGGGTCCGCGACGTTGGTGCCGTTCATGCCGTGCACCATGAGCTGGAAGCTGCCCGAGGTCTTCTGCTCGTCGACCTCGGCCTGCGAGGCCGTCGACGCCGTGATCTCGATACCTGCGGCAGCAGCCTGCTCGGCGATGAGCTTGGCGGCGTTGTTGTAGTCGGTCCAGCCGTCGATCGACACGAGGGTCATCGCGACGCGCTCGCCGTCCTTGGCGTAGATGCCGTCGCCGCCCTTGGCGTAGCCGGCGTCGGTGAGGACCTTCTCAGCGGCAGCGGCGTCGGCCGTCTGCGGGCTCTCCTCGGGCATCCCCTCGGCGAGCCACTTCTCGTCACGGGGCATGAGGGCGAAGGTCGGCGAGATGATGCCGGCCTTCTCCGAGAACGCCTTCGAGTTGATCTCCGTGCGGTCGAGCACGAGGTTGATCGCCTGGCGGACGGCGACGTCCGTCTGCGGGCCCGTGCACCCGAGCTCGGCGTTCGAGCAGGTGTAGATGACCGTGGGGTCCTGCGGGGTGTTGACCATGGAGATGCGACCGTCGGCGGTGACGGGCTCGGTGTCCGCGATGAACATCGCGGTCCAGTCGATCTTGCCGGTGGTGAGCAGGCTCTGCGCCGAGTTGTTGTCGTTGATGCCGAGGTAGCGGAGCTTCTCGACAGTCGGCTTCCCCTCCTGCCAGTACTCAGGGTTCTTCTTCAGGGTGAAGGCCTGCGACGAGGTCGAGTCGACCATGTAGGGGCCGGTGCCGACAGCCTCTTCGTTGGCCCAGGAGCCCGCCTCTTCGACGGTCTTGTCCTTCCAGATGTGCTCAGGGACGACAGCGGCCATGAACAGTCCGGCGACGGTGGTGTACTGCGCGGTCTCGAACTTCGCGACGACCGTCGTGTCGTCGGTCGCCTCGGCCGAGATCAGGCCGAGCGGCTTGGCCGGCTCGTAGTTCCAGGTGAAGGCGACGTCCTTCGCCGTGAAGGGGGTGCCGTCGTTCCACGTGACACCCTCGCGGGTCTTCACGGTGATCTCGGTGCCGTCCTCGTTGAACTCGTAGCTCATGCCGAGCATCGGGACCGGGTCGCCCGCGGCAGCACGGTTGAAGTAGAAGAGGGGCTCGTAGATCGGTCCGAGCGTCCCGTTCTGGATGCCCGTGGAGTACGGGTTGAAGTTCGCCACGAGCGGGGTCTGCGACCCGGCCCAGACGTTGAGGACAGACTCCTCGCCGCTGCTCCCGCCGGAGCCGCCGTCCGAGTCGCTGCTGCACCCCGAGGCGATCAGGGCGACACTCGAGGCCAGCGCGACTGCCGGGAGCAGTCTCCTGAGGCCCTCAGTTCGGATCATCGTTAATCCCTTCGGTCGTGTGCGACGCCGCGACGCCGCTCGCCCCTCAACTGCTGCGAGGCTTTAGTAAGGGAACCTAACGAACAGACTCTGAAAACACTAACCCTCTCACCGACTGTTACGCAATCGAGACCCACGCCACACTCCTGGTCTAGGACCTTCACCCGCCCGGTCGGAGTCCGCCGAGGCCCCTGACCAGGCGTCAGGCTCAGGCTGTCGCGACGCGGAGCGCGTCGGCCGCGGCACGGGCCACCACCGGGTCCGTCACCTCGACGCCCGCACCTGCACCGCCCCCGACACCGCCGTCCGCCGCCACGATGCCCTTGGCCGAGAGGTGCACGGCGTCGACACCGACAGCCACCAGCGTCGCGACGTCGACAGGGCGCACACCTCCGCCCGCCATCACCTGCAGGCGGCCCGCCGCGACCTCGACCATCTGCTGGAGCTGCTCGGCGCCGTCGACGCTGCGCTCGGCCCCGCCCGAGGTCAAGACCCTCGTGACACCCAGCCCGCAGAGCGTCTCGACGGCCGCGAGCGGGTCGACGAGGGTGTCGATCGCCCGGTGGAAGGTCACCTCTGCGCCGCTCGCCGCCTCGACGAGCCGCGCGACCTGCTCGGCGTCGACCTCTCCCTCGGGGGTGAGCGCACCGACGACGACCCCCGAGGCGCCTGCGGCGACCAGCGCACGGACGTCGCGCAGGTGGACACCGAGCTCGTCGGCGTCGTAGACGAAGCCGCCCGCGCGGGCGCGGACGAGGGTGTGGACCTCGAGAGGGAGGTCGCGGCCGTCGGCATGCGTAGCCGATCGGGCCGCGTCGACCACGGCCTCGACCAGGCCGACGCTCGGGGTGAGCCCGCCTGTCGCGCCGAGCGCGACGCACAGCTCGACGCGGGCAGCGCCGACCTCGGCGGCGACCCTGACGCCGGCGACATCCTGCACGGCGATCTCCAGCACGGGCGTGCGTGGCATGTGGCGCTCCTTCTCGGGTGGTGGGGCGGCAGGACCGGACAGCGGGCCCGGGGGACGACGCGCTGTGGGCTGTGGGCTGTGGGCTGTGGACCCAGCAGGCGGACTCGCGATGCCGGACGCGGATGTGGTCACCCACAGATGCACCCTCCCAGCCCAGCCCGGCGCGCACCCCAGGTCGTCCCCGCTGGTCAGCGTAGGGCGTCCGTCCACAGGCCGCGCTCTCGCCGGGTCGACCGAGCCGGTACCAGGTACCGTGGGTGTCGGTAAGTCTTCGCCCTCCGAGGTGCTCCTCCGAGGCGCCGGAGACCAGCCGCACCAGAGCGAGACCCGAGCGACGACGCGAGGAGACTGACGTGCCCCGAAGGACCGCAGCAGGACAGGGCGAGAGCCCGACAGCCCAGGCCGAGGCGCGTCGCGCGCTCACGGACGCCGTGATCGTCGGGGGGAACCGCATCCCCTTCGCACGAGCGGGCGGGGCGTACGCGGACGTCGGGAACAAGGACATGCTGACCGCCGCGATCGACGGCCTGGTCGCCCGCTTCGGCCTCCAGGGCGAACGGATCGGGGAGGTCGTCGCAGGCTCTGTGCTCAAGCACCCGAAGGACTTCAACCTCACCCGGGAGTGCGTCCTGGGTTCGGCCCTCGCGCCCACGACCCCGGCCTACGACCTCCAGCAGGCCTGCGCGACGGGCCTCGAGGCCGTCGTGTCCGTGAGCAACAAGATCCGCCTCGGTCAGATCGACTCAGCGATCGCGGGTGGCACGGACACGATCTCCGACGCACCGATCGCCGTGAGCGAGGGCCTCCGCCACGCGCTGCTCAAGGCCTCCCACGCCAAGACCCTCGGCGCCCGCCTCAAGGCCTTCGCCGCCGTCCGTCCCTCCGACCTCGCACCCGCTCCCCCGCGCACCGACGAGCCACGCACAGGCCTGTCGATGGGCGAGCACCAGGCGCTGACGACAGCCCGCTGGGGCATCACCCGCGAGGCGCAGGACGAGGTGGCCCTCGCGAGCCACCACAACCTCGCCGCAGCCTACGACGGCGGGTTCTTCGACGACCTCGTCACCCCGTTCCGCGGGCTGACCCGCGACCAGAACCTGCGACCCGACACGTCGGCCGAGAAGCTCGGCTCCCTCAAGCCCGCCTTCGGCACCTCGCTGTCGACACCTGCCACCATGACCGCGGGCAACTCGACACCCCTGACCGACGGCGCCTCCGTGGTCCTCGTGGCCTCGCGCGACTGGGCCGACGAGCACGACCTGCCGATCCTCGCCCGGGTGGTCGACGCCGAGACCGCCGCGGTCGACTTCGTGCACGGCCACGACGGCCTGCTCATGGCCCCAGCGCACGCTGTCCCCCGCTTGCTCGCCCGCAACGGGCTGACCCTCGGCGACATCGACCTCGTCGAGATCCACGAGGCCTTCGCCTCGACCGTGCTCACCACCCTCGCCGCGTGGGAGGACGAGGAGTACTGCCGGACCGAGCTCGGCCTCGACGGTGCGCTCGGCTCCGTCGACCGCACCCGGCTCAACGTCGCGGGCTCGTCGCTCGCCGCAGGCCACCCCTTCGCCGCGACAGGCGGACGCATCGTCGCGACGGCCGCCAAGCTGCTCGCAGCACGCGCTGCCGAGACAGGGCAGGTGTCCCGCGCGCTCATCTCGGTGTGCGCAGCGGGGGGCCTGGGTGTCGCAGCACTGCTCGAGTCGGTCCCGGGTGACAGCACCACAAGCACGACGGACGGAGCAGACCAGTGAGCGACGGCTACATCTCCCTCGTCAACGGCGGCATCGGCGGCAAGGTCGCCAAGACCCTCGGTCTTCCTCGCCCCTCGGTCCTGCGCAGGTACACCGAGGGCGCGACGCTGACCGCCGGCCCCGTCCTGGTGCTCGGGTCGACCACAGGGACCGGTGAAGACTCCGACATCGTCGCGCAGCTGCTGCTGTCGACGGGCTTCGCAGCACCCGACCTCGAGGTGCACCGCGCTGTCCTGGGCACCGAGCACGTCAGCTGGGGCGCTGTGGTCCTCGTGCTGACCGAGGTCGAGCACCCTGACGACCTGTCGGGCCCGGCGCTCGACCTCGCCTCGACCCTGCGCTCCCTCGCTCCCGGCGGACGTGTCGTGACGATCTCCCGGGCAGCGACCGACGACGACGCGCCGGCGGTGGCCGCAGCCCGCCAGGGCGTCGACGGGCTGCTCCGCTCTGTCGCGAAGGAGCTCCGCGGCGGCTCGACAGCCAACGGCATCGTGCTGACCGACGACGTCGACCTCAGCGCACCGTCGGTCGGCGCGGCCCTGCGGTTCTTGATGTCCGCCCGTTCGGCGTACGTCGACGGGCAGTCCCTCACCGTCGGCTCGACGGCTGGTTCCTCCTCCGACTGGGACCGTCCGCTCGACGGCCGTGTCGCCGTGGTCACGGGTGCCGCGCGAGGCATCGGTGCAGCGATCGCCGAGACCCTCGCCCGTGACGGCGCACGGGTCGTGGTGGTCGATGTCCCTGCCGCCGGTGAGGCCCTCGTGGGGGTCGCCAACCGGATCAAGGGCACGGCGCTCCAGCTCGACATCACCGCGCCGGACGCGGGTGAGAAGATCATCGAGCACGCCGTCTCGCGGCACGGGAGCATCGACATCGTGGTGCACAACGCGGGGATCACGCGCGACAAGCTGCTGGCCAACATGACCCCTGAGAAGTGGGACGCGGTCCTCGCGGTGAACATCGCCGCGCAGCTGCACATCAACGACACCCTCATGCGCTCTCCCGCCTTCGTGGACGCACCGCGGATCATCTCGCTCGCGTCGACGAGCGGCATCGCGGGGAACCGGGGGCAGACGAACTACGCGGCGTCCAAGGCCGGGGTGATCGGCATGGTGCGTCCGACGGGGAAGCTCATGGCGAAGGTCGACGGCACGGCGAACGCCGTCGCGCCGGGGTTCATCGAGACCGAGATGACCGCACGGATGCCCTTCGCGACCCGCGAGGTCGCACGGCGACTCAGCTCCGTGCAGCAGGGCGGCCTGCCGATCGACGTCGCCGAGGCCGTGGCCTTCCTCGCGAGCCCAGCCGCCGGCGGGATCAACGGCACGGTGCTCCGGGTCTGCGGCCAGAGCATGGTCGGCGCATGAGCGACGACCGCGACGAGACTGCCCCGTCGAAGGCGAGCGGACTGCCGGGCGCTGCTGGTCCGTCGAGCTCGGCCGAGAGCCCCCGCACCACGACCACCCTCGCGACGGTCCCGAGCCTCGGTGGCCTGTACGCGCGGGCCCTGCGCCCACGGCGCTCGCCAGACCTTACGCACGCGACTCTGCCCGACGTCACGTACAGGGTGGCCGACGTCGTCGCAGACGAGGCGCAGCTCGTCGCCTACCAGCGCCTCCTCGGTGAACCCGTCGACGGGACGCTCCCTGCGGGCTTCGTGCACGTGCTCGCCTTCCCCGTCGCGACGGCGCTCATGGTGCGTGACGACTTCCCGCTGCGGCTCGCCGGGATGGTGCACCTGTCCAACGCCGTCACCGTCCACCGTACGATCTCGTCCGACGAGCGCCTGCTCGTCCACGCCCACGCCGAGAACCTCCGCCCGCACCGCAAGGGCACCCAGGTCGACCTCGTCACCGAGGTGTCGGCGCGCTACGGAGCCGGTGACAGCACCGAGGTCGTGTGGCGGGGTGTGTCGACGTACCTCGCCAAGGGCGCGGTCACGGGCGCGGGGGCTGACTCGAGACTCGAGGACGGCTCCGCCCACCAGTCCTTCACGCCGCCGACCCCGACGGCCCGCTGGCACCTGGACGCCGCGACAGGCCGCCGCTACGCGGCAGTCTCGGGCGACCACAACCCCATCCACCTCTCCGCGCTCACAGCCAAGGCCTTCGGCTTCCCGCGCGCGATCGCCCACGGCATGTACACGGCCAGCCGCGCCCTCGCCCAGGTCGGCCCGTCCCGCGGCGAGGCCTTCGACTGGACCGTCGAGTTCGCGTCCCCGGTCCTGCTGCCCGGGACTGTCGACGTCGCGGTGTCACCACGACCACACCGGTCGACGTCATCTCCCTCGGCAGCAACCCCGCACCACCGGGCGTCGAGCTCTCCGGGATACGACGTCGTCGGCTGGGACGCCCGCCGGACGAGGCTCCACCTCACCGGGACCGTCGTCCCGCTCGGCTGAGCACGCGAGCACGCGAGAACGCGCGCTGCTCGGTCGGCGGGCACGCGAAGACGTGAGCTGCTCGGTCGGCCGAGCACACAAGAACGTGAGCTGCCCAGTCGGCCCAGCACACAAGAACGCGAGCCGCTCGGTCGGCCGGGCACCCGAGATCGAGGCGCCCGGTGCTCGGCGCCCGGTGCACCCCGCGTCACTGCCCAGAGACGCGGGCTCACGGGACGCGGAGGATCTTCAGGGGGTCTCGTCGGGCGGCCAGCACAGCCGGCACGATCCCCCCGACGACTGCGACGAGGACCGCCAGACCTGCGACCCCACCGACGAAGGATGCCGGCGGCAGGGCTCCCGACAGCCTGTGGACGACCACGAGCCCTGCGACCACGCCGAGCAGCGCTCCAGCCACACCTGCGACAGCCACCTGCGTGAGGACGGCGACGACCAGTGCACTGCGGGTGGCCCCCAGAGCACGCCGTCGCCCGAGCTCGCGTCGTCGTGAGGAGGTGGAGCCATAGGTCGTCACCACGACGACGACCAGCCCGACACCCAGGACGAGCAGCATGGTCCGGCGGGCACTCGCCCCCAGATCACCTGAGACCACGGCCTGCAGCGCGACCGTGCCCTCCGGAGCATCCACCGCGAGCGCGGCAGGATCTGCGGCCGGGAGCGCATGGGGGAGCGCCGCACCGAGGGTCGAGACGTCGGCGGCGTCACGCGCCATGAGGTAGACGGTGCGCACCACGGCGTCAGCAGACTCCTCGGACGCGACGAGGACAGTCTCGTCGAGCCTGGCTAATGCACCGGTCCCGGCGACGACGCCGACCACCGGGACGGTGCTGCTGCCGTCGGCCGCCACGACGGACCCGACACCGTCGGCGAGGTGGAGCGCTGCCGCGGCCGCTCTTCCGGCGACAGCCTCACCGACCTCCGGCGCCCGTCCGGCGACGATCGCGAGCTCGGTCGGGAGCCGACCGTAGACAGGTCTGCTGGCGACGGCACGCTCGTCCGTGGGGTAGGCCGCGTTGCGGACGTCGGTCACCACCCCGAGACCGAGCACCCACTCGACAGCGTCGATCGCCCCGACCACCGGGAGTCCCGCCGCGACGATCCGCCCGCTCCCCGACTCGTCCACGACAGTGAGGAGCCTGGCACCCGTCCCGTCGATGCGCGCCACCACCTGCTGCTCGGCGACTGCGGCTTGCCCTGTCGTGACCAGGGCGGACGCGCACACGACGAGCACGACGAAGGCCATGGTCGACGTCGCGAGAGGCTGCGCGAGAGCCCCCACGACACTGTCGACGAGCAGCGCGACGAGACGTGGTCGGCCGGGAGAGAGCCCTCCTGGGCGCTTCGCGGTCGGGTCGCCCTGCTCACGAGGACGATCTCTCACGGGAGCACCAGGCGGTGGTCTGCGGTGTCGGCGAGCCTCTCGTCATGGGTGGCGACCACGACAGTCGCGCCGGTCCGTGCATGGTCCTGGAGTGCATCCCAGACCACCCCCGCCGACCCGGCATCGAGGTTGCCCGTCGGTTCGTCTCCCAGGACGACCCGCGGTGACGTCAGCAGCGCGCGGCAGAGCGCGACGCGCTGCGCCTGTCCGCCGGAGATCTCACCGGGCTTGTGCGACGCCCTGTGCTCGACCCCGAACCTCCCGAGGAGCACCTGCGCGCGCTCGACCTGCACGACTCGGTCCATCCCGGCGAAGAGCCCCGCGTCGCACACGTTCTCCAGGATGCTCCGTGCGGGGTCGAGCAGAGCGTCCTGGAACACGAACCCGATGTCTCGCGCCCGGATCCTCGACCGCTCGAGGTCGGTCAGACCCTGGGTCGGCACACCGTCCCAGAGCACGTCACCAGCAGTAGGCCGCACCAGCAGACCGAGCACGTACAGCAACGTCGACTTCCCCGATCCCGAGGGGCCCGTGACCGCCGTGAGCGCCCCAGGTGCGAAGGCTGCGGACAAGCCGGAGAAGACAGGTGCTGCGGCGCGCGGGTACCGGAGACCGAGCCCTTCGACGACGACCGTCACGGCTCGCTCCCGATCAGCCTGACCTCGTCACCGACGTCGACCCCCTCCACGACCGTCAGCCCGTCCCCTTGCGCTCGGACCTCGACGGCTCGACGCTCCCCGGCGGGAGTGGTGACGAAGGTGGTCCCGTCCCCCGAGGTGCGGACCGCGGATGTCGGGACGGCTGAACCCGTGGCCTCAGGGACGACGACCCTCTCGGCGCGGTACGTCGCGGCCGCAGGATCACGCGGCACGTCCGCGCACCTGTCGCCGCACAGCGCGCTCCCGTCAGGCGCCGCCAGGACGAGGAGCGCGTCTCCGCTCTCGGTGGTCCGTGTGCTGGCGACGACGGCCTCGACAGGCCCGGAGTCGAGAGCGACTCTGAGCGGACCAGAGGTGACCTGCTCGACCTCGTCGAGGGAGACGGTGATGCTGAGCTCGGGCACGTCGGACACGATGTCCAGGACTGGCTGCCCGACACTCACCCGCGATCCGACGCCGACCTCGTCGTCCAGGACGATGCGGGCCGGGAGCGACGGGAGGTAGACGACGTCGCCGGCGCGGACGATCCCGTCGGCCTCGACGCCCAGCGAGCGCTGCCACTCTCGGACGGCGCTCGCGGTCACCTCGTCGAAGATCCCGTCGCCCGCAGCAGCCGTGAGGTGTCCGGTCTCGCGCAGGAGAGCCTGGACCTGGCCGACGTCGCGCCCCTGCATGCTCTGGGAGAGATCGCGGAAGGACGGGACCTCGCCGAGTCCGACGACCACCGGGCGGAGGTCGACCGTGTAGACGACGGTCCCCGGAATGACTGCCTCTGCGCCATCGACGTGCTGCGTCGTCACGACCCCCTCGCTCGCTCCTGCGCCGGCGGGGGTCTGCGTCCACTCTCCCCGCACGACGTAAGGGACGGATCGCCCGACAGTCGCCTCGACGACGGTGACGGTGAGGTCACCCGAGGCGACCACGTCGACTGCGGGTGGCTGGAGGGTCGCACGCGCACACACGAACCCGACTCCGGCCGCGCCCACGAGCGCGAGGCCCCAGAGCACCCGCCGTGCGTGGACCGACTCCCGGGCGTCCCTCGGCCTGTCCCGTCGAGGACCCCTCACCCCGGCTCCCTGGGGTCGAGCAGGATCAGCTTCTGGCTGCTGGCCGGGCAGACCTCCAGCAGCCTGAGCACCTCGTCAGTCTCGACCGCCCAGGAGCCACCGTCCCCGGTCTCGGTCAGCTCTGCGTAGGGCGAGTACTCCACGCTCCCCGAGACCCAGGCTTCCCTGCTCGGGGGCTCAGGGATCGAGTGCCCTTCAGCCTCCAAGCAGGTGATGACGTCGAGCATCCGGTCATACTCGAGATCACGGTCGTCCGAGAGGTAGCTCTGCTCCGGGACGAGCGCTGTGCACTCCTCCCAGGCTTCGTCAGCAAGCTCAGCCTCACCAGGCAGCGTCTCACCGCTCTCACTGGTCGGAGGCTGGATCGCGACCTTGCCAGCATGCGTCAAGACCGACTGCCCACGATCTTCGAGGCAAGCTGTCATGGCGCTCATGTACTCCTCGTCTTGTGCGACGACGTCCGCCATCCACCCTGGCGGCGAGTAGCGGAGTCCTTCTGATTCGTCTGTGGCTGTCCCGCACCCACTCAGGCAGAGCACCGCTAGGACCGCCACCGACTGGGTGCGCCGCATCACACGCAGGCGTAGCTACCCGAAGGAGTAGTGGCAGACGAGACCGACCACGTCCCCATAGCGGACTTCCCGCGGAGTGCGACCCGGTCTCCCGTTCGCAGGTTTCGCACCTCGACCTTGGTCACCGACGGCGCGGTGAGCACCAGCGTCCCGTTCGCACGCATCGTGCCCTGCGCCGTGACCATCTTCCCCGGCGACGTCGACGCACAGTTCCCATACCCCGACACCAGCCCTGCAGATGCAGGGGAAGCGATGCCTAGACCGGCAGCCGTCAGGGCAACCACGCTCAGCATCGTCAGAAGTCGTCTCTTCATCATCGCTCCGTCCGCGCCTAGCAGCGCACCTGTGCGCCGCAAGGCAGTCATGTGCCCGAATAACTCGTCCTGCGACGATATGGGCACCAGAGGCTTCTGTATAGGTTTGCGGCATATTGCACTACAGAAGTGCTGGATCGACAGCCCCACACCTTCGCCCGACTCACCGCCGCCCCACCCGCTCCAGCGCCGCGAGCGCAGCAGCCCGCCCCGTCCGGGTCGCACCGATGGTCGAGGCCCCGGCGCCGTACCCGGCCAAGAACACCCGGGGATCCCGGGGGACATGCACGCCGTCCGTCGCGATGCCGCCGCTCGGCTCGCGCAGGCGAAGCGGCGCGAGGTGGTCGACGGCCGGCTTGAAGCCGGTGGCCCAGAGGATGACGTCGGCCTGGACCTCGCCGTCCTCGAACACGACACCTGCCGGCGTGATCCGCGTGAACATGCCCCGGGAGACGAGCACGCCGTCGTCGATGCCCTGCTGGTACACGGGCGTGAGAGCGAGCCCAGTCGCGCCGACGACACTCAGGGTCTGCAGGCCGGCGGAGGTCCGCTCGACGACCCGCCGCTCGACATCGCGACCCCACTCCTGGTCGAAGCTGCGGACGTCGAAGACCGGCGGGCGCCGGGTGGCCCAGGTGGTCGTGGTGACCTCGGCGATCTGCAGCAAGAACTGGACGGCGGAGGCCCCTCCCCCGACCACCACGACGTGCTTCCCGCGGAAATCCTCGGCCGACACGAAGTCGTGGGTGTGCAGCTGCCTGCCGAGGAAGGTCTCGCGCCCCGGGTAGGCGGGCCAGTGCGGACGGGTCCACGTACCCGTCGCACTGACGACGGTGCGGGTGGTCCACGAACCGGCGTCGGAGGTCACGACGAGAGGTGACGTCCTGTCGACACCACGGTCGTCGACCTGACCGGCCCCACCTTCGACGACCTCACCACCCTCCCCTCTGACGAGCGGCCTGACCTCGCGCACCCGCACAGGGCGGACGACGTCGAGCCCGAAGCGCTCTTCGTACGCCCCGTAGTACCTGGAGACGACGGCGGACGCGGGCTCGGCCGGGTCAGGGTCGCCGAGCGGGAGGCCAGGCAGGTCGTGGATACCGTGCGCAGCACCGAGCGTCAGGGAGTCCCAGCGCTCGCGCCACGCTCCCCCGGGCCCGTCGCCCGAGTCGAGCACGACCATGTCCTCGCCGGGCACCAGCCCGCGCCGTCGCAGGTGGTGGGCGGCCGACAGCCCTGCCTGACCAGCCCCGATCACGACGACGTCGTACACGTGCACTCCTTGGTTGAAGGTTCAAGCACTACGGTAACCGCGTCGGTCCACCGGATGTTCCCGGCCAGCTGGAGAACACACGGCGCCGACAGACAGTCGCCTGCGATCTAGCCATACCTCTGAACGAGTGCGAAGACACTGCAGGCGCCGCCAGCCTCGACGAACAAGGGCGTAGAGGAGCGACCCGCACCGTCACCGAGCCGGGTTGGCGAGCCGGTCCAGACAGCCCTCGTCTCATCTCTCACCCATGACCTTCGTCCCGCTTCGTGACCTCTATCCCGATTACGGTTTTACCGCACCATCCGCCATCTCTCCGTCCAGAGCGCGACGACCGAGGCCAGCCCCACCCCTCGAGCCGCCACCCATGACCCAGAAGAGGAAAGTTGCTACTTACCTTCTTTCGCGACCACCTCTGGGACATCGTTTTCCTCTTAGGATCCACGTCCCTGACGGCCGCATTCGGTGCCCTGGTCGGCAGGCTCCAGAAACCTCCCGCAGACAGGGCGGGTCCCGATGCAGAACTTTGACGGCACGAGCCTGGCTTTTACCATTCTCGGCATCCTCCTCGGCACCCCTATCGCCCTAGCATTCTCGCCGTTGCTCGGGGGGCACGGACACGGTCGAGTCTCCCTCAACAGCGCAGTGGCACACTCCCTCGCGACGACCGATTGGCACGTCGTCGCAAGAATTCGAGCACAGTTCCCTTCAGGCGGCAGCACCAAGACGAGGACGAACGATGAAGAACTCGCGGCAGCCCTCGTCGCCCTCGTCGTCCTCGTGACTATCGTGACCGCGTACGTGAGAAACGCAGTCCTCATCGCGGGGCTGATGGCAGGACTCTCAATCCTGGCCACGGTCGTAGTCACTATCACCTTCACCGTGCTGTGGTGCCGCGGCGCAGTGGACGGCAGAGGCATCGCCGCGCGCCTCGCAGCCGTCTATATTGCAGTGATCGCCGGAGTCCTCTCAGCACTCTGGCTCGTCGAGCCTCCGCTCCACGCGGACGCTCTGGACGCCCTGGACGCCCTGGCGACAGCTCTACGCGATGGTGGCTCCATCTTCGATGCCGATGGCGTGCACGTCGGAGTCATCGTGACCCAGATGTTCGCAGCCCTATTCACGTTCGGCCTGCTCATAGCCTGCATCGCACTTGGCCTAGGCTCGGTCGCCGCGGTGTACGTGCACTCCAGCAGTCGACCGCGCTGGCTCTGGAAGTTTGCTTTCTGGACCAATCGGTGGGCGATGCACGCATTGACGTGGTGGACACTATTCATCCTTGCCTCTTTGTCCTTGATCATGACCAGCGGACTGGGATTCGACTGGTTGACGAGTGCATTCGCCTGGATCAACGAGAGGATCGACGCCCTGCTTCCTGCGACACCGGCTCCGGCTCCGGCTCCGAACTAGGCCAGCGCGGCGCGTCTCGATGGCGCAGCATCACCGAGCGTCCCAGGGCCCCGACTCGCGGACACATCGGCTGTCAGGCGCTCGTGAGAGGCTGGTCGCATGCCTGAACCGGACACCCTCGGCACCGCCGCAGCCTTCAGCCCAGAGGCCTATGTCGAGGTCCTGACCTTCGACGGGACCGACCTGAGCGGCATCGACGCCGTCGACTCCCGCATCATCGAGTGCAGCTTCACCGGGACGGACCTGTCGGGCGCCGAGCTCGCCTCGTCACGCGTGAGCGACTGCTCCTTCGACACGGTCAACGCAGCGACCCTCGACATCTCGAGCGGCGACTGGCAGGACACCCAGGTCCGCGCGAGCCGCCTCGGCGGCGTCCAGGCCTACGGCTCGCAGTGGTCGCGCGTCGCCTTCCACGGCACCAAGATCGACTACCTCAACCTGCGCGAGGCCCGCCTCGCGGACGTCACCTTCACCGACTGCGTGATCGGAGAGCTCGACCTCTCCTCGGCGCGCGGCACCCGGATGAGCTTTGTCGGGACGCGCATCGCCCAGCTCACCCTGAGCCGGGCAACCCTGACCCGGACCGACCTGCGCGGCGCGGAGCTCGGTCAGCTGACAGGCATCGCGGGCCTCAAAGGCACGACGGTCAGCACCGACCAGTTCCTCGACCTCGCCCCGCTGCTCGCGGCACACCTAGGCATCTCGATCCAGTGAGACCGGAACGCCAGGTCGCCCCGACCGCTGGAGCGCGCTCTCGACACTCACTGAGGGCATCAGACGCAGAGCCGAGTCCCGTCTCCGCGAACCACAGCCAGAGCTGTCCAGCCCCTCGGAAGTCTGAGGCTCAGCGCCTGCCACCGAGATGTCGTCGAACGAGCACCCACGCGATCAAGAGGGCCGACGCGACCACCACCGCACCGGAGAGGACCTGGAGGTAGGTCACGACCGGGCTGGCCGAGCCAGCCGCAGCGGCGCCCGGGACGACAAGCAGGATCACGAGCCCAGCGACGAGGCTCTGGCGGCGCCCGGCCACGAGGGCGGCGACCTCGCGCCCTAGCTGACGCACTTGGACCCCTTCCCCACGGCAAGCTCGAGACGGGACGGGCACAGACCGTTGAGCGCGATGTATGTAGCGCCTGCGACGAGGAGTCCCGCAACAGCTGCGCACGCAGGAATTCCGACACCCGGGATCGCGCAAACCAAGATGCCCAGGCTCGTGGCACCCCCGCCGGCGAGCACGGCCTGGTCAGTCCGGTTGAGATAGACGTAGAACGTCCATCCGAGCCCGACCGAGAGCCTAGAGGTCCGCTGCCCTTCGATGAGGGGCGCCTGATCGACGTCGTCCGGGACCGAGACGATGAGGCTCCCGGATCCGAAAGGAACGAGCTGGGCTCCGCCACCTCCCGCCTCCGTCGCCGCGAACTCCGCGACAGGAAGCTCATCGAACACTGGTGACTCGGTTGCCGTCGCAGGCGACACAAGGCCAACTGTCATCAAACCCGCGACGACCAAACCGGCTATGGACTTCTTGATATTACGGATCTTGTGCCTCCAATATACGCAAGTCATCATTGACCTGCTATAAGTGACACTACACCTAAAAAGGACTTTCAAGCGCACGGGCGGCTCCACCGGGTATTAAGCGCACGCGACGAAGCCTGCCGGGTGGACCCGCCGGCACGGCTCCGCCCCGGCCGGGTGGACCAGCCGGGGCGGAGTGCCGGGCGGGCTCCAGGAGCGCCCGCGGCGGCGAGCACGGCACGCAGCCGTGAGATCGTGACGGTCAGGCAGGCAGCGCTCAGGCGTCGACGAGCGATCCTGCGCGCGCAGCCGAGGCCTGCGGCTCCGGGACAGGGCCGCAGCCGGCAGCCCCTGCGATGAACCCAGCCGCAGCCGTGGCGATGAGACCAGACAGACCGGATCCCTCAGGCAGCGGACGCGGGTCGTCGGCGACGGTCCAGCAGGCGTCGACGATCTCGTAACGAGCAGTCGGGCCGTCAGTCACGTAGGTCTCGAGGGCGGCGACCAGACGGTCGACCTCCTCCTGCGTGGTCCCGACGCCCACGCTGGCCCGCACGGCACCCGAGGCGTAGCCGAGCCGGGCGAGGAGCGGGTGGGCGCAGAAGCGACCGTCGCGCACGCCGATCCCGTGCTCGGCCGAGAGGTAGGCAGCCACGAGGCCCGGGTCGTGCCCGACGACCGAGAAGGTCACCACGCCGACAGGGTCGGACGCGTCGGCCCAGGCCCGGACCACCTGGACGCCCGGGATGGACTCGAGGCCGCTCACCAGGCGCTCGCGCAGGTAGGCCTCGTGCGCCTCGAGCGTGCCCGCGGGCAGCGACGCGAGGGTCTCGCAGGCCGCGGCGAGGGCCACGGCGCCGATGACGTTCGGCGAGCCGGCCTCGTGCCGCGCCGGGGCGTTCGTCCACTGCACCTGGTCGAGGTCGACCTGGCGGACAGCCCCACCACCGGCGAGATAGGGCGTCCCGGCGTCGAGCCAGTCGCGACGGCCCACGAGGGCCCCCGACCCGAAGGGCGCGTACGTCTTGTGGCCCGAGTAGGAGATGTAGTCGACCCCGGTCTCGGCGAGCGAGAAGCGGCGGTGCGGCACCAGCTGAGCGCCGTCGATCGCGACGCGAGCCCCGGCCTCGTGGGCGATCGCGACCACGTCGGCGACAGGCAGCAGCTCGCCGGTGACGTTCGACGCCCCGGTGAGCGCGAGCAGCGCGTAGGGCGCCCGGGCGAGCTCGGCCCGGATCGCCTCGAGGGTCTCAGCCACGGTCTCCGCACCGTGCAGCACCGTCGCGCCGCCGGCCGACCGCTGCCACGGGAGGAGGTTGGCGTGGTGCTCGACGTCGAGGACGAGCACCCGGCCAGGCCTGCCGTCAGCGTCGGCCGGGACGCAGCCGGCGAGCAGGTTGAGCGAGTCTGTCGTGTTGCGCGTGACGACCGTGACGTCGTCGGGCCGGGCACCGACGAAGGCGCCGATGGTCTGGCGCGAGGCCTCGTAGAGGGCCGTCGACACCTGCGAGAGGTAGCCCGCGCCGCGGTGCACGGAGGCGTAGAGCGGCAGCACCTGGGTGACGCGGTCGGCGACGGCCTGGAGCGCCGGGGCGCTCGCTGCGCAGTCGAGGTTGGCGTAGGTGACCGTCCGGCCGTCGACGAGCGGGACGAGGGTGTCCGAGCCGACGACGGGCAGGCAGGACTGGGCTTCATGGGTGGCAGACATAGATCCTCCAGGACGTGGTGGGGATCGACGCACCTGGGTTCGACCGATTCCCGCGCTTGCCGGAGACCATCTGGTTCCGGCCAGGTCGTCACCCGGGGCACCCCACCGCGGAGGAGGGTTGCCGGCCAGCAAACCGGGGTTACGCGCTGGCACTCATGACCTGCGTCAAGGATTGGCGAGGTTTCCGGGGGTGTCAATCAGCGAGCGCAGTCTGTCTTGCATGCTGGACGGGCTGTCTCATTCTGGGGGTCGGGGGTGATGCTCAGAGGGACAACCATCCAGAGCGGCTGAGTGACCTGGCACGACGACGCCGCAGCAACCCCTCCGACGAGCTCGACGTCGGGGCGAGGGTGCTACCGCCACGGACCGATGGAGGCATGACATGAGCTACGCAGGCGACCTCACCCCGCAGCAGGCCTGGGACCTGCTCGAGACCACCCCCGACGCCGTCCTCGTCGACGTGCGCACGGTCGGCGAGTGGCAGCAGATCGGCGTCCCCGACCTCTCCCCGCTCGACGGTGACCGCGAGGTCGTCTTCACCGAGTGGGCGACGGCCTTCGGCCCCAACCCGCGCTTCCTCGACCAGCTGGCCGAGGCCGGCCTCACCCCGGGTGACGGCCGCCCGGTGATCTTCCTGTGCCGCTCGGGCAACCGCTCGATCGGTGCGGCGGTCGACGCGACGGCAGCCGGCTTCGGTCCGTCGTACAACGTGCTCGAGGGTTTCGAGGGCGACACGGACCTCTCCGGTGGGCGGACCGTCAACGGCTGGCGCCTGCGCGGCCTGCCGAGCACCACCTACACCGCCGGGGAGTGAGCCTCGATGACGACCACCCCTGAGAGCACGGCCGGCACGTCCGCCGCAACCGTCCCGTCATCCGACCCGGCTCGCCCTCCGCGCACGGTCCGTGCCGCGACCGCCGCTGTCCGCGGCGGCCAGGTCCGCTCCGAGTTCCAGGAGACCTCAGAGCCGATCTACCTCACCCAGGGCTACGTCTACGCGCAGGCCGCCGACGCCGAGGCCGCCTTCAAGGGCGAGACCGACCGCTTCATCTACTCCCGCTACGGCAACCCGACGGTCCACATGTTCGAGGAGCGCCTGCGACTCCTCGACGGCGCCGAGGCCTGCTACGCGACGGCGACAGGCATGTCCGCAGTCTTCACCTCCCTCGCGGCCCTCGTGAAGTCCGGGTCGCGCATCGTCTCGGCCCGAGCGCTCTTCGGGTCGACGGTCGTGATCTTCGACGAGATCTTCGCCGACTGGGGCGTCACGGTGGAGTACGTCGACGGCCACGAGACCGAGCAGTGGGAGGCGGCCCTGGCCACCCCGGCCGACGTCGTCTTCTTCGAGACCCCGTCCAACCCGATGCAGGACATCGTCGACGTCGAGCGGGTCTGCGAGCTCGCGCACGCCGCCGGCGCTGTCGTCGTCCTCGACAACGTCTTCGCGACGCCGATCCTGCAGAAGCCCTTCGAGCTCGGCGCCGACGTCGTGGTGTACTCGGCCACCAAGCACATCGACGGGCAGGGCCGCGTGCTCGGCGGGGCTATCCTCGGGTCGAAGGAGTACATCGAGGGACCTGTCCAGAAGTTCATCAGGAACACCGGACCCTCGCTCAGCCCCTTCAACGCCTGGGTGCTGCTCAAGGGACTCGAGACCTTGCCGATCCGTGTCGCGGCGCAGACCGCCGCAGCGCTGCGGGTCGCCGAGCACCTCGAGACGCTGCCGGGGATCACCCGGGTCCGCTACCCGTTCTTGCCGTCGCACCCGCAGCACGAGCTCGCCCGCAAGCAGCAGACCGGCGGCGGGACCGTCGTCACCTTCGACCTCGCTGTCCCCGAGGGCACCGACCCGGAGTCGGCCAAGAAGCGCACCTTCGCCTTCCTCGACGCCCTCGAGGTCATCGACATCTCGAACAACCTCGGCGACGCGAAGTCGCTCATCACGCACCCCGCGACGACCACGCACCGCAGGATCGGCCCTGAGGGCCGCGCCGCTGTCGGCATCGCCGAGACGACGGTGCGCCTGAGCGTCGGGCTCGAAGACGTGCAGGATCTCATCGAGGACGTGGAGATCGCGCTCCAGGCGTGAGGGCGGCGCGCGCCGTCGCCAAGACGACTGAGCCACGAACCGGCTGACCAGCGACATGCCGCGGCTAGGACCGCAGCGCCCTCGCCTCGTCCGCAGCAGGAGTGGTGAAGGCTCGGCTCACCGTGGACTCGGTCGGGTCCTCGATCCCTAGCTCGGCAGCGATGTCGGGCCACTGGACGACGGCCTCCGCCACCTCCCGCACGACCCGCTCTGCGCCAGGGACTTCCATGCCGAAGGCCGAGGCGTGGGCGAGCAAGGTCTCGATGCTCCGCCCTGCCCCCTCCCCGACCCTGCGGACCTGTGTGCTCTGCATCGCGGTGTAGACCGGAGGGAAGGGGTTGACGTCGAAGACCGGCGAGAGCCTCCATCCGGCACCAACCCTCAGCAACCCGTGGTTCTTCATGTGGTCGTCGACGTTGTTGACGAGCAGTGTGACGACCACACGTCTGAACAGGTCGGCCCTGTCAGCGCTCGGGTCGTCGCTGACATCTCCGAGGAGGTCGACGAGCTCGACGTAGTCGACCTCCTGGGTGGTCGTCTTCTCGACGAGCGAGTGGGCAGACATGTATCCCACCCGTCGTCCGAGATGATCGCGGTCGAAGCGCTCGAGCACCAGGATGCTCCGATCGTCCGAGATCCGGTGCAGCTCGGACCGCGGGACAGGTATCCCTGCCCGCCGGGCGATCTCCAGCGCCACAGCCTCCCAGGCCATCACGTCCCAACGGTCTTCGTCGGAAGGAAGCTTCGCCAGGTGGAGCGCCCCGTCCTCCGACCGGACGGTGGCCTTCGGGCGGGCTCCACCCATGGAGGTCCCAGCTCTCGTCAGCAGCTCGAGGTCCTCGTCGGTCGGCTCGTCTGACACTGCGCGTCGCGTGGACTCGACAAGCCTCGGCAGGTCGACAAGGGTCGGGACGTCACCGTTCGGCGCGGACTCGAAGGTCTCGCCGCCGTCCACGGAGTACCTCAGCGCCCCGAGCCGTGTGGCATCCCGTGCCATGAGCAGGAAGTCACCCTCATGGAGACTCCGGGCAGCTCGCCGTTCGCGGACCGCAGCCTTCCGCTCGGCAGCGAAGAGAAGTGTCCGCCCCCAGTGGTCCGGCCCGCTGTCCGCCAGAGCGCCGGGGACCAGGCGCTCGGTGGCGAACGTCATCGGCCCTCGGAGGAGTGGCATCTCTGGGCACAGCGCATAGCCGGACGGGCTGTCGAGCCAGTCTCGCGAGTACTCGAAGACCGTCGACATGAGCGGGTCCCCGTCTCGGCGGGTCCTGAACGACGCCTGCCCGACCCGGAGAGAGGTCCCGTCCGGCAGGTCGCTCCAGACCTCTACCTCTCGGCTCACGACCGCATCCTCACACGGCGAGGCAGGCCTTCCGCCACGCGCGCTCGCCCCAGCTCGGTCGACATCGGATCAGTCGCGGCGATCACGGCCGGGGAGAGCCCCAGGACGCGCAAGACTGCCATCACGTTGCCTAGCTGCGCGGTTCCCTCGCCACGCTCGATAGAACGCAGCGTCCCTCGGGTCACCCCCGCTCGCTCTGCGAGCAGCTCTGCCGTCAGCCCTTGGACCTTGCGCATCGTCGCGAGATTCTCGCCCAGGTCACGCAGATCACGCGACGTCCGTACTGAAGACACTTTCATCATGACCCCTTAGTGGTGCCTGAGGATACCACTCTCGGCCTTATCGGTCGCCCTGAGCTCCACTAAGTCACACCGAGCCGTCGATCTCGGCCATGCGGGCAGCTGCGGCGTCGCGACGACGCACGGGGCCCCAGCCGACGTATCGGCTGGGGCCCCGTGAACAGTGTGACGCAGAGGCGCGGTGGCGCCGATGGAACGCGAGGCGCTGGCCCGGTGCGGCCCGCGCAGGGCGCGTCAGGCGGTGACGAGCGTGCCGAGCACCGAGGTGAAGAAGGTCAGCCCGTCGGTCCCGGCGCGGGGTCCGGCCTCGGCGGCCGTCCCGAACCCGACCTCGACAGCGTGCTCGGGGTGCGGCATGAGGCCGACGACGTTGCCGGCGGCGTTCGTGATGCCGGCGATCCCGCGGCGCGAGCCGTTGGGGTTCTCGCCCGCGTAGCGGAACACGACGCGGCCCTCGCCCTCGAGCTCGTCGAGGGTGCGCTCGTCGGCGACGAACTGCCCGTCCTGGTTCTTGAGCGGGATGGTGATCTCCTGGCCGGCACGGAAGCCGCGCGTCCAGGCGGTGTCGGCGTTCTCGACCGTGAGGCGCTGCTCGCGGCACAGGAAGGACAGCGACTCGTTCTTGATCATCGAGCCGGGCAGCAGGTGCGACTCGGTGAGGATCTGGAAGCCGTTGCAGATGCCGAGGACGGGGAGCCCGCCCTTCGCGGCGTCGACGAGGACGTCCATGACGGGCGCGAAGCGGGAGATCGCCCCGGCGCGCAGGTAGTCCCCGTAGGAGAACCCTCCAGGCAGGACCACGGCGTCGACCCCGTGGAGGTCGGCGTCGGCGTGCCACAGCGGGACTGCGGTGCCACCGGCGATGCGGACCGCGCGGGCAGCGTCGCGGTCGTCGAGCGTGCCGGGGAAGGTGATGACGCCGATGCGCGCGCCAGTGAGGACGTCGCTCATGCCTGGGCGCCCTGGACGGCGTCGAGGCTCGCGGCGTCGACGACGGCCACGACGTCTTCGATGATCGGGTTGGAGAGCACCGTCGCTGCGGCCTCGCGGGCGGCGGCCAGGACCTCGTCGGTCACCGGTCCCTCGACCTCGAGCTCGAAGCGCTTGCCCTGGCGCACGCTGGTGAAGCCTGTGAGACCGAGGCGCGGCAGGGCGTTGGCGACGGCCTTCCCCTGCGGGTCGAGGATCTCGGGCTTGGGCATGACGTCGACGACTACGCGTCCCACGGGGGCTCCTAGTGCTCGGTTCTGGTCACGCGAGGGCGTGAGGGCGGAAGCGCGCGAGGCCCCGGCCGAGAGACGGCCAGGCGGTCCTCTGAGTGCTTCGCGCACAGTTTATCGCGAGGCTGCGCGCGGGCGTGCGCGCGTCTCGCGGTACGCCTCAGCGTGGCATCACCGGCACCCCGCTGATCTCCGGGGCTGCTGCCCCTCGGGGTCAGCGCTCGGCCGACCCGACCTCCGCGGCCTCGTCTAGCCAAGCTGCCAGGAGCGGGCTGGCCGGGTTGAGACGTCGCGCGCTCTCCGCACCGGTCTCGTCCGGCGGCATCGTCGTCACGAGGAGCAGAACATCTGCCCGGGCGTCCCCCGCCGCGAAGAGACCGTCGGCGTCTAGGGCTCGGAGGGCCGCCTCCATCGATGCCAGTCGGAGGTCGTACTCTGCCTGGGCCTGCTCTGCAGACATGTCGAAGAGATCGCCACGCGCCGTGAAGAGCTCCTCGAGCCCAGCGAGGTGCTCGTCTCCGTAGACGGCGAAAGGGCTGTCCGGCAGGTCCCACCGGGTCGCGTCGTCCGGGGTGACGATGAGATACGGCCGGAGCGCCTCACCGCTGGTGGCGAGCGCGTAGACGCAGAACGGTCCGGGGTGCTCGTCGTGGAGCTGCTGGACTGCGAGCCGCGTCCCGTGGACGATCTCGGCAGTCAGGGCAGGATCGGGAACCGAGGCCGCCGAGACGTCAGGTGCGGTCACGACCGGTCGGGTCAGCCCTCGGCCTTGCCGCGGCGCCAGTAGCCCATGAAGGCCACGGAGCGGCGGTCGATGCCCAGGTCGCTCACCAGGTGGCGGCGGAGCAGCTTGATGACGCCAGCCTCACCGGCGATCCAGGCGTAGCAGTCGGTCAGCGGGCGCGCCGAGTCTTCGACCGTCGGCACCTCCCACAGGATGTTCTGGTCGACGTCCACATCGTCCAGCTCGGCCGCGGCGGGGCGGGCCGGGAGGGTGATGCGCTCGATCGGCACCTCGTGGCACGACATGTCGCACAGCCCGGCAGCCTGCTTGGCGGCGCAGAGCTGCATGTGGGACCGGACGGCGCGGTCGAGGAGGCTGCCGTGCTCGACCGGCGCGGCGCCGCGTCGGCTGCGCGGCAGCCACGTGATCGAGACACCCTCGGCCAGGTCGAGCGGCAGCGCGTCGCCCTCGAGCGGGACCTCGACGAAGGCGTGCGCCTGCGTGCCGAGGGGCAGCGACTCGAGGATGGAGCAGATGGCGGGGGCGGCGGTCTCGTCGCCGGCGAGCAGCAGCGTGCTCGCGGAGGCGGGCGGAGCCCACTCGATGCCTGACGGCGGTCCGTCGTAGCGTGCGTTCGGACCGATGAGGACGCAGGGCGTGCCGACCTCGGCGGTCTTCAGCCAGCGGGCGGCCGGTCCGTCGTGGCCGTCCTCGGAGACGTGGACGACGAGGTCGATGTCGATCTCACCGAGCCCGACGTGCGGGCGGACGGCGCGGACCGTGTAGGTGCGCAGCGGGCAGCGGAGCTCGTCGGGAAGCTCGCGCCACGCGGCGTACCAGCTGTCACCCTCGAAGTCTGCGGCGTCCGGGCGGTGGCCGGCCTCGTTGGGGAGCACGAGCTTGATGCGCTGGTCGAGACCGTCGGTGCCGAAGGCAGCGGCGTCAGGCCCCGTGAAGGTGATGCGGACGAAGGACGGGCTCAGCTGCTGCACCCGGGAGACCGTGACGTCGAAGACGCGGTACGCGGGCTCGGCGCTCGTGACGGTCTCGGTCGTCGCTGTCGTCGTCATGCTTCGAGTATGGCATGCCTAACCTTCGGCAGGTAAGGCTTCACTGGCCACTCGTCCTGTGGAAGATCCCACACGATCGTCGCTCGTCAGGTGCCGTGGAGGCGGTGCGGTGCGCTCACGTACCCGGTCGCGGCACGGAACTCGACCAGCTCTTGGACTGCTGCAGCACGCTCTGCTCGAGGTCGGAGCTCGGGTGGGACCCAGCCGCTCACGTGCTTGCGCCACACCTGTCGCGCCTTCGCCCGAGGCCACGCGACGGTGCTCACGACTCCCAGGACGAGGTAGGCGGGCCACGCGCTCAGCGCAGACAGGACGACCTGCGTATCCCTCGACACGAGCGAGATGATGGAGAAGATCAGAGCCAGGATCACCATGTATCCCGCGTACCACCGGGCCCCGTGCAGGCGTCCCAAGAGATCGTCGATCATCCAGACTCTGTACTGGCCTGGGAGATCGCTCTCGAAGACCCTGTACCGCAGCCACGGCACCAGGGGCGGGTGCTCACGCAGGCGCAGCGACCAGCCGGCGCGGAGCACCGAGAGCCCATCCCGGAGCCTGACCACTCGTGCGTCTGGCCCCGCGAGGTCGAGCAGCGTCCCCACGAGGTCCTCGCCGTAGGCGTAGCGCCACCGGCGCGGATACGCCCGCAGCCACAGCCGTGCGGAGAGCTCGCGCCGCGACGCGCGACGGTCGACGTCAGACATGCGCCCCACCACCAGCAGGACCAGCCTCACCGTCGGCACGCAGCGCCGCTCGGTACTGGGCCAGCTCGACGTCCGCCTTCCAGCGCTCGGCCCGCGGACGCAGCTCACGCGGGAGCCAGGTGCTGATCTGACGCCGCCAGACTCGGCGCGGGGCCACGCGGGGCTGCAGCACCGCGAGCAGGACGACTGTCAGACCGAACATGATCGGGAGATCCCACGAGTCTGGGATCAGCACGGACCTGAGGGACGGTATGGCGGCACTGAGGATGAGGAAGAGTGCCGCCACGGTGACGAAGCCGACCGCTGCCATGCGCGCCGTGTAGAACCTGTCGAGCAGGTCGTCCATCACCCAGTACCGGTAACGGGCAGGCAACCTCATCTCGAAGAACCTGTACCCCAACCACGGCAGCAGCGGCGGGTGCTCCCGCCAGCGGAGTGACCACCCGGCTCTGACGACCGACACGCCGTCGCGCACCCGCACTGTCCGTGCGTCAGGCCCGGCGAGGTCGAGCAGCGTCCCCACGAGGTCCTCGCCGTAGGCGTAGCGCCACCGGCGCGGGTACGCCCGCAGCCACAGCCGGGCAGTCCGTTCAGCCGTTGTCATCCTGGAAGTCCCCCTGCCAGTCATGGTTCACGCACCCCCGAGCACCGGGCGGTTGAGCCCTCGGGGTCGGTCGAGCAGCCGCTGGGCGCGGGCCGCGAGGCGCGCGAGGTTCTCGGTCTCGGCCTGCGCGGCCTGCGCGCCGAGGCCGGTCGCGCGGTAGTACCTGCGCAACCGGCCGTCGACGATCTCTTCGCCGTCGGCGGCGACCATCCCGGCGGCGAGCAGCCTGTCGAGGTTGCCGTAGAGCGTCCCCGCGGCGAGCGTGACGTCGCCCCCGGACAGCTCGGCCACCTGCTTGATGACTCCGTAGCCGTGCTGGCGCTCGTCGACGAGTGTGAGCAGGATGAGGTACGCCTGCTGCGTCATCCGGAACGGGGTCATGCCACGACGCTAACGGTCCCGATATATATCGTCAAGCGATACGTGGCTCCGAGCAGCTCAGACCTTCGCGTGCTTCGCGCGCCCGAAGGAGTACACCCCGTACGCGGCGAACCCGATCGCGACGAGCGTCAGCAGGACAGGACCGTAGGGCAGCCCGGCGAGCGCGTGGAGCGCGGAGTCGAGCCCTTCAGCCTGCTCCGGGTCGCTCTGCACGGCGGCGACGACGAGCAGCACTCCGACGACGCCGAGAGCCGCGCCCTTGCCGATGTACCCGATGCGTCCGGCCCGGCGGACCCAGCGGCTGGGGCTCGACTCGAGGTCCTCGAGGAACTTCTCCTTCCAGCCCTTCACCACGTGGTAGACCCCGACAGCCACCACACCGAGGCCGACAACACCGACGAGGGCGCGGCCGGCACCCGACGACATGAGGCTGGAGGTCGCGCCACCAGACCCGCCACCCGAACCGCCGCTCGACCCGCTCGTGAGCACAGACACCGTGGTGAAGGCCAGCACGCCGTAGGTCACGGCCTTCGCGGCCGCCTTGATGCGGTCCTTCGCCTCGCCCCAGGCGACAGCCTCGGTGATCTGCCACAGCGCGAGGAGCACGAAGCCGACGAACAGCACCCACAGCAGCACCTGACCGGCTCCGTCGCCGGCGAGCTTCTGCAGGGCACCCTCCTGGTCGGCCTGCTCACCGCCCGAGGTCCACGCGAGCTGGACGGTCACCCAGGCGAGGAGCAGGTGCAGGACACCGCTCGCGCCGTAGCCGAGCCGTGCGCCCTTCTCGACGAGAGGGTGGTCCCCGGCGCGGGAGGCTGCACTCTGAACGTTTCCAGTCATGGGTCGAGACTGGCATCGGGTGACTCGCAGCGCACGCCCAGCCGGGGCCGACGTGACGACCGCCACGTCGCTGCAGGCTCGTCGCAGGCGCCCGCCGGGACACCTCAGGCGAGGCCCCGCGTCACGTGACAGGGCCAGGCGTCGCTCGTGCGCAGCCCGCTCCGCCTGAGCGAGCCGCGCACGTCAGCCCTGCTCCTAGAGCTCAGCCCCGGTCAGCCGCCTGTACGCGTCGAGGTACCTCTCGCGCGTCGCCTCGACGACCTCGTCAGACAGCGCGGGCGGCGGGGTGCCCGCGTCCTTGTCCCACCCGGACTCTGCCGACACGAGCCAGTCGCGGATCGGCTGCTTGTCGAAGCTCGGCTGCGCCTGCCCGGGCACCCAGCGGTCTGCTGCCCAGAAGCGGGAGGAGTCCGGCGTGAGCACCTCGTCGCCGAGGATGATCTCGCCCGTTGCCGGGTCGACCCCGAACTCGAGCTTGGTGTCGGCCAGGATGATGCCGCGCTCCCGGGCGATGCTCTCGGCCCGCGCGTAGACGGCCAGGGTCAGGTCGCGCAGCCTGGTCGCGTCCTCCAGCCCGATGGTCGAGGCCACGACCTCGAAGCTGACGTTCTCGTCGTGCTCCCCGACCTCGGCCTTGGTGGCCGGCGTGAAGATGGGCTCGGGCAGCCGCGACCCGTCCACGAGGCCCTCGGGCAGCGGGACCTCGCACACCGACCGGCTCTGGCGGTACTCGACCAGCCCAGACCCTGTGAGGTACCCGCGGACGACGCACTCGACGGGGAACATCTCGAGACGGCGGCACACCATGGCGCGTCCCGCGACGGCGTCGGGGACCAGACCGTCACCAGGCATCGCCGACGCCTCGGTGCTCACCACGTGGTTCCCGACGATGTCGGTCAGCTGCTCGAACCACCACAGGCTCAGCTGCGTCAGGACGGTCCCCTTGTCGGGGATCCCGGGGCTGAGCACGGCGTCGTAGGCGCTCACGCGGTCCGACGCGACGACGAGGACGACGTCGCCGAGCGGGTGCACGCCGCCGTAGTGCGACAGGTCGGGCTCGTAGAGGTCACGGACCTTGCCGGAGTAGACGTGCCGCCACCCCGAGAGCTCGAGGGGCGCGTCGCCCTGCGCCTGCGCGCTCATCGTGCGTCCGCCGCAGCCTGCTCGGCGATGTCCGTGCGGTGGTGCGAGCCGGGCAGCACGATGCGGTCGACACCGGAGTACGCGAGGCGCCGCGCCTCGGAGAGGCTCTCGCCGACGCCCACCACGGAGAGCACACGCCCGCCGGCGCTGCGCAGCACGCCCTCGTCGTCGGTCGCCGTGCCGGCGTGCAGCACGTGCACGCCCGGGAGGTTCTCGGCCTCGCCGACACCTGTGACCGGGCCGCCGGTCCGTGGGGCGGCCGGGTAGCCGTCCGAGGCCACCACGACCGTCACCGCGGCGTCGTCGCGCCAGCGGAGCGCCGGGAGGTCGGCGAGCCGACCCGTCGACGCGGACAGCAGCAGCTCGGAGAGCGGGGTCTCGAGGCGCGAGAGCACCACCTGGGTCTCCGGGTCGCCGAAGCGCGCGTTGAACTCGATGACGCGGGTGCCGCGGCTGGTGAGCGCGAGCCCGACGTAGAGGACCCCGACGAAGGGGATGCCGCGCGAGCGCATCTCGTCGATGGTCGGCTGCGCGATCGCCTCGACCACCTCGGCGGTCAGCCCCTCGGGCGCCCACGGCAGCGGGCTGTACGCGCCCATGCCGCCGGTGTTGGGGCCGGCGTCGCCGTCGAAGGCGCGCTTGAAGTCCTGCGCAGGGGCGAGCGGCACGACGGTCTGGCCGTCGCTGATGCAGAAGAGCGACACCTCGGGCCCGTCGAGGAACTCTTCGACGACGACGCGCGGGTCTCCCCCGCGGTCCGGGTTGGCGAAGCACTCCTGCGCGTGGCGCAGCGCCTCGAGCCGGTCGCTCGTCACCACGACACCCTTGCCGGCGGCGAGGCCGTCGTCCTTGACGACGAAGGGCGGACCGAAGTCGTCGAGGGCGTCACCCACCTGGTCGACCGTCGAGCAGACGTGAGCCTTCGCGGTCGGCACGTGGGCTGCGGCCATGACGTCCTTGGCGAAGGCCTTCGAGCCCTCGAGCCGCGCGGCGTCGGCGCTCGGGCCGAAGACCGGGGTCCCGGTCGCCCGGACGGCGTCGGCGACACCGGCGACGAGCGGAGCCTCGGGTCCGACGACCACGAGGTCGGCGCCGATCTGCTGCGTCAGCTCGGCGACGGCGCGACCGTCGAGGGCGTCGACCGTGTGCAGCGTGGCGAGGGCGGCGATCCCCGGGTTCCCGGGCGCCGCGTGCAGCTCGTGCCGTCCCCCGGCGGGGGCCTCCTGCGCGAGCGAGTGGACGATGGCGTGCTCACGAGCACCGGACCCGACGACGAGAATCTTCACGAGACGGGAGTCTACTGACCGAGCCCGCAGACGACAGCGGGTAGGACCCGTCCTGAGACAGGTCCCACCCGCGCGTGCCCGGCAGCCCTGGCAGCCCTGGTAGCGAGATCGTGACTTCGGAGCGAGATCGATGCCCCGGAAGGCCGAGCTCGCTCCGAAGTCACGATCTCGGGGCTAGGAGCCCCGATCCAGCTGGGCCAGGCCGGGGCTGGAAGCTGACCTCAGTCGTCGATGAGGTCGTGGCGCTGGATGGTGGCCTCGCGGCCGGGGCCGACGCCGATCGAGGAGATCCGTGCGCCCGACATCGCCTCGAGGGCGAGGACGTAGGCCTTCGCGTTCTCGGGGAGCTCGTCGAAGGTGCGGACGCCGGAGATGTCCTCGGTCCAGCCGGGGAACTCTTCGTAGATCGGGGTCGCGTGGTGGAAGGCGCTCTGGTCTGTCGGCATCTCGTCGTGGCGGACACCGTCGACGTCGTACGCGACGCAGACCGGGATCTTCTCGATGCCGGTGAGCACGTCGAGCTTGGTCATGACGAGGTCCGTGAGGCCGTTGACGCGCGAGGCGTAGCGGGCGATCACGGCGTCGTACCAGCCGCAGCGACGGGCGCGACCAGTGGTCACGCCGACCTCGCCGCCGACGCGGGCGAGGAACTCGCCCCACTCGTCGAAGAGCTCGGTCGGGAAGGGCCCCTCGCCGACGCGGGTCGTGTACGCCTTGATGACGCCGACCACGCGGTCGATCCGGGTCGGGCCGACACCCGCGCCCGTGATGACACCACCGGCGGTCGCGTTCGAGGACGTGACGAAGGGGTACGTGCCGTGGTCGATGTCGAGCATCGTCGCCTGGCCACCCTCGAAGAGGACTGTCTTGCCCTCGTCGAGAGCCGTGTTGAGCACGAGCGAGGTGTCGGCGACCATCGGGCGCAGACGCTCGGCGTACTGCATGAGCTCCTCGACGGTCTCGTCGACGGTGATCGCGCGGCGGTTGTAGACCTTCACGAGCAGGTGGTTCTTCTGCTCGAGGGCGCCCTCGACCTTGGCGCGCAGGATCTTCTCGTCGAAGAGGTCCCACACGCGGATGCCGACGCGGTTGATCTTGTCGGAGTAGGTCGGGCCGATGCCGCGGCCGGTCGTGCCGATCTTCCGCTTGCCGAGGAAGCGCTCGGTGACCTTGTCCATGATGCGGTTGTACGGCGCGATGACGTGCGCGCTGCCCGAGACGAGCAGGCGGGAGACGTCGACGCCGCGCGCGATGAGCGCGTCGAGCTCTTGGTAGAGGACCTCGATGTCGATGACGACACCGTTGCCGATGACGGGGGTGACGCCTGGTGAGAGGATCCCGGAGGGCAGCAGGTGCAGGGCGTACTTGTCACCGTTGATGACCACGGTGTGCCCGGCGTTGTTCCCGCCGTTGAACTTCACGACGTAGTCGACCCGAGAGCCGAGCTGGTCCGTCGCCTTGCCCTTGCCTTCGTCGCCCCACTGGGCACCGACGACGATCACGGCTGGCATGGAATCCCCACCTTCAACCTGCCTGTCTGTGGCAGCCGCAGCGGCTCGACTTCGCGCTGGTGCTCAGGACTCTCGGGCGGCAGTGACCCGATCTCCCCGGCGAGTTTACCGTCCGGAACCCCCGGACGCACGGGTCGTCCCACGACTGCAGGCCCGCGGTGAGACGAGACCGCCGGCCGCCTCTCCTCGAGGACGGCCGGCGGACGTCGCGCGGGCGGGGCGGCACGGTGCTGTCGGTGCAGTGCGACCCGGCGCTGTCAGGGCACCGGGCGCAGGCAGGTCAGCCCAGCAGAGGCGCGTCCCTCAGCACGGCTGGCCCATCCGTCAGCGCAGCGCGGCGACGGCGTCGGCCGAGACGCCAGAGTCGACGAGGAAGGTCTGGCAGCGTGCTGCCTCGTCGTCCTCGCCGATCGCGGCAGCTGCCTCCGCGAGCGCGAGCAGCGCCCGCAGGAATCCCTGGTTCGGCGCGTGCGTGACGGGGATCGGGCCCTGGCCGCGCCAGCCTGCGCGGCGCAGGGAGTCGAGGCCGCGGTGGTAGCCGGTGCGGGCGAAGGCGTAGGCGGTGACGTCGTCCCCGCGGTCGAGCGCGGCCTCAGCGAGGAGCGCCCAGGCGTAGGAGGAGGACGGGACGTCCCGCGCGACGTCCTGCGCGCTGCGTCCGCCGTCGATCTCGGCGCGTGCCGCGACGTCGGGGTGGTCGGCGCCGAGCAGCGTGGGTGCCGGGCCGAGGAGGTTCGAGGACGGGTCGAGGGGTGCGTGGCTCATGGGTCCCATTGTGCCCCGGCGGAGGCGTCAGGGCGCCGGCGCGATGGACCCTGTGGACAGAGGCGCCCAGGAACTCGACGGAGCCGTTGCCGAGTCGTGACCGGACCAGGGTGCGACCCTGGGAGGGCGTCGATAGAGTCGGGCCTCATGATCGAGATCGCAACATCCCCGGCGACCACCACGCTCGTGATCGCCGGCGACCTCGACCTCGCCGAACGTGACCAGTTCCCCGAGATCGCCGCGCGTGTGGTCGGTCTGCGGCGTCAGCTGCTGGTCATCGACATGTGCCGGGTGACCTTCATGGACTCCACGGGCGCGGCCTTCCTCATCTCGCTCGCCGACTCCGGCCGCAAGCGCGGCGGTGCGACGGTGCTGCGCGGCTGCGACGACCGCGACCTCTTCGTGCTCGAGGTCTGCGGCGCGCTCGAGCTGTTCCGCATCGACCCAGACCACTCCTGCGCCCCCGAGACCCCGGCCACGGGCGTCCCTGTCGTCGAGCACCGCTGACGCGCGAGCCCCGCTCGCGCCGCACCCACGCTCGCCCGGCTCCTCCGTGAGCGTCGCGTCGCCGCAGGCCCGCGCCCTGCGCCCACCGCCAGGGTGAAGCTCACCCGGTGTGGAGCACTCCCCATGTCCTCGACGCGCGCCGAGCCTCTAGGGTCTCCATGATGAACGAGCAGAGACGCGCAGCAGCGACGTCCACCAGGCACGGACGCAGGAACCAGACGATGGAGAGCACGTGGCACAGCTACGCATGACCGGGCACAGGGTGCTGGTCGCAGACCTCAGGGGCGAGACCATCCGAGCCGTCACAGGCTCGATGGTCGCCTACGAGGGGGACGTGACCTTCAAGAACGCCGGCATGGGCGGGGGTGACGGCTTCAAGGCCGCGTTCAAGCGCAAGATGACGGGCGAGTCGTTGTCCTTCATGGAGGTGACGGGCCACGGCAGCGTGCACTTCGCGGTCGACGCCCAGCACATCACGCTGGTGCAGCTCGAGAACGACACGATGAGCGTCGAGGCCTCCCAGCTGCTCGCGATCGACGGCCAGGTCCGCATGGACGTGAAGTTCTCGGGCCTGCGCGGTGCGACGTCGGGCCAGGGCCTGTTCACCACGACCGTGTCGGGCACGGGCACGATCGCGCTGCTGTCCGCGGGTGGTCCGCTCATCGCTCTCGGGGTCACCCCGCAGACCCCGCTGGTCGCCGACCCCGACGCCTTCGTCGCGTTCCAGGGCCAGCTCAACCAGAGCTTCGTCACCGACGTGACGTGGCGGTCCGCCGTCGGCGGCGGCAGCGGCGAGGCGTTCTCGTTGCGCTTCGACGGCCACGGCGTCGTCTACATCCAGCCCGAGGAGCGGTAGAGATGGTCATGGAGATCGAGAACGGCAAGGTCCTCAAGACGACGATCACCCCCGGTGCTCAGCTCACGGCCCGCAAGGGCAGCATGCTGTACTACCGCGGCGACGTGCGCTTCGTCCCGCACTCGATGGGCGGTGGCGGCGCCATGCCCGGCTTCGGTGCGATGGCCGGCGCGGCCGGCCGCATGATGCAGGGTGAGCACGTCGCCCTGATGACGGTCGAGGGTCAGGGCGAGTCGTACTTCGGGCACGACGGCCTGTACATCGACATCGTCCAGCTCGACGGCGCCAACCAGCTGACCGTCGAGGCGAGCCGGCTGCTCGCCTACGAGGGCTACCTGCAGACGGCGATCGTCCCGCTCACGCAGCAGGGCGGCATGCGCGGCGCGGTCCGCGGCGCCGTGACAGGGCAGGGCATGTTCACCACGCAGCTCAGCGGCCAGGGCTCGGTCGCGGTCCTCTCGCACGGCGGGACCTTCTCGCTCGAGGTCGGCCCCGGTCACCCCGAGGTCGTCGTCGACCCGCAGGCCTACGTCGGCCACCGCGGGCCGATCACCGTGGACCTCACGGCCAAGGTCGGGTTCCGCGACGTGGTCGGCAAGGGGTCCGGCGAGGCCACACAGCTGAAGTTCACCGGCCAGGGCACCGTGTGGGTCCAGGCGTCCGAGCAGAAGTTCTGAGCAGGAGACACGACATGAGCATCCAGATCCTCGACCCGTCGACCCTGCCGACGAACGACAACCTGCCGGGCAACTCCTACGCCTTCTGCGTCGACCTCGACGGCACGCCGTGGTTCACGTCCAAGGGCGCGATGATCGCGTACTACGGCACCGTCCAGTTCGAGCCGCTGAGCCGGACGAGCGTGACAGGCATGGTCGCCTCGCAGTTCTCCTCGCCGCTCTACGCCGACGACTGGGTGATCGCCCAGGGCCGCGGCAAGCTGATCCTCGGCGACCGCGGCTTCGACATCAACTCCTTCGACCTCGACGAGGGCAACCTGACGATCCGCGCCTCGAGCCTGCTCGCCTTCGAGCCTGGGCTGAGCCTCAAGCAGTCGATCGTCCCCGGGTTCCTCACGCTGCTCGGGACGGGCAAGTTCCTCGCCTCGTCGAACGGCCCCGTGATGTTCGCGGAACCGCCGCTGCGCGTCGACCCGCAGGCCCTCGTCGGGTGGGCTGACACGCCGGCGCCCTCGCACCACTTCGACGCCGAGTGGATGAGCTCGTTCCTCAGCGCCGCGGCAGGGTTCTTCGGCATGGACTCGGGCGAGGAGCGCCAGTTCGACTTCACAGGGACCGGCACGGTGCTCATCCAGTCGAGCGAGAAGGTCCTCGACGACACCCACATGTTCCGCCACGTGGAGTCGCAGACCGCGAGCCTGAGCCAGGTGAGCCTGCAGCAGCTGCACAGGTCGATCGGCGCACGCCTGCAGCAGTGACACCGGCGGCGCCGGCCTGGGGTGCGCCCCCGGCCGGCGCCGCCCTCTGGCGCGCGCAGACGCCTCAGCGCCCTGCGGCGCACGCACCTACAGCACCAGCCTCCACGGCCTACCTGCCCGGACAGCCCACCTGCCCAGCGGCCCACCCGCTCTCGGACGAGACGCGCTCAGGAGGTCTGCGTGGTCTGGGTGGTCTGCGGCCGCCGCACGGGGACAGGTCGCACCTTCGCCCACACGAGCTTGCCCGTGCCGCTCGGACGCCAGCCCCAGTCGGCGAGCCGCTCGACGATCTGCATGCCGTAGCCCCCGAGCCTGTTGGCGTGGCCGTCGGTCGTCACGGGCGGCGACGGGTTGGAGTCCTCGACCTCGATGCGCAGACCGTCGCCGGTGTCGAACAGGCGCAGCGCGATGTGCCCCCAGCCGTGCAGGACGCCGTTGGCGACGAGCTCGGAGACGACCAGCTCGGCGCTCGAGACGTCAGCGAGCTCCCACGCCTGGCAGGTGCGCAGCACGGCGTGCCGGGCCCGCCCGATCGACGCGGGCTCGCTCGGCAGCAGCCATCGGCGCGACCGCGGGCTGACAGCGGGCGCGAGGGCGTCACGCTCAGGGTCGGGGACCCGGACCACGACGACGGCCACGTCGTCCTCGGCAGCCTCGGCCAGCCGGGCGAGGAGGTCTTCGCCGATGCCCGCAGCGTCGGTCGCGGTGATGCTCGAGGCCACCTCGGTCAGCGCCGCCAGGCCCGCCCGCAGCGGTCGGTCGCGGCGCTCGATGAGCCCGTCCGTGTAGAAGAGCAGGGTGTCGCCCGGCTCGAGGGTGGTCGCGGCAGTCGACCTGGCGCGGGAGCCGAAGCCGACGAGCGCACCCGCCGCACCGTCGAGGGGCGTGACGGCACCCCGCCGCACCAGCAGCGGCGGGAGGTGCCCGGCCCGGGTGTACTCGAGCCGCCAGCGCAGGGGGCGCTCACCGTCTGTCCGCTCTCGCCCGTCGCGCGCTGTCAGCGCACCGGTCGTCCGGCGCAGCGTCGCGTAGACGAGGCTGGCCGAGCGCTGCACGCGCATCCCTGCCACGAGGTGGTCGACCCGCTCGAGGACAGGTCCCGGGGTCGCGAGCTCGAAGGCGTAGGAGCGGACCACCGAGCGCAGCTGCCCCATGGTCGCCGCAGCCTCGATGTCGTGACCCGCGACGTCGCCGATCACGAGGCCCACGACCTCGTCGTCGATCTGCACGATGTCGTACCAGTCGCCGCCGATCTGCGCGTCGTCCGACGTCGGCGCGTAGTACGTCCAGACGTCGAGACCGGTGACCTCGACCTGCTCGGGGAGCATGGACCGCTGGAGCGTCTCGGCGAGCTGGTGCTCGCGGGTGTGCAGCCGGAGGGTGTCGATCCCGACGGCGACCCTGTCGACGAGAGCCCTCACGAGCTTAGCCGACGTGGCCGGCTCGATGCTGTCGACCGCCGGCAGCGAGACGAAGAGCCCGAGGACCGACCGTCGCCCCGGGATCCCTACGACGCGCGCCACAGGCACGAGCGGACCGTCACCGTCGGCCTCGGTCAACCCTGCGCGCTCGCGCACCTGCTCTGCGACGTAGGCGGCGTCGCTCCCGGCCGGGTAGCCGGTCGACAGCGGGAAGTCGAGAGGGCCGTCGACGAGGCCCTCGACGAGCTCGCGCAGCGGGTCGATGAAGGTGGTCGGCCCTGTCGGCGCCGCCGCCGACTCCCCCTCCACCTGCGCGTCGCCGAGCGCGTCGGTCGCAGGCTGTCTCCGCCGAGGGCGCGAGAGCACGGCGGCCGGGACCCCCTCGGAGTACCGGAGCCCGTTCTCGTCGAGGAAGAACCCGCCCCACGCGACGACGCCACGGCTGTAGGCCGCCGAGATGTCTCGCAGGACGAAGGGGTACTCCATGTCGTTGAGGAGCCTCGACACGCCGCTGACGACCTCGAGCACGATCTCTGCGGTGCCGAGGCGACGAGAGGTCTGGGCACGGCTCGCGACGTCGCGCACCTGTCCCGACACGTCACTGAGCAGCACGAGCCACGCCTCGACGGCACCGTCCTCGTCGCGCACCTGGGAGAGCGTGTACTCGCACCAGATCTGACCACCGTCGGCGCGGACGTTGAGCATCCGCCAGGTCACCGGTGTCCCGGCCGCCGTCGGCGACATCGCCGCGTGCAGGGCCTCGACGTCGAGCGGGGTCCCGCCCTCGGCCTCCAGGACGCTCAGCGGCAGCCCGACCACAGCCGCCGGGTCGTGGCCGGTGAGCCTCTCGAAGGAGGCGTTGGCCCAGAGGATGGTGGGGACGTCGACGCTCGGGTCGAGCAGCGCTGCTGCGACCCCTGCGTGCTCGAGCGCGCGGTCGCGCAGGCCTGCGACGACGCCCGTGGCGTGGTCTGGCGCGCCCCTCTGCGCACCGTGACGTGGCGTCGCGGAATCCACTCGTACCCCTCCAGGTCCTCGGTGAGGACAGCATAGAGGGTGGGACTCGAGCGACGGCGGACCCTCACCGGCGGCCGGCGACGGCACGCAGACTTCCTCCGCACTGCCCTCATGAGGGGCCAGATCGCACGCAACTAGTCATCGAGGCGCTCTCAGGTCACAATGGTCACCTGTCGAAGGGAGCATCGTGGGCGAAGCCAACACCCCGCACGCTGCCGGTTCCACCGGACCGGCGGCATCGCCAGGACGCGACGACGTCGCGCTGGCGAGCACGAACGAGATCGAGCCTGGGTCCGTGCACGTCATCGTGGACGAGACCCACGCGCGCGTGGTCCTCTCGGGAGAGATCGACGCCGACCTGTCGGCCGACCTCCAGCAGGCGACCGAAGACGTCCGCGAGTCCGGCCTGCCGGTCGACGTCGACGTGCACCACGTGACCTTCATGGACTCCTCGGGCGTCGCGTTCCTCGCGCGCCTCACCTCTGTGACACCCGGCCGGGTCCGGCTGCACAACGTCCCGCCGACCGTGAAGTTCTTGCTCGAGGTGACCAGCATCGGGACGATGCTCGACATCGTCGAGGACGAGACGACCGCTGCGGAGCCGGCCGAAGGCTGAGCCCCGCCGCACGATGAAGAAGGGCCCCGGTGGATGTCCACCGGGGCCCTTCTCACGTGCGGTCAGCCAGGTCAGCCGATCGACTGGCCCGCCGAGCGGAGCTGCTGGGCAGCCTCGACGATGCGCTGAGCCATGCCGGCCTCAGCAGCCTTGCCCCAGGCGCGCGGGTCGTAGGCCTTCTTGTTGCCCACCTCGCCGTCGACCTTGAGGACGCCGTCGTAGTTGCGGAAGAAGTGGTCCGCGACAGGACGCGAGTACGCGTACTGGGTGTCGGTGTCGACGTTCATCTTGATGACGCCGTTGTCGACAGCCTCGGAGATCTCCTCGGCGGTCGAGCCGGAGCCACCGTGGAAGACGAGGTCGAAGGGGTTCTCCTTGCCGATGACCGAGCCGACACCCTCCTGGATCTCCTTGAGGAGCGACGGGCGCAGCTTGACGGCACCGGGCTTGTAGACGCCGTGCACGTTGCCGAAGGTGAGGGCCGTGAGGTAGCGGCCCTTCTCGCCGGTGCCGAGGGCACGGACGGTCGCGAGGCCGTCTTCGACGGTCGTGTAGAGCTTCTCGTTGATCTCGGCCTCGTGGCCGTCTTCCTCGCCACCGACGACGCCGACCTCGATCTCGAGGATCGTGCGGGCCGCGACGGAGAGCTCGAGGAGCTCCTCGGCGATGATGAGGTTCTCCTCGAGCGGCACGGTCGAGCCGTCCCACATGTGCGACTGGAACGTGGGGAGCTTGCCGGCCTTGACCTGCTCGGCCTCGAGGGCGAGGAGCGGGCGGACCCAGGAGTCGAGGTTCTGCTTGGCGCAGTGGTCCGTGTGGATCGCGACGGTGATGCCGTAGCCCTTGGCGACCTCGTGCGCGTAGGCGGCGAGGGCGAGCGAGCCCGCGACACGGTCCTTGACGGTCGAGCCGGAGGCGTACTCGGCGCCGCCGACCGACACCTGGATGATGCCGTCGCTCTCTGCCTCAGCGAAGCCCTGGAGGGCCGCGGTGACGGTCGAGGACGACGTGATGTTCACGGCCGGGTAGGCGAACTTGCCTGCCTTCGCGCGGTCGATCATCTCGGCGTAGACCTCGGGGGTTGCGATGGCCATCGATAGCTCCTGTGAGAGAGGGGGGATTCTGAACGACTTTCGTGCCAAGTCTGTCACGAAACCGGGGGTGCGTGCCTGGGCCGTTCGGCCTGTGGTCGCGGGGGTCCCAGCGGGGCTGGCGGGTCGGACCCGCTCAGACCACGGCGTGCTGCTGGACCCAGGCGTGCATCGCGACCGCGGCAGCCGCCCCGGCGTTGATCGAGCGCGTGGAGCCGAACTGCGTGATGTGCAAGATGTCCACGCTCGCCGCCCGCGCCTCGGGCGTGAGCCCAGTGCTCTCCTGGCCGAAGAGCATGACGCACCGCTCGGGGATCGCGTACCGCTCGATCGGGACGGAGCCGGGCACGTTGTCGATCCCGACCACGGGCAGGTCCTCGCTGCGGGCCCACGCGAGGAAGCTCTCGACGTCGGGGTGGTGGCGCACGTGCTGGTAGCGGTCGGTGACCATCGCACCCCGGCGGTTCCACCGGCGGCGCCCGACGATGTGCACCTCCGCGGCCCCGAAGGCGTTCGCCGTGCGGACCACCGACCCGATGTTCAGGTCGTGCCCCCAGTTCTCGATCGCCACGTGCAGCGGGTGGCGCCGGGTGTCGAGCTCGGCCACGACGGCCTCGACGGTCCAGTAGCGGAACTCGTCGACGACGTTGCGGCGGTCGCCCTCGGCGAGCAGCTCGGGGTCGTACCGGGGGTCGAGCCCGCCGTCGGCGGTGCGCGGCCAGGTCTCCGGCCCGCCGGGCCACGGTCCGACCCCGATCTCGTGCTCGGCGACGGCCTGCGGCTCAGCCGCGCCGTCCGACGCCGCACCGGTCACGGGCGGACCTCGACCTGCAGCGCAGCCGCAGCAGCGCGAGCGCGCGCCCTGGCCTCCGCCACGTCAGCCCCGCGGGCGAGCGTGACAGCGACACGACGACGCCCCGAGACGCTGGGCTTGCCGAAGACGCGCACCTGGGCCGTGGGCACGGCAAGAGCCTCGGCGAGCCCTCCGACGACAGGCACACCCTCCCCCTCGGCGAGCACCGCGCACGAGGCCGCGGCCCTCTCGGTGGGGCCACCGGTTCGCAGGACGTCCCCGACAGGCAGCCCGAGGACCGCGCGGGCGTGCAGGGCGAACTCGCTGAGGTCTTGCGAGACGAGGGTGACCAGACCTGTGTCGTGGGGCCTCGGGGACACCTCGGAGAACACCACCTCGTCACCGACCACGAAGAGCTCGACCCCGAAGACCCCGTAGCCGCCGAGGTCGTCGGTCACCGCGCGTGCGACGGCCTGGGCCCGTTCGAGGACGACCGCGGGGACGTCCTGCCCCTGCCAGGACTCGCGGTAGTCGCCGTCGACCTGGGTGTGGCCCACAGGCTCGAGGAAGGTGGTGCCGGCGACGTGGCGGACCGTGAGCAGCGTCAGCTCGTAGTCGAAGTCGACGAAGCCCTCGACGATCACGCGGGCGGCAGCCCCCTCGACGCCCGTCGCCCGACCACCGGTCTGCGCGTAGGCCCAGGCGGCGTCGACGTCGTCGGCCGTGCGGATGACGGACTGCCCCTTGCCCGACGAGCTCATCACCGGCTTGACGACGCACGGCAGCCCGAGCGTCTGCGTCGCGTCACGGAGGTCGTCGAGCGTGTCGACGAACCTGTAGGGCGAGGTGGGCAGCCCCAAGGCCTCTGCCGCGAGCCGCCTGATGCCCTCGCGGTCCATCGTCAGCCGCGTCGCGCGGGCCGTCGGGACCACGACCGTGCCGGCTGCCTCGACCTCGAGCAGCACCTCGGTCGCGATGGCCTCGATCTCCGGGATCACCACGTGCGGGCGGACCTCGGCGACGAGGTCGCGGAGCGCCTGGGGGTCGAGCATGTCGACGACCCTGCTGCTGTGCGCGACCTGCATCGCCGGGGCACCGGCGTAACGGTCGGCCGCGACGACCTCGACCCCGAGGCGCGCCAGCTCGATCGCGACCTCCTTGCCGAGCTCACCCGACCCGAGGAGCAGGACCCGGGTGGCGTCGGGGTGCCCGGCCGGGGCGATGCTCGGGGCGGAGCGCCCGCCGGGAGCCTGCTGCTCTGTCGGGGCCGTGAGGGGCTGAGCGGACTGCGGGCTCGGCGAGGACTGCGGGGACAGCGGGCTCTGCGGTGTCTGAGGTGTCGACATGCCGCCTATCTTGTCGCACCCGGTGCGACGGGTCGCGCCCGCACAGGTGACGACGACACCCCTGACGACGACAGCCCGGCGCGCCTGCCACCCAGCAGCACGATGTGACCATCGCGTGCGGGTCTGCGGCAGCCGGACCTCTCGAGAGGTCCACCCCGTACTCTGGTTCCCGTGATCTCAGCAGACATCCTCGCGTCCGCCGGCGAGCAGGTCGTGGCCCTCGGCCCCGACTGGCTCAACGCCGACAGCCTCATCGCCTCCTTCGGGGGCTATGCCCTCGTCGGGATCTGCCTGGTGATCTTCGTCGAGACCGGGCTCTTGTTCCCGTTCCTCCCCGGCGACTCTCTGCTGTTCACGGCAGGCATGCTCGTGGCGCAGGAGCAGCTCGACTTCCCGCTGTGGCTGCTCTGCATCATGCTGTTCCTCGCTGCCTTCGCCGGTGACCAGTGCTCGTACCTCATCGGCCGGAAGGTCGGGCCGAAGATCTTCAACAAGCCCGACTCGAGGTTCTTCAAGCAGTCGTACATCGAGCAGACGAACGCGTTCTTCGACAAGTACGGCGGCCGCGCGCTGATCCTCGCGCGCTTCGCGCCCTTCGTGCGCACCTACGCCCCCGTCGCCGCAGGCGTCGGCCGGATGCCGTACCGCCACTTCGTCAGCTACAACGTCATCGGCGCCTTCCTGTGGGGCGTCGGGATCACGGTCCTCGGGTACTTCCTCGGGCAGATCAGCTTTGTGCACGACAACATCGAGCTCATCCTCGTGGCCATCGTCTTCGTGTCGGTCCTGCCGATCGTCGTCGAGCTCGGCCGTGGGTGGCTGGGCAACCGCAAGGCCGCCGCGGCTGCTGCGGCGACGGGCCCGGCGACGGCTCCCGAAGGCCTCACCGCTGCGGCCACCGAGCCGACCGCAGACCCCGCTGCGCGGCCCTTCGCCAGCCCGGTGATCGACCCCGTCGCCGGCTCTGTCACCGACCCCGCCGCAGACGCAGCAGCAGGTCCCAGCAGCGGGGTCGTACGATCTGAGGCAGCAGCCTCCGACGCCGTCGAGGGCGCACCCCACGACGACAAGGACCGCTGATGACCCGCACCATCGAGTCCTGGCTGACCGACATGGACGGGGTCCTGGTCCACGAGGGCCACGCGATCCCCGGCGCCGCGGAGTTCATCAAGACCCTGCGCGACAAAGAACGTCCGTTCCTCATCCTCACCAACAACTCGATCTTCACGGCGCGCGACCTCCGTGCACGTCTGTACGCGTCGGGCATCGACGTGCCCGAGACGGCGATCTGGACCTCTGCGCTCGCGACGGCGCAGTTCTTGTCCGACCAGATCCCTGGCGGCAGCGCGTACGCGATCGGCGAGGCCGGGCTGACGACGGCCCTCTACGAGGCCGGCTACACGCTCACCGAGTCCGACCCCGACTACGTGGTCCTCGGCGAGACCCGCACGTACTCCTTCGAGGCGATCACCAAGGCCGTCAGGCTGATCCTCGGCGGGGCGCGCTTCATCTGCACGAACCCCGACGCGACGGGCCCGAGTGCCGAGGGTCCGCTGCCTGCGACAGGTGCTGTCGCCGCGATGATCACCCGCGCCACGGGGCGCGAGCCGTACTTCGTCGGCAAGCCGAACCCGATGATGTTCCGCTCGGCCCTCAACCGGATCGACGCGCACTCGGAGTCGACAGCGATGGTCGGCGACCGCATGGACACGGACGTCGTCGCCGGGATCGAGGCCGGCCTGCACACCTTCCTCGTGCTGACGGGGTCGACCTCGGTCAAGGACGTCGACAGGTATCCGTTCCGCCCGAGCACAGTCGTGGACTCGGTCGCGAACCTCATCGAGAGGGTCTGACCGCCCAGACCCCCAGCACGACCGAGCAGGCCCGCCACCGACGACCGTCGGTGGCGGGCCTGCCTCGTGACGGGCCTATCCCGGCTGGTGGTGGGTCCTGGCCTGACGGCACTGCCCTGGACGCCAGAGGGGCCCGGTCCGCGCTGCTGCGCGTCCCGGGCCCCTGGTCGTCAGCGACGACCGGTCCTGCTCATGGTGAGTGCTCGGCCTGTCAGGCCTCGGCTCAGCCGACCGTCCGTCGGCGGCGTGCGAGGCCGACGGCCCCGACACCCACGGTGAGGGCGAGGAGCGCGGCGAGGGCGGCCGAGACCGACCCGTCGGCTCCGGTGGTGGCGAGCGACCCGGCACCGTTGGCGCCGGACGAGGCGTCGCAGTCGACCTCGGAGCCCAGCGGGAAGCTGAAGCTCACGGGGTCCATGGCGTCACCGGCGACGTAGAAGCCGCCGAAGGCGCTCGCACCGGCCGAGGTGAGCGTCGCGCTCACGCCAGACCACGAGACCGTGCTGCCGGTGGTCGACTTCTTCCCCGCGAGGCCGAGGGACGCGATGGTCACGCCCTTCTGCTCGGAGGCGGTGCCGTTCATGTCCGTCGACGAGACGTCGGCGACGAGCGAGCCCGTCGAGGCGCTGCTCACCTGGACGCGGACGTTGGAGATGGTCAGGTCGAGGATCCCGCCGTGACCGGAGAAGTTCACCGACCCGGGGAAGGCGACGCGTCCCTGGTTCACCTCGGTGTTGAACTTGCCGCTGCCGCCGCCCCAGCCGAAGCTGCTGCCGCTGCTGGTCACGCCGGAGGGCGTGATGGAGCCCTTGGCGATCGGGCCGGTGATGTAGGTGCGGAAGGACTCCTTGACGCCCCAGCTGAGGGTCGCGCCCGAGACCGAGCGGGCGACGCACTGCTGCGCGGCCGTCGGGACGACGGGCGCCTCGACGGTGATCTGCACCTGCGACCTCACACCCGAGGGAGACTCGAGCGAGAGGGTGTGGACGCCGGGGGCGAGGTTCTTCGGGAGGGTGACGGTCGCCGTGGCGGCACCCGAGGCGTCGGCCGTGATGCCCGACGCGAGCAGCTGGCGCTCGGAGTAGACCGCGGCCTCGATGTTCTCGGTGCCGGAGCCGAAGCCCTGACCCGTGAAGGTGACCTCGCCGCCGGGGACGACGGTCGTGACGCTGGCGATCGCGTTGGCGTAGGTGCCGGGAGCGAGCGGGGTGACGACCACGGGAGCGCCGGGGTCGGTGCCGGGCCCGGTACCAGGGTTCTGCCCACCGGGGGTGCTGCCGACGTCCGAGCCGACGGTGAAGGTCACCGGGTCGATGGCGGCACCGGCCGGGTAGAAGTCGGAGAAGGCCGTGGCGCCGGCTGCGGTCAGTGTCGCCTGGGCGTCGGTCCAGGTGGTCGCTCCGCCCGCAGTGGTGGGCGTCGGGAGCGTGAGGGTCGCGAAGTCGACGGCCTGGAGGTCGAGGACCTCGCCGCTGATCTTCTTGCCCTTCGCGTCGACGACCAGGACACCCGAGGTCGGGCCGGTGACCCGGACCGTGGGGTTGCTCAGCGTGAGCTCGAGCGCACCAGCGTGGCCCGTGAAGTGCACGGCACCCGCGTAGCTCGCGGACCCTGTCGTGCGGGCGAGCGCCGACGACGACTGCGGGAAGACGTAGCGCGAGCCGTCAGCCGTGGCCGGCGCGAGGACCGAGATGCCGCCCTTGGCGATCGGGCCGGTGATGTAGCTGCGGAAGGACTCCTTGACGCCCCAGCTGAGCGAGCCCAGGACGACCGGGGTCTCAGGCGTGGTCGGCACCTCGGGGTCGGTCGGCACCGTGGGGACCTCAGGGTCCGTCGGGTCTGTGGGGACCTCGGGGTCGGTCGGGACCTCAGGGTCCGTCGGAGCGGTCGCGAGGGTGACGGGTGCGTAGAGCTCCTGGTCGGCGTTGGTCGTGCCACCGGCTGCGTAGGTGTAGACACCGAGGTTGCCCGACTCGGGCCACCCGGTCGCCTTCTCCTTGACCGTCAGCGTCGTGGTGAAGGTCCCGTCCGGGGCGATCACCGCACGCTGCCCGGCGATGGCCGGCTGGTAGGCCGGGTTGACCAGCGCGAAAGCAGCATCGCTCAGCGCCCACTTCTGGTCACCCGCGACACGCGTGCTCGACGCAGCACCAGCAGAGGGCTTCCACGTGTCGGCGAACTTGCCGAACACCNGCGTCATCCCTTCTCCTTGACCGTCAGCGTCGTGGTGAAGGTCCCGTCCGGGGCGATCACCGCACGCTGMCCGGCGATGGCCGGCTGGTAGGCCGGGTTGACCAGCGCGAARGCAGCATCGCTCAGCGCCCACTTCTGGTCACCCGCGACACGCGTGCTCGACGCAGCACCAGCAGAGGGCTTCCACGTGTCGGCGAACTTGCCGAACACCACGTAGGTCCCCGCAGGGTTGCCCGCCGAGATCGGCGGACGCGCACCCGCAGGAGCCAGGTTCCCGGCCGGGTCGAAGCCCGAACCCTTCACCACGATCGTGTCNGTCCCCGCAGGGTTGCCCGCCGAGATCGGCGGACGCGCACCCGCAGGAGCCAGGTTCCCGGCCGGGTCGAAGCCCGAACCCTTCACCACGATCGTGTCACCCAGCTTCACCGACGACGACGCGAGCGGCGTCGTGCCATCAGCAGCGAACAGGCTCACAGCAGGCTCGAAGACCGGAGCAGGAGGGGCGAGCGTGACGGGTGCGTAGAGCTCCTGGTCAGCGTTGGTCGTGCCACCGGCCGCGTAGGTGTAGACACCGAGGTTGCCCGACTCGGGCCAACCGGTCGCCTTCTCCTTGACCGTCAGCGTCGTGGTGAAGGTCCCGTCCGGGGCGATCACCGCACGCTGACCGGCGATGGCCGGCTGGTAGGCCGGGTTGACCAGCGCGAAGGCAGCATCGCTCAGCGCCCACTTCTGGTCACCCGCGACACGCGTGCTCGACGCAGCACCAGCAGAGGGCTTCCACGTGTCGGCGAACTTGCCGAACACCGGTCCCCGCAGGGTTGCCCGCCGAGATCGGCGGACGCGCACCCGCAGGAGCCAGGTTCCCGGCCGGGTCGAAGCCCGAACCCTTCACCACGATCGTGTCGCCCAGGGCGACCGACGACGACGCGAGCGGCGTCGTGCCGTCAGCAGCGAACAGGCTCACCGCAGGCTCGAAGGTCGCGACCGGAGGGTCGGTCGGCTCGGGCGTGGGCTCGGTGGTCGGCTCTGGGCTCGGCTCTTCGGTGGGCTCAGGCGAGGGCTCAGGCGTCGTCGGCTCAGGGTCTGGCGTCGTCGGCTCGGGCTCCGGCTCGGCCGGAGCCTCCGTGACGACCGAGAAGGTCACGGGGTCGAGCGCGCTGCCGGCAGCGTAGAACCCGGCGAAGGCCTGCGCGCCAGCCGCGGTCAGGGCCGCCGGTGCGGAAACCCACGTCGAGACGTCACCGTCGACCTGCGGAGCAGGGAGTGCGAGCGTGGCCAGCTCGACATCCAGCAGCTCATAGGCCCCACCTGTGTCGAAGCTCTTGCCCCGGGCGTCAGCGACGAGGACACCGGCGGTCGGGGAGTCGACCCGGACCCGGAGGTTCTCGAAGGTCGTGTCGAGGGCTCCGTCGTGCCCTGTGAAGTTCACCGATCCGGCGAAGGTGGTCAGTCCTGTCGAGCCGTCGAAGGTCGTCGCCGTCTGGGCGAAGCCGTAGCTGGTGCCGTTGTTCGTCGCCCCTCCGCCCACAGTCACGGAGCCCTTGGCGATGGGACTGGCGATGTACGAGCGGAAGCTCTCCTTGACCCCCCACGAGAGGGTACCGGCGGCGGGATCTGCCTGGGCCGGCGCGAGGACGCCGACGAGAGACAGCCCGGCGGTGAGCGCCAGCGCTGTCAGGGTGGCGAGTACGCGTCTGACGCGCTGCTCGAGGACGGTGGGCACCGTGGAGCCTCCTGGGGTCGGCGCCTCGCGGCGCGGGGGTACCGGCAAGGTCGCTCGACAGCGACGTGTGCACCCGTGTGGTCCGCACCTTATAAGGAGAGCCTTACCAAAGCAAGCAGAGGCATGCCTAAGTCAAAGGTCCCGGACGCCACCCCTCACCAGGGGCGACGCCGACGAGTGCCGACAAGTGCGGTCGCAAGAGAGAGCGGTACCGGACAGCACGACCCTCGCAGAGATATGAAAAACTCTCAACCACTGTCAGATACCCTGAAGATGACGGAACGTCATAAATCAACCCGTCGCGGCCCGGCCCGACCGCGCTCCTCAGCGCATGGCGCGGCCCGCGGTCGCGTCCGCCCTAGGCGAGACCGAGGTCAGCCAGACCGAAGAGCGAGTGGTAAGGCACCCCGAGCGCCTCGATCTTCTCGCGGGCGCCCGTCGCGCGGTCGACGATCGTCGCGACGCCAACGACCTCGGCCCCCGCTGCACGAGCCGCCTCGATCGCGGCGATGGGCGAGCCGCCCGTCGTGGTCGTGTCCTCGACGACGACCACACGACGGCCGCTGATGTCCGGTCCCTCGATCTGGCGCTGCATGCCGTGGGCCTTCGCGGCTTTGCGGACGACGAAGGCGTCGAGGTCGAGCCCGCGCGACGCCGCGGCGTGCAGCAGGGCTGTCGCGATCGGGTCGGCCCCGAGCGTGAGCCCGCCGACGGCGTCGACCTCGGACGTGCCGAGCCCGGCCTCTTCGAGGGCGTCGAGCATCACGTGCCCGATGAGCGGCGCGGCGCGGTGGTGCAGCGTCACCCGGCGGAGGTCGACGTAGTAGTCAGCCTCCTTGCCTGAGGACAGCGTGACCTTGCCGTGCACGACCGCGAGGGACGTGATGAGGTCGCGGAGCTGCTCGCGGGGGGTGGGGGCGCTGAAAGAGTCGGTGGTCGTCACGCCCGCCACCCTATCGCCAGCCCCAGACCCGGTCGCTCAGCCCGTGCAGCCGAGCACCTCCGGGGGCCGGTGATCAGGGCACAAGGAGGCGAGATCGATCCTTCGGAGCGAGATCGGGCCGCAGGAGGGTCGATCTCGCTCCGAAGCGCCGATCTCGACGGCAGGAGCGCCTAGGTGGTGGACGGACGCCGGGCCGGGCCGGGCTGGGCCGGGCCGGGTCGGGTCGGGCTGCCGCAGCGTCAGCTGGGGCTCCCGGGTCCGCTCAGCGGCCCTCGGCGGCGCGGACGACCGACCGTGGTGCGAGGCGGAGCAGGCCCGCAGCCACCCGGTACCTGATCGACGGCGTCGAGATCACGGCCCCGCGCCGCACGTCGCGCAGCGCGGCGCTCACCACGGCGCCGGCGTCGAGCCAGGCGACCTCCGGGAAGGCCGAGTAGTCGAGCTGGGCGCGCTCGTGGAACTCGGTCCGCGTGAGCCCAGGGCACAGCGCCGTCGCCGTGACGCCGGTCCCGCGCAGGTCGACCGCGAGCCCCTCGGTGAAGGTCCGCACCCACGCCTTGTGCGCCGAGTAGGTGCCGGAGGCCGTGAGCGCCGCGACGGACGAGACGTTGAGGATGGCCCCGCGGCCGCGCGAGCGCATGGACCCTGCCGCGGCCTGCGACAGGACGAGCACCGCACGGACCATGACGTCGAGCGACGCCTCCTGGGCAGCGACGTCCCCGCCGACGAAGGAGTCGTGGACCGCGTACCCCGCGTTGTTGACGAGCAGGCTGACCGGGCTGGTGGTGCTGCGCAGCCGCTCGGCGACCACCTCGGTCTGGTCCCGGTCGGAGAGGTCGGCCCCGAGGACCTCGACACTCACCCCGGCAGCTGACCGGATCTGGTGCGCGAGCGTCTCGAGGCGGTCGGTGTCGCGGGCGACGAGGACGAGGTCGTGGTGCCCTGTCGCGAGCTGCCAGGCGAACTCGACGCCGAGACCGGCGCTCGCGCCGGTGATGAGTGCAGTAGCCATGAGCGCCAGCCTACCGAGGGTGCCCCGAGGGCGTCGCGACCGCCGACCCCGCTCGAGCAGCTCGCCCCTTGCCCCTGTGTCGGCCCAGACGGCTAGCCTGGACCTCATGCGCCTCGCCACCTGGAACATCAACTCGATCCGCGCCCGCGTCGACCGTGCGGTCGCCTTCTTGGAGCGCAGCGGCACCGACGTGCTCGCGCTCCAGGAGACCAAGTGCAAGGACACGCAGTTCCCCTTCGCGGCCTTCGAGGCTGCCGGCTACGAGGTGGCGCACTTCGGCCTCTCGCAGTGGAACGGCGTCGCGATCATCAGCCGGGTGGGGCTCGAGGACGTCTCGCTCGGCTTCCCGGACCAGCCGCAGTTCGGCGAAGAGCCCGTGGTCGAGGCCCGTGCGATCGGAGCGACCTGCTGCGGCGTCCGCGTGTGGAGCCTGTACGTGCCGCACGGTCGGGCGCTCGACAACCCGCACTACGCCTACAAGCTCGACTGGTTGTCGACGCTGCGATCGCACGCTGCGGGCTGGGTCGAGGCAGACCCTGCGGCGAAGATCGCGCTCGTGGGCGACTGGAACGTCGCCCCGCGCGACACCGACGTGTGGGACATGGCGGTCTTCGAGGGTCAGACCCACGTGAGCCAGCCCGAGCGCGACGCCTTCGCGGCCTTCGAGACCGCGGGCTTCACCGAGGTGAGCCGCGAGTTCGTCCCCGAAGACCGCAAGTACACGTACTGGGACTACCAGCAGCTGCGGTTCCCCAAGAACCAGGGCCTGCGGATCGACTTCGCGTACACCTCCCCCGCGCTGACCTCTGCGGTCACGGCTGTCGAGATCGACCGCGACGAGCGCAAGGGCAAGGGCGCGTCCGACCACGTCCCGGTGATCGTCGACATCGCGGACTAGCGCGACCGGGACGAGGGGCGGGGTGCGAGCGCGCACCCCGCCCCTCGTCGTCTCGTCCGAGGCCACCGCCGCCCCCCTCCTTCCGGCGCACGGCGCGCGCACCCCTGCCCTGTCCTGTCTCCCAGCGACCCCAACCAGACGCTGAGATCGGCACCTCGGAGCGAGATCGATCCCCCTGCAGCACGATCTCGCTCCGAGGTATCGATCTCGCTGCTCCTGCCCCCGGCAGGCACACAACACTCCTCCACATCACCTACCAGCCGGTAGGTTTCAGCGCTAGGCTGGCCTGAGCACGCGCCGGAGCGTGCTCCGCCGACACCGAGGGAGTGCTCGCATGACTTCTGCACCAACCACCACCACGGCAGGCCCGCTCGACGTCGAGCGCCTGATCCAGGACCTCACGCTCGAGGAGAAGGCCTCGCTGACCTCAGGCCTGGACTTCTGGCACACCCAGCCCGTCGAGCGCCTCGGCATCGGCTCGGTCATGGTGACCGACGGCCCGCACGGCCTGCGCAAGCAGGACACCTCGGCCGACCACCTGGGCCTCGCCGAGTCCGTCCCGGCCACCTGCTTCCCGACGGCTGCCGCCCTGGGCTCCACCTGGGACGTCGACCTCTTGCGCCGCGTCGGCAGCGCGCTGGGCCGCGAGACCCGCGCGAACGACGTCGCCGTCCTGCTGGGCCCGGGGATCAACATCAAGCGCTCACCGCTGTGCGGCCGCAACTTCGAGTACTTCTCCGAAGACCCCGTCGTCTCGGGCGACCTCGGTGCCGCGCTCATCGAGGGCATCCAGTCCGAGGGTGTCGGCACCTCGCTCAAGCACTTCGCGGTCAACAACCAGGAGACCGACCGCATGCGCGTCTCGGCCGACGTGGACGAGCGCACCCTGCGCGAGATCTACCTCACCGGCTTCGAGCGTGCCGTGACCCGCGCGAAGCCCTGGACCGTCATGTGCGCCTACAACAAGGTGAACGGCACCTACGCCTCCGAGCACCCGTGGCTGCTCACCGAGGTGCTGCGCGACGAGTGGGGCTACGACGGGGTGGTCGTCTCCGACTGGGGCGCCGTCGCCGACCGTGTACCCTCCCTCGCCGCCGGCCTCGACCTGGAGATGCCGAACTCCGGGAACATCGGCGACGCCCAGGTCGTCGAGGCAGTCCGGTCGGGCGCGATGGACGAGGCCGTCCTCGACCAGGCCGTCCGCCGTCTGCTCACCCTGCTCTCCCGCGCGCTCCCGGCTGCCGCAGAACCGTCGTCCTACGACGCCGGCGCCCACCACGCCCTCGCCCGCGAGGCCGCGGCGGCCGGGTCCGTCCTGCTGAAGAACGAACCCGTCGACGGCGCTCCCCTGCTGCCGCTGCGGGCTGCTGACGCCGCTGGTGTGCTCGTCGTCGGCGAGTTCGCCAGGACTCCCCGCTACCAGGGGGCAGGATCGTCGCAGGTCAACCCGACCCGGCTCGACGACGCGCTGACGGCGATCGGCGAGCTCACAGGTGCGGACGTGAGCTTCGCCCCGGGCTTCACGATCGAGGGCGTGACCGAGGGCTCCGACGAGCAGCTGCGCGACGAGGCCGTCGAGGCCGCCAAGACTGCGACGACAGTCGTGGTCTTCCTCGGGCTGCCCGCCGCCGACGAGTCCGAGGGCTACGACCGCGACCACCTCGACCTGCCCGACAGCCAGGTCGCGCTGCTGCAGGCTCTCGCCGAGGTGACCCCGCGCCTCGTGGTGGTGCTCGCCAACGGCTCGGCCGTGGCGCTCTCCGGCTGGGAGCACCTCACCCCTGCCGTCCTCGAGACGTGGCTCGGCGGCCAGGCGGGCGGCGGCGCCGTCGCCGACCTGCTCTTCGGCGCGCAGAGCCCCTCGGGTCGCCTCACCGAGACGATCCCCGTCTCCCTGCGCGACACCCCCGCCTACGGCAGCTTCCCCGGCGAGCTCGGGCACGTGCGCTACGGCGAGGGCGTGCTGGTCGGCTACAGGTACTACGACGCCAAGGGCATGGCGGTCTCGTACCCCTTCGGTCACGGGCTGACCTACACGAGCTTCGAGCACTCGGACGTGACAGCCACGGTCTCCGGAGAGGGCGACGAGGTGACGGTGACGGTCCGCGCGCGGATCACCAACACCGGCGCCGTCCGTGGTGCCGAGGTAGTCCAGGTGTACGTCGGCGACCCCGAGTCTGTGGTCCTGCGGCCCGAGCGCGAGCTCAAGGGATTTGTCAAGGTGGCCCTCGAGCCCGGTGAGTCCCGCGAGGTCGAGGTGGTCCTCGACGCCCGCGACCTCTCGTACTGGCACCCGACGCTGCGCGCCTGGACCCTCGAGGGCGGCGAGTTCCTCGTCTCGGTCGGGGCGTCCTCGCGCGACCTGCGTGCCACGGTGTCCGTCGACGTCACGGCTCCCCCGCTCGCGGCCCCGCTCTCGGACGACTCGACCTTCGGCGAGTGGCTCGACCACCCCGTCGGCGGCGAGCTGCTGCGCGCCGAGCTCGCACGCCCGGAGACCGCTGGCGCCGACGACCAGGGCAACCTAGAGCTCGACGAGACGATGGCCAAGATGCTGCTCGACATGCCGGTGCGGGTGATCGCGAACTTCGCCGGGATGCTCTTCGACCGCGACGGCCTCGCCAGGCTCCTCGACCAGGCGCAGGAGCGCTCGGTCCGCGCCTGACACCCGAGCTCGTCCCCCGGGGCACACGCACCGGGGGACGTGCTGGTGGACGGCTGGGTCAGTCCGCCGAGGCCCACGCTCCCGGGGGACTCGCTGGGTCGGTCTGCCGGGGCACACGCTCCCGGGGGACGTGCTGGTTCGGTCTGCCGGGGCACACGCTCCTGGGGGCGTGCTACGTCAGTCTGCCGGGGCACAGGCTCCCGGGGGACTCGCTGGGTCAGTCACCCGCGCTCCCAGGCCTCTGCGGTTCCACGAGGGGCGGCTCCACGAGGTACAGGGCGAGCGCGTCCTGCATGACGGCGGCCATGTCGACCTGGTCCTCGGAGCCGCGCTCGAGCAGCCACTGGACCTGGAGCCCGTCCATGAGAGCCGTGAGCTGACGGGCGCCCGAGGCCGGGTCGACCGAGGGGCGAAGCGCCCCGGCGGCGCGGAGCGCCTCGAGCTCCCGCGTGAGCAGCGCGATCGTGGTGGTGTACCTGTCGCGGAAGTACCTGTGCGCGGGGTGGTCTGCGGCCGTGGCCTCGGCGGCGAGCGTGGTGAACAGCTCGACGATGCCGGGCCTCTCGGCGTTGCGGCGCACGAGCCTGACGACCGCGTCGAGCAGCGCCGTCCCCGACGCGAGGTCTGCGGCCAGCGCGGAGTCGTCGATCTCGTCCCGGTGCTCGAGGACCGCGGCCAGCAGCACCTCCTTGGTCGGGAAGTGGTGGATCAGGCCGGGGTGCGAGATCCCGACGCGCGACGCGATCTCGCGCAGCGACGCAGACCTGTACCCGACCTCGCCGAACAAGACCATCGCGGCCTCGACGATCTGCACGCGCGTGGCGCGCCCCTTGGCGTACCCCCGCTCGCGGCGCGGCTGTGCAGGTTCTGTCACGGTCTGACCCCATTCCTCGACGGGGCTGCAGTGCCCCCTCCGCGAGCAGGACTCTACAGTCGGACGTCCGACCTGCGATCTCACCTCCCCTGCGGCTCGACCGGCGGCTAGGCTGCCCGTGAGACGACTCCGGCGGTCCGACCGCCCTGAACCTAGGCGGTTGACCATGAGCCACGTTCCTCCTCCCCCACCCGGCGCGGGCGCTCCTGGTCCCGACGACGCCAAGACGCAGAAGCTCGGCGCGCAGCCGGGGTGGGGCGACCAGCAGGGCACGCAGGGCCCCTCGGCGTCCTACGGCCAGCCGGGCCCCGCAGGACAGCCTGGTCAGCAGCCGAGTCAGCCCGGTCAGCCGGGCCAGGCCCAGCAGGGCGAACCCTGGCAGCAGGGCCAGCAGTCTCAGCCCGGTCAGCCGTGGCAGCAGCCCACCCAGCAGTGGGGCCAGCCCGGCGGTCCGCAGCAGCATGGCAGCCCGCAGCAGCCCGCCGGTCCACAGCATGGCCAGCAGCCGGCACAGCAGCCGTGGCAGCAGCAGCCGGGCCAGCAGCCCCAGCAGCCCGGCCAGCAGTGGGGTCAGCCCGGTCAGCAGCCGGGCCAGCAGCAGCCCGCACAGCAGTGGGGTCAGCCTGGCGCACCCGCCCAGCAAGGACCTGGGCAGCACAGCCCCGGGCAGCAAGGCCCGTGGGGTCAGCAGCCCGCGCAGCAGCAGTGGGGCCCGGGCCAGCAGGGCGGCTACCCCGGCCAGCCCGGTCAGCAGAACCCGCAGTGGGGACAGCAGCCCCCGAAGAAGTCGTCGCGCGGCCTCATCATCGGGATCGTCGTCGCGGTGGTCGTGATCGGCCTCGCCGTCGCGGCGTTCTTCCTGTTCTTCTCCGACTCGACGCCCGAGGCCCTCGAGCCCGACGTGTCGTCGAGCACGAGCGCGTCGGTCAGCCAGCTCGTCGTCGGCAACTGCCTCGAAGACGTCTCGGGCAGCGGGTCCGTCGGCGAGGTCGACGTGGTGCCCTGCTCCGACGACCACGGCGCTCAGGTGGTCGGGAGCACGACCTTCACCGACGGTGACTTCCCCGGCCAGGACACGCTCGTCACCCAGACGACGGCGATCTGCTCCCCCGACCTCGTGACGAGCGGCGACGTCCCGGCCGACGACCTCAGCCTCGTCGTGTGGACCCCGAGCGAAGACTCGTGGGCTGACGACGACCGCACAGGTCTGTGCATCGCCGTCGTCGAGGGCGGGCTCTCCGGCAGCCTCCTCGACTGACCCCGCACCACCTCCAGCCGCCCGAGACCGGACGCGCGAGCACAGCAGCACAGCAGCCGCACCGGATGACCGGTGCGGCTGCTGTCGTCTGGCTGGCCCCGCTCCTCGCAGAGCGCTCTCGCAGGAACGCTCTGAGCGAGGCACTCCCGACGGAGCGCTCGTGGTGAGGCGCTCCTGCCGGAGCGCTCCTAGCGGAGCACCTCGACCACCAGGTTCCCCGCGCCGCCCTCGGGCGACTCGGGACGGTCGACGAGGATCCTGTCGCCGTCGGCGATCTCACCCGCGAGGAGCGTCCGTGCGAGCCTGTCGCCGATCTCCCGCTGCACGAGGCGGCGCAGCGGCCGCGCTCCGTAGGCGGGGTCGAAGCCCTCGATCGCGAGCCACTCCCGCGCAGCGTCCGTGACGACCAGCGTGATCCGCCGGTCGACCAGGCGCGCCGCCAGGGCCTCGACCTGGATGTCCACGATCTGCCCGAGCTCGTCGAGGTCGAGCGGGTCGAAGAGCACCACGTCGTCGAGCCTGTTGAGGAACTCCGGCTTGAAGGCGCTCTGCACGGCGGCCATGACCGACGCCCGCTTAGCCCCGTCGTCGAGCAGCGGGTCGACGAGGTACTGCGACCCGAGGTTCGACGTCATCACGAGGATCACGTTGCGGAAGTCCACGGTCCGGCCCTGACCGTCGGTGAGCCGCCCGTCGTCGAGCACCTGGAGCAAGATGTCGAAGACCTCGGGGTGGGCCTTCTCGACCTCGTCGAGGAGCACGACCGAGTACGGACGACGCCGCACGGCCTCGGTCAGCTGACCGCCCTCTTCGTAGCCGACGTAGCCCGGGGGTGCCCCGACGAGGCGCGCGACGGTGTGCTTCTCCGAGTACTCGGACATGTCGATGCGGACCATCGCCCGGGCGTCGTCGAAGAGGAAGTCGGCGAGAGCCTTGGCGAGCTCGGTCTTGCCGACACCCGTCGGGCCGAGGAACATGAACGACCCCGTCGGGCGGTCGGGGTCGGAGACCCCTGCCCGCGCGCGGCGCACAGCGTCGGAGACCGTCGCGACAGCCGCCTTCTGGCCGATGAGCCGCTGCCCGAGGACCTCCTCCATGGACAAGAGCTTCTGGCTCTCGCCCTGGAGCATGCGTCCGGCGGGGATGCCCGTCCAGGCGGAGACCACCTCGGCGATCTCGTCGGCGTCGACCTTGTCCCCGACGAGCGGGGCAGGGCGGTCGACGGTCTCCTCGGCGTGCTCGGCCTTCTCGGCCTCGGCGAGCTCGCGCTCGAGCTGGGGGATGTCGCCGTAGCGCAGCCGCGACGCGGTCTCGAGGTCGGCCTCGCGCTCGGCCTTCTCGGCCTGGGCGTCGAGCTGGGCGAGCCTCTCACGGAGCTCACCGACCCTGTTGAAGCCGCCCTTCTCAGCAGCCCAGCGGGCCGTGAGCGAGGCGAGCTCTTCCTTGCGGTCGGCGAGGGTCGCGCGCAGCACCGACAGACGCTGGCGGGAGGCCTCGTCGTCGGACTTCTCCAGGGCGAGCTCTTCCATCTCGAGGCGTGTCACGGCGCGCTGGAGCACGTCGATCTCGACCGGGGACGAGTCCATCTCCATACGCAGGCGCGCGGCGGCCTCGTCGACGAGGTCGATCGCCTTGTCGGGGAGCTGGCGACCGGTGATGTACCTGTCGGACAGCGCCGCGGCAGCCACGAGCGCGGCGTCGGAGATGGTCACGCGGTGGTGAGCCTCGTAGCGGGACTTGAGCCCGCGCAGGATCGCCACGGTGTCCTCGACCGTCGGCTCGCCGACGAACACCTGCTGGAAGCGGCGCTCGAGGGCGGGGTCCTTCTCGACGTGCTCGCGGTACTCGTCGAGCGTGGTCGCACCGACGAGGCGCAGCTCACCGCGGGCGAGCATGGGCTTGAGCATGTTGCCCGCGTCCATCGCACCCTCGGAGCCACCCCCGGCACCGACGACGGTGTGCAGCTCGTCGATGAAGGTGACGACCTCGCCGTCGGAGCCCTTGATCTCCTCGAGGACAGCCTTGAGGCGCTCTTCGAACTCACCGCGGTACTTGGCACCGGCGACCATCGCCGCGAGGTCGAGCGAGATGAGCCGCTTGCCCTTGAGCGAGTCGGGGACGTCGCCCGCGACGATGCGCTGGGCGAGCCCTTCGACGACCGCGGTCTTGCCGACGCCGGGCTCACCGATGAGCACAGGGTTGTTCTTGGTGCGGCGCGAGAGCACCTGGACCACGCGACGGATCTCGGAGTCGCGGCCGATGACAGGGTCGAGCCGGCCGTCGCGTGCGGCCTCGGTGAGGTCGACGCCGTACTTCTCGAGCGAGTCGTAGGTGCCCTCGGGGTTGGGGCTGGTGACCCGGCGTCCACCGCGGACCACGGGGATCGCTGCGGCGAGCGCCTCACGCGTGGCTCCGGCGCGCTGGAGGATGTCGGCGGCCGGCGAGGGCGCGGCGGCGAGACCGAGCAGCAGGTGCTCGGTCGAGATGTACTCGTCCTGCAGCTCGGCGGCCTCGGTGCGGGCGCGCTGGAGCACGGCGGACATGGCGCCCGAGAGCGTGGGCTCGGCGACCGAGGACCCCGAGAGGGTCGGCAGGGCGACGAGGGCCCGGCGGGCGGCGGCGCCGACGGCCTGGGCGTCCACGCCCGCCTGGGCGAGGAGGCCGGGGGTCGTGCCGGTCTGCTGGGCGAGCAGCGCGTCGAGCAGGTGGACAGGCTCGACCTGCGGGTTGCTGGCAGCCCCTGCGGACTGCACGGCGTTGCCGAGCGCGTCGCGGGAGAGGGTCGTGAGGTTGAGGTCCATGCAAGTCCTCCAAGGTCAGGGAACGGGTCTGTAGACGACAACGCCGCGAAAGTTGAGCGTATTCCACTCAACTCTGCTCCGCCACTGCCGGGAGCAGCTCCAGAACCCTCGAGCGGGTGAACCCGTCGTCCACAGCCCCTCTGCGCTGGGGAGAAGTCCCCGGAAGCCTCAGATCGTGGGGCAGAGAGGCACTCGGCATGCCAGAGTTGGCACCAGTCGAGATCCTCACCCGTCGTCACCCCCCGGTGCGCGACCTGTCCCAAGGAGCCCACCGGCCATGAAACGTCTCACAGCCCTAGCCGCAGGCGCGGTCCTCGCCGTCACACTGACCGGCTGCATGCGTGTGCAGACCGAGATCGTCCTCAACGACGACGACACCATGAACATCCAGATGCTCATGGCCGTCGAGGACGCCACGATCGAGCAGCTCGGCATGTCGGCCGACGACTTCCTCGAGCAGATGGAGACCGAGGCCGGCGACGACCTCATCATGCCGGGCATGGAGAGCGAGGCCTACAAGCAGGACGGCTACACCGGCTACCTCTACACGACCGAGGACGCGCCGCTCGCCGACTTCTCGGACGACGTGCTCTCCTTCACGCGCGAGGGCGACGAGTACGTGGTGACCGGGTCGCTCGACAACGCGGACATGGGCTTCACCGAGGACGACGTCGCGAACTTCGAGAGCCTGGGCATGGGCGAGCCCGACATCACCTTCTCGGTCGAGTTCCCGGGCGAGGTCACCGACTCCAACGGCGTCATCGACGGCAACACGGTCACCTGGACCTACGTCCTCGGCGAGACCCTCGACTTCGACGCGCGCGGCTCGGCCGGCGGCTCCGGCTCGGTCGTCGACCCGTCCGACGACGCCACGGACGACGCGACGGACCCCAGCACCGAGTCCACGCCCGACAGCTCGGACTCCGCGAGCGACGAGCCCGAGGCCGACAGCTCCAGCTCCGACGACGAGGGTGTCAGCTGGCTCCTCTGGGTGGGCATCGGCGTGGGCGTCCTCGCCCTCGCAGGGCTCGCCACGTGGCTGATCCTCCGCAACCGCAAGGGTGGCGGCCAGGGTGGCCCCGGCGGACCCGGTGCGTACGCCGCAGCAGGCGCTCCCGCCTGGGGCCAGCAGCAGGGCCAGCCCGGCCAGCAGCAGTGGGGCCAGCAGCCGCAGCAGCCCGGTCAGCAGGGTCAGCAGTGGGGCCAGCCCCAGCAGCCCGGTCAGCCTGGTCAGCAGCAGTGGGGCCAGCCCGGTCAGGGCCAGCAGCAGCCTGGCCAGCCCGGCCAGCAGTGGGGCCAGCCGGACCAGCAGCAGGGTCAGCAGGGTCAGCAGGGTCAGCCCGGACAGCAGCAGTGGGGTCAGCCCGGACAGGGTCAGCCCCAGCAGCCCGGTCAGCAGCAGTGGGGACAGCAGACGGGCCAGCCTGGCCAGGACCAGACCGGCCAGCAGTGGGGCCAGCCTGGGAAGCCTGGCGAGGAGCCTCCGGCACCCGGGCAGCAGCCCTGGCGCTGACGGCCGCGGTCGCTGACTGCCACCGCAGGCTGACAGCCACGGCCGGCTGACGGCTACAGTCGGCTGACAGCCGCACACAGACGCAGCACCCCCGACGGCGTGCGGCTCCCCTCGACCGAGGGCGAGCCGCACGCCGTCTCTCGTCGACGGAGATGACCCCATGACCGCAGACCTCACCTCGGACAGCCGCTGGGAACCCGACATGCTCGGCGGCTCCTGGCTCGCCCGGACCCTCCGGCTGCGCCCCGACGAGGAGGGCGAGGTGGTCGCCACGCTCGTCGCCGACGGCGCGCGACCGCGGACAGAGCGGGCGGTCCTCTACGTCCACGGCTACGTCGACTACTTCTTCCAGACGCACATGGCCGACGTCCTGGCCGATCACGGGTACACCTTCTACGCTCTCGACCTGCGTCGCTACGGACGCTCGCTGCGTCCGCACCAGACGCCCAACTACGTGACGCGGCTGTCCGACTACGCCGAAGAGCTCGACACCGCGGCACGGATCGTCCGCGACGAGCTCGGCCACGAGGAGCTGGTGGTCCTCGGGCACTCCACGGGCGGGCTCGTGACAGCCCTCTGGGCCGACGCCCGCACGCGCGCAGGTGCGGAGTCGGCGACGAGCACGGGCACGAGCACGACCTCAGCCTCAGCCGTCCAGATCGACGCCCTGGTCCTCAACTCCCCCTGGCTCGACCTCAACGAGCCGTGGTTCTCGCGCGTGGTGGCCACACGGCTGATCGACATGCTCGCTCCGCTCGCCCCGCGCACCCCCGTCGGCGGGCTGGGTCCGCACTACGGCCGGGCGCTGCACAAGGACACCGGCGGCGAGTGGGACTACGACCTCACGCTCAAGCCGCACGAGGGCTTCCCGGCCCGGGCCGGCTGGTTGCGGGCCGTCCGCCGCGGCCACGCGCAGGTGGCCCGGGGGCTCGACATCCGCTGCCCGGTGCTCGTGCTGACGCCGGACGCCTCGGGCGACCCGAAGCGCTGGCACGACGCGATCCTCACGACCGACAGCGTGCTGGACGTGCAGCAGACCGCACGGCTCGCCCCGGGCCTCGGGCGTGACGTCACGCTGGTCACCGTCCCGGGCGCTGCCCACGACCTCAGCCTCTCGCCCGAGCCTGCGCGCAGCCGGTTCTTCGATGAGGTCACCGCCTGGTTGTCCTCGAAGGGCCTCTGACGACCGCTGCTCAGGCCGGGGGTGCCTCGACGTCCCGCTTGTCCTTGCGGGCGGGGTTGTCGAGGCCGTGGTCGTCTTCGCAGCGGACGGGCTTCTCCGGGGCGCGGAAGTGGTCTTCGGTGAGCTCGTCGACGACCAGCAGGTCGTTGCGGACCTTGCCTGTGCGGTAGCCCGCCCGGCCGACCATGTGCGCCGCGACGGGGGCCGTGAGCAGCTGGAACACGATGATGAGCACGAGCATGCCGAGCACCTGCATGTTGCGCACGCGCAGCGCCTCGCCGGTGAGCAGCAGGATCAGCCCGAGGACCTGCGGCTTGGTGCCCGCGTGCATGCGGGCGAGGAGGTCGGGGAACCTCAGCACACCGACCCCGGCCGCGAGGGCGAGGAAGGAACCGGCGATGAGGCAGAAGCCTGCTGCGACGTCGGCGAGGGTCGTCCAGCTCATCGCTCCTCCTTCGGTCCGGTGATGTCTTGCACGGCCTTGGCCGCCTGCGGGATCGAGCCGATGGTCGTGGTGTGCTCGGACCCCTTCGGGTCCTTCGGCTCGATGAGGTCGCGCGGCTCGTCGAGGATCGGGTGGTCCGCGTCGGCCTCGACCCGTGCGGCCTCCTCCTGCGCGATCTCCTCGAGGGTCCGCACACGTCCTTCGCCCTCGGGCTCGACGGCGGCGAAGCGCGCGATGGTCACCGAGCCGACGAAGCCGACGAGCGAGAGGACGATGAGGATCGGCAGGGTGTCGAGCCGCCCGGAGAGGGCCGACTCGAGCACGATCCCTCCGACGAGGGTCGTGACGAACACGTCGAGGGCGACCGTGCGGTCGAGCATGCTCGGTCCGCGCTCGGCACGGATCAGCGCGAGGATCGCGGCTGTCACGAGCATGACACCGCAGATGATGGCGACGACGGTCATGAGGAGGCCTCCGTGGTCGAGCTGGTCTGTGCGGACCGCTCGGCGTCGAGCGCCGCCTGGCCGCGTCGGGTCGTGGCGACACCCGCGCGCGCGAGCTCGTCGTCGGAGGCGAGGGCACGCATGACCCGGGCCTCGAGCTCGAGCGTGTGCTCGCGGACCTTGTCCGCGCCACCGTAGGACTCGATGTCGAGGACGTGCAGGTACAGCATGCCGGTGTTGCGGTGCGCCTCGATGACCAGCGAGCCGGGGACCAGCGAGCTGATCTCCGCCACGAGGGTCAGGTAGAGGTCGGAGGAGCTGCGCAGCTTGACACCGACGACCGCCCCGCGCGGGACCTTCCCGAACCTGAAGGCGTAGAGGCTGACCTCGACCGACGCCACGACGAGCTCCCACAGGAAGCGCAGCAGCAGGACGAGGATGCCGAGCGGCCGGACACGGCCGTGGAAGTCGATGGTCGGCAGCGGCATGAGGACCGTGACGAGCAGCGCGATCCCGAGACCGGCCAAGACGTTGCCCCAGCTGAGCGTGCCCCAGAGCATCACCCAGACGACGGCGAGCCACAGGACCGTGGGCCACTGCTCGGCGATCTTGCGGCGCCTGCGGTGGATCGTCATGAGTCGCCTCCGTCCGTGGTCTCGCTCGAGTCGTCGGCCGGCGTCCCGCTCGGGGACGGGACCGGGGTGTTGTCGATGCCGGGGTTGGGCACCGAGTCTGTCGAGTCCCCCTCGCCGCGGCCGTCAGGGCCGAGGACGGCGTCGATGTACTGGCTGGTGTCCTGCATGGTCGCGGCGGCGCGGTCGGAATAGCTGTAGAGCGGACCGGCGACCACCGTGAGCAGGAGCCCCACACCGACGAGGGCGGCCGTCGGGCCGACCATCGAACCGGGCAGGGTCGCGTCGGGCAGCGGCTCGGGCGGTGTCTGCCAGAAGGCCTTGTTCCACGCCTTGACGATCGCGTAGAGGGTGAGCAGCGACGTGACGACGCTGCCGACCACGAGCGTGTAGGCGAGGGTGGTGCCCTGCGCGACACCGGCCTCGAGCAGCCCGACCTTGCCGAGGAACCCGGAGAGCGGCGGGATCCCCGCGAGGTTCATCGCCGGGATGAAGAAGAGGATCGCGAGGCCCGGCGCGATCTTCGCGAGACCGCCCAGCCTGTCGAGCGAGGTGGACCCGCCTCGGCGCTCGACGAGACCGACGACGAGGAACAGCGTCGTCTGCACGGTGATGTGGTGGGCGACGTAGAAGATCGACGCCCCGAGACCGGCCTGGCTGGCCAGCGCGATGCCGAAGAGCATGTACCCGATGTGGCTGACGAGCGTGAAGGACAGCAGTCGTTTGATGTCGCTCTGCGCCACGGCGCCGAGGATCCCGATGACCATCGTCGCCAGGGCGAGCCACATGAGCAGCGTGTCGAGGCGACCGTCGGTGAACAGCAGCGTCTGGGTGCGCATGATCGCGTAGACGCCCACCTTGGTGAGCAACCCGGCGAAGACCGCGGTGACGGGTGCGGGGGCCGTCGGGTAGGAGTCGGGCAGCCACGCGGACAGCGGGAAGATGGCCGCCTTGATCCCGAAGGCGAGCAGCAGCAGCAGCTGCAGCACGAGGGCCACCCCGGGGTCGATCTCGGGCAGGCGCTGCGCGAGCTGGGCCAGGTTGACCGTGCCCGTCGCGGCGTAGACGAGCGCGATCGCCACGAGGAAGATGATCGACGACAGCAGCGCGACGATCACGTAGATCGACCCGGCGCGGATGCGCTCGCCGGTCCCGCCGAGGGTCAGCAGCACGTAGCTGGCGGCCAGCAGGATCTCGAAGCCGACGTAGAGGTTGAAGAGGTCGCCCGCGAGGAAGGCGTTCGAGACGCCGGCCGCCAGGACCAGGTACGTCGGGTGGTAGATGGAGACCGGGGCGGCCTCGTCCCCGTCGGTGATGCCCTGCCCGAGGGAGTAGAGCAGGACGCACAGCATCACGGTGCTCGACACCGTGAGCATGAGCGAGGAGAGCCTGTCGGCGACGAGGTCGATGCCGACCGGCGCCGCCCAGCCGCCGATGTCGACGACCACGGGACCGGAGTCGGCGAGGAACAGCAGCCCCACCCCGACGGCGACCATGAGCGAGAGGGCGAGCACGGAGATGACCCGCTGCGCGCGGGGGTGCCTGTAGAGCGCGAGCGTCAGACCGGCCGCGAACAGGGGCATGACGACGGGGAGCGGCACGAGCCAGGTGTACTCACTCATGGTGTGCCCCTCTCGGTCTCGTCGCGTGCCTCAGCGGCCTGTTCATCGGCACTCTCGCTGTCTTCCTCGGAGTCGGTGTCGTTGTAGGTCGGGGCGTTCTTGGCGGCGATCCGGACGATGCGCTTGTCCTCGAGGTCGTCCTGCACCTCGTCGTGGCCGTGCAGCTGCCACGAGCGGTACGCCATGGCCAGCACGAAGGCCGTGAGGGCGAGGGTGATGACGATCGCGGTGAGGACCATCGCCTGCGGGAGCGGGTCGCTCATGTCGGCGGGGTCGGTGTCACCGATGATCGGTGCTCCCCCGGCGCGGCCACCGGCCACCAGGAACAGCAGGTTCGCACCGTTGCCGATGAGGATGAACCCGATGAGCACACGGGTGAGGCTGCGCTCGAGGAGCAGGTAGACCCCTGTCGTGAACAGCACGCCGATCGCGAGGACGAGGAGCAGGTTGGGGCTGGTGTCGATGAGGTCCATCAGATCCTCTCCTCGTGCTCGTTGGGACCGCGGGTCTCTGAGCCGTCTCCGGCCGAGCGGGTGACACCGCGCTCGTCGCGGACCCGGTCGGCCGCGCTCTCACGGGTGTGCTCCACGACGCTCGTGCCGGTCCCGACCGAGATGGCCTCGGCCGAGCTCTGCGCGGCGGGCATGGCCAGGTCGATCTGCCGGTCGATCTCGGCTCCCAGGGACCGCAGGACGTCGAGGATGAGACCGATGACCACGAGGAACACCCCGAGGTCGAAGAACAGGGCTGTGACGAGCTTGACGTGCCCGAAGAGCGGCAGCGTGAACTCGACGATCTCGCTCTGCAGCACCCCGCCGCCGAAGATCAGCGAACCGAGGCCGACCCCTGCCGAGAGGAACAGACCGAGGCCGAGCAGCAGACCGGGCTGGACCGGGAGGGCCTCGCCGAGCTCGTAGCGACCGCCGGCGAGGTACCTCACGACGAGCGCGATGCCGACGACGATCCCTGCCGCGAAGCCTCCACCCGGGGCGTTGTGCCCGGCGAAGAGCAGGTAGACCGCGTAGACGATCATCGAGTGGAACAGCAGGCGCGTGACGACCTCGAAGATCACCGAGCGCCGCACCGGCGCGAGGGTCTTGCCTGCCGGCAGCCACACCCGCTGGCGCATGGACTGCGCAGGCGCGGCGGGGGCACCCTTGGCGGGCATGAGGGCGGCGACCTGCGGGCTGGCCTCGGCCTCGGTCTGCGCGGCCCACACCCTGTAGGCGTTGGCGGTGTCTGTCGTGACGTTCTGCGCCCGGAAGATCTCGCCGCCGCGGCGGCTGAGGAACACGAGCGAGGCGACACCCGTCGCCGCCACCAGCAGGACCGAGATCTCGCCCATGGTGTCCCACGCACGGATGTCGACCAGGGTGACGTTGACGATGTTCTTGCCACCGCCGAACTCGTAGGCCTCGTCGGGGAACTTGGTCGAGACGGCCTCGTGGATGCGCGCGCCGGGCACGACGAGCGCGAAGCCCATGACGACGAGCCCGACAGCCACGGCGATGCCGAGGCGGACCCAGCGCGTGATGGCGAGCGGACGGTCGGAGAAGTACGCGGGCAGGCGTCGCAGCACGAGCACCATGACCACGAGGGTGACGGTCTCGACGAGCACCTGCGTGAGCGCGAGGTCCGGCGCGCCGTGCAGCATGAAGAGGAAGGCGACCGAGTAGCCGGCAAAACCGGCGAGCAGCACGGCCTTGAGGCGGCGCCTGGAGCGCGCGGCGAGGATCGACGAGACCACGATGACGAGCACGGGCGCGAGCTGCGCGGCGCTGTCCCAGATCCGTGTCTCGGCAGGCCAGGCGTTCTGCGTGAGCAGCACACCACCCGGTCCGACGACCAGCACGATGAGGATCGCGCCGAGGTAGAAGGGCAGCGAACCGCGCTGGGTCATCGCGGTGACGTCCGCGGCGAGGTCGTCGAGGGCGCGCATCGAGCGGCGGTACGCCTTGTCGGCCTCGAGGGTGCGGGGCATCGCGGCCTGGAACCACTCGACCTGGCGGCGACCCCAGAACATCAGCGCACCGACGCCGAGGATCGCGGCCGTCAGCCCGAAGGCCGGGGTGACGCCTGCCCAGAGGACCAGGTGACCGGCCTCGCCCGTCGGATACGTCTGGGCGTGGGGCTCGAGCAGGTGCTCACCGAAGGTCGGGTTGAGCGCGGTGACCAGACCCAGGACCGCGAGGGTCAGGGCGGGCAGCACGAGCAGGAGGGACTGGCGCTTGATGCTCGCGGGGTCGACCGGCGCGGTCTCGACGGGGTGGCCCTCCGCGTTGACGGGGACGATCGGGATGGCCGGTGCGGACTTCTTGGTCGCGAAGGCTCCCCAGAAGAAGCGCAGGCCGTAGGCGACGGTGAGCATCGAGCCGATCACGACGGCCGCGATGACGAGGATGCCGAGCCACGGCAGCCCCAGCGGCGCCTCGTCGTGCACGAGGGCCTCGAGGGCCGCCTCCTTGGCGACGTAGCCGGCGAAGGGCGGCAGGCCGATCATCGAGGCTGTCGCGAGACCGCCCGCGAGGGCCGTCAGCGGCATGGCTCGGCCGACGCCGGACAGGCGCCGCAGGTCACGGGTGCCCGTCGCGGCGTCGACGATCCCGACGGTGAGGAACAGCGTCGCCTTGAACATGGCGTGGGCGCCGATCATCGCGAGACCGGCGAGCGCGGCGGCGCGCGAGCCGATGCCGACCATGAGGACGATGAGCCCGAGCTGGCTCACGGTGCCGTAGGCGAGGACGAGCTTGAGGTCGTTCTGCCGCAGCGCGCGGTAACCACCGAGCAGCAGCGTGCCGCAGCCGAGCACGACGACGATGACGACCCACACGGTGAGGTGGGAGTACGCCGGCGCGAAGCGCGCGACGAGGTACACACCGGCCTTGACCATCGCTGCGGCGTGCAGGTAGGCGGAGACGGGTGTCGGGGCGGCCATGGCTGCGGGCAGCCAGAAGTGCGTGGGGATGAGGGCTGCCTTCGACGCCGCACCGACGAGCAGGCAGACGACTGCGGCGGTGACCGCTGTGCCCTCGGGCGGGTCGGCGAGCAGGCCCGAGAGGCTGTACCCGGTCGAGGCGCTGTTCCCGAGGATCACGATGCCGACCAGCATCGCGAGCCCACCTGCGGTCGTGACGATGATCGCCTGCATCGCGGCCCGACGGCTCGCCTTGCGGTCGTGGTAATGACCGATGAGCAGGTACGAGAAGACTGTCGTGAGCTCCCAGAACATGAAGAGCAGGAGCATGTCGTCGGCGGTGACGAGACCGACCATCGCACCGGCGAAGGCCGTGAGGACCCCGCCGAACTTGCGCAGGCCCGAGGCCGAGGCGGCGAAGTACGCCGAGCAGTAGACGAGCACCAGCGCACCCACACCGCCGACGAGCAGCAGCATGAGCCAGCCGAGGGTGTCGAGGCGGAACGACAGCTCGACGCCGAGCGCGGGGATCCACTGCACGACCTCGGTCGGGTGGTCGCCGTCCATGACGCGGCTGGTCTGGGTGAGCGCGTAGACAGCGGCCGACGCGGGGGCGAGCGCCATGACGAGGAAGGCCCGGCGGCCCAGCCAGGAGACCAGTGCGGGCGCGGCAAGTGCCATGACGACGTGGGCAACGAGCAAGAGCAGCACGTCCGCTCCGTCCTGTTGTGGGCGGGTGGTCGGTCGGCCCCACGACGCGGGCAGGGCTCGATGGCCAGCGCGCACCCAGGGCAAGGTGGAGTTGTGGGGATCAGTTTACCAAGGCATGGCCTCGAACCGAGCCACCCGTGGCTCCGGTGGACTCCATTCTGGGGTACACAGGGGCTCTGCGCCCGGGCTGGGCGCGGCACCTCGGCGCAGGCCCACCGCGAGACGAGACGAACGCCACGCCGCGGCCCTGAGGACAAGGCGCAGATCTCGACCAGAAGGCGCAGCGGTGCGGACGTTCTCGGGCTAGATGCCCCTCAGACGTCGTCGGGTTCGACGAGGAACTCGTCCTGGTCGACGATCTCGCCGCCGACGGCGACGTGGACCGCCCGGGTGAGGGCTGCGACCACCCCGGCCGCACGGGTCCTGGACACCCTGTGCTCGAAGGACGGGAGCTCGCGCTGCCAGTCCACGAGGTCGTCGGGGGTCCAGCGCACCTGGTAGGCGATCGCACCGTCGACGGCCCACTCGAGGCCGCGCAGGACGAGCGGGAGCTGCTCGACTCCGCTGACCTCGACCGAGACGAGCCCGTCGTCGCCCAGGTCGACCTCGACGGCGTAGGCGGACAGCGTCCGCGGGCCTGTCAGGGCAGCGATGTCTGCGTCTTCGGCGCGGGCGTGCAGGGCCGCGAGCTGCTCGGGCGTGAGTGGTCCGTCAGGCTCGACCGGGACCGTGCCGGCCGTCTGCGGCGGCCCCTGCCAGGGCGTGCCTGTGCTCGCGAGGCGGGCGCTGCCGTCGGCCTGGGCGCACACCGCGAGGGCCGCGTCGGGCGAGAGCCACACGTCGGAGTACACGGTGAGGTCGACCGAGACCGCAGGGTCGGGCACGACGAAGCGGGGCTCCGTGGCACCGAGGTCGAAGCGGACCGCGCCGCAGAGCCGCCGCGCGACCGCGACCAGCCAGGACGCGACCCGGGCCTCTTCACGGATCGGGAAGGCCTCGGAGTAGACGCGCGCCAGGCCGTCCCTGTCGCCGCCGCCCTGGAAGGGTGCAGCACCGCGCTCCCGCGGGCACAGCACCTCGTAGACCATGCCGACAGGTCCGTCGAAGCCGAGTGCCGTACCGTCGTCGCTCGCCGGGGCGTAGGGCCCGGAGATGGTCGTGTGCCGTGAGGTGCGCAGCGTCCCGGGCACGAGCCTGTCGTGCACCTCGCTGCCCCTGCTCCCGCGGCCGGCCTTCGTCTGGACCACCTCGGGCGGTGTCTCCCACCGGGTCGCGGGGAACCTCGACAGGGCGAGGGCCTCGATCTCGGAGGGGTCGACGTCCTCGTCGACCGCCAGCAGGTGACGGACGTAGAGATCGGCGATCGGGTGCTCGCTGCTCCCGGGCAACGGCACCAGCTCGGGTCGCGGGCCGTCCTCGGGGGGCAGGTCCTGCTCGTCGGTCACGCTCAGACCTCGGTGCGGTGGAAGCTCTGCCAGGACCGCGAGGCTGTCGGGCCGCGCTGCCCTTGGTAGCGCGAGCCGTACTGCTCGGAGCCGTAGGGGTGCTCGGCGGGCGAGGACAGCCTGAAGAAGCACAGCTGGCCGATCTTCATGCCGGGCCACAGCAGGATCGGCAGCGTCGCGACGTTGCTCAGCTCGAGGGTGACGTGCCCGGAGAACCCGGGGTCGATGAACCCGGCGGTCGAGTGCGTGAGCAGCCCGAGCCGTCCGAGGGACGACTTGCCCTCGAGGCGCGCCGCGACGTCGTCGGGCAGCGTGACGGCCTCGTAGGTCGAGCCGAGCACGAACTCGCCCGGGTGCAGGATGAAGGACTCACCCTGCTCGACCTCGACGGCACGCGTGAGGTCGGGCTGGTCGGCGGCCGGGTCGATGAAGGGGTACTTGTGGTTGTCGAACAACCTGAAGAACTTGTCGAGGCGGACATCGATGCTCGACGGCTGGATCATCTCCGCCGCGTAGGGGTCGAGCCTGACGCGTCCGAGGTCGAGCTCGGCGCGGATGTCACGGTCTGAGAGCAGCACCCTGCAACGGTAGCCGATCTGACCTGAGGGCTGGCGGCCGTGAGCAGCCCCGACGGCCGCGTCCTGACGAGGCCCGGGGACCGGGTGCTGAGCGACGGATGCCGAGGCCAGACCGGGCCCTGGTTCTGGCTCTCCAGGGCCAGGCCCCTCTGTGGAGTGGTGCTTCCGTGGAGTGGTGCCTCCGTGGTGCGGAAGCTCCTCAGCCGCGCAGCGGTCGACCGCTCGCGTCGCGCGAGTAGCTGCCGGTCTTCGAGACGAGATAGAGGATCCCCTCGATCAGTCCCCAGAGGCTCGTGACCGCCGCGAAGATGCCGAGCGAGAGCACGGTGACCAGCAGCATGATCATCCCGATGCCCGTGTGCCCCGTGTAGAAGCGGTGGATGCCGAAGGCCCCGAGGAAGATCCCGAGGAGCCCCGCGACCACCCGCGACTTCGCGTACGGGTCCTCCTGGACCCACTGCCCGGGGTACGGCTGCGCGGGGTGAGGCTGCGCAGCGTAGGGCTGAGCAGGGTAGGGCTGGCCAGCGGGCGGGTAGCCGCCGGGCGCCTGCGGGTAGCCCGGCTGGTTCTGCGTGTAGCCCGGCTGCTGCGGAGCCTGCGGGGGCGTGTACCCGGACCAGCCGCCACCCTGCTGCCCCTGCGCCCCCGTCTGCCCGGGGTACGGCGAGGCGTACGGCGTCGACGGTGCTGCGGGGGCCGACGGTTTGTCGAGGCTGTAGCCGTACTGCGCCGTCGGGGGCTCCTGCGACGACGGCCCGGAGGCGCCGGCAGGCCGCATCCACTCGGGTCGCTCGTGCTCGGGCACGGGCTCTGACGGGACCGACCCGTAGCCTGAAGAGCTGCTCACTTGTCGTTTGCTCCCGTCGTATGGGTATGATCGTCGTCGCGCGATGGTTGCGCAGTGCGGATGTAGTTCAATGGTAGAACTTCAGCTTCCCAAGCTGATAGCGCGGGTTCGATTCCCGTCATCCGCTCCACAGCAGGTCAAGGCGTGTCTCATCCGTCGACCTCCACCCCGAAGAGCCCGACCAGCTCAGCCAGCCCGGTCTCGTAGCCCTGTCCCACGGCGCGGAACCTCCACGTGTCCCCTCGCCGGTACAGGACGGCCAAGACCATCGACCGCTCGACGGTCCCGGCATCGAGCGTCGACCGGAGCTCCTGAGCCCCGTCGGAACCACGCAGCACGAGCTCGAGAGGGCCGATCTCCCCGAAGGTGACGTCCCCTGAGGTCGCCGCGGCGACGACGACGCGGGTCACCCCCTCCGGCAGCATCTCGAGGTCGACGTCGACGAGCGACTCGTCAGGGATCTCTGCCAGCACCGAGACCGACCCGCTCGGGTGGGACGGGGCGTTGAAGAACACCAGTCCCGAGTCGTCGAGGACCCGCTCGGAGTCGTCGGTGAGGAAGGCGACGACGTCGACCTCCGCTGGTCCGTCGCCGCGGCGGACGCTGAGCGACCACTGCTCGAGGTCAGGGAGGTCGACCACCCCACCTCGGGGAAGGACCGGGACCTCCACGGCTCTCGAGTCCCCGTGAGGCGCGGCGGGGGCCGTCGCGCTGGTCCCGTCGGTCTCGTCCGACGGGGTGACCACGCCGGGAGCGCTGGTCAGACCTCCGGGCACGGCGACGGGCGCTCCCCTGCCGCCCAGTGACGTCACCTCTGGCAGCCCCACCAGAGTCGTCCGCGGGTGCTCCCGTGCTGTCGCGCTCGTGGGGGCCTGTGGCTCGGAAGAGCTCCGAGGCTCTGTCGCCGTCAGCGTCGCCGGGTCGAGGTGGTCGATCGCCGCCATGCTCTCGATACGGGCCCACCGGGGGTCTGACGTCGCGCCCTGGAGCGCGACGACGTCGGTGACGGCGGCCGTGAGGTTCACCGCGGCACGACCGCCCGCTCCCACGACGCGTGCCCTGACGTCCGATGACTCGGCATGCGTCCCACCCACCACCAGGACCCGTCTGCCCGCGAGCAACCCGTCGGGCTCCGGCGTGGAGGTGGGTGCGACAGTTCCGGCGGGTGCAGCACCCGGTGCCACTGCCGGGCGAACTCGTGCTGCTGCGGGACGAGCCACCCTGTCGGCCACGCGGGTGCCGGGTGCGACGCGTGCGACGAGGTCCCGGAACCTGCGCTCGTCGATCACGGGGATCCCGTGCGCACGCGCCGCGGCCAGCTTGCGCGTCCCGGAGCCCGGCTCGTCGCAGACCACGACGGAGGTCCGCGAGCTGGCCGAGTTCATGACGTCCAGACCGGCGTCGCCCGCGATCCGCACGAGCGTCTCTCGTCCTGACGGGGAGGCCCCGGTGAAGACGACCTTCATGCCCTGGACCAACGAGGACGTACCGTCCCAGCGCCCGGGCCACACCCAGTCGCAGGGGGTCCGCGGTGCCGGCGCCGGGCGCACAGGCCCGCCTCCCGGTGCGTCGCCGTCGCAGGCCGTGAGTGGCAGAGGCATGCCCAGGCTGTCGGCCGCGACGAGCGAGTGGCGCAAGATCTCGACGAGCACGCGGACGTCGTCTTCGGCGTCGTGCGCCCGCAGCTGTGCCACACCCCAGTAGGCGGCGACGCTCGCGAGCGTGAGGTTGGGGAGCGGGAGATCGAGCCTGCGGCTCAGCACCAGGGTGCAGAGCCGCTGGGCGACCGAGAGGGGCGCACGTGCACGGTGGGACTCCGCCGACAGGAAGCCCCAGTCGAAGCGCGCGTTGTGCGCGACGAGCACACGACCGCGGACGAGATCGTCGAGCGCGTCGACCACCTCGGGGTACTGCGGTGCCCCGGCGAGCCGTTCCCGGGTGAGCCCGTGGACGTGGACGGGGCCGGGGTCGCACCCCGGGTCGAGGAGGCTGGACCAGGACCGCCCGACGGAGCCGTCAGGCTCGACCTGGGTCACCGCGACCTGGAGCACCCTGTGGTGGTTCGGGCTCAGGCCCGAGGTCTCGACGTCGACGACCGCGTACCCGTGCCTGTACCGGCTCGCGACGCTCGCGGGCAGCAGCCCTCGCTGTGCGGACACACTCATCCTGCATTCCCCCTGCTCGACCTCGGCCAGCACACCGCGCCACGGCCTGTCCGGCCTGGAGACGTCGGTTCGCGACACACCGTACCGTCTGCGCCGGGCACCGAGGCTACTTCCTGAACACCCAGTGCCACGGTTCGCGTGGGGTGTCCTCGACGAAGCCGTAGCGTCCGCCGTTGGCGCGCATCCAGGCCTGGCCTGCGGCGTCGAGGTCGAGGTCTGCGGCGATGCCCCAGCCGTGCGGGCTGGTCCCGGGCTCGGCTGCGAGGCCACCCTGGCTGTAGAGACCCTTGCGCTCGGCGACGTCGACCTGCGCGTCGTAGGAGCGGTACGAGTCGGTGACGCCGATGGTCACGCCGTCCTTGGCGGCGTCGGCGATCACCTGCTCGAGGGCCGTCGCCGCGGGTGCCCACAGCCTGTGCCCCGTCTGCCCGACGCTCGCGAGCGCCTCACGCGGGACGTTGCCGTTGCCGTACGGGAGCAGGTCGGAGGGGACGCCGGAGGTCCACGAGCCCGTCGAGGCCGCGGGGGTGCCCGTCGTCGCTGCCTCGGTCGCCGTGGTCTCGTCGACGGCCTGGGCGAGGACGTCGCCGAAGGTACCCGTGCCCATCGTCCCGGTCGCCGGCTGCGAGGCAGGCGCGAAGGAGCTCATGGTCGCCTGGATCGCAGCCATCCGCTGCGAGATCGCGACGATCCCGTCCACTGGTCTCCTCCTGCTGGTCGCTCGTGCGCACGTCCCGTCGGCTGGGAGTCGTGCGCACGACTCATCGGCCAGGGGTCCGCGGGCATGAGCGGTCTGACGGGAGTCGGCGCTGGCGGTCCGCGGTCTGGTCGCGGCTCCCACCGCGCTCGCGGCTCCCAGCGCGCTCGTGGCTTCCGCCGTCCTAGCGGCTCCCAGCGCGCTCGCGGGCCTCTCGGGGCCGGCTGCCGCTGCCTGCCCTGCGCCGGACCCTGTCCGTCCCCGCGAGCACACCCCACAGACTCAGCCCCAGGACGGCGTACCAGAGCGGCCGGGTGGCCCACCAGGCACCGCTGCCGGGGTCGGGGAAGGGCACGTGCAGGAGCAGCAGGACACCGGTGACGGCCACCATGACGGGCAGGTGCCACAAGAACGCCCGCATCGAGGCGCCGGAGGCGACGTCGAGCACCCGTGCCACCCGCGGCCGCTCGAGCAGCGGCGCGACGACGGGGCGCAGCAGCAGCGCGACGGGGATCTGCACGAGGGTGAGCAGCAGCGGGACCGTCCCGGGCGGGCTGAAGTTCGAGCGTTCCCCCGACAGCCCGATCATCGACTCGGGCCACATCGGCGAGGCGGTGACGGCGACGAGTGCCGCGAAGGCCAGCACGGCCCACCACACGACCGTGGACCTGCGCATCCGTTGGAGCGACCCGTCGGCGTAGGCGAAGCCGACCTGCTGGGCCGTCCCCCACACGAAGAGATAGTTGAAGGTACCGACAGCCGAGCTGTCGGTCGCGATCCGCACGAGCTCGACGACGACCACGGCGACCGACAGCGCGACGACGATCCACCACCCGTAGCGCGCGTGCAGGCGCAGCATCACCGGGGCGACAGCGGCGAGGGCCGCGAAGACGGCGACGAACCACAGCGGCATGACCACCACGACAGCGACGGTCCGGGTGAGCCCCGCCGGGGCACCGAGTGCGAGTGCGATCCCCACGGCGACGGCGACGAGCAGCACGAAGGGGATCAGCGGCAGGAACAGACCGCTGAGCCGCCGCCGCAGGAAGACGCCCCAGAGACGACCGAAGGACGGGGTGCGCCCTGTGCGCGCCGTCTCGCGCTCGACGACGCGCGACCAGCTGGTCGCGTTCGAGAAGCCCCCGACGAAGAAGAACAGCGGGATGAGCACCAAGACCCAGGTGAGGGGCCACATCCAGCGCTCGGTGTTGAGGATGTTGTCGACGGCGAGCCCGCCGTCGTCGTCCCGGCCGATCGCGGCCATCGTCCAGTGGCCGAAGATCACCGCCCCCAGCGCGAGGGTGCGCAGCAGGTCGGCGAAGCGGTCGCGAGGCGCGGGAGACGTCGGGGCGGAGGATGTCTGTGCGGAAGAGGTCAGCGCAGGAGAGCTCGCCGCCGGAGACGTCGGCGCGGGCTCGACCGGTGCTGGCGCAGCCGGGACAGCATCTCGTCCGTGGGGGGCTTCAGGCGTCGTGCTCAGCTCGGGTTCCTCCGGGGTGCGAGGCGCACGTTGGGCAGCACGGGCGCGGGGAGCGGTGCGCCGTCGTAGCCGACGACGGTCCCGAACCTAGCGTCCCGGCCGGTACCCGTCGATGGTGACTCCTGCCCGCCGGCCCCGCCTCGGGCCTCGAGCGTGTCGAGCGTGTCGAGCGTGTCGAGCGTGTCGAGCGTCTCGAGAGTGCCGAGCGTCTCGAGAGTGCCGAGCGTCTCGAGGGTGTCGCGGTCGGCGCGACCGATCTGCCGCTGCCAGTCCGCCCGGGCGGCGACGACCTCGTCGTGGCTGCGCCCGACGAAGTTCCACCACATGACGATCTCCTCGGTCGACGGCCGGCCCCCGACGAGCACGAGCCTGGCGCGACCCGTGGTCGTCAGCACGACCTCGTGCCGGCCGGGGGCGAGGTAGCCGAGGCTGTCGGCGGCGAGGGGGCTCCCGTCGACGGTGACCTCGTCGCCCGAGTCCACGAGGAAGGCGTGCTCGTGCTCGGGGTCGAGGGTGAGCGTGAGGCTGGTCCCCGGGTCGAGGTCGATCTGCGCGCCGACGATCTCGGAGTACGTCGTCGCCGGGGACTCCGTGCGCTCGACGACGCCGAGGCCCGGCTGCGCGGGGAGAGCGCCGAGGAACACCTGCAGCCGGACCCCGTCGACCTGCACGACGGGCAGGTCTTCGTGGTGCTCGAAGGCCGGGGCGACCCCCGCGCTCGCGTGCGGGAGCGCTGTCCACAGCTGGACCCCGTGGAGGGTCGTGGTGGTCCGGGCGTCGGGCGAGTGCTCGGAGTGCGAGATCCCGCGGCCTGCGGTCATGAGGTTGAGCTCGCCGGGCCGCACGAGGCAGGCAGAGCCGACGGAGTCGTGGTGCTCGATCTCGCCGCCGAACAGCCACGTCACGGTCTGCAGACCCGTGTGCGGGTGCGGGGGCACCTGCATCCCCGGGCCTGTGGTCACGTCGTCAGGTCCGAAGTGGTCGAGGAAGCACCAGGCACCGACGAGGCTCCGCGACCGCTGCGGGAGGGTCCGGCGGACGGTCATCGCCCGGGCTCCGCCGAGCGGCACCTCGCGCGGCTCGAGGACCTCGAGAGCCGTCGTCGGGCCAGGGAGGGCGACGCAGGTCTGCTCGTCGGGGGCGCTGTCGAGGTTGCTCACGCTGCGAGGGTATCGGGTGCCGCCCGCGAGGTGTCCTTGCCCAGGTGGAAGGGGTTTCCCACAAGGTTGTCCACAGCCTGTGCACCGCAAACCTCGCATCACCCACAAGCCTGTGGACGCATTCTGTGGATAACTCTCCGGCCTGCGACGACCTCGTCTGCGGGTGGTGCCAGCACCGACCCGGCCGGCACTCTCGCGCTAGACCCCGACGGCAAATCCCGCGTCGTCGAGCACAGTGCCGGCGACGGCCCGCTCGAAGACCGCAGCGACCTTCTCGACCACTGGCGCGATGCGGCTCCGGGCCACCACGTGCACCGAGGACGGGTGGTCCGAGGCCTCGTCCTCCGGGCTCCCGGACCTCCAGCGGACCGCGTAGGCGAAGGGCCCCGAGTCGCGCCACGGCAGCTGGAGCAGAGCCGGCGGGAGGGCGTCGGTGCGGCTGAGGCTGACCTCGACGGTGCCGTCGTAGGGCGTCTGCGTCGTGATCGTCCAGGCGACAGGCCCACCGTCCGTGGGCGCGGACTGCGCGGTGACGACGGCCTGGACCAGGACCGTGCGGACGAGCGCGAGGGCGTGCTGGGGCGGCAACGGGTGCGCGCTGTAGAGCGTGCGGTCGACCGACTGCCCGGCGTCGGGCACGACGGCCTGCGTGCGGCCGCTCTCGAGGACGGCGCCGTGGGCGTGACGCGCGGCGGCAGCCACCCAGGCGAGGACCCGGGCGGCCTCGCGCTCCTGCTCCTCGGGCGTCCCCTCACCCGTCGGCCGCACGACGTATCCCTCCACGTGCCGTGGTGGGAGCACGTAGGTGACGGTGTCTTCGGCGGTGAGCGGGTGGGGTCCTGTGAGCACGTGGCCCGGGGCGAGCCGGAGCGTCCCGGGGGTGGCCTCGGGCTGCGCGGCCATGCCGCGGAACCGGGCGCCGCGCAGCGGCACGACCCGCGAGGTCGCGGTGTCGAGGCTGACGGGCTCGACCAGCCAGTCGGCGTCCGGGAACCACGCCCGGACGAGCGTCATGACGTCGACGTGGGCGGGCACGGCGAGGAGGTGGTCTCCCGTGCGGCTGCCAGGGCCGAGCCTGTCGAGGAGTGCTGTCATGCCCGGACACTACGAGGCGCAGAATGCCGGGAGGTTTCCGGCGTGCAACGGGTCGCGAACGTCTGCCGCAGCTCGGCCGCAGCTCGGACGCAGCTCGGAGGCACGGCTGGCGCACGGACCGTCGTGCCACGTCAGGGGCTGCGCGCAGCCGCGGGATCCCGCCGATGTGCATGTTCTGACACGCCGTGGGATGCTGTCACAATGCCGAAGATCATCGGTGGGTCACTCCACGAGCACCGCGAACAGACACGCCAACGACTCTTCACGGCACTGTCCACCCTCATGTCGGAGCGTGGTTTCGACGCGATCTCCTTCGCCGACATCGCCGCAGCAGCCGGTGTCGGACGGACCGCCGTCTACAACCACTTCTCGGACAAAGAAGCCCTGCTCATGGGGTTCATCACCTTCGAGACCGAGCGCTACGTCGAGACGCTGCGCAGGTCCCTCGAGGACGTCGAGACCCCCGTGCTGCGCCTGCGGACCTACGTCCAGGCGCACGCCCGGCTCAAGCGTGTGTTCCACGTGGCACCAGGACCAGACCTGCGCACCGTGCTGTCCCGCGGCACCCAGCAGCGCCTGCGCGAGCACGCCGTCGTGGTCGAGGAGATCCTGCGGGAGATCCTCGTCGCCGGCATCGCCCGCGGTGACTTCCCCGAACAGGACATCGCGACGACGGTCGCGCTCATCAACGCGTGCCTGTCCGGCCGGCAGATCCCCGAGGAGCAGCCGGCCCGCGACCGCGCGATCCTGGCGACGGAGTCCTTCGTGCTGCGCGCCGTCGGCGTCGAGCCCGCGCACGCCTGAGGACACCGCCGCCCGTCAGCGGGCGCAGCCCGGGCAGGCATCGTCCCTCTCCGACCAGGTTTAATCCGTTGACCGCCGTCGGCGCCCCCGACGAGCATCGTCCGCATGACCTCTCGCCCCGGCTGGACCGTCCGCCCGATCTCGATCCCCGACTCCCTCGACTCCCCCGACGCCTGGGTGCTGCACGGGCTCGTCGCCGTCCAGCGTGAGGTCCACGAGGCGAGCTGGGGGCACGCGGACCTGCACCTCCCGGCCGAGATGCGGCTGGCCGTGATGCGCGACCAGATGCGCACCGAGCGCCTCGGCTTCGTCGCCGTCCGTGACCCTCTGCCCCAGACCCCGGGGCCTGAGGACGTCCTGGGCGTCTCGCTCGTCACCATGGAGCGCACGGGAAACACGCACGCGGCGAGCATGGGTGTCCTGGTCCGTCCGGAGCGGGTGCACGAGGGGATCGGTACGGCCCTCGCCGACGCGACCGAGGCGGCCGTCGCGGCCAAGGGACGCACGACGGTGATCCTCGACATCGAGCACCCGGGCGAGCCGCCCGCGGACGCACCCGACGTGGTCACGCCGCCGACTGGAGCCGGGCGGATCGCCGGAGACGCGGCCGGCGTCGCCTTCGCCCGTGGTCGTGGGTACTCGCTCGAGCAGGGCGAGAGGTTCAGCACGCTGCACCTGCCCCTCCCCGACGACAGCGTGGTCGACACATTCTTGACCGAGTCCCTCGCCGCAGCGGGTGACGACTACGAGACCGTGACGTGGCAGAACACCTGCCCGGAGGACCTCGTCGAGGAGATGGCCGCGCTCGCGACCCTCATGACGACCGCCGTCCCCGTGGCCGGGCTCGACCTGGTCGAGCACGTGTGGACCGTCGAGGAGCTCCGTCAGCAGGAGGCGACCAACCGTGAGGCCGGGCACGACACCCTCGTGACAGCCGTGCGGCACCGTCCGTCGGGCCGTCTCGTGGCGTACAGCGAGATCGCGATGCCCACGCTGTACCGCTGGCTCGCGTTCCAGGACGACACCCTCGTCGACCCGGCTCACCGGGGGCACAGGCTCGGCATGCTCATGAAGGCGAAGAACCTCGTCGAGCTCCGCACGCTGCGCCCCGAGCTCGCCCGGCTGCACACGTGGAACGCCGAGGAGAACCGGCACATGCTCTCGATCAACGAGGCTCTCGGCTTCGAGCCCACAGGCGTGGTCGCGCTGTGGCAGAAGAAGCTGGTCTGAGACGACAGGCTCAGAGGGTAGGCAACCCTAACCTCGATGGGGTACCGTTCCTGACAACGCGTCACCTCGGCCCGCTGGCCGTCGTCGACAGTGCCAGCGCATGCCCGCGTACCCGACCGAGGAGGACACGTGACGATTCTCGCCACCGACCGCCCCACCCTGTCCAGCCGGCTCCGCGAGGGCACCCGTGAAGAGCACGAGAGCGCCGAGAGCTCCGGGTTCATCAGCAGGCTCATGTCCGGCGGCCTGGGCGTCGACGCCTACGTGGGGCTCGCCTCGCAGCAGTTCTTCGTCTACTCGGCCCTCGAGGCGATCGCGGACGACGTGCGCGCCCTCCCGCAGGGCTCGTCGCTGCTCTTCGACGAGCTCACCCGTACCCCGTCGATCGCCCGCGACCTCGAGCACCTGGTCGGCCCCGACTGGCGCGCGATCGTCATGCCGCTGCCCGCCACGGTCCGCTACGTCGAGGCTCTCGAGGCGAGCGCCACCTCGCTCCCCCGCTACGCCGCGCACGCCTACACCCGGTACCTCGGCGACCTGTCCGGCGGGCAGATCATCAAGCGGATGCTCGAGCGCCACTACGGCCTGGGCCCCGAGGGCATCACGTTCTACTCCTTCGAGGAGATCCCGAAGTCCAAGCCCTTCAAGGACGTGTACCGCGAGCGCCTCGACGGCCTCGAGCTCGACGAGGAGCAGCTCGCCGAGGCCGTCGCCGAGGCGAAGGGCGCCTTCCGCCTCAACCAGGACCTCTTCGCAGACCTCGGCGCGCAGCACTGCTGAGGCACGCGTCCCCTGCGCGCTGTCCTCGTCGGAGCTCGTCCAGCCGGCCCTGCCTCTCCAGCCAGCGCCCTCTCGTCAGAGCACCTCGCGCGCGTACGCCGCCATCGCGTCGCGCACGAACACCGCCGTCCCCTCCCCCGCCCAGTCGTAGGCGGCCGTGAAGCGCGGGTCCGCGACGTACATCTCGCCGATCCCGGTGAAGTACTCGGCCGTGACCCCCGACTGACCGGTGGCCGTGGCCGACACCGCCAGCCAGGAGTGCTGGCGGCGGGTCACCGCGCGCACCTCGTCGCTGTCGGGGGCCAGGCCTGCCGCGCGGGCGTCGGCGTAGGCCTGGGCGATCGAGCGCTGCTCGGCGAGGAAAGCCGTCCTCTCGTCCTGGGTCATCCCGGACCACCACGCGTCCCCGGCGCGGTACGCGTCCTTGCCCCATCTCTGCTCGACCTCGCCGCGGTAGGCGGTGTGGTCGAAGCCTGCGAACATGCGTGAGGGCACGAGGGCCTCCTTCGTCGTGAGCGTGTCGATCGTGGTCCGGACGGACCCGATCTGGTCGGTGATCCTGCGCCTCTCGGACTCGAGCCAGGCGAGGTGGGCGCGCAGCGCGTGCGCCTCGTCCTGGTCGGAGTCGAGGGCCTCGGCGATCGCCTGGAGCCCGAGACCGAGGTCGCGGAGCATGAGGATGCGCTGGAGCCTGACGAGCCCCGCAGCGTCGTAGCAGCGGGCGCCGCCGTGCGCTGTCCTGCTCGGCGTAAGCAGACCGATCGCGTCGTAGTGCCGCAGCGTCCTGCTCGTGGTGCCGGTGAGGCGGGCCACCTCCTGGATCGGCCAGTCCCTCTGCGTCGTCATGCCCACGACGCTAGGGCTTGACGCTGCGTCAACGTCAAGCCCTCACCCGCGACACGTCTGCCGGACCCCCGCTGAACGGCGCGAGACTGGCAGACTGGAGCCATGCAGACATCGGGGCGGACGCGGTCACGGCGCCGCTCGCGCCGTGTCGAGTTCGTCGCCGACCCGGTCCTCGGACTGACCGTCCGCAAGCCCGCGACCCGCGCCACCTACGGGGTGCACGCGCTGCTCACCCACCTCACCAACGTCGGCTTCGCGGGTGCACCTCGGTCCTTCGGCGTCGACGAGCAAGAACGTCACGTCCTCGAGTACATCCCGGGGTCGACGGCCGACGAGGACGCGCCCTTCGACCACGCCGAGCTGACCCGCCTCGGCGAGCTCGTGCGGGACCTCCACGACGCCGCAGAGTCCTTCGAGCCGCCGCCGGGCGTGCAGTGGCACGTGACCATCCCGTCGACCAGCACAGAGCTCGTGTGCCACAACGACATCTCGCCGTGGAACCTCGTGCGCGACGGCGAGCGCTGGGTGCTGCTCGACTGGGACGGTGCCGGTCCGGGTTCTCGCGTCGACGAGCTCGCCTCGGTCGGCCAGGCCTTCTTGCCCCTCCAGCCCGACGGCGACCCGCACCGGGACGGCGAGCGCCTGCGCTCCCTCGTCGACGGCTACGGACTGACCGCCGGCCAGCGCCCGAGCCTCGTCCAGGCGGCGGCCGACCACACACGCGGCGTGTACGACCTGCTGGTCGACGGCAGCCGCACGGGCGCGGAGCCGTGGGCCTCCCTCTACGCGGCCGGGCACGCCAAGCACTGGAAGTCGGCGGCGGACTACGTGCTCCGTCACCGGGGCGAGCTGCGGGCAGCGCTGCGCTGAGACGCGCGCTCTCCCCGCAGCAGGCCGCTAGCCTCGCTGCACCTCAGCCCAGCAACAACCCCACCAGCTCCTCAGGCGTCTGCACGACCGCGAGCGGCGCAGCCTCGTCGATCTCTCCAGCAGGCGCATAGCCCCACGCGACGCTCACGGTCTCGATGCCGTGCTGTCGCGCGCCGAGGACGTCGTGCTCGCGGTCGCCGACCATGACGATGCGCTCGAGGGCAGGCAGCCCGCGCTCGGTCGCGGCCATGGTCTCGAGGGCGTGGGCGACGACGTCGGCCTTGGTGCTGCGGGTGCCGTCCATGCTCGCGCCGCACACGGCCTCGAAGAACCCGTCGAGCTCGAAGTGCTCGACGATCTGCCGCGCGAAGATCTCCGGCTTGGACGTCGCCACGCACAGCCGGAGCCCCGCGGCGCGCAGCGCGGTGAGGGCGTCGACGATCCCGGGGTACACGCTGTTGTCGAACATCCCGCCGCGGGTGAAGGCGGACCTGTACGCGGTGATCAGCTCGGGCACGCGCTGGAGCGGCACGCCGTTGCGCACGACGCTCTCCTCGATCGGCGGCCCGACGAACAGCGCGAGGGCCTCCTCGGAGGGGCGCGGGATGTCGAGGGCGTCGTAGGCGTGCTCGATCGAGGCGATGATGCCGGGTGCGGAGTCGGTCAGGGTGCCGTCGAGGTCGACGAGGGCGAGGTCGTAGCGCATGCCTCGATCCTCTCAGGCTGGCGCGAGCCTCACGCGCGCTGGACCTGTCGCCCCGCTACCCCCGCTACCCCCGCAGCGGCAGCGTGAGCACCTCGGGCGTCCCGGCGACCACCCGCACGGGCACCCCCCAGTCCTGCTGGGCCAGGTGGCACGCCGGGTACTCGACGGCCGGGTCGGCGTCGCAGCTGGCCGCCTGCGCGGTGACGTGCAAGACCCCCTCGGCGATCTCGGGGTTGATGCGCAGCGTCCGGACGAGCGGGAGGTCGCGGCCGGCCCCGTCGAGCAGCAGCTCGGGCGGGGTGGACGACACGGTGAGCTGGGTGGACGGCCCGAAGCGGTCGTCGTACTTCTGGCCCGTGGCGGGCGTGAAGATCACGTCGAGGCGGATGTCGCCCGGCGGCACCTCGGTCACGGGGCGCTGCGTGCGGTGGGCACCCGAGTCGAGCACCTGGCCGGCGAGCGACGCCGGGAGCGCGACGCGGGTGAGCCTGTGCGCGGTCGACTCGACCACGACCACGCGCACCTCGTCGCCGTCCACCTGCACGAGGGCGTCGCTCGGCTCGGCGAGGTCGCCGACGAGGGTCGTGACCTCGTCGGTCGCCGGGTCGTAGCGCCGCAGCGCGCCGTTGTAGGTGTCGGTGACGAGCACGGACCCGTCGGGCAGCGCGGCGACGCCGAGCGGGTGCTGGAGCAGCGCCTGCGCGGCGGGACCGTCCCGGTGCCCGAAGTCGAAGAGCCCCTGCCCGACGAGGGAGGTGATGGTCGCAGACCTGTCGTCGGCGACGTCGACACGGCGCAGCGCGGAGGTCTCCGCGTCGGCGAGCCACACCGAGCCGTCGGGGGCGACCGACAGACCCGAGGGCTGCGCGAACCACGCCTGCGCGAGCGGACCGTCGAGCAGCCCCTCGTTCTGGGTCCCGGCGACCTGCTCGACGGTCCCGGCGACGGGGTCGAAGGTCCACAGCGAGTGGTTGCCGGCCATCGCGACGAGGAAGGCCCCGAGCCGCTCCGACCAGACGACGTCCCACGGCGAGGTGAGCCTGTGACGCAGAGCAGGGGTCGCGTCGGGCGCAGCCGACTCGGGGACGACGTTCTCGGCGCCGCCGACCATGAGCTGCTCGCCGGTCCCGGCGACAGTCGTCACGTGCCCGTCGGCGAGCCGCACACCGCGGAGCGCGTGGTTGACGGTGTCGGCGACGAGGACGTCGTACCCGACCTGCTCGCGGAGTCCCTCGGGCACGAGGCAGAGCCCGTTCGGCTCGCTGAAGGCCGCGGCGTCCGGGCCACCGTCGGCCAGTCCGCGCTCGCCCGAGCCGATCCGCCGGACGAGCGTCTCGCCGTCCGCGGCGAGCTCGGCGAGGCTGTGGTGCCCGGCGTCGGCGACGAGCAGGTTGCCAGACTCGAGCGCGATCACCGCGGCGGGGAAGCGCAGCGTCCCCGGGGTCGGCTCGGCCGGCACGTAGGGCCCGGAGCCGCGGTGCAGCGTGCCCTTGGCCGTGTGCTCCTCGACGAGCTCGCGCACCAAGATCTCGAGGGTCGAGGCGTGACCCTCCCCCGCCATGTGCGCGACGACGTACCCCTCGGGGTCGATCACCACGAGGGTCGGCCAGGCGCGCGCCGTGTACGCGGACCACGTGACGAGGTCCGGGTCGTCGAGCACGGGGTGGCGCACCTCGTACCTGTCGACGGCGGCCGCGAGCGCGACGGGGTCGGCCTCGTGGACGAACTTCGGGGAGTGCACCCCGACGATCACGACCTCGTCGCGGTGCGCCTCCTCGAGCTCGCGGAGCTCGTCGAGGACGTGCAGGCAGTTGACGCAGCAGAAGGTCCAGAAGTCGAGGACGACGATCTTGCCGCGCAGGTCCGCGAGGGTGACGTCGGCGCCGCCGGTGTTGAGCCAGCCGCGTCCCACGAGCTCGCTGGCACGGACGCGGGGCAGGCGGGGGCTGGGGGTCGTTGCGCTCACAGGACGATTCTGCCTCAGGAGGCGGGGTGCCTGACGGGCCGTGCGCTCGCCGGTGGCTCGCCGGCCTCCTCGGCGGGGCGCGGCTCGTAGACCTCCGCCGTGAGGTCGGCTCGTTCGACCCTGTCGAGGCGGAACCACCTGACTCCCTCCCGGGTGCGGCACCACGCGATGAGGTACCAGGCCTGCCCGGTGTGGGCGAGCAGGACGGGCTCGACGTGCCTGGAGGTCGCCGTGCCCCCGCTGTCCCGGTACCGCAGGGCGAGGACGCGGTGGCGGGCCAGCGACTGCTCGACCGCGCGCAGGGTCGCGGGGGTGGTGAGAAGCGCGGAGGACGACGCGGTGGCAGAGACGGAGGCCGGGGCGTCCAGGGCTTCCGGCTGTCCGCCGCGCGCCTCGGGCACGCCCGTCCCCCGGTCGACCCACACCCTCGCCGCGAGCGTGGACGCCCGCTCCCGGGCCTGCGGGCCGAGGGCGTCCCAGATCTTGTCCTGCGCCGCCGCCGCGTCGACCGCGAAGGGGCTCCCGGGCGGGAGGGCTGCGAGGGCGATCGCGAGGGCGACGGCCTGCTGGGGTGTGAAGTTCACAGGTGGCAGGGTCGCCGAGGCGTCGAGCACGTAGCCGCCGCCTGGACCGGCCTGTGCCCAGACGGGCAGGCCGGCCTGCTGGAGGGCGGAGACGTCGCGCTTGATCGTGCGCTCGCTGACCTCGAAGAGCCTCGCGAGCCGGGGTCCGGTGGTGCCGGTCCGGCCTGCTCGGCGCAGCTCTTCGGCGACGGCGTAGAGCCGTTCGGTCTTGTCCACGTCTCTCCTCCGGCCTGGAGGCCCAGACGCCTCTCGACAATGGTGACAGACAGGTGTCACCAGACGCTTGCGAGGCTGGTCTCATGACTGATCACGCCTCGCTCCCGCACACGCACCCCGTCCACCCCGTCCACGTCGTCCTCGTCCCCGGTTTCTGGCTCGGGGGGTGGGCCTGGGACGACGTCGTCCCGCACCTGCAGGCCGACGGCCTGACCCCGCACGCCGTGACTCTCCCCGGGCTGGACGACGTCGCGACAGACCGCTCCGGCATCACCCACGACGACCACGTCCGTGCTGTGCTCGACGCCGTGGCGCCGCTCGAGGGCGAGGTGGTGCTCGTCGGGCACAGCGGCGCCGGGGCCGTGGTCCACGAGGTCGTCGACAGGGACCCCTCGCGGATCCGCAGGGTCGTGTACGTGGACTCCGGGCCTCTCGTCGACGGAGCCTCGCTGCGCCCCGGGCTGCCCGAGGAGACCGTCGAGCTGCCGCTGCCCACGTGGGAGGAGCTGGCCGCGGAGGGGTCGAGCGTCGACGGGATCGACGAGGCAGGGCTCGCACAGTTCCGGGCCCGCGCCGTGCCGCACCCGGCAGGTGTCGCGACAGGGACGGTCCACCTCACCGACCCGGCCCGCCTCGACGTCCCCGTCACGGTGATCTGCACGAGCCTGCCGTCGGAGATGCTGCGCCAGATGGCGACCCCCGGCCCGCCCTTCCACACCGAGCTCGGCAGCCTCCAGGCGACCTACGTCGACCTGCCGACGGGGCACTGGCCGATGTTCTCCAAGCCTGCCGAGCTCGCACGGGAGATCGCGACGGCGGCGCGGACCGATATACGGCCTGCCCTGGAAAAGGCGTAGTATGCGCTGATGCTCCTGGGATACGTAGATGAGTCGTATACGTCCAGCTACTTCTACCTAGGGGCTCTCGTCATCAGCTCGGGCGCCCAGGCCAAGGCGATCGAGGACGGTCTGGACCGCCTTGTCGAGGAGTTCCGACGGTCAGGCGCCGCGCCGGTCGCCCCCGACGTCGAGCTGCACGGCAAGGAGATTTTCCACGGCCAGGACGGGTGGGACGGGGTCCCTGTCCGCGCCAGGATCGCCATCTTCAGGCGTGCGATGAAGGTCGTGCGGGAATCAGGTGCCCGATACGTCGTCCGCGGTATGGATTCCGAGCGACACAGGGCTCGGTACGCCACACCGTTCCCACCTCACGAAGTAGTCCTGGCGCATCTCCTCGAGTCCCTCGATGCTCTGGCACAAGACGAGGACGAGCACATCCTCGTGGTGGCGGACGAGATCCACTCCCAAGACCGCCACAGGAGCAACTTCCGGGACTACAGGTCGTGGGGTACGCCCGGCTACAAGAGCCGGAGACTCGACAGAGTCCGAGACACGATCCACTTCGCACCGTCGCACTACTCACGCCTGCTCCAGGCTGCTGACCTCGTGACCTACCTCTACCGCCGGCGCAGGACCCACTCAGAACCTGATGCGAGAGCCCAGGCCGCAACCGACACGGTCTGGGCAGAGATCCAACCTGCGGTCGCAGTCGCCTCGACATGGGTCCCCTGAACGCACGAAGGCCCCATCCGTAGACGGGGCCCAAGGCAGTGCGGGAGGTCTTCCGACGTCCTGCACCTCCAGCGTACTCACGCGAACCTCGATACGCCAGTGGCCTGAGCGACAACGAGGCGGTCGCGTCATCTCACCTGCGAGGATGGCCCCTGACCAGCCAAGATCTACCGAAGGTGGACCCGTGCCCCAGGCAGTGACCCTCGTCCGTTCCAGCACCCTCTCCGACACCGCCGAGTACGCCTACGCGGCGACGGCCCCGGCCGAGGCGCGTCTGATCTTCCTCGCCGGGTCGTGCCCGCTCGAGGCCGACGGCTCGACGGCCGGCGTGGGCGACTACGCGGCGCAGGCCGCGAAGTGCGTCGAGAACATGAAGATCGCCCTCGCAGAAGCAGGGGCGACGATCACCGACGTCATCAGCACCCGTGTCCTGGTGGCGTCGAGCACGCAGGCCGATCTCGTGGCCGCGTGGGAGGTCGTCCGAGATGCGTTCGGCGACCACGACGTCCCGAGCACCCTGCTCGGCGTGACGGTCCTCGGCTACGACGACCAGCTCGTGGAGATCGAGGCCGTCGCGGCCGTCCTCGACTGACCCCGGTGGCACGCCGGGCACCCTCTGCCCGGCGTGCCGCACCCCAGGGCCCTCACGTACGGTGGTCCGGTGAACTCTCCGGCCAGGCGCGCCACGCGCGACGACCTCCCCCGAATAGCCAGCACGCTCGGAGCAGCGTTCAGCGACTACCCCTGGACACGCTGGACGGTCTCCGAGCCCGACCACGAGGCCCGTGTCGCGGAGCTGCAGAGGCTCTACGTCGAGCACGTGGCCCTGCCGCACGGCACCGTGTGGGTCGACGACGAGGTGACCGCCGTCGCAGCGTTCCTCCCGCCCGTCCTGCCTGAGCTGCCCGAGGACGTCATGGAGCGCATCGCCGCGCTCCAGGGCGACGACGGGCTCGCCCGTCAGGCTGCGGCCGACGCCGCTGTCGCGGCCCGCGCCACCGAGATCCCCGAGGACACCCGCGAGGTCTGCTCGCAGGCCTGGGTCCTCGCGACTGTCGGCGTGCACCCGGACCACCGAGGCGCCGGTCTGGGGTCTTCCGTGATCGATGCCGGCCTCGCGGACCTCGAGGAGTCGATGGCCTCGTGCACCCTCCAGACGAGCGATGAGCGCAACGTCGTGTTCTACGAACGCCTCGGTTTTGCGGTCACCAACGTCGTCGAGGTCCCCGGCGGCCCGACGGTGTGGTCGATGCTGCGGGCGAGCTGAGCAGCACCGAAGGACCGAACGCCCGTTCGCCCGGAGGCACTAGACCTTGCCGCATCGTGCTTCAAGGCCAAGCCTGAGAAGTCATCACGCCGGCCGGCATGATTCAGCACTCCCGTCAGAACCTCGTGTGGCGCAGCACCTACGAGGACTGTCCTAGGTGGGCGATTTAATCACCTATGGTCAATACGGCGACTTTCGCCATATTCTCTCTTCATCCCTCGTCACGGGGGTCACCGGCAGGGATAATCCTGCCCAATGTAAGGGGAAAGATCATGAAGGAGTTTGGAAAGAACCACAGACTGGCGGCTCGACTGGCGTCAGGCGTCATTGGGGCGTCGATCCTCGTGGGAGGTATGGCGATCGCCGCGCCAGCGACCGCAGCAGGTACGGGCAAGCTGCACGCCGCATCCGACTACTCGTCGGCATCCACCGCCACCAACAACGGGACGCTCGGGCGTTCCTATGCGCAGCACGGAAGCCGCGTCGCAGGCTGGACGGTGTGGACACTGAGCGGATCCTCGGCCTACGCCGACTCCGGCACGTCTTCCAGCTACGCTGCCGCGGTTGGGTTCCGCTAGCACCAGGACCGTGCGTCGCCAGAGCCCGACGGACCCGCCCGTCAAGCAATACGACCAGGCTCTGGCGTCGCACGTCATGATGAGCAGGCCTGCAACGTCAAACGGACGACCAGACCGTCCACGTATCCCGGCTCGACCACGAGCACCGCGTCGTGAGCCGCAGCAATGCTCTCGACGATCGTCAGACCCAGACCGGTTCCCAGCGTACCGGCGAGACGGGTCTGCCCGCCGCGGTTGAAGGCTTCTGTCAGGCCAGCCACCTCGTCCGTGGAGTACACGGGGCCCGAGTTGCCAACAGCCAGCACCACTTGATCTCCGAGCACGCGGAGCTCGACAGAGATCCATCCGTCGTCGCGATTGTGCTGGACAGCGTTCCGCAGGATGTTGCCCACAGCGATGGTGATCGCCCCTGCACTCACCTCGACGAAGACCGACTCCTCGATCCCCGAGCACTCGACCCGGAGCCCACGGGCCTGCGCGAGGACCTGGATCGCCTCCAGCTCGTCCCGTACGCACATCGCCAGGTCGACGCGGCTCCGCTGATCTGCGTCGAGATGCCGACTCCGCGCGATCAGCAGGAGGGCGGCGATCAGGTCGTCCATCCGTCGGACCGACCGCAGCGCCCTGTGGACGTAGGGCTGAAGGTCGGGCGGCACACGACCTTGGGTCAGAGGAGCCTCGAGCGCGGCGCGCACCGACGTGATCGGCGTCCGCAGCTCGTGAGAGGCGTTGGCGACAAACTGCTCCTGGCTCACGAAGGCTCCTTCGAGCCGCGCGAGCATAGTGTCGACCTGGTCCGCCAAACGGGTGATCTCGTCACGTGGGCCCGTGAGAGCGATGCGCTGTGACAGGTCTCGCTCCGAGATCTGCTCTGCGAGCTGGGCCACGTCGTTGATCTTCCTCGCCGGACTGCGAGTGAGACGCCAGGACAGGGCGGCCGACACGACCGCGAAGACCACGAGGAGGACCAACGTCCACGTGATGTAGCTGTCCATGACGTCGGAGGCGACGAGACGTCCGTAGCTCGACGTCTCGTCGGAGACCTCGACCTGGCAGTCGGAGGTCTCGACGGTCGTGACGCACTCGACCGTGTCCTTCAGGCTCGTAGGGTCCGGCAGGACGACCGGTGCCTCTACATCTACCGGCTCACCGATGCTGACGTCGATCGTGCTGGCGATGCTCTGCGAGAGGATGGCGACCTGGACCGCGATGAGGCATGCTCCCAGGACGATGAAGGTCGCAGCGATCGAGAGCGCCAGCTTCCCCCGGAATCCCCAGAAGGCGCGCCCCAGCCGAGCACCGACCCTCACGCCGGGACCGCGATGTAGTAGCCGCGACCCGGGCTGTGCTCGATCCGGACGGCCTCTCCGAGCTTCTTGCGCAGCGAGTGGATCACGACCCGGACCGCCCCGTGAGTCCGCTCGAAAGGGTTGTCCCAGGCTGTCCTCAAGAGGCGCTCGGTACTGAGCGAGCCGCCGCTCTCCCGCATCAGGGCCTCGAGGACGTCGATCTCTTTGAGCGTCAGGGCGATCGGCAGCCCGTCGACCTCCAACGTGCGTCGTGAGCAGTCCAGCCGCGCGCCCCCGTGGGCGATGATGGACGACGCGGCGTGGTCGCTGCGGCGAGAGAGCGCCCGCAGCCTGGCGACCAGTTCCGGGTATGCGAAGGGCTTGGTGAGGTAGTCATCGGCCCCGAGGTCGAGCCCACCCACCCGGTCGTAGAGCCCGCTCGCCGCCGTGAGCATGAGGATCTTGACCGTCGCGCGCCGAGCCACCAACGCCCGGCAGACGGCGTCGCCGTGCATCCCCGGGAGGTCTCGGTCCAGGATGACGACGTCGTAGGGCCCGTCGAGGGCAGCAGGCAGCGCGAGGGCGCCGTCATGGACGGCGTCGACACGGAACCCGTCGACGCGCAACGCGTCTGTGAGCGTGTCCGCCAGGTCACGGTCGTCTTCGACGAGCAGCAGCCGCGTCATGAACCACACCCTTCCGGCGCAGCAGGTCCGCACCGTCTCAGAGGTCCGTCACGCCCCCTGCCGGGACGGCCCGCACCTGCACCTGCACCTGCACCTGCACCTGCACCTGCACCTGCACGATCGTCGCGCCCCACACGTGAGGCACACGTGAGGAACTATCTCATACCGGGCTAACGCGGCGTTGGGTAGACCTGCCTGTGGCGTCGACCGTGCCGGGACCTCTGGCAGGCGGTGACCAGGGGAAGGACGACGACATGAGGACCACGACAGCCCGGAGACTCAGCGTGATGCTGGCCTCCCTCACCCTGACCGTCTCGGTCCTGGCTGGGTGCGGCGATGACCCGACGGGCGGGGGCACAGGCACGACGGACGAGCAGCCCAGGTCGACCGGCGACGAGGTGCTCGCAGGGAGCATGACCGAGCTGTTCGCCCAGTACCTGGACAGCGACACCGTCTCGGAGTTCGAGCGTGACGTCCTCGAGCGGGCCGCCGAGACCGGGACGATCCCCCAGGCCGACTACGACGAGGCCTTCACCAGGTACCAGCAGTGCGTCTCCGACCTCGGGTACACGGAGACCTGGACAAAGCTGCCCAGCGGCGTCAACCAGGTCACGCCACCTCTGCTCGACTCGCAGGAGGCGGCCGACAGGTACGCCGAGCAGGCGACCGGGTGCGCCACAGGCACCATCATGCTCATCGAGGCCTTGTTCAACCAGCAGCAGGTCAACCCCGACCTGCTCTCAGACTCTCGCGCGGTCGCCGTGAGCTGCCTCCTCGAGGGTGGGATCGTCGACGCGTCGTACACGGTCGATGACCTCGACCGCGACCTCGAGATTCCGCCGGAGGCCAGCTTCGACGTCTCAGACCCCGCCGCCAACGCCTGCCTGTCCTCTGCTGGCTACTCGATCGCCGTGCAGTAGCCAGGGGGCGTGATGATCAAGGGAATCAGCGTGCCGACCGGTCGCGCCTACCTCGGGGCCTGCAGACGAGGGCGGACGACCTCGTGACACGAGACCGTCCCCGTCGTTCCGGGACCTTCTTCACCTTCGCTCTCGTGACGGCCGTCGCTGGCGGCGCTCTCGCGGCGACCCTGCTCGTCACAGACGAGCCGCCCGAGGCTCTCCGCGCAGCCTCGACACCCACCGAGGCCGCCACACAGCTCGTAGAGTTCGACGACCGCCGCAGCGTCGAGGTGTCGCTCGCGGTGTCGGACGAGACACCGTTGACCGTCAGTGCCTCCGGGGTGGTCACGGCGCTGAGCACGAGCGCGGGTGGGACGATCACCTCCGGCTCCTCACCGCTCGAGGTCGCCGGTCTGCCCCTGCTGGCACTGCACACGGGTGTCCCGCTGCACCGCGATCTCTCCCAGGGGATGCGCGGCAGCGACGTCCGGTCCCTCCAGGAAGAGCTCGCGAGACTGGGATATGCCGTCACCCCGGACGGCAGCTACGGTCCGGGGACCTCACGCGCGGTCCGGCAGCTGAAAGAGTCGGTCGGCCTGAGCAGACCGGACAGCACGCTCGCACTCACCGGGGTCGTCTGGCTCCCGGCCGAGTCGGTCACCACGACCGGGTGGGATGCCACCCTGGGCTCGACCCTCGCCGCAGGAGACCCCTGCGGGACCGTCCCCGGGCAGCTCACCGCCGTCACACTGGCCAGCGCGCCGGTCTCGCTGACGCCGGGCGAGCGCACGCTGACGCTCTGGGGGCACAGCACGACGCTTGCCGATCCTGTCCGGGCGACGGCACCGGAGTTCATCGCGGCGATAGCCTCCACGAGCGACTACGCAGGCCTCCAGGGCGAAGAGGAACCCCAGCACCCGGTCGCGACGCTCTCGTTGACCGAGCCGCTCTCCGCACTCAAGGTCCCCCCGACAGCGCTGTTCGCGATCGACGGGGACGACGCATGCATCCAGTCTGTTGACACGCCGATCCGGGTCACGGTCCTGGGGGCTGCGCTCGGGTCGACCCTGGTCGGGCTCGTCGGGGACACCGCGCCACCACCGACGGTGCGCGTCGGCCCGGGGATCACCGCCGCGGGATGTCGGTGATGGCAGGCTCTCGACAGTCGTCCTCCGTCCCGGCGGACCTGCCGGACGCCACGACAGCCCGCCTGAGCGCCGAGTCCCTGGGGCACAGGTTCGCGGGGACGTCCATGCTCTTCACCGACGTGTCGTTCGACCTGCGCCCCGGGGAGGTCCTCGGGGTCTGCGGCCCCTCCGGCTGCGGGAAGTCGACGCTCTTGTCGATCCTGGCGGGCTGGGAGTCCCCCGTCGTCGGCACCCTCATCCGCACGGGGATCACCCGGACGGGGTGGGTCTTCCAGAACCCCTACGGGGTGGCGCGTCGGAGCGCGCTCGACCACGTCACCTTCCCTCTGCTGGCTCGGGGCTACGCCCGACGAGAAGCAGAGTCTGCCGCGGGTGCGACGCTCAGGCTCTTCGGCCTCGACGACGTCGTCGAAAGACCGTTCAGAGCGCTCTCGGGAGGGGAGGCACAACGACTCATGCTGGCTCGGGCCGTCACCGTGGCCCCCGACCTGCTGCTCGTCGACGAGCCGACAGCTCAGCTGGACACCCGCACGGCCCACACCGTCAACGCTGCACTCTCCAACATCGCAGCGAGCGGGTCCATCGTCGTGATCGCCACGCACGACCCGGACACCCGTGCCGCGTGCACCCGGGTGATCGACATGCCGACGTACGCAGACGCTGCGTCATGAGAGCCTCTGCCGTCATCAGCGAGGCGTGGCGCAACCTCCGCTCTGGGACGTCACGAGCCCTCCTCCTGTCCACGCTCCTGGTCGCTGTGACGGTCCTGCTCGGGGTCGCAGACATCGTGACGGTCCGTTCCCTCCAGGAGAAGGCCGGGCAGTACCTGGGCAGCGGCGCAGCCATCCGCACCGTCAGCATCGAGGCGCTCGTCGATCCGCTGAGCTGCGCGGCACTGGGCGACGTGAGCACCGTGCGCGCCACCGGCGCCCTTGCCGGCGCGACGCCGATCACCACCACTGCACTCCCTCGAGCACCCCTGCCAGCGTTCAGCGTCACGCCGTCGTTCGCGGCGGTCCTCGGTCTCGACCCCGCGCAGGCCTCGGGCGTGTGGATCTCCGAGACTCTGGCCCAGACCCTGCATGCAGACCTTGGGACGAACCTGGACACCGCACGAGGTCCGCTGACGATCAGCGGGATCTTCGCCTGGCCCGACGACGGGCGCGACAGCCGCCTCGCCTCTGCGGTCCTCGTCCCCGACGTCACCCAGGAGAGGTTCGACGAGTGCTGGGTGGCGGTCTGGCCGACCTCGGAGGAGACCGACGACCTCCTCCGGTTCGCAGCGGCCCCAGGGGCGCCGGCCGACAGCGCCGTGACGGTGGGGCAGGTCAACCGGAACTTCGGGACGAGCTTCGAAGGACACACCGAGTACCTCGACCGCTCCACGCGGCACATCCTCCCGGTCGGTACCGTCGCAGGGTTCTTCATCGCCGTGACCAGCGTGCGTCTGCGCCGCCTCGAGCACGCCGGGGCACTGCACGCCGGGCAGTCGAGAGCCGCGTCTGCCGCCGTCTGCTTCCTCGAGACTCTCGTGTGGAGCGGAGTCGGCGCTCTGGTCGCAGCGGTCACGCTGCTGCTCACCGCACGCAGCATGTCTGTGGACGGCGGGCTCGTGCCCGCAACGACCGGGCTCCGAGCGGTCTGCGCCGCCGCGGCGAGCGCACTCCTGGGGTCGGCGGCCTCGATCGCCCTCGTCAGGGAGAGCCACCTCTTCAGGTACTTCAAGGACCGGTGACCCGACCTCCCGCGCGAGGACGGTGGGGCTGCCGCGTCTGCGACAGCCCCGCCGTGGTCGAGCACCCGTCCGGAGAGATCTGGCCTGCCTCTCGCGCAGTCGTGGTCATCCAGCGAGAGCCACCCTCACCCCAGCGTCGACGGCAGCTCTCGCTGCTCGCCCAGCACCTTCTCGGCCAGGAAGGCCAGCACGACCTCGTACCAGACGATGGCGTTCTGCGGGGTCAGCACCCAGTGGTTCTCGTCGGGGAAGTACAGGAACCTGTGCTCGGACTCGCCGTTCTCGTCGGCGGGCAGCCCGGACTTCGCGAGGAGCTCGTACCAGAGGCGCAGGCCCTCGCCGATGGGCACGCGGTAGTCCTTGTCGCCGTGGACGACGAGCATGGGCGTGACGATCTTCTCGACCGAGAGGTGCGGGGAGTTCTCGCGCGCCATCTCTTCGGTCATCTCCCGCTCCCAGTAGAAGGAGTGGTCTGTCGTCGGGCCGAACTGGTCGAGGGCCCACAGGCTCGCGTGCGTGACGATCGCCTTGAACCTGTCGGTGTGCCCGGCGACCCAGTTGGCCATGTACCCGCCGAAGGACCCGCCCATCGCGGCCGTGCGGGTCTCGTCGATGTCGTCGCGGGCCTCCGCGACGTCGGTGATCGCCATGAGGTCCGTGTACGGCGCAGCGCCCCAGGCGCCCCACCCGCGCTGGATGAAGTCCTGCCCGTAGCCCGTCGACAGGGCAGGGTCGGGCAGCAAGACGGCGTAGCCCTGGGCTACGAGGATCCACGGGTTCCATCGCCAGCTCCACGCGTTCCACGAGTTGAGCGGGCCGCCGTGGATCCACAGGACGAGAGGTGCGGGGCTGTCGGGCCCGGCGCCCTCGGGCAGCGCGAGGAAGGCGCGGACGCGCGAGCCGTCCTCGACGGTCGTCTCGACCTCGGTGAGCGTCCCGGGGAGCGCCGGGGCCGTCGTCGGGCCCTGGAGCGTCACGGAGGTGACGGGTGCACCGCTCGAGCGGGCCGCAGCGAGGTCGATCGACACGGGGGTCGACGGCTCGAGGTAGCTGACGCGCAGCGCGTAGACGGTCTGGCCATCCGGGGACACCTGGACGTCGGTGAAGGTCGCGTCGTCGGCGGTGACCTGGGTGACGGTCCCGTCGAGGGTCACGTGGAACACCGGGCCGCGGCCGTCGGAGTCGGCTGTGACGAGCAGCCCGCTGCCGTCGGGCAGCCAGGTGACCGACCCGGGCCAGCGGTCCCACCCCGTCGCGAGCGGGCGGACGTCGCCCCCGGCGAGGTCGACGAGGGCGAGCGTGACGCGCGGCGCCTCGTGCCCGGAGCTGCGGCTCTGCTGGACGAAGGCCACAGTGCGGTTGTCGGGCGAGACCTTCGGCCCGTGCGCCTCGGAGGCTCCGTCGTCGACGAGGATCCGGCGGCTGCCGGTGGCGACGTCGACGGCGGCGAGGACAGTCCGCTCGGCGCCGCGCGGCTCGGGGACGTTGATGGTGGTGACGACAGTCGTGCCGTCGGGCGAGAGCACCGCGGAGGTCTCGCGCAGCGCGGTCTTGACGTCGTGGGTGAGGTCGCGGAGCGAGAGCCGCGGGTCCGCGGGAGCGGCAGCGCCGTCGAGCTCGGCGAGGTCTGCGGCGAAGAGGTGCGGGTCGGAGGGGCCGAGGTCGTGGTCCCAGTGCCGGACCGGGTACCCGGTGTGCAGGATCGCCGACACCTTCTTCTTGGAACGGGCGGCGCGCAGCTCGGCGTCGTGCTCTTCGTCGCGTGCCGACGGCAGGACACCTCCGGTGAGCACGACGGTCGACGCGTCGCGCGCGGTCAGCGGGCTGCCCACACCGCCGGCGCGGGAGGCGACGACCCGAGCCTCACCGCACGTGGCGGGCAGCAGCCAGAGGGCTGTCGTCGCGTCGTCGTCGGACTGCGGGTCGGGCCGGCCGGAGGTGAAGAGCAGGTCGCCCGAGGGGGTGAAGATCGCACCGCCCTCGCCCTTCGCGGAACGGGTCAGGCGACGGGCGGGCTGCTGCCCGCTGGGGTCGACCTCCCAGAGCGCTGTCGTGTACGCGGTGCTGTCGGTCGAGAGCGTCGACACCGAGGTGACGAGGCGCGTGCCGTCGTGGGAGAGCACGAGACCGCCGACGCGCGGCAGGGCGACGTACTGGTCGAGGTCCGTGAACGGGGCGGGCTGGTCCGGTGCGTGGTGAGCGTCGTGTGTGGTCACCCGTCGTTCCTATCACGGAGGCCGCCCGAGAGGGGCTGTGAAGTGTCGCCCGCGTCACACCTGGCTGGGATGCCCGTCACGTCCTACACTCCGAGGACAGAACCTCACCAGGGGCTCGCCAAGCGCTCACCAGGGGGCAGCGTGACGGTTGGCAGCACGCACGACGACGTACGGGCGAGGTCTGCGCCGCGACTCTCGGGGCTCGCGGCGCGTCTCGACACCGCAGTCGGCGTCGACCGCCGCCGGACGACGGCGGCATACCAGTCGGGGTTCGCCGTAGCAGTCGTGGTGGTCGCCGCGCTGGTCTTCGCCTTCGACCGCGACCTCTTCGTCAGCGGGACCTTCGTCGCCGGGCTGGTCCTCGCGGCGGTCGCGAGCGCCAGTGCCTTCTCGCCGTGGCTGCCCGACACGACCCTCGGGCTGGCACTGGTCGCAGGGGCGGACTTCGTGGTCGTCGCGCTGCTGTCCTTCGCCCCGGGCCTGCAGTACTCCGTCCTCGAGGTGCTCGTCCTGTTCCCCTCGCTCTGGCTGGCCTTCGAACGCCTGTGGCCAGGGGTCGCCGCCGCGGTGCTGGCGACCCTCGCCGTGGTGGTCGTGCCGGACGTGGTCGACGGTGCGGCGCTCGACCTGAGCTTCTGGTTGCACACCTTCGTGCTGCCCTTCATCGTCGGGGCGGTCGCGGGGGTCGCGGCCCTGCTCACCGAGTACCGCTACAGGCAGGAAGAGCTGCTCGAGCAGGAGCGCGCCCGGCTGACCGAGACGCTCCGGTCGAGCCAGACGACCTCGCTGCTGCTCGAGACCGTCCTCAACACCATCGACACAGGCGTGCTGGTCGTCGACGCCGAGGGTGGTGTGCTCATCACGAACCGCAGGCAGCAAGAGCTCATGGAGCTCGCCCGGCCCCAGACCCCGGACAGCCCCTGGGCCGTCTACGACTCGGACCGGACCACCCTGGTCCCGCCCGAGCGGATGCCCTCAGCCCTGGCGCGCGAGGGCGAGATGGTCACCGCGGCCTTCTTGTGGTTCGGTCACGAGAGGTCGACGCAGCGGGCGCTGCTCGCCACCTCGCAGGCGATCTTCGACGGGGCCGGAGAGGTCTGGGGTGCCGTGGTCGCCAACACCGACATCACCGACCTGGTGTCGGCCATGCAGGTCAAGGACGACTTCGTCTCGACCGTCTCCCACGAGCTCCGCACGCCGCTGACCTCGATCATCGGGTATCTGGAGCTCATCGAGGAGGGGCACGAAGACGGGGAGTACGACCTGCCCGACGAGGTCCACGGGCAGATCGAGGTGGTGGCCCGCAACGCCTCGCGGCTGCTCGCCCTCGTCTCCGACCTGCTCACCACGGCCCAGCACACCTCGGGCACCCTCGCGCTGCGCATGACGGCCGGCCGGCTCGACGAGATCACCCAGCAGTCGGTCGACGGTGTGGCCGACAGGGCGCGGGCCCGCGGGGTCGCGCTGCGCGTCGATGTCCGGCCCACGCCCGAGCAGCTGCTCGACAGGGCACGGATCACCCAGGTCCTGGACAACCTGTTCTCGAACGCCCTCAAGTACACCCCGCGTGGTGGGACCGTCGAGATCGACGTGACCGCCCACAGCGACCACACGTCACTGCGGGTCCGGGACACCGGGATCGGCATGAGCGAGAGCGACGTGAGGTCGCTGTTCGCGAAGTTCTTCCGCGCGGAGTCGGCGCGCAGGGCTGCGATCCCGGGTGTCGGGCTCGGGCTGGTGATCTGCAAGGCGATCGTGGAGGGGCACGGCGGCACGATCGTCGTCGACTCGTCGCTCGGGCAGGGCAGCACCTTCGAGGTGCGGCTCCCGCTCGCAGGTCCCCCGCAGGCCGGTCCTTCGCCGGCAGGATGACGGCCACGTATCTCGACCTGTGGGGCCTCGTCCAGGACGGGCGGCCCGTCGAGACCCCGTCCAGCGTGCTCATGCCTGTCCGCCGCGGCGACGAGCGCGCGATGCTCAAGGTCGCCCACGTCGACGAGGAGCGTCGGGGCGGTGGCGTCATGGCCTGGTGGGCGGGCCGGGGCGCTGTGCGCGTCCTCGAGCACGACGACACCGCCGTGCTGCTCGAGCGCGCCGTCGGCCCGAGGTCGCTCGCGATCCCCGTGGCGACGGGTCTCGGCACGCCCGGGTGGGAGCGCGACGACGCGCACGCGACCGAGGTGCTGTGCGAGGTCGCCCGCACCCTGCACGCCGTCGACGCGGCCGAGCCGGACCGCCCACCGGGTGTCGTCCCGCTCGACCGATGGTTCCGCGACCTGCTGGCGGTCGAGGGCACCCTCCGGGGCTTCCTCCACCGCAGCGCGGTCACCGCGCGGGAGCTGCTGGCCGACCCGTGGGACGAGACCCTCCTGCACGGCGACCTGCACCACGGCAACGTCCTGGACACCGGCACAGTGCAGTCCGCACGGTGGCGCGTGATCGACCCCAAGGGACTCGTCGGCGAGCGCGGCTTCGACTACGCCAACACCGTCTGCAACCCCACGCCCGAGGTCGCGGTGAGCCCCGGGCGCCTCGAGCGTCAGGTCGAGGTGATCTCCGCTGCGGCTGACCTGGACCGCGACCGCCTGCTGCGCTGGGTGGTCGCGTGGACGGGGCTGTCGTACGTCTGGCACACGGGCGAGGGCACAGGGCCTGACGGGCCGAGCCCGAGCGCCACGGCGGTCCTCACGGTCGGTCGCGCCGCCGAGCAGCTGCTCCGAGACGGTCAGCACCCTGCGCGGTGAGCCACCATCCCCGTCAGCGCCCGTCGCGGTCGGCGAGCTTGGCGAGCATCTGGTTGTACTCGTCCATCTCGACGTCGCCGTCACGGTCGACCTTGCGGTCGCGGCGCTTGGCGACACGGTCGTCGTCACGCGACCACGACAGCGCGACGAAGACCGCGAGCAGGACCGTCGGGATCTCGCCGACACCCCAGGCGATGCCACCGCCGGTCTGCTGGTCGGCGATCGCGCTCTCGCCCCACGGGCGCCCCATGAGGCCGAACCACTCGGGCACCATGAGGATCTCGCCGCTCATGAGCGTCACGCCGAAGAAGGCGTGGAAGGCCATGGTCGCGAGCAGCAGCAGGAGCCGCTGCGCGTGCGGCGGGCGCGAGGGCCCCGGGTCGATGCCGATGAGCGCGTTCGCGAAGAAGTAGCCGGCCATCGTGAAGTGCACGGTCATGAGGATGTGCCCGATGTGCGTCGAGAGCGCGTACTCGAAGGCCGGGGTGTAGTAGAAGATCACCATCGACCCTGCGAAGTTCAGCGCGGCGACGATCGGGTGCGCGAAGAACCGTCCGTAGTGCGAGTGGATGATGATCAGCAGCCACTCGCGGGGTCCCCGGGTGCCGTCCTTGCGGGCCGGCAGCGCGCGCAGCGCGAGCGTCATGGGTGCGGCGCTGACCAAGAAGATCGGCACGACCATCGCCAGGACCATGTGCTGGAGCATGTGGGCGCTGAACAGGACCGCGCCGTAGACGACTGGCCCGCCGTTGGTCACCCAGAACATCACGAGCATGCCGACCACCCACGAGAGGGTGCGCCAGACCGACCACGCGTCGCCGCGCCTGCGCAGCCGCAGGACCCAGCGCAGGTAGACGACCAGCCCGGCGACGCACGCGAAGCCGAGCAGCACGTCCCAGCGCCACTCGGTGAACCAGCGCGCGACCGTGGGCTCGGGCGGGAGCTCGTGCCCGGTGATGAGGTAGGCGGGGCTGGGGTCGGTCGGCGGGGCGTTGTCGTCGGGCGGGTTCGTGCCACCGAGAGCCACGGCGACACCGCTCACGGCGCCCATGACGAGCAGCTCGGCGCAGGCCAGGCGCCAGAAGAGACCCGTGGTCTTCGGCGAGGCGGGGGTGGTGTCGGCCGCACGGGCGGCCGTCGTCGCCGTCGCACCGACGGCCGTGACAGCACCGAGGCGTCCGACGACCCACTGCCTGTGCGCCCACCCGAAACCGCCGAGCACCAGGAACAGGGCGGTCTTGGTCAGGACCAGCACCCCGTAGTCGGTGCTCAGCCCGGAGACACCGCCGAGCCGCACCGCGGCGTTGACGAGGCCGGAGAGGGCGACGAGCACGAAGCACCAGGACGCGACCGGCGAGAACCTCGAGACGGTGACCGCGAGCGCCTCGCCGTCGAGAGCCCGGCGCACCCGCAGCAGCGCGATCGAGGCGAGCATGCCGATCCACAGACCGGCCCCGACGAGGTGCATGAACATCGAGGACACGGCCAGCTCGTGGCTGGTCGAGCCTGAGGCGTGCCCCATGAGCGACTGGATGACGAGCGGCACGAGGGCGAGCACGAGGGTCCAGGCAGCGCCTGTCGGTGTGGTGACGAGCAGCGCGAGGACGGCGACGACCGCCACGATGAGCGCGATCGCGAGCAGCGCCCGCCCCGAGGGGATCTGCGTGAGGTACACGCCGAGCTGTTCGCCGAAGCCCTCGGCGGAGAGGGTCAGGCCGACGGTGTTGGCACCTGTGAGCACCACGCGGGCGAGGGCGCAGACCGCCCACACGCCTGCTGCGGCTCCGGCCGTGCTCAGTGCGGTGTCGAGCGGGCGGCCGGGTCGCACGACGAAGACCGCGAGCATCAGGGACCCGAGGGTCACGGCGAGCGACAGCTCGGTGAGGACCGTGGTGAGCGGCAGGCCCCACCGGACGACGGGCCCGGGGTCCTGCAGGAGCTGTGAGGCGAAGGCCGCGGAGAACACCCCGCCGAGGGCGAGGGCGACGATCGCGACGAGCACGGCGAGGGGAAGGGTCCAGGTCAGCGACCTGGGGGCTGCGGGGACCACCTGGGCAGCGTCCTGCGCACCGCGCGAGGAGGTCGGGCGGTGGGTGGAGGGGCGCTGCGCCCGGGTGCGGTCCTGCTGTCCTGCGGTCACGTCTCCAGGGTAGTTCGGGCGGCTGAGAGCGACGGACCGGCGGGAGCCGGTGCTGTGGACGAGGACGCTCCTGCACAGGGTTCGCGCGGCTCCTATGGGTACCTGAGCATGGGGAGCGCGGTCCATCGCGCGGACCCGCCCAGAGCACCTCCCGCTGGCATACTGAAGGCCGCTCCCGACGAAAGGCGTCACCCCATGAGTGCAGGTGAAGGCGGCATCACCCCCGCTGACCTCGACAAGGCCTCGACCCTGCTGCACAGGGTCGCGACGGTCTTCGACCAGAAGGTCGTCGGGCAGGAGTCGCTGCGCACGGCGCTCGTCAGCACGCTCATCACGGGCGGGCACATCTTGCTCGAGTCTGTGCCGGGCCTGGCGAAGACGACGGCGGCCGAGACCCTCGCGGCGTCGGTCGGCGGCAGCTTCCACCGCATCCAGTGCACGCCGGACCTCATGCCGAACGACATCGTCGGCACGCAGATCTACAACTACGGCGAGGGCTCCTTCACCACCCAGCTCGGGCCTGTCCACGCGAACCTCGTGCTGCTCGACGAGATCAACCGGTCGAGCGCGAAGACCCAGTCCGCGATGCTCGAGGCGATGCAGGAGCGCCAGACCTCGATCGGCGGCGTCGAGTACAAGCTGCCCGACCCCTTCATGGTGCTCGCGACGCAGAACCCGATCGAGGAGGAGGGCACCTACGTCCTCCCCGAGGCGCAGATGGACAGGTTCCTCGTCAAGGAGGTCCTCACCTACCCGGCGGCCTCGCACGAGGTCGAGATCCTCGAGCGGGTCGCGTCGGGCCGCCAGAGCGCGCCGATCACCGCCGAGCCCGTCTCCCTCGACGACGTGAGGTTCTTGCAGGGGCTCGTCGACGACGTGTACGTCGACACCTCGATCAAGCGCTACATCGTCGACGTCATCAACACGAGCCGCTGCGGCGGTCCGCGACCGGTCCCCGGGCTCGCGGCCCACGTGCGGGTCGGTGCGAGCCCCCGCGGCAGCATCGCGCTCATGCGCGTCGCGCAGGCGCTCGCCATCCAGTCGGGCCGCAGCTTTGTCATCCCGGACGACGTCAAGGCGACCCGGCACGCCGTCCTGCGCCACCGTCTGGTCCGCACCTTCGACGCCCTCGCGAACAACGTGCAGCCGGAGCAGCTCATCGACGCGATCTTCGACGCAGTCCCGACCCCGTAGGCCCTCTCATGGACTCCACCTCACGGCTCGCGCAGGTCAGGGCGAGGCTCGACCTCCCCCTCGCACGCCGTGCGTCGGGGCTGCTCGAGGGACGCCACCGCTCGATCCTCAAGGGGCACGGGCAGGACTTCGACGACCTCTCGCTCTACACACCGGGCGACGACGTCGGCGACATCGACTGGAAGTCGAGCGCCCGCGCGGGCATCCCGGTGATCCGGCGCTTCGCGCGGCAGTCCAACCTCAACCTGGTGATCGTCGCAGACACCGGCCGCAACATGGCGGCCCTGGCTGCGGGCGGCGAGGAGAAGTCCGAGGTCGCCGTGTTCATGGCGTCTCTCGTGGCGTACCTGGCGCGCGACCGTGGGGACAGGGTCGCGCTCGTCGCGGGCGACGCGGAGCGGCTGGTCCAGCGGCCGCCGCGCTCGAGCACCCAAGAGCTCGAGCTCATGCTGCACGTCCTCGCGGGTGCCTACGACGTGGACGCCCCGGCGAGCGACCTCAACAGGCCGCTCGAGCGGGCGATGAACGCCTTCCAGCGCCGGTCGCTCATGCTCGTCATCACCGACGAGGCGCGGCCCGAGCCTGGCCACGAGCAGCTGCTCCGCCAGCTCCGCGTGCGGCACGAGGTGATGGTGCTCGCGGTGGCCGATGCCTCTGCGCTCACGCTCACCGGAGGCGCGACGAGCAAGCCTGTCCGCGACGTCGACGCCGACCTCCAGCTGCCCCCTTTCCTGCAGCGCCGTCGCGCGCTCCAGGCCTCGGGCGAGCAGGTGGTGCGGGCGCGGCGCGACATGGTCGCCGAGCTGCTGCGCCGCCAGCAGATCCACGGGATGACCGCTACGGGCTCCGACCATGCGGTCGTCCAGCTCATCGACCTGCTGGGGAGGCAGAAGCGTGCCGATCGATGACCTCGTCGGGCCCCAGGCCTTCAGCCCGTGGTGGGCGATCACCGGTGTGCTCGTCATCGCCCTCCTCGCCGCGTGGGTGATCGTCGTCCTCGTGCTCACCCGGCACCGTCCGCCGGCCCCGCAGCCGCAGGACCCGAGCACGGTCCTGTCCCCCGGCGCCGACCCCTTCCGCGACCTGCGGACCACGTACCTCTCGCAGGTGGACGAGGCGAGCCGCGCCTTCCACGCCGGGGAGATCGACGTCCGTGAGCTGCACCTGCGCCTGAGCACGATCGTGCGCGGCTTCGCCGGGAAGCGGCGGGGTGTCGACACGACGGTCATGACCCTGACGGACATCGAGCGGCTCACGGGTGCTGGGAGCCTGGCGACCCTCATCGCGTACTACTACCAGCCCGCGTTCTCCGAGGCCACGACGGCTACGGGCGTGGAGAGCATCGACGGAGCGAGGACGGTGATCACGACGTGGTGAGTGCAGAGGGCATGCTCGCAGACGGGCTGGTCGCCGCGGCGCAGGCGGCCGCAGGGCTGGTCGCCGCGCCCCAGGACCTCGCCGCAGAGTCGGTCACCTCGTCGATCGTGTGGCCCTGGGTGGTCCCGGTCGTGGTCGCCGTCGTCGTGGTGGTCGGCATCGTCGCGTGGTACCTCACGCACCGTCCCCACCCGGTCAAGGACGAAGAGGCCGTCTGGGTCGCGAACTCCGGCTACGTGGAGCACATCCCGCAGATGACCTCGTGGGTGCGCCGCTACAGGGCGCTCCAGTGGGCCGGCGTCGGCGCGGTCCTCGTCGCGGCGGTCGCCGCAGGGTTCCTCGCCGCGCGGCCCGTCGACATCACGACGAGCCAGGGCAAGCTCGCGACCCGCGACATCGTGCTGTGCCTCGACGTGTCCGGCTCGATGATCGAGTACGACCAGCAGGTGGTCGACGTGTTCTCCGAGCTGGTCGACAGCTTCGAGGGTGAGCGGATCGCCCTGTCGATCTTCAACTCGACGTCGCGGACCGTCTTCCCGCTGACCGACGACTACACGCTCGTCCGGGAGCAGCTCGAAGAGGCCAAGGCAGCCCTCGACCCGCGGCTGCTCGAGTCCGACGACATGGAGCTCGTCGACAGGTACCTGCGGCTGACCGCGGGGACCCTGGGCAGCATGGAGGGCTCCTCGCTCATCGGCGACGGCCTCGCGAACTGCTCGCTGCAGTTCGACCAGGAGGACTCCGAGCGGTCCAGGTCGATCATCCTGGCCACGGACAACGACCTGCTCGGCACCCCGATCTACACCCTCCAGCAGGCCGTGGACCTCGCGAGCTCGCGTGACGTGACGGTCAACGGCCTGTACGGGGCGGCCGAGGGAGAGTCCGCGGACAGCCCTCGTGCCAAGGAGTACGGAGAGGCCCTCGAGGGCGCCGGCGGGATGTACTTCTTCAGCGACGACCCGCGCGCCGTCGAGGCGATGGTCGCCGACGTCCAGTCCCAGCAGGCCGTCGACCTCGACGCCGCCCCCGAGATCTCGCAGGCGGACAAGGCCGGGCCGTGGCTCTGGGTCGCGCTCGTCGGTGTGACCCTGCTCGTCCTCGTCCAGTGGAGGTTGCGCGAATGAGCCTGCACCCGCTCCTGCCCGTCGCCGTCCTCCTCGTCGTGGTCCTGCCGCTGCTCGTCGTCACGGCGGTCCTCGCCGTGCGCGGTCTGCGCGCCGGGTCGTCGACGGGCCGCGCCCAGGCCGCCTCGTGGACCGTGAGGTTCTTCCTCGTGCTCGTGGTCGGCGTCATGGGCCTCGGCCCGAGCGTCCCGCGCACCTCGACAGACTCCGCGGCCGCGGCCGTCGACGTGTTCTTCGTCGTGGACCGCACAGGGTCGATGGCCGCCGAGGACTACGACGGCCAGGCCAAGCGCCTCGACGGCGCGAAGGCCGACATCCTCAGCGTCGTCGACGAGATCCCTGGCGCCCGCTACTCGATCATCTCCTTCGACTCCCAGGCGACCCGTCAGCTGCCGCTCACGACCGACACCCGGGCGGTGAGGTCCTGGACCGAGACGACCGACCGGGAGCTCACGTACAGGTCGCGCGGGTCCCTCGTAGACCGCCCGCTCGACGAGCTCGGTCGCGCCCTCCAGGGCTCGGTCGAGCAGCGGCCCGCGAACGTGCGGCTGGTGTTCTTCCTCAGCGACGGCGAGAACACCGCCAAGGGTCAGCGTGCCTCGTACGCCGACCTCGCCCCGCTCGTCGACGGCGGCGCCGTCTTCGGCTACGGCACCGAGGAGGGCGGCCAGATGCGCTCCCTCGACTTCTCGGGGGACGGCGACATCGAAGAGGGCGACTACATCGTCGACTACGCGACAGGGTCCCCGGGCGTCTCGAGGCTCGACCCGGCCGAGCTCCAGGCCGTCGCCGACGAGCTGGGCGTCCCGTACCTGCACCGCACGGCTCCTGGCCCGACGACCGAGGTGACGGCCGGGATCGACCCCGACGTCATCGCGACCGACGGGCGCCGGGCCGTGACGTCCTACCAGCCCCTGCTGTGGCCCTTCGCGGTCGTTCTCACCCTGCTGCTCGGCCTCGAGGTGTGGGGGTCTGGACGGCGCATCGGACGAAAGGTGGGGCTGACGCATGGCTGAGAGCACAGGACCTGAGCAGGCACCCCAGCACCCCGACTGGCCTGCCACAGGCATCAAGCGCACGAAGACGGAGCCCGACCTCCCCACGCACGCCTCCAAGCGGTCTGCGCGCGGGGGTGCTGCCAAGGCCCAGGGAACCGGTGGCGCCGCGACGTCTGCGGCCGAGGCTGCGACGGCCCGCGACCACCTCGCGCACCAGGCCGCCGAGCGTGCCGCCCGCGAGGCTGCCGACGCGAGCCTGCAGGCACGCCGTGCCAGGCTGCGCCGACGCCGGAACCTGCTGCTGTGGTCGTCGCCGCTGATGGTCGTGGCGCTCGTGGTCGTCGGCAAGGCGCTGTCCGTCCCGGTCATCGCCAACGGCGCGAAGGACAGCTTCGACGAGCAGGGCTACGTGGAGGCTGCCGCGGACTACCACCGCCTGCAGACGTGGGACGTGGCCGAGCAGTGGAAGGTGTCCTTCAACGAGGGCACCTCGCTGCTGGCCGCCGGAGACCTCGACCCTGCCGAGACCCTCCTCGACCAGGCGCTGTCCGAGGTCCCTGCGATGCCCGAGGACCTCACCCCGTACTCGGACGCCGAGCTGCGCGAGCTGCCGGCCTGCCTGGTGCGGACCAACCTCGCCGTCCTGCACGAGACGCGCGCCGAGGGCAAGCACACCGACGCCGACGCGCTCGTGGAGGAGATGAAGGAAGAGCAGGAGGCTCTCGACGCCCTCGGTCCTGACGGTCCGACCGACGGGTCGGCCGCCCCCGACCCCGAGCCCTTCCGTCTCGACGCGATCGCCACGTACCTCGAGGCCGAAGAGCTCTACAGGACGGCCAACGCCGTGCGGATCGAGGGCGGGTGCCCCGACGTCGACGAGTCGCGCGAGCGTGCGACGGGCCGGGAGACCGAGGCTCGCGAGAAGCGCGAGGCCCTCGAGAACCCGCCGCCCCCGCAGGATGGTGGCGGCGAGGACGACCAGAGCGACCCGCCCCCGGAGGGCGAGGAGGGCGAGCCGCCCCCGCCGGACCCCGCCGAGCAGGAGCGCCAGGACGAGCTCCAGGAGCGCGCGAAGGACGCCGAGCTCGACAAGCAGCAGCAGGAGGGATACACGGACGACGGCGAGCCCTTCGACGGAGGTACGCCACAATGGTGAGCGTGACCGATGACGTGAGCACACCGACGACCATCCGCTCCAACTGGGCGGGGAACCTCGAGTACAGGGCAGCCCGGCTGCTCCGGCCGACGACCCTCGAGGAGGTGCGCGAGGCCGTCACGGCCGGTGGCCCCGTGCGGGCCGTCGGGTCGAGGCACTGCTTCAACGACATCGCGGACTCGACGGGGACGCACCTGAGCCTCGAGAGCTTCGAGCCCGTCGACGCGAGCACGCTGACCGTCGACACCGACGCCCACGGGGCGACCACGGTCACGGTCTCGGGCGGTGCCCGCTACGGCGACCTCGCGACGGCGCTCTACGCGCACGGCCACGCGGTGCCCAACCTCGCGTCCCTGCCGCACATCAGCGTCGCCGGGGCGATCGCGACCGCGACCCACGGCTCGGGCGTGACCAACCAGGGCCTCGGCGGGGCCGTCGTGGCCCTCGAGATCGTCACCGCGACGGGCGAGGTACTGACGGTCCGGCGAGGCGACGGTGCTGCGGAGACCTCCGGGGACGCAGGATCGGGCGCAGCCGCAGGCTCGGCCGGACCCGCAGAGGTCGATGCCGACGTCGACGACGCCCCCCTGCCCTTCGACGCGGCCGTGGTGCACCTCGGTGCGCTCGGCATCGTCACCCGCGTGACCCTCGCGGTCGAGCCGACCTTCGACGTCCGCCAGGACGTGTTCGTCGACCTCCCGTGGGAGTCCTTCGAGCGTGACGCGGACGCCGTGCTCGGCGCCGCGTACTCGGTGAGCGTCTTCACCACCTGGCGCGACGACGCGATGGACCAGGTGTGGCTCAAGAGCCGCGTCGACGAGATCAAGACCCGCCCCGGGGGCGCGCTGGCCCTCGGCGAAGACTTCCACGGAGCCCGCCGCTCCCCCGTGCCGCTCCACCCGCTGCCGGGGATCTCGGCCGAGAGCTGCACCGAGCAGCTCGGTGTGGCCGGTCCCGCGCACGAGCGCCTGGCCCACTTCAAGATGGACTTCACCCCGAGCAACGGTGACGAGCTCCAGAGCGAGTACATCGTCCCGCGCGAGCACGCCGTGGCAGCCGTCGCGGCCGTGCGTGCCCTGCGCGAGCAGATCGCGCCGCTGCTCCAGGTGACCGAGATCCGCACGATGGCGGCCGACGGCTTCTGGCTCAGCCCGAGCGGCGCGCAGGACTCTGTCGGGATCCACTTCACGTGGCTCCAGAGGCAGCCCGAGGTCGAGGCGCTGCTGCCCGTGATCGAGGCCGCGCTCGCGCCCTTCGACGCCCGCCCGCACTGGGGCAAGCTCTTCACGACAGACGCGGCGCGTCTGGCCGAGCTGTACCCGCGGCTGCCCGAGCTCCGCGCCCTCGCGGCCCGTCTCGACCCCGAGGGTGTGCTGCGCAACGACTACCTGGACCGGGTGCTCGGCTAGACGGCTACGGGTGCGCCGACCGGTTGTCGATCACGGCGCACCGAGCCCCACGTGCCGAGCCCCAGCCCGCGACGTAGCGTGGCTGGCATGGATCTGACGAAGTACGGCCACGCCTGCGTGGTGCTCAGCAAGGACGGGCGCAGGCTCGTCATCGACCCAGGAGCCTTCACCGAGGACGGCGTGATCGGCGACGCGGAGGCCGTGCTCGTGACGCACGAGCATCCCGACCACCTGAGCGTCGAGGCTCTCGACGCCGCGTGGGCTCAGAACCCCGGGCTGCGGGTGTGGACGACGGCTGCAGTCGCAGAAGTCCTCGGCGACCGGGACGGTCGGGTCACAGCCGTCGCCGACGGGGACACGTTCACGGCGGCCGGCTTCGACGTCACCGCCGTCGGCGAGTGGCACGCGGTGATCCACCCCGACGTCCCGCGCATGCAGAACGTGGGCTTCGTGGTCGACGGCACGGTCTTCCACCCGGGCGACGCCTTCACCATGCCCGGCCGCCCGGTCGAGACGCTGCTGACCCCGGCCCACGCGCCGTGGTCCAAGCTGCAGGAGATCATCGACTGGGTGCGGGCAGTGAGCCCGGTCCGGACCGTCTCGGTCCACGACGGCGCGCTCAACGACCGCGGACTCGGTCTGGTCAACCGGATGCTCGGGGCCGACGGTCCTGGTACGGGCGCACAGCACCTGGTGCTCGCCTCGGGCGAGACGGTCAGGCTGACGTAGCAGCAGACGACCCGCGCGGGGAGCGCCCGCGCGGGTCGACTGTGGTCGAGCACCTCGACCGAAGAGCTCCTGCTCAGAACACAGGCTTCCCACCGGTCACGCCGATGACCGTGCCGGACACGTAGCTCGCGTCGGGCGAGGCGAGGAACACGTACGCCCCGGCGAGCTCGCCCGGCTGGCCCATGCGGCCGAGCGGGGTGTCCTGGCCGAAGCTCTTGACCTTCTCCTCGGGCATGGTCGAGGGGATCAGCGGCGTCCAGATCGGTCCTGGCGCCACGGCGTTGACGCGGATGCCCTCAGGCCCGAGGTCGCCCGCGAGGTTGACCACGAGGTTGTTGAGCGCGGCCTTGGTCGAGGCGTAGTCGAGGAGCGCCTCCGAGGGCTGGTACGCCTGGATGGACGTGGTGACGATGATCGACGCACCGCTCTCCAGGTGCGGCCTGGCCGCCTGGATCAGCCACAGCGTCCCGAAGACGTTCGTCTCGTAGACGCGGCGGACCTGCTCGGGCGAGTAGTCCTCGAGCCCGCCCGGCTGGGCCATCTGGTACGCGGCGTTCGCCACGAGCAGGTCGATCCCACCGAGCTCGCGGACGACCTGCTGCACGAGCGCGTCGTTGGCGGCGGGGGTGCGGACGTCGACCTCGACGGCCAGGCCGCGGACACCTTCGGCCTCGACCAGCGCGAGGGTCTGCGCGGCGTCGTCACGCTCTTCGGGCAGGTGGCCGATCGCCACGTCCGCGCCCTCGCGGGCGTAGGCGATGGCGACGGCGCGGCCGATGCCGGAGTCACCGCCGGTGATGAGGGCTCGCTTGCCCTTCAGCCGGCCGTGACCGACGTAGGACGTCTCGCCGTGGTCGGGGGTGGGGTCGAGGGCCGAGGTGGCCCCGGGCCACCGGAGGTCTGTGGTCGTGGGTGTGGTCTCGTCGCTCATGCGTCAACGCTAGGCGCAGGCCCGGAGCCTCGCACGGCGGCCTGTGTGGACGCGGGCGTGGGTGGTCACCGTCGTCTGCGCGCGCACCGCCGCAGATCAGCCCTCGCCGCCGAGCGTCCCCGTGAGCCGCGCGTGCCGGGCTGCCGAGACGTCGTCGAGCCCGCGGATCGTCACGGTCGTGCCGCGGCGGGCGTAGCGGGTGGTGATCGCGTCGAGGGTCGCGACCGTCGACGCGTCCCACACCTGCGCGCCGGAGAGGTCGACGACCACCTCCGACGGGTCGCGGGCGTAGTCGAACCTGGACACGAGGTCGTTGGACGACGCGAAGAACAGTGCCCCGGTGACCGTGTACACGCGGGCACCCGACGCGTCGTCCGAGACGACGACGTCGGTCAGGTGCGCGACCCGGCGGGCGAAGAGCAGCGTCGCGACGAGGACCCCGGTGACGACCCCGATCGCGAGGTTGTGCGTGGCCACGACCACCGCGACGGTGACGACCATGACCGCGGTCTCGCTCTTAGGCATGCGCCGCAGCGTCGAGGGCCGCACGGAGTGCCAGTCGAAGGTGCCGACCGAGACCATCACCATGACGGCGACGAGGGCGGCCATCGGGATCACGGCGACCACGTCGCCGAGGCCGACCACGAGCGCGAGCAGGAACACCCCGGCGAGGAAGGTCGAGATGCGGGTGCGTGCCCCGGAGGCCTTCACGTTGATCATGGTCTGGCCGATCATCGCGCAGCCGCCGATGCCGCCGAAGAACCCGGTGATGACGTTCGCGGCGCCCTGGCCCCACGCCTCGCGGGTCTTGTCGGAGTGGGTGTCGGTGACCTCGTCGACGAGCTTGGCGGTCATGAGCGACTCGAGGAGCCCGACGACGGCCATCCCGAGCGCGTAGGGCGCGATGATCCGCAGCGTCTCGAGGTTCAGCGGGACGTCGGGCAGGAAGAGGGTCGGCAGCGAGTCGGGCAGCGCGCCCTCGTCCCCGACTGTCGGGACGTGGACGGCGAAGACGACCGTCGCGGCTGTCAGCAGCACGATGGTGACGAGCGGCGCGGGGACGGCCGTCGTCAGCCTGGGCAGCAGCACGAGGATCGCGATCGCGGCGAGCACGAGCGGGTAGACGAGCAGCGGGACGTCGACGAGGTGCGGTACCTGCGCGATGACGATGAGGATCGCGAGAGCGTTGACAAAGCCGACCATGACCGAGCGTGGGATGAAGCGCATGAGCCGGGCGACGCCGAGGACCGCGAAGAGCACCTGGACGACCCCGGCGAGGATCACCGTCGCGACGAGGTAGTCGACCCCGTGCTCCCGGGCCACGGGGGCGATGACGAGGGCCACGGCGCCCGTGGCCGCGGAGATCATCGCGGGGCGCCCGCCGAGGAAGGCGATCGAGACGGCCATGGTGAAGGAGGCGAAGAGCCCGAGCCGCGGGTCCACGCCCGCGATGATCGAGAAGGAGATGGCCTCGGGGATGAGCGCGAGCGCGACGACGAGCCCGCCGAGGACCTCGGTGCGCAGGCGGCGCGGCGAGCGCAGCGCGGCGCGGACGGAGTGCGCGGCGTCCGCCTCGGGCGGCGCGGCAGGCCGGGGCGCGGTGGGGTGCTGAGGAAGATCTGGCACGGGGGTCCTCACGGGGTGCTGGGCGCGCGGGCACGAAGCGGGCGGCGAGCGAGGGAAGATGGGTGGTCGGCAGACGACCGACCGACGAGACTCTACCCTAACGTCAGGGTAGAGTCGGCAGACGCCCGGCGAGGGCGACGGCAAGGAGACGACGACTGATGACCGCCCCCGAGGCACACGACGCGGCGCACGAGCAGGGCTCGGCGAGGACGGCGACGCCGACGCCGACGCCGACGCCGACGATGCACATCGGCGCCCTCGCGGAGCGCACCGGCATGTCGCTGCGCACCCTGCGGCACTACGACGAGACCGGTCTGCTCAAGCCGTCGGGTCGTTCGGAGGGCGGCTTCCGCCTCTACACCGACGACGACCTTGCACGCCTCCTCGTCATCCGTCGCATGAAGCCTCTCGGCTTCAGCCTCGACGAGATGGCTGACCTGCTGGAGGTCGTCGACCAGCTCCGCGCCAGCGCAGGAAGCACAGGCAGTGCCGACGGTGCCGACAGCGCCAGCAGTGGCGACAACGCCGCAGACACCCACGGCCCGCTGCGCGCGCGGCTCGACGCCTACGTCGAGTCAGCCCAGGAACGCCGCGCAGAGCTCGCCCGCAAGCTCGACATGGCCGACGAGTTCATCGCGCTGCTGCGCAGCACGTAGGCGGACCGCAGCCCAGCACGACCACCCGGCGAGCGGGTGAAAATCTCGCCAGCGCCCCTTCCCGCGGTCGAGCCGTGCACCGGCGCGTCACCCGGTCGGCGACCACCTGCTCCCGGTCGCTGACCTGCCCGATCGCGCCGCCCCACGCACCCGAGCCGTCTGCCTCGTCCCTCCCTCCGCCCTCACGCATGCCGTGCCCCCCGAGCACCTGCACACTTGTGACGTGGCACACATCACAGACCCGTCGTAGCGTGGGCTGATCACTCCGGGGGGAGAGTCGTCCCTCCGGACTCATCGCTGGAGACGACCATGGCTGCCACGGAACCCCGGGGCGCCACGCACGCACCGGGTGCTGGCGCCAGACGCTGGCTCGGTCGCGGCCTCACGAGCCTCGGGGCCCTCACCGTCGCCGGTGGTCTTGCCGTCGCCCTCTCCTCCTCGGCCCAGGCCGACGAGACGACTCCCCCGGCGGGCCCCGCTCAGGGCCTCCTCGTGCAGGGAGTCGTAGACCTCGGGGCCGGGGTCGGCGATCTCGGAGACGCGCTCGCCGGAGCCGTCGGAGGTATCACCGCACCGGTGACCGACGTGGTGACGGGAGTCGTGCAGGGTGTCGTCGCCCCTGCCGCACCGGCCCCAGCGCCGCAGACCCCACCACCGCCGCCCCCTGCCGCCCCGGCGCCGCCTGTCGCGGCACCCCCGGCAGCTCCGCCTCCCTCATCGCCACCTCCCTCATCCCCACCCACCGTCGAGCAGCCCGTTGCTCCGGTGGTCGACGCCGTGGTCACCCCGGTGACGCAGGTCGTGGCTCCCGTGGTCGGCGCCGTCGTCGAGCCCGTCACGGACCTCGCAGCTCCCGTCGTCGACACGACGGCTCCCGTCGTCGCCACAGTCGTGGACGCGGTGCTGACAGGCGCCGACCCCGTCCTGGACACCGTGCTCACGCCCGTCGGCGAGGCTGTCTCGCCGGTCGTCGAAGACGTCGTCCTCCCCGTCCTGGACCCTGCGGTCGACGTGCTGGCCCCCGTCTCCGGCGCCGTCGGTGCAGTGCTCCCGCCCGTCCTCGCCCCCCTCGTGCCTGTCGTCTCCCCTGTGGTCGGGGCGGTCCTGCCGCCTGTCCTCGGGGTGCTGACACCGGTGCTCGACGTGGTCGCGCCCGTCGCGGCGGTCCTGACCCCCGTGACAGACGTCCTGGTCCCCGTCGTCGACGCGCTGTCACCCGTCGTGACCCCGGTCGTCGACCCGGTGATCGACGTGGTCGGCCCGCTGCCGCCTGTCGTGCTTCCACCGCCGCCTGGTAGCCCAGAGACCCCGCCTGGCTCGGGCACGGGCACGACCCCAGTCGCCGACCCGGAGAGCTCTGGCTCCTCCACGTCCACGACGGTCCCGCCAGCCGCCACAGGTCCTGAAGACACGGCTGACGCAGCAGGCTCATCGGCTATGCCTGCTCTCGGCACAGGTACGCTCTCCGAGCACCGCGTGAGCGGCTCCCCCTTCTCCGCCGACCCCGCCGTCAGCGTCGCGGGCTCCGTCCCGACCGCGATCCCCTCCCCCGCTGTCGGCTCTTCCTCCGGGTCCGCGTCAGCCCCCGCCGCCCCCCGCCTCAGCGAGCCGATTCTCCCGACCCAGCCCGCGGCCCCCACAGCCCCGTCGGCCCCCGGCTCGGCGTCCTCGACGTCACGGGCTCCATGGGCGACCGACGCGATCCTCCCGACCGACCCGACCATGCCGCTGCTCGCGGCGTGGGTCCTCACCGCGGGCGACGTCGCCCCGTGGCAGGACGTGGCACAGGACATCTCCGTAGCACCTGACTGAGCTGGGCCCCGTCGACCCTCGTCGTCGACCACGCCCCGCAGCAGGCCGACCGGTCTGCGCGCACGCTCTCACGTCAGGAACGAGCTCTCATGAACACGTACGTCAAGCGCGCTCTGCGCACCACGCTGCTCGCCAGCGGTCTGGTGCTCGCAGGCACAGCAGCAGCCCACGCAGCAGACACCGACGGCATCGGGAACGGGTCGGAGGTGGTCGCGCCGGTGACAGTCGACGTCGACCTCTCCGGGCTGCCCCTCGGACTCCTGGGCGACGCTTCCAGCACCGTCGTCCAGCCGGCACCTGCGGCGCCACCGCAGACACCGCCGGCAGAGACCGGCCCCGTGGCCGAGCTCCCCGTCCAGGCACCGGCCGAGACGACCCCGGTCGCCGAGCCCGCCCCGGTACCGGCACCTGCACCGGAGACAGACGGCATCCTCAACGGGACGGACGTCGCCGCACCTGTCGACGTGGACGTCGATCTCTCCGGCATCGCCGTGGGCGGCATCGGAGACGCCGAGTCCACCGTCGTGACCCCGGCGCCTGCGCCTGCACCGGCACCGGCACCTGCACCGGCACCGGCACCGGCACCTGAGGCTCCCGCCACCAGCGAGACCGACGGCATCATCAACGGCACCGACGTCGCCGCACCCATCGACGTGGACGTCGACCTCTCCGGCATCGCCGTCGGCGGCATCGGGGACGCCGAGTCCACAGTCGTGACCCCGGCGCCCGCGCCAGCACCTGCACCTGCACCTGCACCTGCACCTGCACCTGAGGCTCCTGCCGCAGGCGAGACCGACGGCGTCCTCAACGGAACCGACGTCACCGCACCCGTCGACGTCGACCTCGACCTCTCCGGACTCGCCCTCGGCGTGATCGGCGACGCCACCAGCACCACCACCAGCGGAACCACCACCACACCGGCAACACCCACCACCCCCGCCACAGGCACCGCCGGACCCACCGACGGCCTCCTCAATGGCACCGACGTCACCGCACCCATCGACGTCGACCTCGACCTCTCCGGCATCGCCATCGGCGTGATCGGCGACGCCACCAGCACCACCACCAGCGGAACCACCACCGGCACACCCACCACCCCCACGACAGGCACCGCCGGACCCACCGACGGCATCCTCAACGGCACCGACGCCATCGCACCCATCGACGTCGACCTCGACCTCTCCGGACTCGCCCTCGGCGTGATCGGCGACGCCACCAGCACCACCACCGGCGGAACCACCACCGGCACACCCACCACCCCGGGCGGCATCTCGACCGGCGGTCTCCTCGACGGCGTGCTGAACGACCTCGGGGTGACTGCTCCGATCTCGCTCGGTGTCGACCTCTCGGGCGTCGCAGTGGGAGTGATCGGCGATGCTGAGAGCACCGTCGTCGTCCCGACAGTCCCGACGACCCCCGTGGACCCGACCGACCCGGTCGACCCGGTCGACCCCACTGACCCGGTCGACCCCACAGGTCCGATCGACCCGACCGACCCCGTCGACCCGACGGACCCCGTCGACCCCACAGGCCCGATCGACCCGACCGACCCCGTCACGCCTGTCGTCCCCGGGACGACGACCGACCCCGTCACCTCCGGTGGTGGCGCAGGTGGTCTGACGACCGCCGGAGCGATGGTCAGCACCACGACCACCGAGGCGACGACGGCCGGCTCGGCCGACCGCGGGTCCGCTCGGACCTCGGCCACCTCGACCCGGTGGATGGCGGAGTCCGCTCCGACCACCCAGCTGGCACACACTGGGACGCAGGCTCCCAGCCTGCTCGCCCTCGTGGCTCTGCTGATCGCCGGTGGCCTCGGCCTCCGTCGCGCAGCGCGCCGCACCGTCTGACCGTCCAGCTCGACTGCGCTGACCCGCACGTACCCCACGAGGTCCACGAGGTCCACGAGGTCCGCGCACCCTGAGGATCACCGCCTCAGGACGCACGACGCCGGAAGCCGGGATGGCTCATCGCCATCCCGGCCTCCGGCGTGTCACGAGACCACGAAGCCGTGCAGTCACGCACCGCCTGCTCGGCCTACAAGACCGCCCTGCCCGCTCGGCCTGCGCCCTCAACCCCAGACGAGCGCCTGCGCCGGCTCCTGCAGCACAGCGGCGACGTCGGACAGCAGCCTCGACGCGAGGGCCCCGTCGACGAGGCGGTGGTCGACGCTCAGCGCGAGCTGGGTGACGTAGCGCTTCTTGATCTTGCCCTTGTGCACCCACGGCTGCTCGCGGATCGCCCCGAAGGCGAGGATCGCGGCCTCGCCCGGGTTGAGGATCGGGGTGCCGGTGTCGATGCCGAACACACCGACGTTCGTGATCGTGATGGTCCCGTCGGACATGTCGGACGGGCTCGTGCGCCCCGCCCGCGCTGTCGCGGTGAGGTCGGCGATCCCCTGGGCGAGCGACTTGAGCCCGAGCCTGTGCGCGTCCTTGATGTTGGGCACGATCAGCCCGCGCGGGGTCGACGCGGCGATCCCGAGGTTCACGTAGTGCTTGTAGACGATCTCCTGCGCGTCCTCGTCCCAGCTCGCGTTGATCTCCGGGTGCCGGTTGATCGCGATCAGCAGCGCCTTCGCGGTGATGAGCAGCGGCGTGACGCGCACGTCGGTGAACTCGCGGTCCTTGCGGAGCCTGTCGAGCAGACGCATCGTCTTGGTGACGTCGAGGGTGTGGAACACGGTGACGTGCGGCGCCGTGAAGGCGCTCGTGACGACGGCCTCAGCCGTGCGCTTGCGGACGCTCTTGACGGGTACCCGGGTCTGGCGTCCGTCGGAGGAAACCTGCCCGGAGGCGAGCCACGGTGCGTCGTCGTCGACGTAGGTCGCGAGGGCGCGCGGCTGAGCCTGCGCGCTGTAGGCGAGGACGTCTTCCCGGGTGACGATGCCACCGGGCCCCGTCGCGGTGACGCTCGACAGGTCGAGGCCGAGGTCCCGGGCGAGCTTGCGCACGGGCGGCTTCGCACGGACGGCGAGCGACCCGGGGCGTGGTGCGACCTGCGAGACCGACCCCACAGACTGCGCGGCGAAGGCCGGCGGCGCGACGGCAGGGCGCGCAGCCGCAGGCTGCGCAGGAGCAGCGGGCCGGGCAGGAGCAGGTGCGGGTGCAGACGGCGCAGCCTGCGAGGCAGACGAGGTCGCACCCTGCCCAGGCGCGCCGGCTCCAGCAGGCTCCGCAGCACGTCGAGCACGACGCGTCGTCCCACCCGTCGCGACGCCGTAGCCGACGAGCACAGCACCAGAACCTTCGCTCGCCTCAGCCGCACCCGCGTCAGACGACCCAGCCCCGGTCTCAGCAGCCCCAGCCCCCTCAGCGCCAGCCTCGCCACCCGAGCCCGCGCTCGGCGCGATCCCGTCGGGGTCGGTGTCCACGACGATGATCGGCACGCCGACCTCGACGACGGTCCCGACCTCGGCGAGGATCTCGGAGACCACGCCAGCGAAGGGCGAGGGGAGCTCGACGAGAGACTTGGCCGTCTCGATCTCGACGATCGTCTGGTTCACGGTGACACGGTCGCCGACAGCGACATGCCACGCGACGATCTCCGCCTCGGTGAGGCCTTCGCCGGCGTCCGGCATGGTGAAGCGCTCAAAGGTGGGCATCTAGGTCCTCCGGCAGTACAGACGAGAAACGGCGGGCGTGCGGGTCGCGCGTGCAGCGCAGACGGGTACAGACGGGTGCGGTCTGGAGCGGGGCGCGGGCGGGTGTCCCCACCCCCGCCTGCGCCTCAGAACGCGAGCGAGCGGTCGACGGCGTCGAGCACCCTGTCGAGGCTCGGCAGGTACTCGTGCTCGATCTTCGCGACGGGGTACGGCGTGTGGAACCCGCCCACCCGCAGCACCGGCGCCTCGAGGTCGTAGAAGCACCGCTCCGTGACTGTCGCGGCGATCTCGGCACCCGTCCCGAGGAAGGTGGGGGCCTCGTGCACGACCACGCAGCGGTGCGTCTTGCGCACCGACTCGACCACCGTATCGGTGTCGAGGGGCGAGATGGAGCGCAGGTCGACCACCTCGATGCTCGTGCCCTCCGACGCGGCGGCCTCGGCGACCTTGAGGGCCGTCGCGACGGTCGGCCCGTAGGCGACCAGGGTGAGGTCGGTCCCAGGACGTGCGACCACGGCCGTGTTGAGCGTCGCGAAGCCGTTGGCCTCGGCCACGGTGACCGGCTCACGCACGGTGATGGACTCGCGCACGGGCTGCTCGTCGGCGTCGCCCTGCCCGCCGGCGCTCTGCTCGTCAGCCGCACCCTGCTGGTCAGCGTCAGCACCCTGCTGCTCCGCAGCGCGTCGCCCGTAGGGTCCGGCGGACAGGTCGACCGCGCCCTTCTCCCAGTACCGGCCCTTGGGCTCGAAGAAGAGCACGGGGTCAGGGCTGGCGATGGCCTCCTGGATCATCGTGTAGGCGTCCTGGGGCGACCCGGGCGAGACCACGCGCAGCCCGGGGGTGTGCGCGAACAGCACCTCGGGGCTCTCCGAGTGGTGCTCGACCGCGCCGATGCCGCCACCGTAGGGCACCCGGACGACGACGGGGACCGTGAGGCGCCCGCGCGACCTGTAGTGCATCTTGGCGAGCTGCGTGGTGATCTGGTCGAAGGCCGGGAAGATGAAACCGTCGAACTGAATCTCGCAGACAGGCCTGTAGCCGCGCAGCGCGAGGCCGATCGCCGTACCGAGGATCCCGGACTCGGCGAGCGGGGTGTCCACGACGCGGTCCGCGCCGAACGAGGCCTGGAGCCCGTCGGTCACGCGGAAGACTCCGCCGAGCGGGCCGATGTCCTCACCCATGAGCAGGACCTTGTCGTCACCGCCGAGGGCGGCGCGCAGACCGGCGTTGATCGCCTTGGCGAAGGGCAGCGTCTGGACGTCGGTGGGGATCGGTGCGGCAGCCTGGGTGCGGCCGGCTGTGCTGCTGATGCTGCTGGTGGTGCTGGTGCTGGTCGGCGTGCTCATCGGTGGCCTCCCTGGTCCGTGAAGGACGACTCGTAGGACTCGAACCAGGCGCTCTCGCGCGAGACCACCTGGTGGTCGGTCGCGTAGACGTGGTCGAACATGGACGCGGCGGCGGGCTTGCCGAGCGCACGGACGCTCACGCGGATCCGCTCGCCGAGGGCCTCGGACTCGGCGTCGAGGGCCGCAGCGGCCTCGTCGTCCCAGGCGCCCTCGGAGACGAGGAGCGCGTGCAGGCGGGCGATCGGGTCGCGGTCGCGCCAGTAGTCCTCTTCGGCGCGGGTGCGGTAGCGGGTGGGGTCGTCGGAGGTGGTGTGAGCACCCATCCTGTAGGTGACGGCCTCGATGAAGGTCGGTCCGCCGCCGCTGCGGGCGCGCTCGAGGGCCTCGGCGGTCACCGCGTAGCAGGCGAGGACGTCGTTGCCGTCGACGCGGACGCTCGGGACGCCGAAGCCGGCACCGCGGCGGTACAGCGGGACGCGCGTCTGGGTCGAGGTCGGGACGGAGATGGCCCACTGGTTGTTCTGGCAGAACAGCACGACGGGGGCGTTGTTGACGGCCGCGAAGCCGAGGGCCTCGCTCACGTCGCCCTGCGAGGTGGCGCCGTCGCCGAAGTACGTGATGACGGCGGTGTCGCGCTCGGGGTCGCCGGTGCCGACGAGCCCGTCGCGCTGGACACCCATCGCGTAGCCGGTCGCGTGGAGGGAGTGCGAGCCGATGACGAGGGTGTAGAGGTGGAAGTTGTGCGCCTCGGAGTCCCAGCCGCCGTGGTCGACCCCGCGGAACAGGCGGAGGATCTGTGCCATGTCGAGGCCGCGGGTGTGCGCGACGCCGTGCTCGCGGTACGACGGGAAGGCGACGTCCTGCGGCGCGAGGGCACGGCCTGAGCCGATCTGCGCGGCCTCCTGGCCGAGGAGCGGCGCGAAGAGCGCGAGCTCGCCCTGGCGCTGGAGGGCCGTGGCCTCGGTGTCGAAACGGCGGACGAGGACCATGTCGCGGTAGAGACCGCGGAGCTCCTCGGGGCCGAGGTGGCTGGTGCGGGCCCTGTAGGGCGCGTTGCGGTCGTCGGCCACGCGGCGGCCGTCGGGGGTGACGAGCTGGACGGGTGCGTCCTCGTCGGTCTGGGAAGCCTCTGTCGGCTGCATCAGGTCGGTCACGCCTTCTCCTCCACGGTCAGTGCACGGGCTGCGAGGCCTGCGCACGGAGTCGGACGACGTCGAGCCAGCCGGCATCGTCTCCCTACCTCTCAGTAGGCTACGCCAGCGTAACTTACGCAAGCGTAGGTTCGTCTCGTGCCGCCTGGACAACGCTCGGCAGCAGGTCTTGTCTGCTTCGGACACTACCGAGCCGCGCACCTGGTGCGGCAGCCGAAGGTCCCCCGGACCGAGGGTGGGGCCAGCCCGACCCTGCGCCCACTGGCCGTCTGCTCACACGCTCGGCAGCCCCGCTGCACCACCGCACCCCTGCACTCACCCGCCTGCACCGAAGCGCCCCGCACCCATCTCCCCGCCTGCCGACCCGCACGGACAGGTGGGCTACCCCTACCCCCGAACGGTGGGGCCACAGGCTGAGGATGCACCCCGCCCAGTCTCTACTCTTGGCCTCATGCCCAGCACAGCGCAGCACCCAGCGTCGGAAGGCCCGCCCGGGTCGCAGCCGGCGACGCCCCCGGAGGCAGACACCGCGACTCCCTGGGCGACAGCCACGGCGGACCCCTCGGCGTCAGCCGCAGAGCCAGCCGCGAAGGTCGACCTCGAGACGTCCCCCGGGACGAGCAGGCTGCAGGACCTGTCGACGGTCGCCCCGGCGCTCGCAGGTGGCACCGCCCTGCTGCGGGCCCCCGTGGACCCCGCGACGTGGCGCGCCGTCGCCCAGGCGAGCATCGGGTTCCCGTGGCTGCTCGTCACAGGCATCCTCTCGACCGTGCTCGCGGCGCTCGGCGTCGGGCTGCTGCCCGTCTTCGGCCTCGGGGCGCTGGTCTTGCTCGTCGTCCTCCCCGCTGCCCGAGGCTTCGCCCGGGTCGAGCGTGGTCGGCTGCTCGCGCAGCTCGGCGTGCTGATCACCCCGGGCCCGGCACGCACCCGTCCCCGGCTCACGTCGTGGCGCGGCCTCGTCGCCGCGACGACCGACAGGGTCGCGTGGGGCGCCGTCGCGTACGCCGCCGTCGCCATGCTGCTGGTCGCGCTCGAGGTCGTCGTCGCGTGGAGCCTGGGCGCTGTGCTCGCGCTGCTGCTGTCCCCGGTGCTGTCGTGGGACGACGGCCCGAGCGTCTCGCAGGTCGCGCTCGTCGCGGCCGGGGTCGTCGGGCCGTGGGTCTGGGCTGTCGCGACGCAGGCGCTGGCCCTCGTGCACGTGCGGCTGGCCCGAGCGCTCCTCGGGCTCTCGAGGGTGTCGGTCGAGGTGCGGCGCGCCGAGGCCGAGGCCGAGCAGGCCCGTGAGGTCGCGGCACGCGCCGAGCAGCGCGCGGACCACCTCGCGACGACCCGCACCCGTGCCGTCGGTGCGGCGGACGACGACAGGCGGCGCATCGAGCGCGACCTGCACGACGGCGCGCAGCAGCGGCTCGTCGCCCTCGGTGTCGAGCTCGGGACGGCGAAGCGTGCCGCGGCGACCGACCCTGACGCGGCGGCGGCCGCCCTCGACCACGCGCACCGCGAGATCAAGGAGACGCTGTCCGAGCTGCGCGACCTCGTCCGGGGCATCCACCCGGCGGTCCTCACCGACCGTGGGCTCGACGCCGCGCTCTCAGCGATCGCCGCACGCCACCCCGTGCCGGTGACAGTCGAGGTGCCCGACCCGGCTGCGCTGTCGGCAGCGAGCCCTGGCGCCCAGGCGGCCGCGTACTTCGTCACGGCCGAGGCGCTCACCAACTCCGCCCGGCACTCGGGCGCGACCCGTGTGCACGTGGTCGCCGGGATCACACGGGTCTCTGGTGGCACCGGTGTCGCTGGCGACACAGCCGCCGCTGGCGCCGCCGGCACCAGCCGAGACGTCCTGCGTCTCGAGGTCGTCGACGACGGTCGCGGCGGCGCGACAGCCTCTCCAGGCGGCGGGCTCGACGGGCTGCGCAGCCGCGTCGAGGCCCTCGACGGCACGTTCAGGCTCGACAGCCCCGCAGGCCGCGGGACCCGCATCATGGTGGAGGTACCGTGCGCATCGTGATCACCGAGGACTCTGTCCTCCTGCTCGACGGCCTCACCCGTCTGCTCGTGGCCGAGGGGCACACCGTCACCGGCTACAGGTCGGCCGACGAGCTCGTCGCCGCCTTCGCACACCTGGGTCCCCACGAGCTGCCCGACGTGCTGGTCACGGACGTGCGGATGCCTCCGACGCACACGGACGAGGGCCTGCGGGCCGCCGTGCACCTGCGCAGCCTGCACCCGGGCCTGCCTGTCCTCGTGCTGTCGCAGTACGTCGAGCAGCGCTACGCGACCGAGCTCTTCGCCGGTGACGTCCGGGCGCTCGGGTACGTCCTCAAGGACCGGGTCGCCGACGTCGACGACTTCCTCGACGCGCTCGGCAGGGTCTCCGGGGGCGGGACGGTGATCGACCCCGAGGTGGTCTCCCAGCTGCTCGCCCGGACCCGGGGCACAGGTGTCGACAGGCTCACAGCGCGCGAGCGCGAGGTCCTCGGTCTCATGGCCGAGGGGCGCTCGAACGGCGCGATCGCCGAGATGCTGGTCGTCGGGACCGCCGCCGTCGAGAAGCACGTCACCTCCATCCTGACCAAGCTCGACCTCGCGCCCGACGCCGACGACCACCGCCGCGTGCTCGCCGTGCTGCGCTGGCTCGAGCACGCACCCACCCGAGGAGCCGGATCATGAGCGCACCCAGCGGACCGCGGAGCCGCCGCGGCCGGACCCTCCTCTGGGTCGGCAGCGCGATCGCCGTCGTGGCGATCGCCCAGGGCGGCTACCAGGCCGCCGACTGGTTGTCGTCCTCGACGACGGTGTCGTCGCAGACCCTGGACGCAGTCCCGACGGTCGAGCTCACCGCCGACGGCGACGTGACGGTCACCGTCGGCAGCACGGACAGCATCGAGGTCGAGCGTCGTGCCAGGACGGGGTTCCAGGACGTCAGCTACGAGGCCGTCGAGTCCGGCGGCACGCTCGCTGTCGAGCACACCTGCCCGCGGTGGTGGAGCAACGGGGTCTGCCAGGCCGACCTCGTCGTCCAGGTGCCTGCGGGTACGGAGGTCGTCGTCCGCACAGGCAGCGGCGCCGTCCGCGTCGAGGGTGTCGAGGGTGACCTGCGCGTCGACAGCGGGGACGGCGACGTGCTCGTCGCCGGCGCCGGCGGGCGCGTCGACGCTCGCACGAGCAGCGGCCGCGTCGAGGTGGACGGAGCAGGCACGGCCGTCGTCGCGCGCAGCGGGGACGGCGACGTGACGGTCCGCGACGCCGGAGGCATCGTGGAGGCGCGGACGAGCAGTGGACGGGTGATCGTCGACGGAGTCAGGGGCGACGCCACGGCCGAGTCGGGCGACGGGGACGTCGAGGCGCGCGAGGTGACGGGCTCCGCGTCGGCGACCACGTCGTCGGGCGCTGTCCGCGTCGGCGGCGTCCGGGGCGACGTGGTCGCCACGTCGGGTGACGGCGAGGTGGTCGTCCGCGGCACCGGGACAGCCGTCGCCCTCGAGATCGGCACGGGTGACGGACGGTCGACCGTCGACGCGCCGACCGACCCGTCCGCCTCACGGACCGTGACGATCCGCTCGAGCAGCGGCGACGTGTCGTACCTCGGCGCGGAGTAGGCGCGGGAGGCGCAGAGCCGGGACGAGTCGCGCGCAGGGCCGCAGCGGAGATCAGATCGCGGCGGCCCTGCGCCCTAGACCGTCCTCGCCTGTCAGCCCTTGGGGGCCCAGGGGTTCTGCTTGCCGTCGCCGGGCTGGTCGGGCGTGCCGTACAGGCCGTCGTTCTGGCCCTGCCACCCGGTGTCGGGCAGACCGTACTGCGGGCCTGGGGTCGCGTAGCCCTGCTGGCCGGGCGTGCTGTAGCCCTGGGACGCGTCGGGCGCGGGGTACTGCGAACCGAAGGGCGAACCGCCCTGCGTGGGGTACCCGCCGGGCTGGATCGCGCCGGCGAAGCGCTGGGTGTCTGCGTAGTCGATCGGGTAGTCGGTGAAGCCGTAGACCGACGGGTCCGGGTAGGGGCTGCCGGTCTCGACCGCGAGCGCCGCACGCGTCCTGGCGAGCTCACGCTCGATCGGCCACTCCTTGAGGGCGAACATGCAGATCATCACGATGTTGACCACGGGCACGAGCATGATGAAGATCCAGGGCCACGGGTAGCCGGCCTTCTTCACGATCCGTGAGTACACGTAGAACACGGCGAAGATGAGCCCGGCGTAGAGGACGACGAGGAGGACGACGAGCCCGACGCCGAGCGCTGCGGCGGCGCCGTCGGAGCTGCGGGCGAAGATCTCTGCCGTCTGCGGGTCCATGCGGTGTCCTCCTGAGGATGTGCTGCCGGCTGCGGTCACCGCCCCTGGGGGGTGGTGCGGCACACGTGAGTGTAGGAAGCGAGTGTAGGGGCTGAGCACCCTCCCGAGGGAGAGGGTGCTCAGTCGTCGGAGGAGGAAAAAGGTCGCCGTCCCGCTGTCCGGCTGGGACGATGCAGCCGCTACCGTGCGCGAGCGAGCAGTCGCACGAGCGAGCAGTCACACGAGCACAGCCCCGCGCCCATCCCCCGGACCACGACCACGACCACGACCACGAACGGAACCACCGTGACCTCCCACCTCCCAGCAGTCGACCCAGCCGCACCCTCTGCCCCCACCCCCGCGGCCCCTGCAGACACCGCTGCCGCGGAGCGGATGTGGGCGGACTACTCCCGCGCCGTGCCGTCGGCCGTCAGCGTGTGCCCGGAGTACACGGTCGAGGGCTTCGGGGACTCTGCGGCGCTGGCCGACGCCCTGCTCGGGCTGGTCCTCTCGGGCCGCAAGCGCGCGACGGCCGAGCTCACCGAAGAGTTCGCGGCGCGCGGCGACGACCTGCCTCGGGTCGGCTCGCACTGGATCGCCTGCGACAGCACGGGGGCGCCGCGCGCTGTCCTGCGCAGCACGGAGCTGCGTCTGGCGACCTTCGACCAGGTGGACGCGGCCTTCGCCTTCGACGAGGGCGAGGACGACAGGTCGCTCGAGTCGTGGCGGGTCGAGCACGAGAAGTACTGGGTCCGCGGGTGCGCTGCGCGAGGCGCTGTGTGGTCACCCGAGCAGGAGATCGTGCTCGAGCGTTTCTCGGTCGTGTGGCCGCCGGAGGTCGCGGAGGCTGCGCGCACGCGCCCGAGCTGAAGCACAGACACGCTCAATCATGTTTACTTGAACAGCATTGCTCACACCTCCGGCGCCCGTTACGCAACCGTGACCCGGGGCGGTTGACGCCCTCGTCGCAGTTCGGGCACTCTGGCCAGGAGTCAAGCCAGAAGCCTCATCGTCGAGGCTCTCCCTCACACGGACGTGAGCATGCGAACTTCACATATAAACACATCAAGCAACACTGTTAAACAGGATGCGACCACGCCTCGACGCCTGAGCGACGGCGTCTTCGCCGTCCTCCTGGTGCTCCCAGGCCTCGCGCTCCTCGGCGCAGTCGTCGTCTACCCGCTGGTCTCAGCCCTCGTCACGGCCTTCTTCAAGCAGAGCCTCGTGGTGCCTGGACGGGAGTTCGTCGGTCTCGACAACATCCGGGCGGTGCTCGACGGCAACTTCTGGCAGATCTTCGGCCAGACGATGGTCTTCACGGTCGGGACCACGGTGGTCCCCTTCGTCATCGGCTTCGGGCTGGCCCTCGCGCTCAACACCCGCATCGCGGGGGCGAAGGTCATGCGGGGGCTCATGCTCATCCCGTGGCTCATCCCCGGGGTCGTCGTCTCCTTCCTGTGGATGTGGATCTTCAACGCCAACTACGGCGTGATGAACGGCGTCCTCGAAGGGCTCGGGGTCATCGACTCCCCGCAGGCCTGGCTCGCTCAGCCCGGGACCGCCATGGGCGCAGTGATCGTCGCGAAGACCTGGCAGAGCTTCCCCTGGATGATGGTCATGCTCCTCGCAGGGCTCCAGACCGTCCCCGGTGAGCTCCACGAGGCCGCCGAGATGGACGGCGCCGGCACGGTCCGACGGTTCTTCTCGATCACCGTCCCGCACATGTCCGGGATCATCGGGCTGGTCCTGCTGCTCGAGTTCATCTGGAACTTCCAGCACTTCGACATCATCTACGTGCTCACCGGCGGTGGCCCCGCAGGCTCGACCCAGACCTTCGCGACTGCCGTCTACGAGACGGCCTTCAAGGGCTACGACCTCGGCCGCGCCGGTGCGCTCGGTCTGCTGTGGATGCTCATCCTGCTCGTGCTCGTCGTCGTCTACATCCGGTTCTCCGAGAAGGGCGAGCAGCGATGAGCGCCGTGTCCCCGACCACCACAGCCGAAGCCCCCGTCGTCACCGGCGACCCCGCACCGCCGGCCTCCCGCCGCGGGCTGACAGGGTCGCTGCGCTCCGAGCGACGCGGCGTGCGCGTCAGCGCCTGGGCCGTCGTCGTCGTCTTCGGCGGCTTCGCGCTGCTCCCGGTCTACTGGTTGCTCGCGACCTCCCTCACCCCGCGCTCCGAGGTGTTCTCGTACCCGCCGCGGCTCTTCCCGTCGACTGTCACCCTCGACGCCTACCGCGCGATCTTCGACAACGCCGCCCTCTTCGGGTATCTCAAGAACAGCATCATCGTCTCGGTCGTCACCGCCCTGCTCAGCGTGGTGGTGTCCGCGTACATGGGGTACTCGTTCTCGAAGTTCCGGTACCGCGGGCGCCGCTCGCTCATGTACCTGGTGCTCTCCTCGCAGATGTTCCCGCAGGCCCTCCTGCTCGTGACGCTCTACAGCGTGTTCAGCGCCTACGGCCTGCTCAACACCTACGCAGCGCTCGTGCTCTCCTTCACGACCTTCACGCTGCCGCTGTGCGTCTGGATGCTCAAGGGGTTCTTCGACACCATCCCCGACGAGCTCGTCGAGGCGGCACGGGTCGACGGGGCGTCGCGGCTGCGGATCATCCACTCGATCGTCCTGCCGCTCGCGGCACCCGGTCTGGTCGCGGCCGGCCTGTTCGCCTTCGTCCGTGGCTGGAACGACTTCATCTTCGCCCTGACCCTCGCCGGACCGGACAAGCAGACGCTGCCGCCCGGCCTGGTCAACACCTTCGTCGGTGAGGCCGCGACGGCGTGGCCCGAGCTCATGGCGGCGTCGCTCGTCGTCTCGCTGCCCGTGTCGATCGCCTTCATCGCGCTGCAGAGGTTCCTCGTCGGCGGTCTGACCGCCGGCGCCGTGAAGGGCTGACGGCTCGCTGGTCGTCCGGCAAGTCGTCACGCACCGCACCCGCACCCGCCCCGCTCTCGCTCTCGCTCTCGCTCTCACAGCACGAGACTCCCGACTCCGTCCACCCCTGTCTCCGCTCAGCCCTGTCTCCACTCAGCCCTGTCTCCACACAGCCCTGTCTCAGTACACCCCGTCTCCGCACGACTCCCTCACCCCCGCGCGACACCCTCACCGAGGAGGACCCATGTCGAACCGCCCCGCCCACCTGCCCCGCACCACCCACCTGCCCAGCACCGACCAGCTGACCCGCCGCAGCATGCTCCGGCTCATGGGGCTCGGCGCCGGCGCCGTGACCCTCGGGAGCCTCGCCGCGTGCGCCCCGTCCGGCGGGACGTCCCCGGCCCCCGCCGCCACGACAGGCGGAGCCGCCGAGGACTTCTCGTTCTCGTCATGGTCCCTGTCCGAGGAGAACCCGAAGCCCGTCATCGAAGGTCTGATGTCGACCTTCGGCGCCGACAAGGGCGTCACCATCTCGCCGGTGTCCTACCCGTACAACGAGTACCTCAACCAGCTGACCCTGCAGACCCGCGGCGGTCAGTTCTCCGGCGCAGCGCAGGTCGACGTCGCGTGGCTCGGCTCGCTCGCGGCGCTCGGCAAGCTGCAAGACCTCTCCGGCCTCGCCGAGGGCCGCGGGTACACCGACGCCGCGCTCGCCGCGAGCCGGTACGACGGCGCGCAGTACGGCCTGCCGTGGACGATCGGGGCGATCGGCCTCGTGACCAACACCGAGCTGCTCGAGAAGGTCGGCATCAGCGAGGTCCCGTCTGGCATCGAGGACTTCGAGGCGGCGCTCCTCGAGCTCAAGGGGATCGGCGGCGGCGTGATCCCGTACGCCGCGTCGACCAAGGTCGCCCAGCTCAAGGACATCCTCATCTGGATGCAGACCTTCGGCAGCCCGCTCGTCGAGGACGGGACCGTGACCATCGGTGACGACGCGAGCGTCGAGGCCGTCACCTGGTACAAGAAGCTCTACGACCAGGGGCTCATCGCCCCGGACGTCGACCGCTTCGACGCCCGTGCGCTCTTCAGCCAGGGCAAGGCCGCGATCTACGACGACGCGATCGTCGGGCGCGGGGCCGTCGTCGCCGACTCCCCCGACCCAGACTTCGAGAGCAAGCTCGCCCCGGCGTCCCGGCCAGTCCTCGCGGCGGGCGACGACCCGCGCGCCTTCGTGTGGGGCCACGCCGTGGTCGTCGTCGACGGGCCCGGCGCGGGCACCGCAGCCGAGTTCGCGCAGTGGATCACCTCCGACACCACGGCGACCACAGGGTTCTTCGACGAGCTCGGCCTGCCACCCACCACGGAGGCGGCGCTCACCTCCGAGACCGTCACGAACGACACCTTCACCAAGGACTTCGGCGACAAGATCACCGCCACCGCGACCACGAACCCGTTCTGGGCCTTCCCGCAGTACGCGCAGGTCGAGGCCGTCATCGCCGAGAAGGTCCAGGCCGTCCTCGTCGGGTCGAGCGACGCCGCGACGGCCATGCGCGAGGCCGGCGAGCAGGCCCAGGCCCTCCTGGGCTGAACCGTCCCGCCCTCCAGGGCTCGGCCGGCCCGGCCCTCCAGAGCTCGGCCGGCCCGGCCCTCCAAGGCTGAGCCGGTCTCGCAGCCCTGCTGCCCTGCGAGCCCCGCCGGTCTGGCTCGCGCCAGCCGGGGGGTCGGTCCGCAGGCCGACCCCCGCCATCTCCCGCACCACGAAGCACCTACGAAGGATCCTCATGCTCAAGCAAGTCGTCGAAGCCGATGTCGTCGTCGTCGGAGGTGGCCTCGCCGGGGTCTGCGCCGCCGTCGCGGCTGCACGCCGGGGGGTCGACGTCGTCCTGATCAACAACCGCCCGGTCCTCGGGGGGAACTCCTCCTCCGAGGTCCGGGTGTGGGTGTGCGGCGCGACGGCGCACGGCAACCAGAGGTGGGCGCGCGAGACCGGGATCATCGGCGAGATGTACGTCGAGAACCAGTTCCGCAACCCCGAGGGGAACCCGGTCTACTGGGACGACGTGGTGCTCGACACCGTCCGCCGGGAGAAGAACATCCGGCTGTTCCTCAACACCGACGTCCGCGACGTCGTGGCCTCTGGTCCCGAGGACGCGCGCCGGGTCGAGACGGTGACGGGCTGGACCATGGGGTCGGAGATCCTCACGACCTTCCGCGCGCCGGTCTTCCTCGACTGCACGGGGGACGGGCTCGTGGGGCACCTCGCCGGGGCGCGGTACAGGCTGGGCAAGGAGGCCCGCTCGGAGTTCGACGAGGAGTGGGCTCCTGACGAGCCCGTCGAGGAGTTCCTCGGCTCGACGCTGCTCTTCTACACCAAGGACCTCGGCTTCCCGGTGAAGTACGTGGCACCGGAGTCGGCCAAGGACATCCGTGACACCCCGATCCCGACGTCGCGGGTGATCCGCAGCGGGGACTCCGGCGCGCACTACTGGTGGGTCGAGTGGGGCGGGGAGCTCGACACCGTGCACGACAACGAGACGATCCGCGACGAGCTGCGCTCGGTGATCCTGGGCATCTGGGACTACATCAAGAACTCCGGGGAGTTCGACGCCGACACCCTCACCCTCGAGTGGGTGGGCAACGTTCCCGGCAAGCGCGAGTACAGGAGGTTCGTCGGCGACTACACGCTGACGCAGAACGACATCGTCGAGCAGACGTCGTTCCCGGACACCGTGGCCTTCGGCGGGTGGTCGATCGACCTGCACCCGGCGGCGGGGATGTACCACGAGGGTTCCGGGGCGGTCCAGAGGTTCTCCGACGGGGTCTTCGAGATCCCGTACAGGTGCCTCTACCCGGCGAGCACCTCGAACCTGCTGGTGGCGGGACGCAACATCTCGGCCACGCACATCGCCTTCGGCGCGAGCCGGGTCATGGCGACCTGCGCGGCCCTCGGCCAGGCAGCCGGGACCGCGGCCGCGCTGTGCGTCGAGCACGCGGTGACCCCGCGCGAGCTGGGGACCCACCACCTCGCCGAGCTGCGCCGCGCGCTGCTGCGCGACGACGCGCCCATCATCGGAGCCGTCAACGACGACCCGGACGACTATGCGCGCTCGGCACGCGTGACGGCGTCGAGCACCCTGACGTCGATCGGCACCGGGCCCGGGCGGTCGTTCGGGGGCGGGGAACGTCGCGACGGAGGCACGGCGCCTGGCGCAGCCCAGGTCCCAGCCCCACCCACCGACCTCGTCGCCGAGAACCGAGCGACACCGCACCCGCTGGTCGACGACCTCGGGATCGTCCTGCCCGTGCACCCCCGGCTCGACAGCATCGACCTGCTGGTGTCGCGGGCGGTGCTCGAACCTGCGGGCGGCGGGGACGCTGTCGGGGGCACACACGCTGTCGCCGGTGCGGCCCCGGTCGACGGCGCGGTCAACCGTGACGATGCGGCGTCTCCCGACACCGCAGCCTCACGTGACACCGCAGCCTCACGGGACAGCGCAGCCTCTCCCGACAGCGCAACCTCCGCCGACTGCACGCCCCCCTCCCCGCTGGTCGTCGAGGTGTGGTCGACCGGCAAGCCCCAGAACGTGGTCCCGTCCCGGCTCGAGGTGACGACCAGCGTCGAGGTCCCGGCCGGTGAGGCACGCTGGGTCCGCGCGCAGCTCGACTACCAGCCCGACTCCCCCGAGACCGCGATCGTCGTCCTGCGCGCCGACCCGTCGATCACCGTGCACCTGACCGATCCTCTGCCGCCCGGTGTCCTCACCCTGGTCCACGGTGCTGCCTCGGACGACCAGAACGTCGAGGTGAGCCAGGCGGAGCTCCTCGTGCAGTGGCCCACCCGGCCGCTGCGCGGACGCTCGGTGTGCTTCGTCGCCCACCCCGAGTCCGAGGCGCTCGCGCCGGAGCGGGCGACCTCGGGCGGCAACAGGCCCTACGCGGGACCCAGCATGTGGGCCTCGGCGCCGATGTCCCCCGGGACGCCCGAGTGGCTGCGCCTCGACTGGGACGAGCCCGTCGAGGTCAGCGAGCTCGTGCTCGTCCTGGACGACGACGTCGACCTCGAGCTCAACACCCTGCACCACCACAGGTCCCCGCACGAGACCATCCCCGAGCTGGTCCGCGACTACCGCGTGGAGGTGCTGACGGCCGACGCGCAGGGCGCGCCGGCTGGCGACCGAGACGAGGCACAGGCACCCGCCACTGCGCCCAGTGGGGCGCCGGCGACAGAGCCCTCGACGGACCTCGCGGACGAGACCTGGACCGTCGTCGCCGACGAGACGGACAACCGCTGGCGACGCCGGGTCCACAGGCTCCAGGCCCCGACGCGGCTGCGCGCGGCGCGGGTGGTCGTGACCGCGACGAACGGGACGCCCCAGGCGCGCGTCGTCGCGCTCAGGGCCCAGGCCTGAGCTGGAGGTACCGTGACCTACCAGACGCGCGACACGAAGGCTCAGACGAGGGGCGGCAGGGTGCAGGAGGACGAGGCGACGACGCCGTCGCGCGGTGCGGCGCTGGCTCGGCGCGACAGGACCGGTCTCGTCGCCCTCGCTGTGCCGGACCTCGAAGAGCCCTACTTCGCCGAGCTCACGGGGCTGCTCGTGCGCCGGGCCGAGGCGCGCGGCCTGTCGATCCTCATCCAGCAGACCGCCGGGGTGCACGAGCGTGAGGTGACCGTCGCGAACGGGGTCGGCCTGCCCCCGACCGACGGGCTCATCCACATCCCGCGGTCTCTGACGGTCGCGGACCTCACGCGACGGACCTCGCCCGGGCCTCTCGTGCTGCTCGGGGAGCACATCGTGTCGAGCCCGTTCTCGCACGTGACCATCGACAACCGGGCGGCGGCGATGGCGGCCACCCTGCACCTCGTCGAGCGCGGGTGTCGCCGTCTAGCTGTCGTGGGGCCGCGGCACACGACCCCGTCCGACGCCGCCGACAGGCGGGTCGCGGGCTTCCGGGACGCCGTCCGGGCCCAGGGGTGGGAGGTCGACTCGGACCTGGTCGGGCCTGTCGGCGCCTTCACCTCGCACGAGGGGCAGCGGGCGATGCGCACGCTGCTGGACGCTCACGAGCCGCCCGACGGTGTGCTCTGCTCGAACGACTCCGTGGCCTTCGGGGTCATGCGGGAGCTGCACGTCCGGGGGTTGCGCGTCCCTGAGGACGTCGCCGTCATCGGCATCGACGACGTGAGCGGCGCCGAGTTCGCGACCCCGTCGCTCAGCTCCGTGGCACCTGACAAGTCGGCGATCGTCGACTCGGCACTCATGCTGCTCGAGCGTCAGATCGCCGCGCCGCCCGCCGCCGACGTCCCGGTCGAGCAGGTGGTCGTCGGATTCACCCTGCGCGCCCGGGAGAGCACGGCGCGGTAGGGACGGCGGGGTCGGGACGGCAGGGTCCAGAAGCGCGGCCGAGGTCACGCTGTGGAGACGGCGAGTTCGCCGAGCGGGCCGTAGCCGGGTGCGCGTTGCTCGGTCAGGTATGTGCAGCCCGGTCAGGTGTGCGCAGGCGCAGCCGGCGACGCGACCCACAGCTCGTTGACGAGCGGGCGCAGGACCTCCGCGTGCTCGTCCTCGAGACCGTCGTCCACGACGACCCTGTCGACGGCGTCGAGGTCGACGACGGTCGTGAGGCCCACCCGCCCCCACCGGGTGTGGTCGGCGACGACGGTGACCGAGCTCCCCGCGCTGATGAAGGCGCGGTTCGTCTCGGCCTCGAGGAGGTTCTTCGTGGTGAAGCCAGCGTGCTGGTCGATCCCGTGGACGCCGATCATCACGACGTCGCAGTGCAGGTGCCCGAGAGACCGGACGGCGACGGGCCCGACGAGCGCGTCGGCAGGGGTCCGGACACCGCCCGTGAGCACGACGGACTGGGCCGCCGAGTCGTCGGCGGCCGAGACCCGCTGGAGCAGGTCGGCGATGCGCAGCGAGTTGGTGACGACGGTGAGGTCCGGCACCCCGACGAGGGCACGGGCGACCGCGAGCGTGGCGGAGCCCGAGGAGAGGCCGACAGCCATCCCCGGTTCGACGAGTGTCGCGACGAGTCCCGCCACGCTGGCCTCGGCGGCGTCCTGCTCGGCCTGGCGGGTCGCGGCTGCCGGGTCACGGCGCGGCCCCTGTTCGCGGTGCGGGCCCGGGTCACGACGCAGTCCAGAGTCGTGGCGCGGCCCCGGGCCGCTCGGGTCGTACGTGCCGAGCCCCGTCGAGCCCCGGGGGGCTGTGGCTCCGCCGTGGACCTTGTCGAGCACACCCTGGCGGGCGAGCGCGTCGAGGTCGCGTCGCACCGTCATGCCCGAAACACCGAGGAGGCTGGCCAGCTCGGCGACAGTCACCGAGCCGCGGCGGGTCACCTCGTCGAGGACACGTGCCCTGCGGTCGTTCACGAGCACGCCAGCATCACCGTCACCCAGTCGTGCGCGGGGACCGTCCACCGCGTCGAGGTCGTCGAGGGATCAGTCTGGCACGGGCCGGCCTGGGGCGACGTCGCCACCACCCGGTGCCCGGCACGACCCCGGTGCCCGCCATGACGCCTGTCCTTGACACGCACCCAGTGCCTGACAGACCTCATCGCTCCTCAGACCTCGGTACCTGACAGCCCTCAGTGCTTCACAGACCTCGGTGCCCGACGCCACCTCAGCACCCGACAGACCTCAGCACCTGACGCCTCAGCACCCGGCACGACCTCAGCGCCAGCCGGCCGCCACCCGCAGGAAGATGTCGGTCGCCTCGTGCTCGCCGACGGACACACGGATACCCTCACCGACGAAGGGCCGGACGATGACACCGGCCGCGGCAGCCTCGGCCGCGCGCTCGGCTGTGCGCTGCCCGAGCTCCATCCAGATGAAGTTCGCCTGCGACTCCGGGAGGTCCCAGCCTTGGTCGCGGAGCCCGTCGGCGAGCCGGGCGCGCTCCGTGACGATGGTGTCGACACGGGCGAGGAGCTCGTCCTTCGCCTCGAGCGACGCCAGGGCGGCCCGCTGGGCGAGGTGCGAGACGCCGAAGGGCGTCGACGCCGAGCGGATGCCGGTCGCGAGGCGGGGGCGCGCGACCGCGTACCCGACGCGCAGACCCGCGAGGCCGTAGGCCTTGGAGAAGGTCCGCAGGACGACGACGTTGGGGTGGGCCGCGAGCGCCGCCGTGCCGTCGACCGGGTCGTCCGAGCGGACGAACTCGAGGTAGGCCTCGTCGACGACCACGAGGACGTCTGTGGGGACCGTGCGGAGGAAGTCGAGGAGCTCGGTCTGGGTGAGCGCTGCGCCCGTCGGGTTGTTCGGCGTGCAGACGAGGACCACGCGGGTCCTGTCTGTCACGGCTGCTGCCATGGCCTGGAGGTCTAGGCGTCCGTGGGCGGCGAGCGGCACGGGGACCCCGGTCCCGCCTGCGACGCTGACGACGATCGGGTATGCCTCGAAGGATCGCCACGGGTAGACGACCTCGTCGCCGGCGTCGACGACAGCCTCGAGGATGTGCGCGAGCACGGCGACCGAGCCGTTCCCCACGACGACCTGCTCGGCCGAGACCGCTCCGTGGTCCTCGAGCGCCTGGGGTGAGAGGTCTGCGGTGAGGTGCTGGGCGAGGGCCTCGGTGAGCTCCGTGGCGAACATGTCCGGGTACCGGTTGACGTCCGACGCCGCGTCGATGATCGCGGCCTGGACCGAGGCGAGCGGCGGGTACGGGTTCTCGTTGGACGAGAGCTTGAACGCTGCTGCGCCGACCGGGACGCGGGCGCCCGGGACGTAGGCGGGGAGGGCGGAGACGGCAGGGCGGAGAGGGACACGTCGAGTCACGCGATCAGTCTCGCACCTCCGTGGTGTCCGTAGGACTAGCACCGCTGTCTGTGTCTGTGTCTGTGTCTGTGTCTGTGTCTGTGGCCGGGCGCCGGGGTCCGGGGAGGCCGCTGGACTCGCACGTGGGCCGGTGCCGGTACCGGGGGCCGCACCTGTGCCTGTCGCCGAGACCGCGCTCACCTGAACCCACTCCCAGGCCCTTGGTCGTGGTCGTGGTCAGCCCCGGTGCTGGCACCGCACCTTCGCTCCTCCCCTAGGTTCGCGCAGAGCTCGCACCACTCATCCTGCGCGATACGTGCCGTTGGTGGGAGGATCTGGACATGAGCTTCTTAGTGAGAGTCCTCGTCAATGCTGTCGCGATCTGGCTGACGACCCTGCTCATGGGGTCCCACTTCGAGATCGTCGGCGGTGAGGGAGCTGGCGGCCGGGTGGTCGTGTTCCTCGTCGTCGCGCTGATCTTCGGAGTCATCAACGCGATCATCAAGCCCATCGTGCAGCTCTTCACGTTCCCGCTGTACATCCTCACGCTGGGCCTCTTCACACTCGTCGTGAACGCGCTCATGGTGCTGCTCACGGGATGGATCACCGACCAGGCCGACTGGGGTCTGCGCGTCGACGGCTTCTGGTGGGCCGTGCTGGCTGCGTTCCTCATCTCCCTCTTCTCGATGATCATCTCCGTCGTCGTGCCGACGAAGGACGAGTCGCGCCGCTAGACGTGAGCGGTCGTGAGTGGTCGGTACCGGTGACGGGCGAGGTGCACCTCGCCCGTCACCGGATCCGTCTGTCAGAACTCGCTCCTTCCGTCAGAACGGGGGAAGGTCTGGGAAGCTGGGCTCGGGTCCCCCCTCGGCTGGGCCCGATCCTGCCCCCAGGTCCAGCTGAGGGCGTGGCTCGACGGAGAGACGAGCCGGTCGCGGGACCGCTGGGTGATCGACGTAGGTCCGACCCGATGGTGACGTCCAGATGACATCGTCAGGGCTCGCGAAGGGGTCCGCCGACCCCGAGTCGCTCGCCGAGACAGACCACGCAGTCTCGTGCTTGATCCGATGATGATGACGGCACAGATGGATGAGGTTCCGGTGATCGGTCTCGCCACCCGTCTGCCACGGGGCGATATGGTCGACATCGCAGCCTTCGGACCGTCGGTTGCACCCCGGGAAGCGGCAGGTCTCGTCTCGAATCCGGAGCCAAGCCTTGAGGTCCGCAGGGACTCTGTAGCTCTCTCGTCCGACGGAGAGGACCACCCCGCTCTCCGGGTGGGTGAGCAGCCGTCTGAAGGAGGGCGCACGCGCTGCCAGTTCCCGGGCCGTCTCTGCATCGATCGGCCCGTAGCCCGCGAGGTGACCGTCCTCCTCCGAGACGCCGAGAAGTGTCATGACGGGGACGGTGACCGCTACGGTCGCGCGGATCCCACGCAGAGACGGTCCCTCGGGCCGGGGCCAAGGCCAGTGCCGGGGCCCGTGCGTGCGGGCATGCAGGTCCGCGGGATCGTCGGCCACCGCGCCTGCACCAGCGCCCGCACCAGCACCAGCACCAGCACCAGCACCAGCACCAGCACCAGCACCAGCACCAGCGATCGTGCTGTCCGCGCATCCCCGCGAGCTCCTCGACTCCCACGCGGAACGTGACGTGCCGTCATCGAGGAGCAGCGCGCTCAGGACATCTGCGCGGAGCTGAGCGAGGGTGCGTTCTTCGTCCGGGCCCTGGAAGCTCGCCGCGATGTCTGTCACGCGGTTGTAGATCGCCGCGGCCTGGACCGCCGGAAGGTACTGGTGGAGCCACATCATCCCGTCGCGTGCAGGCTCGATCTCTACGTGCCTCTCCGCAAGGCGCTCACGGTGACGCTCGATCAGGGGCCGCGGATGGATCCTCTCGCGCTCTCGTCGGGCGAACCTCCGCAGCGCAGCGACAGTCGTGTCCTTGGCTCTGTCGACGAGCGTGACCTCGAGGGCGCGGCAGTCGTCCGGCTCCAGGAGAGTGGTGTTCTCCAGCACCACACCCACATGGGCGTACGAGATGCTCCCGTCTGTCAGCGCGGCGAGCGTCGCCGGGTGGTGGTCGACCAGCACCTGTGCGTCGTGCACCAACGACGCAGTGCTGACCTCAGGAGCCCTGAGGGCACACGAGACCTCGAGCACCACAGACTGGTGCGCATATCTCTGCTGCGCTCGGATGTCGGACATGCGGACTGCGTCAGCAGGATCCACGGGCCCCAGCACGGGGTCGAGAGCAGCCACAGCCCCCACAGCCTCCACCCGCACGGCCTCGATCGCCCGGATCCGGCGTGCCTGGGCGCTCGCGATCGCCCGATCAGCGGCCTCGACCTCGTCGACCAGCGCGTCGAGGACCTGTCGACGCGCCTCACGCCAGGACAGCCCCGAGGCAGCGCGGGCGACAACCGGTGCGCTCGGTACGACCAGGAGAGTGCCGTCTGCAGGGGACGGGCGAGAAAGTCGCTCGCGCGTCGGAGACGGGCGATGAGGTCGCTCGCCGGCCACCATCCGCGGAGAGGGCCGTGCGGCTGACTGTTCCCGAGGGTCAGGCTGCACACGAGGCTCAGGCTGCGCACGACGATCGAGCCGCGCTCGAAGATCCGGCTGCATCCGACGATCAGGCTGCGTCCGGCGTCCAAAGGGACCTGAGCCGCGCGCAGACCCCGTCCCGGACGTTCCCGCGGCCAGCGACGAGCGCTGCACGCGACGGGGCCGTACCTCCAGCCGTGCAGCTGAAGGGAGAAGAGCAGAGCTCGACGACGCCGTCTTCGCAGCGCGACCGTCTCCTCCGGCCACACCACGGCCGGCGTCGGAAGGGCCCACGAGCACGCTGGAGCCGCCGGCGGTGCCGGAGGATCCGTCTGGGTGAGCCTGGCCATCGACACCAGGACTGTTCGTCGAACGCATGTTCGAATCGTACCGGTTGGCGCCGACAGTCGGAAGGGTCCGCTTCGCCCTGTGTGCAACGTTCCCTCGGCAGCCCGGCCACTGCGACGCAATCCTCACTGGGAGGATCCCAAGCAGTCCACAGACCGCCGGAACCGTTCCGTCGTCCACAGGACCGTGGGCACCATGCCCACGACCTGACCGCAGATGGAAGAATGGCGCCATGCCCACCAGCGACCTCTCCTCAGAGCCCACCCGCGCGAGCCTCGCGGACGTCACCCCGGCGATCGCCCTCGGACCGCTCGACGGCCGGTACCGCTCGACGGTCGCCCCGCTCGTCGACCACCTGTCCGAGGCTGCCCTCAACCGCGAGCGCCTCCACGTCGAGGTCGAGTGGCTCGTGGCCCTCACCGACGGCACCGCTGACGGCCCTGTGGTCCCGGGCGCGCCGCGCCTGAGCGACGCCGAGAAGGCCTACCTCCGCGATGTCGTCACGACCTTCTCGGGCGACGGCATCGCCGAGATGGCGGAGATCGAGCGCGAGACAGTGCACGACGTCAAGGCCGTCGAGTACTTCCTCAAGCGTCGCCTCGCGGCAGCGCCGGCCGCTCTCGGCGACGCGACGGTCCTGCCCGGCGTCGGTGAGCTCGTCCACTTCGCGTGCACGAGCGAAGACGTCAACAACCTGTCGTACGCGCTCATGGTGCGTGGGGCGGTCCAGCAGGTCTGGCTCCCCGCCGCAACGGCCCTCGTCGAGCAGATCGCCGAGATGGCCCGCGAGCACGCGAGCGTCCCCATGCTCAGCAGGACGCACGGTCAGCCTGCGACCCCGACGACCGTCGGCAAGGAGCTCGCTGTCCTCGCCCACCGTCTCCGCCGCCAGGTCCGCAGGGTCGAGAGCGCTGAGTACCTCGGCAAGCTCAACGGGGCGACGGGCACCTACGGCGCCCATGTCGTCGCGGTCCCGGGAACAGACTGGCCCACCGTCTCGAAGGCCTTCGTCGAGGGGCTCGGCCTCACCTGGAACCCGCTCACCACGCAGATCGAGAGCCACGACTGGCAGTCGGAGCTCTACGCGGACATCGCCCGCTTCAACCGCATCCTGCACAACCTCGCGACGGACGTCTGGACGTACATCTCGCTCGGGTTCTTCAAGCAGATCCCCGTCCCCGGCGCCACCGGGTCGTCCACCATGCCGCACAAGGTCAACCCGATCCGCTTCGAGAATGCCGAGGCGAACCTCGAGATCTCGTGCGCCCTCCTCGACACCCTCTCCGCGACGCTCGTGACCAGCCGCCTCCAGCGGGACCTCACGGACTCGACGACCCAGCGCAACATCGGACCGGCCTTCGGTCACTCGCTGCTCGCGATCGACAACGTGCGCCGAGGGCTCAAGGCTCTGGCCGTCAACGGCGACCTGCTCGCCGACGACCTCGACGGCAACTGGGAGGTCCTCGGCGAGGCCGTCCAGTCCGCCATGCGCGCCGCGTCGGTCGCCGGGGTCGAGGGGATGGAGAACCCGTACGAGCGGCTCAAGGAGCTGACCCGCGGGCACCGCATCAACGGAGAGGACATGCGGACCTTCGTCGCAGGCCTCGGCCTCCCCGACGACGTCGCGACACGCCTCGCCGCGATGACTCCGGGGTCATACGTCGGTCTCGCCGAGCGGCTGGTCGCCGAGTACCTGTGACCGGCAGGCGAGCAGTCGTGGTGACGGAAGGCCGATGAGCGCTGATCCAGCACAGGGGCCAGCCTCCGAGGACTCCCCGCGCGCGCTCACGCCCGCAGGCGTCCCGGGGCGGAGCGATATCGCGCTGACGCTCGAGCGCCAGCCCGCAGACGACGCACGGGGATCCTTCGGGCGCGTCTTCGGCACGAACCCGATCGCCCCGGCCGCACGCGCAGCCTTCGACCGGGCAACCGGCGCCCGGCGGGTAGCTCGCGTTCTCGACGGATTGGGACCCGACTGGGTCGTGACGCACGCGGTCCCCCTCGACGGTCGCTCACCGGACGCCGACCACGTCGTTGTCGGCCCGCCCGGGGTGCTCGTCGTGACGAGCGAGCACCACCGCGTGAAGAACGTCTTCGTCGCCGGGCACGAGGTCTTCGTCGACCGGGAGAAGACCGACCTCATGGCGCGGGCCGAGAGCTCCGCCGACGTCGCCGGGCGGATGCTGCGGGCGGCGTCGACTGTCGACGCGCCCGTCACCCCCGTGCTCGTCTTCGTCGACCCCAAGCGGCTCGTCGTGCGCGAGAAGCCGGAGCGGACGCGGGTGTTCGCCGACCTCTTCCTCCGACGCAGGCTCAGGCGTCTTCCCGTCACGCTCGCCGGAGAAGACCTCAGAGCGGTCCAGTCTGCAGCAGTCGCCGAGACGACCTGGGGTTCACCTGCTCCGCTCCTGACGGCCGAGCAGCTCCGCCGCTTCGACACCCTCGATCGCACAGCGACGAAGGCGCGGCGCCTCAAGAGCTTCTGGATGTGGGCTGGCGCTGTCGTGACACTCAGCACGGTGCTGCTCATCGTCCAAGGAGTTGCCCTCGGGATCATCGGCTAGGGCCGCCCGGGCAGGCGACCGCTCCCGCACCAGACCGGGAGCGGTCGGCTGCCCACGTGCACGGCACGGCGAGCCCGCCCCCGGCAGCGCCAGCCGCGACCCCAGCCGCTCGTAGATGGGGACTGGTCCCCACGCCCTTACGGCGCCCTCGATCCGCACGATCCTGCGGCCCGTAAGGAGTCGCCCGTCCGGGTGGGCACCACTCCCCCTCGCTCTCCGCTCGTGACAGCGTGGTGAGTGGGATAGTCGAGGCATGTCGCTCCGCAGGCCGCCGCTCACCGGCGGTGAACCGCATGCCACCGGGCCCGCCGCCGCAACCGGACCCGCTGGCCCGACCGAGCCCACCCCTGCGTCCGCCGTCGGGCGCACGGTCAGGCCGGCTGCCGGGCGCACGGTCGGGCCCTCCGCCAGACGCGCGGTCCCGGCCGCACCCGCACCCGCACCCGCACCCGCACCCGCACCCGCACCGACCGTGCCCGCGCCCGCGCCGCGCAACGCCACTGCCCATCGAGCAGTGCTGCGGACCACAGCCCTCGTCGTCCTCGCCGCTGCGCTCGCAGGCTGCGCGACGCAGATCCCCGGAGAAGCCGTCGCCGGGTCCCTGTCACCGCAGATCGGCCCGCCCCTCAAGACCGACACGGTCTCGCTGCGGCACGACTACGAGGACAGCCCGCAAGAGGTCAACGACTACTGGACCGAAGACCGTCGCCGCGACGCCGACACCAAGATCGTCACCCCGGACGACGACCCCGAGAGCCCTGACACCGACGGCGGCACCCGGCCCGACGCCGCGACAGGTGTGGTGGTCGACCCCTCGACAGGCCCCGTGACCGACCCGACCCCCGTCGCGCCTGCGACAGCCGGAGACCCTTTCGACGCGACAGGCCTTGCCGCATCGACCCAGGGCCGCCTCTACGTGACGATCGGCAGCGACGACTACGTCTGCTCCGCCACCGTCGTCAACGCCGCCTCGCAGGACGTCGTCGCGACTGCCGCCCACTGCCTCTGGGACTTCGAGGGCGGGACCGGGTGGGCGACCAACGTGTTCTTCGTCCCCGCCGACGAGGACAACGGCGCCGTCGCGCCCTACGGGTACTGGGCCGCAGAGTCCGCCTACGGTCCTCAGGAGTTCGCCGACAACGCCTCGACCAACTCCCTCGGCATGGTGATCGGCAGCGGCTGGACGCACGACTTCGCCTTCCTCACCATGGCGCCCGACGACGACGGTCGACGCATCCAGGAGGTGACCGGCGGCCAGGGCATCGCCTTCGGCGGGACCGTCGACGACCTGCTCGTCACGGGCTACCCAGCAGCCGCTCCCTTCGACGGCCTGGACCAGCGGTACTGCGCGAGCGACGACTGGTTCGTGCTCCAGCGCGGCGCCTTCGGCATCGAGTGCGCCATGACCCAGGGCGCCTCGGGCGGCGGGTGGCTGTCCGACTACGACACCGTGACAGGAGCCGGCTACCTGGTGGCCACCACCTCGTTCAGGTCGCCCACCGAGCTCGGCGCCATGCCGCTCGGCGAAGACGCGCTCGCGCTGTTCACCGAGGCAGGTGGCCTGTGACTGTCGACCGCGCACGCACCGGAGCCGGGGCCGAGAGCGCCGCCGGCACGAGCGAGAGCACGAGCACGAGCACGAGCACAAGCACCAATCCCAGCGTCCGCGTCCGCGTCCGCGACACAGCCAACACTCCGTCCGCTCGTCCGGGCAGGGCCTCGCGCTCACGCCGACCGCTCGCCGCCGTCGCAGCCGTGGGCGTGCTGCTCGGCCTCGGCGCGTGCTCACCCGAGCCCGTCCGCGGCGAGGCGTTCCCCGACTGGGACGCCGTGGACGTCGCGGCCACCGAGCGCTTCACGGCCCAGATGGACCTGCTCGACTCGCACATCCTCGAGTCCTCCCCCTTCACGACCGGCGAGACGACCGACATCACCGGCGTCACGTACACCCACGCGACCTTCGGCGAGGACACCTCCGCCGGGCAGTCCGTCGTCGCGGTCAGCGGCAACCCCGCGTCGCTCTTCACGCAGCAGAACGACCCGGGGACCGGCCGGACCATCGACATGCTGCACGTCGGCGGTGACTCGTGGGACTACCTCCTCCTCGGCGACGGGCTCGACACCGACATCGACACCCCGTGGGTCAGGTTCCCGACCCTCTACGGGAGCCTCGGGATCCTGGGCGACAACGCCATGTGCTACGTCCTCGGCTTCTCGACGGTCTGCGACGTGCGCGACGCGATCAACGCCACCGAGGCCTCGGACGCCGGACCGAGCATGCGCCGCACCGTCACGAGCTCACGCGACGGAGAGGTCCTCAGCCAGACCGAGGTGACCCTCCAGTCGATCCTCGACGCCGAGATGCTCTCGATGCCGGAGTCGCTCACCGCGATGCTCACCGACACCATGCTCAGCACGCTCGTCCCCGTGAACCTCTGGCAGGACGCCGACGGCGCCCTGCTCAAGATCGAGATGAACGGTGTGGTCCCGGGCGAGGGTGACGTGCCCGACCTCGTGCTCCAGCTCGGTTTTGAGATCACCGGGACCGCGGCCCGCGACGACGTCCCGCCAGCCCCGGAGCTGGACGACGTCACGACGCTCTCGGAGACCGAGCGCGACGACTTCATCAACTCGCTCGGAGATGCCTGATGACAGACCAGCCCACACCTCCCGGCGGTGCCGGAGCCAGCGGAGCAGACAGCGGAGCAGAGCGCGGAGCAGGCGGCGGCAGCGCAGGCATCGGAGCCGGCAGCGGAGCTGTGCCGCCGCGGGTCCCGCGCCGGCTGCAGGCACCGTCGGCGGCGACTGCACCCGGGGCAGCGGCGACGCCATCCGGCGGAGCACCCGGGACAGCAGCACCCCAGGCAGCAGCGCCCCGGACAGCAGTGCCCGCGACGACGACGGCACCTCAGCCCGCAGCGGTCGCGCGTCCGGCCGCACCCGACTACGCCCCCGCGCCGACGGTCCGGAGCGGACTCGGAGGGGCGGGCGGGACCGCGAGCACCTTCGCGACGCCGGCCCTCCGTCCGACTCCGGCCCTCCGCCCGACGCAGCCCCTCCGTCCGACTCCCACCCCGGCGTCGGGCGCCGCGCAGGGCTACCCGGCGCAGGGCTACGGGACACCGCGCGGCAGCAGCCCCTCGTCGGGCTACGGCACACCATCCGCCAGCAACGCCTCGTCGGGTTTCGGCACACCATCCGGCAGCACCCCCTCGTCGGGGTACGGCACACCATCCGCCAGCACCCCCTCGTCGGGGTACGGCACCCCCACCTCGTCGGGCTACGGCACGCCGCCCGGCACCCCCACCTCAGGGGGCTACGGGACCGCACCCGGGCACGCGCCGTCACCGGGCTACGGCCGCCCGTCGCCCTACCAGCCTCCCGTCGGACCGACGTCCGCGCCTACGCCGACATCCACGCCCACGTCCACGTCCACGACGAGCACCGCGACCGCACGGCCGACCCGCCGCCGCACCCTGCGGACTGTCCTGCTCACCGCCGTGCTGACCGCGCTCGTGAGCGTCGGCGCCACGCTCGCGGCGACAGGTGCGTTCGAGCAGACCCCCACCTTCGACGCGTCGGTCGTCTCGCAGGACGTCGCGAAGATCCTCTCCACGCGCTTCGGGCTGAGCGACGTGGACGCCGTCACCTGCCCTGGGTATGTCGACGTCCGGGAAGGGGTCGAGTTCGAGTGCACCTTCGTCTCGGGCGGCGCCCCGGCCTCGGTCCCCGTGCTCGTGCTCAACGACTCGGGCCAGTACAGGGTCGGGGGACCTGTCGACGGGTGAGGATCGCGCCCGGCGCCGTCCCGGCGAAGACCCGGGAGACGGCGAGACCGGGCGGCTACGAGGCTCAGGAGGCGGCCAGGCCCGGTCGATCCCGAGACCACGCCCACGACGAGACCCACGCGGCCGCGAGACCCGGAGGACGGCGACCGAACCCCCGCTCAGCCTGCGGCGAGCCCGTCTCGCGGGCTGTGCCTCGGCTCGGCGACGGGCGTGGCGGGACCGGCACCGGGCACGGCCCGACGGCCGTTCCAGCGCATCGTCAGGACCGTGGCCGTGTCCTCGGCGACCTCTTCGAGGGGCTCGCCGGCCCGTGCGGCATCCCGGATGCGGGTGATGCCGCGGTGCAGCAGCGTCGCGGCGAACCGGCGCAAGGACTTCTCGTGGGCCGCCCTGTCGGCGTCAGTCGTGAACGACCCGGCCGATCGGGCCAGCTCGGCCTCGACCTCGGCGGTGATCCTGTCCCGGAGCCCGACGACCACAGAGTCCGCCGCACGCAGCGTCTCGCCGACGGTGAACTCGGTGACGGCCGCAGCGACGATCTCGCGTGCCGCGCGCACGGGCAGCGACGACGTCGACGGCGCGTGGCTGCGGATCGTCCCGAGGTCCATGAGCAGCACCTGGTCGATGTCGCCGACACCGGGGTCGACGTCGTGGTGCAGCGCGAGGTCGAGCACGACGAGAGGGCGGGCCGTCCCGTCGTCGCCGGCGCGGACGGCCGCGTCGTCGCGGGCCGCCACGACAGCAGCGGTCTCGAGGATGTAGCGCAGGTCAGAGGGGTCGTCGGTCCGCAGGCCCGACCCTGGGGCGGCTGCCTCGCCGGGCCCAGCAGACGGTCGTGCCAGACGGTTGCCACGCCCGGCACCGCTGCACGAGACGACGAGGTCGGCCTCGCCGAGCGCCGTCACGAGGTCCGTCACGGCGTCGACACCGCGGGCCGTCGCGAACTGCTCGGCGCGGCCTGACGCGGAGTACACGGCGATGTCGACGCACCCGCGGGCGCGCAGCGCAGCGACAGTCGCCCCGGCGTAGGCACCGGTCCCGACGATCACCGCGGAGGTCTGGCGCCACGGCGGGATGCTCGCCTCGGCGAGGTCGAGCCCGACCGAGACGACCGAGCGGCCGTCGGCCCCGAGGTGGGTGGTGTGCGCGACGCGCTTGGAGGCGCGCGACGCCGACTGGAAGAGGCGCTCGAGCCGCGGGCTCGTCGTCGACTCGGCGTGCGAGGCATCGAGGGCCCTGCGGACCTGCCCGGCGATCTCCCGCTCGCCGACGACCATCGAGTCGAGACCCGAGGCGACCGTGAAGAGGTGCTGGGTGACACCCTCACCGCTGCGGACCGTGAAGGCGGACCGCGCGGCCTCCTGGCTGACCCCGGACTCCACGGCGATGAGCCGGGCGACCTCGTCGGCAGCGTGGGCAAGATCACGCTCGCTGAGGGTCCCCGGGCTGCCCGGAGCAGCCGCACCGTCGACGAGGTCGAGGTACAGCTCGAACCGGTTGCAGGTCGCGAGCACGACGGCACCGGTGATCATCTCGCAGGTCCGCACGGCCGACGTGCCCATCGAATGCGCGCCTGTTGACAGCTGCTCGAGCGCTTCGAGGTCAAGCTCGTGGTGACTTGCGGTCATCGACATGAGAACCACAGCGATTCGATTTAAACATTTGTCGGTCGGAAAGGCAGAATCGAGGTGTGAATCTCTCCTCAGCGCACCCTCTCGTCGACGGCCGGACGTCCAGCTCCCCACTCGTCCGCGCGCTGCGCGGCGACCGACCCGAGACCACCCCCGTGTGGTTCATGCGGCAGGCCGGTCGCTCCCTCCCCGAGTACCTGGCCGCCCGCGAGGGTGTCGCGATGCTCGACTCCTGCCTGGACCCGGCGCTCGCGAGCGAGATCACGCTCCAGCCGGTGCGCCGCCACAAGGTCGACGCAGGCATCTTCTTCTCGGACATCGTCGTGCCGCTGCGCCTCGCGGAGGTCGACGTCGACATCGCGCCGGGCGTCGGACCGGTCCTCGGCGAGCCCGTGCGCACCCCGGCCGACGTCGACAGGCTCCTCGAGAAGACCCTCACGGACGAGGCCCTCCAGCCGATCCGCGACGCCGTCGGCCTCACCGTCGCCGAGCTGGGCAGCACACCGCTCATCGGCTTCGCCGGAGCGCCCTTCACGCTCGCCGCGTACATGGTCGAGGGGCGCCCGTCGCGCGACCACCTCGGCGCACGCCGCATGATGCACACGGACCCCGAGTCGTGGGCCCGCCTCACCACGTGGGCGGCCGACGTGACAGGCACGTTCCTGCGCGCGCAGGTCCTCGCGGGGACCAGCGCCGCCCAGCTGTTCGACTCCTGGGCGGGCAGCCTGAGCCTCGCGGACTACGTCGCGCACGTCGCGCCGTCGTCGGCCCGAGCGCTCTCGCACGTCAAGGACCTGCCCGTCCCGGTGATCCACTTCGGCACCGGCACGGGGCACCTGCTGCCCGCCATGCGCGACGTGGGCGCCGACGTCGTGGGTGTCGACTACAGGACGCCCCTCGACGAGGCCAACGCCATGCTCGGCGGCACGACGCCGCTCCAGGGCAACATCGACCCCGCGCTGCTCGGCGCGCCGTGGCCGGTCCTCGAGGCGCACGTCCGCGACGTCGTCGAGCGCGGCCGCACGGCTCCTGCGCACGTGGTGAACCTCGGCCACGGGGTCCCGCCCGACACCGACCCGACGGTCCTCACGCGGGTCGTCGAGCTCGTGCACTCCCTCTGAAGCCTGACCACACCTGACGACCATGACCACGAGCCCCTCGCACGACGGCACGCCCTCCCCGGTCCTCGACGCAGTCGTCGTCGGGGGCGGGATCGCAGGGCTCGTGGCCGCCCAGACCCTCGTGACCGAGGGACTCTCGCCCGTCGTCCTCGAGGCCTCGGAGGTCTGCGGCGGGTACCTCGCACGGGCTGACGTGGGACCAAACGGGACTCCTGTCGTGGTCGACTCCGGCGCCGAGTCCTACGCCTCCCGCAGCCAGACGATCGCTGCGCTCGTCGCCGAGCTCGGGCTCGAGGCCGTCGAGCCGAGCGGGTTGTCCGCCTGGGGCTACGTGCCGGAGGGCACCGGCCGGGCACCGGGGCGCCGTCCGCGCGGGCGCGCCTTCCCGCTGCCGAAGGCTGGCGTCCTCGGGATCCCTGGTCACGTGTGGGCCTCGGACACGCGCCGTGCGATCGGCGTCGTCGGGGCGCTCCGCGCCAGCCTGGACCGCGTGCTGCCCGCATCACGCGTCGACGCATCGACGCTCGCCTCGCTCGTGGAGAGCCGTCTCGGCCGGCGCGTGCTCGACAGGCTCGTGACGCCCGTGGCCGGCGGTGTGCACTCGACGGACCCCGCGCTGCTGTCGGTCGACGCTGTCGCCCCGGGGCTCCTGACCGCCTACGAGCGCACAGGGTCGCTGGCGGCAGCAGTCCGGTCGCTGCGCGCGCATGCGCCAGCAGGCTCGGCCGTACGCGGCCTGGTCGGCGGCATGAACCAGCTCGTCGCCGCGCTCGAGACTGCCGTGGAGGCAGGTGGGTCGATCCGCCGCGGCACAGGGGCCCGGCAGCTGCGGAGGACCGGCGACGTGTGGGAGGTCCAGCTCACGACGGGCGAGACGCTGCGCACCGCGCGGATCGTCCTCGCCGTCGGCGGGCACACCGCTGTCGCACTGCTCGGAGACCTCGTCGACACCGCCGGGGCCGCACTGGTCCGCGGGACCGACATCCGGCTCGTCACGCTCGTCCTGCGTGCTCCCGCCCTCGGGGACGCGCCCCGCGGCACCGGCGTCCTGGTCGCACCGGGCTCTGACGTCGTCGCGAAGGGCTCGACCCACGCCTCGGCCAAGTGGCCGTGGCTGCGCCAGAGGCTCGACGCCACGCTCGGGCCGGACGCGCACGTCGTACGGCTCAGCTACGGGCGGGGCGGAGCTGGCCCGGCCGGGGCCGACCTAGACGCAGCGGCCCCGGACGAGACCTTCGTGGCGCAGGCCGTGCTCGACGTCCAGGCGCTCTACGGGGTGCCTGTGACGCCCGGCGACGTGCTGTCGTCGACGGTCACCCGCTGGGACGATGCGCTCTCTCCGCCCACCCCGGAGCACCGGGCACGCACGTCTCGACTGGTCAGCGACGTGGCGGCGCTCCGTGCGGACGGGGCACCCGGGCTCTCAGTCACCGGGGCATGGGTGGCGGGCACCGGGCTCGCCGCGGTGGTCCCTCACGCGCAGGCGGCGGCGCGCTCGCTCGACCTTTCCTGAATCGGTCGGGGAAATACTTAGGGTGCCCTTTCCTGCATATTCTTAGGCAACCCTCTGTGATGCAGAACTGACAGGCTGTCAGAACTATTTTCGAGCGCCCGAACAATTGCCCTGTGACCTCTCTCATTTCGACTCGGCGAGCGAAGGGGAGCACACTGGACGGGTGACAGGACACCCCGCCCTCCGCATCGGCACCCGCAGCAGCCTCCTCGCGCTGACCCAGACCGGGACAGTCGCCGACGACCTGCGCCGGCTGACCGGCCGACCTGTCGAGATCGTGCCGATCACGACGGACGGCGACGTGCTCACAGGCTCGCTCTCCCAGATGGGCGGCACCGGGGTCTTCGTCACCGCGCTGCGCGCAGCGCTCCTCGACGACCGCTGCGACGTGGCTGTGCACTCCCTCAAGGACCTGCCCACGACGGGTGTCCTCGGGCTCCAGCACGTGACACCCGTCCGCCAGGACCCGCGCGACGCCCTGTGCTCGCGCGCCGGCCACAGGCTCGCCGACCTCCCGCACGGCGCCCGCGTCGGGACCGGCTCCCCGCGCCGCGCCGCGCAGCTGCGCCTCGTCCGCCCCGACCTCGATGTCGTCGACATCCGCGGCAACATCGACACCCGCCTCGGCCGGGTGCACCCGGAGACCGGAGACCTCGACGCCGTCGTGCTCGCCGCAGCCGGTCTCAACCGCATCGGCCGTGAGCACGCGATCACCGAGCTCATCTCCGTCGTGGACATGGCACCGGCACCCGGTCAGGGCGCCCTCGCCGTCGAGACCCGGACCACGCTCCTCGAGAGCGACGCCGTGGTCCGCCGCGCCTTCAGCGACCTCGAGGACCCCGCGACCTCGCTGTCGGTCCTCGCCGAGCGCGCGCTGCTCTCGCGCCTCGAGGCCGGGTGCGCGGCCCCCGTGGGGACCCACGCGACGGTCTCCGACGGGCTGCTCTCGCTCCACGCCGTCGTCGCGCGCCCCGACGGCAGCGAGCAGCTGCGTCACCAGCAGTCCGTCGAGGTGGCCGACACGTCGACCGCCGAGGCGATCGCCCTCGGCGAGGCCGTCGCCGACCACTTCCTGTCGCTCGGCGCAGCGTCGTTCATCTGATGAGGTTCATCTGATGAGCGCTGCCGAGGCGAGGGCCGGTCGCGAGGTGACCGGTCTCCAGGAGGCAGCGGCTGCGGGGCGCGACAGCCACGACGACGAGCTCCAGCCCGCCGGCACCCCGACCTCACCCGCGCTCCCGCTCGACGGGTGGAGGGTCCTCATCCCCCGTGCTCCCGGGCGCGGCGCCGGGCTCGCTCGTCTCGTCGAGCAGGCCGGCGGATCGGCCGTCGTCGCGCCGCTCGTCTCGCGCGCTGACATCGGCGACGACGACAGGGCTGTGCTCGACACGGCCGTCGCCGGCCTCCGCGACGGGGACGTCGCCTGGGTCGCTGTGACGAGCGTCAACGCCGTCGACGAGCTCGTCGCGTCTGCGGCGAGGGTCGACGCAGGACCCGGCCGAGAGCCGCTCGCCCGGATCGCGCGCGGCACCCGGTGGGCTGCCGTCGGGCCGGCGACAGCCCGCGCCCTCGCTGCCGTCGGCATCACGGTCGACCTCGTGGCGACCGAGAACTCCGCCGTCGGGCTGCTCGCGGAGTGGCCGGAGGTCGAGCACGAGACCGATGCCGACGCCGACGCCGAGAACGCTCCCGCTCCACGTGTCCTGCTCCCGCTCGGCGACCTCGCCCGACCCACCCTCGAGACGGGGCTGCGCGAGCGCGGCTTCGCGCCCGTGCGCGTCACCACCTACAGGACCGTCTCGCACCCGGCCCCGCCCGAGGTCGTCTCCGCCTGGCGGGACGGCCGGTTCGACGCCGTCGTCCTCACGTCGGGGAGCGTGGCCCGCGAGGTCGCCGAGCAGCTCGGACCGCGGGAGGACGTGAGCGTCGTCGCGATCGGCGAGCCGACCCGGCGCGCGGCTGTCGAGACCGGGCAGCAGGTCGCCGCGGTCGCCCGGACCGCCGACGACGACGGGCTGCTCGCGGCCCTCGTCGAGGCCAGAGGCACCGACAGGACCGACAGCTCGCGCCGGTCCTCGCACGACCTCGGCGACGGCTCAGCGCCCGCCCACCCCTAGACCACCTGACCAGCCCCACCCACCCCTCTCCCCCTGGAGGACCCCATGACCCGCCCCCGCCGCCTGCGCGCCACCCCTGCGCTGCGCGCCCTCGTCGCCGAGACCCGCCTGCACCCCCGCGACCTCGTGCTGCCGCTCTTCGTCAAGGAGGGCATCACCGCCCCCGTCGAGATCACGTCGATGCCGGGCGTGCTGCACCACAGCGAGGAGTCCCTCGCCCAGGCCGTGCGCGAGGCCGCCGACGCCGGGATCGGCGGGGTCATGCTCTTCGGCGTCCCCGAGCACCGCGACGCGACAGGCTCCGGCGCGGACGACCCCGAGGGGATCCTCAACCGCGGCATCCGGATCGCGGTCGAGGCGGCTGCCGGACGGCTCGTCGTCATGGCCGACCTCTGCCTCGACGAGTTCACCGACCACGGACACTGCGGCGTGCTCGACGCGCACGGCGGGGTCGACAACGACGCGACGCTCGAGCGCTACGTCTCCATGGCGATCGCCCAGGCGCAGGCCGGGGCCACCGTGCTCGGGCTCTCCGGGATGATGGACGGCCAGGTCTTCGCCGTGCGCTCCGGGCTCGACCAGTCGACCGCGAACGGCGGCGCCGGGTTCCCCGACACCGCGATCCTCGCGTACTCGGCCAAGTACGCCTCGGCCTTCTACGGACCGTTCCGCGACGCCGTCGAGTCGACGCTCGTCGGAGACCGCCGCACCTACCAGATGGACGCCGCGAACCGTCGCGAGGGTGGGCGCGAGACCGCGCTCGACCTGCTCGAGGGCGCAGACATCGTCATGGTCAAGCCGGCGATGAGCTACCTCGACGTGCTCGCCGACGTCGCCGAGCAGTCCGACGTGCCCGTCGCCGCGTACCAGGTGTCCGGGGAGTACGCGATGATCGAGGCCGCCGCCGCCAACGGCTGGATCGACCGTCGCGGGGCGATCCTCGAGTCGGTCCTCGGCATCAAGCGTGCCGGCGCGGACATCGTCCTCACCTACTGGGCCACCGAGATCGCCGGGTGGCTCGGGGAGTAGTCACCATCGCCCCCACGGCTGCGAACTGCGAGCATGTCGACCATCAGTCGACAGCGGGGGCGTCGCAGGTGACGGCCCCGGAGACGTCGGGGCGCAGGCGACCGCGGTCCGACGTCCATGCAGCCGGGGGGCAGCAGTGGGGGCACAGCACGACGTCGTGACCGCGGACATGGTCCCGCGGCTCGACCTGCAGACGGACGAGCTGCGACAGGTGGTCGCAGAGATGCGCGCGACGGCTGTGACCGCGCGCGACGCGTCGTCACGGGTCCTCACGGGCTGGAAGATGCTCGACTCGAGCTACCAGGCGCCTGAGTCGCCTGCCGTGCTCGCCGTGATGGACGAGGCCGCCGACGGTGCCGTGGACTACGGGAGCATCCTCGACATCGTCTCGGGAGCGCTCGTCGCCTTCGCCGACGACATCGACGTCGCGAAGGCCCAGCTCAAGACGATCGCGGCCGACGTCGCCGACCTGGGCACCGCAGCCCGAGACGTCGACGACTGGCAGGACTCGAGCCGGCTGGTCGCGACCAACGACGGCATCATCAGCCGGATCGCGCAGCTGCAGACCGCGGTCACCGAGGCAGAGCCGCTGTGCACGGCGGCGATCCGCGGTGCGGCGGAGGCACCTCGGACAGACCCGACGACGCAGGCCCGTGACATCATCGCCGACCTCTTCGGCTTCTCGTCCGACCGGCACGTCGACAGGATCGAAGAGCTGCTCGCCGGGGCGGCCGACCCCTACAGCACCGCGATGTACGGCCACCTCGAGCTGCTCCGAGACGGGATGGTCTCCGGGACGTACGACGGCGACGCCGTGTTCGAGGCGTTCCAGCGGCTCACACCGGAGCAGGTGGCGAATCTCGAGCAGTACCTCGGCTCCGTGCACGCCATGGGGCACAGCGACCTCGTCGCCACGTTCTCCAGCCAGCTGCTCGCCGGTCTCGGGACGGAGAGCCAGGTCAGGACGATGATCGACAGCCTCCCGTCGCTCGAGCCGAAGGTCTCGGACGAGGTGACGGGGTGGGTAGCGACGGACCGGGAGAAGATCATGAAGGGGCTCGAGAACGCTCAGTACGAGGACGTGAACCAGGGGGCTGGCCAGGACTGCTGGTTGCTCGCCGGTCTCGGCGCCGCGCTGGTCAGCAGACCACAGCAGATCAAGGACAACATCACCGCGAACGCCAACGGGACGTATACCGTGACCCTCTACCCGGACGGGAAGGCGACGGAGGTGACGGTGAGCGGTGACGTGCCGGTCAATCAACGCGGGAGGGCCTACTACGCGCATCCTGGTCGCGCTCAGGGGCAGGTCAACTGGGTAGGCATCTACGAGAAGGCGGCAGCGCAACTCATCGGTGGAGGTAGCTACGACGGCCTCACAGCTGGTCACCCCGCGTCCGGAATCGAAATCACGACCGGGCGGGACACGGAGACCTACGGTCCCGGGTTCCGCAACACCGGAGACGTCACCGTCGGACAGATCGATGAGATGCTCAAGGCTGGGCGGCCGATCACCTGTCTCACCCAGTTCCGGGGCTCGGACGCAGCAATCCTGTCGTGGCACGTCTACTTCGTCACCGACGTCAACACGGACGGGACGATCGTCCTGCAGAACCCGTGGGGACGCGGCGACGAGACCGGGGTCCAAGACGAGCTGCGCCTCTCCGAGGACCAGTTCAACCAGACCTTTGAGCTAGAGAGCAGCGGCCTGTGAGGCATCCCAGCGCACGCACGCGGAGCCGGACGATCGCCGCCGCCGTTTCCGCCGTCATCGTCATCCTTGGCGTGACCACGGCGATCCTCTACGCCCAGAAGCCCTCTGCCCCGACCGACCCCTCCGTCATTCAGATCACCGGGACCTGCTGCCTAGCCGACGGCCCTCCAGGTGTCGAGGTCGGCACTCCTCTGGAGACACCCAACGGTGCGCTCCTCCGGATCTTCCCCCTCCGCGCCGAGTCCGGGGTGAGAGACGGCGCGGTGTCGCTCACCTACGACCTGGCCGTCTGGACCGAGGACGCGACCTACACCGAGACTCAGACCCGCCTGACCGACACCGACCTCCGCGTCGGCGACACCGCCACCCACGGCCCCGCCACCATCGAGGTCGTCGCCATCCACGACGCCTTCCTCGACCGCAACGACGCCGTCGACCTGCGCGTGACCTTCGACCTCGACCGGATCGACGAGGCGCCGTGAGCACCTGACGTCGCGCTCGCGCAGGGCGAGCGCATCGACACTCTCCACAGCCACAGTCCGATGAGACGTTCTCCACAGGCACCGTCCCGCCTGCCCCGGGATCCGGGGACTCCCGTAGCCTGGAGGTCACGCACACCATCCCCTCCTGGACGGACCTCACGATGCACGACGACGCAGCGAACCACCTGGCCTTCGAGCGCGCACGGCTCGTGCTGCCGGGCGGGGTGAACTCCCCCGTCCGCGCCTACGGCTCGGTCGGCGGGGACCCGCGGTTCGTGTCGTCTGCCTCCGGTCCGTACATCCGCGACGTCACCGGGACCGAGTACGTTGACCTCGTCTGCTCGTGGGGTCCGGCGCTGCTCGGGCACGCCCACCCCGCTGTCGTCGAAGCCGTGCAGGAGGCCGCCGCCCGCGGCCTCTCCTTCGGCGCACCGACGCTCGGCGAGGTCGAGCTCGCCGAGGAGATCCGCCGCCGCGTCCCCGCCGCCGAGCACGTGCGGCTCGTGTCGACGGGCACCGAGGCCACCATGACCGCGGTGCGCCTCGCGCGCGGCGCGACAGGTCGTCCGCTCATCGTGAAGTTCGCCGGCTGCTACCACGGGCACGTCGACTCGCTCCTGGCCGAGGCCGGGTCGGGTGTCGCCAACCAGGCCCTCCCCGGGTCGGCAGGTGTCACCGAGGCGACGGCGTCGGAGACCCTCGTCCTCCCCTACAACGACCTCGAGGCCGTCGAGCAGGCCTTCGCCGAGCGCGGCTCTGAGATCGCCGCCGTGATCACCGAGGCCGCACCGGCCAACATGGGGATCGTCCCGCCGCTGCCCGGCTTCAACGAGGGCCTGCGCCGCATCACCACCGCGCACGGCGCGCTGCTGATCTTCGACGAGGTGCTCACAGGCTTCCGGGTCAGCGCGAGCGGCTGGTGGGGCTACGAGACCTCGACCCTCGGCGCGAGCTACACCCCAGACCTCTTCACCTTCGGCAAGGTCGTCGGCGGCGGCATGCCCGTCGCCGCGATCGGCGGGCCTTCGGTCCTCATGGACCTGCTCGCCCCCCTCGGACCCGTCTACCAGGCGGGCACCCTCTCCGGGAACCCCGTCGCGGTCGCCGCCGGACGGGCGACCCTCGCCGCGGCCGACGCCTCCGTCTACGCGCGCGTCGACGAGGTCTCCACGACCATCGCCGACGCGACCAGCGCCGCGCTGTCCGCCGAGGGCGTCGCGCACCGGGTGCAGCGCTCCGGCAACCTGTTCTCGGTGATGTTCGGCGACCTCGCCCAGGAGGTCGGCACCCGCAGCTACGCGCAGGTCCAGGCCTCCGACACCTTCCGCTACCCGCCGTTCTTCCACGCCATGCTCGACGCGGGCGTCAACCTGCCGCCGTCGGTGTACGAGGCGTGGTTCGTCTCGGCGGCACACGACGACACCGCTGTCGGGCGGATCCTCGACGCGCTGCCTGGCGCAGCGAAGGCGGCGGCAGCGGCGCGACGCTGACGCGAGCGGACCCGTGGAGGGGCAGAGGTCAGCGGTGCGCCGGTCAGGTGCCCACGCCCCGCTGGCCTGCGACGACATCCCGCTTCCACCCGGACGCCCGGGTGAGTCGCCGCAGCCGGACCGCTAGGTTGGACGCATGACCTCGCCGACCGAGCCGCAGGACCCGATCGTCACACCCTCCGTGGCAGACGGTGCCTCAGCCCCACCGCAGGCGTACGGCCCGCCCGCCGTGTCGCTGCGCGGGCTCGTCAAGACCTTCGGTCAGAAGGTCGCCGTCGCGGGGATCTCGCTCGACATCCCCGCAGGGTCCTTCTACGGGCTGGTCGGACCCAACGGTGCCGGCAAGACCACGCTGCTCTCGATGGCCACGGGGCTGCTGCGTCCTGACGCCGGGACCGCGACGGTCTGCGGCGTCGACATGTGGACCGACCCCGTCCAGGCGAAACGACTGCTCGGCGTGCTGCCCGACGGCATGGCGATCTTCGACAGGCTCACCGGCACCCAGCTCGTCACCTACGCCGGACTGCTGCGCGGCATGGACCGCGAGACCGTCGCGAGCCGCACCGCGGACCTCATGGGCGTCCTGGACCTGCGCGAGGCCGCCGACACCCTGGTCGTCGACTACTCGGCCGGCATGACCAAGAAGGTCACTCTCGCCGCCGCGCTCATCCACGCACCGCGCGTCCTCGTCCTCGACGAGCCCTTCGAGGCCGTCGACCCCGTCTCGGCCAGCCACATCCGCGCGATCCTCTCCGACTACGTGGCCAGCGGTGGGACCGTCATCGTGTCCTCGCACGTCATGGACCTCGTCCAGCGGATGTGCGACCACGTCGCCGTGGTCGTCGACGGCCAGGTACGCGCCGCGGGGACCGTCGACGAGGTCCGTGCCGGACGCAGCCTCGAAGAACGCTTCGTCGAGCTCGCCGGCGGACAGCTCAGCGGAGAGGGCCTCTCGTGGTTGCGCAGCTCGTAAGGCTCCGTCTCACCCTCCTCGGAAACCTCCTCAAGCGCTCCGCCTGGCAGATCGTCGGCTTCGCCTTCGCGGCGCTCTACGGTGCCACGGTCCTGCTGACGCTCGTCGCCGGTCTCTTCGCGCTGAGCATCGACGACCCCACGACAGCCCAGACCGTCGTCGTCTCCGGGGGCTCCGTCGCCGTGCTCGGGTGGTGGCTGCTGCCGCTCGTGACCTTCGGCGTCGACTCGACCCTCGATCCTCGCAAGCTCGCGCTGCTCCCGATCTCGCGGCGCGACCTGCTGCTCGGGCTGGCCGCAGCCGGTGTGGTCGGGGTCCCCGGGATCGTCACGCTCCTGGCGTCCGCCGGCAGCCTCGTGGTCTGGCGCGGGTCGGTCGCGGCGCTGCTCGCGGCGGTCCTCGGCGTCGCCCTCGCCGTCGCGACCTGCGTCGTCGGCTCCAGGTCCCTGACCTCGGCGGTCGCGCCGCTGCGCGCCACCCGACGGTTCCGCGAGGTCGCGAGCACCCTGCTCGTCGTGCTCGTGGTCCTCCTGGTCGTCTTCGGCGGCAGGCTGCTCGGCTCCGTCAGCCGCGGCTCGCTCGACTCCGTCGCCGACGTGCTCGCCTGGACCCCGGTCGGTGCCGCGTGGGGCGTGCCCTACGCCATCGCCGGCGGTCAGCCCCTCGTCGCGGTCGCCCGGCTCGTCGTCGCCCTCGTGACCCTCGCGGCGCTCGTGGCCCTCTGGCGGTGGGCCCTCGACAGGACGCTCACCGGCGGCGGGACCACCACGACCACCCGCCGGATGTCAGGCCTCGGGCTGTTCGGGCGCTTCGGCTGGACACCCACGGCTGCCGTCGCCGCACGGTGCCTCACGTACTGGCGCCGCGACCCGCGATACATCGGGTCGCTCGTCGTGCTGCCGCTGTTCCCGGTGTTCCTCGGCCTCGGGACGACAGTCGCCGACCAGACGTGGTGGACGCTCCTCCTGCTCGGCCCGCTCACGGCCTTCTCGATGGGCTGGGCGATCTCCGCAGACGTCTCCTACGACAGCACGGCCTTCTGGCTGCACGTGGTCACCGGTGTGCCCGGCCGCGCAGACCGGCTCGGCCGGGTCGTCGCCGTCTCCGTGATCGCCGTGCCGCTGATGCTCGTGTACCTCGTCGGCTCCGTCTGGTACCTCGACCGCTGGGACACCCTGCCCGCCGCCGCCGGCGTCACGGTCGGCACCTACCTCACGGCTCTCGGCGTCTCGAGCGTGGCCTCCGCACGGTTCGTCTACCCGGTGCCCAAGCACGGTGAGAGCGCCTTCGCGACGCCCCAGGGCGCGACGACGGCCACGTTGCTCGTGCAGACCGCCGGCGCCGCGGTGCTCGCCGCCCTGACGCTCCCGCACGTCGGCCTCGGGATCGCGTCGCTGGTCACGGGGAACGCGGCCCTCGGGTGGGCCACGCTCGTGGTCGGGGTGGCGCTCGGGACCGTGCTGCTCGTCGTCGGTGTGCGGATCGGTTCGCGTGTGTACGACGCCCGGAGCACCGACCTCATGGAGCAGGTCACGGCGCTGGCGTGAGAGGTACGGAGTCTGAGAGACGCGTGGACTGAGAGACAGGGGCGGCTGAGAGGCAGGGCGGCTGGGCGTGGGCTGAGAAGCGGGGAGGGTGCGGCGCGTGGGCTGAGAGGCCGCGCGGGTTGAGAGACCGAGCGGGCTGAGAGGCAGAGCCGGCTGACGAGCGACGCACTCGGCTCAGCGGTCGGCCTCGGCCGACGGGCCGTGCGACGGCTGGTCCGCGGGGTCCGCGAGGTGGCTCGCGACGTGTGACGCCTCGCTCGCTGGAGCCGTCTCGACGGGCGCGCCCGGTGCGCGGTGGGCCCCTGCCGGAGCCCCGGCCCGCTCCTCGGACCTCGCAGTCTCCTCGGACCGCGCGGTCTCCTCGGGCCTCGCCGTCTCCTCGGACCTCGCCGTCGGGCTCGTCTGCGTCCGGGAGTCGACCTCGCGGGCGAGCCTGCGGACCTGGAGGCCGAAGCCGATGAGCAGCACCCCGAGCATGAGCGCGTAGACGCCGAGCACCCAGATGATCGACACGAGCCCGGCCGAGGGGCGGGCGACGACGATCACGCCGAAGATCACCGAGACCAGGCCGGAGACCACGCCCCAGCCCCAGCCGCTCCGCACGACCTTGCGCAAGGACAGCGCGACGACCAGCTGGATCACACCGACGACGACAGCCCAGATCCCGACGGTCCAGACGATCGCGAGGGCCGTGATGGACGGCCACACGACGAGCACCACACCGAAGGCGAGGGTCAGGACCCCCTGGAGGATCCGCAGACCCGCTCCACCTGTCGAGCGGTGCCGGATGCCGTCGACGATCTCGAAGAGCCCGTCGACGATCGCGAAGACCGCGACGACCACGGCGAGCGACACGGCTGTCGAGATGGGCGCGACGAGGGCGACGACGCCGAAGATGACCGCCAAGACCCCTCGGATCACCGTCCAGTACCAGACCTGGCGGGCGACAGAAGCGAAGGTGGGGATGATCGTCTCGGACATGGTCAGCTCCTCGTTCTGAGGGACGAGCACCTGGCGACGGTGCCCTGCTGCTCATCGTGGAGCAGACGGGCCTCGCGCGCCAGTCCCCCGAGGGATGGCGTCTGCGCTGGTCGTGGGGAGACCGGGCCGCTCGCTGCGGCTCAGCGACCGCCGCGGCGCCGCTGGCGCTGCTTCTCGGCGTTGGACGCCGCCCAGCGGAACAGCACGAGCATGACGACGAACCACAGCACGAGGCGGACGACCGGGCTCGCCCCCGGGATGACGAAGCGCAGCCCGATGCTCACGAGCATCGAGAGCGCGAGCGAGATGCCGATCGACGTGCCGGGGCCGACCCGGGTCCCGTCGTCGGTCAGGCCGAAGTACGCCTTGAGGGTCTTCACGCGAGGAAGGCTACTCTGCTGAGACCACCGCCCGGTGCCGGGCGACGCGTTTGCAGAGACCACCGCCCGGTGCCGGGCGAAGAGCACGCCCCATGGTCATCTCATACCCTGCGGGGGTATCATGGTAGGCACGGTCCCCTGGGCACCTCAGCCACGGCGACCGTCATGTCGACGCACGAAGGAGCACCCATGGCCGGATACAGCGGCACCACCGAGGACTACCTCAAGCGACTGCGCCGCATCGAGGGCCAGGTCCGCGGCATCGCGCGGATGGTCGAGGAAGACACCTACTGCATCGACGTGCTGACACAGGTCTCCGCCGTGACCAAGGCCCTCCAGGCCGTGAGCCTCGGGCTCGTCGAAGACCACCTCGGCCACTGCGTCGTGCAGGCCGCACAGTCCTCCGACGAGGAAGGCCAGGCGAAGGTCCGCGAGGCCGCCGACGCGATCGCGCGGCTCGTCCGCAGCTGACAGAGGACCTCCCCGACCGCCAGCGGGACGATCCCCTCACCGCGACGGCCCACCCCACCTCCCGGGACCGCACCACAGCAGTCCCGACCCACGCCCAGACCGCCACCGAACAAGGAGCCACCATGCCGACCATCACCACCCTCGGAGTGCCGGGGATGACCTGCGCCCACTGCGTCTCGTCGGTCACCGAAGAGCTCGAAGGCGTCGACGGAGTCGAGCGCATCAGCGTCGAGCTGCGCAAGGACGCCGTCTCCGAGGTGACGATCTTGTCCCACGAGCCCCTCGACGAGAGCGCGCTGCGCGCGGCCGTCACCGAGGCCGGGTACGAGACCGCCTCGGTCGACGTCGAGGTGGACGGCCTCGCCGCCCAGAGCAAGGAGCAGCACCAGCAGCGCGAAGAGTTCTACGAGGGCGACCCGGCCTGACGCCGGCGTCCCACGTGGTCGCGTGACCACCCGCCCGGTCGTGCACGACGGGCGGCGTCGACGGGTCTGCTCCCCCTGCTGCTGGCGGGAGCAGACCCGTCGTGTCTGCCCGCAGACCTCGGGCCTCGTCGCGTGGAGCGAGACCACGGCCACCCGCTGATCACGGCCTGACCGGACCGTACCAGGCCTCGAGATGCGATCCGCGTCACAGTCGTCGACGATGGTGGGCGGGTGAAGACTCCGCCTGCTGGCCTGGCCGAGCGGATCTCCTCCTGACCACTGATCGCCAGGGGGAGCGCGCCCGCGCAGCCGGACGGCGACGACGCCTCCGGAGGACCGCACATGGCACCGAGTCACCAGCCCGCCCGACAGCCCGCTCCCCGCGCGCGCCGCCGCAGCCCCCGGCTCGTGGCCGTCCTGTCCGCGGCAGCCGTCGCGCTCTCGGGCGGGCTCGTCGCCGGCGGGGTGCTGGCACCGGCATCTGCCGTGACCACCACGGGATGGGCCGACTGGGCGCCGCTCGACGGAGGTCCCGGAAGCTGGTCGACCTCCGTCGCGCCGCTCGCCGGCGGGTTCCCCGGGTCCCAGATGAGCTCGGACTCCCGCGGCGGAGGTGTCGCGGTCATCTCGGGCGCGACGACCTGGCTGAGCGCCGGGACGCCGGTCGGGCAGCGCTACGGCAGCAGCCGCGACGAGCAGTACCTCAACCTCCGGCCCCGGGTCGACTCGTCGACGGGCGCCTCGACGACCACCTACACCTTCGACAGGCCGACCCCGGCGAGCGGCTGGACCTTCGTGCTCGGCGACATCGACGCCGACCAGGTCCAGGTCTCCGCGACAGGAGCCGACGGCCGGCTGCTGACCGCGACCGAGCTCGGGTACCAGGGCGGGTTCAACTACTGCGCCCCCGGCCTCGCGGGCAAGCCCTCGTGCACGGGCGTGGCGACCGACGTCCCCTCCTGGGATGCGACCACCCGCACGCTCACCGGCAACGCCGCCGCGATCGACACCTCGGGCTCGGCGGGATGGTTCGAGCCGTCGGCACCCGTCTCGACGCTGACGCTCACCTTCACCCGGCGCGCCGGGTTCCCCGTCTACCAGACGTGGTTCGCGGCACTCGCCCGAGACGTCAGCGGCGTCGTCAGCGACGTCACCCCTGGCGCCGAGGGCCCGCTCGAGGGCGCGACGCTGACCCTGCTCGGACCGGCGGGCGAGACGCTCGCGACGAGCTTCTCGGGCCCCGACGGCAGCTATTCCTTCGAGGGCTTCACGGCGACCCTCGGCTACCAGGTCGAGCTGGCCGCGCCCGACGGCAGCATCGCCACGAGCCCTGTCCGCCTCCCGGCCGACCTCTCCACGGCCGACGCGAGCGCCGTGGACTTCACGGTCCGCGACATCATCCCGGCCGCCGTCAGCGGGACAGTCCGAGACTCCGACGGGCTCGCTCTCGGAGGTGTCGCCGTGACGGTCGACGGCCCTGGAGGACCGCAGACCGTCGTCACGCGGTCGGACGGCAGCTATCTGGTCGACTCGGTGCCCGTCGGCGACCACGTCGTCACCGTCACCGCCCCCGACGGGTACACGGCGCTGACCCCGCCCCTGACCTTCACGGTCCCGCCCGACTCCCAGACCCCCGTGACCGACCAGGACTTCGTGCTGCAGGCCGCCCCGGAGGTCTCGCTCTCCGGAGCGGTGACGGCCTCCGGCACGGCCGTCCCCGGCGCCCTCGTGACCGCGACGGGCCCCGGCGGCGCGACGCTCCAGACCCTCACCGCCCTCGACGGCGGCTACAGCTTCGGCGACCTCGCCCCGGGTGCGTGGTCGGTGACCGTCGACCCGCCGGCGGGGCACGTCGTCCTCGGGGCCGGCACCCGCGAGGAGACCGTCGGGGGCACCGACGTGACCGACGTCGACTTCGCGCTCGCCGCCCTCGGCGCCGTCAGCGGACAGGTGACCGACGAGGCCGGGACACCGCTCGCCGGCGTCGACCTCCGGGTCGACGGACCCGAGGGCCCGGGGACGCTCACGACCGACGCGTCGGGCGCCTACGCCCTCGACGAGCTGGCACCGGGGACGTACACGGTCAGCGTGGTCCCGCCTGAGGGATACACGGCCGCCGGTCCGGAGAGCGTGACCGTGACCGTGACGGCCGCCGGCGAGGTCTACGCCGACCAGAGCTTCGTGCTCGCTGCGGTGCCGACCCCCGAGCCGACGACCACAGAGCCCACAGCACCTCCGACGGCCGGGCCGACGACCGAGCCGTCGGGCCAGCCGTCCGGCGGGCCGGGTGACCCTGGGACCGGGGCACCGACGACGGCGCCGGGCGCCGTGCCGCCCGGCGGCACCGGGACCGGCGGTGACGGCGGCAGGCTCCCGACGACAGGGTCTGACCCGGCGGCGCCGCTCGCCGTCGCGGCTCTCCTGCTCGTCGTGGGTGCCGGGACGCTGGCTGTCCGGCGGCGGGGGGCTGCGGGTCGCTGACCCTCGGCACGTGCTGAGGTCTCGAGGGGCGATCCTCTGTGGTCCCTCGCGTGACCCAGCACACCTGGACATAGTACCCCCTAGGGGTATGGTGGAGGGAGAGACGCACCCTGCACCACCGAGGAGCTGACATGTCCGGCCCGACGACCGACCACCCGACCCAGGACCACCGCGAGCCCGTCGCGGAGATCGACCTCGCCGTCAGCGGCATGACCTGCGCCTCGTGCGTGGCTCGCGTCGAGAAGCGGCTCAACAGGCTTCCCGGGGTCGTGGCGACGGTCAACCTGCCGCTCGAGTCCGCGCACGTCGTGCTCGACGAGGACGTCGACGAGGCAGAGCTCGTCGCGGCCGTCGCCAAGGCGGGCTACGACGCGCGCGTCACCGGGCGGCGTCGGCTGGGTGGTGACGCAGCACGAACCCCCGCACCAGACGCGCACCGCACAGCGCACACGTCCCACGCTCCTGATGCAGCGCACGCACCCGGCACGTCGCACTCGCCCCACGCAGCGCACGCACCCGAGGCCGCGCACGACCACTCCTCCGCGGAGATGGCGCTGTCGGGCCACTCGATGGCCGAGGGGCACGTGATGGTCGAGGGTGAAGACACCTCGGCACCGACCCCCGACCGTGGCGCAGACCTGCGGCGCAGGCTCGTCGTCTCGACGGTCCTGTCGGTCCCCGTCGTCCTGCTCTCCATGATCCCCGCGCTCCAGGTCGACGGGTGGCAGTGGGTCGTCGCCGTGCTCGCGCTGCCCGTCGTCACCTGGTCGGCCTGGCCCTTCCACAGGGCGGCCTTCCGCGCGGCACGGCACGGTGCGTCGACCATGGACACCCTCGTCTCGGTCGGCGTCGTCGCGGCGACGGCCTGGTCCCTCTGGGCGCTGCTCTTCGGCGGGGCCGGCGAGATCGGCATGCGCATGACGCCGACCCTCTTCCCGGCCGCCGACCACGCGGCCATGACAGGCCCCGAGCTGTACTTCGAGGTGGCCGCCGTCGTCACCACCTTCTTGCTCGCCGGCCGCTACGCCGAGCACAGGTCGCGGCGCCGCGCCGGCGACGCCCTGCGGTCCTTGCTCGCCCTCGGCGCCAAGGAGGTCGTGGTCCTCACGACAGACGACTCAGGTCGCCGCGTCGAGCAGCGCGTCCCTGTCGAGTCCCTGCGCACCGACGACCTCTTCGTCGTGCGACCGGGCGAGAAGGTCGCGACCGACGGGGTCGTCGTCGAGGGCACGAGCGCGATCGACGCGTCGCTGCTCACCGGCGAGCCCGTACCCGTCGACGTCGGCCCGGGCGACCCCGTCACCGGGGCGACGATCAGCACCTCCGGCCACCTCGTCGTCCGCGCGACGCGCGTGGGCGAGGAGACCACCCTCGCGCAGATCAGCCGGCTCGTCTCGGCCGCGCAGACCGGCAAGGCCCCCGTGCAGCGCCTCGCCGACAGGATCTCGGCGGTCTTCGTCCCTGTCGTCTTCGTCGTCGCCCTGGCGACCTTCGCAGCCTGGATGGTCTGGGGTGACTCCACCCAGGCGGCCTTCACAGCCGCTGTCGCGGTCCTCATCATCGCGTGCCCCTGCGCCCTCGGGCTGGCCACCCCTACGGCCCTGCTCGTCGGCACGGGGCGCGGCGCGCAGCTCGGGGTGCTCATCAAGGGCCCGGAGATCCTCGAGTCGACCCGCCGCGTCGACACGGTCGTCCTCGACAAGACCGGGACCGTCACCCAGGGACGCATGGTCGTCGAGCAGGTCGTCGGCGACGACAGCACGCTCCGCCTCGCCGGGGCTGTCGAGGCACTGAGCGAGCACCCGATCGCGCAGGCGATCGCCGCTGCGGCGCAGCAGGAGAAGGCCGGGCCGAGTCCGGACGCCGAGGCCGTCGGCGGTGACGGCCTCGTCGTCGGGTCCGAGCAGGTGCTCGACTTCGTGAGCGCCGCGGGCGGCGGGGTGTCGGGTGTCGTCAGGGTCGCGCACTCCGGGCTCGACCTGTCGCCGCGCGTGCTCGTCGGGCGGCTCTCGTGGCTGGCCGAGCAGGGCATGACGGTCGACGGCGACGACCAGCGTCCGCTGCGTGACGCCGTCGCGGCGGCCGAGAGCAGCGGGGCGACGGCTGTCGTCGCGGCGTGGGACGGAGCGGCCCGCGGGGTCGTCGTGCTCCGCGACCCGGTCAAGGAGTCCTCGGCCCAGGCCGTCGCGGAGCTCAAGGACCTCGGGCTCCGCCCGATCTTGCTGACCGGCGACAACCCCGGTGCGGCGCGCGTCGCCGCCGAGCAGGTGGGGATCGCCGCCGACGACGTCGTCGCGCAGGTGGTCCCGTCGGAGAAGGCCGAGGTCGTCGCCCGGCTGCGGGCCGAGGGCCGGGTCGTCGCGATGGTCGGCGACGGTGTCAACGACGCCGCCGCCCTCGCCGGGGCGGACCTCGGGCTCGCGATGGGCACCGGGACCGACGTCGCGATCGAGGCCAGCGACATCACCCTCGTCCGCGGCGACCTCCGCAGCGCCGCGACAGCGATCCGGCTGTCCCGCCAGACCCTGCGGATCATCCGGCAGAACCTGTTCTGGGCCTTCGCGTACAACGTCGCGGCGATCCCGCTCGCGGCCCTCGGGCTGCTCAACCCGATGATCGCCGGCGCCGCGATGGCCGCGAGCTCGGTGATCGTCGTCGGCAACTCCCTGCGGCTGCGCCGCGCCGGCTGAGCGGGGAGCCGGGACTTCGGGCGTGTGCGCTGACGTTCCTCAGCGGAAGCGGCGACCCTCGTCGCGGCGGTAGGCCCAGACCGTGAGGGCTGCGAAGAGCGCCGTCCACCCGAGGAGCACGGGCCAGGCGCCGGCGTAGACGTCGGATCCGGTGAGGGCGCCGACCAGCAGGTCGCGGCCTGCGCGGGTGGGGGTCGCCTGGGAGACGACGGACAACCAGTCGGGGAAGAACTGCGGTGGCATGAAGAGCCCGCCGGCGAAGGCCAGCGGGAACAGCACGAGCTGCACGACGGGCAGCGCCGCCTTGGCCGGCAGCGAGTAGCCGATCCCCATGCCGAGCAGGACGAAGGGCACCGAGACCACGAGCAGCACCACGACCCCGAGCGCGAGCTGGGCCCACGTGACCGTCGCCGCGGTGAAGAGCCACCCGATGAGCACGAGCGGGACGATCCCGAACAGCGAGAAGATGCCGCCGTTGAGCACCCGGGCGAGCATCCGCGGCGCGGGACCTGCCGGCATCGAGCGCAAGAACGGGTCGAAGGGCAGCGCGCGGTCCTCCGCGACACCCAGGCCGTAGGTGAACAGGCTCGCCGAGCAGATGGCGAAGAGCCCGAGCGACGCGACGGCCATGGTCGACGCCACAGGGTCGTCGGCCACGTAGGGCTGGGGCACCACGAAGAAGAACATCGAGAGCGCGGGGAACAGCAGGTTGCCGAAGACGGCCATCGGCACGCGCACGGTCTCGAGGAACTGGTACTTGAGGTGCAGCCGGGTGAGGTGCGCTGTCGACAGGGTTCGGGGCTGGGTGGTGGTCATCGCTGCTCTCCTCGGGCGGGTGCGGGTGCAGGTCTGACGGCAGGAGCGCCGGTGGGGCTGACTGCGGGGCTACCGGAGGGGCTGCCGGCCGGGGCGGCCACCATCTGCTCGAAGGCTTCTTCGAGGGTCGTCCCGCGCACCTCGAGGCCGTGGAAGTCGATCCCGCTCACGACGAGCTCGCGGACGAAGCCGTCGGCGTCGGGCGTGAACAGCTCGACCCTGTCGCCCGACACCTGCACGCGGGTGACCTGCGGGAAGCGCGCCTCGACGGCGCCTGGCGCCGCGAGACCAGCGCTGTGCAGCACGACGCGCCGCACCCCCACCTGCTCGAGGATCGCGTCCATGGTGTCGTCGGCCCGGACCACGCCCTGGTCGACGACGACCACGCGCTCGGCGAGGGCCTGGACCTCTTCGAGGTAGTGGCTCGTGAGCAGCACCGTCCCACCGCTCGCGTGGTAGTCGCGGATCGCCTGCCAGAGGACCTGGCGGGCGTTGACGTCGAGACCCGTCGTGGGTTCGTCGAGGAGGATCACCGACGGGCGTCCGACGAGGGCGAGGGCCACGGCGAGGCGACGCTTCTGCCCGCCGGACATGCCACCGGTCTGGCGACCTGCGAGCTCGCCCAGCCCAAACTGCTCGAGCAGCTCGGACGTCGGGACCGGGTCCGGGTAGTGCCCGCCGATGTAGTCGACGACCTCGCGGACCTTGAGGGTCGCGGGGAGGCCGGTCTCCTGGGGTGTGAGGCCGAGGGAGGTGCGGGCGGCCGCGTCACGCGGGTCGAGACCGCAGAGCCTGACGGTTCCTGAGTCGGGCTTGCGCTGGCCCGAGACGAGGGAGAGCAGGGTGGACTTCCCGGCGCCGTTCGGGCCGAGGATGCCCACGAGCTCGCCGGGGGCGATCTGCAGGGACACGTCGTCGAGGGCGACCACGGGGCCGAAGCGGCGGGTGACACCGGTGACCTCGATGATCGACGGCGCGGAGCGTGCTGGCTGGGTTGGCGCACCCGGCTGGGCTGGCTGGCGTGGGTGGACAGGCTGCCCCGACTGGCCGTGGGGTGCAGGCTGGGCTGGCTGGCTCATGGTGCGGTCCCTCTCAGGAGTGCGGTCAGAGACGCCGTGTAGGACTCGAAGGCGCGTCGGCCGAGCGGCGTGAGCTCGACGTAGCTGGCGGGCTTGCGGCCCTCGTGGGTCTTGAGGATCGTCACGTACTCCGCGTCCTCGAGCTTGCGCAGGTGGGTCGAGAGGTTCCCGGCGGTCATGTCGAGCAGGTCCTGCAGCCGCGGGAAGGAGATGCGGTCCCCCGGGCTGAGCGCCGCGAGGGTCGCGACCACGCGCAGGCGGGCCTGCGCGTGGATGACGGGGTCGAGGCCGGTCTCGCTCATGCGCCGACCGGTCGCCCGGCCACCGCGAAGCCAGCACCGGCAGAGGGGTCGCGACGGCGGCGCAGGTGCTCGAGCACCATCCCGACGAAGAACCCGCCGCCCCCGAGCACGGCCATGACGAGATAGGTCTGCGGCAGGCCTGCGAAGACCGCCACCGTGGCGACGAGGATGATCCACACGCCGATCGCGTACTGCTGGCGGTCCTGCCAGAACGCCCCGCCCGCCATGTAAAGCACGCCGACGAGCAGGCACGAGCAGGCGTTCGAGGCCACAGCCATGACCTCGGGCCCGGCACCGGCACGCGCGAGCCCGCCGAGCATGACGGACATGGCGACGAACCCGAGGCACCACGTCCATCCGTACATGGCCCCGAAGGACGCCGAGACTCCCTTGATCCCCGCGTTGGCCCGGGTGCTGTGGACGACGGTGAAGACCATCGCCGCGATGATCGCGAGGCCGAAGACCGCGAAGGCCCACCCCGCAGGCAGGGAGAAGCCCTCGGTGACCTGCGGCCGCCCGACGCGGCCCGTGGCCGTGAGGTAGAGCGCGAGGTACCCCAGGAGCCAGGCCGCGCCCCACGCTGCGAAGATCAGCCGGGAGTCGGGCTCCCTGGACCGCACCTTCGCGGTCTGCGCGGCGATGATCCGCAGGCTCTCGGCCGCGTCGAGCGGGGACTCTGCGGGAGCGCCCGAGGGTCGAGACGTGCCGTCGTCGGTCATGGTGACTCCGTCGATGAGGTTTGCGGTACAAAGTACTTTGCCAGTGTGGCACGGCGGGGTGCGGGCGGCAAGACCCGCGGGGCGGCGAGGTCGGGATCAGCAGACCAGGGCCGAGCGCACCGCCGACCGCCCGGCGTGGACGGACAGGCGTGGAGCAGGCTCGTCGCGCTCGGCAGATAGGCTGGCGCGATGCCAGGCCGACGACGCACCTCCCGCCCGCTCTTCGTGACGGTCGCCCTCGGCGCCCTCCTGCTCGTGGGCACTCCGAGCGCCCTGGCGGCCCCAGCACCCGTCGCCGAGAGAGGCGCTGTCAGCATCAGCCCGGTGGGTGTCGCGATCTCCAGCACCGCTCCGACCGCCTCGACCCTCGCCGCCGCACCGGCAGCCGCCCACATCGCAGCCCTCCCCGCCCACACCTCCCCCGAGCCGGGCATCTCTCCCACCGGCCCCACGACACCCGCCGCCGAGGACGACGACTCCGAGGGGATCCCGTGGACCGGGATCGTCGTCGGCGGTGGGCTCGGGCTGCTCGCGGGGATCGGGCTCATGGTCCTGTCGAAGCGTCGCGAGAACCGGGGCTGATCGAGCCACGCCCGGACCCTCGTACCGGCTGTGCCTGCGGGAGCTCCTCCCGGGAGCTACTCCCGGGACCTCCCGCAGGGCTCCTCGCCGGCACCCCGAGCCGCAGCCCAGGCTGCACGCGGCGCGCGGTGCTATAACCGGTCCATGACTGACCAGCCCGACCCGACCGAGCCGACCGGCGCCTCCGCGACAGCCCAGCTCGAACCGCTGACCCGGCACGAGCGCCGACGCATCGGCGTCGAGGTCTGGATCCTGCTCGGGCTGAGCCTCGGGCAGTCCGGGGTCTACGCGATCGTGCGGATCATCGCCCGCCTCACCGCCGACACGGCGCTGCGCGACCAGTCCGCGACCCTCAACGCCAGCCAGTCGGTCCGCCCCTACCTCGACCTCACCTTCCAGATCTTGTCGATCGGGTTCAACCTGGTCCCCGTCGCCCTCGCGCTGTTCTTGCTGTCCGCCCGCGGCCCGGGCACGCTGCGGCGCATCGGCCTCGACCTCACCGGCCCGCTGCGCGACGTGGGCTACGGCGTCGGGCTCGCCGCGGTCATCGGCATCCCGGGCCTCGGGCTCTACGTCGCCGGCAGGGCCCTGGGCATCACCGTCGAGGTGCAGGCCGCCGCCCTCGACTCGACGTGGTGGGCGGTCCCGGTCCTGGTGCTCGCAGCCCTGCAGAACGGCCTGCTCGAGGAGATCATCGTCGTGGCCTACCTCAGCGAACGCCTCGGGGACCTGCGCTGGGGCACCGTGAAGATCATCGTCACGAGCGCGCTGATCCGCGGCTCGTACCACCTGTACCAGGGCATCGGGCCGTTCTTCGGCAACGTCGTCATGGGGATCGTCTTCGCGTGGTTCTACCAGTCACGGTGGGGACGGCGTCGCGTGATGCCGCTCGTCGTGGCCCACACGATCCTCGACATCGTGGCCTTCGTCGGGTACGCGCTGCTGCCCGACGCGTGGCTCAGGGCCCTCGGCGTCAGCTGACCGCTACGGCGGCACCAGCCGCACGGCCCCGACCCGCCTCGAGGATGCCCGCGCACACGTCCTCGACAGCCTGGAGCCTGGCCGCCGGCGGCAGCAGCGGTGGGGCGTCGATGACGAAGATCGCCAGCGCGCCGAGGGTCCCGGTCACGCGCATGGCGCGGTCCGGGTCGGCGAGAGGGTTCTCGATGTCCACCCCGAAGAGCCCGTAGAGCGCCTCGATGGCAGGGCGCAGACCTGCGGCCACCTCGGTCCCGTGCAGGTTCGTCACCCCGGCGATCACGAGGCGGATCCACCCCGGGCGGTCCAGCGACAGCTCGGCGAGGGCACGCAGGCGCGCGCGGTCGTCGCCCGTCACCTCGGTCAGACCGACGGCCTCGCGGACGCACTGCTGGACGGCGGCGTCGAGCAGCCCCTGACGCGAGCCGAAGTGGTAGAGGATCGACGACTTGGCGAGGGAGGTCGCGTCCGCGACGGCCTGGACCGAGAGGTCCCGTGGCCCGAGCGACGCGAGGAGCCCCGCGGCGTTGTCGAGGATCGCCTCGGTCGTCTCCGTCGTCGTCCTGCGTGGCATCGACTCATTTTACGGGCGGACGGAGAACTCGCACGGGGAGCAGCGGCGCTCACCCAGGACCTTCCGGGACATCCGCAGCCGTTCCACGCCTGGCGCCCACCGGCGGGCGCGCACGGTGGTGCAGATCACTGCCATGGGTCACCACGCCGTCCGCGGGGCGCCTCATAGACTGACCATTCTGGTCGATCAAGAGCCAGACTGACCAGACTGGTCGACCACGCTGCAGGGGCGAGCGGTGCGCCTGAGCACGGTCGCCGCACGACACCGGAGACCACCATGCGCGCCGAGCCCTCCGACACCGGGGCCCAGACACCGTCCACGCACTCCCGCACTATCCCCGAGGCTGATGCGTCGCGCGCCGGGGACAGCAAGACCGCCCCGGCCAGCCCCACCCCACAGGCTGCCCCTCGGATGCGCGCTCCGCGCCCGGGAGACGACGCGCGTCCCGGGCGCCCGTTCGTCACCTGGGTCGTCGACCGCGGCACGCCCGCCCCTGACCTCGACGCCCTCCGCTCGGCCGCCGACACCCTCGTCGTGAGCACCTGGGCGGTCCTCGCGCACGACGTGTCGCTCGCCGTCCTCGATCCCGACGGGACGCCGTCTGCACGGCAGCCGCTCCGTGTCGTGCTGGGAACACGCGACCTCGACCCGGGTCTGCCGGTCTTCGACGCACCTGGCCGGACCCTGCACTTCGCGACGCGCGACCCGCACCTCGCGCTGCGGGCGATCGACGACCTCGGCGGTCGGCACGTGCTGCTCGACGGCGGCCCCGCTCTCGCGTCCGAGTTCCTCAGGGCCGGGCTGGTCGACGAGGTCGTCACCCACGTGAGCCCCGAGCTCTCGGTCGGCGGGATCGTGGGGGCCATGGACCTCGGCGTCGGGAACCTGCCCGAGACCTTCGTCCTGCGTGACGTCAGGGTCCTGGGTGACGGCGCGGGCCAGGCCTTGCTGCGGGTCACGCTCGGGCGAGACGCTGGGCTGGTGCCCGACGCAGGCTGACGCCGCGCAGGTTGCGGGGTGACGCCGGGCCAGGCGCGGGGCGGCGCCACGTCAGACGCGGGGCGGCGCCTCGTCAGACGCGTGGCGGCGCCTCGTCAGAGCCGGGCGGTGCCTCGTGAGACGCCGGGCCACGCCTCGTCAGACGCGGGGCGGTGCCTCGGCCTCGGGGCTGTCGCTACCGGTCGCGGAGGTCCCGGGGGTCGAGGTCGTCCGAGGCTGGTCGTCCTCGGTCGCGGCGACGTCGAAGACCTCGTCGTCGGCGGCAGCGGGTGCGGGTGCGGGTGTGGTCGGCGCCTGCGCCTGCGCGCCGCCGTCCCGGTCCGTCCGTGCCGGGATGCGGCCCGAGCCCTGGTCGTCGAGGACGACGGGGTGCGGGGCCTCGACGATCCCGGGGCTGTCGGGGAAGCCCGCCGCGGCGCGCTCGTCGTCGAGCCGACGGTCGTGGGCCTCGGCCGAGGACTCACCGGTGCGGACGGCGCCACCCGTCCCTCCCGTGCTGACAGCCCCGGAAGCCCCAGCACCGTGCTGCTCCTCCGAGCCGTCGGGCAGGTGGATGACCTTGCGGTCGCGCGCTGCACGGTCGCCATCGCGCCCGTGCTCCTTGGCCGCCTGCTTCTCGGCCTTCTTCTCGGCTGAGGCCGCGGCCTTCGCCTCGGCACGCTCTTCGGCGGCCTCACGGGCGGCCACCTGGCGGGCCGCCATCGCGTCGACCACGAGGCTGCGGCCTGTGAGCGCACGGTCGATCTCCTGCGCCACGGACCGGATCGCGAAGACGGACACGATGTGCACGGCTCCGCTGACGAAGGCGTAGATGCCGAACACCACGGTCACGAGCTCGAGGGCAGCCGAGGCGTCCTGCGAGCGCGTGACGAGCAAGAAGCCGAAGAGCGTCGACAGCAGACCGATGGTCAGCAACCACGGCCAGCCGAGGTCACGGTTGCGGACCAGGGCGACAGCACCGGCGATCGCCGCGACACCCAGCACGAGGGTCCAGACCACGAGCAGGTAGAACAGCACGAGCGCCGTGGCCGAGGGCCACACGAGGACCAGCACGGCGAAGACGACGTCGACGGCGCCCTGGACCAACCACCAGCGCCAGCCGATCTGGTCACGGTTGACGAGCCCCTGGACGGCCGCGACCACACCGTCGAGCAGCAGGAACACGCCGAAGAGCATGATGAGGCGGTCGAGGGTGCCGAGAGGCTGCACCATGAGCAGCAGACCGAGGAGCACGAGCAGCAGCCCACGGATCAGCGGCATGATCCACAGCCCGCGTGCCTTGCGCAGCTCGATGCCCTGCGTCCCGCCGTCCGCGCCAGCACCCCCCGGGGTGCTCTTGGTCGCTGTGGTCCGTGCCATGGTGCACCTCGTGAGCTCGTGTGGGTCGACGCCGGGGAGCCGGATCGTCTGCGCGCCACCAGCGGCGCGACGTCTGGCGTCATCGTAGGTCCGCGAGACCCACCACGCTCAAGCAAGGGCACCCGCGACGACTCCCGCACGCAGCGTCGGCAGCAGCAGCACCGAGGGCGGGGCGACGGGCTACCCGGCAGGAGGGACGTGGCACCCGGCGGGACGGTCTGGCCACCTGGCGGGACGCCCTGGGCACCTAGCCGGCCGTGCGTGCGCAACGCCACCACTCTCAGCGGGTGTCCTTCGCGGTGCGGCGCAGGCGCACAGCCCTAGACTCGCAGTCATGCCACCCGAGTCACAGCGCCCACCGACGGTGCACGAGGTCGGCTCCTTCTCTACCGAGCCCGGCGCCACCCCGACGCCCCCCGGGACGTCTGGGAGCGACACCGACGACGCCTACGCGTCGGTCCTCGTCGTCGACACCCCGCTCGCCCGCGTGCGCCAGCCGCGCGACCTCGTGGGCGTGGCGCTCGCCGCCGTCGGCGCGGTCCTCGTGCTGGTCCTCGCGGTCTACGCGCACGCGACGACCGAGGGCGTCCAGGCCGACGTCCAGAACTTCGGCTCTGTGCTCGCCCGGGTGCTCTTCGTGCCCGTCGCGCTGCTCGAGGCGCTCATCATGCTCGGGGTGCCCGTCGCGGTCCTCACCGAGATCGCGATCCGCAAGCAAGGACGCCAGGTCGTCGAGTGCATCGCCGCGCTCGTCACCGGCCTCATGCTCGCCGGGATCGCGACCTGGGCTATCACGACCTGGGGCTCGGACGACCTGCAGATCGGCATGTCAGTGCCGATCCGCGGTGTGTACACGCTCACCATCCCCGGTTTTGTCGCGGGTGTCGGCGGTCTGCTCACGGCGTCGGGCCCCCGGACCCGCCGCCGCACGGTGCGTCTGTCGTGGAACCTGCTGTGGGTCTCGCTGACCGTCGTGCTCGTCACCGGCCAGGTGTCCCTCTCCGGCGTGCTCTTCGCACTCCTGCTCGGACGGCTCTCCGGCATGCTCGTCCGCTACGTGTCCGGGGTCCGCAGCGAGCGCGCCTACGGCACCGACCTGCTCGACGGGGTCCGTCGCGCAGGCTTCGAGCCGACAGCCCTCGTGCGGGTCCGTGACGTGGCCGACGACGACGAGAGCCTCGACCCCGTCGAGCGAGCCTCGGCCGCCGAGATCGCGGCCCGCGCCGCGGCCGAGGGCACCGAGCTCGACCCGGCACCATCATCCGTGGCGATCGCCCGGTACTCCGACAACCGCGTCTACGCCCTGAGCCAGGCCGACGGCCCGCGCCTCGACGTCGTCGTGCTCGACGGCGACCGTCAGGTGATCGGCGTCCTCACCCGCCTCTGGCGCTCGCTGCGGCTGCGCGGTATCGACGGCCGGTCGGCCATCTCGCTGCGCGCCGTCGCCGAGCGCGCGGCGCTGCTCGCCTACGCGGCCCAGGCCGCCGGGGTCCGCTCCCCGCGCCTGCTCGGGCTGGCCGAGGCCGACGACTCGATGCTGCTCATCCAGGAGCACCCGGTCGGCACGATGCCGCTGCGCGACGTCCCGACCGAGAAGCTCACCGACCCCGTCCTGCGCGAGGCCTGGCGCCAGCTCGAGATCGCGCACGCCGCCGGGCTCGCGCACCGCCAGGTCACCGCTGACGTCCTGCTGCTCGGCACGACCGACGACGGCGACCCCGAGGTCTGGTTGACCGGGTGGGAGGCCGGCGACGTCGCGTCCTCGACCCTCGCGCGGCGCATGGACCTCACCCAGCTCATCGCCCTGCTCGCCCTGCGGGTCGGCGCCGAGCGCGCGATGGCCTCGGCCGCCGAGGTGCTCTCGGAGTCCGACATCGAGGCCCTCGGTCCGCTGCTGCAGGTCGTCGCGCTGCCCACGAGCACGCGCGAAGACCTCCGCAAGCACAAAGAGGTCATCACCGAGCTGCGCCAGGCCTTCGTCGACAGGCTGCCCGAGGCCGACGTCGAGCCCGTGAGCCTCGTCCGCTTCGGGGCGCGGACCATCATCACGCTCGTGCTCACCGTCGTCGCGGTGTTCGTGGTGCTGACGACCATCAACTTCGAGGAGATCAAAGAGGCGCTGCTCGACGCCCAGCCGTGGTGGGCCCTCGTGGCCTTCGCCCTCGGCGTGGTCACCTGGGTCGGCAGCGCCGGGACCTTCGTCGCCTTCTCGCCCGTCAAGCTCTCGGTGTTCCGGGCGACTGCGGTGCAGGCCGCGGCGTCCTTCGTGGCGCTCGCCGCCCCGGCCGGGCTCGGGCCCGCAGCCCTCAATCTGCGCATGCTCACCAAGCGCGGCGTCTCGACGTCCCTCGCGCTCGCGACAGTCGCGCTCGTGCAGGTCTCGCAGTTCGTCGTCACCGTGCTGCTGCTCGTCGGGCTCTCCGTCGCGACGGGGGACGGCGGCGTGCTCCGCAGCCTCCCGTCGACCACGATGCTCGCGGCCGTCGCGATCGCCGCGGCCGTCGTCGCGGCTGCCTTCCTCGTCCCGTGGGTGCGGCGCTGGATCGTCGCGAAGCTCGAGCCGATGTACCGCCAGGTGTGGCCCCGCCTGTCGGAGATGCTCGGGCAGCCGTGGCGCATCGCCGCAGGGTTCGCCGGGAACATCGTCATGACCATGGGCTACGTGCTGGCCTTCGACGCGGCGCTCGCCGCCTTCGGGCAGGACGTCGCGCTCGTCGACGTCGCTGTCGTCTACCTCGTCGGCAACACCGCCGGAGCGCTCGTGCCGACCCCGGGTGGGCTCGGCGCGATCGAGTTCGCGCTCATCACCGGCCTCACCGCGACCGCGGGGGTCCCGGCGTCCATCGCGACCCCGGCCGTCGCGCTGTTCCGCGTGGTCACGTACTGGGCGCGCATCCCCATCGGCTGGGTCGCGATGCGGTTCCTGCAGCGCAAGGGCGATCTGTAGGGGCGGGTCGACCGGGGCGTAGTGCGGAGGGTCTCAGGGCTGCCAGGACCAGGCCCCGGACGCGGGTGAGAGTCTGCGCGGAGTGCTGTGTGTTAGCCGTCGCCGTTGGTCCGAGCGGCACGGAGGGCTGCCCGTGTCGCGGGCGACGGAGAGGGATCGTCCGCTGGGACAGCCGAGACGCGTCTGCTCTCCAGCACCTTCTCGCCGGCCCTGCCGTCAAGGGCGCTCCTGCCGACCGGACCGTCACTGGACCAGTCGTCGTGGGGTCCTGCATCGTCCGGCCCCTCCCCTGCGGGTGTCGTGCCCGGGAGCGGGCCGAGGGAGGCGTGGCTGCCGACTGCGAGAGCCGCGATGGCTGTCGTGATGGGGATCGCGAGGACGAGGCCGATCGAGCCGACGAGGGTGCGGACCACCTCGTGGGCGATCTCGCCCGAGGTCAGCGTCTCGCCCAGGCTCATGTCGATGAGGGAGACCATGAGCAGCATCGGCAGGGCCGCGCCGAGGTAGGCGAAGGCGATCGTATAGACGGTCGAGGCGATGTGGTCGCGGCCGATCCGCATGCCCCGCACGAAGAGCTCGCGGCGGTTCATGGTGGGGCTCGCAGCCCGCAGCTCCCACACGGACGAGGCCTGCGTGATGGTCACGTCGTTGAGCACGCCGAGCCCTGCCAGGACGATCCCGCAGACCGCGATCCCCCGGATGTCGACGTCTGGGGCGTAGGCGGGCAGCGCGAGGGCGTACTCGTCGGAGAGGCCGAAGATGTTCGCGGCGTCGACCGCCCACCCCGCGAGGGCAGCGGTGATGACGAGCCCGATCATCGTGCCGAGCATCGCCGCGGACGTGCGAGCCGTGAAGCCGTGGGCGAGGTAGAGCACGATGAACATCACGACGGAGGCCGTCACGAGGGCCACGCCGATCGGGTTGGTCCCCACGAGCAGGGCCGGGAGCGTGAAGAAGACCACCACGCCGAAGGAGATGAGCAGACCGGCGATCGACGCGAGCCCGCGCCAGCCCGCGACGGCGATCACCACGACGAGGTAGGCGGCGGCGAGCAGCCCGATCGGCAGGTCGCGCGTGTAGTCCATGAACACGTACTCGCTGCCCGAGGCCGCAGCCTGCGGGATGTGCAGGATCTTCAGGGTGGAGCCGACGTCGACACCGAGGGCGAGGTAGTCCGGCGGGAACATCACCTGCACCTGCTCGCCGGTGCCGTCGAGCGTCACGGGGACGAGGTTGCCCTCGGACTCCCCCGTCACGACGCCGTAGAGCTTGCCGGCAGTGTCGGCCGTCGTGTCGATCGTCCCGCGCTCGGGGGCACCGTGCGGCCAGAGCAGCACCATGCCGACCACGGTGAGCAGCAGCGCGGGGATCAAGAACGACGCGAGGATCACCCGGACGCGCCGCGAGGAACGCGGCGCGGGACCGTGCCCGTGCGCGTGGACGTGAAGGTCTGGGGTGCGGTCGGCTGCGGCGTGGGTGCCGCCGTCGGTGTTCTTCGACGTCCGCGCGAGGTCGCGTCCGCTGCGGCGGCTCCGGGTGCCGCGCGGCCCTGGGCGCTCAGGCCGAGCCCGGTGCGTCCGGGAATCATTCTCAGGTTGACTCACGGGTCGATCTTGTCAGATGCGAGCCCGGAGCCGAAGACCGCCACGGCAGTCCGCACAGGACCAGCACACGGGGAACGGGCGCAGAGGCTCAGAGAGCCCAGGTCTGAGGAGCCGCCGGGACGCTCGGCCGAGCGGCTCAGGCCGACTGCCCACCGCGGAACCCGGCCTCGAGCTGTTCGAGGGTCCGTCCCTTGGTCTCGGGCACGAAGCGCAGGGCGGGGACGATCATCGCGAGGTTGACGCAGGCGAAGAGCGCGAAGGTCCACGTCCCACCGATCGCCGAGAGCAGGACGGGGAAGGCCAGCGTCACACCGAAGTTGATGGTCCAGTTGGCGAAGGCCGCGAGCCCCAGGCCGATGCCCCGCAGCTTCATCGGGAAGATCTCGGACAGCATGAGCCACGTGACAGGTGAGATCGACCCCTGCTGGAAGCACAAGAAGGTCAGCATGAAGAAGAGCACCACGTAGCTCGCACCCGGCACGTTGCCGACGAGCGCACCGTCGACCTCGTGGAAGAACATGGCGAAGGACAGCCCGACGAGGGCGAGCGAGGCGGTGATGCCCGCCTGCCCCACGAGCAGCATCCGCCGCCGTCGCGCGCGCCCGAGCAAGATCATGCCGACGATCGTCGCCAGGACCGACACCACGCCGTTCGCGATGGTCGCCGTGAGGGCCGCGCTGTCGCCCAGACCCGTGGTCCGCAAGATGGTCGGGGCGTAGTACATGATCGTGTTGACGCCGGTGATCTGCTGGATCACCGCGAGCAGCATGCCGAGCAGCACGAGCCTGCGCACCCACGGCACGGCGAGGTCGCGCAGGGACCCGGCGCTCGTGTCGGCCGTCGCGGTCTGGCGGATCTGCTCCATCTCCGCGTCGACGTCGCCGGCGGCACGGACCCGCCGCAGCACGTCGAGGGCCTCGCCGAAGCGCCCCTTCGAGGCGTACCAGCGCGGGCTCTCGGGGACCAGCAGCATCCCGACCCACAGCGCGACGGCCGGGACCGTGGCGATCGCGAGCATCCAGCGCCACGTGCCGTGCCCGCCCCACACGGCGTCGATCCCGGCGTTCGACACGTAGGCGAGCAGCTGCCCGGTGACGATCATCAGGTCGTTCTGCGTCACGAGACGCCCGCGGCGTCTGGCGGGCGACATCTCCGCGATGTAGACCGGGACCGTCGACGACGCCCCGCCGACCGCGAGACCGAGGACCACGCGGAACACGACCATCGTCGAGACGTCGGGGGCGAGGGCCGTCCCGAGCGACCCGATCGCGAAGACGACCGCGAGGCCGAGCAGGGTCCGGCGGCGTCCGTAGGCGTCGGCCAGGCGGCCGCCCAGCAGGGCCCCGAGCGCAGCGCCGACGAGCAGCGAGCTCGTCACCAGGCCCTCGGTGAAGGGCGTGAGGCCGAGGTCGTCGGACATGAAGAGCAGCGCACCCGAGATCACGCCGGTGTCGTAGCCGAAGAGCAGCCCGCCGAGGGTCGCGATCGTCGCGACGACTGTCAGGTACTTCTCGGGAGGGCGCTTCTGGGACGAGGCAGGGCGGGGCGACGGGGTCTGGGACGACGGCGTGCGGCCCGACGACGGTGCGGTCATCGCTGGTCCTCGGCGAGAGTGCTCGGCACGGAGACGGAGGTGGAGACGGCGGCTGGTGACGCGGTGGCGGGTGACGCGACGGCGGGTCCGGCGGTGGCTGGTGACGCGGCGGCTGGTGACGCGGCGGTACCGGGTGCGGCTGGCTGCGGAGGGGCGCCCACGACGAGGCGCGCGGGTGGGGCCGCGGCCGCCTGCGCAGGCGGCCAGAGGTCACCAGGGGTGATCGACCCCAGCACCCGGGCTCCGCGCGCACCTGTGCAGGACGCGACCGAGGCCGGCACTCCGTGCACGGTGAGGAAGCCGAGGACGGCGAAGGCCAGGGCCTCTTTGGCCTGGGACGGGATCCCGAGGTCGTCGGAGGTGAGCACCTCGACCCCCGGCAGGTGTGCGGCGAGACGGGCCATGAGGACGGGGTTGCGCGTGCCGCCTCCCGAGGCGACGACGCTCGTGGCACCGTGCGCGAGGACCGCGTCGGCCACGGTCCGGGCTGTGAGCTCGGTGAGGGTCGCGACAAGGTCCGCGCCCGGAGACGGCTGGGCAGCGCTCGAGACGGAGGCGCCGTCTGCGGCAGCCCCACCGGCTCCGTGCTCGGCGGCGGCCGTGGCAGTCGTGGCAGCCGCGGCGGCGAAGATCTCGTCCAGGTAGCCGGGGTGGAACAGCTCCTTGCCCGTGGTCTTGGGGGCTGGGCGCGCGTAGTACGGCTCGTCGAGCAGACGCTCGAGCAGGTCCTCGTCGACGGTCCCTGCGGCGGCGAGGGCGCCGTCGCGGTCGAAGGCCTCGGTTCCGCCGGTGAGCCGCACGACGGCGGCGTCCACGAGGGCGTTGGCCGGTCCGGTGTCGAAGGCGACGGGGTCGCGCCCCGCAGCGACGACCGTGACGTTCGCGATGCCGCCGAGATTGAGGGCGGCCGTGACCCCGGGCCTGTCGTGCAGCCAGAGCACGTCGAAGGCGCTCACGAGCGGGGCTCCCTGACCACCGGCGGCGACGTCGCGCGCCCGCAGGTCGGAGACGACGGTGGTGCCCGTGCGCTCGGCGACCCACGCGGGCTGACCGACCTGGAGGGTCCCGGCCACGGCTCCGCCCTCGACCCAGTGGAAGAGCGTCTGGCCGTGCGAGACGACGAGGTTCGCGCTGCCGCCGCAGAGCTCGTCGACCGCGCGCGCGGCGACGTCGGCGAAGGCCTGGCCGATCTGCGTGTCGAGGCGGCAGAGCGCCTCGACGGTCGTCGGCGACGGCGGCAGGGCAGCCACGAGGTCGGCCCGCAGCGCGGGCGGGTAGGCGACCTCGACGGTGCCGAGCGGCTCGAGGTGCACGGTGGCGTCGGCCATCGTCACCCTCGCGGCTGCGGCGTCGATCGAGTCGTGCGAGGTTCCGGACATCAGACCGACGACGATCACAGGGTGCTGCCTCTCGAGGACGTCAGGGCTGGGCGTGCTCGATGGTGCAAGCCAGACAAGACAGGATATACACCGCTCACCCGTGGTCGACCCGGGCACGGCAGAGGCCCGGTGCCGAGGACGTGTCCTCGGCTCCGGGCCTCGTGCTGACGGCCGGGCAGAGCCTGGCCGTCAGGGAGATCACTTGGTGGAGACGGCCTTCTTGAGGAGGCTGCCAGCCGAGATCTTCACGCCGAAGCCAGCGGGGATCGAGATCTCCTCGCCGGTGCGGGGGTTGCGGCCCGTGCGAGCGGCACGCTCGACGCGCTCGACGGAGAGCAGGCCGGTGACCTTGACTGCCTCGCCGGCGGAGAGGGACTCGACGAGAACCTCCTGGAGAGCCGAGAGAGCAGCGTCGGCGTCGGTCTTGGTCAGACCAGACTTGCCAGCGATCGCCGAGACGAGGTCGGTGCGGTTGAGCGACATGCGGATCCCTTCGTCAGTCTGCCCGTGCAGCGGTCGCTGCACGGCACGAGACGTACTGTGCCAGCCTTGCGGCAGGTCTTCGTGGACAACACTAGGGAATCTTCCGGCCCCGTGACGCCATTTCAGGGCTCCAGGTTCCTCTCAACGCTGAAATCGGTGAAGTTTCCGGCCGTCGACGGGCCCCGTGGCGGTCCCGTCAGCCGAAATGCCTGAATGGTGCGACTCTCGTCGCAGGGCTCCGCTCAGGGACACTGGTGGGATGCCAGTGATCTCCGAGCACACCCCACCCGCCGGCGACCCTGCGGCGGGTGCTGGCCCTGACGGCACCGGACGGTTGCTGCTGGACGAGGCAGGCGACGCCGTGCGCGCGGCCCTGGGGGCAGGTCGGGACGTGGTCGTCCTCGACGACACGACTGGGCACCTCGTCCTCGGTGCGTCGCAGGCAGCCGGGGCTGAGGTCGGGGGCGGGGTTGCTGGGGCTGGGGTTGGGGCTACGGAGACCGGGGCTGAGGCCGCACCTGCCGCTGCACCCGGGACCGTCAGGTCCTACCAGGACTCCGTCTCGGCCGAGCAGGTCCTCCTCAAGATGCTCGGGCCCGTCCCCTCCTCGCACCACGTCGTCGTCCACCCGAGTCTTGACGCCTCGCTCCTGAGCGCGGCCGGCGTCGTGCTGCTGCGGCTGCCGAAGAGCCTCGACGCCCTCGAGGAGACGGCCCAGGCGATCGCCCGCTGGGCACCCGACGACGTGGTCGTCTACGCGGGCGGGCCGGTCAAGCACATGACCCGGTCGATGAACGAGGTGCTCGGGCGGTCCTTCGGCGAGGTGCACGCGACGCTCGGGCGCTTCAAGGCCCGGGCGCTCGTCGCCCGTCGACCTCTCGACGCAGCCCGGACGGCGGCGCCGGTCTTCCCCCGCAGTGCGCACCTGGCCGAGCTCGAACTCACCGTCGTCGCGCACGGCGGGGTCTTCGCGGGTGCCCGTCTGGACATCGGGACGCGCGCCCTGCTCGCCGTGCTCGACGAGGCCCACCCCGAGGCACGCGACGCCGTCGACCTCGGGTGCGGGACCGGCGTGCTCGCCACGGCCCTCGCCCGCTCCAGGCCCGGGATCCGGGTCGTCGCCTCCGACCAGTCGGCAGCCGCCGTCGCGTCGGCCCTCGCGACAGCCGCGGCGAACGGTGTCGGGGACCGCGTGAGCGGGCTGCGGGACGACGCGCTCTCGACGCTCCCAGACGGGTCGGCCGACCTCGTCGTCTGCAACCCGCCGTTCCACGCCGGGACGACGCTCGAGACGGACGCCGCACACCGCATGTTCGCGGCGGCCGCTCGCGTGCTGCGGCCCGGCGGCGAGCTGTGGACGGTCTACAACTCGCACCTGCGCCACAAGAGCGCGCTGGCCAGGACCGTCGGACCGACGACCATGGTGCGCCAGGACCCGAAGTTCACGGTGACGCGCTCGGTGCGGCAGGAGCGGTAGGTGCAGTAGGTGCGGCAGGAGGGATAGGTGCCGTAGGTGCGGCAGGAGGGATAGGTGCTGCAGGAGCTGTAGGCGCGGAGAACCGGCCTCAGCGACTCCGGCCGAGCCCGGCGGCCCACGTGCCCGTGCGGCGTGCGGCGGCGCTGACCGCGGTCTCGAGCGGGCCCTTGCGGCCGAGGGTCGCGAGGACCACACCGACCAGGACAGCCCCGGCCGCGTGCACGGCGAAGATCCACGGTCCCAGGTACCACCAGGGGACCTCGGTGAAGCCTCCGGCGCGGACGACAGCCTCGATCATCAGGCCCGTCACCCCGACACCGAGGACGTGGAGCGTGTAGACGGTCAGCGGCGCAGCCCCGGCGGCGCGCAGGGGCTCGAGGAGCCGAAGCGCCCAGCCAGGCAGCGCTCCGGCGATCAGCAGCATCGCCGAGACCACCACGAGCGCGACCCCGACGCCGCGCAGCATGTCGAGCGGCGCGCCCGTGTGCGGGGTCTGGAGGGCGAGCGCCCACCAGCCCGTGTCGAGCGGGGCACCCCAGCCCGACTCCCCCACGAGGAGGTCGACCTGCGGGCCCGTGAAGGACGGATAGGTGGCGAGGGCTGCCGCGCGGCCCGCGGCCTCGTAGACGAGCGTGCTCAGCGTGAGGCTCCCGGCGACCAGCACGACGCCCCAGGCGAGCAGCCGCACCAGCGGCCGACGGTCGGTCCCGGCCTCGCGGGCGGCGAGCAGCACCTTCGCGAGGGCCATGCCGACGAGCACGTAGACCAACCACGTGACGACGGGGTACGTCCCGGTGAGGACGGCGGCACGCAGCGCGACCAGAGGGTCGACGAGCTCGCCCCAGCCGAGGCTCCCACCCTCGCCCTCGACGTCGAGGGCCGCCCGGACCGAGGCGTTGACGACGGGTCCGACGACGGCGAGCAGCCCGGCCCAGGCGAGCAACCAGCCCGGCCGCACCCGCAGGAACGGCACGGCGCACACGAGCGTCACCCCGAAGTACACGAGGACCACGACGACGTTGGCCGGCCCGAGCGCGAGGGTCGCGCCCAGCAGCACGACGAGCAGCCCGCGCGTGGCTGTCGTCCACCGCGCGGCGGCGACCTCGCCGCGCGCGAGGGCCGACCTGGAGGCGAGCACCACGCTCACACCCCCGAGCACCGCGAAGAGGGTCGACGCGTTCCCGTCGACCACCCGCGACACCCACGGCACGTGCCCCGGGTACCCAGAGGGTGGCATGAGGTGCGCGGCCATCATGCCGAGCACGGCGAGGAACCGCGCGAGGTCGATGCCGACGAGGCGGGTGGGGCGCGAGCCGACACCCGTCGGGACAGCGTCGCGCCCAGCACCGGCTGACCCGGGCCGCGCTCCGGGCGCCCGGTCCTCGGGCACCGAGTGCAGCGACATCACCGTGCCCCCTTCAGCACGGCAGCTGCAGCAACCATGCCGTAGCGGTCGCCCAAGATCATGAGCACCTGGTCGACGCTCTGGACCGGGTCCCGCCGTCGGCGCTCAGCCATCTTCACCACCCCTTCGAAGGCTCTCTCCGGGTCGATCTCGACGGTCTCGAGAGCGAAGTCGGCTGGGGACGTGACCTGGACATGGGTCGGCAGCCTGTCGGCGGGGAGATCACGGACGTTCATCGTCACGATCGCCCCAGCCCCGCCGACGACCGCAGCGGCGACGAGGTGCTCGTCATCGCGATCTGGGAGGCCGTAGGTGCCGTCCAGAGGCTCCCACCCAGAGACGCACGCGTCATCGAAGGCCGCGGTCATCTGTTCGACCAGACGCTGGGCGCTCCGATCGGCGTCTGGCATCGATACCCCTCGACCGACGAGCTTCCGGGCCTCGTGCATCTCCAGCTCCTCGAGGATCGCCGACGACCACAAGGGTCGGTAGAGGTTCTCGACGGCAAGACTCAGCAGGAAGTCACGCTGAAGGCTCGGCCAGAGCACGCAGGTGTCGAGGACGGCCGAGAACATGTGTCAGATCATCGCAGGCTTCTACCGGGCGCTCCGACGCCGCTCAGCCACCACCTTGCGCACTTCTCGCATCTGCGCAGCAACCTCCTCAGGGTCGCCCTCGTCAGCCAGGTCGACGGCTGTCGCCTCGAGCATGTCGTACTGCATCCGGCGACGCTTCTCCCTGTACGCCAGCACGTCGCTCAGCAGGACCTGACGCCGTGTCCCCGGGCGCTCCGCAGGGATCTCGCCGGCATCGATGAGACGGACGACGGTCGGACGTGAGACGCCGAGGACCTCAGCCGCCTGCTGGGTCGTCAGGACCGTCGATCTCGGTGCCACGGTGACCGCGCGGCCGGCGCTCAGCGCCTCCGCGACCTGGACGAGAAGCCTGTACATGGGCTCCGGCAGCTCCACCTGGTCGCCTTCACCCTCGTCTACGAGCAGGTACCGCGGAGCGACTGCCGCACCGCGTGAACGCGCGTGCGCCTCGAGAAAGCTGTGCACCTCAGCGAGGTCGCCCTCGTGCCCAGGAAGATAGGTGTGCTCTACGAGCTCTGCAGCCATGGCCTCGTCCTCGCTCTCGCCGTCGAACACAGCGTACGCGCGTTCGCAACGTTCGAGAAAACGCTGCACACGGGTCGGTGCCAGCCGTCAGGAAGACGACGTGATGCGAGGAACCGCTCCTCCGGGATGCTCTCGGCGGCGTGCGGTGTTGGCGCAGAGAGGTGACCGTGAGGTCACCGCCCCAGAGCAGGGCCAGACCGACCACTGCCCGATCAGCACGGCACAGCACCGCCGCGGCACCTCGCCGCGGCCGTCTCGAGAAGGAGCCGCACCATGACAGCCACCGGACTCACCACCATCGGGCTCGTCGGCTCGGGCCACATCGGCAGCCAGCTCGCCCGCCTCGCCGTCGCGCACGGCTACGACGTCGTCGTGAGCAACTCCCGCGGGCCGGAGACCCTCGCCGACCTCGTCGCCGAGCTCGGGCCGCGCGCCCGCGCCGCGACAGCAGCCGAGGCTGCGGAGGCAGGCGACCTCGTGGTCGTCACCGTCCCGCTCAAGGCCTACCGCGACGTCCCCGTCGAGCCCCTCGACGGCAAGGTCGTCATCGACACCAACAACTACTACTTCGAGCGCGACGGCCGCATCCCCGCCCTCGACGAGGGCACCACGACGGTCTCCGCGATGCTCCAGGCGCACCTGCCGGGGTCGAAGGTCGTCAAGGCCTTCAACAACATCACGGCAGCCGACCTCACCGACGACGCCTCGGTCTCCGGGACGCCCGACAGGCGCGCGCTGCCGATCGCCGGTGACGACGACGCGGTCAAGGCCCTCGTCAGCACGCTGCTCGACGAGCTCGGCTTCGACGCCGTCGACGCCGGGTCGCTCGCGGAGAGCTGGCGCTTCGAGCGTGACACCCCCGCCTACGGGGTGCGCATGACGGCCGCCGACGTGCCGGCACGCCTCGCCGAGGCGCAGCGCACGGTCTGACCTGACCTGGTGCGGTGCGGGCCGCCCGCGCCTCCTCAGCGGGGCGCGGGCGTCTCCGCGACGAGCGGCTCAGCAGACGCCTGCCAGAACTCCCTGTAGGCGCCCTCGGCCGCCAGGAGCTCGTCGTGCGTGCCCTGCTGGACCGCCCTCCCGTCGGCGACCACAACGACGAGGTCCGCGGTGACGACCTGCTGGAGCCTGTGCGCCACGAAGATCACCGTCCTGTCACGCCGCAGCGCCGTGACTGCCGCGTCGACGGCTGCGCGGTGCTGCAGGCCGACGTCGGCCGTCGCCTCGTCGAGGATCACCACGTCCGGGTCCGCGAGGATCGCCCGGGCGATCGCCAGCTGCTGGATGCGCCCTTCGTCGAGGGGCGCTGTCCCCGGTGGGGCTGCACCGGCCCCTGGGGTGCTGGGCCCGCCCGCGTCGTCCGCACTCGCGTTCTCGTCGGCACGCTCGCTCTCTGCGACGACCGTCGGCACCGCCCAGTCCGCACCGGCGGAGAGGAGTGCGGCGACGACCTCCTCGTCACCGGCCTCGGGGGCAGCCAGCCGGAGCGAGTCACCGATGCTGCCGCGGAAGGCGTGGAGCTCTTGCGAGACGTAGTACGGCGTCGTCGGGTGGTCGAAGGCGACGGTCCCCGAGATCGGCTCGTGGTGGCCGGCGACCACGCGGGCGATCGTGCTCTTGCCCGCCCCCGAGGTGCCCACCAGGGCGACCGTCGTCCCCGGGTGCACGCGCAGGGTCACGCCGCTGATGCCGCGTCCGGACGTCGGGTAGCGGAAGGTCACGTCCCGCAGCTCGACCCCTGTCGGTCGGCGCTCGCCCCGGGGACGCTGGCGCGAGGTCTCGGCATCTGCTGAGGTCTGCCGGGCCGCGGGGACGTCTGCGGCCGCCTCGATCACGCCGACGAGGCGTGCCAGGCCGATGGCCGCCCGCTGGATGTCGTCGAGACCGAAGATCAGCTGCCCGACAGGTCCGAACAACCTGTGGAACACGAGCGCCGCGGTGGTCACCATCCCCACGCTCACGGAGCCTGCCGAGGACAGCACGAAGCCTGTCGCGAGGATCGCCACGAGACCGAGCGCCTCTCCCCCGTTGATCCACCGGAACAGCCTGTTCCGCAGCCGCACCCCCTCGACCTGCCCGCGGATCGAGTCCTCGGCACGCCGCCGCACCCGGGCGAGCGCCTGGTCCTGCTCCCCGAGGGCCGTCACGGTCTCCATGCCCTCGACAGCCTCCAGGACTGCTTGGCTGCGGGCCGCCTCGCGGACCCTGACCTCGCCGAAGACGACCCTCGACCGCCGCAGGAACGCCCGCGCCCCGACCACGTAGCAGGGGGCGCACGACAGGCCCGCGAGCGCCAGCCACGGGTCGATCGCCGTGAGCGCGCCGACCGAGACCACCACGGCGAAGCCAGCCGACAGCAGGGTCGGGGCGACGTCCCCGCCCGCCTCGGCCACGGCGTCGACGTCGCCGGTGACCCTGGACAGCAGGTCGGAGGTCTCGCCGTCGTCGACCACCCCCACGGGCAGGCGCATGGCCGAGGCGAAGACGTCCTCGCGCAGGCTCGCGAGGACGTCCTGGACGAGGCCCGTCAGCACCCGCGCGCCCGCGAGGGCTGCCCCTGCGGCACCGAGAGCGCCGAGCGCCGCTCCGGCCACCCAGCGCAGGAGCACCGGGAAGCCGGCACCGTCCGTGACGCCGTCGACGATCGCGCCGAGGCAGGCGGGGACCACGAGCCCGGCCGCCGAGGCGAGGAGGAACAGCACCGCGACAGCTGCGGCCCGGCCGCGACGGAGCCGGACCGCGTCGAGCACCACGGCGCGGACCTGGGCGGGTGCGGCGACGGGGAGGGTCGTCGCGAGCGCCCGAGGTCCGGAGGGTGCGGTCTCGGTGGGCTGGGGTGCGGCGGGACGGTCAGCCATGCTCGACGCTCGTCTCTCGGGTCAGGGGGGCGGAGGCGTGACTCGGCTCGAGGTCTACGACCCTGTCGCAGGCACCGAGGAGCACCGGAGAGGTGCTGACCACCACGAGGGTCCGACCCTGGCGGGCGAGAGCCTGGGCGACGCGTGCCTCGGTGACTGTGTCCACAGCAGAGGTCGGCTCGTCGAGGACCAGGACGTCCGCGGCGGTGTGGAGGGCGCGGGCCACGCCGATCCGCTGGCGCTGACCGCCCGAGAGTCGCCTGCCGCCCTCGCCGACCTGGGCGTCCCAGCCTCCGGCTTCGAGGACGGTGTCGTGGAGGGCGGCGGCGTCGACGAGGTCGAGCTCGGGGAGCGCCCCGGCCTCGTGGCCGCTCACGGCCTCGCGGAGCGTGCCGCTCGGGATCGTGTGGCGGTGCGGGAAGGACACCACCCGTCGGCGGTAGTCGAGCGGGTCGAGGTCGAGCGCGTCGACCTGCGTGCCGTCGACGCGGACCGTCACGTCGCCGCGCGCGACCGGGGAGCGGAGACCGAGGACCCTGGAGAGCTCGCGGGCCGAGCCGCTGTCCGGGGGCCTGACACCGAGCATCTCGCCTCGGCGGAGGTGCACTGTGGTGCTGGTGCTGGTGGCACCGGTGCCCGGACCGGTACCCACACCCGTGCGGAACGTGAGCACCACGTCGTCGTCAGGACTGTCATCGACGGCAGCGAAGCCGTCGATGCCACGGACGTCGATGCCACGGCTGTCGACGTCAGGGCTGTCGACGCCTGCCACGCCCTGCAGATCCGAGCGTCGGGTCGCTGTCACCGCCAGGCCCGCGGCGTCGACCAGGTCTTCGGCGTCGACCAGCCGCGCGAGGCGGCGGGCCGAGGCGATCTTGTGGACCCAGCTCGCCGGGAAGGACCCCGCGTACGCCAGGTCGCCCCCGACCAGCTGCGCGAGCCCCAGGACCGTCACGAGCTCACCGACCGAGATCTGCCCGTCGGCGGCGAGCCACGCCGCCGCACCTGCGAGGACCGTGGTCGTCCCGGCGGCGATGGTGGCGCTCACGGCCTCGTACCCGGCGAGCGAGCGGCCGGCCGCCGTCGCGGCGACCCTGGAGGCACCGCTCGCGGCGACGTACCGGCGCACGGCCTCGTCGCGCGCCCCGATGCCCACGAGCACCCTGAACCCACTCATGAAGTCCGCCGCGACGGCCCCGGCCTCGGTCGCGGCGCGCTGCTCGGCGTACCCGCGGCGCTCGATCGGTCGGGAGACCACCCGCATGACCACCAGCGTGAGAAGAGTCGACACCAGGACGACAGCCGTGGCGACGGGCGAGACGGCGAGCATGACCAGGCTCGCACCGACGATCGACGCGAGGGTCGCGCACTGCTGGGCGACCGACCAGGCCACGCCCGCCACACGGTAGGTGTCGGAGGTGACGTAGGTGAGGGTCTCCCCGGGTGTCAGCCTGTGGGCCGAGAGCCGTGGGCGCAGGATCCTGCTGAGCGCGAGGTGGCGCAGCGACTGCTCCCCGTACCCGTAGACGGACACCATGAGCCTGGAGGCCGACTGATAGCTGACCGTGAGGACCAGGAACACCCCGACGAGCGCGCCGAGCCAGACCGCGAGTGCGGCAGGGTCGCCCGGTAGGACGGCGCGGTCGACGGTCGCCCCGATCATCACGGGCACGGCAGCCTCGGCCAGGGCGTGCACGACGAGCAGGGCTGTCGCCGCGGCGAGCGCACCGCCGCGCCCGTCGGCGACGAGGGCAAGACCGAAGAGCCGGCGCGGGGTGGTCACGTCGGGTGCCGGGCTCATGTGCGGTTCCTGTACTGCCGGGCGAGCAGCCAGGCGAGGTAGAGACCGCCGACGGAGACCGTGACCACGCCGACCTGGACGGACAGCAGCTGGGCTGTCGCGTCGGAGACCACCACGAGAGCGGCCCCGGTGAGCATGACCGAGGTGGTCGCCATCGGGGTGCTCGACCGGGTCAGGCGCTGGCAGATCTGCGGGGCGGCGAGGGCGATGAAGGAGATCGGCCCGGCCGCAGCGGTGACCAGGGCGACGAGCATGACCCCGACGATCATCGCGGCGAAGCGGGTCCGTCCCGGGGAGATGCCGAGGGCTGTCGCGGCGTCGTCGCCCATCTCGAGGACGGGGAGCGTGCGGTGGAGCGGCACGGCGACGAGCACAGTCACGCCGAGCACCACCGCGGCCGGGACCAGCTGGTCGAAGCCGAGGGAGGCGAGAGACCCGGCCCCCCAGGTGGCGGCCATCATGGCCTGCTCGACGCTGACCGACACGAGGATCCACGACGTGAGGGAGCCGAGCCCCGCCGAGACGCCGATCCCGACGATGATGAGCCTGAACGAGGACAGCGTCCCCTTGGTCGCGAGGGCGTAGACGAGCAGCGCCGTGACGAGCCCACCGACGATCGCACCGGCAGCCTTGTAGCCGTAGGTGTTGTGCCCCAGGACGATCATCACGAGGGTCACGCCGAACTGGGCCCCGACGCCGAAGCCGATGATGTCCGGGGAGCCGAGGGGATTGCGGGTCAGCGACTGGAAGATCCCGCCCGAGAGCGCGAGGGCCGCGCCGCAGAGCACCGCGAAGAGCACCCGCGGGAGGCGCCACTCGACGACCACCTGCCGGGCGTCGGGGTCCGAGGCCGGGTCGAAGACGGCGCGCAGCACGGCACCGAGGCCGAGGTCGTAGGCACCGATGGTCATGGACGCGACCCCGACGACGAGGATCACGACGACCAGCACGGCGCAGACGACGAGGGTGCGGACCGGGACGAGGAGCCCGAGGCGCCGGGTGTCGAGGCGCAGCAGACGACGGCCGAAGTCGACGGTCGGTAGGTCGGTGGTCGGGAGATTGGTGGTCGGTCTGGCGGACGGCTTGCGGCCGGCGGCCGTGTGATCAGAGGCCGGTCGATCAGCGGCCGTGCGCTCGACGGACTCGTGCGGTGCGCTCACAGCCCGCTCACCTGCTTGCGGCGCACGAGCGCGACGAGGACAGGCGCGCCGAGGAGCCCGGTGACGATGCCGACGCGGAGCTCGCCGGTCGGCAGCACGACACGTCCGAGGACGTCGGCGAGCAGCAGGAAGGTCGGGCCGACGAGCATCGAGTAGAGGAGGACCCAGCGCTGGTCGGGGCCGGTGAACCAGCGCACGGTGTGCGGGATCATGATGCCGACGAAGGCGATCGGGCCGGCCGCCGCGACGCTGGTCCCCGCGAGGAGGGTCACCGCGACGATCACGACGACGCGGGTGGCGGCGACCCGGGTGCCGAGCGACTGGGCGAGGTCGTCGCCGAGGGCCAGGGCGTTGAGGGAGCGGGCCGACACGAGAGCGAGGACGAGCCCCGCGGCGATCAGCGGGAGGGCCCAGAAGAGCTGGTCGATCGTGTGGCCGCCGACGGAGCCGACGCTCCAGAACCTCATCACCTGCAGGGTCGAGCGGTCGTGCAGGACGAGCGCCGTGGTGAAGCCCGTGCACGTCGCGCCGAGGGCGACCCCCGCGAGCGTTAGCTTCATGGGTGTCGCGCCGGAGAGCCCGAAGGACCCGAGGACGTAGACGAGCACGGTGAGAGTGAGCGCCCCGAGCAGCGCGAAGGGCACGTAGGCGCCGGGCGTCGTGAGGCCGAGGACCGCCACGGCGAAGGTCACCGCGAGCGAGGCGCCCGCGTTGACCCCGAGGATGCCCGGGTCGGCGAGAGGGTTGCGCGTGAAGGCCTGGATGAGCGCCCCGCAGACGGCGAGGGCCGCGCCCACGACGACCGCGAGCACGGTCCTGGGGACGCGCAGCTCACGGACCATGAGGTGCAACGGGTCGGCGTCGTCGTAGGAGACGAGGGCGCGCACGACTGTCGTGGGGTCGATCGCGCGGGCCCCGACGGCGAGCGACGTGATCACGGCGAGGACCAGCACCACGGCGGCGACGAGCAGCCCGACGCCGAGCACAGCGGTGCGGCGCTGGACGTGGCTGCGGCGGGCTGCGGGGTCGAGGGCTGCGGGGCCGGGAGCTGCGGGGCCGGCCGTCGCGGTGCCCGTCAGGCTGGTCGAGACAGCGGCACCGCCGCCCGCCCCCGGCTGGGCCGGGGACGGGGACGGTGCGTGCAGACCAGGTGTCACTTGCCCGAGACTGTCGGCTCACCCTGCAGGGCGGCTGCGAGGTCGTCGACGTAGGTGGGCAGCACGTAGTCGAGCGAGAGGACCGTGGGGGCGCTGATCGCCGAGGCGTTCGCCTCGTCGGCGTAGATCACGTACGAGTCGGCCGCGATCGGCTCCCAGCGGGAGACGATCGGGTTCTCGACGGTGTACGTCCCCTCGGAGGCGCTGGCGCCCCACGCCACGAAGAGGTCGGCCTGGACGTCGTAGAGGTTCTCGAGGCTCACGCCCGTGTACCAGTTGTCACCCTCGGCGGTCGAGAGGAACCCGTCCATCGCGGAGGTCGAGGTGAAGCCGAGCGCCTCGGTGATGCGCACGCGGGGGTCGTACTCCAGGTAGACGCCGAGATCCGTCCCGCCCTCGTTGAGGGTGAGGCCCCAGACGAAGGTCTTGCCGTCGAACTCGGGGTGCTCGTCGGCGAGGGCGGCGATGTCACCCTCGGTCTCGGCGACGAGCTCTTCAGCCTTCTCGTCGGCCCACATCGCCTTGCCGACGGTGCGGGTCATGTCCTGCCAGGTGCTCGGGTCCCAGGCGCGCTCGATGTACGGCACCGTCGGGGCGATCTCGGTCAGCCGCTCGTACTCGACGTCGGTGATGCCCGAGTAGAGGCCGAGGATGAGGTCGGGCTCGAGGGCCTTGATGGCCTCGTAGTTCGGGCCGTCGTCGGTGTAGGGGATGATCTCGGGCATCTCGCCGAACTCAGCGGTCACGAACTCTTCGAACCAGGGCTGGAAGCCGCTCTCGCCAGCACCCCAGACCTTCTCGATCCCGACGGGGTTGACCCCGAGGGCCGCCACGATGTCCGGGGTCATCCAGCCGAGCGCGACGATCCGCTCGGGCTTCTCGGCGATGGTCGTCGACCCGTGGGCGTGCTCGACGACGACCCCGTCGGTCGTGGTGGCGGCCGTGGTCGCCGGTGCGTCGGACGACGCGGCGTCGGCACCGGCGGTGCCGCAGCCCGCCAGGGTGACGGCGGCGGCGAGGGCCAGGGCGACGAGCCCGGACCCCCGAGGGGCGTGGCGCCCCTGAGTGGTCTTCGGGCGCGCGAGAGCGTGCAGCATGGTTCTCCTTGCAAAGAGTGGGAGGGTGGCGCGACGTCGAGAGGCGACATCACCGCCGTAGTTAGGTAACCCTCACCTAACAAGGATGATGCTAGGGCGGTCTTGGTGCGCCGAGTGTCGCCAGGCCGACGACTTGTGTCGCGTCTCCGACACAGAGGCACGCCCCCGGAACCGGAAGAGGACAGACGATGGACTCGTGGCCGCTGCCAGCTCAGTGGGCAGTGCTCGTCGTGCTCGCCTGGGCTGTCGCCGCAGGCTCCTGGCGGCAGACGCTCGCGCGAGCACGAGCCGACGGCGCGGAGCCCGCGACGTGGAGCGGGAGGCTCCGGATGGTCGTCAAGGACCTCGGGCTCACCGACTGGGCCTTCGTCGCACTCTTCGCGGCCTTCTTCGTCCCGCTCCTGGTCCGGACCCTGACCGGGGCGTGAGCCCGCCTCACCTGCGACGCGGGCCTCAGCCCGCCCCCCCTCAGCGCCAGTACAGGTGGTGGGCCGGGTCTGCCTGCACGCGGGCGACGTGCTGGCGCGGGGTCAGGCCGAAGTGCTCCTTGAACGCGGCCGAGAAGGCGCTCGTCGTGGCGTAGCCGGACCTGTGCGCGGCGACCCCGACGGGGGTGCCGTCGACGATCAGCCGCGCCGCCTGGGTCAGTCGCACCCCGGTGCGCCACCGGGCGAAGCTCGTGCCGATGTCGCGCTGGAACACCCGCAGCACGGTCCGCTCGTGCAGGCCGTGCGCGTCGAAGAGCTCGCGGGCGCTGCGCGTGTCCCCGGGGTCGGCGAGCACCGCCTGGACGAGGACCGCCACGCGGTCGTCCGTCGGGAGCGGGACCTCGCCCCACCCGTCGGCGGCGGTCTGCGAGGGCTGCTGGAGCATCTCGACGAGCACCGACTGGATCCGGACGCGCAGGCCGTCGTCCATGTCGTCAGACCCGAGGTGCAGCAGCATCTCCTGGACGGCGCGTGGGACCAGGACCCGGGTGATCTCGGTGACGGGCGCGGCCAGCACAGGGTCGGGTAGGTAGGTGTAGCACCCCGTCGAGCCGCGATCGTGGCGGGAGGTGTGCGGCGTGCTCGGCGGGACCCAGATGCCCTGGCCTGGGGCGAGGCGCCAGGCCGCGTCCTGCAGGTAGACCCACACGGTCCCGCGGTAGCACCACGCGAGCATCGCCTCGGGGTGGCTGTGCGGCGAGGCGAGCGGGCGCGAGGCACCCTGGTCGGCGACCACGACGCCCGTGCTCATGAGGTACGGCGGCCTGACGGTCGACGGGTGCACGACCGCCGCGTCCCAGTCGGCCTGACGGTACGAGCTCACGTGCGTCGCCGACGGTCCTGGGGTGCCATCAGACCAACCTAGCGCCAGCGCGTGCTCGCCCGGCGCGCAGTCCGCAGGCGGCGAGCGCGGCGCCGAGCGTGGCGCCGACGATTCGAAGGGGTCGGGGCCGTCGGACGACCTCCGGCCCGGTCAGAGCCGGCTGACGTCCACCTTCTCGACGGGCGCCCGCGCAGCACCGGCCCGCTTGATGAACGTGGCCCACACGTGCTTGCGGCCACCCTCGACGTACCAGCCCGACGACGAGGCGAGGGCGGACGTGAGAGCGAGCCCGAGGCCGCCCTCCTCTGGCTGCTGCGCCAGCACCGGCGAGGTCCCCAGCACGTCGTCGGAGACGTCCACGAGGAACCTCGACGGAGACGCCTGCAGGCTCGCGCACACCGGTGGGCGCGCGTGGATCAGCGCGTTGGACGACAGCTCGCTGCAGACCAGGACCAGCCTGTCGAGCACCTCGGGGGCGTCGGGGTCCCAGTCGCCCGTCGCGATCGCGCGCTCGGCGATCTCCGAGCGCAGCCTGCTGACGTCCGACGGGGACTCGAGGGTCCACTCGTGGACGAGCTCGTAGTGCTGTGGCGGGCGCGCTGCTGGGACGAAGACCATCGGGCGAGACCTCCGGGACACAGTTCGGCTGGGCCTCACGATAATCCCACGGTGTGGCGCCCAGCACACCTCGCCGCACCGGGCTCGGGAGTCGGGGCTCCGGGCTACACCTCGGCCGAACCCTCGGTCGTGCGGCGCCGCGTCGAGAGCACCTGGGCGAAGACCACCACGAAGAGGCCGGAGAGCGGCAGCACGAGCAGCCCGACGCGCAGCGAGCTCGCGTCGGCGACAGCCCCGACGACCGGCGGCGAGGCGAGGAACCCGAGCCGCAGCAACCACGTGACGATGGTCAGCCCGGTGCCCGGCGCGAAGCCTGGCAGCCTGTCGGCGGCGTCCATCGCCGCGGGGATGAGCGTCGCGACCCCGAAGCCCGCCAGCCCGAAGCCGACGATCGTCCCGACCGTGGTCGGCCAGGCGAGCGCGGCACCGGTCCCGACCAGGACGATCGCCCCGCCCGACCGGGCGACGGCACGCTGCCCGAACCTGTCGACGAGCCCGTCGCCCAGCAGCCGACCGACGAACTGCATGCCCTGCAGCGCGATGAACCCGAGGCTCGCGACGAAGGCCGTCGACTCGAAGGTCCCCGAGAGGTAGATCGCGGCCCACGACGAGCCTGCGTCTTCGACGATGCCGCCCGACGCGGCGATGACCGTGAGGGCCAGGAGCGTGCCCCAGCGGAGCACGAAGGAGGGCGAGACACGTGAGGTGGTGCGGTGCTGCTGGTCGGTCGTGGGCTCGAGCGCGCCCACGGCTGCGGCGTCTGCCGCGGTCTCGTCGTCAGGCTCGGGACCGGGCTCGGGGCCGCGCAGCAACCACCTGTAGGCCAGCAGCGCGGCGATGCCGAAGACCACCGAGGAGACGACCATGTGGACCGTGGTCGACAGCCCTGCCTCGGCGAGGGCTGCGCCCATGATGCCGCCGATCACGGCACCCATGCTCCACACGGCGTGGAAGGAGTTGAGGATCGACCGGCCGTACAGCCGCTGGACCCTGAGCCCGTGCGAGTTCTGGGCGACGTCGGTGATCGCGTCCATCGCGCCCGCGACGAAGAGCGCGGCGGCGAGCACGGCCCAGACCGACGCGGCACCGGCCCCCACGAACCCGACGGTCGCCACGAGGGTCGCCCCGACGGCGACGCGGGCCGAGCCGAACCGCCGGATGAGCGCACCTGCCGAGAGCCCTGCGACGAGAGCCCCGAGCGGGAAGGCCGCGACGGCCGCGCCGAAGCCCCCGTTGGAGAGGTCGAGGCCGGCCTTGATCTCGGGGTACCTGGGCAGCAGGTTGGCGAAGAGCGCACCGTTGGTGAAAAAGAGGACGGCGACGGCGACACGTGCGCGTCGGGCCACCTCGGGCACGGGGGGACGGGCGGGGCGGGTCCCGGCGGCGGTGCGTGAGCTCACGGGGTCGACCCTACAGAGGCTGAGCGCTTGAGCCGGGCGAGGTTCTGGGCGCCCACGTCCGGGGTGAAGCCGAGCTCGGCGATGGCGCGCGTGACCTGGGCTCGTGTCCCCGGGTTCACGTGCGTCGAGGAGTTGATGACCCTCGACACCGTCTGGGCCGAGACCCCGGCGGCGGCCGCGACGTCGCGGATCGTCGCCTTCCGTGCCGTCTCGTCGGCCATCATCGTCTCCTCGTCGTCGCGCTGCATCCCACCGTGAACGTTCACGGGACGACGCTAGCACTACCCTGGGGACGTGACCACACCCCGCACGCCGACCATCCTCGACGTCGCGCGCGAGGCCGGGGTGTCCCGCCAGACCGTCACCCGGGCGCTCAACGACATGGCCGACATCGCCCCGGCGACGCGGGAACGCGTCGTCGCAGCCGCGCAGCTCCTCGGCTACAGGCCGAACCGTGCCGCACAGAGCCTCGTCAAGGGGTCGGGGACCACGATCGGGCTGCTCGTCGAGAGCCTGCGCAACCCCTACTACGCCGAGCTCGCCTCCGAGCTGAGCCGGGCGGCCGCGGCCCGCGGGTGGGGGCTCATCTTGTGCGACGTGGGGTACGGGACCGACCGGGACGCCCGGCTCTCACCGCTCCTGCGCCGTGTCGACGCGCTCGTCGGCTGCCTGCCTGCGGGCGCGACGGCCGACGTCGGCGTGCCCTTCGTCTCGATTGACAACCCCGACGAGACCGTCGGCGACGCCACGGTCTGGATCGACCACGAGGCCGGTGTGCGCGCCGCGCTCGCCCACCTCGTCGCGACAGGGCGGAGGTCGATCGCGATGATCGACTCCGGTCCGGAGCCCTCGACCCGCTGCCTCGCCTACAGGGCCTTCCTCACGGAGGCCGGCCTCCCCTGGTCCGAGCAGTCCGAGGTCCGCGTCGAGGAGTCCCACGACGGCGGGATCGCCGCGGCGGCCGAGCTGCTCGACCGGGGCGTCCCGCTCGACGCCGTGCTCGCCTTCAACGACGTGCTCGCGATCGGCGCGATGAAGGAGATGGCGAAGGCCGGGCGGCGTGTGCCGCAGGACGTGGCCGTCGTCGGGATGGACGGCCTCGACGTCGGCGGGCTCGTGACGCCCGAGCTCACGACGGCCGCGACAGACCGCGGGGCGATCGCCGCTGCGGCCTTGGACCTCGTGGATGCTCTGCTGACCGGTGACCGGCCACCGGCGTCGCGCGAGAGGGACATCGGAGGTCCGCGCGGTGCGGCAGCGCCGGGAGCCGGGGCCGGCGGCCGGCCCAGACGGACCGTCGAGCCCTACCTCGTGGCGCGAGGTTCGGCGTAGAGCCTGCAGAGAGCGGGACCCTGCAGAGAGCGGGCGACCAGCAGCCGGTCAGGCACGTCGGATAGACAGGTCTGGGAGGGGACGGCTCGGACGAGTCTCCGGGCAGGTCAGCCCTTGCCCGGTCCGCCGACGAAGCAGCGCTGGGCCGCCGGTCTCACCGCCTCCACGTGGTCGCAGAGCTCAGCTCCGGCGTGCTCGACGTCGTCCACCTCGACAGTGCGAGCAGTCACGGAGAAGAACGCCTCAGGGTCCTCGAAGGCCGACGGGAAGGAGGCCAGGGAGACCCTCGCCTGCCCGAACCTGGGGTCCTCGCGGATCTCCTGGACGATGTCGACCGCCTCGTCGAGGTCCCGGCCTGCCGTTTCCGAGACGACGAGAGTGACGTCGTCGACCTGCAGCGTCACGTCGAGGCGGACACCAGCCTCGGCGGCGGCCAGCGACTGGTCGAAGGCCTTCCGGGCCAGCTGCTCGACCGATCCGCCCTCGGGGTCGACGACCACGGTGAACGTCGCGACCTGGGTGTCCAAAATAGCCATGTCTCCGTCGACCCCCTGGACGTCCGGCCACCCCACCCGTCTCACACCAGACCACCCGGCCGCCTCGCGTGCCAGGTCGGCCGCGAGCTGCCGGTTCTCGAAGGTCTTACCCCAGTCGACCAGGTCGCCTATGCCCTGGACCCGGGCCCAGACGATGTCGTAGAAGACCCCGGGCCGCGGGCGCTCGCTCACGATGATCGTCACGACGACCAGCAGGAGCACGACGGCGGTGATCCGCGGTCCGGTGACCCACCGTCGTCTCGACGGTCGGTCGTCGGTCTCGTGCGGTGCGCCCCCCGGTGTCGTCACGGTCAGAAGCTATCGACCCGATCGGGAGGTCCGGCGGGCACGGCGCGCCGATCCTGTGGACGGCTGCCTGACGCGCCCACCCCGACCGGCGTGCGGTCGTCTATCACCCGGGGAAGACGCTCAGCTCTCGCGAGGTCCCACCGACCGTCCGGCCGCCAGCGCCCAGGCGAGCAGCGGGAGCTGGAAGGGCAGACGGGCCCACGCGACGATCTCGCGGGTACCCGGACGCTCGGCGCCCGAGCGGATGCGGGAACGGCGGGCCTTCAGCGCCGCGGTGATGTTCCCGGGGAACACCGTGACGACGAGCCCGGCCGTCGCGAGCGAGCCGACGCGGCGGGTCGCGGGGTGCACGAGGGACGCCGCGCAGACGAGCTCGGCGACGCCGCTGCCTATGGTCCACGGGCGAGGCCTGCCGAGGGCCTTGGGGATCAGGCGGTCGTAGGGACCCGGCTTCGCGAGGTGCAGCGCGCCGGTCGCGGCGAGCGTCGCCGCGAGAGACAGCGCGGGGAGGTGGCTGGGACCGCGCGGCGCGGCAGCCTGCCCGGCCGCGTCCGAGCGGCTGCGGCGGAGCCGGCGGACGACACGGGCGGCGATGACGAGCTGCAACGGCTTGGGCATGCTCTTCACACTAGGTCGCGTCGGGGCAGCCCGCCGCTCGTGGGACGACACCGCTGCGGGCCGAGGCAGCCGCAGCACTGCCGCACGCTGCCCCGTCCACCGGCACCTGCCAGGGCGGGCTCGTGCTCGCCCCGACCCGCCTGACGTCTTACCGCGGCAGCGTGAGGATCTCCGCGCCGTCCTCGGTGATCGCGACGGTGTGCTCGGTGTGGGCCGTGCGGGCACCTGTCGCGCTGCGCAGAGTCCAGCCGTCGGGGTCGGTCACCAGCACGTCGGTGTCGGCCATGACCCACGGCTCGAGGGCGAGCAGCAGACCGGGTCGCAGCGTGAAGCCGCGGCCGGGACGGCCGGTGTTCACGACGTGCGGGTCCTGGTGCATGGTCGAGCCGATGCCGTGGCCGCCGAACTCGGTGTTCACCGGGTAGCCGGCCGCCTCGAGGACCGTGCCGATCGCGTGGGAGATGTCACCGATGCGTGCGCCGGGGTTCGCGGCGGCGATGCCTGCGGCGAGTGCCCGCTCGGTCGCGTCGATGAGCGCGAGGCTCTCCGCGGGCTGGGTCTGGCCGACGACGAAGCTGATGGCGGCGTCGGCCGCGATGCCGTCGAGCAGGACCGCGAGGTCGAGGGTGAGCAGGTCGCCGTCGGCGAGGGTGTAGTCGTGCGGCAGACCGTGCAGCACGGCGTCGTTGACCGCCGTGCAGATGTAGTGGCCGAAGGGCCCGCGGCCGAAGGACGGCGCGTAGTCGACGTAGCAGGACACGGCACCCGCACCGAGGATCATCTCCTTGGCCCAGCGGTCGATGTCCAGCAGGTTGGTGCCCACCACGGCGCGCCCCTTGAGGGTGTGCAGGATGTGCCCGACGAGGGCGCCGGTCTCCCGCCCCTTGGCGACCTCGGCGGGGGTGAGGATCTCGATCATGGGGTGTCCTTCGTGGGTCGTGGGCGGCGTTCGCCAATAACTATACCGGCCATGTCATCCCGGTATTACTATCGGGACCATGGTCAGACTCCCGCTCACCCCCGACGAGATCGAGCGCGGGCAGCGCCTGGGCGCCCTGCTGCGCCGCGCACGAGGTGAGCGCTCAATGCTCCAGACTGCACTAGACGCGCGCGTCTCGCCCGAGACCCTCCGCAAGATCGAGTCCGGCCGGGTCGCCACCCCGGCCTTCCCGACCATCGCCGCGATCGCCGACGTGCTCGGGCTGTCTCTCGACGAGGTGTGGGCGCAGATCAGGCCGTCGCGCGACGACGCCGACCTGGTCGAGGCCAGGCCGGCGTAGCCGAGCGAGTCAGGTCGGGGGCGAGACCGCACGGCCCGTCAGCACGGCCCGTCAGCACTCCCCGTCAGCGCAGGCGCGCGAGCGTCTCCGGGTCGACGAGGCCGCGGTGCACAGCCTTGACCAGGATCCGCGGGACCTCGACGGTCGCCCCGTCGACCTGGATCGGCACGAGCGCGACAGGCGTGGCCTTCCACTGAGAGCGTCGTGCGCGGGTGTTCGAGCGTGACATCTTCCGCTTCGGGACGGCCATCAGCCCTGCCTGCCCTTCCAGCGCGGGTTCTTCTTGTTGATGACGAAGGTCTTGCCGCGACGCCTGACGACGATCGAGCCGTCCTTGCTCTTGAGCGAGCGCAGCGACGCACGGACCTTCATCGGGCTGCCTCGCCGGGCACGGCGGTCTTCGCGGGCTCGGCCTGCACGGGCTCAGCCTGCGGGGCCGTCTGGCCGTAGCGGCGACGGAACTTCTCGACGCGGCCTGCGGTGTCGACCACGCGGGCGTTGCCCGTGTAGAAGGGGTGGCTCGCGCTCGAGACCTCGACGTCGATGACGGGGTAGGTGTTCCCGTCCTCCCACACGACCGTCGCCGCAGGGGTCGCGGTCGAGCGGGTGAGGAAGGCGAAGTCGGCCGAGGCGTCTCGGTAGACCACGGGGTGGTAGTCGGGGTGGATCCCGGTCTTCATGGTGGTTCTCCTGTGGTGGGGGTGTCTACCAGCTGGACTTGGTGACTCCGGGGAGCTCGCCGCGGTGCGCCATCTCGCGCAGCCTGATACGTGAGAGGCCGAAGACGCGGTGGTACCCGCGGGGTCGGCCGTCGACGACGTCGCGGTTGCGCAGCCGGGTGGCGCTCGCGTCGCGCGGCTGGCGGGCGAGCTCGTCGACCGCGGCGGCCCGCTCGGCGGGCGCCGTGCTGGGTGCGGCGATGACCCGCTTGAGCTCGGCGCGACGCTCGGCGTAGCGCTCCACGACCACGCGACGCTGCTCGTTCTTGGCGACCTTCGAGGTCTTCGCCATGTCAGCGCTCCTCGCGGAAGGGGACGTGCTGGCGGACGACAGGGTCGAACTTGGTCAGCACGAGGCGGTCCGGGCTGGTGCGACGGTTCTTCTTCGTCACGTAGGTGAAGCCGGTACCTGCCGTCGAGCGGAGCTTGATGACGGGCCTGAGGTCTGCGCGCTTGGTTGCCATGGGAGGCCTCCTAGATCTTCTCGCCGCGGGCGAGGATGCGGGCAGCGACGACGTCGATGCCGAGCTTGTCGATGGTCTTGAGCCCGCGGGTGCTGACCCGCAGGGTGACGGTGCGTCCGAGCGAGGGGACCCAGAACCTCTTCTTCTGGATGTTCGGGTTGAACCGACGCTTGGTGCGCACGTGCGAGTGGGAGATCGAGTGCCCGAATCCGGGCTGGGTGCCAAGGACCTGACAGACGGCTGACATGGGTCTTCTTCCGACGGGGGTGGAGCGACCCGGTGACTATACGTATTGATTATCATTATCGTCAAGGCTACGCTCACGGCAGATCGAGAAACCCCACCCCACCCGGAGACCCTCCATGGCACAGATCCCCCTGTCCCTGCTCACCACGATCGACCCCGTCGTCCGCGAGACCGCGATCTTCGCGCTGCTCGTCGACTCCCCGCGGACCGTCGTGCTGCGTCACGACATCCACGCCGCCGAGGGCTACCTGCGCCGCGCGGTCATCACGCAGGGCGGCACGATCGAGGACGAGCGCCACGACCTCGAGCACGCCTGCCTCAGCTGCGCCGTCCGCGAGGACGCCCTCCCGACCTTGCGCAGGCTCGCGACCGACGGCCGCTGGGACGACATCGTGCTCGCTCTGCCCGTCTCGGCCGACTCCCTGCCCGTGAGCATCGCCCTCGACGCCGCCACCCACCCTGGGGCCGAGCTCGACATGGTCCGGCTCGCGACCGTCGCGACGGCGGTCGACGTCGACGAGGCGGAGGAAGACCTGCTCGGCATCGACTCGGTCGCCGAGCGCGGGATCGGGCTCACCGAGGACGACGAGCGCGCTGTCGGCGAGGTCCTCGCCGGGCACCTCGCGCACGCCGACCTCGTGGTCACCGCGAGCTCGGGCAGCACCCACCGGGGGCTCTCCGCCCGCTGCGGCGACGAGCTCGTCGACCACCTGCGCTCCCCCGACTCCCGGCGGATCGACGGCCTGCACGAGCTCAGCGCGCACCGCCTCACCTGCGCCGAGCACGACGCCCTCGCCGCCCAGCGCCGCTGCAACCCCCTGCACGCGCACGCCCACTCGTGGGAGAGCGCGCACGCCTGGAGCCTCGAGCTGCGCTCCGACCGGCCGATGCACCCCGAGCGGCTGCTCGACCGCATCGAAGAGCTCGGCACCGGGCGCGTCCGCAGCCGCGGTGTCTTCTGGCTGCCGAACCGCCCCGACTCGATCTGCCAGTGGGACGGCGCCGGCGGGCAGCTGTACCTGGGGCAGCTCGGCACGTGGGAGCGGCAGGAGCCGCACACCCGGCTCGTGTTCACGGGCGTCGCCCGCGGCGAGCGCGCCAGGCTGCGCAAGGTCTTCGAGGACGTGCTGCTCACGGATGCGGAGCTGGCAGACGGTGGCGCGGCGTGGCTCGGGCGGGAGGACGTGCTCGCTCCGTGGTTGGGGGAACGGTCCGACGTGGGGTGACGGCAAGGAGGCACTGCCGAAGTCATCAGGGAGGCCCCTCCGGGCTCAGGCGCACGCCGAGACGGCGCTGATCTCGTTGCATTCTCCGACCCTTGACACTCATATTCCGATGCTGGACTATGAGTGTCATGCTCAGCGTGACAGAGACGGCAACACGGACAGGCCTCTCGACTCGCCGCGTACGAGCGCTGATCTCCGGCGGGGTCCTGCGGGCGACGAAGGTGGGCGCCGCATACGTCGTCGACGACCGCGATCTCGACGACTTCCTGCGCCGCGAGCGCCCCGCCCACACACGCGCCTTCTCCCCGCGAGTCGCCTGGGCCGCGGCTGCGCTCCTCGACGGGGCGCAGGCTGGCTGGCTACGAGCGGACGAGCGCTCCCGCCTTCGATCCAGACTCACGTCTACGGGAGCCGCACCAGGGACCTGGCAAGCATGGACCGCCCGGCTCGCCCAGACACGCACCACGTTCAGAGCCTCGCCCGCCCAGGTCGAAGCAGTGCTGTCCGCGCCGTCGACAGTCCGATCAGGGCGCTCCGCATCCAACCTCGTCACCGACCCGCTCGTCGGGCTCGCCAGTGCCACCGTCTGGACTCGCACCCTCGACGACGTCGACCATCTCCGACGTCACCTGGGGCTGCTTCGCTCGGACGCAGGGAACGTGACGATCAGCACCCCTCCCCCGATCGGCCTCACCGCGCTGGGCACCGACGGGCACAACGCGTTCCGTCTCGTCGTCGCCCACGACCTCCTGACCGAGGACGACCCCCGCTCGACCTCCGCAGGCACCGCCCTGCTCGACGCCATCACCACATCCCGGGCCATCAGCTCGTGACCACCCCGACGGACGTGCTCGTAGAGATCGTCACGACACTGACGACCTCCGATGGCCACACCGCTCGCGCTCGGCTCGACACCCAGGGCCCTTCGGCCGGTCACCCTGCCGCCCTGGAGAACCTGAACAACCTCCTGCGCCAGCTCCCGGCGCACCACGTAGATCGTCTGCGCCTGCACGACCTGCTCGCCTCGGTAGCACCAGAGACCAGCACAGCCTCCCTGCTCGCCGCCGCCGGTCTCTTGCGCAGCGGGTCCCCGCGATTCCCGCAGATGCCTGGGCCACTCCTCATGCCCGCACTCGACCCCGTGCTGACGGAGACCTTCGCGGTGCTCCAGGCGCTCGGGGAGGCACGCTACCCCTGGACAGTCGTGGGCGGCCTGATGGTGATGACACACTGCGTCCGCCACGACGTCCCGTTCACCCGGGCGACCGGCGACGCCGACATCGCCGTCGGGGTCTTCACCCACCGCCGGGCCCTTCGAGAGCTCACCAGAGACATGACCCGGCTCGGGTTCGTCGACATCACCCCTGCATCTCTGGCAGGGGCAGACCTGTCCTACAGGTGGTCGCGCGACCCCGTCCTGATCGACCTCATCGTCCCCGAACGTGTCAACGACCAAGACACCGTCCCCCTGACTGCCTCCCGCCTGCCCGCAGTCGAGCTTCCCGGTGTCCAGCAGGCTCTCGCCCGCACGCAACGTCTGGATGTCCAGCTCGACGACGGTCGTACCGGACCCGTCAGGGTGCCCGATCTGCTCGGCGCCCTCACCATCAAGTCGACCGCGGCCTTCGCCGACAGGCGGGAACCCGCCCGTCACCTCAGCGACCTCGTCGCTCTCCTCGACGCGCTGGCCGCCTCCGGAGACGTCGTGCGATATGCCGCCGAGATCCGTCACGAGGACCGCCGGCGCATCCAGCGAGGAGCTGATCGTCTGACCACCTCGCACTGGCTCAGATCCGCAGACTCCCCAGCCGCCCGGGACGCGCTCGAGCTCTTGCTCGGCACCTAGCCTCGAGGCTTGCTCACGGGCGCTCACCACCACCTCCCCGCGTGCCGCAGGCATGCCAGGTGAACGTTCGTGACCGCCCCGATGCCCCATGAGCGCATCGCCCACGACGGACAGAGCGGGTGAAAGTCGGCTAGAGCGCGTCACAAGACCGGTGCCCACAGCGTGTCTTCTCCAGAGGGGTCACATGCCAGCCGCGCCGAGGCGCCGGGCCGGCCATACCGCGGGGAGAGCACAGCATGACGAAGAAGGTCCAGAGCCGGACGTCGACCATCCTCGACGAGGTGGTCGTCCGAGGCGGGGCCGCGCGCCCACGCCGTGCAGGGACGAGGCGCGCCCGGCTGAGCGGGCTCCTCTCGGCCGCTGTCGTGCTCGCGCTCCTCCTGGTCTCGACACTCCTGGCCTCCATGCCCTCGCAGGCGGTCGCTGAGACTCCGGAGCTCCTCACAGCCGGACCGGGTGTCCCCGCGCCCGGTGCTGTCGTGTTCCTCGAAGACTTCCAGAACGTCCCCGCAGGGCAGGCCCGGGCCTTCCAGAGCGGTCCCGGCGGCCGTGCGGCCTACGTCTCTGCCTACCCGGGCTACAGCGGGCACACCTACACGGGCTCGCCGGGCTGGACCGACGGCGCCCGGTGCAACGGTGTCATCCTGTCGCAGGCCTCGGCCACGCCTCCGGCCTGGGCGATCACAGGCGCCGCGAGCGCCTCCCCGTACGCCTGCGGGCTCGACGACGGCGTGCAGAGCTGGTCCTTCGTGCGGCTCCTGGCCCTGGCGATGGGGCAGCAGTTCGGCGGCTCGACGGGCAACTTCGTCTACACGTCCTACAGCGAGTGCAACCACACCACGACCGACGGGGGCACCTGCCCCGCGGTCCCCGCAGGTGAGAGGGACGGCGTGCTGTGGCAGACCACCACCCCGATCCCGCTGCCGGGGCCGAACCGGTACATGGCCTTCGGCGTCGACACGGCGGCTCTGTGCGGGGCTGCGTCTCAGAACCCCAGGTACCAGTTCGCCTACAGGGTGCCCGGGGCCCCCACCTGGACCTCGCTCGGTGACCCTGTCGAAGCCTGCAGCACCACGCAGAGCCCGAACACGGAGCACCGCGAGCGCACGTACCCGCTCACCTCCGCCGCGACGGGTGGCATCACGTGGGAGGCCTTCGAGGGCCGCTCCCGCACGGTCGCCCTCAACCGCCTGTCTCCCGACGAGGTGGTCCGGCTGGCCGGAGGCCTGCTCGAGGTCAAGATGTACAACGCGACGACAGCCACGCTGGGCAACGACGGCGCCTTCGACAACGTGCGGGCGCTCGACGCGACCCCCCGGCTCGACAAGGCCTTCACCCCCTCCGTGGTCTCCGACGGCGAGACCTCGACGCTCCGGCTCACCGTCACCAACACCGCCGAGCTGAACGCGAAGACGGGCTGGAACCTCACCGACCGTCTCCCCGACGGTCTGCGTGCCACCGGGGAGAGCAGCACGACCTGCCTCGCATCCTCGGGTGTCGCAGGTTCCACGGCGCAGGTGACAGCCGCAGCAGGTTCCGGGGAGGTGGTGGTCCAGGGTTCCCTGGCAGAGTCTCAGGCCTCGTGCACAGTCGACGTGCAGGTCCAGGCGTGGGACGACGCGCTAGGGACCGGCGTCGGCGTCTACACGAACGGTCCGGAGAACTTCACGCCCGGCGCTGGCACCCCTGCGTGCTGGGACGGCATCACGTACGGCCTGTGCGGGCTGGAGGCCCCGGGCGAGGCGGCGCTGACAGTCCTGCCCGTCGTCGACCTCTCGATCACCAAAGAGGCTGCCGCCACGAGCTACGCAGCGGGTGAGCAGGTCGTCTACACAGTCACGGTGTCGAACGCGGCCTCGACAGCGGCGAGGCCTGTCACGACGGCCCCGGACGTCGCCGTCACCGACCCGGTCCCGGCACGCGTCACAGAGCCGACCTGGACCTGCGCCTCGACGGGAGGAGCGACCTGCGGTGCGGCCGGCGGCACGGGCGACGTCGCCGACACCGTCACCATCCCACCTGGAGGATCGGTGGTCTACGTCGTGACCGGGCGGGTCGCTGCGGACGACCTCGACATGGAGGACATCACCAACGTCGCGCGGGCGACCCCACCCGCGGAGATGCTCCTTCCTCCGACCCCCGGCTCCCCCGCGCCCGCGATCCCGTTCCAGGTGGTCGACCCCGGGTGCTCACCGGGCGAAGGGTGCGAGGCCAGCGTCACGACACCCCGCGCCGAGCTCACAGTCCTCAAGTCTGCCGACCCAGAGTCCGGGCACGCCCTGGGGCAGGACGACGTCGTGACCTACACCCTCACCTTCGACCACTCGGGGACCGACCCCGTCACGGTCGACTGGACGGACGACCTGGGAGGGGTGCTCGACGACGCACGCTTCGGCTCCCTGCTCGACGCGGGCGGGCTGACCGTGACCGGGCCGGAGGACGACCTGCTGAGGATCACCGGCACCATCTCGGCCGACACCCAGGTGGTGTACACAGTCGTGGTGAAGACCGCTGAGCGCAGCGACAACCTGCTCCGCAACGTGGTCGTCGCGGGGTCTCAGCCCCCAGGCCCGGACGACCCGTGCGTGCCCGGTCTGTGCACCGAGCACCCGGTGCGCTACCTCCACGTCGAGAAGCTCAGCGCCGACGGGAGCGTGCGGCTCGGCGGAGCGGAGTTCGTGCTGCGGGCAGACGACGACGGTGCCCCGGGAGCCGAGCTCACCACGCCGGCCCTCACCACCGTCGCCGGTGAGACCGGCCTGTTCGTCAGCGGCGGGATCGAGGCGGGCACCTACTGGCTCGAGGAGACGCACGCACCGGAGGGGCACCAGCTCCTCGCGACCGCCGTCGGGCTCCAGGTCGGCGCCGACGGGGCTGTCACGCTGACCGCACCGTCCGCCCAGGTGCCGAACGTCGCCGTGTCCACGACGGACGGCATCAGCACCCTCTCGGTGACCGACCCCCGCGGGTTCGTCCTGCCGCTGGTCGGGGGCCACGGGAGCGCCGCCACCTGGATCTCCGGCGGCCTGCTCCTGGCGGCCGCGGCGTGCCTCGTGGTCCTGCGCCAGCCCAAGGTCTTGAGGCCGTAGGACGACAGTGGGCGAGCGCAGCCCGGCAGGCAGCACCCACCCGGTCGAGGCCCCGCTCGTGCACCTGATCTGCTCCACACCTCTCTGCCAGGGCTTGTACAGTCGTCCGATCCGCTGCACGACGACGTCCAGAGAAGGATCACGCATGCCCGACGAGCCCTACGCCGACTATCTCCTCACCTACTTCACCGGCGAGGACCACGCCGGTGGTGAGCAGGTGAGGTTCGCCGTGAGCCGCGGCGGCGACCCGCTGCGCTGGGACACCCTGGCAGGGGGCGAGGCCGTCCTCACCTCGGAGCTGGGCACGGGTGGTGTCCGCGACCCCTTCCTCGTGCGCAGGCCGTCGGGCGACGGGTTCTACCTCGTGGCGACCGACCTGCACATCCACCGCAGCCAGGACTGGATGGCCTGCCAGCGCACGGGCAGCAGGTCCCTCGTGGTGTGGGAGTCCCCGGACCTCGTGACCTGGAGCGAGCCGTGGCTCGCCGAGGTCGCCCCGCCGACGGCTGGGAACGTCTGGGCTCCCGAGGTCACCTGGCACGAGGAGACGTCGAGCTACGCGGTGTACTGGGCGTCGATGCTCTACCCGGCCGACGACCCGGAGCACCAGGGCGTCAGCTACAACCGCATGCTCGTCGCCCGGACCACGGACTTCCGCGAGTTCACGCCCGCGCAGGTGTGGGTCGACCCCGGGCACTCGGTCATCGACTCGACCGTGATCGAGCACGAGGGCACCTTCTACAGGTTCAGCAAGGACGAGCGCGAGGCACCCACCCCCGGGCTCGAAGGCAAGTCTGTGCTGCTCGAGCGCTCCGACGACCTGCTGAGCACCGACTGGGAGTACGTCACGGGGGCGATCGGCATGTCGACCGACCCCGAGCTCGGCATCCGTCAGGGCGAGGGACCCACCGTGACCAAGGCGCTCGACCGCGAGCGCTGGTACCTGTTCATCGACGAGTACGGCATGCGCGGCTACATCCCTTTCGAGACCGACGACCTCGACACCGGGACGTGGACCAAGAGCCCCGGCGCGGAGCTGCCCGTCGACCCGCGGCACGGCTCGATCGTGCCGATCACCGCGACCGAGCGGGCGCGGCTCGTGGAGGCCTACGGGGTGTGAGGGTCGGCGGTGGGTGAGGTACGACGGGGTCTCGGGTGCCTCGCGGACGGCGGGGAGCGAGGGACCGCGGACCGCGGGTGCGCAGCGTCCTGGCCGAGGTGTGGGACGCCCGTCGGGCGGGTTGGCCAGGGTCGTCCGGTCTGTCGGGTGAAAGCAGGGTAGCCCTCGTCATACTTCGCGTCGTCGCAGGTCAGGCTTCGTAGGATCGGCAGCCTCCCTGATCTCAGACCTCGAAGGACCCGCCGTGCCCACGAGCAGCGAGCGTCCGCGGTGGAGCAGACCGCCGCGGGTGCCGAGCCATCTCATCCCCAAGCCTGACGTGTACGGCGTCCTCGACGCCGGGAACGCCGTCACCGTCCTGCGCGCCCCGCAGGGCTACGGCAAGTCCGCGCACGTGAGCGAGTGGCTCGAGCGCACGGGGCACCCGGCCGTGTGGATGACGGCGCGGCGCACCGAGGTGGCCGACGACTTCTGGGGTTCTCTGCTCGAGCTCTTGGTGCACGCGGGGGTCGCGCCCAGGGCTGGCAGCGGCATCACGGCAGAGGGCGGCACCGAGGCTGCGCCTGCGCCCGTGTCCCCCGCCGCCGCGGTGCGGGACGCGCTCGCGCGGTGGACCACGCCCTTCGTGCTGGTCGTCGACCACGTCGAGAAGGTCCGCACGGCCCGCGTGGACGCCGACCTCGCCCGGATGGTGCGCGCCTCGCCTGCCGTGCGGCTGGTCCTCTGCAGCCACCTGTCGAGCGACCCCGAGCACCTGGCGCGCCTGGGCATGGACACGGCCTTCGTCGAGGGCCAGTCCCTCGCCCTCACCCCGCGGGAGATCGCACGGCTCGCCGTGTCCCTCGACGCCGTGCTCGCCGACGGGGTCGTCCAGGGGCTGCACGACGACCTCTGGGGGTGGCCCGGTCTGGTCCGTGGTCTGCTCACGGCGTCGATCGGCACGGGCGAGGTGCCCCGGGCCGGCTGGGAGACCCTCGGCCCGTTGTTCGGCAACCGGTCGATCGACGGGTCTCCAGGCTCGCTCTTCGTCGTGGCCACGACTGTCGTCGACGAGCTCACCGTCGACCTCGCCCGGTCGCTCACCGGGAACGAGTCGGCCGAGGCGATCCTCGAGACCCTCGAGGCCAGCGGTCTCGCGCGGTCCAGACCCGGTCCCCAGGGGCGCGTCTGGACGTACATGCCGCTGCTGCGCTCGCTGTCGACCTCCGGGTGGCCGAAGATCAGCTCGCTCGTGACCGACGCGCACAGGCAGGCCTCGCGCGTGCTCGCCGACGACCCGGCCCGCGCCCTGCACCACGCCGTCGCCGCGCAGGACTGGGACCGGGTCGTGGAGGTCGTCGACTCCGGCTGGGTGCGGCTCGTGACGGACGCGCCGACAGCCCTCGGCGAGGCCCTCGAGCAGCTGCCCGCGGAACGCTTCCGGGCGATGCCGCGCCTCCTCATGGTCCGCGACGTGCTGCTGGGGTCACGCAACGACACGATCACGGCGCTGGCCGTCCCCTGGCCCGAGCCGCACGAGGATCTCGACGAGTCGGCGCTGCGGGACGTGGTCGGGGTCGCCGTCGGGCAGATCATCGCGGACCGGCGTGCCCAGCGCTTCGAGGCCGCTGCGGAGACGGCCACCCGGATGGTCGACGCGCTGCGCGACGACCAGGGCCGGTACAGGCCCGGCACCGACGACGTCCTGCCCTTCCTGCTGCTGCACGCGGGTATCGCCCAGCTCGCCGCCGGCAGGCTCGACGCCGCGACAGACGACCTGCTCGCCTGCACCTGGGCTGGGACGGGCGGCGACCTCGAGCTGGTCGCCCGCACCGCGATCGAGACGGTCGCGCTGATCGACGCGGTGCGCGGCTCGAACCAGCGCGCCCACGAGCACCTGGCCGTCGGGGCGACCCTCGCCGAGGCTCCCGAGCACCTCGCGCTCACGATGGACCTCGCCGCCCCGGCCGCCCGGGCCTTCCTCGCGATCGACACCCTCGACCTCGACGCGGCCGAGCGGCACCTCGCAGACCTCCCGGCCCAGGGCACGATCGAGCACCAGCGCCACGCCGCCTGGTACCTCGTCGACCTGGCGCGCGCGATGGTCTGCGCGCTCCGCGGTGACACGGACGGTGCGCTCACCACCCTCGAGAACGCCATGGTCTCGGCGGGTCACCGCCTCGTGGTCCCCTCCTTGGCCCACACGGTCCTCACCTCGACCCTCGCCCGGGTGCTCGCGTGCAGCGGCAACCCGACCCGGGCGACCAACCTCACCGTCGAGCACCCTGGGCTGCGCGGCGACGCCGCCCTGCGGTCCAGGCTCGTCCTCGACGCGGGCGACGCCGTCGGAGCCGTCGAGATCTGCACCACCGCGCTCTGGCGCGAGGCCCCGAGCCCCCGCGAGCGCGTCACCGTGCTGCTCGTCGACATGGAGGCCCGCGACGTCCTCGGCGACGCAGACGGTGCTCGGTCGGCGCTGCGCCGCGCCGTCCAGACCTCCGGACCGGAGCTGCTCCACCCCTATGCGCTGACCGACCGCGCGCTGCTCGAGAGGGTCGCCGCGCAGGTGCCCGAGGCCGCGGAGGTCATGGAGCGGCTGCGGGCCGCGGCTATCCCGGCACGCGTCGCGCAGCGCGTGCCTGTCGTCGAGCTCTCCGAGCGCGAGGTCGCCGTGCTCCACGAGCTTGCGACGGGTGCGCCTGTCGACCTGGTCGCCCAGCAGCTCTTCGTGTCGGTCAACACCGTGAAGAGCCAGCTGCGCTCGCTCTATCGCAAGCTCGGCGTGACGAGCCGCGGCGCGGCCCTCGCCGAGGGCGCCAGGCTGGGGTTCCTCGGTCAGGACCGGGCTGGGGACGCGTAGGACGAGGATTGCGCGGAGCCGCGGGCGACCAGCAGGTCTCGCTGCGGGCCGCTCTCCTCGGGCAGAGGGCTAGGTCCTCGGGCGACGTCTCAGTCCTCGGGTGACGTCTCAGTCCTCGCGGTGCGCGTCCCACCAGTCGAGGACGCGGATGCCGTGCAGCGTGAGCCACCTCGACGGTTCCCCGGCCGGCACGTCGACCTCGAACCACACCCGCCCGGGGTGGCGGCGCTCCTGGGTCCACGTCCCGTCGGGCTGGCGCGCTGCCCGGACCACCTCGACGGCCTCGGCGAGGCGCGGGTCGGGCGGTTCGGCGTCGTGCAGCGACGCCGAGCGAAAGTGGTCGAGGGCGTGGAGCACGCTGTAGAAGGACCTGAACGGGTACGCGAAGCGCGTCACCCACGGGGCGATCGGCTCCCCTGTCGAGAGCCTGCGCAGCAGGTGCCGCTCGAGCAGGTACTCCTCCCCGGCGCGCCGGGCCGCCCGCAGCGAGGCCCCGAGCTCCGGGGGCGTCCCTGGGACGGCTGCCTTCTCGTAGCCCAGCAGCCCCTTGACGGCGTTGAGCGTCGAGTGCACCGAGGACCGCGTGGCCCCGTCGACCCACTCGCAGTTCCAGCCGCCGTCGGCCAGCTGGTGCTCGACGAACCACCGGGCGATCCCCGAGACGTCAGCCCCGAGCCACGCGCCGTTCTCGAGGGTGAAGGCGTTGATGCACACGTCGACCTCGCCGCCCCAGTACGGCAGGTCGTCGTACTCCCAACGGCACACGGCGTCGAGACGCTCAGCGGTCCCGGCGAGGACGTCGGGGTCGAGCCCCCACGCGCGCAGCGACACGAGGGACCAGGTGGTCGCGGTCCACGGCTGCCCGGCGCCCGGGGCCGCCTCAGGTCCCTGGAAGTCGAAGCCCGCCGGGAAGAACGCGCCCCCGGCCCAGCGCCCGTCGTCGTCCTGGAGCGCGAGCAGACGGGCCCCGTAGCCCTCGGTCGCGACGCGCGCCCGCGTGGGTTCCCACACGGCCGGAGGCGCACCGGCGAGGTCGCGCTCGACCTGCCAGCGCAGGGCGGGGTCGGAGTCGAGCAGCCACGGCAGGAGGTCGTCGTCGATCGCCATGCGGGCGACGCTACCCCTCGCCCGTCGCCGCGACGAGGGGGCGGGTGGAGCCGCTGGTCAGGGGGATGACGGGGGTCTCACCCCGGGATTCACCCTGGACCTGAGCGCATCTCAAGGTGGCGCTGGTGCCATGGATCGGTGCCCCGTCCTGAGCGGCACGCCTTGCCTCAGCCGGTCGGCTCGACCGGCGAAAGCCCCCGGAGCACCTCATGCCGCACCCTTCCACGCCCCTGCCCGGACTCTCCGTCCGCCCGACGCAGGACGGGAGGGGGCGACGCCGCGCCCGGACCGTCGCCGTGTCGATCATGCTCGCGCTCGTCGGGCTGACGCTGCCACCCGTGGCGGCCGTCGCGGCCGACGAGCCGGCCGTGAGCCAGACGCTCGCACCGAGCCCCGCACCGGCGCCGGCTCCCTCGACGACCACCGACGAGACGGGGACGGCTCCGGAGGGAGCCGTGGACACGCAGTCGGCCGACGAGCCCGCACCTGCCGCGACCGAGGCCGAGGCCCCGGGAACCACCGAAGGCACCGAGGGCACCGAGGGCACCGACAGCACCGACGCCCCGGCCCAGCGCCAGGGCGCGGTCACCGCTGCGGACCTCCCGACGAGCCAGGTGAACGTCACCAAGACGAACGACGTCGTGGGTGCACTCACCCCCGGCAAGGAGTTCACCTACCAGATCACCGTCAAGTGCTCCGGCCTCACCGTCGACTGCGTCGACGAGACCGTGACCGACGTGCTGCCCGCGGGCCTCGACGTGACGAGCCTGCCGCCCTCGACCCCCTCGCGGACCGTCACCTACGACGAGACGACCCGTGAGCTCACGGTCCAGTTCGTCGACGCGCTGCAGGAGCCCGTCGGCGAGAAGGGCCTGACCGCAGGCTCGGCCGTCAACCTCACGATCGGCATGCGCCTGCCGGCCGACACCACGCTGCTCGACGGCAGCACGGTCTCGAACACCGCTACGGTCGTCGCCGAGAACGCCGAGCCGCACTCCTCGACCTCCGACCTCGTGGTCTCCGTCCCGCGCGTCGTGACACCCGTCGCGACGAAGCGCTGGGACAGCCCCGCCAACGTCGCGGGCACGGGGTCCACGAGCACGATCGTGCTCGGGGTCCGCAACACCTCGTCGACCTCGGCCGAGGTGACCGAGCTGTCCGTCAGCGACAGCACCCCCGCGACCTTCGAGCACTTCGACCTCACCGACGCCACGCTCCTGGCCCTCCCGGCCGGCGCGACCACGGCCCAGCTCTTCGTGGTCGTCGACGGCGCCGAGGTGCCGGCCGGCCAGCTCACGGCCCCCGGTGCCTTCGACCTGCCCGTGGGCGTGGACGCGACCGCCGTCACCGGGGCGCGCATCGCCTTCACCGCAGGCGGGGCCGCGCTCCCCTACGACGCGACCGGCGGGTCTGTCTCCCTCGACATGGTCCTGCGCGACACGCTCCGCTCGACAGGCGAGCCGCTGCGCCCCAGCAGCCGGATCATCGTGGACAACTGCGCTGTCCCCGGCGCCGTCGACGCCGTCGCAGGTCCGTCGGCAGGGACGCAGGTCTGCGCGAGCACGCAGATCCTCCCCGACACCCTCGTCCTCGGCGCGACCAAGGACTACTTCCCCGACACCGACGCCAGCTACACCGAAGACACCGGTGAGCACGCCGTGATCGGCCACGACTCCCCGGTGACCGCGATCGTCTCGATCACCAACCGGTCCCCCTTCAAGATCGCCGAGATCGTCGTCCGCGAGCCGCACAGCGCGCCCGTGGGCTCCCCCGACGCGAGCGAGCTCGAGAAGCTCGACGTCTCGCAGGTGCGCTGGGTGCTGCCGCAGGGCGGCACGAGCGCCCAGGTGCTCGTCACCTACGCCGACGGCACCATGACCGAGCAGACGTACACGGCCGACGGCAGCGCCCCGACCGCGGCGGGCAAGCGCGTCACCGGTGTGACCATCACCTACACGGGCCGCGACGCCGACGGGAACGCCAGCATCGCCGAGGGCGCGACGGCCCGGCTCGGCATCCACGGCACGCTCAACGACCTCGTGACCGACGACGACCTGGCCGACGGCACCAGCCCCTTCGTCCTCAACGTCGCCGGGTACACAGGATCAGCCGGCCGCACCGACAGCACAGGCACCACCTCCGGGACTGTCTCGGGGCACCTCGAGGTCGAGACCGCGAACCCGAGCCTCGGCGGCACCAAGACCGTCGGGCAGACCTCGGTCCCCGAGGACCAGCCGATCCCCTTCACGCTGCGGGTGGTCAACAACGGCAACATCGCCCTCGTCTCCCCGGTCGTCTCCGACCCCCGCACCGAGCCTGACGGCACCCCCGTCGCGGCAGGCAACCCCTTCGACTCGCTCCGCCTCACGAGCGCCTCGGTCGACAAGTCCGCCAGCACCCCCGGGGTGACCATCGAGGTCTACGACCCCGTCACCGCGGCCTGGGGCGCGTACACGGGCGTCGCAGCCGACGTCCTCGAGCGCGCGACAGGCGTCCGCGCCCGGATGGACGGAGAGCTCACGCCCACCAAGGGCTTCACGCTCAACCTGCGCACCGAGCGCCGTCCCGGTGTCCCCGACGGCGTCGTCATCACCAACTGCTACACCCCGACCGCGGGCGGCTACGTCGGCACCGAGGCGTGCTCCCCGCAGATCGAGACCGGCCCGGCCAACGACGCCGGGTCGCTCAACAAGTCGATCGCCCCGGCGACGCTCCCCGAGTGGGTCCCCGGGCTCTCCCAGCAGACCGCGACGGTCACTCTGACGGCGCGCAACACCGGCAACATGAGCATGAAGTCGCTCCAGATGACCGACGAAGACCCCGACTTCTTCGACGCGGTCGACTTCCGCACCTTCACAGGGCTCCGCATGCCGGCCGGCGCGGACCGCGTCCAGGTCGACGCCTTCTCCGGCGGCGCCTGGGTGACAGGCACGCCGCGGACCACGGCGGTCCTGCCGAACGGCGTCAGCGCCGCGTCGGTCACCGGGCTGCGGGCCACCTTCACGTTGACGAGCACCGTCAACGACGGCTACATGCTCACGCCGTGCGAGGACACCATGTGCTCGGGCCGGCTGCTCTTCACGGTCAGCCCGCGCCAGCACCCGCGCAGCGACGCCACGGCTGAGGTCCCCGCGACGCTGACCAACACTGTCAGCGCCAGGTACCACACCTTCCTCAACCCGGTCTCGGGCGACCCCCGCGAGATCGACCCCGTCGACGCGACCCTCGCGCTCGTCGAGGGGACGTCGAGCATGGCGGTCTCCAAGACGCCGAACTCGTCGATCGAGCCGGGTGAGGTGGCCCCCTTCAGGCTCACCGTGCGCAACACCGGCACCTCGAACATCAGCGACCTCGTGGTCAAGGACCTCCTGCCCGTCGGGCTCGAGCTCGACGAGAGCTTCGCCGGCTACGGCGGGCAGCCTTTCAAGGTCGTCGACGTGACGGTCCCCGCAGGGACGCCACCCGTGCCCGCGCCGGTCTTCACCGCGACACCTGACGGCGAGCGCACAGCGGGTCTCGCCTGGGACTTCTCGACCAGCGCCGACGGCCAGCCGTGGGTCCTGGCCCCGAGCGCGCGCCTCACCATCGAGATCCAGGTGCGCCTCGAGCCCGGAGTGACGACCAACCAGGTCATCACCAACACCATGGGGGCGACCGGGACCGGCCCGTCCTTCACCTGCGACGCCGCGTCCCAGACCGACGGCGCCTTCGGCCCCGGCACGTACTGCACGGCGAGCGCCGGTGTGACCGTCAAGGGCGGAGCCGCGTTCAGCGCCCGCAAGTGGGTCGCCGGGACCGTCGACCTCGGCTGGTACAACACCCGGACCAAGACCGCCGTCGCGGTCGGCGGACCGCAGTGCCCGTCGCGCGTCGGCCCCGACGGCGTCGTCTACACGGCCTTCCCGTGCATCGCGCTCGTCAACCCGGGCGACCAGTTCCAGTACCTGCTGCGCCTGGTCAACGCGGGCACCGAGTCCGCGACGAACATGCGGATCGTCGACAGGTTCCCCGTCCAGGGGGACACCGGCGTGATCCTCGACCAGTCCCGCGGGACACAGTGGACGACGCGTCCGACGCTCGCGACCGAGCCCGTGCTCAGCGGCCCCGGCGCGATGACCACCCGGTACACGACCGAGTCCACGATCTGCACCTCCGACCTCGACATGGGTGGGGCGGGCTCCTCCGCGCCACAGTGCGCGGGATCCGAGTGGGCTGCGCCCTTCTCCCCCGACGTCACCGCGGCGTCGATGGACCTCACCTTCGCGACACCGCTCGTGCCGGGTGGCGCCGTCGACATCACCTTCGCGATGACCTCCCCGGTCGACGCGACCGAGGTGGCCAACCCCTCGGTCGCGTGGAACTCCTTCGCGCACGCCGAGACGACCCAGCGCGGCGGGGGCTCGTACGTGCTGCCCTCGACCGAGCCCATCCAGGTGGGTGTCGGCCTGATGTTCGGCAGCCTCGAGATCTCGAAGGAGATCGGTGAGAACCCCTACGGTCTCGCCCTCGACGACGTCGACTTCGGCGTCCGCGTCGTGTGCACGGTCGACCCCGTCGGCGGCGACGTGACCACGGTCCGCGACGAGACGCTCTCGGTCTCCGTCGACACCCCTGTCCGCGTGGACGGCATCCCGTCCGGTGCCGAGTGCGCCGTGTGGGAGACCGACCCTCGCGGCGGCGCCGGGGACGCGACCGAGGCGGACCCCTTCAGGGTCACCATCCCCGCGGACCCGACGAGCACGACGGCTCCCCAGCAGGTGCGGATCACCAACGACTTCTCGACCACGCGCCTCGCGCTCGTCAAGGACGTGGTCGGCAAGGCCGCACCGTACGCGCAGACCACCTACCCCGCTGCCGTGACCTGCACCTACGGCGGCGCGCCCGTCGCGGGCTTCGACCCCCTCCAGGTGACGGTGAGCTCGCTCGAGCCGACCGTCGTCGACGTGCCCTCGGGCGCGGAGTGCTCCGTCCTCGAGACCGACGCCGGCGGAGCCTCGAAGGTCACCTACGGCGAGGACGCGACAGACGACGTCTCCAGGCCGACACCCACGGCCGTCGGCGAGGTCGCGACCCTCGCGATCGTCAACGAGTTCCGGGCAGGCTCCCTCGTCGTCGCGAAGGACTTCACGGGGCCGGGCGCCGACGGGCTGTCGGCTGGGCCGTTCACCTTCTCGGTGGTCTGCTCCCTCGACGGCCGTGCCGACGTCGTCTCGTCCGAGCTGGTCGTCTCCGGTGACGGCTCGGGCACGACGCTCTACTCCGAGCCCCTCGACGGGCTCCCCGTGGGCGCCGAGTGCGTGGTCACCGAGACGGGCACCGGCGGGGCCGACACCGCCCCCGCACCCGTCACGGTGACGATCCCCGACGCTGTCGAGGGCCTCGAGCAGACTGTCGTCGCCGGCTTCACCAACGTGTTCTCGGCCGCGACGCTCGACCTCACCAAGGTCGTCGACGGCGACGCCGCCGACTCCGAGGCCGTGCGTGACGCGGAGTTCACGGTCCTGGTCACCTGCCAGGTCGAGGCCTCTGACGGGACGATCCTCACGATCGGGTCGGCCTCGACGCAGATCCGTGGTGGCGAGACGCTGCGTCTCGTCGACGCCGAGGGCGCCGACCTGCTGCTGCCGAACGGTGCGCACTGCTTCGCCGCGGAGACCGAGACCGGTGGCGCGACGACTGTCACCATCGACGCCGACTCCTACGAGACCGCCGTGGTCGTCGGCACGAGCGACGAGGTGCAGGAGATCGGCCTGACGGTCGTCAACACCTTCACGACGCCGCCCGAGCCCGTCGAGCCGACGGGCCCGACCGACCCGTCGGTCGACCCGTCGACCCCGACAGGACCCGGCTCCACCCCGGGTGACGGAGGCGTCCCGGCTGCCGCGGGCGGCCTTCCCGTGACGGGTGCCGACGTGGTGTGGATCAGCGTCGTCGCGCTGCTGCTCGTCTCTGCGGGCGCCGTGCTCGTGGTCCGTCGCCGCCGCACGGCCGACGCGAGAGGTGAGACGCAGGGCTGACACACCCCCGCCCCCCGCGGAGGCCCGGAAACCGACAGACGTCGGCCTCCGGGCCTTCGTCACGTCCGGGCCTTCGTCACGTCCGGGCCTTCGTCACGTCCGGGCTCCCCGCCGCGACGCGACAGCCACGAGGAGGCAGACTCGACGGAGAAGCCACCAGACCACGAGGAGGAGCCCCATGACCACCATCGCCGTCACCGGCACGACAGGTGCTGTAGGCGGGGCCGTCGCCCACCTGCTCAGCGAGGCCGGCCTCGAGCAGCGTCTTGTCGTCCGCTCGCCCGATCGCGCTCCCCAGATCCCCGGCGCCCACGTCGTCCAGGCGTCCTACGGGGACACCGAGGCCTCCGACGCGGCCCTCGCCGGCGTCGACGTGCTCTTCATGGTCTCCGGGGCCGAGAGCGCCGAGCGCCTCGACCAGCACAGGGCCTTCGTGGACGCCGCCGCCCGCGCCGGTGTCCAGCACGTCGTGTACACGTCCTTCCTCGGGGCGTCGCCGACAGCCGTCTTCACGCTCGCCCGCGACCACTGGTACACCGAAGAGCACATCCGGGCCTCCGGGATGGCGTACACCTTCCTGCGGGACTCGTTCTACCTCGACTTCCTGCCCATGCTCGCGGGCGAGGACGGCGTGATCCGCGGGCCTGCCGGGCAGGGACGTCTCGGGGCTGTCGCCCGCGAAGACGTCGCCCGGGTCGCCGCGGTCGTGCTGCAGGACCCGGCGTCGCACGCCGGCCAGACCTACGAGCTCACGGGCCGCGAGGCCCTGAGCATCCCCGAGGCCATCGAGGTGATCCGCGAGGTGACCGGCCGCGACCTCGCCTACGTCGACGAGACCGTCCCGGAGGCCTACGAGTCGCGGCGCGTCTACGACGCCCCCGACTGGGAGGTCCACGCCTGGGTGTCGACCTACACGGCGATCGCCCAGGGCGAGCTCGCGACGGTCACCGACACCGTCGAGCGGCTCACCGGCCGGCCGCCGCTGACGCTGCGCGAGCTGCTCAGCCAGCAGGCTGGCTGAGCAGCAAGGCGGCGGACTGGCCGGTGAGGTGTGGCGGCGCACTGGCCGGTCAGGTCCGGCGGCGGACTGACCGGCTGGGTGCGCCGTGGAGGCGGGCTGGCCGGACAGCTGCGGAGGGCTCGCGCGGGCGAGCGCCTCTCAGCTGTACGACGCGGCCAGGCGGCGCAGGCCCTCGTCGACCGAGACGGCCGGCTCCCAGCGCAGGTCGCGGCGGGTGCGGCGCTGGTCGAACCAGTGCGCCGTCGACAGCTGCTCGGCGAGGAACCGCGTCATCGGCGGCTCGTCGGCCCCGGGGCGGATCTTCCACCCGGCCTCGACGGCCGAGCCTGCTGCCCGGGCTACCGAGGCCGGGACGCTCCAGCGCGGCGGCTCGACGCCCGCAGCGCGGCAGATCCCCGCGAGGAGCTCGGCGACGGGCCGTGGCTCACCGTTGGTGATGACGTAGGCCTGGCCGTGCACGTCGTCGACGGCGCGCAGGGCCGCGACGATCGCGCTCGCCGCGTTGTCGACGTAGGTCGAGTCGATGAGCGCGGCGCCGTGCCCGAGCAGGGGGAGACGTCCCGCGCGGGCCCGCTCGACGACGCGGGCGACGAGCTGGGTATCCCCGGGGCCCCAGACGAGGTGCGGTCGGACTGCGACGACGCGCATGACCGAGCCCGCGCTCCCTGGCCTGGACCCGTCACCGAGAGCCGCCCCGTCGCGGGCGAGGGCCAACAGCTCGGCGGCGGCCTTCGTGCGGGCGTAGTCACCACGGGCGAGCGCAGGGTCCGCAGGCCCGGCGTCGTCGCCGACGATCGAGTCGCCGTGGTGGGCCACCGACGGCGACGACACGTGCACGACGCGCTGCACCCCGGCGGCCTGCGCGGCGTCGAGCAGCGTCCGGGTGCCACCGACGTTGACCCGCTCGAAGTCGGCAGGGTCACCGGCGAGCGAGACCTTCGCGGCGAGGTGCACCACCGCGTCGACGCCCGCGACGGCACGAGCGACGACCTCCGGGTCGGTGACAGAGCCCAGCACGTCGGTCGCCCCTGGCGTGCGGCTCGGCGTCCGCTGGAGCGTCCGCACGGCGTAGCCGCCCGCGAGCAGCTCGCGGACCACGGCACGGCCGAGGAACCCGCTCGCCCCCGTGACGAGGACGCTCTGGTCGGCTGGCGTCGCGGGCTCGGTCATGGGGTGGTCATCCGTCCTCCGGAGAGCACGTCCTCGGCCCAGGCGGCCAGACGGCTCCGGTCGATCTTCGAGTTGTGGCGCACGTCCGTCGGCAGGTCAGGCACCACGAGGACGGCGGCGAGAGGCTCGGAGACCCGCGCCCTGACGTCGTCGGCGACGTCGTGCGGCGCGAGGCCAGGGCGGCGGGTCCGCTCGACGGTCTCGACGACGGCGACGAGCTGCTGGGTCCCGACGGGCCCGACGCCCACCACACCGGCGCGCGCGACGAGGCTCGACGACTCTGCGGCCTGCTCGGGTGCCACGGGCGTCACCACACCGTCGGCCGTGACGACCACGTGGGCGAGGCGACCCTCGACCCACAGGCGGCCGTCGGCGTCGAGGTGCCCGACGTCGCCGGTCCGGTGCCAGCGCTGACCCTCGGGTGCCGGAGGGCCGTCGACGCGGCGGCTCGCGCGCTCGGTCAACCACAGCCTGTCGTAGCGGTCCTTGACGTGCGGTGCGGCCACGACGATCTCGCCGGTGACGTCAGGGGTGTCGCCGAGCTCGCCGGTCGCCCGGCCCTGCTCGTCGAGCGCGACGACCCGCACCGTCGCCGTCACGACGGGACGTCCGACGCACACGCCGCGCCCGCCGCTCGCCTCGGCGGCGCGGATCTCGTCCGCGGTCACGTCGGTGAGCAGCAGGCCCTCAGTCATGCCGTAGGGCGTGTGGGCCGTCGCAGCGGGCATGAGGCTCTCGGCGGCAGCCAGCAGGCTGCCCGAGACGGGCGCCCCGGCCGAGAGGAAGGTCTGCACCCGGGCGAGCGCCGCACGGTCCTCGTCCGTGAGGTCGCCCGAGGTCGCGACGACGTTCGCGATCGCGGCGGGCGACAAGAACAGCGTGGTCGCGTCGGCTGCCGCGACAGCCGCGGCCGTCGCCTGCGCCGTGAGCGTGCTGGGCGACGTGACGTCCATGTCCGGGGTCACCGAACGGGCACCGAGGGCCGGGCCGAGCAGCGCGAAGGGCGCAAAACCTGCGACGAGGCCCGATCCGGGGCCGATGCCGTAGCGCTCGGCGAGGGCGTCACGGACCGCCGACAGCTGGCCGTGCGCGTAGACGACCCCCTTGGCGGGTCCGGTCGACCCCGAGGTGAAGAGGACCGCTGCGGTGTCCTCGGGCGAGGGCACCGGGGCGAGCTCCGCGAGGGTCGTCCCCTCGAGGGCGCGGGCGCCGAGCGCCGCGACGTCGAGCAGGCTGCGCGTGACGCCGAGGGCCCGCGCTGTCGGCGAGGGAAGCACCGTCGTCGAGATCTTCACGCCGGGCCAGCCGAGGGCGCGGGCGGCCGAGAGCCCCGGGAGCGCGCCGATCACGTAGGACGGGCGGGCGCCGCGGACCGCACGCGTCAGACCACGCAGGCCGAGTCCGGCGTCGGCGACCACGACGACGGCGCCGATGCGCACGCAGGCGTAGAGGACGGCCGTGAGGTCGGCGCCGGGCGGCACGAGGAGGGAGACACGGTCCCCCGGGCGGACACCGAGGGTCAGCAGACCGGCGGCGATCTCGTCGACCCGTCGCGAGAGCAGACGCCAGCTCACGGTGCGCGGTCCGGCACCTGAGGACGGGGCCATCTCGACGAGGACGGTGTCGTCGCTGTCGCGCAGGTCCTCGAGGTTCTGCCACAGGGGTGCGGTGGTCCAGGCTGCGGTCGCGGTGGGAGCCGCGGCGCCAGGAGCAGGGACGCTCGCAGCAGCGCCGTCCACGGGCTCGGCCGCACGCTCCGCGGTGAGGTCTGCGAGCCACGTCAGCACGGCGCCCGCGTAGTCGACCTCTTCGGCGATCATGTGGCCGGCACCCTCGAAGCGGTGCACGTCGAGCTGGGGCAGCCTGTCCATGAGGTCGTCGAGGTAGCGGTCGCTGAAGATCGGGTCGCGCGGGCCCCAGAGCGCGAGGGCGGGGACCGTGAGGCTGCGCAGCCCCTCGGCGATCCTGTCGAGCTCGGCGTGGCTGGGGTGCGTCTCGTCGACGGGGATGTCCGCCACGAAGGCACCGATGCCGCCGCGGCGGTCGGCGCGCAGGTAGGGGGCCATGAAGCCATCGCGGACCTCACGGCTCAGCGCGGGCCGGGCCAGGGCGAGGGTGGTCGCGAGGAACCCGGGGGTGCTGACCGTCGCGCGGCCGAGCACGGGGCCCTGGAGGGTGAGGCGCAGCAGCGCGGGGATCGGGTCGGACTCCGGCTGGTGCACGGCGGTGTTGAGGACCGTCGCCGCGAGCAGGCGCTCCGGGTGGTCGACGGCCCAGCCGAGCGACACGACGCCGCCCCAGTCGTGACCGAGGGTGACGACGGGTCCGTCGAGGCCGAGGGCCGTCGTCAGGGCGTCGAGGTCACGGACGCGCTGCGGCAGGCCGCGCGGGCTGCCCGTGCGCTCGGAGAACCCCATGTCGAGCTGGTCGACGGCCACGACGCGCCACACGTCGCCGCCGGCCTGAGCCTGCTCGGTCGCTGCGGAGAGCAGGCCGCGCCACAGGTAGGACCACGTGGGGTTCCCGTGCACGCAGAGGATGGTGCCGATCGGCTCCGACCCGGACTGCTCGAGGCGCGAGAGGTTGTCCAGGACGTGCCAGGTGCGCCGCGCTCCCTCGCTGTCCGGTGCCTCGACAAGGCGCGACCACGCCGGGTCGAGCCCGTCGAGGGCAGGGGGCAGCACGGCCGCCGACGTGGTGGACGCGGCGGCTGGGAGCGAAGGGTTCACCAGGTGATCTCCATCATCGAGGTGTTGAGGCCCGAGCCGACGCCCATGAGCAGGACCCTGTCGCCGGGGGCGAGGGTCGAGGACTGCTCGGCGAGGGTGATCGGGATGGACGCCGGGCCGACGTTCCCGTACCTCGGGTAGGTGGTCGGGACCTTCGAGCGGTCGAGCTTGGCAGCCTTGACGATCGCGCTCGTGTGGACGTCGGACACCTGGTGCAGCACGTAGCGGTCCATCGCGGACCAGCTCCACGTGTCCTTGGCCTCCTGCCACGCCGCGACGACCAGCTCCATGCCGCCCTTGAGCAGCGCCTTGGTGTCGGTGTACATGCCGTTGACCGAGCCGACGCACACGTCGTGGAACTGGGTCGCGGCTCGCGTCACGCCGCCGAGGATGCGGTGCCCCGAGGGGTGGGAGTCGGCCGGGCCGAGGATCGCCGCAGCAGCGCCGGAGCCGAGCGTGAGGCTCGCGAACTCGTTCATGAAGTCCGAGCGCTTGGTCTCCGGGCGGTTGAGCCGCTCGATGGTGTTGTCGTTGACCTCGTCGGCGTCTTCGCCGTCGATGATCATCGCGTAGCGGATCTGACCCGAGTCGATCATGTGCGCGGCGACGGTCATGCCGTTGATGAAGCCCAGGCACGCGTTCGCGATGTCGAAGTTCATGGCCGACGACGGCAGACCCAGCCCGTTGTGCATGCGCACGGCGACCGAGGGCTCGAGGTGGGGACGGGTCACCGAGGTGTTGATGATCAGCCCGATGTCGGAGGCCGAGATGCCCGCCTCGGCGAGAGCCTTCTCACCCGCGGCGATCGCGGCAGACTCGAAGCTCTGGTCGGCGGCCCAGCGGCGGCGCTCGTGGACCCCCGCGACGCGCTGCAGCAGACCGCGCGGCATGCGCAGGCGCTTGAGCGTCTCGGCGAGACGGTTGTCCATCTCCTCCGAGGTCGTCACGACGTCCGGCACGACCGTCGCGACCGACAGGAGCGCCACGTTCTGGTGCTTCGATGTTGCGTTGCCGTTCACGTTCGCGTTCCTGTCGTTCGTGTGGGCGGGCCACGGGCCGGGATGCTCATCGTGCGTCCGTCGGCCGCGCTCCGCATGTTCGGGGTGGACCGGCCGCGGGCGCGCGAGCACCGCGCACGGTCGTGTCCTGAAGGCCCCGAGCCCCTGGCGGGGTCGACGGGTCCACCCTCTATGATCCACCAGCCGCGCGGCGCAGGCTCCGCGAGCCCAGGTGTCGACCGTCACGATGCCCTGGTTCGAGCCGGTTCTTCACCCTCTGCGCACCAGATCCGCCCGGATGTGCTGTGAGAGAAACACGTCGGCAGACCGGTCGTAGGCCGCTGCGGGTGTGGCGCACGCCACCTCCCAGGCGGTCGGGAACACCCTCTCGGCGGCTCACGCTGCCCCTCGACCGGCCGATGAGAGGCGTATCCGGCCTCGACCGTCCAGGTCGACCCCCGCCGCCGGCCATATCGACGGAGCACCCCATGAACGCCGCTTCACGACGCCCCAGCACCTCGTCCGCGCGGGGCGGCCTCTCTGCCAGGTTCCGCGACCTGGGCGTGCGCACCAAGGTCCTCGCGGCCGTCGGTGTCTCGACAGCCGTCGCCGTGCTCGTCGGCGTGCTGGGTCTGGCGGCGCTGAGCAGCTCGGCCGCGACGACCGAGATGCTCTACGAGGAGAACATCCTCGGCGTCCACTTCTCCGCGGACATGGAGACCGCGATGAGCGACATGCGCCTCAAGGTGCGCGACGTGATGCTCGCGGTCGACGAAGAGTCCAAGCGCGCCAAGCTCGTCGAGCTCGACGAGGCAGAGGCGCGCTTCGACGAGGCGCGCGCGGCGTACGGCGCAACACCGCTCGACGCGAACCGCGAGCTGGTGCTCGACACGCTCGACACCGTGCTCCGCAAGTACCTCAACGACCAGCGGACGGTCATGGCGCCGATCGCACTCTCGGGCAACACCGCCCTGTGGGTCCAGACGAACGAGGACGTCGTCGGCCCGCTCAGCTCGATGATGACGGCCCAGGTCGACGCCCTCATCACGGCGGAGACGGAGCGGTCGGTCGAGGCCGTCGCGAGCGCGCGGTCTGCCTACGAGCAGCAGCGCGTCGTGTCGGTCCTCGTGCTCGTGCTCGGTGCGCTCCTCGCTCTCGGGCTCGGCTGGCTGGTCGCCCGTCAGGTCGCCAGCAGCGCCCGCCGGGTGCAGGACGTCGTCGAGAAGGTCGCTGCGGGCGACCTCACGGGGACGACGGGGATGACCTCCCGCGACGAGCTGGGCCGGATGGGTGCGGCGCTCGACGGCGCGCTGGTGAACCTGCGGTCGGTGATGAGCACCGTCGTGCGGTCCTCCGACTCGGTCGCTGCGGCCTCGGAGCAGCTCTCCGCCAGCTCCCACCAGATCTCGGCCGGTGCTGAGGAGACCTCCGCCCAGGCCGGGGTCGTCTCGGCAGCGGCGCTCCAGGTGTCCGGGAACGTGCAGACCGTCGCGGCCGGCGCCGAGGAGATGGGTGCGTCGATCCGCGAGATCTCGCAGTCGGCCAACGACGCCGCCCGGGTGGCCGCCGAGGCCGTCACCGCGGCCCAGAGCGCGACTGGGTCTGTGGCCAAGCTCGGCACGTCCAGCCAGGAGATCGGCGACGTCGTGCGCGTCATCACGACCATCGCCGAGCAGACCAACCTGCTCGCCCTCAACGCGACCATCGAGGCCGCGCGCGCCGGTGAGGCGGGCAAGGGCTTCGCCGTCGTCGCCTCGGAGGTCAAGGACCTCGCGCAGGAGACGGCCCGGGCCACCGAGTCGATCGGACGCCTGGTCGAGACCATCCAGACCGACACCGCCGGTGCGGTCTCGTCGATCGAGCACATCTCGGGGGTCATCAGCTCGATCAACGACTACCAGCTGACCATCGCCTCAGCCGTCGAGGAGCAGACCGCGACGACCACGGAGATGAGCCGCAACGTGGCCGACGCCGCGACGGGGGCTGGCGAGATCGCCTCGAACATCACCGGGGTCTCGGACGCCGCCGACTCGACCACCCAGGCGCTCGCCCAGACGACCGCCGCGGTCAACGAGCTCGCCCGGATGGCCGCCGAGATGCGCGCCTCGGTCTCGACCTTCACGTACTGACGCAGGACGCAGCCGGGGGGCGTGGCCTCCCGGCTGCGAGCCGTGTGACGGTGGTCCAGGGCAGACTCGGGGACGGATCTCGCCGCTCAGGCGTTGTCCCTGGTAGACCTGCCCGCCGACCGAAGGACCCCGCATGAGCACGCCGACAGTCATCCGCCCCTCCGAGCCCTCGTCGGGGCCCGTCGGACCAGGCGGCGGACCCGGTGGTCACGGACCCGGCGACGGCGGTTCCGTCCGCAGGCCCGACGGCAGCAGCTCCGGCGACGGCGGTTCCGGCCGTCGACCTGGCAGCAGCAGCCCCGCCGGCGGTGGCTCCACCAGCCCGGCCGTCACCGGGGCCGAGCTCGCGGTGATCGCCCGGCGCGAGCTCGTGTCCACGCCCGTCGGCGACCTGGACACAGCGGTCGAGGTCCTCGAGCGCCTCAACAAGCTCCAGGTGCTCGGGACCTTCTTGCAGCGCGGCATGGAGGCGATGACCTCGCTCCGGTCGAGCCAGTTCATGATCCTCAAGGCGATCGAGTGCGAGGTCGACCACCCGCGGCACATCGGGCGCAAGGTCGGCATGGAGACCGGGGCTGTCGAGCTCACCCTCGTGTCCCTGCGCGAGAAGGGCCTCGTGACGACCCGCTCCGACCGCGGACACGTGGTCGCGGCGGCGCTCACCGACACCGGACGCGCGATCCTCACGCAGGCCGAGGCCATGCAGATCCGGGCGACCGACGCGCTCCTGCAGCGCGCCGAGCCCTCCGAGGTGGCCGAGGTCCTCGACCTGCTCGACCGCGCCGTCGAGAGCGTCCACGCGATCATCGGTCTGCGCGACGACGACGAAGACCTCGCGGCGCGGACCGGTGCCACGGGATCACCTCTGCCGGGGCACGGGCCGACCGTCTGCTGACGCGGCCCGGTGAGATCTCGTCTCGTCCGTCACACCGGGAATCCTTACCACCCTGTCGGGGTTGACGCGGGAGAGGGCGAGAACGCCCTGCACACGACTGAGGGAGATGGGCACAGATGTCCGGACAGAGGTTCGACGGCAAGGTAGCGATCGTGACGGGTGGAGGCAGCGGCATCGGTGCCTCGGTCTCCCGCAGGCTGGCTGCCGAGGGTGCCTCCGTGGTCGTCACGGACATCCGTCTGGACGCCGCGCAGGGGATCGTCGACGAGATCGTCGCGGCAGGCGGGACGGCCTCGGCCTTCGCGCAGAACACCGCCAAGCACGAAGACTCCGACGCGGCCGTGCGCTTCGCCGTCGAGACCTACGGCGCGCTCCACCTCGCGGTCAACAACGCCGGCATCGGGGCAGCCCCGCAGAACATCGGCGAGTACGACATCGAGGCCTGGGACCGCGTCCGCGCGGTCGACCTCGACGGCGTGTTCTACGGCCTGCGCTACCAGATCCCGGCGATGGTGACCGCGGGCGGCGGGGCGATCGTCAACATGGGCTCCGTGCTCGGCTCCGTCGGCATCGCGCAGAACGCCGCGTACGTGACGAGCAAGCACGCACTCATCGGACTGACCAAGGTCGCCGCCCTCGAGTACACCGCGCAGGGTGTGCGCACCAACGCCGTCGGCCCCGGCTTCATCGACACCCCGCTGGTCCGCTCCTCGCTCTCCCCCGAGGCCCTGACCGACCTCGAGGAGAAGCACGCGTCGAAGCGCCTCGGGACCGACGACGAGGTCGCCTCGCTCGTCCTGTTCCTGCTGAGCGACGAGGCGTCGTTCATCTCGGGCAGCTACCACCTGGTCGACGGCGGCTACTCGGCAGCCTGACCCGTTGCCGGGCGACCGGCACGCACGCACCACCTGACAGGCCGCCGGCCGACGTCCCACGACGCCGACCGGCGGCCTTCGTCGTACCCTGACGCCGCATCTGTTGCGCATCCACTCCGAGCCGTAGTATTTTTACTACATGCCGAAGCAGAAGAACGACGAGCCGCCGCAGTTCTACACGCGTCTGCCCGTCCTGCGCACCGAGCGCGGCATGAGCCGCAGAGAGCTCGCCGAGGCCGTCGGTGTGCACTACCAGACCATCGGCTACCTCGAGCGGGGCGAGTACAGCCCCAGCCTCGTGCTCGCACTCAAGATCGCCGAAGCCCTCGGCGTCCCGCTCGGGGCAGCATTCTCGCTGACACCGTTCCCGAGCATGGCTGACCAGATCTACAACGAGGGTCGCTGACCCGCTGGCCCGACCCTCGGCACCGACAGACTCCCGCAGACCCGACCGACCCTGGAGACGACATGACACGCTCGACCGCCCGCCAGGAACGCCGCGCCGCCACCCTGGACGACCCCAGCTTCGAAGACCTCCGCACCCCTCGGGCGCGCCGCCTGCTCGCCGCGGCGCTCGTCGCCGTGCTCCTCCTCGAGGGGGCGATGCTGCTCACCGTCGAGATCGTCCCGATGATCGTGTGGATCCCTGTCATGGTGATCCTGGTCTTCGCCCTCGTCATGGCCCTCGGGGCGCTCAAGGCCTCGACCCGAGGGATCGAAGAGCTCTCGCCCGAGGTGCTCGACGAACGTCAGAACGAGATCCGGGGCCTCGTCTTCGCCCGGTCCTACCAGGTGCTCTCCGCGACGTCCCTCGTCGCGCTCCTCGTCCTGCTGACAGCGGCCGCCGGGTGGTGGGACGCCCCGCCCGAAGCCCTCGCCGCTGTCGTGGTCATCGCCTTCCAGCTGGTCATCACCATCCCGACCCTCGTCACGGCGCTGCACCCGAAGGCCGGCTGAGCACAGCGTCGCGCCTGCGCGAGGGCCGCGGTCCGACCGTCTCAGACGGCCGGTCCGCGGCCCTTGGCCGTCATCGCCTCGCGCATGGTCCGGTTCGACTGCCGCCCCCGCGAGCGCAGCGCGCTGCGGTCCTGCGAGGCCTTGCGGGCGCTCTGGTGCGCGATCTCCCGCAGCAGGTGGCGGTAGGACGTGAGCCGTGCCTGCGGGAGCGCACCCTGCTCGACGGCCTCGAGGACCGCGCAGCCCGGCTCGGTCCTGTGCTCGCAGTCGGCGAATCGGCAGGCCGCCGCGAGCTCGACGACGTCCGCGAAGGCCTGCTCCAGCCCCTCCTCGTCGGCGACCAGACCGACCCCGCGGATGCCGGGGGTGTCGACGAGGCACCCGAGCCCGGGCACCTGGACGAGCTCGCGGTGGGTGGTCGTGTGCTTGCCACGACCGTCACCGCGGACGTCGCCCGTCGCGAGCACCTCGTGGCCGGCGAGCGCGTTGACGAGCGTCGACTTCCCGGCCCCTGACGGACCGAGCAGCACGAAGGTGCGCCCCGCAGGCAGGTGGGCACGCAGAGCGTCGAGGCCAGCACCCGTCGCTGCGCTCACGGCGAGCACCTCGGCGCCGGGGACGACCGACGCCACGTCCGCGACCTCTCCGCCGAGGGCGAGGTCCGCCTTGGTGAGCACGACCAGCGGGACGGCGCCCGAGGCCCAGGCGAGGGTGGTCATCCGCTCGACCCTGCGGACGCTGGGCCGGGGGTCCATCGGCTCGACGACGACCACGACGTCGACGTTGGTCGCGAGCAGCTGCTCGTCCGAGGTCGGGCCGGAGTCCTTGCGGCGCAGCTCCGTGCGACGGTCGAGGGCACTCGCCCAGGACCGGCCGTCGGTGAGCACCCAGTCGCCGACGGCGAGCCCGACCGACGGGACGGTCAGCATGCCGTCCTGGGTCGCGACCCTCACGAGGTCGCGCTCGACGCGGACCACGCGCCCGGGCAACACCCCAGGGCCGGCGGCGGGGTGGGCAGCAGCCTCGGAGGCGCGCCAGGCGTCCCAGCCGAGGCTCTCGAGCGTGTCGTCTGTCATGCGCCCCATCGTGACGCGCGGCACAGGCGCGGGGCCAGGTGTTTTCCGCGGGGGACAGCCGTCGGCGTGCCTGCGTCGTCTCGCAGAGCGGCCGGGTGAGCGACCCACCTGAGGTACCTCAGACGCGCCCCCGCACCCCAGCGCCCCGAGACCAGGACCGCTCGACCGATCCGCTAGCACCCCCCTCAGCACGAGTGTGGAGGGCACACAGGGAACGGTGACCGAGCCGCAGACCCGCTGGACGAGGGAGGACCGCCATGAGCTGGCAGACGACAGACCTGACGATCGAGGCGGAGCTCGCCTACCGCCGCGAGAGGCTGACGGCGGAGTTCTCCAGGGCGCGCACCCGTCGTGACGAGCGGCGTGCGCGGCAGGAGGCCGACGGCAGACGGAGATACGGCTGGTCGCTGCGCGCAGCCCTCAGGCCCGCTATCCACAGGCCGAGGGCGACAGGGTGGTCGGCCGTCGGTGAGCGGTGACATGATCGGCGGCGTGCCGCCCTCAGACCCCGTGCCCTTCGTCGCCCGCCAGGACCAGCTCGACAGGTTCGCGGCAGCCGTCGAGCGTGCGCGCGAGGGCGAACCGGGGATCCTGCTCGTGGGCGGGGACGCCGGCGTCGGCAAGACGAGGATGCTCAGCCAGGCAGCGCGGGCTGCCGAGAGCGCCGGGGCTCGCGTCGTGGTCGCGCACTGCGTCGACCTCGGCGAGGTCGGCATCCCGTACCTGCCCTTCGCCGAGGCCGTCGACCAGCTCGCCAGGTCGTCGGACGCCGTGAGGGCTGTGGTCTTCGACCGCCCGGCACTGGCCCGCGCGCTCGGCGGCACACCGCCGACGACCTCGACCGGTGACGCGGGCGAGCGCGGTCAGGTGCTCGAGGGGTTCGCGGCCGCCCTGGCTGCCGGCAGCTCGGCCGAGGCGCCGCTCGTGGTCGTCGTGGAGGACCTCCACTGGGCCGACCCGTCCAGCCGTGACCTCGTGAGGTTCCTCGTCGCACGCCTGCGGTCGGAGCACCTGCTCCTCGTGATGTCCTACCGCACCGACGACATGCACAGGCGCCACCCGGTCCGCTCGCTCCTCGCCGAGCTGCACAGGCACGCCCGGGTCGAGCAGGCCGACCTGCGTCCCTTCTCCCCCGACGAGCTCCGGGACTTCACGACAGCCGTGCTCGGGCGCCCGATGAGCGACGCCGACCTCGCCGAGGTCTTGCGGCGCTCCGAGGGCAACGCCTACTACGCCGAAGAGCTCGTCGAGGCGGGGTCGCTCGGCGGTTCGATGCCCTGGTCGCTGGCCGACGTGCTGCACGCGCGCATCGAACAGCTGGCACCCGCCACCCAGCGCCTCGTGCAGGTCGCGTCGGTGTCTGGGCGCACCGTCTCGCACGAGCTCGTGAGCCAGGTCGTCGCCGCCACGGAGGGACAGCAGACGGCCGACCTCACGGCGAGCCTGCGGGAGGCCGTCGCGCACCACGTGCTCGAGGTCGAGGGCGACACCCTCGCCTTCCGGCACGCGCTCCTCGCCGAGGCTGTCTACGGCGACCTCCTGCCCGGTGAGCGCGTCTCGCTGCACAGGGCGTACCTGACGGCATTCCTCGCCCGGCCCGACCTCGGGCCGGCTGCGCAGGCCGCGCACCACGCGCTGGTCGCCCACGAGCTCCCCCAGGCGCTCGCCCTCTCGCACCAGGCCGCCCGCGCCGCCGGACGCGTCTACGCGCACGCCGAGGAGCAGCGTCACCTCGAGCAGGTCCTCGCCCTCTGGGACGCCGTCGACGATCCTGGAGCGCTCGTCGGGCTGGACGTTGTCGACGTCCTGCTCGAGACGGCGTCGGCGGCCAGCCTCGCCGGCGCCCCCGCACGCGCTCTCCAGCTAGCGACCGACGGCGTCGAGCGAGCAGCCGACGACGCCGTCCGGCAGGCTGGCCTGCGGCACCGTCTCGCGCGGTACCTGCTCGCCGTCGACGACGTCCCGGCCGCGCTCGACCAGACCGGCCAGGCCCTCGACGTGCTCGGCGAAGGTCCCGCCACGCACGACCTCGCTTGGACCCTGGCCGCCCACGCCCGCTCGGCCCTCAACGACGACCTCGACGACCTCGCGCGGGAGTCCGCGGGCCGCGCCGTCACCCTCGCCCGCGAGCTCGGCACCCCGGACGTCGAGGCCGACGCCCTGACCACCCTCGCCGTCCTGGAGGTCGCCGACGTCGAGAGGTCCGAAGAGCTGCTCCTCGCCGCGCGCGAGAGAGCCGTCGCCGCCGACGACCTCGTCTCCGAGCTGCGCTGCTGGTTCAACCTCGCCTCGAACCGCTTCTACGCCGGGCACCTCGACCAGGCGCAGGCGATCGTGACCGACGGGACGGCCCGCGCCGCAGCCACCGGGGCCACCTGGAGCGTCTACGGCGCCGAGCTCCGCTACTTCGGCGAGCTCGTGCGCTACCTGCGAGGTGATCTCACACCCCCGAGCGCGACAGGCGCACCCATCCCTGCCGGGGCCTCTCCCACCCACGTCGCGGTCCGTCTCTACGCCGCGCTGGCCCGGGGCGACGCCGGGGTCGTCGACCTCGGGCTCAGCCTGCGCCCGGAGTGGGACAGGGACCAGCAGGTCGCACTGGTCGCCGGCGGGTGCACTGTCGACGCGCTCACGCAGGACGGCCGGCCCGAGGAGGCTGTCGCCCTCGCGACCGAGCTCGTCGCCTACCTCAGCCGGACGTGGAGCACGCACTTCCTCGGCAGCATCTGGCTCGCGGCCCTCGCCCTCGCCGCTCTCTCCGACCAGGCGGCAGCAGCTCGGACCGCGGGCCGGAGCACCGCAGCACTGGTCGAGCGGGGAGACCAGCTGCGCGACGCAGCCGTCACCGCAGCCGAGCGGGGCCGTCCCCGCGGCGGCAGGCTCGGCCCCGAGGGTCGCGCCTGGTTGGCGCGTGTGCACGCCGAGCACTCCAGGCTCACCGGCGAGAACGACCCGGCTCTGTGGGAGGCCGCCGCTCGTGCCTTCGACTTCGGCTACAGGTACGAGTCGGCCCGCACCCGCTGGCGGTGGGCCGAGGCACTCCTGGACCACGACGACCGGGAGAGGGCGCGGGCCGTCGCCGCCGAGGCCCTCGACGAGGCGTCAGCCACAGGCGCGCTCCCGCTCGTCGAGGCGCTCCACAGCCTCAGCCGGCGGGCCCGGCTGGGCCTGCACGGCGAGCGCGCCGGGACCGGCTCCGTGCTCACCGAGCGGGAGACCGCCGTGCTGCTCCTCGTCGCCGAGGGCCTGTCCAACCGCCAGATCGGCGAGCGGCTGTTCATCTCGACCAAGACCGTGAGCGTGCACGTGTCGAACGTCCTGGCCAAGCTCGGCGTGTCAGGCCGGGCCGAGGCCGTGTCGGTCGCGCACAGGCGCGGGCTGCTCGGCGGGGACGCCGGGGGCGGCTGACCCTCGGTGCAGGCAGGCAGGCTGGCTGGCCAGGCCGACAGGCAGGGAGGCCGGCTGACACCCTCGGCGCAGACCGGCAGGGAGGGAGGCAGGCGGCGACGTCGCTCTCCTCAGGCGTGCACGCCGGCCTCGTGCTCGGCGTGGCTCGGGGGTTCGAGCTGGAAGGTCGAGTGCTCGATGTTCACCTCGAAGTGCCCGGCGACGCACTCCTGGAGCGCGTCGAGGATCCGCGGCACGTGACCGTCGTGGAAGCACTCGTCGTCGACCACCACGTGCGCGGTGAGGACCGGCAGACCCGTCGCGATCTGCGAGGCATGCAGGTCGTGGACACCCCGCACCAGCTCGACACCGAGCAGGTGGTCGCGCACGGCGTCGAGGTCGAGACCTCGCGGCGTCGACTCGAGCAGCACGTCGAGCGCCTCGCGCAGCAGCCTGACCGTCCGCGGGATGATGAGCGCCCCGACGAACAGCGCGGCGACAGCATCGGCACCGCCCCAGCCCGTGGTCGCGATGACGACAGCCGCGACGATCACGGCGACAGAACCGAGGGCGTCGTTGACGACCTCGAGGAAGGCCGCCCGGAGGTTGAGGTTGTCCGAGCGTGCCGAGAGCAGCACCGCGATCGACGCGATGTTCGCCACGAGACCGATCACGCCGAAGACGAGCAGCTCGGTCGAGGGGATCTCGGGCGGGTCGAGCAGCCGCTGGACGGCCTCGACGATCACGTAGACGCCGACGGCCAGCAGCACGGCGGCCTGGCCGAGCGCCGCGAGCACCTCGGCGCGCCGGAAGCCCCAGGTGCGCCGGGCCGTCGGCGCGCGCATCGTCAGGACGCTCGCCACGAGGGCGAGCAGCAGCCCGCCGGCGTCGGTGAGCATGTGGGCGGCGTCGACGAGCAGAGCGAGGCTGCCGGTCCAGATCGCACCGACCACCTCGACGAGCAGGACCGTCGTGGTGATCCCGAAGGCCACCGCGAGGCGACGCCTGTGGCCGCGCGCCTCCTCGACCGTGGTCGGGGCGTGGTCGTGAGAGTGCGAGTGTCCGCTCACGGGATCCTCCTGGCGTCCGGGGTGGTGGTCTCCGGGGCGCTCACGGGCTCCGCAGCGCTCCTGGGCTCCGGCGCGCTCCTGGTGCCTGGCGTGGCGCTGGTACCGGACGCGGTCCTGGTACCGGGCGTGGCCCTGGGACCTGGCGTGGTCGTGACGGTCTGGGGCGTCTCTGCAGCGTGATGGTGCAGCCGCGGGAAGCCCTCGGCGACGTGCTCGGCCTGGTAGATCGCGTCGGTCACGAGCTCGCGGACGTGCTCGTTCGTCAACCTGTAGAACACCCGCGTCCCGTCCTGGCGCGTCGAGACCAGGCGGGCCATCCGCAGCTTCGCGAGGTGCTGGGACACCGCCGACGGCGACTTCCCGACAGCCTGGGCGATGTCGTTGACCGGCAGCTCGCCGCCCCGCAGCGCGAGGACGATGCGCAGCCGGGTCGCGTCGGCGAACATCGCGAAGACCTCGACAGCGAGCTCGACCAGGTGGTCTTCGGTCTGGACCCGGTGGTCGTCGGGCTCGGCGTGGTGGACGCCGGTCTGGCCGCCGGGGTCGTCGGCCTCGGTGCGCCGGTGCCCGGCCTGCACTCCGCGCTCTCCCGGCTCGCCCTCGGCCTCCAGCACCTGGGCGTTCGACACGGGAGCGCCCCCCAGGCCGTGTCCGCTCGTCTGCTTATCTGCGTGCATACGCAGATACTTGCACAGCGCGTCGCCGCCGTCCAGACCGGGCTAGGCAGCAGTCCGCGCGGCCCCCTCGTCGCGCCGCGCAGGCATCCTGTCCATCGACCGCCACGGTGACGGGAAGAACGGGGCGAGCGTGACGAGCACGTAGACCGCGCCGAAGATCGCGAAGCACGCCACCAGCCCGACCTGCTCGACCAGAACCCCCGCCGCGAGCGCGCCGACGGGCATCACGGCCCACGCACCCGCGCTGACAGCCCCCGACACCCTGGCGCGCATGGCCGGCGGGACCTCTTCGAGCAGGACCGTGCCGATGATCGGGTTGAGCGCCCCGGCGGCCAGGCCCGCGAGCGCCGTGACGACCAGGCACCACACGAGCGACGGCTGGAGGGCGAAGACGAGCATCGACGGCCCACCGGCCAGGAGGAACCCCCATGCGAAGGTGGCCCGGCGCGGGAGCCTGCGCCCGACAGCCGAGAACAGCAACGCCCCGACGAAGGCCCCGAGGCCCATCGCACCGACGAGCAGACCGAGGGCCTGCGCCCCGCCGAGGACGCTCTCGGCGTAGACGGGCAGGAGGACGTTGGACCGGGCGACGTCGAGCGCGTTGGTCACCATGACCATGAGCACGACAGCGCGCAGCAGCGGCACCCGCCAGACGACGGCCAGCCCCGCACGCAGGGCCGACCAGTAGCCCTCGTCGGCAGCAGTCTCGGCCTCGGCCCCGGACGTCGGTGCTCCCGCTGCGGCACGCAGCGACCGCGGCACCCCGACGACGACCACGAGCGCGGACAGCCCGAAGGTCGCGGCGTTGACGACGAGCGCCGGGAGGGCGCCGAGCGTCGCGACGAGGAGACCGGCGAGGGGCCCGCCGAGCAGGGTCGCGCTGCGGCTGCCGGCGCCCCACCAGCCCATCGCCCGCTCGAGCGGTACCCCGGCGAGCGCCGCCGCCTCGGGGACCAGCGCTGTCCGCGCGCCCTGCCCCGGGGTGTCGAGCAGCCCTGTCGCGAAGACCAGGACGAGGAGCCCCCAGAGCGGCAGACCGACGGTCGCATGGAGGAGCGGGACCAGCCCGATCGTCAGCCCGCCGACCACGTCCGAGACGATCGAGCTGCGCCTGTAGCCGACCCTGTCGACGAGGACCCCGCCGAAGGCCCCGCCGAGCACGACGGGAACCGTGGTGACGAAAGCCAGGACGCCCGCCATCGACGGGCTGCCCGTCTCCGCGAGGACGTAGAGCGGGAGGGCGACGAGCGTGACGACGTTGCCGCCCGTCGCGAGCACCTGGGCACCGAGCAGCGCGACCAGCGGACCACGCCGCCGGGGTGAGTTCACGGCGCCGCCCGGTAGCTGTGCACGACCACCGCCATCGGGGCCGTCTCGTCGTCCGGGCCCCGCTCTGCTGCGTCGACCCTGTCGCGCCAGCGGGCGAGCACCCCCTCGAGGTCGGCGCGGAGCTCGCGAGCCTCGTCGAGGGTCAGCAGGAGCCTGTCGTCGCCGTACGCCCCGGCAGCGACCCACTCGGGCGGCGTCGCGTCGCGCCTGTCGAGGGCCTCCTCCGCGGAGGCGAGCTGGCTGCGCAAGATCGCGCGCTCGAGCTCACCCGTCGCGTCACGACCGTCGGCGCTGCCCTGGAAGTCCGCAGGCTCCCAGCTCGTGGTGCTCGCCGTGGCAGCCCACCAGCGCTCGCGCCGGTCCCGCGCGAGCTCGGGGACCTCCTCGACAAAACCGTGCTCGACGAGGGTCCGCACGTGGAAGCTCACCGAGCCGGCGGCGGCGCCCGTGGCGCTCGCCAGGGCCCCGACAGTCGACGGGCCGTCCTGCCGGAGCCGTCCGAGGATCCGCATGCGCAACGGGTTCGCGAGCGCCCGGAGGGCACCCACGTCCTGGATCCGGAGCGGGGCCTCGGGGCGGTCCTCAGGGGCAGGTCGCGTCGTCATGACGGCGACGCTATACCTACAAGAAGTCTTGTACAAGAGATCTTGTGCATTGGACCGTCAGCACTCGGCCGCCCGCACCCGACCGCTAGCGCTCGGGCTCGGGCTCGGGCTCGGCCGCAAACCCCCTGTATGCCTCGACCACGCGCCCCAGGTACAGCGCGACGACCCTGCGCTCAGCAGCCGACAGGCCGCCTGCCGCGGCGTCGAGCGCTCCGACCAGAGGGCTCAGCTCGTCCCGCACCCGCTCCTGCGCGCTCTCGGTCGGGACCAGCCTGAAGCGACGCCTGTCGGCCTCGTCCCGGACGCGCTCGACGTGACCGGCTCGCACGAGCCTGTCGACGATCTCGGTCGCCGACGAACGCGTGACGGCGAGCCGCTCCCCCAGCTCGCCAGGACTCAGGTGCGGCCTCGACAGCGAGATGTGCTCGATGGCCGAGGCGTCGGTCGCACTCATCTCCATGCGGCGCGCCAGGGCTGAGCCTGCCTCGCCGATCGCGTCCTGGAGGTCGCGGAGCAGGGCGGCCGAGAGCTCAGGGGGCTCTGCCGGAGGTCGGGTCACCGGCTCACCCTAACGCCCCTCCAGATGGTACGGTAGCCGTACTATCTGTTGAGGAGACCCGCCATGACGACATCACCTGAACCGTCCGCTCCAGGGTGGGTCCGCCGCCACCGGCGGGTCCTCACCATCATCGGGATCAGCGTCGTGGCTCTCCTCGCGATCGCCGTCTCGGCCTTCCTCTGGTGGGCGAACGACACCTACCCGGCCGAGCCGGCAGGCCTCGCGGCCGTGCAGGAGGACCCGCGCGTCGACCTCGACGACCGGGGCGACGTCGTGATCCTGCACCCCACCGGCGAGGACGACGGTCGCGGGCTGGTGTTCCTCTCGGGCGCCAAGGTCGACCCGCAGGCCTACGCGGTGACCTTCCAGGAGGTCGCCGCCGAGGGCACCACCGTCGTGATCGTCAAGCCCTTCCTCAACCTGGCGATCCTCGAGCGGCGCCCGCTCGAGGCCTTCACCGACCTCGTCCCCGAGGTCGGCTCGTGGGCAGTCGGCGGTCACAGCATGGGCGGGGTCAAGGCCTGCAGCTACGCCGAGTCCGGAGAGGCCGACGCCCTCGTGCTGCTCGCCTCCTACTGCTCGGGCGACGCGCTCGCCAGCAGCACCGACCTCGACGTCATCTCCGTCTCGGGCACCCAGGACGGCCTCGCGACACCCGCGAAGATCGACGACTCGCTCGCCGACCTGCCCGCCAGCACCACGGTCGTGCGGATCGACGGTGCGTCGCACGCACAGTTCGGCGACTACGGGGTCCAGCCCGGCGACGGCACGCCGACGATCTCGGACGACGAGGCTCGCGAGAGCATCAGCGAGGCGCTCGTGCCGTTCCTCGACCCGAGCTGAGGCCGAGGGCCCTCGCTGCTCAGGCCGCTCAGGCCGCTCAGGCCGCTCAGGCCGCTCAGGCCGCTCAGGCCGCTCAGGCCAGGATCCTCGCGCGACCTCATCTAGGGTTGAGGTCTACCTGGGAGGGCAGATGACCGACGGACCCGGCCGCGCGGGCGACGAGCGCGGTGGTGCTGAGCGCAGCAGCGAGGATCCCAGCACTATCGAGCCCCGCGCTGATGAGCCCCGCGCTGGCGAGCGCAGCACCGACGACGCCCGCGGCGACGAGCGCGCGCCCGAGCAGCTGCTCTCGATCGGCGAGGTGAGCCGCCGGACCGGGGTCGCCGTCTCCGCCCTGCACTACTACGAGCGGCTGGGCCTCATCGCCTCGACGCGGACGTCAGGCAACCAGCGCCGCTACAGGCGGCACATGCTCCGGCGCATCACCCTCATCACCGTCGGCAAGCGCCTCGGCGTGCCGCTCTCGGACGTCCAGGCCTCGCTGAGGACCGTCCCGCTCGACTCCACGCCGAGCCACGCCGACTGGCAGCGGGCCTCGCGGGAGTGGAAGAAGGGCCTCGAAGAGCGCCGCCGGGCGATCGAGCAGCTCGAGCACGAGCTCACCGGCTGCATCGGCTGCGGCTGCCTGTCGATGAAGGCCTGCTGGCTGCTGAACCCCGAAGACGCCCTCGGCGACGAGGGCGCCGGGGCGCGACGGCTCGACCTGCCCCCGGGGCCGATCACCGTCGAGGCGTAGGGCCGGGCCGTGGCGCAGGCTGGGTCCATCTCCCCCAAAGGCTGAGCACCGTCCAGGCACAGGGCCGAATCGACCTCCCCCGGGGCCGATCACCGTCGAGGCGTAGGGCCCGGTCGATCCCCTGTGACAGCTGGCCGGGCGGCATGAGCCCTGGCACCCCGGGCAAGGTCAGCCCAGCAGAGCAACCTCAGAGACCGTCGCTGATCTGGCGCTTGCGGAGCTCGACCACGAACTCTTCGTCAGGGTCTGCGAGCTCGGTCCCGGGGACGGGCTCCGCGGCGTCGCGCTTGCCGCTCGGCCCCATGCCGACGGCCACGATGCCGGGACGCTCGAAGACGCGTGCGAGCTCGAGACCCTCGGTGAGCAGGCACTCCAGGTCGGGGTTGCCCTCCTCGTCCTCGGGGGCGTTGCCCGTGACCGAGACGAAGAAGGGCGCGCGGTAGACCGCGAGCGCGGCGTGCGAGTCGGCGATGGGGCCGGCGTAGAACCAGCGGTCTTCGTCGGCGACGTCGTCGAAGGAGATGGAGAAGGTGCAGCCGTCGATCTCCCACGCGAAGAACTCGAGGCCTTCGTCGCGGGCGTGCTCCTGGAGCATCCCGCCGTCGCGGTCCTGGGCCCAGGTGCGGAGGGCGTCCTTGAGCTCGTCGACCGTGCCGGCGGCGTCGTCGACCACGAAGAACTGCGTGTCGTAGTGGGAGTCGCTCATGGTGAGACCTCTCGTCCGTCGGTGGGGCAGGGCCTCCCAGCCTGCCCGAGGACCACCCGTCGGGCCACCCGGGGACGTGCACACCACGTGATCAGAACGTAACGATAACCGTTCTCATTCTCTGCTACGCTCTCCCCGAACCCCTCCCGCATCACCGAAAGGAGTGGGCACCTCAGGCCCCGAGCCCTGTGCCCGTCGACCCCATGCGCCCCACCCTCACTGCCTCCCGCACGCCCCGACGCCTCCCCCGGGCCGTCGCGCTCGGCGCTGCGCTGCCCCTCGTCCTGCTGGCCGGCTGCTCGTCCTCCGACGACTCCGCCGACGCCTCGACGGGCAGCGGCTCCGAGCCGACCGAGACCACGACGAGCGCCCCCGCCGTCGAGGCCGCCGGCCTCACCCCCCGCCTCGTCCTCACCTACGACGGCGGCATCCAGGTCCTCGACTCGACCTCGCTCGAGACCATCGACGACTTCGAGCTCGAGGGCTTCAACCGGATCAACCCGGCGGGCGACGGACGCCACGTCCTCGTCTCGACAGCCGGCAAGTTCCAGGTCCTCGACGCCGGCACCTGGGCCGAGCCTCACGGCGACCACGCGCACTACTACACGAGCGCCCCCGCACTGACCGACGTCTCCTTCGCAGCCGAGAAGCCGGGCCACGCAGTCGTCCACGAGGGCCGCACGGCACTCTTCGACGACGGCACCGGCGCCGTGACGGTCTTCGACTCCGCCTCCGTGGCCGACGAGGCCCGCGAGCTGCGCGAGCTCACCACCCCGAGCGCGCACCACGGCGTGGCGGTCGAGCTCAGCGACGGGACGCTCGTCGTCTCCGAGGGCACCGAAGACGCCCGCACAGGCATCCGCGTCCTCGACGCCGAGGGCACCGAGATCGCCGCGAACGACCAGTGCCCTGGCGTGCACGGCGAGGCCGTGGCGTCCGACGAGGCCGTGGTCATCGGCTGCGAGGACGGCGCGCTCGTCACCAAGGACGGCGTCATCAGCAAGGTCACCAGCCCCGACGCCTACGGCCGCATCGGCAACCAGGCCGGCAGCGAGGAGTCGCCCTTCGTGCTCGGCGACTACAAGTCCGACCCCGAGGCCGACCTCGAGCGCCCCACCCGCGTCTCGATCATCGACACCCGCGACGCCTCGATGAAGCTGGTCGACCTGCCCGCGTCCTACACCTTCCGCTCCCTCGGCCGCGGTGACGCCGGCGAGGCCCTGGTGCTCGGCACCGACGGTGCGCTGCACGTCATCGACCCCGAGTCCGGCACCGTGACGCGCTCGATCCCCGTGATCGACGCGTGGGAAGAGTCCGAGACCTGGCAGGACCCGCGCCCGACCCTCTACGTCCAGGACGGCAGCGCGTACATCACCGACCCGGCCACCTCGATGATCCACGCCGTCGACATCGAGACCGGCGAGATCTGGAACAGCGTCGAGCTGACCGTCGTCCCCAACGAGCTCACCGGCGCCTCGGGCGACGTGGAGCACGGTGCCGAGGCCGAGCACGAGCACACCGACGGCGAGCACGCCGAGGGTGAGCACGCGGAGGGTGAGCACGCGGACGAGGCCACCGACGAGCACGACCACGAGCACTCGGACGAGCACTCAGACGAGCACAGCGACGAGCCGACCGAGACCGCGACGAGCTGAGCTGAGCTGAGCTGAGCTGAGGTGAGCTGAGGTGAGGTGAGCTGAGCCACTCTCGGCCGGCCGCGAGCCCCGCACGGGTGACCGGCCACAGCTCCCCGCACCTCCTGCAGACCGGGTCCGCCCGCCGGTGATCACCACCGGCGGGCGCCCCCACGTCTGGCGGTCGGCGCACAGCGAGGCCCAGCCCTCCGGCGACGACGCCTCACCGGAGGCACCCGCTCACCGTCACCGGCCGACCCGCCGCACTCCCCCACGACCTGAGACGAGACCACCATGCGACGCACCCCCGCCGCCCTGGCCGCGACCACGATCGCCGCCCTCACCCTCCTCACCGCCTGCTCCTCCGACGGGTCCGCCGACGACGCCGGCACCGAGGGCACCGTCGAGGTGCTCGCCTCGTTCTACCCGCTCCAGTTCGTCGTCGAGCAGGTCGGCGGGGAGCACGTGAGCGTCTCCAACCTCACCCCTGCTGCGGCCGAGCCGCACGACCTCGAGCTCTCCCCCGCCCAGGTCCGCGGGATCGGGCAGGCCGACCTCGTCGTCTACCTCTCCGGGCTCCAGAGCGCGACCGACGAGGCCGTCGCGGCGCAGTCCCCCGAGCACGTGGTCGACTCCGCCGAGGCAGCAGAGGCCGACGCCGCCGACCCGCACTTCTGGCTCGAGCCCACCCGCCTCTCCCTCGTGGGCGAGGCTGTCGCCGCGGAGCTCAGCGCGATCGACCCCGACAACGCCGCGGACTACACCGCCGGCGCCGAGGCCCTCACGGCGTCCCTCGACGAGCTCGACCAGGAGTTCGCGGACGGCCTCGCCCAGTGCCAGGGCGCGACACTCGTCACGTCGCACGAGGCCTTCGGGTACCTCGCCGACAGGTACGGGCTGGTCCAGGAGGGCATCACCGGCATCAACCCGGACACCGAGCCCTCCCCCAAGCGTCTGCGCGAGGTCCGGACGATCGTCGAGCGCGACGACGTCTCGACCCTCTTCTTCGAACGGGCCGTCGGGCCGAAGGTGACCCAGACACTCGCCGACGACCTCGGTGTCGGGACCGCGCTGCTCGACCCGATCGAGAGCCGGGCAGACGAGTCGTCCGACTACCTCGACATCATGCGCGCCAACCTCGACTCCCTCACGACAGGCCTCACCTGCGGCTGAGAACCGCTGCGGCGAGCCGTGGGAGCGGTGCGGCCCACCGCGGCGAACGGTGGGAGCCGTGCGGCCCACCGCGGCGGTCGGTGGGAGCTGTGTGGCCCACCACCCCGAGCCCACGTCAGCTCCCTCCCGTCCCCCAGCGCCGAGGTCGCACCACCCGCATCCAGGTCGCCTCATCAAGAACGAGGTCGCACGGACACGCCGGATCTGCTCCTCTCGGGGCTGATCTGGCGTGTCTGTGCGACCTCGTGGCACGTGGTGCGACCTCGTCGGGGCCGGGGCGCGAAGTGCCCCGTGCGGTCGGGTCAGGAGTTGTCTTGCAGGGCCGAGCGACGGCGGAAGAGGACGAGGAGCACGAGGCCGGCGATGACCACGACGATGAGTGCGACCGGGATCCAGGACGTGCTCGAGCCGTCGTCGGAGGTACCAGCCGCGGTGGCGGTCGTCGAGTCCTCCGAGGGAGCAGCGTCGGTCGTCGCGGGTGCCGTCGTCTCCTCGGCCGTGGGGGTGGCGGCGTCGGTCGTCGGGTCCTCGGTCGGGGCCACTGCGGCGGGATCGTCGACGACGAACCCGAAGGTCCCGTCGATCGGGTGCCCGTCGGAGGACACGAGGCGCCAGGCCACCTGGTAGCTGTCGTTCGCGACCGCGGGCAGCTCTACGCTCGCGACCCGGTCGGTGATCGTCGGCTCTCCGTCGAACAGCACGGTGCCGTCCGAGGCCGTGATGACCATGCGTGAGCCGATGCTCTGCGGCACGGCGCTGGTCTCGACGGTCACCTGCGTCGGGGCGGTCGTGAGCGTCTCGCCGTCACCGGGTGCGGTCCCGATGACGGTGTCGTGGGCCGACGCGGCCGACGTACCCAGCAGCAGCGCGACGGCTGTGACCAGACCGACGAGGATCGCGCGGGGCGCGGCAGACCTGCGGTGACGGACAGGGGTGGTGGTCATGGTTCTCCTTGCGCCGCAGGCGCGGATCGGGTCCGGGGGGTCACGGACGGCTCTCGTCCGACCCTAACGCCGGGCTCACGGCCCGGGCACGCTGCGCGGCGTCGGCTCAGTCACACCACGGGCACACCAGCCGCCTCAGGCGAGACCGTCGAGGAAGGCCTCGAGCAGCGGGCCGGCCGTCGTCGAGCCGTAGTCGCCCGTCTCGACGAAGACGGCGACCGCGAGGTCCCCCTGGACCGCGATCATCCACGCGTGGTTCGTGCTGCCGTCGCCGTACTGCGCGGTCCCTGTCTTGGCACCGACGGGCTCGCCGGGCACGTCCTGCAGGAACGACCCGCCGCCGTCGGTGACCACGGCCCGCATGAAGGCGCTCAGCTGCGCTGCCTCGTCCGCGGTCAGCGGCGCGGCCGGTGCGTCGGGAAGGTCAGACTCGACGGGCTCGGCATCCTGCGCGAGGAAGGTCGGCCGCACCGTGGTCCCTGCGGCGACGGACGCCGCGACGGTGGCCATCGCCATCGGTGAGGCCTGGACCTGCCCCTGGCCGATCATCGAGGCGGCGTGCTCGGTACCCTCGGCGTCGGCAGGGACCGAGCCTGTGAACACGCCCGGACCAGGCTGCTGGGCGAGTCCGAGACCGAGCGCCTCACCAGCCGAGGCGAGATCAGCCTGCGTGACCTGCCCAGAGGCGTTGATGAGGGCCGTGTTGCAGGAGTTCGCGATCACATCGGTCAAGGGGATCTGACCGATCTTGCCCGCCGGGTAGTCGGGGTAGTTGACGAAGGCGCGACCGTCGACCACGGCCTCGGCCGAGCAGTCGAGCGGCGAGTCGGCGGTCAGGCCGCTGCGCAGCAGCGCGAGCGACGTGACGATCTTGAAGGTCGACCCCGGCGCGTACATGCCCGTGGTCGCGGTCGACACGCCCCCGCCGGCGGTCCCGCTCGCCGAGGCGAGCACCTCGCCCGTCGAGGGACGGATCGCGACGATCGCCGAGGGGACCGTCTGCCCGACGAGGGTGTCCTCCGCGAGCTGCTGGACCCCCACGTCGAGGGTGGTCCGCAAGGGCTCGCCGGGCACAGCGGCCTGGTCGAGCAGGACCCGCGCGCCGCGGGCCTCGCTGACAGCCTCGAGCGCGATGCCGGGCGTGCCGCGCAGCTGCTCGTCGTACTGACGCTGCAGCCCTGACAGACCCGTCACGTCACCCGCGGCGATCGTGCCGGCGGACTCCTCGACGATCTCCGCGGTCGCCTCACCTGCACGGCCGAGCACCGGTGCTGCGAAGTCTCGGGTCGGCGCGAGCGGCAGCGTGGCGTCCACGAGCAGCACGCCCGGGATCGCAGCCATCGCGTCGAAGTCGTAGCTGGGGTCTTCGGTCCGCAGCGTCACGGCGTCGACGAAGGCCTTCTCGCCGGCCGCGGCGACCTTGGCGGCGTAGGCGTCGGCGTCGATCTGCGCGAGACCGGCCAAGGTCCGGGCTGTCGCGTCGAGCTCGGTCGCCTCGACCCGCGTCTTGTCGACGCCGACCCTGCGCACAGGCCGCTCGGTGACGATCGGGGTGTCGCCCGCACCGAGGATGTCGGCGCGCGGCGCCATCGTGCGGCTCAGCTGGAGCGTCTCGTCGGAGACGAGCCCCTCGACCACGAGCGCCGGGTCCCACTGCGACTCCCACGTCTCCTCGAAGACCGCCAGCGGCGCCTCGGTCGAGTACGTCCAGGGGATCCCCGAGACGTCCCAGGTGTGGGCGAAGGTCGCAGTCCCGCTCGTCTTCTCCTCGTCGAGGACCACGTCCGTGACCTCGACGGTGTGCGGGGCGTCCGCGACGGCGGCGACGATCGCGGCGTGAGCCTCGGCGGCCTCCGCGGGGGACGCGTCGCTGAAGGCGACCCCTGTGAAGTCGCCGTCGACCAGGCCTTCGGCGATCTTCGTCGCGAGCGCCTCCGCGTCGTCCTGCGCCGTGTCCTCGGCGCCGCAGGCCGTGAGGCCGCCGACGACGAGCGCGAGAGACAGGGCCGCGGCCCCCAGGGTCCGGGGGCGCGGTCGACGGTGGGCGCGCGAGGAAGACGTGACGTCAGCGGCAGGCATGGTGCTTACCCAACGCGGATCGCGCGGCGATGTCCAGCACGACCCGCAGACCTGTGCAGAACCCACCCGATCTGTGACACCAGGTCAGCAGTCCAGGCAGGGGCTGTGGACAACGCCTCTCATCTTCGGCGCGCCGCTACGATCGAACCTCGAGACTCGCTCAGGAGGGGTGCCAGATGGTCGAACGTGTGGCTGTGAACCCTGAGGTCGTCGCCTGGGCGGCGGATGCAGCATCGGCTGCCGACATCCACCTCGACAGGTTCGCGAAGCTCGAGGACTGGATCGAAGGACTTCTCGACCCCACCTTCGGCCAGCTCCAGGACTTCGCCTCCACCACCCACGTCCCGCTGGGCTACTTCTTCCTGGACCACGTCCCCGAAGAACATCTCCCCGTGACCGACTTCCGTCGCAGAGAGGTCCGGGGTTCAGCACCCAGCAGCGCGCTGCTCGACACGATCGCGATGTGCTCCGAGCGTCAGGACTGGTTCTCCGCCTATCTCGCCCGACTCGGTGCAGATCCTTCGCCTCTTGTCGGGTCGGTGACCACCAGCACCGCCCCGGAGACCGCGGCAGGAGCGATCAGCGACGCCGTCGGCTACGCGGCCGGAGCGCCGTCCGCCACGCAGCAGGACGCCATGCGGCACATGGTCGAGGCCGTCGAGTCCAGCGGGATCATGGTCATGGTCAACAGCCTGGTCGGGAACAACACGCACCGCAGGCTCGACTCTGACGAGTTCCAGGGCTTCACCCTCGTGGACTCCCTCGCGCCGCTGGTCTTCGTCAACGGCTCTGACACCAAGAACGCCCAGGCCTTCACGCTCTTCCACGAGGTGGCGCACGTGGCCCTCGGGATTCCAGGAGTGTCCTCGTCAGCAGGCTCACCGGACCACGACCACGATCTCGCCGAGGTCGAGCGCTGGTGCAACGCCGTCGCCGGTCGCGTGCTCGTCCCGGCAGCCATGATCCCGGCACGGGTCGACCTCTCGAACCCGGAGCCGACGCTCGAGGCGCTGGGACGTCGCTTCCACGTCTCGACTCTCGTGGTCCTGCGACGGCTCTACGACGAGGGCCGGCTCACGTGGGACAGGTTCCGCGGGATCTATCTCGCCGAGGAGGCCCGGCTCCGGGCGATCGCGGTCCGGCGTCTGGACGAGGACAAGAGCTCGGGCGGCAACCCGTACTACGTCTGGCCCTACAGGGTCGGTCGCCGGTTCGCACGCGCAGTCATCGCCGACGCACGTGAGGGCGGGACCCTGTACCGAGACGCCTACAGGTTGCTCAGCACGCGGACGACCAGAGCCTTCGACGGCTTTGCCGCCCATCTCGAGGCGCACTGATGTACATCGTCGACTCGAACATCCTCATCGAGGCGAAGGACCGCTACTACGGCCTCGACTTCGCGCCCGGATTCTGGGAGTGGCTCGTGGAGGCCAGGCACGCTGGGCGGGTCTTCAGCGTGACAGCCGTCCGAGACGAGGTGGAAGGTCGCGGTGACGAGCTGTCCGAGTGGTCCAGGTCCGCAGGCCGCGACCTCTACCTGAGTCCTCGGTCGACTGTCGCCGGCCCACTGACAGAGCTGGCCCGCTGGGCCAACCGGCACGACCGGTACACCGCGAGCGCCGAACGAGAGTTCCTCGCGTCCGCCGACTACACGCTGGTCGCCCAGGCCTGCGACCTCGGGTACACGGTCGTGACGCACGAGACCCCGTCGCCGGACTCGAGGAGACGGATCAAGATCCCCGAGGCCTGCGCTGCGGTCGGTGTGCCGTGCTGCACGCCCTGGCAGGTGCTCCGGACCGAGGGAGCACGACTGGTGAGGCCTGCGGCATGAGCGAGAACCTGACCTCCGGCACCCTCGAGACCGACGACGGGCAGTCCGTCTACTGGGAGTCGTGGGGCGCGACCGACGGGATCCCCGCGCTGTTCTTGCACGGTGGCCCCGGCTCGGGCTTCACGGCCGGGCACCGGCAGCACTTCGACGCGAGCACCCACAGGGTCGTGGCCCTCGACCAGCGCGGGTGCGGCCGCAGCCGCCCGCTCGCGACCGACCCCGAGGCCGACCTCGCGCTGAACACCACGGCGCACCTGATCGCCGACATCGAGGCCCTCCGCGAGCACCTGGGCATCGAGGCGTGGATGGTCGTCGGCGTCTCGTGGGGCACGACCCTCGGGCTCGCGTACGCGCAGGCCCACCCGGACCGGGTGACAGGGCTCGTTCTCGCGGCCGTCACGACGACCACGGCCGCCGAGGTCGGATGGATCACCGAGTCGATGCGCGCGGTGTTCCCGGCCGAGTGGGAGGACTTCGCCGCAGCCTCCGGCAAGCGCGACGGCCAGCGGGTCGTCGACGCGTACAGCGAGAGCCTCGCCGACCCCGACCCTGCGGTCCGTGCGGCGGCGGCACGAGCGTGGTGCACCTGGGAAGACGTCCACGTGTCGCTCGCGAGCGGCGGAGGCACGTCGCCGCGCTACGAGGACGCCGACTTCAGGCTGCTCTTCGCGACGCTGGTGGTCCACTACTGGTCGGCATCGGGCTTCGCAGGGCCAGCAGGCATCCTCGGGGCCATGGACCGCATCGCGCACCTGCCCGGCACGCTGATCCACGGTGCCCTCGACGTCAGCTCGCCGCTCGCGACCGCCTACGACCTGCACAAGGCCTGGCCCGGGAGCGAGCTCGTGGTCGTGAGGTCCGACGGGCACGGCGGGGCGTCGATGGGCGACGAGATCACGCGCGCCGTCGCGAGGCTCAGCGCGGCGCGAGCCTGAGGACGCTGCGGCCCACGAGGCGGGAGGAGCCTCGGCAGTCAGCCCCACGGACGCCGCGCCGGCGACCCACGACACCACGAGGCCGGGCCCGTCACCGTCGTGACGAACCCGGCCGTGGTGGCCGACCGCAGGCGGGGCACCCGCATGCGCAGACCGCTTCGAGGACGCCGCACCGGGTGCGACACCCGCTGCGAGGACATCGCACCGGGTGCGACACCCGCTGCGGGCACGTCGCACCCGGTGCGGCACCCGCTGCTCGGTCAGACCTTGGTCTTGCCCAGGTTCGGCGTGGCCAGACCTGTCGCGACAGGCTTCTGCCCGCGCGAGGACAACCGCTTCTCGATGTACACGGCCAGCCGGGACAGCGTGATGTTCACCGTGAGGTAGACGACCGCCACCACGAGGAACAGCGGCAGGCGTGAGTCGCTCCCGAAGAAGTTGTAGTTCGTCTTCATCGCGTTGAGCAGCTCGGGGTACCCGACGATGAAGCCGAGCGAGCTGTCCTTGAGCAGCACCACGAACTGGCTGATGAGGCTCGGCAGCATGAGCCGGACCACCTGCGGCAGCTGGACGAGCCGCAGGGTCTGCCCACGGGTGAGCCCGATGGCCGTCCCCGCCTCGGCCTGGCCCTTGGGCAGCGCGGCGAGGCCGGCGCGGAGGATCTCGGCGACGATGGCCGCGTTGTAGAGCGTGAGGCCGATGACCACGGCCTGGAAGGACGATAGACCGAAGGCCAGCAGCGCGAACAGCATCATGAGGAGCACGGGCAGTCCGCGCAGGACCTCGATGACGGAGATCGCCACGCCGCGCACCACCCGGATCCCGGAGGTCCGCAAGATCGCCAGGACGAAAGCGAGGACCAGCGCGAGCGGGGCCGCGACGACGGCCGCCTTGAGCGTCGCACCGAGACCTGTGACGACGAGCGACTTCCAGACGTCTTCGGCGTCCTGGCCCTTCGGCGGGTCGGTGAGGACGGCCCAGCGGTCGTCGAAGATGCCGCGGTCGGCCATGCCCTTGACCATCCAGGCGAGCAGACCGAGCAGGATCACCGCGAAGACGATCGAGCCGATCCGCTCGAGGCGACGGGTCTTGGGTCCGGGTGCGTCGTAGAGGACGTTGCCGCTCATCGGCTGAACACCACCTTTCGCTCGATGGCGTTGGCCGCGATCCCAGCAGGGATCGTGATGATGAGGTAGCAGACCGCGATCCCCGTGAGCAGCATGACCACGTCGGCGGGGTTGTCGCGGGCGAGCGCACGGCTCGTCGAGGTCAGCTCGACCACGGCGAAGCCCGCGGCCACCGAGGTGTTCTTGGTCAGCGCTATGAGCACGTTGATGAGCGGCGGCACCACGGTGCGCAGCGCCTGCGGCAGGACCACGAGGCGGAGCGTCTGGACCGTCCCGAGGCCGATCGCGCGAGCGGCCTCGGCCTGCCCGACGGCGACCGAGTTGATGCCCGAGCGCACGGCCTCGCACACGAAGGCCGAGGTGTAGGCGGTGAGCGCGATGATCGCCGGCACCCGGCCGAGCGGCAGGATGAACCCGAGGCTCGGCAGCACGAACACGAAGAAGATGAACACGAGAGTCAGCGGGGTGTTCCGCGCGATCTCGACGTAGGCCCCCGCGAAGGTGCGCAGCGAGCGCAGCGGTGCGACCCGGAACGCGGCCAGGATCGTCCCGAAGACGAGGGAGAGGGCTCCCGACACGACGGCGAGGAACAGGGTGAGCTGGAAGCCCTGCCAGATCCTCGGCAGCTCGTCGACCAGTGCTTGCACGGTCGTCCTCCTTGGTTCACGCGGGTCGTGGGCCGTCGGCCCAGCGCCCGCAGTCGGGTGGTGCGGTGGTCCCGCGAGCCGGGCCGGCCGCCTGAGGTGTCAGGCGACCGGCCCGGGCCGAGGGTCGACGGTCAGACTCCGGTCCGACCGGTGGTGCTCAGTACCGGTCGACGGCCGGGGGCGTCGGGGTGTCGAGTACCTCTCCGGCGGTCGCCTCCCACGCAGCGTCCCAGCGGCCGTCTTCGTAGGCGGCCTCGAGGGTGTCGTTGATGAAGTTGCGGAAGTCGGTGTCGTCCTTCTTCAGGCCGATCCCGTAGGGCTCCTCGGTGAACTGCTCACCGGCGAGCTTGAAGTCGTCCGGGCTCTCCGCGACGTAGCCCGCGAGGATCACGTTGTCGGTCGTCAGCACGTCGACCTGGCCGTTGCGGAGCGGGTCGAGGCAGTCGGTGTACTGCGAGAAGGTCCGCAGCTCGGCGTCGGGGAAGTTCTCCTCGATGTTCTTGGCAGGGGTCGAGCCCTCGGCCGAGCAGACGATCTTGCCGGACAGGTCGGCCTCGCTCTTGATCGAGTCGTCGTCCGCGCGGACCATGAGCGACTGACCGGCGAGGTAGTACGGCCCTGCGAAGTCGATGACCTGCTTGCGGTCGTCGTTGATCGTGTAGGTCGCCACGACGATGTCGACGCGGTCTTCTTCGATGAAGGTCTCGCGGTTGGCCGACACGGTCTCGGTCCACTCGATCTTGTCCGGGGCGATGCCGAGCTCGCCGGCGATGATCTTCGCGATCTCGACGTCGAAGCCCACGGGTGTCCCGTCGGGGCCGACGAGGCCGAAGAGCGGCTGGTCGAACTTGGTCCCGACGGTCATGGTGCCGGCCTCGGCGAGGCGGGCCATCGTGCTGCCCTCGGGGAACTCCGCGGCGTCGACCTCGGCGACGGGCGGGTCTTCTGAGCTGTCGTCTCCGCCGCAGGCTGAGAGCAGCAGGGCAGAGGCAGCGGCGATCGCGAGGAACGCGGTCGGACGGTTGCGCATGGGTTCTCCTTCGTGGCGGGTCGCGACGTCGGTCCGGGACTGCGGTGCGTCCGGACCGTACGGCCGCCCGTCCCAGGGGTACCCGGGACGGGGTGGTCGGTACGGCTGTCGTCAGTGCAGGGTCGGTGCTTGGTGCTAGGTCGTGCTCGTCAGTGGGTGAGGATCTTCGACAGGAACTCCTGGGCACGCTCAGAGCGAGGGTTGGTGAAGAACACCTCGGGCTCGGCCTCTTCGACGATCTGCCCGTCAGCCATGAAGACGACCCTGTCCGCGGCCTTGCGGGCGAAGCCCATCTCGTGGGTGACGACGATCATCGTCATGCCGTCCTTGGCGAGGCCGACCATGACGTCGAGGACCTCGTTGATCATCTCGGGGTCGAGGGCTGAGGTGGGCTCGTCGAAGAGCATCACCTTGGGCTGCATGGCGAGCGCGCGTGCGATGGCCACGCGCTGCTGCTGCCCGCCCGAGAGCTGGGCCGGCATCTTGTGCGCCTGGGACTCGACGCCCACCCGCTCCAGCAGACCCATGGCGAGCTCTTTGGCCTCGCTGCTCTTCATCCCGCGGACCTTGATCGGGCCGAGGGTGACGTTCTCGAGGATCGTCTTGTGCGCGAAGAGGTTGAAGGACTGGAAGACCATCCCGACGTCGGCGCGCAGCTGCGCGAGAGCCTTGCCCTCCTCGGGGAGCCTGTGGCCGTCGAGCTCGATGACACCGTCGTCGATCGTCTCGAGGCGGTTGATCGCCCGGCAGAGCGTGGACTTGCCAGAGCCCGAGGGACCGATGACCACGACCACCTCGCCGCGCGCGACGGAGAGGTCGATGTCCTGGAGCACGTGGAGGTCGCCGAAGTGCTTGTTGACGCCGGCGAGCCTGACCAGCGCCGTCGCCGACCCGCCCTCCGCCTGCTGAGTTGTGTGATCCATCCCACGACGGTAGGTGACGTTTGTTTCGCCCGCCACCGAGATCGTTAACGCTTTCGCAACGAGTCCGTCACGACCAGCCCCTGTCAGCCACCTCAGTCGTCGTGCGGGTCGAGCGCGACGAAGCCGTGCCCGAGGACCCCTTCAGGGCCGTCGTAGGGCTCGACCTCGTCGGCGTAGACCTCGGCGTCGTCCTGCGGGTCGTAGCCGAGGGCCCGCGCGCTCGACAGGTCCCACCAGCCCCGGGTGTTGGCCGAGACCCCGTACGCGATCACCGGACCGTCGACAGGTCCGCGCAGCGCGGCGTCGACGAGCCGGACCGTGTCCGCCGGGCTCAACCAGATGCCGAGGTCGAAGGTGCTCGCGGGCTTGTCGTTGCACATGCCGATGCGCAACGACACGACCTCGACCCCGTACTTGTCCGCGTACAGGCTGCCGAGGGCCTCCATCGCGGCCTTCGAGACCCCGTAGTACGTGTCGGGCCTGGGTGAGACGTCGGTCCGCGCGGTCTCGCCCGTCGGCAAGAACCCGACGGCGTGGTTCGAGCTGGCGAGCACCACGCGCCGGACCCCCGCACGGCGGGCCGCCTCGAGCACGCGATAGGTGCCGTCGATGTTGGTCCGGCGGATCGAGGTCCACGAGTCCTCGCCAGGGATGCCGGCCATGTGCACCACGGCGTCTGCTCCCGCGAAGGCCTCGTCGAGGGCGTCGCGAGAGTCTTCCTCGCCGACGTCGGCCACGAAGGACGGGAGGTCGGGCTCGCCGTCGAGCGGCTCGACGGGCGAGTGGCCGACCAGGCGCAGCGACCAGCCGCGGGCGGGCAGGCCACCGTCGGTCTGGCGCAGATAGGTCCCGATGAGCCCGGAGGCGCCCGAGAGGACGACGGGGCGGTCGGCGCCCTCGGTGCTGACAGGGCTGCCGGTGCTGCCGGTGCTGCCGGTCGCGTCGGGCTGCTCGGTGCGGTCCTGGTCGGCCATGGTGGGTCCTCCACGGGTCGGGATCGAGGTGCGTCTGGCTGTGCCGACCAGTCTTTCCCGGCCCGCGGCTCTGTGCACCCGGTGCCTGTGGACAGGCTCTGCGAGGCTGAGGCCCGCCCCACCCAGTCCGCCCAGACGCCCGGACTCGGGCCAGCGCGACGGCGCTCGAGACGACGCGTCAGACGACCTGAGACCTCGACGACCACCAGCACCCATCACGTAGGGTCGCCGGGTGATGTCCCCAGCCGCACCACGAGCCATCGAGCTGACCTCCCCCTTCGGTTGGTCCGCGAGCGTCGACGTCGCCGGGGTGGTGACTCTGCGCGACCCCGCGGGTCAGCCCCGCGCCACCTACCAGGGCACAGCGAGCAGCTCACCTGCCGCTGCCCTGCCCCGCGGTGGGACGCACACAGTCCGTCTGCCCGACGGGGACGTCGCGCTGCACAACGGAGCCACGAGAGCCACCCGACGTCGCGACCACGACGGCCACCTGGACCTGCACGGGCGCCGCTACCAGTTCCACCACACCTGGGGTTGGAACACCGAGGTCCGCTGCGACGGGGTCCGGGTGGCTCTGCTGCACCGCCGGACGAGCCGGAGGTTCACGGTCCGCACCGACGCCACCCGCGACGAGACCGACATGCTCGCCATGGCGCTCTGCTGGTTCGCGGTCCAGCCGGGCCGTGAGGGCGCCATCGCGGCAGCCTTCCACGGTCTGTGAGGTCGGGTCGGTCGATGAGCGCCCGCGACGTCACGGTGCCACGATGAGACCCCCACCTCGTCCCCGACGGAAGGACCCCACGTGCGCCGTGCAGAGCAGATCACCGACCCGATCACCTACCACGGGGAGGGCCCGGTCTGGTCTCCGTCGTGGGGAGGGCTGCGGTGGGTCGACATGCTCGCCGGGGACCTGCTGACCCTCCGGTCGGACGGGTCGGTCGACCGCCTCCACGTCGGCGACGTCGCGGCCTTCGTCCGTCCGCGCTCGAACGGCGGGTACGTCGTCGCTGTCGAGCGCGGCATCGCCCTCGCCGACGGCCCGGACGACGTCCCGACGCCCCTCGAGCCACTCTGGGACGACCCGAACGTCCGCATGAACGAGGGCGGCTGCGACCCGCACGGCAACCTCTACGCCGGTGGCATGGCCTACGACCAGAAGCCTGGCGGCGCGGGTCTGTACAAGATCACGCCAGAGGGCGACGTGTCGGTGACGCTCGCACAGGTGACGGTCTCGAACGGGCTCGACTTCTCCCCCGAGGGCGACCTCGCGTACTACAACGACACCGCGACAGGCACGACCGACGTCTTCGACGTCGTCGACGGCGAGCTCACGAACCGCCGGGTCTTCGTCAGCTCCGACGGGACCCACCCCGACGGCCTGACCGTCGACTCGGTCGGGAACGTCTGGGTCGCGCTCAACGGCGCCGGACGCGTCCGCTGCTACTCGCCGCGTGGTGAGGTCCTCGAGGAGATCGAGGTCCCCGTGCGCCTCGTGACCGCCCTGACCCTCGGCGGGGAGGACCTCTGCGACCTCTACATCACCACGTCGAAGGAGAACCTCGACGACCCGGAGCCCGAGGCGGGTGCCGTGTTCCACACCCGCGTCGACGTCCCGGGCAAGCCCGTCCTGCCGTACCGGGGGTGAGCCGCGCACGCCCCAGATGCCGACGGCCCCGTCCGGTCGTAGCGTCGGCAGGACACGCCGCCCGGCGGCCCGCTCTCGACGAGGAGACCCCATGACCGAGACCCCAGACGCCCAGAAGATCACCTCGCTGCTCGAAGACTTCCGCTTCGGCATGTTCACGACGATCGACGGCGGCAAGCCCGTCGCCCGGCCCTTCACGATCCAGGAGGTCGAGGACGGCGGCGACCTCTGGTTCCTCGTGTCCAAGCAGTCGTCGGCCGTCCAGCAGCTCGCCGCAGACCCGCGCGCCGGTGTCGCGCTCAGCTCGAACGACAGCTGGGTGTCCCTCACCGGGACCGCCCAGGTGGTCGACTCGCAGGAGCGCGTCGACAGGTACTGGAGCCCGGTGGTCGAGGCGTGGTTCCCGGACGGCAAGGACGACCCGTCGGTCACCGTCCTGAAGTTCTCGGCCGACGGCGGCGAGTACTGGGACACCCCGGGCAGCCGCGTCGCGACGGCGATCGCCTTCGTCAAGGCGAAGGTGACCGGCGAGCCGATCGAGGGCGACACGGGCAAGGTCGACCTCTGACGCCCAGCCTCCCCCTTCGCTGACGGCGTCCGCCCCCGCCCCGGGGGTGGGCGCCGTCTGCGTGGGGCGGGACGTGTCGTCACGACGGGTAGAGCACACCGAGGTGCCCGGCCAGGAGACTGGTCGGGTCGACCGGCGCCTACACCGGAGGGACTAGTCGGTCCACCCCAAGACCGTCCGTCCGGCTGACGACACACGACGGCGCGGACGGCAGGCTGGGAACCAGGACAGACAGCCCGCCCAGCTCTGAGGAGCCCCCCGTGACCGCACACCCCGCACGACGCGACCAGCGTCGCGTGCCTCTGCCCGTCAGCTGGACGTTGCTGGTCCACAGGGCGCGGCTCCTCGCCTCGTACCTCGACCGTTCCGGCGTGCGCCCGGGTGACCGCGTCGCGATCGACATGCCGGCCGGCCCAGCGCTCACGGCCCTCACCTACGCCTGCTGGCAGTCGGGCATGACCGTCGTCGTCTCCGACCCCTCCCTCACGACCGGGCAGCGGATCGACGCCTTCTCCCGCGCGGAGCCCACGGCGCTCGTCTCGACCTCGCCCGGTCTGCGTGCCTCTCGGTCGATCTCGTCGGTCCGCGTCCGGGTGGCCGCCGAGCCGCTGACCGTCGTCGCCCGGGCGGTCCTGCACTCCGGCTGGGACGAGCGCGAGCTCTCCCGTGGCCGGCTCACGGACGGCTCGACCCCGCGGGACGTCCCTGCCGAGGCCGCCGTGGTGGTCGGGCAGGACGCGGACGGTCAGCCGAGCTCCACGTCGTACAGCCAGTCCGAGCTGGTCACCCTCGCCTCGGTCTGAGCGAGCCGCCCGGGCCCTGGTTCAGAGTCGCAGGCGCGGCAGACCGGCGTCGAAGGCGAAGACCACCAGCTGAGCACGGTCACGGGCGGACGTCTTCATCATGGCCCGGTTGACGTGGGTCTTGACCGTCGCGGGGCTGATGAACAGGTGCTGCCCGATCTCCGCGTTCGACAGCCCGCCCGCCACGAGGGACGTGATCTGACGCTCGCGCTCGGTCAGGTCTGCCATGCCGTGGACCGTCACGGCGGGTTCAGGGTCGGGCTCCTGCACGACGCGCTCGATGAGCGCTCGCGTCGCCGCCGGGGAGAGCAGCTGCTCCCCCTCGGCGACAGTCCGGATCGCGTCGATCAGCGCTGCCGGCTCGACCCCCTTGCCGAGGAACCCGCTGGCCCCGGCGCGCAGGGCGGAGACGACGAGCTCGTCGGTCTCGAAGGTCGTGAGGATGAGCACCTTGACCCCGGCGAGGGCGTCGTCGGCGCAGATGCGCCGGGTCGCCTCGATGCCGTCGGTCCCGGGCATGCGGATGTCCATGACGACCACGTCGGCCTGGGCCGAGCGGGCGAGCACGACGGCCTCGGCCCCGTCGGAGGCCTCGCCGACCACCTCGATGCCCGGCACGGAGTCGAGCAGCAGCCGGAAGGTCCCGCGCAGGAGCGCCTGGTCGTCGGCGAGCAGCACCCGGATGGTCATGGACGGTCTCCTTCGTCGGCAGGCTCGGGCGTGACAGAGGTCGTGCCGGTGACGTCGGTCCCTGAGGACGGTGCGACGCTCCCGGGGTCCTCGCTGGCGGTCGTGTGGTCGGTCGCGTCCTCCGACCTCCCCGCCGGGAGGGTGGCGACGACCTCGAACCTGTCGTCCGCGATCTCCCCGACCCGCAGACCGCCCCCAGCCGCGAGGGCCCGCTCGCGCATGCCGATGAGCCCGTGCCCGGTCCCCGGGGCGGCGGTCCGCCGCTCGCCGGCCGCGAGCGCTGCGTTGACCACGCGCAACCGCACACCTGCCTCGCTCCACGCGAGGGACACCTCGACGGGCATGCCGGGTGCGTGCTTCGCCGCGTTGGTCAGGGCTTCCTGGACGATCCTGTAGGCCGCCAGGTCGGCGTGCTGCCCGAGCGTCCCGCGGCGCCCGGACTCCTGGACGGTGACTGGTGTGCCCGTCGACCTGTGGGACTCGACGAGCTCGTCGAGGGCGTCGATCCCGGGGACCGGACGCATCGGACCACCGGGTCCCGTCGCGTCGTCAGGGTCCCGTGCGGGGCTCGCAGCGTCGTACCGGAGCAGACCGATCGTCGCGCGGAGCTCGTCGATCGCGCGGCTCGTGTGCCGGGTGATGTCGCGCAGGGCGTGGGCCGCCGCCTGCGGCTGGGTCTCGAGGAGGTACTCGGCGACACCCGCCTGCGCGTTGACGAGCGTGAGGTTGTGGGCGAGCACGTCGTGCAGCTCGCGGGCGATCCGGAGGCGCTCTTCCATGACGGCCTCCCCGGTCTCGCGCTCGCGACGCCGCAGCTCACGCTCCCGCGCATCACGACGACCGGCCCGCCACGCGCCGAGTGCCGCCGCGGTCACGACGAGGTAGAAGACGACGAGGTCCGTCAGCGCGGTGACGCTCCCGTGGGCGAGCAGGCCGGCGACCATGAGGACGCCGCCTGCTGCGACACCGGCGCCCCACCCCAGGCGGCGCGGCGACCTGGCGGCGACGGTGTACGCGGCGAGCATCGTCCCGAGAGGGACCGGCTGGAAGGCCCCCATCCCCTCGGTGCGTTCGGCGATCCCGTCAGGTACTGCGAGGAACACGAGGATGCAGACCTCGATCGCCACGACGCAGCCCAGCACGAGCACCGGACGCAGCGTCCGGAGGGACAGCACAGCCGTCGACAGCAGGACGAGCACCACGAGCGCTGAGCCAGGCATGGTGGGACTGCCGGTCCGGACGATCGCCGTGGTGAGCATCGCCGCGAGCGCCGCGGCCGTCACGCACCAGGTCGACGCAGTCGGGCGGCTCCGACGGACCGGCGATCCGGGCTGAGGCATGCGGGCACCTCTCGGGTCGTGGGCTGGCGGTCGTCTGTCCGGTCGGGCTCCACTGTGCCAGGTGGGCCCCGGGCCGTCATCGTCCGTGGGTGGTGGTCTGTGTACAGCAGGCGCGGTACACAGGCTGCCAGCAGGCAGCTCCGGGGCGTCGCCGCCCTCCCACCTCAAGAGCTCGACCCTCCAGCCCGCAGCCCGCGGCCCGCGGCCCGCGGCCCGCATCTTCAGGCGAGGTTCAGCAAGTCCCGTCATCATGGTGCAGGTACGGGTCGCCCGACCGCCCGAGACCGTCCCTGGACGCGCTCCCCCACCTCGACCCCCTGCCCCCTCACCGGCGGCACGGGCCGATCTGCAGGAGAACCATCGATGATCACCGCCGCAGCGTCAGACCACGGCTTCACAGGCCTCACAGGGTGGGCCGCAGACCTCTTGCTGTCCGTCGGGGACATCGGCATCGGTCTCCTCGTGCTCGTCGAGGTGGTCGTCCCACCGATCCCGAGCGAGGCGATCCTCCCCTTCGCCGGGTACCTCACGCAGTCGGGGTCGTTGAGCCTCGTCGGGCTCATCGTCTACAGCACGATCGGTGCGTGGCTCGGAGGGCTCGTCTACTACGGCGTCGGCCGCGCCCTCGGCATGGAGCGCGCCGTGCGGCTCGTGGCCGCGACCCGCCTCATCACCCGCGACGACCTCGACCGCGGTGTCACATGGTTCGAGCGCCACGGCCGACCGTCGGTGTTCTTCGGGCGCATGATCCCGGGCGTCAGGTCGGTCATCTCCATCCCCGCGGGCGCCGCCCACATGAACCTCGTGACCTTCAGCATCCTCACCATGCTCGGCAGCGGGCTGTGGAACGGGATGCTCATCGGCGTCGGCGCCGCTCTCGGCTCCGAGCACGAACGCCTCGAGAAGTACCTCGGGTACGTAGACCTCGTCGTCTACGCAGCGCTGGCGCTAGCCGTCGGCGTCCTCGTCTGGCGGCGGGTCCGCGAGGCCCGCAGCGCCCGGTCGACGGCGCAGCCGTCGGTCTCCACCTCTCCGGAAGGACCGTCATGAGCATGTTCTCCAAGCTGACCCGTCTGGCCCAGAAGGGCCTCGCCGCCCAGCAGGGGTCCGCCTCGCGCGGGTCCGGCGCGGCTCCTGGCGCAGGTAAGGCCGGCTGGCAGGACCTCGTCCGGACCGCGGCCGACGCACTGACCGGCGACTCGTCGTCCGGGCGCGACGGCCAGCCGCGCACAGGCTCCGAGCCTGGGTCCCGGCCGGCTGCAGGTGCTCCCGCTGGTCAGCGTCGCACGGCCTCCAGCCCGGGGCGCCCGTCGACGCCCGCAGGCGCAGGGCGGGCCACGACCCACGTCAGCGACGCCGACAAGGCCGCCGTCGCGAGGTACGACTACCTGCTCCAGACGGCCGACCCGCACCAGGTCGAGCAGGTGCACCGCGAGGCCTTCGAACGTCTGACACCTGCGCAGCGGTCGCAGATCGAGGCGCGGATGCAGGCCGAGCTCCCGGCCGGCGAGCAGCCGCGGTCTGCCGGGACCGACGACCTCGCCCGGGCTGCCGCACGCACCGAGGCCCGCCAGCCCGGGACGCTCAAGGGCCTGCTGGCCCGCGCCGGTGGGCGCGGCAGCGGTCCCGCGAGCGGGTCGTCGGGTGGGTCACAGAGCGGCTTCGGCAAGGGCGCCCTGGTCGGTGGTGCCGCGGCTGGGGCTGCCGGGCTCGCGGCCGGCGGGCTTCTCACCGCCGTGGCCGGGGGCGCGGTCCTCAGCTCGGTGGCCGGGCCGCTGCTCGAGCAGGCCGTCGGGGCCGGCATCGACTTCGACGCCCTCGGCAGCGCGGTCGACCTCGACGGGATCGCCAACGGCCTCGAAGGGCTCGGTGGGTTCGACGTCGCGGGCGGTGTCGACGAGCTGACGAACGGTGCAGGTGAGGCGGTCTCGGGCTTCGGCGAGCAGATCAAGGACCTGGGCTCGGGCTTCGGGCTCCCGGGGCTCGACGACCTGCTCGGGCGCTGAGCCCCGACGGCCCCAGACCGGCGCCCGCTAGAGTGGTCGGTGCCATGGACAACAAATTCAGCCCGAACCCTGCCATCCCCCTCGACCTGCCGACCGGCGAGCGCATCGCTGCCGCCGTCGAGCACTACGGCGAGCAGAACGTCGCCCTCAACGCCGTGACGCTCCTGCGTGGGGAGAACGCGGGCAAAGACTTCCTGCTCTACGCGGGAGGACGCCACGGGCTCGGCATCCTCGACGGTGCACCCACGCTGTACTGGCCTGCGCTCTGGGGCGCTCGCGCGCTCCTGCACGTCTGGGACGACTCGGCAGCCCCGGCCGTCATCACCGGTCTGGGAGACCAGGCGTGGCGCGTGCGCGAGATGTGCGCGCGGGTCGTGCTGCTGCGTGACCTCCCGGCGGTCCCTGAGCTGGTCCGCCTGACGACCGACCAGAACGCACGCGTGCGCGCCGCAGCGCTGCGTGCGCTCGCCGCCCAGGGCTCCGCGGAGCACCAGGCCGTCATCGCGCGACGCTTCAGCGACCCGGACAAGTCCGTGCGCCCCGTCGCCCAGCAGGCCCGCGACACCCTTGCCGCGCGTCTGGCCGCAGCCTCCGAGTAGGGCTAGGCCACGCCCCTCAGGGCAGCAGCAGGCGTACGTGCTGCGCGACCCCGTCGAGGATCTCCTCGACGGAGCGGTCCGCGGTGATGGTGGGGGCCATCGCCAAGAACATGATCCCTGAGACGACGGCGGCCCGGGCACGGGCGTCGTCTGTCGTCGTCCTGCCCTCGCGGCCCAGCACGTCGGCGATCGCGGCCTCTGTGCGGGCGTTGAGCTCGAGCGCCTCCCGGTGGTGCGGCTCGTCAGGGTCGCCGAAGACCATCTCGCGCAGGTAGGTGCGCCCGTTGTCGACCTGCTTGCGGTTGCACTCCACGACAGGCCGGACGATCGCCATGACAGCCTCGAGGGGGTCGTCGAGCCCGGCGGCCGCCTCGGTGCCGCGGACCAGCGCGTCGGTGTAGGTCGAGTTCTGGACCAGGAGCAGCAGCTCGCCCTTGTTCTTCGCGTAGAGGAACAGGGTCCCGGTGCCGATGTCGGCGGCGTCGGCAATCTCCTGCGTGGTGACCTCGTCGACCCCGCGCTCGGCGAAGAGCCGGCTCGCGGCGTCCGTGATGCGCCGCAGCTTCTCCTGCTTGTTGCGCTCGCGCCGACCGGGCTGCTGAGGGTCGGGTGACATGGCTGCCGTCCTCCGGGAATAGATGATGATCGCGCTCAGTTATGAGCATAGTCGCTACCGGTTCTGCTCGGAAGCGATCGCCATCTTCCCACGACACCTCGAAGATCCTCGCTCGGCCGCACACCCCTCCCGACACCCCCACCCCGCAGCGCCGACCAGCGCCGGGGTCACCCGAAAGAGAGCTCACCATGCCTGCACTCCACGGAGCAGTCGTCCTCGTCACCGGAGCGAACGGAGGCATCGGGACGCACTTCGTCCACGACGCTCTCGCCCGCGGCGCCAGCAAGGTCTACGCGAGCGCCCGGAACCCCCGCGAGTGGGACGACGAGCGCGTCGTCCCACTCACCCTCGACGTGACTGACGGAGCATCCATCGCGGCAGCCGTCGCGGCAGCACCCGACGTCACGGTGCTGATCAACAACGCCGGCGCGTCGGTGTCCTCCCCCGGGATCCTCAGCCACACCGACGAGGAGATCCGGTCGAACGTCGAGACCAACTTCCTCGGCCCGCTCTTCCTCGCCCGGGCCTTCGCGCCCGTCCTCGTCGCGAACGGGTCCTCCGTGATCGTCGACATCCACTCGGCTCTCGCCTGGTACGCGGTCTCGGGGATCTACAGCGCGACCAAGGCTGCCCTGTGGTCGGCCAGCAACTCGCTGCGGATCGAGCTCGCCCCGCAGGGTGTCCACGTCGTCGGGGTGCACGTCGGCTACGTCGACACCGCGATGGCCGCGCACTCGACCGACCCCAAGCTCGACCCGGCCGACCTCGTCCGCCAGGTCCTCGACGCCGTCGAGGCCGACGAGTACGAGGTCCTCGCCGACCAGACCTCCGTCCAGCTCAAGGCCGCCCTGAGCGCCCCGCTCGAGGCGCTCTACCCGGAGCTGGCGAAGACCACCACAGGCACCGAGCACGCCGAGGCCTGACCGCTCGAGGATGCCGTCGGCACGGAGACGACATCTCCTGCCGGCGGCATCGTCGTGCCCAGACGGTGCCGCCGGCAGGAGGTGTCGACGCTGCTCGCCCTCATGGCGGCATCGGGCACCCCCGGAAGAGCGCTGCGCGCGGCTCGCCGAGGAGAGCGCAGCACGAGGCGCGGCCGGTCGAGAGCACAGCACGAGGCCCGGTCTGCCGCAGGACAGATCGGGCCTCGTGCACGCTCGTCGCACTCAGGGCGCGAGGAACCTCACCGCGACGGGGGCGAACTCTTCGTGGTGCTGGAAGATGCCGCCGTGGCCGGAGCCCGGGTAGATGATCAGCTCGGAGCCAGCGATCCGGCGGTGCAGGTCCTCGGAGAGCACCGAGGGGACCATGCGGTCGTTGTCACCGTTGGCGATGAGCGTCGGCTGGGTGATGACCGACAGGTCCGACGGGGCCGATCGGCCGAACTTCTTGATGGCGCTGAGCTGCGTCTGGAACGCCCTGGTCGAGATCTTCGCGTCCCGGTCGACCGTGCGCTCGCCGAGCCGCTGCACGAAGGCCCTCGCAGCACGCTTGCCTGTCGCGTCCCTGTTGAAGAAGAGGAACTCCTTGGGATCGGAGCGGGTCAGCGTGGCGCGCAGGACGTCGTAGTAGGTGGTGCGCACGACCTTGTCCATGTCCTTGCCGCCCCGGGGACCGGTCCCGGTGAGCACGAGCCTGCGCACGAGCTCGGGGTGCTTGACCACGAGGTCCTGCGCGATCATCCCGCCCATCGAGAACGAGAAGATGTCGATCGTCTCGTGACCGAGGGCCTTGATGAAGGTGTAGGCGTCGTCCGCCGCCTCCTCGATGGTCTTCGGGACGCTCCCCGTGGATGCCCCGACCCCACGTTGGTCGAAGGTGATGACGTGGCGGCCCTGCGCGATCGGGTCCACGATGCGCGGGTCCCAGTTGTCGAGCGTCGCGGCGAGGTGGACGAAGAACACGACGGGGATGCCGCCCTTCGGCCCGAGCTCGCGGTAGGCGTAGGTGACGCCGCCCGCGGTGACGGTCCGGGCCGGGGCCTGCGCGTAGGAGGTGATGACGGGTTCGTCGTGAGAGCTCATGAGTGGTCTCCTGCGGGGTGCGACGGGACCGTGACGACAGCCTTGCCCCGGATGCCGCCCTTCGCCAGCGCGGCGAGCGCCTGCGGGGTCTCGTCGAAGGTCGAGACCTTGCCGACCACGGGGCGCAGGACACCTGAGTCGACGAGGGCGGCGATCTGGCGGAGCTGCTCGCCGCTCGGGCCCATGAAGAGGAACTCGTAGGTGACGCCGAGCTTCTTGGCCTGCTTGCGGACCTTCCGGCTGAGGGCCGTGATCGCCAGGCGCAGCACGGGGTTGAGCCCTGCCTCGCGCGCGAAGGCCGGGTCGGGAGGACCGGAGATGCCGATGGCCTTCCCACCGGGCCGGAGGACGCGCAGCGACTTCTCGAGGTTCTCGCCGCCGAGGCTGTCGAGCACCAGGTCGTATCCGCTCAGCTGGGCCTCGAAGTCCTGCGAGCGGTAGTCGATGACGACGTCGGCGCCGAGCTCCCGCACGAAGTCCGCGTTCGAGGCGCTGGCCGTGGTCGCGACCGTCGCGCCGAGGTGCTTGGCCAGCTGGATCGCGATCGAGCCGACGCCACCGGCGCCGGCGTGGATCAGCACCTTCTGACCAGGCCGGACCGTGCCCTTGACCACGAGCGCCTGCCAGGCGGTGAGCGCGACGAGCGGCAGCGACCCGGCCTCCTCGACGGAGATCGAGGTCGGCGCGAGTGCGAGGTCCTGCTCGGCGACGGCGACACGCTCGGCAAAGGTGCCGATCTGGTCCTTGCCGGGGCGGGCGTAGACCTCGTCGCCCACCGCGAAGCCCCGGACCTCGGAGCCGACACGGACGACGGTCCCCGCGACGTCGTGCCCCAGGATGAGTGGGAACTTGTACGGGAGGATCTGCTTGAACTCACCCTCCCGGATCTTCTCGTCGAGCTGGTTCAGCCCGGCCGCCCGGACCTGGACGAGGACGTCCTGGTCCCCGACGGTGGGCTCGGGGACGTCCGCCTCGTGCAGCGGGCCCTTGTACGACGTGACGACGAACGCTCTCATGATGTCTTCTCCTGGTCGTGGTGCGTGGTGGAGGGGCGACGGAGGTAGTCGAGCATCATGGCGACCACCTGCCGTCCGTGCTGCGCGACGGCGCCGTGGCCGGCGTCGGGGAGGATGTGCACGTCCGTCGAGGGGGCGCCCGGACGGCCACGGCCTGGGCGACCATCCCACCCATCGACTGCCCGAAGAGGTCGACGCGCTCGCAGCCGAGGGCCTCCACGACGGCGACGACGTCGGCAGCCATCGCCTCGATGCTGCCCTGCACCTCGCCCCGTCGACGCGCCGACGCCGCGGTAGCCGACGGCGACGACGTGCCGCTCCTCGGCGAGCCCGTCCACGATGCGCGGGTCCCAGTCGTCGAGGTTCGCACCGAGGTGCGTCAGCGCGACGAGGGGGACGCCGGTCCGTGGTCCGAGCTCACGGTAGACGACGTCAGCACCGGCTGCCGAGACTGTTGACGTCGGGACGTCTACCCATCTCTGTGCTGTCCGCTGCTCTCCCACGTCGCCCTCCTGGGCTCTTCTGGTCGTCGACTGATCCGAGTTCACTCAATACTGAGCGCACTCAGAAAATCTGTCAAGGGAGGGCGTGGGATCTCGACCGGGGATGCCGCCACTCCGACTCACGTCGTCTCCGCGATCCTCCACATCTCCGTGACAGCGACGCTCTCCGAGGGACGGAGCACCGAGGACGTGCTCGCACACATCCGGGCCCAGGTCCGGGTGACGGTCGGACCGCGGACTGGCGAGGCCCTCTACACCCGCTGACGTGCAGGGACCGAGCCGAAGGGCTCACGCGGTCCCAGGTCTGGCTTGGCATGGTGGGGACGACCCCCACCACCAGGCCGCTCCGCACCCTTCAGGGCGCGGAGCGGACCGGAGCCGCGCCCGACGACGGCTCAGAGCGGGGGCACCGCTCCACGAGAGGAACGACCATGCACGCACCGCTCTCCCTACCCGCGCACCCACCGACGGCCGCCGCCCAGACCCCGCAGGCTCGATCATGAGCACCGAAGCCGCAGGTACGTCCCTCCTGCAGGTCACCGTCGTCACCCCTGAGGGCGAGCTCTGGTCCGGCGCAGCGACGGCGGTGACGGTCCCGGCTGCGACCGGGTCCCTCGGCATCCTCCCTCGCCGGCAGCCGCTCGCGACCGAGCTCAGGAATGGCACCGTGACTATCCACACGCCCTCGGGCGACTCCGTGAGCTGCACGGTGACCGGCGGGTTCGTGGTCGTCGACCAGGACGAGGTCACCGTGATCGCCGACGGGGTCGAGACGCCCGCCGAGCGTTGACGCAGTCCTCGCGACGCCCGAGCTGCGACCGAGACTAGGAGCAGACCGGCGTCCCGGACGGGCGCACCTCGGCCGGGTGGGCGGGGCGAGGTGCACCTCGGCTCGGCTCGGTGCGGTGCGGTGCGGGATGCGGCGCGCCTCAGGGCGCGGCAAGGTGGGGGCGATGGACCACACCACAGCGAAGGAGCTCCTGACGGCGCGTCGAGCCGAGCTCGTCCTCGAGCTCGAGCGTGTCGACTCGGACCTCGACTCCGCCCGCTCGGCCAAGACCGACGGCACGGACGACGACGAGCACGACCCCGAAGGCGCGACCACGTCAGCGCAGTGGTCGCACGCCACGGGCATGCGGCGGTCGGTCCTGTCGCAGATCGACGAGGTCGACCTCGCGCTCGCCCGGGTACGACAGGGCACCTATGGGACGTGCACCCGGTGCGGCCGTGACATCACCGATGGGCGCCTCGAGGCGAGGCCGGCGGCTGCTCTCTGCATCAGCTGTGCGCGAGAGCTATCGACCTGAGACAGGCTGCGCCACAGTGGCCTCAGGGCCGCGGTCTCGTCAGACCAGCGTGGCGTCGACGGACGAACGCGGCGCCCACGGACGAGCGTGATCCAGTCAGGTCGCCGCAGGCTCGTCGGATGAGCGCGGTCCCGTCAGGTGGGCACAGGCTCGTCAGACGAGCGCCGTCCCGTCAAACGAGCGCGGGCTCCGGGAGGACCCCGTGGACCACGAGGTGGTTGCGGACCTCGGCGGTCACCTGGTCCGCCAGCTCCTCGAAGAATCCGTGCCTGTATCCGGGGTAGGTCGTGAGGTCAGCGCCGGGGATGTGTTCGGCGAGCCGCTCTGCATTCACGACGGGGGTCATGAGGTCGTCGTCGCCGTGCAGCACTAGCGTCGGTGCGGTGATCTGACCGAGCTCAGCCGAGGCGTCGTGACGTCCGCTCACCCTGAGGTGGGCTCGGGCCTCCGCGCGACTCATCGTGGGATCCCCGAGAAGGTGGCTCCGCTCGGGGGTCCCAGGCCACTGCGGTGTGTAGAAGAGGTCGTGGAGGACCCGGCGCCCCTCGCCCGGTTCCGCGCGGGCGATCGAGAGACGGGTCTCGGTGCTGCGCTCGACAGCCAGCTCTCCGCCGGGGGACGTGCAGGCGAGGATGAGCGCTGACACGAGGCCGGGCCTGCTGATCGCCAGCTTCTGCGCGATGCGTCCGCCCATGGACGTCCCGTAGACAGCCGCGCTGGAGATGTTGAGGTATCCCAGGACGTCTGCGACGTCGTCGGCAAAGGTGTCGGTCGTCCACTCTTCGACAGGCCCACGGCTGCCGCCAGTCCCGCGGTAGTCGATCGTCAGTGTGCTCAGGCTGTCCTCGAAGCGCTCACGCAGACCAGTCCACCACCTGTGGGAGTTTGCCTGGCCCTGCAGGAGGACAAGAGTAGGGGCACCCTTGGGGCCGCCCCGCTGCGCGCGAAGCTCAAAACCGTCACGTGCGAAGACGGTCAGCGTGGTCAGAGTCATCCCACGACCGTAGACCCGCACGCACACCGACATGCCGCTCCAGGGCGTTCCCTTCATCACTCAGGGGCCTATCTGGCGTTCTCTTCGTCACTCTCGGACGCAGACTCCGGGGCCAGGTCGCGAGCGACGAGCGACGAGCGACGAGCGACGAGCGACGAGCGACGAGCGACGAGCGACGAGCGACGAAAAATATCCGGGTACGACAAGAGCCCACCCCTCGAAAGGGGTGGGCTCTTGTTGAATGGTTGTCCGGCGGCGACCTACTCTCCCACACAGTCTCCCGTGCAGTACCATCGGCGCAGAGGGGCTTAGCTTCCGGGTTC